>NZ_JBIAYD010000009.1:0-475657 GCF_042897315.1 Streptomyces sp. NPDC001068 | reverse complement strand
GGGCGGGGCGCCGGGGGGGGGGGCGGGGGGGGGCGGGCCCCGGCCCCCGGGGCCCCCCCCCCCCCCGGGCCCCCGCCCGGCGGCCCCCCCCCCCCCCCCGGCCCCCCCCCCGCGGCCGGGGCCGTCTCACGGCGCCTCCGCACCCTTCCGCGCCTTCACGATCCGGCGCGCGGGCTCCCGGGGCCGCCGTAGACGAAACCGTTGCCGGAGAATCCGACGTAGACCCTGCCGGGCACGTCCATGTCGCCGGTGACGACGTTGATCCCCGCGTAGGAGCAGGCCGGGTACCGCGCGACGAGCGACCAGGTGGCTCCCCGGTCGGCGGAGCGCCACACGCCCCAGGTGCCGTGGATGCGCGCGTGCGCGTAGAGCGTCGGATAGCCGCCCCCGGCCGACCTGCCGAAGCCGAACGACCGGGCCTCCTGCACCCAGGGCGCCTTCGTCCACGAGTCGCCGCCGTCCGTCGTGTACCACAGGCCGCCCTGCGCGGTACTGGCCCAGACGTGCCCCGCGTGCCCGGGTACGGCGTGCACCTGACCGAAGACATGGGCGTCCGTGCCCCCGGTGCGGGGCGCGGCGGCGGTCCTCGTCCAGGTGGCGCCGCCGTCGGTGGAACGGTAGAACTCGCCGTCGCCGCGGGTCGTCGCGAGGTAGAAGGTGCCGGGGGTGGCCAGGTCGGCGGTCAGGGCGCGCTTCGTGCCCCACCAGATCATGTCGTGGATGCCGGGCCCCGGGGCGATGCCGGTCGCCGCCGTCCAGGTACGCCCCTCGTCGCGGCTGACGTACGGCACGTTCAGGGGCGTGGGCTGCGCACGGCCCGCATTGGTCGGGTCGGCGGCGTAGTTCGCCGGGATGGTCGGCATCCAGACGATCGACGAGGCATCGGCCGACACAGCGATGTTGCCGCCGTAGCGGCGCGTGATGTCGGCCTTGCCGCCGGCGAAGCGGGTCCAGGTGACACCGCCGTCGGTGGAGTAGCCGGAGGCCGGCTCGCTCGTCCAGGTCGCGTCGAGCGGCGCGTACTGGGCCCGGGTGTCGCTGGAGACGGCGACGACGTAGTCCGGCCTGAGCCCCGCGTAGGCGAGGCTCGTGCCGGCGGAGAACTCGTCGGTCAGGACCGGGGCCTTCGGATAGCGGTCCGGGTCGTCGTGCCGGAAGCCGTTCCGGTCGGCGATCGCGCTGAGCGGAGCGCCGCCCGGCGGTGCGATCAGGTCGTAGGCCACGGTCTCCTCGATTCCGGAACTGACGAAGTGCCATGTCACGGAGGTGCCGCGGGAGAAGACGTCGTCGCTGCGCCAGACACCCACGCCCTGCGGGAACCACACCCGGCCGGGACGGGTCGGGTCCATGACGAACGTGCCGGTGGAGAGCCAGCCGCCCTCGGTGGTGCTCCCGGGCCAGGCGATCTCCTCGTCGTCGAGCGTGAACGTCAGCGTCTGCCAGGTGGTGCCGCCGTCGGTGGAACGGAAGAGGTGGCCCGGACGGACGGCGTCGTCCGTGGCGATCAGACGGTCCGGGTCGGCGGGGTCGACGCCGATGAAGTAGGCGCTGCCCTGTTGCGGCGGTGCCGTGGTCTCGTGCCCGGCGGGAGCGGCGGGGGAGAGCCGGCGGATGCCGGCCGGGCTTGTGCCACCGGGTCCGTAGGCGACGTAGAGCGTGCCGTCCGCCGCCGCCTTCACGTCGGTCGGAGTGCGGACGGTGTCGGTGTACACCTGCCGCCAGGTGCGCCCGGCGTCGTCGGAGCGGTAGACGCCGACCCCGGCGACCGTCACCCAGATGCCACGGGTACGTCCGTGCGTCCGGCCCGTGCTCGGGTCGAACTGGACGGACACCACTCCGACCTTGTCGCCGAGCGACCCCGGCGGCACCTGGGCGAGCGGCACCCGGGACCAGTGCCGGGTCCCGTCGGTGCTGACGAACAGGCCCTGGGTGCGGGTGCCGTAGTAGACGACACCGGCGTCCGCGGGATCGACGGCGAGTCGCTCGGGCCCGGTGCGGTAGGCGTTGTTGCCCTCGACCAGCCATCGCCGCCCGCCGTCGCTCCAGTGCCCGCCCCGGTCGTGGCTGGCGAGCACCCGGCCGTCCGGGCTCCCGTCGCCGACGGCCGCGTAGACGACACGGTCGTCGGTGGCGGCGACGGCGACGCTCTCCACGCCGTAGTCCGCGGAACGCGGCGCGGGCACCCGGTCCGCGCGCAGCAGCTGGGTCCACCTTCGGGTGCGCTCGTCCCACCGGACCAGGCCACCGACGTCCTCCCGGCCGTAGACGACGCCAGGGGTGCGCGGATGCACCACGAGACCGGTGACGAACCCGCCGCCCCCGATCCGCAGCGGCTTCCACCGGTAGGCGTCGGCCGCACGGACCGGCGTCGCTCCGGCGCCGGGATCGATCCCCGCGCACCACGCGCTCGTAGCGGGGGAGGAGGCGGCAGGCTGGGCCGGTACCGGAGCGACCGCCACCAGCAACAGCCCGGCAGCCAGCGCGGACAGCGACGTCCGGGCCGGCCGCGGAACCCGCACTCCGCCCGTGCCGCCCGCCCTGCCCGCCGGGCGTGCCCCCGGTGCCGAGCCGGCTGCCCGCGCCGCGGACTCCGCCGGCTGCGTGCGTGGTCGCCCGCGGAGCATCCGCCGCACGCGGCTTCCGGCGGATCGTGGATCCGCCGTCGATCGTTCGCACATGCCGTGCCTCCGTGTCCCTGGCACCGTTCCCGCCGGTGCGCCCTGGAAGCCCCCTGGCCACCGCGAAGACGTCGCTGCGAGGGCCGGGGTGCGATGAGTGCGCGGCGCGGCCGCGGCCGCGCCGCGCGGCAGGAGCCTAGGAATCCGCCGGGCGGCGCGGCATGGCGGGCGATACCCGGACCATGGACGCTCGTGCGCGCTCGCCACCCCGGGGCAGTCGCCGAACCGGCCCGGCTGCGCCGCCGGTGCCCGCGGACATGGACGTCCGTGCCCGGTGCGCCGCGACCGCTGTCCGACACCACCTCGGTCGGCCTACGGTGAACGGGTCCCACCCGGTGTGCACGGCCGCTTCGGCACCGGACGGCACCGCCGACGCCACCGATCGGTGGCTCGGCGTCTTCGTGCGCCGGGCGGGCCGCTGCGCACCCCCACCACCACTCCAGGGGTCCCGTGTTCACCGACCTTCCCCTCGCCGACCTGCTGGCCTACCGCTACGACGGTGCCGAGCCCGACGACTTCGACACCTTCTGGGAGGAGACACTCGGCCAGGCACGCCGCGCGGCCGGCCCGCCGGTGCTGCGCCCCGTGCGGACCGGCCTGATCCACGCCGACACGTACGACGTGACGTTCTCCGGTTTCGACGGGCAGCCCGTCCGGGCCTGGCTGTGGCTGCCCAGGGGCGTCCGGCGTCCGGTGCCCGCCGTGGTCGAGTACCTGGGCTACGGCGGAGCCCGTGGCGGCGCACTCCGGGCGACGCTGTGGTCCTCGCTCGGCTACGCCCACCTCCTGATGGACAGCCGGGGCCAGTCCTCGGCCGACGGCGCGGCCGACACCCCGGACGGCGAGATCGGTCCGCAGGCCGGCGGCGTACTGACCCGCGGTGTCGCGCGGCCCCACGACCACTACTACCGGCGGCTGTTCACCGACGCCGTGCGCGCCGTCGACACGGTCGCCGAACTCGTCGAGGTGGACGCGGACCGGGTGGTCGTCAAGGGCGGAAGCCAGGGCGGCGGAATCGCGCTCGCCGTGTCAGGGCTGCACGAGGGCGTCGCGGGGGCCTGCGTCGACGTGCCGTTCCTGTGCCACGTCCGGCGCGCCACACAGATCACCGACGCCCATCCCTACCGGGAGATCACCGACTACCTCCAGGGCCGCCGGGACGCCGTCGAGGAGGTCTTCCACACGTTCTCCTATCTCGACGGGGCCAACTTCGCGGCGCGCGCGACCGCCCCGGTGCGCTTCTCCGTCGGCCTCATGGATCCGGTCTGCCCGCCGTCCACGGTCTTCGCCGCCTACCACCGCTGGGGAGAGCGGACGACCGGCCGTGTCGACAAGGACATCCGGGTCTGGGAGTACAGCGCACACGAGGGCGGCGGCGACCACCAGACCGCGGAACACGCCTCTTTCATCGCCGGGTTGACGACCCACCGGCCCGCCTGAGCTGTCCCGCCGCGCGCCGGGCACCGACACCACCGGATCCACCGCACTTCAGGAGTACCCATGACGCTCAGGTCAGCCGTCGACACCGGATGGCGCCTCGAACTCACCGAACCCGCCGCCGACGCACCCGCGGAACTGCGCGGGCGCAGCGTGCCGGCCGCCGTACCCGGATGCGTGCACACCGACCTGATGGCCGAAGGACTTCTCGCCGACCCGTACGTCGGGCTCAACGAGGCCGACCAGCACTGGATCGGACGCTCCGGCTGGACCTGGACGACCTCCTTCGACCTGCCGCCGACGCCCGGTGACGACCCACGGCGTGAACTGGTCTTCCACGGCCTGGACACCGTCGCGGAGATCAGAGTCAACGGCCAAGTGGTCGGCGGAACGGCCGACATGCACCGCACGCACATCTTCGACGTGACCGACGTCGTCACCCCGACGGGCAACGAGCTGCGCGTCCACATCTCCTCCGTCTACGCGTACACCGAGGCCCGCCGCGCCGAGCGGGGCGAGCTGCCCTCGACGTACGACGAGCCGTTCAACTACGTACGCAAGATGGCGGCCAACTTCGGCTGGGACTGGGGTCCCACGCTCGTCACCGCGGGCATCTGGAAGCCTGTCGAGCTGCTCAGCTGGAGCGGTGCCCGGATCGAGAGCGTCGTACCGGCCGTCGACGTGCCCCTCCCCGGCCCGGACGGCCCGGCTACCGCGACCGCGACGGTGCGGATCCGGCGCGCCCCGGGAGCAGAGGAACGCGAGCTGCGGATCGACGCCCACGTCGGGGGCCATGGCGCCACGGGGCGTGTCATACCCGGCGAGTCCACCGCGACCGTCACCGTCGACGTCCCGGACGCCCGCCTCTGGTGGCCGATCGGCATGGGCGAACAGCCGCTGTACGAACTGGAGATGACGCTCGGCGACGCCGAGGGGGCCCTCGACCGGTGGCGGCGCCGGATCGGGTTCCGCACGGTCGCCTTGAACACCGAGGCCGACCACGCCGGGACGCCGTTCGAGATCCTCGTCAACGGCGCGCATGTGCCGGTCCGCGGCGTCAACTGGATCCCCGACGACTGCTTCGTCTCCCGCACCGGCCGCCCCGAGTACGCCGCGGCCCTCGACCACGCCGTCGAGGCCAACGTGAACCTCGTCCGCGTCTGGGGCGGCGGCATCTACGAGAAGGACCAGTTCTACGACCTGTGCGACGAGCGCGGCCTGCTGGTCTGGCAGGACTTCCTCTTCGCCTGTGCCACCTACAGCGAGGAGGAGCCGCTGCGCGGCGAGGTCCTGGCCGAGGCGCGCGACAATGTCGTACGGCTCGCGCCGCATCCGAGCCTCGTCCTGTGGAACGGCAACAACGAGAACCTGTGGGGGCATCGGGACTGGGGCTGGCCCGAGATCCTCCAGGGCCGCTCCTGGGGGCTCGGCTACTACACCGAGCTGCTGCCCGCCGTCGTCGCCGAGCTCGACCCCACCCGCCCCTACTGGCCCGGCAGTCCGTACTCCGGCTCGCAGGACCGCCACCCCAACGACCCGCTGCACGGCCCGATCCACATCTGGGACGTGTGGAACGAACGGGACTGGACCGCGTACGCCGAGTACCAGCCGAGGTTCGTCGCCGAGTTCGGCTTCCAGGGACCGGCGTGCCGGCCCACCGTCCTGCGCGCCGTCAACGACGCACCCGCGGCGCCGTTCGGCCCGGTCGCCGACGCCCACCAGAAGGCCAAGGACGGGGTCGTGAAACTGGCCCGCGGCGTCCGGCCGCACCTGCCGGAACGCCGCCGCACCGATCCGGAGGTGGAGATGTCCGACTGGCTCTACCTGGCTCAGCTCAACCAGGCTCGGGCCGTCCGGTTCGGCGTCGACCACCTGCGCGGGCAGTGGCCGCGCTGCTCCGGCACGGTGCTGTGGCAACTCAACGACTGCTGGCCGGTGACGTCCTGGTCCGCGGTCGACGGGGACGGCCACCGCAAGCTCATGTGGTACGCCCTGCGCGCCGCCTACCGGCCACGGCACGCGGCGGTCTCCACGGCCACCGGAGGACGCCACTTCGTGCGCCTCACCAACAACGGGGCCGACACCTGGCGCACCGACCTGACCGTACAGGTGCATACGGTCGCCGGTGAACTGCTCAACGAGGACACCCACGTCACCGCCCTCGCGCCGGGCGCCACCGCGGCCCTGCCGGTCACCCTGCCACCCGGCCGGCCCTCCCGCGGCGGGCGTGCCGCACTGGTCGTGACCGTCCGAGACGACACTGGCGTGCTCCACCGGACCCTCACCGAGGAGGACATCGCCGCGGATCTGCCCCCGGCCCGGATCACCGCCGTCACCGAGCCGGCGCCGGGCGGCGACGGCGTACTCGTCCGGGTACGGGCCCACACGCTGCTGCGTGACCTGGTCCTCAACGCCGACCGCCTCGACGACTCGGCCGTCGTGGACGAGCAGATGATCACGCTGCTGCCCGGCGAGGAGCACGTCTTCCAGGCACGCACCACCGCCTCGGCCGACGACCCGCGCTGGCTCCACCCCCTGACCCTGCGCTGCGTGAACGATCTGACGGGCGAGGACTGAGCGGGCCGACGTCCGCCGGGTTCACCCGGGCTGCCTGGGGCCGCCGCGACGACGGCCGCCCCGGCAGCCGGGTGACCGGAGGAGCGAGCCGGCCTGTGTCGGCTCGCTCCCGTCAGGAACGGGTGATCAGGAGCACCTGGTCCCGGCCATCGTCGGGAGCGTCGCCCGCCGCGGTGAAAACCCGGCTCGCGCTCTGCTTCCGAGGCCCCGACAGCACGCCCGTCCGAGGGTCGTAGACGCGGACCACGGCGTCGGAGGCGGGCAGCCCGACCTCCGGCGTCAGCTCCACCGAACCGCCCACCGGCAGGTAGACCACCACCGTGCCGTCGTCGGCGTCGTGCAGGACCAGAGGTATCCGGCCGGGCGCCGTCGGCTGCCCGGCCACCAGATGCGGCGCGGGACGCAGCCGGTGGAAGGCCACATGCTCACGGAAGAAGCGGGCCAGGTACATCAGGGCGGCCACGCCCTCCTGGTCGTGCGTCAGGTCGAGGAACGGGCCCCAGGTGTTGTCGAAGCCGTGCACCACGCCGAGACCGGACATCGCCCCGCGCCAGGCGCCCCGGCGGGTGTGCTCGGGATCGCAGTGCTCGTGCAGCGGCAGGCGCAGCGGCAGCGCCGGATTGCGTTCGTAGCCGTACTCGGACAACAGCGCCGCACCGTGCCAGCCGGCGAGCAGCTCACCGGTCCGGGTCTCCAACCCGGTCGCCAGAAAACCCTCGGCGGCGTCGTGACTGCCCCAGGACTGAACCATGACGGCGTCCACGGCGTCCGGGTCGACGGCGAAGCGCTCGGCGAACGGCGGGCCGGGCGGACCGTTGTGGACGGCCACCGTCTTCCCGTGCGGTGCCAGCTCCTTCACCCGGCGTGCCATACGCAGCGCCCAGAGGTCGGCGACGCGGCTGTGGCTCGGGACGCCGTCGGGGTAGTACTCGTACTCGTTCATCACCGTCCAGATCCAGACGCCGGGGAAGGCGTCGTAGCGAGCCACGAGATGGCGCAGCCACAGGTCCTCCCATTCGGCGGTGAACATCCCGCGGGCGTTGAACGGGAACTCCATCCCCCAGCCCTCGACGATCACTTCCAGCCCGATCCCGATGCGGGAGGCCTCGGTGACGATCCGGTCGACCGTCTCGAACCACGCCGGATCGAACCGGTCGAACATCGGACACTGCGGGCTGCCGCCCCACGGCCAGCACGAACGGGTCTGCCAGTCGCTGAACCCCTCCGGCGGATGAAACGGGCTGACGTGCGCACGGACACGCACCAGATCGAATCCCTGGGCCCGGCGGCGCTCGAGGTAGGGCACCACGTCCGCCCCGCAGTGCGCCATACCGAAGAGGTGGTAGGCCGTGTCACCGAGGACGAACATCGGGCTGCCCCCGCCGTCCACGAACCCCCATCCGGTGCCAGGTTCGGCCCGCAGCGTGCGGTGTACCCAGCCGTCCTCGACGGCCTCGAACCGGCCCTCGGTGTTCAGTCCCTCGTCGTACGGCCGGGAGGTCGTCCGGACCTGCCAGGTGCCCGCCTCGCCGGGGCTGAACCGGACACGGAAGCGCCGGCCGTCGAAGAACCCCTCGATCTCCTTCTCAGCGCCCGACGGCCCACGGAAGCGGGCCGTCACCACCACCCCGGTGTACGGATCGGCGTGGGAACGGCGGGCGTCGAGCAGCCACTCGCCCACCGAGCCGAGCGGCACCGTCCGCGGGGCCCGCTCCGTGTCGATCCCGGTCATGATCCGTCCTCCCTCCCGGCGTGCGCCGGACCCGGCCATCGTCGGCCGGAGCAAGCTGACGCGACCATGGCGGACGCGCACCGGCCCATGGACGATCGGGCCGCGGCGGCACCCCGTCAGGCAAGGCCGGGGCCCTGCCGACGTTCCTGGAGCGGCTCGCATGACACCGATTGACCGGAGCGTGGACGATCGTGCCGGTCCGCCGGCACCTCCGCATCACGCGGGACGACGGAGGCAGTACTCGGCCGGAACCGATGAGCCGGACGCTGGCGGCGAACCCGCCGGCCCGACCGCTCCACAAGCACCGGCCTCGACCCGCGCTCCCGCGCCCGGCACGCGCGAACGGCTGCCGCCAGACCTCATGCCCCGCTCCGACGGGCCGCCGGCGGAGCGGCGGAACGACACCGAACCTCAGGAGCTGCTGATGTCCGACCTGACCCGCCGTACCTTCCATTCACTCGCTCTGCTGCCCGTCGGAACGAAACTGCTCGGCACCCCGTCCGCCGCGGCGGCGGGGCACCCGGCCGCGGAGAACGGGGAGCCCACCAGGCATACCTTCCGCTCGGGCCTCCAGGACCTCCTCGACCTGCACGGAGTGCCCACGGACGCCTACCTTCATGCGCTCAACCTCTTCTGCGATCTCGGTGCCTTGGCACGCGTAAGCCATACCCGGCCCCACCGACACCGCGTACCTCGGCGGGTTCAGCGGCCCGCTCTACCTTGCCAAGGCGTTCCCCTGGTACCTCAGCAGGGCCTTCAGTGTCTTCGGGCTCACCGACCAGAAGACTGGATCATCGGTTGACCGCGTGGCGAGGACGCTGGCGCTGACGCGGAGGTCCATGAGATGCCCGCGCAGAAGGCCGCCGCCAGGGCGTCCGCGAAGAAGCCGGCTGCGAAGGCGGCCACGGCTGCGGAGAAGAAGGCCGCGGCGGAGAAGTCGGCCGCCCGCAGGCCCCGCCGCAGCGCATAGCCCGCCGGGCGTGCCGGCGCGCGTCCGTGCGCTGCGCGGGAGCGTGGCCTGCGGGGCGGCCTGTGGGTCAGCTGGCTTCCTTCACGGCGTGGAGGGAGCCGCTGAGGGTGCCCTCTTGCTGTTCGTAGTGGGAGAGTGCCAGTCCGAGGCCTATGAAGGTGGGTGCCCATTCACCGACGAAGATGCCCCAGCGGTCGGCTCGCTCGATCCCGGCCTGTTCGGCCTTCATGCTGGCGAACCAGGACGCGACGCTGAGGCCGATGGAGGCGACGCCCGCGAGGTAGGCGTGTTCGCTGCGGATGCCCATGTCATGCATCGTGCCGAGCACATCCAGCGCCGTACGCCGTTCCTCGTCCAGCTTCGCGGCCCGGCGGCGGGCGTCGTCGAGCCACTCCCCGAGTTTCGCGGCCGCCTGCTCGCCGTCGCCGTTCCCGGTGATCTCGACATGCTGCCGAGGGACCTGGAGGTTTCCCTCCCGCGCGTGGAACTGCCGGGCGGCGGCCACATCCACCGCGAATCCCGCGACCGGACCGCTCCCGCCACCGGCTCACCCTCTGCCGCGGGCTCGATCCCGACCGACTCCAGGAGCCACAGCTGTGCTGGCGTCAGAGTTCAGTTACTTGGCCGCGCTCCTGATCGCCCGCCTCGCGTGCGCCGGCGGTGCGGCGACGAGGGGGCGGTGCGAGTCCCGGTGCATGTTCATTGCGTGGCCGCGTCAGCTGGGCGCGTTCCATGAGTGATCGGGACTCTGTGCTGATTTCTCTAGGTGTCGGGGGTATATCTTCAGCTAAAGCTGACGTCCCGTCAGGAAAGTCGGCATTAGGTCAGCATTCGTACTCCCAAACCTGGCCGCACACGCTCGCATCCTGGAAACAGCAACCGCTGCTGATTCCGGATCAGGTGGGAGTCACTGGGATATCGGTGGGATGAATCGGGAGTAAGACGACGTTTTTCCTTGCTCCTTGAACAGTGATGAGGAAGGGCGCCTGACGGGAATTTTCCCAGCTCAGGCGCCCTTCCTCGTGCCTTTAGAAGAAGCCCAGCCGCTTCGGCGAGTACGACACGAGTAGATTCTTCGTCTGCTGGTAGTGCTCCAGCATCATCTTGTGCGTCTCGCGGCCGATCCCCGACTGCTTGTAGCCGCCGAACGCGGCGTGTGCCGGGTACGCGTGGTAGCAGTTCGTCCAGACCCGGCCCGCCTGGATCGAACGGCCCGCGCGGTAGGCGGTGTTGATGTCGCGGGTCCAGACACCCGCGCCGAGGCCGTACAGGGTGTCGTTGGCCATCTTGATCGCGTCGTCGAAGTCGTCGAAGGACGTCACCGAGACGACCGGGCCGAAGATCTCCTCCTGGAAGATCCGCATCCGGTTGTCACCCTCGAAGATGGTCGGCTGGACGTAGTAGCCGCCCTTCAACTCCCCGTCGTGCTCGACGCGTTCACCGCCCGTCAGGATCTTCGCGCCCTCCTGCCGGCCGATATCCAGGTAGGAGAGGATCTTCTCCAGCTGGTCGTTGGAGGCCTGCGCGCCGATCATCGTGTCGGTGTCGAGGGGGTGACCCGGCTTGATCTGCTGGGTCCGGGCGACCGCCGCCGCCATGAAGTCGGCGTAGTTGCCGCGCTGGACGAGGGCCCGGGAGGGGCAGGTGCAGACCTCGCCCTGGTTGAGCGCGAACATCGTGAAGCCTTCGAGGGCCTTGTCCCGGAAGTCGTCGTCGTGCGCCCAGACGTCGTCGAAGAAGAGGTTCGGGGACTTGCCGCCCAGTTCGAGCGTGACCGGTTTGATGTTCTCCGAGGCGTACTGCATGATCAGCCGCCCGGTCGTGGTCTCCCCGGTGAACGCCACCTTCGCCACCCGCGGGCTGGACGCCAGCGGCTTGCCCGCCTCCACGCCGAAGCCGTTGACGATGTTCACCACGCCGGGCGGCAGCAGGTCCGCGATCAGGCTCATCCAGTAGTGGATGGAGGCGGGGGTCTGCTCGGCCGGCTTGATCACGACGGCGTTGCCGGCGGCCAGCGCGGGCGCGAGTTTCCACGTCGCCATCAGGATCGGGAAGTTCCACGGGATGATCTGCGCCACCACCCCGAGCGGCTCGTGGAAGTGGTAGGCCACCGTGTCGTCGTCGATCTCGCCCAGCGAGCCCTCCTGCGCGCGGATCGCCCCCGCGAAGTAGCGGAAGTGGTCGATGGCGAGCGGGATGTCCGCGGCCAGCGTCTCGCGCACCGGCTTGCCGTTCTCCCAGCTCTCCGCGACCGCGAGCGGTTCGAGGTGGGCTTCCATCCGGTCGGCGATCTTCAGCAGGATGTCGGACCGCTCCGTCACCGACGTACGGCCCCAGCCCGGCGCGGCGGCGTGGGCCGCGTCCAGCGCGCGCTCCACGTCCTCGGCGGTGCCCCGTGCGACCTCGGTGAACGGCTGTCCGTTCACCGGCGACGGGTTCTCGAAGTACTGTCCCCGGGCCGGCGGCACGTACTCGCCGCCGATGAAGTGGTCGTAGCGCGCCTGGTAGGAGACGATCGCGCCCTCGGTGCCGGGCGCCGCGTAACGGGTCATGATGGCCTGCCTCCTCGCAGATGCGCTGCCCGCCGTCGGGCAGCTCCGGCGCGCAGGCTAGTCAGCGGGACGTTGCGGCCACGTTGCACCGCAGGTCAGGGCCGAGCGGTCAGCAGCTCCGACTCCAGCGCGGTCAACCGGCTGCGTACGACGGCGGTCGGCCGGACCGACGCGAGGGCCCGCCACACCTGGAGATCGTCCTCGCCCCACGGAGCGTGCGCCCAGTCCGCCAGCAGATCCGGGTCCCGGCGCGCGATGAGCGCGGCCCGCAGCCCGTCCGCCAGCCGCCGCCTGAGCAGGACGACCGCGGGCGCCTGCGAAGCGGGCAGCAGCGGACCCGGGTAGGCCGTCACCGCCGCCGTCACCGCCCCCGCCTCCAGCCGCCGCTCCACCGCACTCGCGTCCGACTCGACCGGAACGGTCAGCCGGTACGGCCGGGAGGCGAGCAGCCCCGGCCCCAGCAGCCTTCGCAGTCGGGCCAGTTCGGCCCGCAGCGTCACCGGTGTCACCGACTCGTCCTCGTACAGCGCACACAGCAACTCGTCGCCGGTCAGTCCCTCGGGATGGCGGGACAGCAGCACCAGCAGCTCGCTGTGGCGGCGGCCGAGCCTGATCCGGTGCCCGTCCAGCCGGAGTTCGGCCTCGTCCCGGCCGAGCGCCGTCAGCGCGAGCGACTCGCCCGTGGCCACCGGCGGCTCCAGCAGCGCCAGTTGGGACTCCGCGGCCCGCGCCACCGCCTGCACGAAACCCAGGCTGTGCGGATGCGCCAACCGGTCGCCGCCGGTGATGTCGACGGCGCCCAGCACCCGCCCGGTGCGTGGATCGTGCACCGGCGCCGCCGCGCACGTCCACGGCTGCACCCGGCGGATGAAGTGCTCCGCCGCGAACACCTGCACCGGCCGGTCCACGGCCACCGCCGTGCCCGGCGCGTTGGTGCCGACCGCGCTCTCCGACCAGCGCGCGCCCGGCACGAAGTTCATCCGGTCCGCCCGCCGCCGGGTCGCCGGATGCCCCTCCACCCACAGCAGCCTGCCGTCCGCGTCGCACACCGCCAGCAGATGCTCGCCGTCCGCCGCGAACGTGCCCATCAGCTCCCGGACCAGCGGCATCACCCTGGCCAGCGGGTGCTCCATCCGATAGGCGCCGAGGTCGCCGTCGGTCAGCTCCACCCGCGCAGTGCCGTCCGGCCCGACCCCGGCCCGTGCCGAACGCCGCCACGACTCGGCCACCACCGGCCGCACCGGGCGCGGCACGGTGCCCGCCGTGGTGAACGTCTCGTGCGCCCGGCGCAGCACCCGGACCCGCTCGGCAGGGTCGGTCCCCGGCTCCAGGGCCACCCACTGATCGGTCAACTCGGCCTCCCCGGACGGCGATGCGGCTGGGGACATCGTCACTCGGGGTGTTCGCTCCGACAACCGTTTCGACCGCGCCGTCTGGCCCGGCCGCTCTCACTCCGAGGACAGATTGACCAGTCTCAGGTACCGGACCCAGTCCCAGTGCGTCCCGGGATCGGTGTGGTCGGTCCCCGGCACCTCGGCATGGCCGATGATGTGCTCGCGGTCCTTCGGGACGCCGTACCGCTCGCAGATCGACGCCGTCAGCCGCGCCGACTCCGTGTACAGGGCGTCGGTGAAGTACTCCGGCTTCTCCACCCAGCCCTCGTGCTCGATACCGATACTGCGCGTGTTGTAGTCCCAGTTCCCGGCGTGCCAGGCGACGTCCGACTCCCGGACGCACTGGGCCACGTGGCCGTCGGCCGAACGCACCAGGTAGTGCGCGGACACCCGCTTCTCGGGGTTCTGGAAGATGGACAGCGTGCCCGCGTACGCGTGCTGTGTCACATGGATGATCACCCGGTCGATGTCGTACTCGTCGGGTCGCTGGGCCGCCGTGCGGTTCTCCCCGCTCGCCGGCTGCCACTCGGCCTTCGGGTAGTCCACGACCGCGGGGTGCGCGCCCGCGTGGCTCGCGGGGAGCAGCGCGTAGGGGAAGGCGGCCAGGGCGGCGCCCTTCAGGAGCAGTCGCCTGGCGGGAAGCGGTCGTGCCCGGTCCATGGATGAGGTGCCTTTCGCCAGCGTGCCCGAAACATGGGGGAGTCGTGGTCCACGGCGCGCGGTCGCCGCGGTCGCCGCGGTCGCGCGCGGTGGCGCGTGCAGTGCGCGGTAAGTCTCCCGCGCGGACGGCCGCTCCTCGCGGAGCCCGGCCGCACGCGTGTGGTTGGTGTCGCACACGGTGGCCAACGGCGATCGCGTCTCGCGGGTTGCGTACGGGCGGGTGTCCGGACCGGTGAATCCCGGCGGTGACGGCGCGTCAGGAAGCGGGTGCGCCCCCTCCGGTCGGCGGACCGGTTGGGCGGGGCGGGAGCGAGGGCGCGAAGTACGGCACGCCCGGCCGGTCCCGGACGGTCCCGGACGGTCCCGGCCGGTCCCGGACGGTCCCGGACGGCCGCCGACGGGCCAGAGCCCTCGACCTCGACGGGCCAGGGCCTTCGACCTCGACGGGCCAGGGCCTTCGACCCCGGCGGGCGAGCGTCTCCGACTCCGGCGGGCCAGGACCTCCGACCGGCTGGGGGACCGGGAACTCAGCTCCGTTCCGTGACCCTCGCCGGATCGTCCAGTACGGCGCGGACCACCGAGTGGGCGGCGCCCAGCAGGGGGCCCTCGGAGCCGAGCCGGGAGACCGTGACCGGGCACGCCGGGCCGGTCGTGCGGTCGGCCAGTTCGTTCCGCAGCGACGGGAGGAGCCAGGGGGCGAGACCGGCCAGGGCGCCGCCCAGCACCACCGCCTCGGGGTCGAGCAGGTTGACCGCGCCGGTCAGCGCGATACCGAGGGCCCTCCCGGCGTCCTCCAGGGCGCGGCGGGCGCCCTCGTGGTCCTCGCCCGCCCGTTGTGCCAGCACGCCCACCGCGTCCCCGCGCGGTTCGAGGCCGGCCGCGCGCAGCACGGCCTCCTCGCCGGCGTACTGCTCCAGGCAGCCCCGTCCGCCGCAGGCGCAGCGAGGCCCGTCGGGGTGGACCGGGACATGGCCCAGCTCGCCGGCGAACCCCCGCTTCCCGCGCAGCAGCCGGCCGTCCACGACGACCGCGGCGCCGATGCCGATCTCCGCGGAGACGTGCAGGAAGTCCGGCGGGGTGGCGTCGCCGAGCCACAGCTCCGCCAGGGCACCGAAGTTGGCCTCGTTGTCGACGGTCGGCGGGAGGTCCGCGGGCAGCAGGGCGCGGAGGTCCGTGCCGTGCCAGTCGAGGTTCGGGGCGTGGACGACCGTGTGCCCGTCGCGGGCCACCAGGCCGGGGACGGCGACCGCGAGGCCGGCCGGCCACAGGCCCTCGCGTTCCGCGTCCGCCACGACCTGCCGGACCAGCGCGGTCAGCTCCTGCACCACCGGCTTCGGCGCCCGGCCCCGGTTCGCGCCGTGCCGCACGGCACGCGCGCGTACCTCGCCGCGCAGGTCCACCGCGCACACGGAGAGATGGTCGACCCCGACCTCCGCCCCGATGCCGGCCGGCCCGCGCCCGCTCACCGCGAGCGCGGAGCCGGGCCGTCCGACGCGGTTGGGCCGCTCGGGCCCCAGCTCCTCCAGGAGTCCCCAGCGGACCAGCTCGTCCACCAGGGTCGACACCGCCGCCCTGGTCAGACCGATACGTGAGGCGATCGCGGCCCGCGACAGCGGACCCTCGTCACTGACCGCGTGCAGCACGCGCGCGAGGTTGCGCCGGCGCATGCCCTGCTGGGTGTCCGGCAGGGCGCGACGGGTCGTCGTCGGGCGGCCCTCGTGCAGCGGTGCGGTCATGCCTCGATCAATCCTCGGTCCTCTCGGCGGTCCTGCGACCCGTCTCCCGCGCGGTCACCGGTCCTGGGGCGCCCGCTCCAGCAGCGGGGCCGCGTCGGAGAGTACCCCGGAGATCCGCGCCAGCGTCGCCGAGTCGGGCTCCACCGCGTCCAGCACCGGACCGGCGGCGGTGTTCCAGCGCCGGGCCACCGCCCCGGGATCCTCGCCGGTCAGCAGTCCGGCCGCCTGCGCGGCGGCGCCGAGGGCGACCAGTTCCTTCGCCTCCGGCACCTGGACCGGGCGCCCCGACAGTCGTCGTACGGTCTCCTGCCAGGCCCGGCCCCGGGCGCCGCCGCCGATCAGCAGCAGGGGCGTGGTCCGGTCGGCGTCCGCGTCGAGCACCAGGTCCAGGGCGCCGAGCAGGGCGTGCACGGCACCGTCGTAGGCGGCCTGCAGAAGCTGCCCGGCGGTGGTGTCGTGGCGCAGGCCGTGCAGCAGCCCCGAGGCGTTCGGGAGGTTGGGGGTGCGTTCGCCGTCCAGGTACGGAAGCAGGGTGACCGAGGTGCCCGGCTCGACGGCCTCGCGGTCCAGGCCGAGCAGCGCCGCGACCCGGTCGACCGCGAGGGTGCAGTTCAGCGTGCAGGCGAGCGGGAGCCAGTCGCCGTGCGCGTCGGCGAAGCCCGCGACGGTGCCCGTCGGGTCGGCGGGGCGGTGCTTGGACACGGCGTACACCGTGCCCGAGGTGCCGAGGCTCAGCACCGGAGTCCCGGGGCGCAGACCGAGCCCCAGCGCCGCCGCCGCGTTGTCGCCCGTGCCCGGCGCGACCAGCGTGCCCTTGGAGAACGGCAGCTCGTGGCTGTCGCGCACGGTGCCGGCGATCTCGCCGGGGCGGACCACCCGGGGCAGGAACGCCGGGTCCAGGCCCACGTGGGCGAGGGTCTCCGCGTCGTACGCCTCGGTCGCCGACGCCCACCAGCCGGTGCCGGAGGCGTCACCGCGGTCGGTCGTGCCCACTCCGGTGAGGCGCTCGGTGAGGTAGTCGTGGGGGAGCCGGACGGCCCTGGTCGCGCGGACCGCCTCCGGCTCGTGCTCGGCCAGCCAGGCCCACTTGGTGACCGTGAAGGAAGCGCCCGGAACACTGCCGGTGCGTTCCGCCCAGGCCTTCGGACCGCCCAGCTCCTCGATCAGCCGCTGTGCCTGCGGCGCCGAACGGACGTCGTTCCACAGCATGGCGGGCCGCACCGGTTCGCCGCGCTCGTCGAGCGTGACCAGACCGTGCTGCTGACCGCCGATCGAGACGGCGGCCGCCTCGTGCGCCGCGTCCCCGCACTGGCGCAGCGCCTCGCACAGCGCGTCCCACCACTGACGCGGATCGCTCTCCCGGCCCGCGCCGGAGGACACGGTGTGCGGTGCCTGACCGCTCGCCACGACCCGGCCGGTGGACGCGTCGACCACCAGCGCCTTGGTGGACTGGGTGGACGTGTCCACGCCGACGACGAGCGGACCCTCGGCTGCTGACATCGGGCTCTCTCCCTTTTTCCGCGCCTCGCGGTTTCCCTGACCTGCAGTTTTCCTGGTTCACCGGGGTGTCGCGACCCGGATTTCATCCCTCGGGGACAGGGTGACCCTTCCCAGGGATGCGTTGGCATACTAATTTGTAAACGGCCATGACGAAATAGTCGGCCCGACAGTAGTGCCCGGCCGCCGTCGAGCACACTCATCAAGCACAGGCATCAAGCAAGGAGCCGCGGCATGAGCTACCAGCCCACCCCCGAGGACAGGTTCACCTTCGGCCTGTGGACCGTCGGCTGGCAGGGAAGGGACCCGTTCGGCGACGCCACCCGGGGCGCCCTCGACCCGGTCGAGACGGTGCAGCGCCTGTCCGAGCTGGGCGCCCACGGTGTGACGTTCCACGACGACGACCTGATCCCGTTCGGGTCCTCGGACACCGAGCGCGAATCGCACATCAAGCGCTTCCGCCAGGCCCTCGACGCGACCGGCATGAAGGTCCCGATGGCCACCACCAACCTCTTCACCCACCCGGTCTTCAAGGACGGCGCGTTCACCGCGAACGACCGTGACGTGCGCCGCTACGCGCTGCGCAAGACCATCCGCAACATCGACCTGGCCGCCGAGCTGGGCGCCGAGACGTACGTCGCCTGGGGCGGCCGCGAGGGCGCGGAGTCCGGCGCCGCCAAGGACGTGCGCGTCGCCCTCGACCGCATGAAGGAGGCCTTCGACCTCCTCGGCGAGTACGTCACCTCGCAGGGCTACGACCTGCGCTTCGCCATCGAGCCCAAGCCGAACGAGCCCCGCGGCGACATCCTCCTGCCCACCGTCGGCCACGCGCTCGCCTTCATCGAGCGCCTGGAGCGCCCCGAGCTGTACGGCGTCAACCCCGAGGTGGGCCACGAGCAGATGGCCGGCCTGAACTTCCCGCACGGCATCGCTCAGGCGCTGTGGGCGGGCAAGCTCTTCCACATCGACCTCAACGGTCAGTCCGGCATCAAGTACGACCAGGACCTGCGCTTCGGCGCCGGTGACCTGCGTGCGGCCTTCTGGCTGGTCGACCTGCTGGAGAGCGCCGGCTACGCGGGCCCGAAGCACTTCGACTTCAAGCCGCCGCGCAGCGAGGACCTCGACGGCGTGTGGGCCTCCGCGGCCGGCTGCATGCGCAACTACCTGATCCTCAAGGAGCGCGCGGCCGCCTTCCGCGCGGACCCCGAGGTGCAGGACGCCCTGCGCGCCTCCCGCCTGGACGAGCTGGCCCAGCCGACGGCCGCCGACGGCCTCCAGTCCCTCCTTGCCGACCGCGCGGCCTTCGAGGAGTTCGACGCGGAGTCGGCCGCCGCGCGCGGGATGGCCTTCGAGCAGCTCGACCAGCTCGCGATGGACCACCTGCTCGGCGCCCGGGGCTGACCACGTACGCGCGCGTGCGGGCTGCTCCCGGAGCGGACGCCCGCACGCGCGGGCCGGCTTCTGGAGCAAGCGCCCGCACGCGCGTCCCGTCGCCCTGCGGACCGGTCACCTGCGCGCAGATGACCGGTCCGCGCGGGAAATGCTTCGGAATCGTGCGATCCGCTGCATGAGTCCGTATCAACTCCCGCGCGGGCCTCGCGCGGTGACCGGTACGCGATGACTCTTGGCGGTATGGCCATGCCACCCGTACCGCCGCGCCCGCCCGGACCGCCGAACGGCACCCCGCCTACGGGCGGAGGCTACGACCCGCCTTCGGGCGGAGGTTATGACCCGCCTTCGGGCGGAGGCTACGACCCGTCTCCCCACGGAGGTTTCGGACCGCCCCCGGGAGGACGTCCCGAGGACCGGGACCCGTACACCACCGTCGGCTGGACGCCGGGGCCGCCGCCTCGGCGCAGGGGCTTGCTCTACGCCGTACTGGCCGTGCTGGTGGCCGCGGTGGCGGTCGCCGTCGTCGTCCTGATGACGTCCGGCGGGGGCTCGTCCGACGACAGGCCCACCAGTACGGGCGGTCCGACCGCATCCGGCTCCCCGCGCCCCTCCTTCAGCCTCCCGACGGAGCTGCCCAGCAGCCTGCCCTCGGGGTTCCCGAGCGGACTGCCCTCGGGGTTGCCGACCGAACTGCCCTCCGGTTGGCCGTCGGATCTCCCCGGCGGGCTGCCGAGCGGCCTGGACTCACTGCTGCACTCGCTGCCGGGGTGACCGGGGTGACCGGGGTGGCCACGGGACGCTCGCGCCGGGCCACGGCCCGGGTCCCGTGGCCCGGCCGGCCTCAGGCCGCGTTACGGCCCCCGCCGCCCTCCAGAGACCCGAACCACCGCACCACGGCGGCGGTCGCCGCCTGCTGGGAACCCAGGTGACGGGAGCCGCCGTAGTCCGGCCTGCCGAGGTCGACCGTGGGGACGTCGACACCGTGGGCGTGCAGGACGTCCCGGCAGTGCGCGGTGTTCTCGTTCACGGCCTGTTCGTCCTCCTGCGCGTAGTAGAGCCGGACCGGTGCCCTCGGTTTCCAGTCGGCGCAGACGCCGTCGGTGATCCGCAGGGCCGCGGCAAGCCCCCCGGCGGGGTGTGCCAGCAGTTCCCGGCCGCGCCGGGTGAGCAGCCCGTCGAGGGTGTCCGGGGTGCCGGCCACGACCTCCTGACCGGTGTGCGTGCCGTCGAGCAGCCCTTCGACGGTACGGTCGTACGGGGCCTTGAACACCTGGGCCGGCGTGTCGTAGACGTGGTGCAGGCGGTCGAAGGCGACCAGGGCCAGCGCCGCGTAGACCACGCTCGCCTTGGGCTGCGTGCGCCCGGCCAGCAGCGCGGGGAGCTCCGCGTCCCGGAACGCGTAGGCGCCGCTGACCGGTGCCACCGCGCGGATCCGGAACCAGCCGTCGGCCCCCTCCTGGAGCGCGCGGGCCAGCCCCAGCGCCGCCGAGGCACCCTGGGAGAACCCGGTGGCCAGTACGTCGCGCCCCAGTTCGCGTCCCCGCGCGGCCGCCGCGGTGCGTGACGCGCGCAGCATGTCCAGGGTCGCGGTCGTCTCCGAGGGCACGTCCATCCACGGGTGGGGGCCGGGACCCAGCCCCAGACCGAGGTAGTCCGGGAGCACCGCGGCGAACCCGGCCGACGCGTAGGCGAGGGCGGGCGCCTGGGCCCAGGTCTCCGCCGAGACGGAGGCGACGTCACCCTTGAAGAGTTCGGTGCCGTGGGTGAACGACACGGTGGACAGGCGTCGTTCGCCGTCGCGCGGCAGCGCCAGCAGCCCGCTCGCGAGCGTGGGCCGGCCACCGGGATCCACCGTGCGGTACACGATCCGGAAGGTGTCCAGACCATGGCGGACGGCGCCGGTGTCCCAGGCCCCCGCCTCGTCGCCGGCCAGTTCGGCGGCGACCTCCCGGGCGGTCAGCGTCCGCAGCCGCTCGACGGAGACGAGCGTGCCCCGCGACGCGGCCGCGCCGGCCGTCGTCGCCGCGGGCACGGCGCCCCGCGGCGCCCCGGGCACCTGTGCGAACACGGTCGTGGCCGTGCCCGCCGCCAGTGCCACCGTGACGGCCGAGACCGTCAGAATCCTGCTCATTCGCTTCATTCGCTTCATACCGTGACCGTACGAATCCCCGGCGCCACCGAACATCCGGCCAACCTGCCGGTGTGAGTGGGGTTTTCCGCAGGGGCGCCGACGCCGGGAGTGACTACGCTGCGGGAGGGGACCGCTTCACAAGCTGTTCGACTCGGCATGCGCGGGACGGTCCCGGCGACAGGGACCAGTAGGGGTCGCTCGTCAGGGATGTCTCAGGGTCGCGGTCCGGAACCGTGGGAGGCACGGGCCCGTTTTCAGATCAGAGAGCGGCAGTGGCCGCGAAGGAGGCGACGCTGATGTCGAAGAACGCGAAGATCGCCGCAGGAGGTGTGGCGGTCGGACTCATCCTGCTGATATGGCTGCCCTGGTGGGTGACGTTCCTGATCGTGGTCGGCGTCCCGGTGGCCGCCTACCTCACCCTCGACCCCTCGCAGCGGCGCAGGCTGCGCAGGGTCACCCGCAAGGAGGTCGGCCGCTGAGCCGCCCGTCCGAGGCCGCGGACTTCCCGGCGGGGGCCGGACCCGGCAGGGCTCACAGGGGCCGTACGGCCATCTTGTCGAGGGCCTCCAGGAGGCCGGGCAGCCCCGGTCCCCTGCCCACGGGCATGACCTCTCCGGGCTCCTCGTCGAGAAGTACGAAGGCGATGTCGTCGGTGCGGGCCACCATCGACCAGCCGGGCCCGTCGGCCCGCAGCGTACGGGCGTCGCCGGGGGCGAACGACGAGCGGACCCGGCCGAGCGGCGGCGGCGTGTCGACGTAGCCGCGCGCCTCGGCGATGACCCGCCGGACGCCGAGGTGGCCCTTCGGGGCCGCCTCACCGTCCCCAGGGGCGTTCCCGGGCGCCTGCGGTGCAAGGTCCGGCGGCTCCGGGAAGTAGTCGTCGCCGATCTGCTCCCGCCACACCGCCCACTGGAGGGCGATCTCGTCGGCACCCAGCCGCCGCTGCGCCGGACCCCAGCAGCTCGTGTCCGGTGGGGTCAGCGGGACGCGGTCCGCCATCTCCGGGCCGGGATCGTGCGGGGCGGGGACGTTCGGGGCCGACACGGCGACCGCGAGCGGCCAGCCGGGCAGGGCGGCGACCACCGTGCGCTCGTCCGGGGAGAGGTCGTGCTCCATGCCGCAGTCCCACGACGCGATCGCCACGGCGACCAGCGAGACGTCGTCCACGACGACCGTCCAGCGCGCCCCGCCGCCGTCCTGGCCGAGCACCAGGCCGTACCCGTCGGCGCGCGGTGCCAGCTCCAGCGCCGCGCAGGCCTCGGGGTAGTCGTCGCCCAGCACGCTCGGAAACTGCGCCGGCGTCAGCAGCACCGCAGTGAGCACGTACAGCGCCTCGTCGGCGGCGAGAGCCTCCTCGTCCGTCCCGGCCATGCCTGCCTCCCAGTCGTTCGTCCAACGGCGCGCACCCTAGTGCGAGCGGAAGGCCGTTGTCACGACCGGCCACCAGACCCGGAGCTGCGGCTTTCCACCGAGACGGGGACGAAACGACCTCGGTGGGGCGAAGCCTCAGGCGACCGGCAGTCCGAGGAGGTCGCGGGCCACCGTCCCCGGGGACTGCCCCCGTTCCCGTGCCAGGGTGAGGACCGCACGGCAGGCCAGTTCGCTCACCCCGAACGACATCGCCTCCGGCGACACCCAGCCCGCCGTCTCCTCCATCCGGTCCTGATCGTCCTCCGCGCGGGCCGCGACGTGGGCGGCCGCGGCCTCGAACAAGTTGTGCGCACGCCTGTCACGCCGCTCGGGCACCCCCGGGCCCGCTGTGCCAGGCAGTCTGCCCGTGTACGCGCGTATCCGTTCGAACACTCCGGTCACCTTCCCCTGCTCCTGTCGGCTGCCGTTCGCGAACACTCGCCTTCCTCCACCGAACCTAGAGTCGAACTCCCGGCGACAGAAGAGGGCGTCCGTCCCTCGCGAAGCACCGGCGCGCGTCCGGTGCCGGGGCCGGCGGCGGGCAGGGCCTCGCCTCCGGGCGCCCCGACCTCTTCGCCCCGGGCGCCGTCGGTCAGGCCTCGCGGACCGCGAGGGCGAGGAACCGTGCGTCCTCGTCCACGTACGAGGTCAGGTGCCAGCCCGAACGGGCGAGCAGTGGGCCGAGATTGCCTTCCGCGCGCAGGTCGTCGGAGGTGATCCGCCGTCCCTGGCGCGCCGCCAGAGCCGCGCGGCCGACGGGGTGGAACAGGGCGAGCGTGCCGCCGGGGCGGACCACACGCGCCAACTCCCGCAGATTCCGGGCGGGCTCGGGCAGATGGGCGATCAGACCCGCGGCGAACACCGCGTCCAGGGACTCCCCGCGCAGTGGCAGGGCGGCGACGTCCGCGAGCAGCAGGAGCCCGTCGCGTTGCCGTCCGGCGCGCACCGCGGCCTGGAGCATCGCCGGGGTCAGGTCCAGCCCGAGGACCGTGCCCGAGGGGCCCACGGCCGCGCGCAGCGGCGGCAGCGCGCGGCCCGTGCCGCAGCCCGCGTCGAGCACCCGGTCACCGGCGCGCAGCCCCGACTCGGCCACCGCCGCCGCGTAGGCGGGACCGTCGTCGGGGAACCTGCTGTCCCAGCCGGCCGCTCGCGCGGTGAAGAACTCCTGGACGTGCGTGTGGTCGTCGCTCATGTTCCGCATGTTCCCTCACCGTCACGGAGGACGAACCTGCGCGCACGTTCGAGCCGGACGCGATCGTTCCGGCACAGCTCCAGGTCACATTGCATCACCTTTCGAAATGCGCCCCCGTTTGCATTTCCACGCCCCCTAGCGTCCTTTGGCCATGGGACACCTGGACCACGCCACCTTCGGCTGGCTGACCCCCGTGCTGTCGTACGCCATGGCCTGCATCGGCGCCGCACTGGGACTGCGCTGCACCGTCCGCGCCCTCGGCAGCACCGGGCGCGCACGCCGCAACTGGCTGCTCACCGCGGCCTCCGCGCTCGGCACCGGCATCTGGACCATGCACTTCGTGGCCATGCTGGGCTTCGGGGTCAGCGGCACCGACATCCGCTACGACGTGCCACTGACCATCCTCAGCCTGCTGGTCGCCGTGATCGTGGTCACCGCCGGTGTCTTCGCCGTCGGCTACGGCCGCGACCGCAACCGGGCACTTCTGCTGGGCGGGCTCACCACCGGCCTGGGCGTCGCCAGCATGCACTACCTCGGCATGGCGGCCGTCCGGCTGCACGGGGACGTGCGCTACGACCCGATGCTCGTCGCACTCTCCGTGCTCATCGCGGTGGCCGCCGCGACCGCGGCCCTGTGGGCGGCGCTCAACATCAGGTCACCCGTCGCGGTCACCGCCGCGTCCCTGGTCATGGGGGCGGCCGTCAGCAGCATGCACTACACCGGGATGTTCGCGGTGAGCGTGCACGTCACCCCCTCCGGCTCCGCCCTGCCCGGCGCCACGGCGATGCAGTTCATCTTCCCGCTCGCCGTCGGCCTCGGGTCCTACCTGTTCCTCACCTCGGCCTTCGTCGCGCTGTCGCCCACCGCCGTCGAACGCGAGGCGTCCGCCTCGGCCCAGCGGCCCGTCACCAGTACCGCACGCTGACCGGCCGGACCCCGCGCCGTCCCGACCCGCCGCCGGGAGCGGAGCCGGCCCGGCCCCGCGGTCCCCGACCCACTCCCGAGCGAGGAGGCCATGCGTACTTCCCGTAGAACCCCAGCAGCAGGCCCGCAGACACCGGCCCCGCGGCCACCGCGCGGCCGCCGCGCGCACGCGGGAGCCCCCGCCGACGAGCCCGTGGACGTCGTCGGTGCCGCGGCCGGCGACCGGCGCGCCACGGGCCGGCGGCTCCGGCCCCGGACCGTGCGGGCCAAGGTCGTCTGCCTGCTCATGGTGCCGGTGGTGTCCCTGCTCGCGCTGTGGGCCTACGCCACGGTCACCACCGCACAGGACGTCTCCCGGCTGCGCCAGTCCCAGCGTGTGGACGCCGCGCTCCGGACCCCGGTCGCCGGCGCCGTCACCGCGCTCCAGGCCGAACGGACCGCGGCCGTCCGGTACACGGCCGACCCCACCGCCGAACGGGCCGGTGACCTCAGGAGGGCCGGTGCCCGCACCGACCGGGCCGTGGCCGGACTGCGGCTGGGCAAGGACAGCACCGTCGCCGACAGCGGGGAACTGCCCTCCGGTGTCGCCGAGCGCCTGCGGACCTTCGTCACCGGCGCCGGGCAACTGCGCACCCTGCGTTCGGCGGTGGGGGACCGGAGCGCCGGCCGGGACGAGGCCTACACGCGGTACACACAGACCATCGCCACGGCCTTCGCCGTGGACGGCGCGCTCACCGGCGTCCAGGCCGACGACATGGGCGCCGACGCGCGCGTGCTGCTCGAGTTCTCCCGTGCCGGCGAGGCACTGGCCCAGGAGGACGCCGTCCTGGCCGGCGCCCGGCGGAGCGGCGGCCTGGCCGGCGCGCGGCTGAGCCTGTTCACCGGCGCCGTGAACACCCGGCGGGTCCTGACCGACGCCGCCGTAGCCGATCTGCCCGCCGCGCAGCGCACCGCCTGGCATCGCCTCACGGCCGGCCGCGACTACGCCGCGCTGAGCGCCGCGGAGGACGGGATCCTGGGCGGCCGGCCCGGAGCCGGGGCGCTCGCCGCGGCCCCTGAAGGGACCTGGGACACCGCCCACGCGCGCGTGCAGGACGGGATGCGGTCCATCCAGACCGGCACGGCCCGGGCGGTCGCGGGCCGGGCCGATCCGTTCGCCCGCGGCCTGCTCACCCCGGCCGGGGCCGCCGTCCTCTTCGGTCTCCTCGCGGTGGCGGCCTCCCTCGTCATCTCGGTACGCATCGGGCGCGGCCTCGTGGTCGAGCTGGTGAGCCTGCGCAACCGCGCTCTGGAGATCGCCCGGCGCAAGCTCCCCGAGGCGATGGGCAGACTGCGGGCCGGTGAGGAGATCGACGTCCGCGCGGAGGCCCCCCTGGGACCGCCCGCGGAGGACGAGACCGGACAGGTCGCGGAGGCCCTCGGCACCGTCCACCGGGCCGCGCTGCGCGCCGCGGTCGAGCGCGCCGAACTCGCCTCCGGCATCTCGGGCGTCTTCGTCAACCTGGCCCGTCGCAGCCAGGTCCTGGTCCACCGTCAGCTGAGCCTGCTGGACAGCATGGAGCGCCGCTCCGACAACCCCGACGAACTGAGCGACCTGTTCCGCCTCGACCACCTGACCACCCGCATGCGCCGGCACGCGGAGAGCCTGATCATCCTGTCCGGCGCGGCTCCCGGCCGGGCCTGGCGCACTCCGGTCTCCCTCACCGACGTCGTACGGGCCGCGGTGTCGGAGGTCGAGGACTACGCGCGCGTGGAGATACGCAGGTTCCCCGAGGCGGCCGTCACCGGCACGGCCGTGGCCGACCTCACCCACCTGCTCGCCGAAGTCGTCGAGAACGCCGCCCAGTTCTCGCCGCCGCACACGCGCGTACGCGTCTGCGGGGAACCCGTCGGCAACGGCTACGTATTGGAGGTCGAGGACCGGGGCCTCGGCATGGGCGAGGAGACCCTCGCCGAGGCCAACCGGCGCATCGAGCAGTCCGAGGCCCTCGACCTGTTCGACAGCGACCGGCTCGGCCTCTTCGTCGTCAGCCGGCTCGCGGCCCGCCACGGCATCAGGGTGCACCTGCGCACCTCCCCCTACGGCGGCACCACCGCGGTGGTCCTGCTGCCCAAGGCCCTGCTGCACGGGAGTGCGGTGGAACGTTCCGCCGGTCCGGCGGCCGGCATCGGACGGGAACCGGACCGCGAGCACGCGCGCGTGCCCGGCACCGTCCTTCCGCAGGCCGCCGCACCCGTCGCCCCCGCCGTCCGGCCCGTCCTCGCCGCCACCCACGCGCCCCCCGCTGCCGCCGCCCACGCTCCCCGTCCCACCGCGCAACCGGCGCCCGAACCACCTCCCCCCGGAGTCACGACCTTGAGGCCACACCGCCCGCCGCACGACTCCGAATCCCGCGACGACGACCTCCCGCGCCGGGTGCGGCAGGCGCATCTCGCCCCCCAACTGCGCGATCCCCGCTCCGACGAACCCACGCCGGCCCGACGCGGCGAGGAGCGCACCCCCGAGCTCGTCCGCGACCGCATGACGGCCTACCGCGACGGCTGGGCGCGCGGCGGCGGCAGGCGGCCCGGCCGTACGACCACCCCGGAACCCGAAGTGGGCGCCGACAGCACCGAAGGAGACCACGCATGATCCAGGATCCCGGGATGAGGACCGACCACCGGTCCGGCGAACTCGACTGGTTGCTGGACGACCTGGTGCTGCGGGTCGAGGAAGTACGGCATGCGGTGGTGCTGTCCAACGACGGCCTCGCCGTCGGCGCCTCGACCGCGCTCGGACGCGAGGACGCCGAGCACCTCGCCGCCGTCGCATCCGGTTTCAACAGCCTCGCCAAGGGCACCGGACGGCACTTCGGGGCGGGCGGAGTGCGCCAGACCATGGTCGAGATGGACGACGCGTTCCTTTTCGTGGCCGCGGCGGGCGACGGTTCCTGCCTGGCCGTGCTCACCGCAGTCACCGCCGACATCGGCCTGGTCGCCTACGAGATGGCACGCCTGGTCAAACGCGTCGGCGAGCACCTGCACAGCGCGCCGCGGGTCGCCGCCAGGCCGCCCGCCGCCGGATGAACCGGAAGCGCCCCCGATGAATCAGTTCACGACCGGCGCCCCGCGCGAGCCGGGGAGCCAGTGGTACGACGGCGAGGCCGGGCCGCTCGTCCGGCCCTACGCCATGACCGGCGGCCGTACCAGATCCGGCCCCAGCGGGGTGCGGTTCGACCTGATCGCCCTGGTCACGCTCGACCCGGGAGCGCCCGGCGTCGACGACGACACCCCGCACGGCCCCGAACACCGGACGCTGATCGACCTGTGCCGGACGGAGACGCAGTCCGTCGCCGAACTCGCCGCCGGCGCCGACCTTCCCGTGGGCGTGGTCCGCGTGCTCCTCGGTGATCTCCTGGAACTGGGCTGCGTCACCGTGAGCCGTCCGGTGCCCCCGGCACAGCTCCCGGACGAACGCATTCTGCACGAGGTCATCGCGGGATTGCGGGCACTGTAGATGAGCATTCGGAACGAACCGGAGGCGCGCCGGTCAGAACAGACGTGTTCCGGTCCAACCGCCCAGGCGGCGTCGGCAGTTGTCATGATGCTGGCTTCACGTCCGGATCGGACCGACCGGAGCGGCCGGAGCGATGCCGCGTCCCGCGAGGCCCGAGCGGAGTCCCCGGCCTTCAGTCCTCGATCCCCAGTCCTCAGCCCCCAGTCCCCAGAGCAAGTCGTGCGCAGCCGGTCCTCACGAGAGAAGTGATCATGGTCTCCGAGCACTCCGAGCCCGTGACCGACGACACGTCGGCCATGGCGCTGAAGATTCTGGTCGCCGGCGGCTTCGGCGTCGGCAAGACGACCCTGGTCGGCGCCGTCAGCGAGATCCGGCCGCTGCGCACCGAGGAGTTGCTCAGTGAGGCGGGCCAGTCGGTCGACGACACCGACGGCGTCGACCAGAAGGTCACCACCACCGTCGCCATGGACTTCGGGCGCATCACCATCCGCTCCGGGCTCTCCCTCTACCTCTTCGGCACCCCGGGGCAGGACCGCTTCTGGTTCCTCTGGGACGAGTTGTCGCAGGGAGCCCTCGGGGCGGTCGTCCTCGCCGACACCCGTCGCCTGGAGGACTGCTTCCCGGCGGTCGACTACTTCGAGCACCGGCGCATCCCGTTCGTCGTCGCCGTCAACTGCTTCGTAGGCGCCCGGAGCTACGGGGCGCGTGACGTCTCCCGCGCCCTGGACCTCGACCAGGGCACACCCGTGGTGCTCTGCGACGCACGGGACCGGGACTCCGGTAAGGAGGTGCTGATCCGGCTCGTCGAATACGCCGGGCGGATGTACACCGCCCGGCTCCTCGACTCGGTGAGCTGAGCGTCAGCCGGTGAGGTCCTTGAGCGCGACCACCTTCTCCACGGCGACCCGGACCAGCAGTTCGCCCGGGACGCCGTTGCGGGCGCCGAACTCCTGCGCCCGGTCCTCTCCCACGTAACGGGCCGCGATCCGGGTGGCCCAGTCACGCAGCGCGGCCGGTTCCTCCGACAACCGGGCGGTCCCGCTCAGCACCACGAACTCGAAGGGGGGCCGGTCGTCGTCCACGCAGAGGGCGACCCGCCCGTCGCGGGCCAGGTTGCGCCCCTTAACGGTGTCCTTACCGGTGTTGAAGACCAGGTCGTCCCCGTCCAGCAGGAACCAGACGGGCGCCACGTGCGGGCTGCCGTCGGCCCTGACGGTGGAGAGCTTGCCGGTGCGGGTGCCCTGCGAGACGAACGCCCGCCATTCCTCATCGGTCATCTTGTGTGCCATGCCCCCATCCTCCTTGCCCGGACGCCGGTGGTGGGGAAGGCTGGCGGGAGAGATCCTCCCGCCAGGGGGAGACGGCACACGGGGAGACGCAACGACATGGCGCAGAACCAGGGACTCGGCTGGCTGCTCGACGACCTGACCGAGCGCGTGGAGCACGTACGGCACGCGCTGGTCCTGTCGAACGACGGGCTGGTCACCGGAGCGAGCACCGGCCTTCGCCGGGAGGACGCGGAGCATCTTGCCGCGGTCGCCTCCGGGCTGCACAGCCTCGCCAAGGGCTCCGGACGGCACTTCGGCGCGGGCCAGGTCCGCCAGACGATGATCGAGTACGACGACGCGGTCCTCTTCGTCACGGCCGCCGGAACCGGCAGCTGCCTGTGCGTGCTCAGCGGTGCGGAGGCCGACATCGGGCAGATCGCCTACGAGATGACCCTGCTCGTCAACCGGGTCGGCGAACACCTCGGCGTGGACCTCCGGCAACCGGAGCGTTCCTCCTCGATCGACCTCTGACCTGCTGTTTCTCCCCAGACGCGGAGTTGTCCACAGGCCTGCCCGCGGATTCTCCGGAGCGGTTACGGTTTTTTCACGGCGAGCGCATCCGGCGCGAGCCACCCGCTCCACGGGGGAGTACGACCATGACCGGCATCGCCATCGCCCGACCCCGCCCGCTCGGCTGCACCTTCGGCCGCGCCGCCCGTGAACTGGGCCTCAGGCGCTCGGAGCTCGAACTCGGGGTGCACCTCGGCCGGATCCGCACCGTGCCCGACGAGGGCGGCGGAGGAGGCCGCGTCTCCCACGCGGAGATCGAACGGCTCCGGGACCGGGTGGAATCCCTCCGCGAGAGCGTGCGGTCCGTCGGTACGACCGAGAGCGCGGCCCTGATGAACATCCCGGCCGCCCGGTTCACCCGCATCGCGAAACTCGGCCTGGTGACGCCCGTGCACTGGTACCCGAACCGCTACCGGGCGGTGGTCTGGCTCTATCTCGCCGACGAACTGCGACGGTTCGCGGCCGAGGAGGACAACGCCCGTCTCCTCACCGGCCGTACTCCCGGGGAGCTGCGGGACCGGCTGAGGGCCGGAGCGGACCGGCGGGCCCGCAACTGGCGCGGACGGCACTGCGGCTTCCTGCTGAGGGCGGCGACCGGACCGTGGGAGCGGGCCGGAGCGGTGGCGGCCTTCCTGGACCCCGGTGAGATCGACGGCGTGCTGACGGATCCCCACGAGCGCGCGCAGGTGAAGTCCCTGCGGCCGTCCCCGCCGGTCCACGGCGCGGCGGGCACGCCGACCGCGCTGCTCGCCGAGAAACTGATGACGGCGGACGAGCCGGACGAGATCGACTGGTTCCGCGACGACCTGGCACGGGCCGTGGCGGAGGCACGCGCGGTCCGGCCCGCGCCCCGCCCGGCCGGACGACCGCACCCGGTCGGAATCGAGCGCGGGCAGCCGCGCGGCCTGCGCGGCTGGCTGCGCCACCTGCACCGGACTACAGGGCTCTGAACAGCCCCTCCTGGACGACCGACACCAGCAGGCGCCCCTCCACGTCGTAGACCCGCCCGCGGGCCAGCCCCAGACCGCCCGTGGCGATGGGCGACTCCTGGTCGTACAGGAACCACTCGTCGGCGCGGAACGGCCGGTGGAACCACATGGCGTGGTCCAGCGAGGCCATGTCGAAGTTCCGCGGCCCCCACAGGGGTTCGACGGGGACCCGCACCGCGTCCAGCAGGGTCATGTCGCTGGCGTAGGTGAGCGCGCAGGTGTGCACCAGCGGATCGTCACCCAGCGGACCGACCGCGCGCATCCACACCGCGCTGCGCGGCTCGGAGCCCGATATCTCCTCGGTGTTCCAGCGCAGCCGGTCGACATAGCGGATGTCGAAGGGCTGGCGGCGCGCCATCCGCTCCAACTGCTCGGGCAGCTCGCCCAGATGCTTGCGGATCTCGTCGGCGAGCGTCGGCAGCGACTCCGGGTGCGGCATCTCGCGGGCCGGCGGCAGCTGGTGCTCGAAGGCTCCCACCTCAGGCTTGTGGAAGGAGGCGGTCAGATTGAAGATCGTGCGGCCCTGCTGCACCGCGGTGACCCGGCGGGTGGTGAAGGACCGGCCGTCCCTGATCCGCTCGACCTGGTACACGATCGGCACCCCGGGCCTGCCGGGGCGCAGGAAGTACGCGTGCAGCGAGTGCACGGGGCGGTCGCCCTCGGTGGTACGGCCGGCGGCGACCAGCGCCTGGCCCGCCACCTGGCCGCCGAAGACCCGCTGGATGGACTCCTGGGGACTGCGGCCGCGGAAGATGTTGACCTCGATCTGCTCCAGGTCGAGCAGGTCGACCAGTCTCTCGGCCGGGTTGGTCATGGACGGGGTTCTCCTGTGGTCGGAACGGGCCGGGTCGGGATGGGCCGGGTCGGAACGGGCCGGGTCAGAGCTGGCCGACATCGGTGACGCGGACGACCGCGCGGCCCTCGGCGTCGGAGGCCGTCAGGTCGATCTCCGCGCTGATGCCCCAGTCGTGGTCGCCGTTCGGGTCGTCGAAGATCTGCCGGACCCGCCACAGCGCGTTCTCCGGCTCCTCCTTGATCACGAGCAGCTTGGGACCGCGGGCGTCGGGCCCGGTGCCCAGGTCCTCGTACTCGTCCCAGTACTTGTCCATCGCCTCGCCCCAGGCGTCGGCGTCCCAGCCGGCTTCGGCGTCCATATCGCCCAGCTCCTCGACGTGGTCGAGGGCGGCCAGCTCCACACGGCGGAACATCGCGTTGCGGACCAGGACCCGGAAGGCGCGGGCGTTGGCCGTGACCGGCTTGACCTCGTCCGCCTTCTCCTGAGCCTGCTCGGCCGTCATCTCCTCCGGGTTGGCGAGCTGCTCCCACTCGTCCAGGAGACTGGAGTCGACCTGGCGGACCATCTCGCCCAGCCACTCGATCAGGTCCTGGAGGTCCTCGGACTTGAGGTCGTCGGGGATGTTGTGGTCGAGAGTCTTGTACGCGCTCGCCAGGTAGCGCAGCACGATCCCCTCGGTGCGGGCCAGCTCGTAGAAGGACACCAACTCGGTGAAGGACATCGCCCGTTCGTACATGTCCCGGATGACCGACTTCGGCGACAGCGGATGGTCGCCGACCCAGGGGTGGCTCTTGCGGTAGGTGTCGTACGCGTGGAAGAGCAGCTCTTCCAGGGGCTTCGGGTAGCTGACGTCCTGGAGGCGCTCCATGCGCTCCTCGTACTCGACGCCGTCCGCCTTCATCGCGGCCACCGCCTCGCCCTTGGCCTTGTTCAGCTGGGCGACCAGGATCTGGCGCGGGTCGTCCAGGGTGGACTCGACGACCGACACCATGTCGAGGGCGTAGGAGGGCGACTCGGGGTCGAGGAGTTCGAACGCGGCCAGGGCGAAGGTGGACAGCGGCTGGTTCAGCGCGAAGTCCTGCTGCAGGTCGACCGTGAGGCGCACGATCCGGCCACTCGCGTCCGGCTCGTCCAGCTTCTCGACGATGCCGCCGTCGAGGAGCGAACGGTAGATGGCGATCGCCCGGCGGATGTGCCGCAGCTGCTGCCTGCGCGGCTCGTGGTTGTCCTCCAGCAGATGGCGCATCGCCTCGAACGCGTTGCCCGGACGGGCGATCACCGACAGCAGCATCGTGTGCGTCACCCGGAAACGCGACGTCAGCGGCTCCGGCTCGGAAGCGATCAGCTTCTCGAACGTGGTCTCCGACCAGGCGACGAAACCCTCCGGTGCCTTCTTGCGCACCACCTTGCGCCGCTTCTTCGGGTCGTCGCCCGCCTTCGCCAGCGCCTTCTCGTTCTCGATGACGTGCTCGGGTGCCTGCGCGACCACCAGCCCGGCCGTGTCGAAGCCGGCCCGGCCCGCCCGGCCGGCGATCTGGTGGAACTCGCGGGCGCGCAGCGTGCGCACGCGGTTGCCGTCGTACTTGGTCAGAGCGGTGAACAGCACCGTGCGGATGGGCACGTTGACGCCCACGCCCAGGGTGTCGGTACCGCAGATGACCTTCAGCAGACCGGCCTGCGCGAGCTTCTCCACCAGCCGCCGGTACTTGGGCAGCATCCCGGCGTGGTGGACGCCGATGCCGTGCCGGACGTACCGGGAGAGGTTGCGGCCGAATTTGGTGGTGAAGCGGAAGTTGCCGATCAGTTCGGCGATCTGCTCCTTCTCCTCCTTCGAGCACATGTTGATGCTCATCAGGGCCTGCGCCCGCTCCACGGCCTGCGCCTGGGTGAAGTGCACGATGTACACCGGCGCCTGCCTGCTCTCCAGCAGTTCGGTGAGCGTCTCGGTGAGCGGGGTGAACTTGTACTCGTAGGAGAGCGGCACCGGGCGGGTCGCCGAGCGGACCACCGAGGTGGGGCGACCGGTGCGGCGGGCGAGATCCTTCTCGAAGAAGGAGACGTCGCCGAGGGTGGCGGACATCAGGATGAACTGCGCCTGCGGCAGTTCGAGGAGCGGGATCTGCCAGGCCCAGCCGCGGTCGCCCTCGGCGTAGAAGTGGAACTCGTCCATGACGACCTGGCCGACGTCGGCCTGCCTGCCGTCGCGCAGGGCGATGGAGGCGAGCACCTCGGCGGTGCAGCAGATGACGGGCGCGTCGGAGTTCACGGAGGCGTCGCCGGTGAGCATGCCGACGTTCTCGGTACCGAAGATCTTGCACAGCTCGAAGAACTTCTCCGACACCAGCGCCTTGATCGGCGCCGTGTAGAAGGTGACCTCGTCCCGGGCCAGGGCGGCGAAGTGCGCGCCCGCGGCGATCATGCTCTTGCCGGAGCCGGTCGGCGTCGACACGATCACGTTCGCCCCGGAGACCGCCTCGATCAGCGCCTCCTCCTGGTGGGGGTAGAGCGTGAGACCACGCTCCCCGGCCCAGGACTCGAAGGCTTCGTACAGGGCGTCGGGGTCGGCGGTCGGCGGCAGTCGATCGATGAGGGTCACGCACCCATCTTGCCTGGCCCGACCCCCGAGGGGGGAATCGGCTACGAGGCGGATGATCACGACCCCTATGCTGTGTCGCCGACGGAGCGTCATCGCACCCGGTCAACTGGACAGCGGCACACGAGGAATGGGGCGCACAGCGGCCATGATGGGACCAGCACACTCACTGTCGGGAGCCGCCGCCTGGCTCGGCGTCGGAGCCGCGGCCGCCGCGGCCGGGCACGGGATGCCGTGGCCGGTGCTCCTGGTCGGGGCACTGATCTGCGCCGGCGCCGCGCTCGCCCCCGACCTCGACCACAAGGCCGCCACGATCTCGCGGGCCTTCGGACCGCTGTCACGCTGGCTCTGCGAGATCGTCGACAAGCTCTCCTACGCCGCCTACAAGTCGACCCGCAAGCCGGGCGACCCGCGCCGTTCCGGCGGCCACCGCACCCTGACCCACACCTGGGTGTGGGCGGTGCTGATCGGCGGGGGCTGTTCCGCCGCGGCGATCCTCGGCGGCCGCTGGGCGGTGCTGGCGATCCTGTTCGCGCACATGGTGCTGGCGATCGAGGGCCTGCTGTGGCGGGCCGCCCGCGGCTCCAGCAGCGACGTGCTGGTGTGGCTGCTGGCGGCGACCAGCGCCTGGATCCTGGCGGGCATCCTGGACAAGCCGCACAACGGGTCGGACTGGCTGTTCACCCAGCCCGGCCAGGAGTACCTGTGGCTGGGGCTTCCCGTGGTGCTGGGGGCGCTGGTGCACGACATCGGGGACGCGCTGACCGTCTCCGGCTGCCCGATCCTGTGGCCCATCCCGATCGGCCGCAAGCGCTGGTACCCGCTGGGCCCGCCGAAGGTGATGCGGTTCCGCGCGGGCAGCTGGGTCGAGCTCCGGGTGCTGATGCCCGTGTTCATGGTGCTGGGCGGCATAGGCTGCGCGGCCGCCCTGAACGTGATCTGACCGCGGGCGCCCGGGGGTCAGCCGGCCTCCGTGGAGCCGCCTCCGTAGCGCCGCTGGAACGCCGCGACCCGGCCCTCGGTGTCCACCGTGCGGGCCTTCCCGGTGTAGAAGGGGTGGCTCTCGGAGGAGATCTCCACGTCGACCACCGGGTAGGTCCGGCCGTCGTCCCAGTCGATCGTCTGCTCGCTGGTCGCGGTGGACCTGGTCAGGAAGGCGTATCCGGCGGCGCGGTCGCGGAAGACGACCGGATGGTAGTCGGGGTGCTTGTCCTGCTGCATGGCGGCTCCTCGAACGGGGCGAACGGGGCGTACGCGGGGAACAGGGCGGCCGGGCCGGGCGGTTCGGTGTCAGCCGTAGGCGGTGTCCTCGTCGACGATGTGCATCGCGGCCTCCTCTGCGGAGGCCCCGGCGCCGTCGATGCCGACGTCGGTGGCGACCAGGCCGTTCTCGTCGTCCTCGTGCGCCCCTTCGTCGGGGGCCACGAGACGGCCGGAGCGCAGATCGCCGACCTCGTTGTCGAGGAGTTCGCCGTCGCTGCCCTGGCAGTCGCCGATGCCGTCGCCGTCGGGGGCCACCGGATCGGGCAGCTCCTCGGCGAGACGCTGGTCCAGGGTTTCGCCCCGGTGGCCCTCGGCCGCGGTCACCCCGGTGTGCTCCACGGCCCACGGCCGCTCGGGCGGGGACCAGCCCCGGTCCAGGGGATCGCGGACGCCGTCGGCCTCCAGCGTGTCCTCCACGTCGAGCAGTCCCGTGTCCTCGCGGATCTCGGATCCGTCGGGCTGGTAGACGTCGTCCCCCCATCCGTCGGCGGTGGTCACGGCTACCTCCAGGGAGTGAGGCGGCGGTCCGAGTGGCGGGCCGCCGGCACGCTCGGCACGGGCCTCACGCGCCGCGAACCCTCGGGTTCCCGGCCCGCCCCCGAACCGGTGCCGCTCTCCAGCCTTCCACCCCTGCTCGTACCCGCGCAACGGCACGGGGCGCGACCCGCGGCGCGCCGCACCCCGTGCCACGGGTGGTCATCCGTGCCACGACCGCCACAGCGCCGCGTAGGCGCCGTCGGCGGCGACCAGCTCGTCGTGGCTGCCGAGCTCGCTGATCCGGCCGTTCTCCACCACGGCGATGACATCCGCGTCATGGGCGGTGTGCAGCCGGTGCGCGATGGCGACCACGGTGCGGCCGTCCAGGACCCGGGCGAGCGAGCGTTCCAGATGGCGGGCGGCCCGCGGGTCGAGGAGCGAGGTCGCCTCGTCCAGGACCAGCGTGTGTGGGTCGGCCAGGACCAGCCGGGCCAGCGCGATCTGCTGCGCCTGTGCCGGGGTCAGGGTGACGCCGCCGGAGCCCACCTCGGTCTCCAGGCCTTCCTCCAGGGACCGCGCCCAGCCGTCCGCGTCGACCGCGCCCAGGGCCGCCCACAGCTCCGCGTCCTCGGCGTCGGTACGGGCGAGCAGCAGGTTGTCGCGGAGGGAGCCCACGAAGACGTGGTGCTCCTGGTTGACGAGGGCGACATGGGAGCGGACCCGTTCGGCGGTCATCCGGGACAGCTCGGCGCCGCCCAGGGTGATCCGGCCGTCGCGGGGCGCGTAGATCCCGGCGAGCAGCCGGCCCAGGGTGGACTTGCCCGCGCCCGAGGGGCCGACCAGGGCGAGCCGGGTGCCGGGCGCGACCTCCAGAGAGACCCGCCGCAGCACGTCGACGCCCGGCAGGTAGCCGAAGCGGACCTCGTCGGCGTGCACCTCACGGCCCTCGGGGGCCAGCAAGGCGTCGCCGGGCTCCGGCTCGATGTCCCGCACACCGACCAGCCGGGCCAGCGACACGTGGGCGACCTGGACCTCGTCGTACCAGCGCAGGATCAGGTTGACCGGTTCGACGAGCATCTGGGCGATGAGAGCGCCCGTGGTCAGCTGGCCGACGTCCAGCCGGCCGTGCAGGACGAGGACGCCTCCGATCAGCAGCACCGAGCCGAGCACGGTGGTGTGCGTGGCGTTGGTGACCGGGAAGAGCACCGAACGCAGCCACAGCGTGTACCGCTCCCAGCTGGTCCATTCCTTGATCCGGCGGTCGGACAGGGCGATCCGGCGGGCGCCGAGGCGGTGCGCCTCGACGGTGCGCCCGGCGTCCACGGACTCGGTGAGCACGGCGGCCACGGCCGCGTAACCGGCGGCCTCGGACCGGTAGCCGGCCGGGGCCCGTCGGAAGTACCAGCGGCAGCCGACGATCAGGACAGGCAGGGCCGGCAGGATGGCGAGGGCCAGCGGCGGCGCCGTGACCACGAGCCCGCCGAGCAGCAGCACCACCCACACCACGCCGATCGACAACTGTGGCACGGCCTCCCGCATCGCGTTGGCCAGCCGGTCGATGTCGGTGGTGATCCGGGACAGCAGGTCGCCGGTGCCCGCCCGTTCCAGAACCCCCGGCGGCAGGCCTACCGACCGGACGAGGAAGTCCTCGCGCAGGTCGGCCAGCATCCGCTCGCCGAGCACCGCGCCGCGCAGCCGCACCTCGCGCACGAAGACGGCCTGGACGGCGAGCGCGAGCGCGAACAGGCCGATGGTCAGGCCCAGGTGGAGTTCGCGGGCGCCGTCCGACACCCGCTCGATCACTCCGCCGAGCAGGTAGGGCCCGACCATGGAGGCGATCACGGCCACCGTGTTGACCAGGACAAGGACGGAGAAGGCCCGGCGGTGCCGCCGGAACAGCTCGGCCACGTAGGCACGCACCGTGGCGGGGGCGCCGACGGGGAGGGTGGTGGCCGTCGTCGGGGCCGCCGGGTCGTAGGCCGGTGGTGCGACGCCGATCATGCGCTCTCCTCGATCTCTTCAAGTGCGCCGCTCCGCAGCGCCGCTTCCTTCTCCTTGAACCCGCCGCCCCGCGACGCGGCCTCCCGCTCCGCGAGCGCGCCGTCCCGCGACGCGGCCTCCCGCTCCGCGAGCGCGCCGTCCCGTTCCGCGAGGTGCTCGGCCGTCTCGCGGGTCACCACCGCGCGGTACCGGGGTTCGGTGCGCACCAGGTCGCGGTGGACCCCTACCGCCTCGACCTCGCCCTCGTGGACGAGGACGACCCGGTCGGCCCGGTCGAGCAGCAGCGGCGAGGAGGTGAACACCACGGTCGTACGGCCGGACCGCACCTCGCGGACGCCCTCCGCGATCCGCGCCTCGGTGTGCGAGTCCACGGCGGACGTCGGCTCGTCCAGGACGAGCACCTCGGGGTCGGTGATCAGCGACCGGGCGAGCGCGAGGCGCTGGCGCTGGCCGCCGGACAGGGAGCGGCCCCGCTCGGTGATCCGGGCGTCCAGCGGGTCGGTGACGTCCAACGAGCCCTGCACCAGGGCCTCCAGAACGTCCTCGCACTGCGCGGCGGCCAGCGCGTCCTCGGTCCGGACGGCGCCGGAGGCCGGCACGTCGAGCAGTTCGCGCAGCGAACCGGAGAGCAGCACCGGGTCCTTGTCCTGGACGAGCACGGCGGTGCGGGCGGTCTCCAGCGGCAGTTCGTCGAGGGGGACACCGCCGAGCAGCACCGACGGGGCGGCTTCGGCGGGGTGGCCGCCCAGCCGTTCGGCGAGCCGGCCGGCCGCGTCGGGGTCGCCGCAGACCACGGCGGTGAGCCGGCCCGCGGGTGCCAGCAGACCGGTGTCCGGGTCGTACAGGTCACCGCCCGGTACCGCGCCGGCGCGCGAGCCGCCGGTGTCGGTGGCCCGCTCGAGGGAGAGCACCCGGGCGGCCCGGGCGGCCGAGGGCCGCGAGAAGGAGTACGCCATGGCGATCTCGGTGAAGTGCTGCAACGGGTAGTTGAGGATCATGACCGAGCTGTAGACGGTGACCAGTTCGCCGACGGTGACCCGGCCCTGCCGGGCGAGGTGGACGCCGTGCCAGACCACCGCGATCAGCAGCAGCCCGGGCGTCAGCACCTGGATCGCGGCGATCAGGGACCACATCCGGGCGCTGCGTACGGCGGCGCGCCGTACCTCCTGGGAGGCGCGGCGGTAGCGGTCGAGGAAGAGGTCCTCGCCGCCGATGCCGCGCAGCACCCGCAGTCCCGCCACGGTGTCCGTGGCCAGCTCGGTGGCCCGGCCGGCCCTGGCCCGCTGGTGGTCGGCCCGCCGGGTCGCCCGGGGCAGCAGCGGGAGCACGGCGAGCGCCACCAGCGGCAGGCCCGCGGCGACCACCCAGCCGAGCGCGGGCTGGTAGAGGACCAGGCCGACGCCGACCACGACGACGGTCAGGGCGGCCGCGGTGAACCGGGAGACCGCCTCGACGAACCAGCCGATCTTCTCGACGTCACCGGTGGACACGGCCACCACCTCGCCCGCCGCCACACGCCGGGTCAGCGCCGAGCCGAGCCGGGTGGCCCGGCGGGCGAGCAGTTGCTGGACCCGGGCGGCCGCGGTGATCCAGTTGGTGACGGCGGCCCGGTGCAGGAAGGTGTCGCCCAGGGAGATCGCCGCGCCGCACAGCAGGAGCAGACCGCCCGTCAGCGCGAGCCGGGTGCCGGAGCGGTCGACGACGGCCTGCACGGCGAACCCCACGCAGAACGGGAGCGCGGAGACGGCCACGAAGTGTAGCAGTCCCCAGGCCAGTGCCTTGAGCTGGCCACCCAGTTGGTTCCGCCCGAGCCACCACAGGAAGCGGGGACCCGACCGCGCGTCCGGCGCGCCCGGATCGGAATACGGAAGGTCTTGAATCTGCATGGCGTCCCAGCGGCTCGTGTCGGGGGAAGGTGGCGACAAGCCGTGAAAGGTTCGCGTCGGAGCGTGGTCGAAATCAAACGGTTTTCCCGGACGCCCGGCGAAATCCACCGTCTCCCGGCCAGGAGGCACCACCCAACACGCGGCATATATGAAGAAAGTCAGCTAATAGGCAGCTATGTGGTGCCAGGATGACCCGGTGCAGAAGGCGCAGAGGGTACAGAAGGCGCGGGGAGCGCAGACGGTGACAGCGGCACGAACAATCCGAACGCTGCGTGCCGGACCGTCCGGCGGGGTTCGGCGGGCCAGGGTCGTGACGGCGGCGGCGTGCGGCACCGTCCTGATGGCCCTCGCCGGATGCGGGGGACCGGTGGGCGGTGACGGGGCGAAGAACGGCGTACCGGGGGCTCCGCGCAGGACGGCCGGGCCGGCCGCCGGGCCGTCCCGGGCGGAGCGGCCGAGGCAGGCCGCCGTCCCGGGCGACGACCCGGCCGCGTTGCCGGGCGTCGGCGCGCGGCTGCGCGCCGCGATCCCCGCCGACTCCGGCCAGGCTCTGGTCGTGTACGGAGAGGGCCGCGACGCGTCCGACGCCACGGTCGTGCTGTACGGCCTCGGCGGCGACGGCTGGCGCCCGCTGGGCGGCTGGCCCGCCCACAACGGGCGCAACGGCTGGACCACCGACCACCACGCGGGCGACGGGCGCAGCCCCGTCGGCGTGTTCACCGTCACCGACGCGGGCGGTGTCCTCCCCGACCCGGGCGCCCGGCTCGCCTACACCCACGGCAGGGCCTACTACGCGCCCCCCTCCTCCTGGAGTCCCGCGTACCAGCACGACTTCGACTACGTCATCGCCATCGACTACAACCGGCTGCGGGGCGTGCCCCCGCACGACGCCACCCGCCCCTGGGGCGGGGCGCGGGGCGGCAGCATCTGGCTCCACCTGGACCACGGCGGCGGTACCTCGGCCTGTATCGGCCTCTCCGCCGAGGCCATGCGGTTCCTGCTCCGCACCCTCGACCCGGCCCGTGATCCCGTCGTGGTCATGGGGGACCGGGAGGACCTGCTGGCCTAGCGCAACTCCTGGCACCGCGTGGGGTCACCGGCCGGGCGTCCCCGCCGCGCCGGCGGTCGAGCTCACCAGGTCCACGTCGTTGGCGCGGACGTAGGCGAGCCGGTGTCCGAACTGGATCTCGTAGTACTTCTCCTGACCCAGCACCACGGGCTGGGGCACGTCGGAGAAAGTCGACCTGTCGACATAGGAACTGTTGACGCCGGACTGGGTCACGTAGCGCTGACCCGCCCGCAGGTTGTACGGGAGCGGCTCGTCGGACTCCTCCTCCATGCCCTCCGGGTAGGCCTCCTCCTCCGGCAGGGCGCGGCCGTAGACCGGGATCTCGTCCAGGCCCTGCTTGGGTGTCACCATGCGACCGCCCGCACCGACGGCCGTCGGGTGGTCCTTGGGGTTCTTGAACCAGGCCTTGTTGCCCTGGAACCAGATGGCCGTCCACTCGCCGCTGCGGCCGGCGACGGCGAAGGTCTGGCCGGTGGAGACCCGCGAGCCCAGGTCGCTGACGTCCTCCGTGGACTCCTCGCCGTCCGGCCTGCGGCCCGGGTCCTGGATCAGCGGGGCGTCGTCGGCCGGCGCGGTGTGGAGGCGGACCGCGCTGGAGCCGTGCGGCTGGCATCGCGTGCCGTCGCCGTCGCACCCGGTGTACCGCGGTTTGTGGGTGGCGTAGTCCGGGAGGATCATCACCATGTCGCTGTCCGGTCCGGCCGTCGCCTTCAGCGGCGCGCCGAGCAGGTCGAAGTAGTGCCGCCAGTCCCAGAACGGGCCGGGGTCCTCGTGCATCTCGGGGATGCTGTCGCCGGTCGGGGCGGGCACGTTGTCGTGACCGAAGACGTGCTGCCGGTCGAGCGGCACGCCGTACTTCTTCGCCAGGAACCGCACCAGGCGGGCCGAGGACCGGTACATCTGCTCCGTGTACCAGGCGCCGGGATGGGCGAGGAACCCCTCGTGTTCGACGCCGATCGAACGCGCGTTGACGAACTTGCTGCCCGAGTGCCAGGCCTCGTCCTTCGTGCGGATGTGCTGGGTGACGTGGCCGTCGGTGGAGCGGACCGAGTAGTGCCAGGACGCCTCGGTCGGGTCCTGCACGGTCTTGAACATGTTGGGCAGCGTCGACTCGGTGTCATGGATGACGATGTACTCGATCTTCTGGTCCCGTGGCCGGTCGGCGAGGTCGTGGTTGCCGTAGTCGCCGTCCTCGTCGATCTGCACGTAGGGCGCGGCGAGCCAGTCGCAGGCCAGGTCCGGAGGGCACTCGACCTCCTTGGGGCGCGGCGGTGCCTGCGGCCCGGGGTTCGAACGGACGCCGGGGCTGGCGGGCAGCGTGACCTCCTGGCCCTCGGCGGTGGTCCGGTGGGCTCCCCGGCGGATCAGGGTGAAGACGTCGTCGGCGTACGTCGTCGCCGTGGTGACGTCGGGTGTGCCGGGGAAACGTTCCACCGCCTGCCACCAGTCCTCCGGGTCCGAGCTGAGCGGCTTGCCGAGATGCCGCTGCGCGGAGGCGAGCAGGGCCGCGCCGCCACGTACGTTGGCGACGGCGTCCGTCCTGAGCGTCGCGGGCGGCACCTTGATCAGCCGTGCCGCCCGGTCCAGGTCCGCGGGCTGCACGGCGTGTCCGCCCGGGACGAAGGCCGTCCCCGCGGGGGCGCCGTCCGTGCGGCCGCCCGGCGCCGCCGGAGCCGCCGCCGGAGCCGCCGCCGGCGCGGGCGCGCGGCCGCCGTTCTCCACCAGGTGCATCGGCCCGTAGCCGCCCGCGACGCTGGGGGTGCCGGGGTGGGAGTCCCAGCGCGACTGCATGTAGGACACGCTCAGGAGCACGCTGCTCGGCACGTGGAACTCGCGGGCCGCATCCGAGAAGGCGTTCTGCAGACGCAGGTCCTCCGTGTCGTCGCTGCCCGACGCCGGGAGGATCAGCAGCGGTGGCAGCAGCGCGGCCGTCGCGATCAGACAGGCCGTCAGCCGGCAGGTCCGCGTGGTGCCGGGGACGCGTGGGGCGACAGTTCTTCTCATACCTGAGGGTCTCCAACCGCTTGCTGAGGGTCTCCGAGCACGCTCGTCGCAACCAGGTCAAAAGGGACTTCCCTTAACGTCACCCCCCGTACGTTTCCGTGTTCCGCGCGGCACGGCGCGCCGAGCGTCAACCGGGTGGACCAGCGGTCGGGCAGAGGCCACCCGGTCGGCGGCAGCGGATCGGCGTCCGGGGACGGCCGCACGCCGTGCCGGCTCAGTCCTCGACCGGATCCACCCGCCAGTCGGGATGGCCGGGCATCGGCGGCGTGTCCGGCCCGTACAGCCAGGGCTTCAGAAAGGGCGTCAGGTCCCGGCCGGCCACCTCGGAGGTGAGCGCGACGAAGTCCCCGGTGCCGGCCGCGCGGCCCCGGTACCTGTTCACCCAGGTGCGCTCGATGCGGTCAAACGTTTCGTCACCGACCTTCTCCCGCAGGGCGTACAGCACCAGCGCCGAGCCGTCGTACCGCATCACCTTGAACAGCGTCGGCTCGGTGGGTTCGGCGGGCGCCCCGTCGTCGTGGCGCCACTGGTCGTGCTGCTCGTACGCGTCCCGCATGGCGTCCTCCATCGGGACACCGCCGTGCTCGGCCGAGTACAGCCGCTCGTAGAAGCGGGCATGACCCTCACTCAGCCAGAGGTCGGACCAGCGCCGGACGGCGACGCTGTCCCCCGTCCAGTGGTGGGTCAGCTCGTGCACGAGATTGCGTTCCGCGTCGACCCGGCCGCCCAGCAGGTCGTCCTTCGGTACGACGGACAGCGACTGCGTCTCCAGCGCCACCGGCAGGTCGGTGTCCCCGACCAGCACCCCGTAGCGGCGGAACGGGTAGGGGCCGAGCCGCTGTTCCAGCCAGGCGAGGTGCTCGGGGGTGAGCGCCCGGCCGGCCGCGGTGTCCGCGACCAGGCCGTCCGGCACCACGTCCCGCACCGGCAGGCCGCGCGGGCCCTTGCTGTCGAGGACCGTGAACCTGCCGATCGCCAGCTGGATCAGCTGGGCCGCGACGGGTTCCTCGGAGTCGTACGTCCAGCGCACGCGTCCGCCGGGACGCGGGGCGCGCTCGACGAGCCTGCCGTTGGCCACCGCGCTGATTCCCGCGGGGGTGGTGACGCGGAAGGTGACCGGCGCCCGCAGGCTGGGGTGGTCGTCCACCGGGAAGACCAGCTTGGCGCCGTCGGGCTGCGCGCACAGCAGGGTGCCGTCGGCGGTCGGTACCCAGCCGTACTCGCGGATCGCGTCATCGCGCCGCCGCCGCTGGGTGGGATCGGCGGTGTAGGTGACGCGGACGGTGAACGCGCGGCCGCGCGGGATCGGCCGCGCGGGCGTGACGACGAGTTCGTCGCCGTCCCGTACGGCGGTGGCCGGCGTGCCGTCGACGGTGACCCGGTGCAGGGTGTTGCCGGCGAAGTCCAGGTCGAAGCGGGACAGGGCCTGGGTCGCGGTGGCGCTGACGGTGGCGGCGGCCTCGAACGGCGTCCGCGGCGCCCGCCAGTCGAAGTCGAGGGTGTAACGCCGCACCGTGTAGCCGCCGTTGCCGTCCAGGGGCATGAGCGGGTCGCCGATGCCCGGCGCGCCCGGCGACGGGGCCTCGGCCCGGGCCGGCCGGGAGGCGGCGGCCGAGGGGCCGGGGGCGGGGGAGTCGTGGCGGCGGTGGTCGAGGCCGTCGAACACGGCGTCACAGGTGAGGGTGACGGCACCGCCGAGGGCGAGGGCGAGGGCCGCGCGACGGAGGCGAGCGGTCGTGATCTCCATGGGAGAACTGTGGCAGCAGGATGTTCTTATAGCACCATATGTGCCCCTGGGGCAGGCGTTCCTGAGGGGTGGTCGGACCGGGAGCGGCCGGCCGGAGCCGCCGTGCCGAACGGCGCGGCGGCCCCGGTGTCACGCGCCCGCGCAGTGCCTGGCCGTCACCGGCCCGTCCACCAGCGTGTCGAGCAGCGCGCCCAGCGCCACCCGCTGTTCCTCCGAGAGCGGAGCCAGGATCTCCTCGGCCGCGGACCGCCGTGCCGCCCGCAGCTCGCGCAGGGTCTCGTGTCCCTCCCGCGTGATCTCGATCCGGGTCACCCGGCGGTTCGTCGGATCCGGCACCCGGCACACCTTGCCGCTCGCCTCCAGGCCGTCGACCAGCGTCGTCACCGCGCGCGGCACCACCTCGAGCCGCTCCGCCAGGTCGGCCATGCGCGGAGGGGCGTCGTAGTGCGCGAGGGTGCGCAGCAGTCGAGACTGGGCCGGGGTGACGCCCAGGTCACGCGCCTGGAGGTGGCGCTTCTGGATGCGCCACACCCGTCGGGTGAGACGCAGCAGCTGCTCGGCGAGCGGGCCGTCGGAGTCGGGGGTGCTCATACGGGAACAATATCAGGACTATGTTCATTGTGAGTATAGGTAACAGTGAGCTATGCTCCGTGAGTCCGTACACATCGCACCCATCCGCAGGAGCCATGCCCCGAGACGAGATCAACTGGACCCCCGACGGCACCTCGGCCGGACAGCCCCGCCAGGTGCGCCGTATCCTCGCCCTCTTCCGTCCCTACCGCGGCCGGCTCGCGGTCGTCGGCCTGCTGGTCGGCGCCGCCTCGCTGGTCTCGGTCGCCACGCCCTTCCTGCTGAAGGCGATCCTCGACACCGCGATCCCGCAGGGCCGCACCGGACTGCTCAGCCTGCTGGCGCTGGGCATGATCCTCAGCGCCGTCCTCACCAGCGTCTTCGGTGTCCTGCAGACGCTGATATCCACCACCGTCGGCCAGCGGGTCATGCACGACCTGCGCACCGCCGTCTACGGCCGGCTGCAGCGCATGTCGCTGGCCTTCTTCACCCGCACCCGCACCGGCGAGGTGCAGTCCCGCATCGCCAACGACATCGGCGGCATGCAGGCCACCGTCACCTCGACGGCCACCTCCCTGGTCTCCAACCTGACCAGCGTGGTCGCCACGATCGTCGCGATGATCGCCCTCGACTGGCGGCTCACCATCGTCTCGATGGTCCTGCTCCCCGCCTTCGTGTGGATCAGCCGCCGGGTCGGCAACGAGCGCAAGAAGATCACCACCGAGCGCCAGAAGCAGATGGCCGCGATGGCCGCCACGGTCACCGAGTCGCTCTCGGTCAGCGGGATCCTGCTCGGCCGCACCATGGGCCGGGCCGACTCCCTCACCGCCTCCTTCTCGCAGGAGTCCGAGCAGCTCGTCGACCTTGAAGTGCGCTCGAACATGGCCGGCCGCTGGCGGATGGCCGTCATCACCATCGTGATGGCCGCGATGCCGGCCGTCATCTACTGGACGGCCGGCATGGCGCTCCAGCTCGGCGGCCCGCAGATCTCGCTCGGCACCATCGTCGCGTTCGTCTCGCTCCAGCAGGGCCTGTTCCGCCCCGCCGTGAGCCTGCTCGCGACCGGCGTGCAGATCCAGACCTCGCTCGCCCTCTTCCAGCGCATCTTCGAGTACCTCGACCTGCCCGTCGACATCACCGAGCGGGACGAGCCCGTCCACCTCGACCGGGTCAAGGGCGAGGTGCGCTTCGAGAAGGTGTCCTTCCGCTACGACGACAAGGGCGGGCCCGTCCTCGACGGCATCGACGTCACCGTGCCGGCCGGCGGCAGCCTGGCGGTGGTCGGCCCGACCGGCGCCGGCAAGTCCACGCTCGGCTACCTGGTGCCCCGGCTCTACGACGTCACCGGCGGCCGGGTCACCCTGGACGGCGTCGACGTCCGCGACCTCGACTTCGACACCCTCGCCCGCACGGTCGGCGTCGTCTCCCAGGAGACGTACCTCTTCCACGCCTCGGTCGCCGACAACCTGCGTTTCGCCAAGCCGGACGCCACCGACGAGGAACTCCACGCGGCCGCCCGCGCGGCCCAGATCCACGACCACATCGCCGCGCTGCCCGACGGCTACGACACCGTCGTCGGCGAGCGCGGACACCGCTTCTCCGGCGGGGAGAAGCAGCGGCTCGCCATCGCCCGCACCATCCTGCGCGACCCGCCGGTCCTCATCCTCGACGAGGCGACCAGCGCCCTGGACACCCGCACCGAACACGCCGTCCAGGACGCCATCGACGCCCTGTCGGCCAACCGGACGACCGTCACCATCGCCCACCGGCTGTCCACGATCAGCGGTGCCGACCAGATCGTCGTCCTCGACTCCGGCGAGGTCGCCGAACGCGGCACGCACCAGGAGCTGCTGGAACTCGACGGACGGTACGCGGCGCTGGTGCGCCGGGACGCCCGGGTGGAGACGGCGGCCGCGGAGACGGCGGGGGAGCGGCCGGACGGAACCGACGGCGCGGCCCAGCGGGAGACGGTGAGGCGGCCCGGACGCCGCCGGGGCGACCGGGGGCGTCAGTGGGTCACTCCGCCGACAGGCTGACCTCGACAAGCTGACGATATGTCGGGTTTGCTGCCATGTGCGGGCTAACGTTCACGCATGCAGATGAACACTCCGCGACGGAAAGCGGCCCGAGGGGGCGCGTTCCGACGGAACACGATCCGGTCCGGGGCGGCCCGGCGGAAGGCGGTCCGGCTGACGCGTCGGGGCAGGGTCCTGCTCGGTGCGGCCGGCGTCGTCGTGGCGGGCGCCGCGGCAGCGGTGCCGCTGCTGTTCCTGACCCACGGCGCGGGCGACAGGACCGGCACCCTGGTCATCCCGGAGGGCTGGCGGGCGTCCCAGATCTACGACGCCGTCGACAGGGCGCTCGCCCTGCCCGCCGGCAGCACGAAGGGTGCCGTCGGCACCGCAGGCCTGAGCCTGCCCGGTGACGCGGGGGGCAACCCCGAGGGGTACCTCTTCCCGGCCACCTATCCCCTGGAGAAGGACTCGACCCCGCAGTCCGTGCTGCGGTTCATGGTCGACACCGCCAACCGCCGGTTCGGCGGGGCGCCCATCGCGGCCGGCGCGCAGCGCGACGCGATGAACGTCTACCAGGCGGTGACCATCGCCAGCATCGTCCAGGCCGAGGCGTCCGACAAGGCCGACATGGGGAAGGTGGCCCGGGTCGTCTTCAACCGGCTGCAGAACGGCATGCCGCTGCAGATGGACTCCACCCTCAACTACGGCCTCGGCCGCAGCACCCTCGACACCACGGCGGAGGACACCCGCAGCGAGAACCCGTACAACTCCTACCAGCGCATGGGTCTGCCACCGAGCCCCATCGACAACCCGGGCGAGGACGCCATGCGTGCCGCGATGAACCCGACGCCGGGCAACTGGCTGTACTTCGTCACGGTCAAGCCGGGAGACACGCGGTTCACCGCCGACTACGCCGAACACCAGCGCAACGTCGAGGAGTTCAACACGGAACGGAAGAAGAGGACCTCGCCGTCGCCGCTGCTGTCGCCGGAGGCCGCGCGGCCGTCCGGCTGAGCCGCGGGTGCCTCACACGGCGACCGGATCCCCGGCGAGCAGCCGCCTGATGTCCCGGACGGCCTCGCGGCCCGCACGGTTGGCGCCGATGGTGCTGGCCGAGGGGCCGTACCCCACGAGGTGGACCCGCGGGTCCACCATCGAACGGGTGCCCTCGACGCGGATCCCGCCGCCCGGCTCGCGCAGCCGCAGCGGTGTCAGGTGGTCGAGGGCGGCGCGGAAGCCCGTCGCCCACAGGATGACGTCGGCGTCGACATGGCGGCCGTCGTTCCAGTCCACCCCGTCCGCGCTGACGCGGTCGAACATCGGCTGCCGGTCCAGGACGCCGTCCTTCAGGCCCTGCCGGACGGCGTCGTTGAGGGGGAGCCCGGTCACCGAGACGACGCTCCGCGGCGGCAGACCCTGCCGGACCCGCTCCTCCACCAGGGCCACCGCGGCCCGCCCCGCGCCCTCGTCGAAGGGCCCCTCGCGGAAGACCGGGGGCCGCCGGGTGACCCAGGTGGTCGCGGCCGCGTACGGGGCGAGTTCCAGCAGGAGCTGGGTGCCGGAGGCGCCGCCGCCGACGACCACCACCCGCTTCCCGGCGAACTCCGCGGGCCCGGCGTACTGCGCGGTGTGCAACTGGCGACCGCGGAAGGTCTCCTGGCCCGGGTAGCGCGGCCAGAACGGCCGGTCCCAGGTACCGGTGGCGTTGATCAGCGCCCGTGTCGACCAGGTGCCGGCGTCCGTCTCCACGAGCAGCCGTCCGCCCTCGCCCTCGCGTACCGCGCGAACGTCGACGGGGCGCCGTACCCGCAGGTCGAAGGTCCGCTCGTAGGCGGCGAAGTACTCGCCGATCACCTCGGAGGACGGCCGGGTCGGGTCGGCCCCGGTCAGTTCCATGCCCGGCAGCGCGTGCATCCCGTGGACCTTGCCGTACGTCAGGGACGCCCACCGGAACTGCCACGCGCCGCCCGGCGCGGGGGAGTGGTCGAGGACCACGAAGTCGCGGTCCGGCTCGAAACCGGTACGGCGCAGGTGATAGGCGCTGGACAGACCGGCCTGACCAGCGCCTGCGACGACCACCTCGACCTCGCGCAAGTTGTTCACGCTTCTACCAACAGGAGGCCGGCCGGAGATCTTCCCGGCTCGCCCGGCCGCGTCGCGGTCCGGCGGATGGGCGAGGATGGGGGCATGCCGGATGCCTTCACCTCACGCGTGCTGCACGTCGTCACCGGGACCCGCGAGCGGGTCGTCGACCTGACCGCCGACTGCGAGGCCTTCCTGCGGGAGCGCGCGGCCGGCCGCGACGGTCTGCTGAACGTCTTCACGCCGCACGCCACCGCCGGGATCGCGGTCGTCGAGACCGGCGCGGGCAGCGACGAGGACCTGCTCGCCGCCCTGCGCACCCTGCTGCCCGCCGACGACCGCTGGCAGCACCGGCACGGCAGCCCCGGCCACGGCCGCGACCACGTCCTCCCGGCCTTCGTGCCCCCGCACGCCACCCTTCCGGTGATCGACGGCCACCTGGCGCTCGGCACCTGGCAGTCGGTGTGCCTGGTCGACACGAACCAGGACAACCCCGAGCGCCGGGTGCGGTTGAGTTTCCTGGGATGAACTCCGGCCGGCCGGACCCGGCTCCGGCCGGTTCGGCGGGTGACGGAGCAGCACGGCCCGCAGCGCCCGCTCGGTGATCCGGCCGGGAGGGCGGTGCAGGGTCCAGCGACGTGCCTCGCCGTCCATGGACAGCACGGCGACGACGGTCTCCCGCCGTGGACGGCCCGGTTCGGTGTACCGGAACTGGCGGATCACGACGGCTGTGTCGTCGTCCAGGGCGAGCAGGGCGCGCACGCTCTCCCGCAGCCTGCGCAGGTGCGGGCCCGGTCCTGCGGCCGCCGGGTGTGGATGCGGTGACATGGGCAGACTCCTCGCGTTCGTCACTTGGGGGGTGTGCGGACGGTGACCCGGTCCCGGACGGGCGGTTCCAGGGGAGGGCGGGCGGCGCGCCGCCGCGCGGTCGCGGCCGCCTGCTCGACGGCGACGAGCAGCAGGGTCCCGAGCTCGGCCAGGAGACTGAGCAGGGCCTGCGGGGCGGGCTGCAGACCGCGTTCGGTGAACCCGAAGACGCCCACCGTGCGTGAGGCGGCGAAGCCGCCGAGGGCACCCAGCGCCACCCCGGCGGCGGCGATCCTCAGCAGCGCCGGCATCCCGATCAGCATCAGGACGGCGACCGCGAAGGACACACTCGCCTGGACCAGGAACAGCGGGCCGATGACGCGGATGAAGCGGTACCCGTCGGCGTAGAGCCGGGCGTGGATGTATCCGCTCGCGGCGAGGGTGACGGCGGTCGCCACCCGCAGGGCGCGGTCGAGGAGGCTTCGGGGTGTCATGTCAGCCTCTCATCCTTGACCGCCAGCTCCCGGTCGCCCTGCCGGTAGCCGACGGTGCGGATGCCGAGCGCGTCCTTGAGCTGCCGGGCGGGGACGACCTGGGGGGTGGGGGCCGGGGCCCGGCCCGGCTTGGGCAGCGGGTAGGCCGTGGTGGTGGCGGAGTGGAAGGTGATGTTGCCGTCCGTCTTCGTGAAGAGCTGGTGGACGTGCCCGTTGAGGCAGGTCACCGAGGAGAAGCGGCGCAGCAGCGCGATGACGCGCAGCGCGTCGTCCGTGCTCCAGCCCCATCGCGGGTACATGGCGAACAGCGGGATGTGACTGAAGACCACGATGGGCGTGTCCGACGACAGTCCCCGCAGATCCCTGCGCACGAAATCGATCTGTTCGTTGCCGAGATGGCCGAGCTTCTCCAGGCTCAGGGTGTTGACCAGGGCGATGAAGTGCACGCCGTGGGTGTCGAAGCTGTACCAGCCGTCGCCGAGGGTGCCCTTGCCGAAGGTCCGCCGGTAGGCGCGTCCCCCGTCGCCGATGGAGTCGTGCTCGCCGGGCACCGTGAAGACGCGGTCGGTCCGCATGCCGGTCATCATCTGTCTGACCTGGTCGAACTGGGCCGCCGTGGACAGGTGGGTGAGATCGCCGCTGTGCATGACGAAGTCGGGCCGGAAACCGAGCGAGTTGACCTGGTGGATCGCCTCGGTGAAGGAGCCGGCCACGTCCGTGTTGGCCGGACCCTGGAAGCCGATGTGGCTGTCGGAGACCTGCACGAAGCGCAGGGTGCCGTTCACCGTCGTGTCCTGTGCCGCCGGTGCGGCCCCGGCGGCGGCGTCCCGGGGTCCGGCGATGTGGCTGACCACCTCGCCGCCGGCCACGGTCAGCACCACCGCCCCGCCGAACCATCCCGCGTGCCGCAGGAGCTGGCGCCGGCTCATGTCGTGCTCCCGGGCGGGCGCCCCGGTGTCGTCGGCCGGTACTCCCTGGTGAGGATCGAGGTACTCGGTCATCGGGTCACCTCCACGGTGCCGGTCATGAACGGATGGATGGTGCAGAGATAGGTGTACGTACCGGGCTTGGTGAACCGGTGGCTGTAGGTGCCGTGGGCGGTCAGGGCGGCCGAACTCAACGGGCCGCCGGCCTTGGCGCTGGTGACGGTGTGGGCTTCGGTGTCCTGGTTGGTCCAGGTCACGGTCGTACCCGCCGTCACCTTGAGCGTGGCGGGGGCGAACGCGAAGTTCTTGATCGCTACGGCGTCCCCGGCCACCGGCGCGGCGGCCTTCTCGGCGTTCCGGGAGCCCATGGGCATCTTCATGCCGGGCATGGAGGGGGCGCCGGCGGCGGAGCCCGCCGCGTTCGCAGGTCCGGAGGCGCCGGTCATCCCGGCCGTCCGGTGCTGTCCCTGCCCCGGTGTGATGGCGCCGGCGGCCGACGGGGCGTGCGGCGACCGGCCGCAGGCGCTCAGGAGTCCCAGCGCGCCGACGGTGGCGGCGGTGGCGAGGGCGAGTCCGGCCGCGGCGCGTGACCGCCGGCCTGGTGTACGAGGGTGCGGGTGCATGCTTTCGTTCCTCATGATCGTGTCGAGGTGTGCGGTGTGCCGACCGAATGCGCGGACCGAGGTGAAGTCCCGTGCGGAGCGCGGCGGTTCCCGGTCCGAGGGCCGGATCGGCCGGAGGGGGGCCAGGGTGTGCCGCGTACGGCGGCTCTCGTGTGGCTCCACGGGCGGCCGGGACGAACGGTTCGGAGGTTTCGTACCTTTTTGTGGCGTTTTCTCGTACACCCGGCGACGCTCACGGAGAGTGAGCGATTCGGTGCGGTGCATCACAGGACAAAGCGGACGGTGTGCGCGATGATCGCTCTATGTCCTGGCGTTCTCGAAAACGTGGCCCGAGGACCGATCCGGATCGCTCCGCGGACCGTGTCTCTGGTACAGGGACCCTTTCGACCACGGACGAGGAACTGCTGCGCACCCTGTACGCCGAGCACGCGGGCCCCCTGTTCCACTACGCGCTCCGGCTGACCTCGGGTGACCGGCAGTGGGCGGAGGACGTCGTGCAGGAGACGTTGCTGCGTGCCTGGCAGCACCCCGACGCGTTCGAGCCGGCGCGCGGCCCGGCCCGCGCCTGGCTGTGCACGGTCGCCCGGCACCTGGTCATCGACGCCCACCGGGCCCGGCAGGCCCGGCCCGCCGAGGTCGGCGGCGAGGCGCTCGACCGGGCCGCCGAGCGGACACCGGGCGAGGACGAGATCGAGCAGGCGCTGCAGAGCTGGGCGGTGGCCGACGCCCTCCGGGCGCTGTCCCCGGACCACCGCGCGGTCCTGCTGGAGACCTACTACCGCGGCCGGACCATGACGGAGGCCGCGCAGGTGCTGGGCATCCCGGTGGGCACCGTGAAGTCGCGGACGTACTACGCCCTGCACGCCCTGCGGCTCGCACTGCGGGAACGGGGCATCGAGCCATGACCGGGCCGTGCGGGAGGTGGCGACCATGAGCGCGGAGTGCGACGACCTGCGGCTGGCGCTGGGAGGATACGTCCTGGGCACGTTGCCTCCGGCCGAGACGGAGCGGGTACGCGACCATCTCGCCGGATGCGCGGAGTGCCGGGCCGAACAGGCGCAGCTGGCGGGACTGCCCGCCCTGCTGGCGACGGTGACCGCGGCCGAGGTCGCCGGCCGGTCGGAGCCGGCCGCCGACGGCGACCTGGCCGGTCGGCTGGTGGCGCGGGCGGCCGAGACCGCCCAGGTCGGTGCGCCCGCGCGGCCCGCCGGCGCGGGCGAGCAGCGGGTGCGCGAGCCGGGAGTGCTGGAGCGGCTGCTGCGGCAGGCCGCGGACCGGCGCCGCAGGACGTGGCGGCTTCAGCTGGCGGGGGCCGTCGCCTCCCTGGTGCTCATGACGGGAGCCGCCGCCGGCACCTGGCTGGTGACCGCCGGATCCCTGAGCAGCGAGGCGAACCGCCCCGCACCGACGGCGCCCGCCGTCGCGCGCACCTTCTCGGGCAGTGATGCCGCCACCGGCGTCACCGCTTCGGTGAAGGTCTCGCCCTCCGCGTGGGGCAGCGTCCTGCTGGTCTCCGCCAAGGGCGCGCCGGCCGGGATCACCTGCCGGCTGCAGGCGGTCGGGCGCGGCGGGATCAGGGCGGACGCCGGTACCTGGCGGGCGGGCGAGTACCCCGCCGGCACCACGGTCCCGGGCGCGGTCGCCATGTCCCCGAGCGCCATCGAACACTTCGAGATCGTCACCGGCGACGGCCAGAAGCTCGTCACGATCCGGGCGTGAGCCGTCAGCCGTTCCGGAACCGAATCGGCGGTAATCAGGGCAAAAGGTGCGAATTCCTCGAACCGTTCGGCATGCCCCGTCCGTGGAACAGAATGAGCGCTCCTCCACAGGAGCCGGCACACCGGCCGCTCTTCCCACGCATCGGCGGCCCGAAGGTCCCGGTCTCCCACCTTCCGCTCTCCGCACCTCCACAGAAGAGTCAGAAGACCATGTCTGTAACCGATTCCCCCCGCCTGAGCTCGCTGATCTCCCCGCTCCGCCGCCGAGAGGCACTGCTCACCCTGCCCGCGCAGGAGGCGCACGTCCCCGCCGCCCGGCACTTCGCGGCCGACCTGCTGGAGACCTGGAGCGTTCCCGAGACCGAGCGGGACTCCGCCGTGCTCATCGTCGACGAACTCGCGGCCAACGCCGCACGGTACGGCCGCGAGCTCATGACCCTGCTGCTCGTGCTCGACCTCGGCACCCTGCACATCGTGGTCAGTGACTCCGGCACCGCCGTCGAGCGCCCCCACCCGGACATCGCTCCGGACGAACACGGACGCGGCACCGGCATCGTCCAGTGCCTCGCCGAGTCGACCGAGATCCACCAGACCCGCGGCGGCCGCGAGGTCCGCGCCTGCCTGAGGTGTTCCGCATGACCGGCGTCACCTGCGGTGGCATCCGCCGCGGCACACCGGACGAGGGAGTCACCCCCGGCACCGGCGAGCGGACCGCGGGCGAGGAGACCGACACCCTGCCCCCGCACGAGGCCTACGCGAACGCGCCCGCCCTGCGCCGGGAGATGCACCAGGTGCTCGCCGTCGGGGCCGAGCGCGACGGCCGCCAGGCCCGGACCGCCACCCGCCCGCCGGCCGACGCCGCGGTCGCCGAACGCGCCTGGCTGCTGCGCCGGGCGGCCCTCATGGACCGCATGGCCCTGGAGACCTCCGACCCGGGCCCGGCCGGCGCCGCCGCACAGACCGCCGCGCAACTCCTCGCCCACGACCGGAGCCGTCCCGACCTGGTGGCCGGCCCGCACCGGCCCGACACGCTCCCGCCCGGCGCGGGCCCCCGCCGCTACGTCCGTCAGGAGTACGCCGCCTGGACGACCGCGGGGCGGCCCGGATCCTGACCGGCCCGGGGCAGCCCCGTCCACCGTCTACAGGGGCCTGCGCCACACGGAGACGTGCTTCGTCGATTCCTGGGTGAACGGAGAACCGTCCCAGTCCGCGACGCGCCGCTCCGGCTCCAGCCCCGCGATCCTGGCCATCAGGTCCAGCTCGGCCGGCCACGCGTACCGGTGCCGTGAGGCGTCGCGGCGGTAGCCGCCCGCCGAGCCGTCGCGGGTGAGATGGTGCGAGACGAGGATCTGCCCGACCAGATCGAAGGTGTCGAAACCGATGTGCCCGGCGGACACGTCGAACGGCACCGCCACCTGTCCGGGCGGCAGCAACCGCAGCGGCGGCACCCCCAGCTCGATCACGAAACGGCCCCCGGGCACCAGATGCCGGGCCGCGTTGCGGAAGCACTCGACCTGCTCCTCCTGCGTGAGCAGGTTCGAGATCGTGTTGTAGACCAGGTAGACCAGGGAGAACTCGCCGGGAACGGTGGTCGTCGCCATGTCCCCGATCACCACCGGCAGGGTCTCGGCGTCGGCCTTGCGGCGCAGCACGGCCGCCATGTGCTCGGAGAACTCGATGCCCACCACGGGCACACCACGCTCCCGGAGCGGCACCGCGACCCGGCCGGTCCCGACGGCGAACTCCAACGCCCTTCCTCCTCCGGCGAGTTCGGCAAGGAACTCCACGGTCGGCCCGAGCACGGCCGCGGAGGTCATCCGGGTCTCCTCGGTGTCGTAGCGCTCGGCCTCGGCGCGGCCCCACAGTTGACTGCTCGTCATGGGCCGCCACTCTGCCCGGCCATCCGTAACCGCGTCCACGCGATTTCACGGTCGCCGCACGGCCGCCGTCCCGTCCGGATCCGGCGTCGCCGGTGACCGCACCAGACCCAGGCGCTGAGCCTTCAGGACCGTGCCGAGCCGGTCGCGGGTGCCGAGCTTGCGGTAGATGTTCTCGATGTGCTTGTGCACCGTGCGGGCCGAGATGCCGAGCCGCCGGCCGATCGCGTCCGCCGTCAGGGCGTCGGTGAGCAGGAGCAGCACGGTGAGTTCCCGAGGTGTCAGCGCGCACTCCGCCGCCCGCTCCCGCGGCTCGCCGGCCGGCACGGCCGATTCGCGCCACTGCTCCAGCAGTCGGCGCTGCTGCTCCACGGCGGCCAGTACCGGCTGGGCGCGTTCGGCGGTCCGCAGGTGGTCATCGGTGAAGTCCGGGCCGGAGCGGTAGACGAGGCAGCCGGTGATCGGCGCGACCGTCCCCGGCAGCGGGAGCGCCAGGACCTGATCCAGATCCAGGGCCCGGCCGATGACCCGTGCCGTCTCACTCGCCGGCCAGGACCCGCCCGCCAGCCGGCGGGCCGTGACCGGGACACGGCCGGGGCCCGCAGCGTAGTGACGGGCGAACGGGTAGCCCGAGCGGAGGACGCCCAGCTCCCGCGGGCCGAGCCGGTCCAACTCGGCCGCGGCGGCCGCCGACATGCCGAGCGTGCCCTCGCCCTCGTTCCAGTCGTCCAGCTTGTAGATCAGCGTCTCGCCGCCGCACAGTCCGGTCAGCGTGTCGGCGAGCAGGGGCCACAGCCGCTCCGGCTCGCGCTCGTGCAACGCGGCCACCGCCAGTCCGGTGAGGCGTTCGTAGGCCCTCTCCAGCCCCAATAACACGTCTTCCTCTCCGCCACACCCGTACGCAGTTGTACGCATACCCATGCGACGGCCCGTTGTCGCATGCTTCAACCGGGCACCGGGACCGGTCTGGACGACCCCGGACGCGCGGGCCGCCGGCACGGGGGAGCGGCGGCCCGCGTCCGGTCGCCGGCCCGGTCACCCGCCCCAGGCCGCGGCACACAGCGCGCGATCGACCTCGTCCACGTAACGTGCCGCGGTCAGCCAGGCCCGGGCGAACCGGCCCGTGTCCGCCGGCAGCAGGCGGCCGAAGGCGTCGCGCGAGCGTTCCGCCGCGGCCGCGAGCAACTCGTCGAGGATATCGCCGGCCGTGGCGAGACCGTACCGGCGCAGCCGGCCGGTGTCCCCGGCCGGGTTCCCCGGGAAGGCGAGCACACGCCGGCCGCCCGAGGCCGCCTGCTCGACCCGGCGGCGCAGCAGGTGCATCGGCGCCTCCTCGGCCGTGTCCACGGCGGAGGCGGGCGACGGAGCCGGCAGGTCCGCGTGCTGCAGCCGGTCCAGGCCCAGGTCGACACGGCTCCCGGCGAGCGTCGGGTGCTCGGTGGCGAGCAGCAGCGCGCGGGGATGCGGCGCCGCCACCAGACGCACCACCACGCGCAGCGGACGGCCCCGGGCGGCCGACAGCAACCGGAGGTTGTCCCGGTACGGCAGCGCCGGATGATCGTGCGCCACCGTCAGCCGCAGCGGCAGGCCGGCACAGTCGGCCAGCAGCACGTCCCCCGCCGCCTCACGCGCCACGCCGGTCGGCGTGACCTCCAGGAACAGCAGATCGTGGCCACCGCCCAGGGCGCGCGCGACCTGCTCGGCCACCGGCGCCCCCCACAGCCGGTCCAGCGGATCGTCCCGCCAGTCCACGCCGGACGCGCGTACCGCCCGCACCGCCGCGCCCGCCCCCAGCCGCCCGGTCGGCGACACCGTCGCCCCGGAGACCGCGAGACCCGCCCGCGCCAGCTCGCGGTGGCTCAGCGCCGTGTCGCCGATGCGTACGGCCCGGTCGGCGGCGCCCGTCGCCCGGCCCGCGCCGCCCGGGGCCACGTCCGAGACCGTGTACAGCCGGCCGTCGGCGTCGGCGGTCCAGGTGACGGCACCCGCGTAGCCGCTCGCGGTCAGCACCGGCTCGGAGAACAGGCCGAACAACCGCAGCGAACCGTCCGGGGTGTACGGCTGCCGCACGGTGCCGCGCAGTCCGGTCAGCTCCGGACCGGCCGCGGACGGCACGCGGTGTGCCACGAACAGGGTCTCCGTGAGGGCGGACACCAGGTCGGCGAGGCGGAACGCCCCGTCGGCCGCGCGGGCCGCCCGCAACGCGGTGACCACGGAGACCACCGCTGTGGCCGCCCGGGGGAGCCCGGCGAGGCGCGCGGCGTGCGCGGCCCGCAGCAGCTCGGCCTGGAGCACGGCACCGGAACCGTCCGTACCGGCGTCGAGCACGGCCGCCGCGGCGACGAGAACCCCTTCGGCGGCGGTCCGTTGAGAAGGCGTCGCGGATTCCCCGGGGTCGGGGGCCGGGGTCCTCGGGCCGGTCGAGGCGGGGGCCGCCTTGCCTGCCCACCCGGAACCGCCGGCCCCCGCCGCTTCCCCGGCCACGGTGACCCCGCGTGCCGCACCGTCCGCGTCCGCGTCCCGTGCCGCGCCGCCCGCGTCCGCGTCCCGTGCTGCTTCGTCCGCGCCGGCCCTCGGTGCCGGTCCGGCCGGATCCGTCACCGGATCCGTCACCGGATCCGTCACCGGATCCGTCACCGGATCCGCCACCGGGGCCGCCGAGGCCGCCGCCGCGCGATGCAGGCAGTCCGGAGCCAGCAGGCAGCCGCAGCGCACGGCCGCCGCGTCGGCCACGACGCCGTCGGTGGCGCGCAGTTCGAGCTCCGAGCCCTCGTCGTCGACGGTGATGCGAACCGTGTCGCCGTCCCGGACCGACGGGCGTTCCGCCAGCTTGGCGATGCCCGCGTCCAGCCGCTTGCGCAGCCTGGGCGTGAGCGCGGCGACCAGCTCGGCCGTCACCGCCGGTGCGACGGCTGGCAGTTCGAGACTCATGCGATCTTCTCCCCTACCCAGCGGGCGAGTTCGAGGGGGCTGAGAGCGGCGACCGGCATCCCGGCGGCCACCAGCTGTCCGGCGATCCCGGTGGAGTACCGGGGACGTCCCGAGTCGTCCAGACTCGCGCAGCCCAGCACCTGGCAGCCCGCGCCGACCAGGGACCTGACCTCGGCGAGCAGCCCGCCCACCGGGTAGCCCTCCTCGAAGTCGCTGACCACGACGACAAGCGTCCGGGACGGCACCGTCACCAGCTCCCGCGCGTGCCGCAGCCCGGCCGCGATGTGGGTACCACCCCCCACCCTGACCTCCAGCAGCAGCGACAGCGGGTCCTCGACATGGTCGGTGAGGTCGATGACCTCGGTGGAGAACGCCAGGAAGTGCGTGGACAGCGTCGGCACACCGGCCAGCACCGAGGCCGTGAGCGCCGCCCACACGGTCGACGCCTCCATCGACCCCGACACGTCGGTGACCAGGACCAGCCGCCAGTCGGCGGCGCGCCGGGCCCGGCTGCGGAAGACCGGACGCTCCGGGATCACCTGGACCGTGCCGTCCGCCGACCGGCGGGCGGTCGCCAGGTTGGCCCGCAGCGTGCGGGGCAGGTCCAGGCCGCCGCCCGGACGCCTGCTGGGCCGCGGCAGCGTGGTGCCGTGCAACGCGGGGCGCAGCCGCGTGGCCAGCTCACGGGTCAGCGCGTCGACCAGGCGCCGTACCAGCGGGCGGAGCGCGGCCAGCCGGGCCTCCGGCAGTCCGCCCGCGTGCCGCAGCACCGAGCGCAGCAGGTCCACCGAAGGGCGCACACTGTCCGGGTCCAGCTCGGCCAGCACGTCCTGGCGGCCGGTCGCGGCGGCCGCCGCCAGCACCTCCTCCCGGACGCCCGGTCCGAACAGCGCGGCCAGTTCCTCCGACCACTCCCGCACCCCGGGGTACGACGCCTCACGTCCGCCGCCGGTCCCGCCGCCGAGGTCGCCCCGGCTGCCCTCGCCGCGCCCGCTGCCGTACAACTCGTCCAGCGCGGTCGCCAGAGCTTCCGCCCGACCGGGGAGCCGCTCCGTGCGTCGGCCGAGCAGCAGGCGCCAGCGGTCGGCGGGGGCCAGCCGGTGGTCCGTCGGGAGGGCGGCGGCGATGGCGGTCGCGGGCTCGGCCCGTCCCCGGGGCGGCGGCGACAGGCCGAGTGCGCTCAGGGCTTCACGGGCGGCGAGGTCCGCGCGGGTCCAGGTGGCCAGCGCGGCGGGGTCGAGGTCACCGGTGTCGGCCACCCGGTCGGTGCCCAGACGCTCCTCGACCCCGGCCAGCAGACGACCCCGGTCCGCCGGGCTCAGCGTGTCGAAGCCGCCGCGCAGCGCCGGCAGCCGGTCGAGGAAGTCACGGTCGGACAGCTCCGACACCCGTCCGACCAGCGGCTCCAGGGCCGGAGCGGCCGCCTCCAGCAACCGTGCGGCGGCCGTCAACAGCCCTGTCAGCCGGGCCGTGAGCGCGGTCCGGGACTCCGCGTCGACCGCCCCGTCCACCCAGGAGGCGACCCGGCGTCCGAGGTCCCGCGGGTCCTCCTGGCCGAGCAGGACCCGCACCGCCCCGGCCGCACCCCGCATCAACGGGGACCCGTCGGCGGCCAGCCGCGCCAGCGCGTCGGTGAGCCGGATCCCGCCCAGCAGGTCCGCACGATGGGCGAGTTCGAGCAGGGCGTGGGCGTCGGCGGGGTCCTCGGAGCCGGTGAGGCCGTCCACCTGGCGCACCGCGGCGGCGGTCAGCAGTTCGGCCACGGCGACCGTCCGCTCCGCGCGCTCCCCGTCCGCGTCGAGACCGGCGACATGACCGGCCCGCAGTTGGTCCAGCAGCGCCAGCCCGCCGAGGAGTTCGGGCAGGGTGCCGGTGTCCGGGAGCACGGCGGCGGTGTCGCCGAGCCGCTCGTCCACCAGACCGGGCAGACCGCAGTGGGCCGCCTGCTCCAGCCCGTCGAGCACCTGTGCCGCCGTGGGACCGCCGGCCTCCCGCTCCCGGCGTCTCCGCTCGCGCAGCAGGCCTTCGGCCGCCTGAACGAGGGTGACCCCGCGGACCCCGGCCGCCGAGAGCATCGCGGCGGTGGCCGGGGTCCAGCGCACCTCCCAGCGCGAGGTGAGGGCGTCGGCACCGCCGGTACCGGTCACCTGCCGCTGCTCGCCGTAGGGCACCGAGCACAACGCCAGGCGCCGCAGCAGCAGTTCACGGCGCCGGTCGAGAGCCGAGCGCAGGGGGTCGAGCCGCAGGTCCCGGGCGGGGCCGCGATCCGCCGGGCCGGGCAGGCCGAGCGCCGCGAGGTCGGCCTCCACGGCGGGGGCGAGACCGCACCGGGGGGCCCGCGGCGCGGGATTCCCGACGCGGTTGCCGACCAGCACGCTCTCCATCGCCCGGGCGACGGCACGGCCGCGGCCGTAGGGCTCGCCCTGGGCCAGCACGGTCTGGGTGGCCTCGACCAGTTCACCCCGGCCCGCCGCGGGCAGACCGCGCAGACGGGCCAGATCACCGGCCAGCCGGGTGATCTCCCTGGCGTCGGCCGGACCCGAGGGGTGGCCCTGGCCGCGGAGTTCGGCGCAGATGCCGACGGCCGCTCGGGTCAACGCGTCCTCCAGGGCCGCGGGATCGCCCGCCGCCTCCAGGACCATGTGCTGCCAATCCGGGTCGCGGATGCCGGCCGGGTAACCGGAACGCTCGTCCAGGAGGGCGTACGTGTAGGGGATGAGCGAGGTCGTCCACGCGGGTGCGGGTGCGGGTGCGGGTGCGGGTGGGGGTGCGGGTGTGGATGTGGATGCGGGCTTCTGGGGGCCGGCCGCGTCCGCGTCGCGGCGGCCGTGCGGCACAGGCGGCGGGGTGCTCGAACCGGCAACCAGAGCCGGTGTGTGGAAGGCACCCACCACCACGGCGGCCCGCTCGCCGCCGGCCGTCGCCTCCGCCAACCGCAGACGCATCCATTCCTCCCGCCGCAGGTCCACCTCCGGGACGGCCGACTCCTCCCGCAGGGCCCACCCCGTCAGCAGCGCCGCCCGCCGCACCGCCTCCGGGGTCGAACCGGGCGCGGCCGCCTCGACCAGCCGGTCCCAGAGGTCGTCGCCCGGTCGCCCGGTGAGCCGCGAACGCAGGGCGCCCGACAGCCGGCCCGGCCCCTGCGCCGCACGTTCCCCCTCCCGCCACCCCCGGTGCGCCAGCGGCAGGTCGCAGGCGACCACCGGCACCGCACCCCGGGCGGCCCACCGCACCGCCGCCAGCTCCGGGGAGAACTCCGCGAACGGATAGAACGCCGGACCGGCGCCACCGTCGGCAGGCGCCGCCGCGAGGGCCACCGGCGCGCGGGTGTCCTCATGGGCCAGCCACGGCAGCCACTCCTGCAGCTCGGCCGGGAGTTCGACGAGCAGGACGTCCGGCTCGGCCGCGTCCAGCAGCGCGGGCACCGCCGCCGCCAGGGACGGCGCGTGGTGCCGCACACCGATCAGGTACGGCCCGGCCGGGTCGGTGAGGGCCGCGAGGGCCGCCTCGGGGGAGTCGGTCACGTCGTCACGCCTCCAGGACCGTGCGCAGGTCCCACAGCGTCCGCCAGGTCGCCGAGCCCTGTTCGGCCCTCCGCCGCACCGGGCCGTCCCAGTAGCCGCGCAGCCGGGCCGCGTCGGCGGGATCGTCCTTGCGCACGACCCCCAGGAGGTGACCCGGGAGCAGGCCGAGGACGTCGCGGTCCCCGGGGAAGTAGGCCGCGGCCAGGGCCAGCGCGCCCGCCACCGACACCGCCTCCGCCGTGCTCATCACCGTGGACGGGCGTTCCACCTCCCAGCCCTCCGCCGACCGCCCCTCCCGCAGATCACGGAACGCGGTGACCAGCGCCTCCAGCACCGCGTCGTCGACCTGGAAGGGAGCCCCGGCCCGCTCCACCGACGCCCGCGCCTGGCCGCGCACCAGCGCCGTCTCGGCGTCCAGGTCCGGAATCGGGCCCACGGTCTCGAAGTTGAACCGGCGCTTGAGCGCGGCGGACATCTCCGAGACGCCCCTGTCCCGCAGGTTGGCGGTGGCGATGAGCGTGAAGCCGGGCGCCGCGTGCGCCAACGCGTCCTCGGTGCCCGCCAGTTCGGGAACCGCGATGCGCCGCTCCGACAGCAGTGACACCAGGGAGTCCTGGACCTCGGGCAGACAGCGGGTCACCTCCTCCACCCGGGCGACCGCGCCCCGGGACATCGCGGTGAGCACCGGCGAGGGCACGAGCGCCTGCCTGCTGGGACCCTGAGCCAGCAACAGTGCGTAGTTCCAGCCGTACTTGAGCTGGTCCTCGGTCGTACCCGCCGTGCCCTGCACGACCAGTCCGCTGGTACCGCACACGGCGGCCGACAGCAGCTCGGACAGCATCGACTTGGCGGTGCCCGGCTCGCCGACCAGCAGGAGGCCCCGCTCACCCGCGAGCGTCACCACACAGCGCTCGACCAGGGCCCGGTCGCCGACGAACTTGCCCTCCACGACCAGCCGGCGCGGCACCCCCGCGGGCACCTCGGCATCGTCGGGCAGCCGCAGGGCCTGCCCGCCGCTGCCCATGACGAAGGTGACGACGGCACGGGGCGTGAGCCGCCAGGCGGGCGGTCGCGGCCCGGCGTCGTACGCGGCGAGGAAGGACAGTTCGGTGGCGTACCGGTCCTCGGGCGGCACGATCTGACGGAGTGGAGCGGTGTCGGCGGTCATCGGTGGTCGTCCTTCGCGATGGTGCGGATCGTGGTCATCGGCGGCGGCCCGCCCGGGTGGCCCGGGTGGTCAGCTGCTCGTACGCCGGCCCGTCGCCGGCCCGCACCCGCTCCCAGGCTCGGGCGAACAGCTCCGGTACCGGGACCAGGGGCAGGGTGCGGGCGCCGTCGGAGACCGGGTAGAGCGCCTCCTTCCAGGTCTCCAGCGGCAGGGCATGGGCCTTGAGGTCGCGCCAGCCGCCGGGCAGGAAGAGGGTCCGGCCGGCGCGCGGGCGCTTGGCCTCGACGACCAGGCCGCTCGCCGCCAGTTCGCCGCGCGCCCTCTTCGCGCGGGCGGGCTTCCAGCCGGTCCAGCGCGCGCAGTTGCGGTCGGTCGGGTCGGGCAGCGCCAGCAACTGGAGGTAGAGCGCCGAGGCGTCCGCGCCCAGACCATGGGCCGAGGAGACCTCGGCGACCAGCCCGGGCACGCTGACCGTCGGGTCCTGGGCATAACCCGCGGACCCCTCGGCCGCGAGGGCGCGGGCGAGGTCGTCGCCGAGGATCGTCCGCACGGAACGCAGCGAGCCCGCACGCCCCTCGCCGACCAGGCCCTCCAGGAGCCCGAAGACCGGGTCGTCGGCTCCGCTCAGCGTGGCCGTCCGGACCAGCACGCGCTCCGTGTCCGAGTACCAGGGGCGCAGCACCAGCGTGTCACCGGCCCGGGTCAGCCCGTCGGCGTCGGCGCCGCCGGACGCGGGCAGACCGAAGATCTCCCGCAGCCGGACCGAGGTCGCGCCGCCCTTCTCCGTCCACTCCAGGCCCAGTTGCAGCAGCAGTTCGGGGTCGGAGAGGCGGCGGCGCAGCGCGGTGTGCCCGTCCGTCAGCCCGGCCCGCAGCGGATGCCCGTACGGCAGCAGGTACGCGAGCGCCGCCAGGCTCTCCACGGCGCCGGCCAGTGCGTACGCGCTGGGCACCGCCGACGGGTCGGCGGGTGCGAGGTCGCCGTCCTTGTCGGGCCGGAGCACCGTGGTGCGGGCGAGCCAGGGGGTCCGCCCGGGGTTGAGCACCGCCTCGGCATGACCGGCGCCCATGCCGGCGAGGTCGGCGCTGAGATCCTCCGGGAGGCGCAGCAGGGTGCCGAGGCGGTCGGCCCAGACCCTGGACGCGGCCGCCGTGTCGGGGCCCCGCGTCCACAGCACGGCCGGGTCGTCCGGCAGCAGCGCGCCGAGCAGCGCCCGCTGCTCGTCCGGGGCCAGGCCGTTCAGCAGGCCGCCGCCGAAGGCGCGCTGACGAGGCTTCAGACCGATGGTGGCGAGGCCCTCCGCACCGGGTGCCTGCGGGTGTCCGGCCAGCAGCACCGTGGCCTGGAGCGGACCGAGCGCTCCGTGCGTCGCGGCCACCAGTTCCTCGACGGCCTCCGGCCGCCAGGGAGCGGCGCCCTTCTCCCGGACCAGCCGGGTCAGCGCCGCGAGCCGGTCCGCCGGGACGCCGGTGGCATGCCGGGTCTCGCGGACCAGCGTGAAGTGCCCCACGGCGGCGAACACCCCGGTCGGATCGTGGTCCAGGGCCAGCCACTCGACCTGGCCGTGCCGGGCGTCCACGCTCTGGCAGCCGAGGATCACCACCGTCCGGCCGTCCCGGCGCAGCACCTGCCCCGCCCGCTGCTGCTTGTCGTGCGGTTCGCTCAGCACCACCTCGCGCAGCGTGGACCCGAGGCCGGGGAGCGGTCCCTCGGCGAGCGCCTCGAACAGGAGCAGCAGCGGCTCCCGCTGGACGTCGGTGAGGGCCGGCGACGCGGCGCGGTAGGCGAGCGGCCGCAGGGCGCCGAGGACGGGCGGCCAGATCGCGCCGACGCCGGGAATGGTGTGCTCGTCGCTCAGCCAGCCGTCCGCCACCGCGGAGAGGTGCTCGCGAACCGGCAGCGGCCTGCCGTCGGCGGGCCTGCCGGACAGCACGTGGTTCACCGAGCGGATCTGGCGCAGCGCGGCCCAGCCGGTCTGCCACGCGTTCTGCAGGGACACGATTCCGGCGACGCCGTCGTGCAGGGCACGGTCCACGCCGTGCTCGGGGGAGTAGTCGGCGAACATCCCCTCGGTCCGCTGCCGGGGCTGCCGGGGCCGGTCATCCGCGGGCTCGGCCAGGGACGCGGCCGACTCGGCGACCCGCAGCGCCGCCCGGACCAGCGAGGCCACCCCGGTCAGCAGCCGCCGGTCGGTCAGTGCGGGCAGCGACCCCGCCACCGCGGCCACGGCGACCTCGTCCACGGCCGGCACCGCAGCCCTGGCCCGCTCGTCCTCACCGGCCCTGGCCAGCGCCTCCTTGCGTTCGTCCAACGCCTTGGCCGCGGCCCGCATCAGCGCACCGGCCGCCTCGTCGGTGAGGGCGCGCAGCACACCCGACCCCTGTACGTCGCGAGGGCGCAGGGCGTGCCAGAACGCGACCGGCGGCACCAGCCGGGTGCCGGCCGCGTAGGCACCGCCGGACTCGCCGAAGGAGACCCGCCCGAGCTCGGTGCCGTCGTCGGCGTGCAGGGCGACGCTCTGGTACGTCTGCGCGGCGATCGGCTCGGCTCCGCCCGGCAGCCGCAGTGGGCCGAGCGGCACTCCCGGGGCCCGGCGGTCGCGGGCCGCCCGCAAGGTCGCCGTCCGCCCGTCCGGCGTACCCGCGACGGTCCGCCTTCCGGCGCCGTCGTCCTCCGTGCGCACCCAGCGGCCCAGGACCGTGCCGTCGGTGCCGAACGGGCTGTGCTCGAGGCCGGGCTGCAGCGGCAGCACCTCGCAGGAGTCGTGCAGCAGGGCGGCGTCCTCGCGGACGGCCGACGCCAGCAGCGCCGGCAGCGAGGCACGTCCGTGCTCACCGGTCGCCGGGTCGTACTCCAGCCACACCGACTGACGCCCCTGCCTGCCCTGACGCCAGTACGTGGTGCCGTCGCCCAGCACCGGCCGGCTCGCCGGCAGGACCGTGTCACCGGCGTGCAGGGTGCGCCCTCCCGTGGCCCGGCCGCCACCGGGCAGCGGGACCGACGCGTTGGCCGCGTCCATGCCGGACCACCAGCCGGGCACCTGCTCACCGCCGAGCGGGAAGACGTCGGAGGGGCGGTTCGACCAGTAGCCGTACTGCTTCGAGCCGTTCCGCCACAGCACCAGCAACTCGCCGTCGGCGTACCGGAACCGGGGCCGCTGCCAGCGGTCCAGATCCGTCGGCAGCCGCAGGTCGTGCGTGAGCAGCAAACCCTCGGGGCCGACCACGACCGCCTTGTGACCGCGCGCCAGGATCAGCGCGGGCCAGGCCTCGGTCACCGACAGCGCGTTGTCGCGGTCCTTGCGCACCTCGGAGTCGAGCTGTGCCAGCGCGTCCTCCAGCGCGGGCCAGCCCAGTTCGTCCAGGATCCCGGCGCGGAGCGTGCGGCCGAGGACCGGCACGACGTCGTACGCGGTGAGCCGCCGGACCGCCGGCGCGCTCTCCCGCAGCACCGCCCGGAAGGGGCGCAGCCGCTGCAGCCTCGCCTCGGCGCCGGGCAGACCGGATGCGGCGGCGAACTCCGTCGTGGCCTCCCGCAGCCACTCGCGCAGCACTTCACCGAGGACCGGATGCGCCGCCACCCGGGGGAGGTCCGCGGGAAGCCGGCCGCTTCCGAGCCCTTCGACGGCCTCGAACAGCAGGGTCCGGTAGCGGGGTTCGGCCGCCAGCGCCTTGAGCTCCCGCTGCCCCGGCCGCTCGTCGCCCAGCCAGATGCCCAGCGGCAGATGGACCTGCGTGTCCGCGTCGGGCACGGCTAGCGCGACGCCCTCCGCCACGCACAGGTCCAGCAGATCGAGATCGGCCCCGGCCTGCCAGCGTCCGGTGAACAGGTCCACGGGCCGACCGGACGCCCGCAGCGCGGACGCCATCCGCTCGACCAGGGCCAGCGTCGCGGGGGAGCGGTGGGAGTACGCGGCGCCGTGCTTGCGGTGCTGGGCCCAGCGGCTCAGCCAGTCCGCCGGATCCACGCCGTGCCCGGCCGCACCGCCGCCGTCGCCGGTGAGCAGCAGATCCGCCCCGCACTCGGCGAGCAGTGCCAGCCAGAACTCGTCGTCCGCCACCTGCCGGCCCAGCCCGGCCGGCATGATCTCCAGCAGCCGGACCCGGATCTCGGGCCGGGAGTCCGCGAGGACCGGCAGCACGTCGCGGTAGGCGTTCCAGAAGGAGGCCGGAGCCCGCACGGCGGCGGGGGAGGCGAGCAGGTCGGCGACGAGGGCGCACTCCTCGGCGCGCCGGTCGAGACCCGCCGCCCTGATCAGACCCCGCGCGTCCTGCGGCAGGGAGGCGTACGGGGGCATCCCGGCCGCGCAGCGCTCCACCGTCAGCTGCCGGAACTGCGCCCAGGCGACGGCGGGTTCGAGCCGCCTGGCGAGATCCCTCACGTACTCCTTGAGCGCCTTGACGGTGAGCGCCCCGGCGAACGCGAACTCCAGGAACACCGCACGCTGCCGCTCCTCGTCCACGGCCAGCGCGTGCACCCGCTCCGCCTCGCGGGCCTTGCCGAAGAAGGCCGCCGCATAAGTGGTGTTCTCCTGCTGGAGGAAGACCCGCGCGGCCTGTTCGTAGAAGGTCGGCAGGAAGTGCGGGACGGCCCGGCCGAGCCGCTCGCCCAGTGCCTCGAAGCCCTCCTTCGCGTTGCCCGGCTTGGACTTGGCCTGCCGCGCCAGCCGCTCGACGTCCTTGACCAGGGCGAGGGCGTGATGGCCGTTGGCCGGGTCGTGCACCAGCGCCCAGGCGGGGAAGCCCAGGGTCTCCCGGCGGACCTGACCGACCTCGGGCGCCACGGGCTGCCGGGCGAGACCGAGGAACTCCAGGGCCAGGTCCTCGGCCTCGCCGAGGGTGCCCGGCACCAGACGCACCACGGGGCGGTCGTCCAGCGCGGGGTGGGCGTAGGTGCGGGCGGTCAGGACGTCGGCGTCCTCGCCCTGTGCGGCGCCCGACGGCAGGATCGCCCCGGCGTCCAGCAGCGCGGCCGTGGTGGTGTCGTCGTAGGTGGTCATGCCGCCCGCTCCTCGTCCTCGATGTCCCGCCCGGCGTACAGTGCCGCCGCCATCCGCATGCCCTCCGACCAGGCGACCGGGCCGACCTGACCGAGCTTCAGCGCGCGGCCCGCCGGGTCGGTCCACACGAGCGGGCCGGTCTCGGTCTCGTAGTACGCGTCGAAGTCGCCGACCCACACCCGGGCCTCGATCCCGCGGCCCTCCTCCAGCACGGAGCACACCGCGTGCCCGCCGCGCACCCGGTACCCCAACTGCGTGGCCCTGCCGTGCAGGAAGCGCAGCTCCTTGAAGACGCCGCCCGCGTACTCCTCGACCTGGGCGGCGTCCGCGTCCAGGTCGGCCGGACGGTGCCAGACCTCGCGGAAGAGCTGCCCGGCCTTCTGCTCGACGCCCAGCTCGACGGCGAACTCCCGCAGCTCCTCCAGGTCTTCAAGGAGCACCGGATGCGGCAGCCGGACCAGGTCGGGGGCGATGCGCACGGTGTCGCCGTCGAGATCCACCAGGCCGAGCCCGCGTTCGGTGTCGGCGTCCCGCAGGAAGCCGGCGACCTCGCCGTCGGCGCCGGTGACCACCACGTCGCGCAGGGCCGCCTGCCAGGACGGGTCCGGCCAGACACGGGTGAGGACCTCCAGCGGCACCGGCAGCGACCGGGTCATCCACCGCTCCACGTCGGCCAGGCACTGCCGTTCGTGGCGCTCCAGCCATTCGGCGAGCTGCCGCAGTCCCACCACCGTCGGGTCGTCCGCCAGCTTCGGGGGCACGGACTTCAGCCGCCGCCCCGCCGCGTTGCGGCAGACCACCTTCCCAGCGTCCAGGGCCACTTCGTAGTCCCCGGCCGTCACCCACCCCATGCGTGCCTCCCCGCACCGCAGTGATCAAGTGATGGCGACTGTAGGCGAGACCACTGACAACGCCCTCCGCGGCCGACGGAGACGGTGGAAAAGCACGGCGCGTCGCAGGTGGGAAGGGGGCCGCGCCCGACCGCGCACGGCCGTACGGGGAGGAACGGAGCCACGGGGAAAGGGAGACGCGGGGGTGCCCGTGGGCACGGGAACGCATGCGGACACGCGGGCACGGAGACGTACGGCGGGGCGCGGGCGCACGGCGGGATACGGGGTCGTACGGGCAGACGGGGACGCACGGGTCCGCGGGTCCGGAGACGATCGGCGGGGCACGGGACGCACGGCGGGGCGCGGGGACGCACGCGGAGACGGAGACGGAGACGCACGGGTGCCCGCGGGTCCGGAGGCGATCGGCGGGGTACGCGAACGGCCCCGGTCCGCGCGGCTGTCGCGCCCGGACCGGGGCCGTACGAACGTCGAGCGGGCGGGGGACCTCAGCCCTGCCCCGCCTCCTTCTCCCGCTTCAGGTTCTTCAGGCGCGCGCCCTCCTTGCGGACCTCCGCCTGGGTGGCCCGCTCCTTCTCCAGCCACTCCGGCCGCTCGCGCCTGAGCTCCTCGATCTGATCGGAGGTGAGCGGCTCGGTCACCCCGCCCCGGGCCAGCCCGGCGATGGACACGCCCAGCCGCTCCGCGACCACCGGACGCGGGTGCGGGCCGTTCGCCCGCAGCTCGCGCAGCCACTCGGGCGGGTCCGCCTGGAGCTCGGCCAGTTCGGCGCGCGAGACGACACCCTCCTGGAATGCGGCGGGCGTGGCGGGCAGGTACACACCCAGCTTCTTCGCCGCGGTCGCGGGCTTCATCGTCTGGGTGGTCTGGTGCGAACTCATGAGGTCAAGGGTATCGGCCGGGTGCGAAGGCGCCGACCACGGCCGATGCGGGCCCGCCGCCGTCGGGCGGTTAACCTGGCCAGGTGACAGGCTCGGAGGAAACACCGTCGTTCCGGCTCGCGTACGTTCCCGGCGTGACGCCCGCCAAGTGGGTACGGATCTGGCACGAGCGCCTGCCCGGCGTCCCTCTCGGTCTCCACCAGGTCACGGCCGCCGAGGCGTCCGGGACGCTGCGCGCGGGTGAGGCGGACGCGGGTTTCGTACGGCTCCCTGTGGACCGCACGTTCTTCAGCGCGATCCCCCTCTACACCGAGGCCACGGTGGTCGTCGTACCCAAGGACCACGCGATCGCGGCGGTCGAGGAGGTCACCGTCGCCGACCTCGCCGACGAGGTCCTCTGCCATCCCCTGGACGACGTCCTGGACTGGGACGCACCGCCCGGTGAGCCCGCCTTCGAGCGCCCGGCCACCACGGAGGACGCCGTCGAACTGGTCGCCGCCGGCATCGGGCTGCTGGCCGTCCCGCAGTCGCTGGCCCGGCTGCACCACCGCCGGGACCTCACCTACCGGCCGCTCACCGACGCCCCCCAGTCGACCGTCGCGCTGGCCTGGCCCGAGGAGGCCACCACGGACCTGGTCGAGGACCTCATCGGCATCGTCCGCGGCCGCACGGTCAACAGCACCCGGGGGCGCCAGACCGATCAGCCGCCGCAGGCGTCCCAGGGCGCGCGCACGCAGCCGAAGCGGACACCGAAGGCGACGGCGGCGGGCCGGGGCGCACAGGGCCGTGGCGGAGCCGGCGGGGCAAAGCGCGCCCAGTCCGCCAAGCCGGCGAAACGCGGAAAGCCTCGCCGCCGCTCATAGGGGGCGACCGGCCGCCACACCCGGTGAGCGGGCGGCCGCGGCTCCCGGTGAGTGACCTGCCGCCACTCCGGGCATGCGACCCGTCCGGGCTCCCGGCATGCGACCTGTCCCCGCTCCGGGGATGCGGCCCGTCCCCGCTCCGGGGATGCGGCCCGCCTCGCTCGGGGCGTGCGGCCCGTCGCCGCTCCGGGGATGCGGCCCGTCCCCCCTCCCGGCAAGCGAACGCCGCCGCTCCGTTCAGTCGTCCTCCGGCCCGTTCGACCGTTCCCTCAGGTCGGCGACGGCCAGGCAGAGGGCCACCAGGATGAACCCGACGGACGTGAGCAGCCCCAGTTGGAGCGCCTCGGTGGCCGGGCCGCCGTTCGCGAGGTGGGCGAAGTACACCGCGCCCACCACGGCGATCCCCGCCGCCGACCCGACGCGCTGGCCGGTCTGCAGCACCCCGCCGGCCGCGCCGGCCCGCTTCACCGGGACGAGCGTCAGCGTGAGCGTCGTGTTCGGCGAGACGGTGACGCCGGAGCCGATCCCCCCGATGATCATCGGTACCACCGCGGCCCACCCCAGGTCCTCCACCGGCACCAGCCACGCCACCGCGGCGATCCCGAGCAGTCCCACCGCCACCCCGCTCAGGCCGAAGACGACCACCTTGCCGCCGTGGCGGATGACCAGGCGGCCGCCGAGGGCGGCACCGACCGCCGAGGAGATCGCGAACGGCATCACCGTGAGGCCGGAGGCCAGCGCGCTGTAACCGGCCGAGTTCTGCAGGAACAGGGCGAGAACGAAGAAGACCGTGGTGAAGCCCGCGAAGTAGCTCAGGCTGATCAGCGCGCCGCGGGTGAAGGACCGCAGCGAGAACAGGTCCAGATCGACCAGGGGGGCCCGCCCGAGCCGGCCCATCCGCCGTTCCCACATCCAGAACAGGCCCAGCAGCACTCCGCCCACCGGCAGCAGCGCCCACTTCAGCCGCCCGGTCCACTGCTGCTCCTGCACCAGCGGCAGCATCAGGGCGAGCATCCCGGCACCGAGCAGCATCACCCCGACCGGATCGAACTCCTCCCGCCGGCCCGGCGCAACGGGGAACCGGGGCAGCAGCCGCAGGCCCGCGGCGAGTGCCGCGACCCCGATGGGCACGTTGACGAAGAACACCCAGCGCCAGCCGTCGTCGGTGCCGACCGCGTCGATGATCACACCGCCCGCCAATGGGCCGACCGCGGTCGACACGCCGATGACACTGCCGAGCAGCCCGAAGGCCTTGGCCCGTTCGGCGCCCTGGAACATCTGCTGGATCAGCCCCGAGGTCTGCGGTGCCACCATGCCCGCCGCCGCGCCCTGGACGAGCCGGGACACCACCAGCCAGTCGGGGCTCGTGGCGAGCCCGCAGGCCGTCGACGCCACCGTGAACACGGCCAGCCCGAGGAGGAAGGACTGCCGCCGTCCGCGCATGTCGCCGAGCCGGCCGGCCGGGACGAGCGCCAGCCCGAAGGTCAGGGCGTATCCGGAGACGACCCAGGACTGGGCGGCCTGCGTGGCGCCGAGCCCGTGCTCCATGGAGGGCAGCGCCACGTTCACGATGGAGGTGTCGAGCAGCGAGATGAAGCCTGCCGCCAGACACACCCAGAGCGCCCGCCACCGCCGGTCCTCGGTGGCCGGCCGCCGCGGTTTCGCCCAGGTCGTGGTCATGCGGCCACGCTATGCAGTCATCCCCGGTGTCGCACGACCGGCGGAGCGAACGGCTGGCGCACTGCTCCTTCCGGGTGACCGCGGGCGCCCTTCCGGGGTTACCGCCGGTGCCCTTGCGGGGTGAACCGCGGGCGCCTTTCCCGCTGGGGTGACCGCCGGCGTCCTCCCGGGGCGACCGCGGCCCCCGCTACCCGCGTGCGGCCCGGCCGACGGACTCCACCAGGGGCAGCAACCGGTGCGGGACGCGTTCGCGCAGAGCCACCTCCGTACGGGTGCGGACCACGCCCGGCAGGCTGATCAGCTTCTGGATCACGTCCTCCAGGTGCGCGTTGTCCCGCGCCACCACCCGGGTCAGCAGGTCCCCGCCGCCCGTGATCGAGAACGCCTCCACGATCTCCGGCACGGCGGCCAGCGCGCCACCGACGTCGTCGAGATGGCCCTGGGTGACCTCGATGTGCACGAACGCCAGCACCGGATGGCCGAGTGCGGCGGGGGAGAGGGCCGGACCGCTGCCGGTGATCACGCCGTCCCGTTCCAGCCGGTCCAGACGGGCCTGGAGGGTGCCCCGGGCGACTCCGAGGATCCGGGCGTACTCGCGCACGCTGGTGCGCGGCTGCTCCAGCAGGAGTCGCAGGATGCGGGTGTCGAGCTCGTCCACGGCCATGGTGGGCGACTGTACCAATGGCCCAAGGCCGGTCCGCGCCGAGCTGGGCCAATGGTGTGAGGGCTTGCCGAAGAAATCCAGTAGAGGTGCACCAATGGCACAGTCGAATCGAGAACACTTGAGCCAGTCACCCCGACGGTGCTCTCATGGGGATGTCGATGGCGCCGCGGACCCTCCGCGGCGCCATTTCCGTGCCGTCGACGGGAGGGGAAGCAGAAGTGCTGAAGAGGGCGTTCACGGCTCCGGACCCGGGGCGGCTGCGGCTGCGCTTCGCCGCACGGGCCGTGCTGGGCATCGGCCTCGCCGTCGTGCTCTGCGGAGCGGCCGGGCACTCCCTCACGGGCGCCGTGACCGGCGGGCTGGCCGCACTGCTCGCCCTGTTCACGGTCGCCGACGCCACCGTGCGCGGGCAGGCCGTCACCACCGCGCTGCTGCCCGTCGTGGGCCTGCCCGTGCTGGCCGCCGCCGCCGGGTTGCACGACCTGCCCGTAGCGCGGGACCTGGTCTTCCTGGCCGTCGTCGGCGCCGGCGTCTACGCGCGCCGCTGGGGGCCGCGCGGCCACAGCCTCGGGGTGTTCGCCTTCATGACCTACTTCGTGGCCCAGTTCCTGCACGCCACACCCGGACAGCTGCCCCGGCTGTACGCCGCGGTGCTGCTCGCCGTGTTCACCGCGGCCGCCGTCCGCTTCGGCCTGTGGTGCTACGAGCGCCGCCTGTCCCCGCCGCCGGTGCCCGTCCCGTCCGCGGGAGGCGGTCTGGCCCGGGTGACCACCCGGCAGGCGGTCCAGGCCACCGCGGGCGCGGGTTTCGCGCTCGTCGTCGGGCAGGTGGTGTCGGGGCAGCGCTGGTACTGGGCGGTCGGCGCCACCTGGTGGATCTTCGTCAACACCACCTCGCGCGGCGAGACCCTGGTCCGGGGCTTCCGCCGGGTCCTCGGAACTGTCATCGGTGTCGCGCTCGGCCTGCTCGTCGCTGTCCCCGTGCACGGCGCCCCCGTCCCGACCGCCGTCCTGCTCGCGGTCGCCGTCTTCGGCATCTTCTACTCGGCCGCGGTGTCCTACACCTGGATGATGCTCTCGGTGACCTTCCTCGCCGAGCTCCTCTACGGTCTCCTCGGCGTCCTCACCCCCGGCCTGCTGGCGCTCCGGCTCACCGAGACCGCGGTGGGCGCCCTAGGCGCCGCACTCGCCGTGCTGTTCGTGCTGCCGGTCACCACCCACCTCGTCACCGACGGCTGGATCCGGCGCGCGCTGCGCTGCGTGCACGCCTGTACGGCGGAGGCCGCCGCCCGGCTGGCCGGGTCCACCGGCGCCGACCCGGCACCCCGGGTGGCCGAACTGGAGCAGCTGCTGGGCCGGGTACGGCTCTCGGTCGCCCCCCTCGTCCACCCGCTGGCCCCGATGACCGGCCGCAAGCGCCGTGCCCGCCGGGTCCTCGCCCTGCTCGACGACTGCGCCCGGGAGATCCGCGGCCTGGTCGCGGTCGCCGCTGATCCGGAGGCCTCCCACGACGCCCGGCTGGCGGCGGCCTGCTGGCGGGTCGAGGCGGCCGTGGAGGCGCTCACCCGGGGCTCGGCACACGACGCGGGTCCCGCCGAACCACCCGCCGAGCCCGCCCTCGCCCATCTGCACGGCGTGGAGCGCGCGCTGGCCGAACTGGCCGAGCCGTTGCGCACCCCCTCGGGCTCACCCCTGGTCGGCGCCTGAGACGCGCCGCCATGGACGTCCTGGTCTAGACCGCGAACTGCTACCGTCGGCCCCGGACCGGCTCGTACTGACTCGTACCGGCTCGTATCGAGAGGGGACATCGGTGGCAGACGGCGGCAGGCGGCGCAGGGCCTTCATCGGGTCGTTCACGGCGGCGGGCGGACCGGGAGTGGTCACGGCGGCGGTCCATCCGCACAACGGCGCCCTGGCCCTGCTGGAGAGCGTCGGCGGCGTCCACGACCCGTCCTACCTGACGCTCGCCCCCGGCGGGCAGACCCTGTACGCGGTCAGCGAGACCGCCGACGGCGCGGTGGCCGCGTACCACGTCCAGGACGACAAGCCGCGGCTGGCCGGACCGCCGGTCCCCGTCGAGGCCAGCGGCCCGACCCACCTCAGCCTGTTCGACGGGCACGTCCTGACCGCGAACTACGGTTCCGGCAGCGTCAGCGCCGTTCCCGTGCGTCCCGACGGCACGCTGGCCGGCACCGCGTCCGGAGTACTCCGGCACACCGGCTCGGGCCCGCACGAGCGACGACAGCGCGGCGCGCACGCCCATCAGGTGCAGCCGGACCCCAGCGGCCGGTGGGCGGTGAGCGTCGACCTCGGCACGGACTCGGTGCGTGTGTGCACCCTGGCGGGCGGTGCCCTGGCCGTCCACCGCGAGTTCGCGCTGCGCCCCGGCTCCGGCCCGCGTCACCTGGCCTTCCACCCCGGCGGCCGGTACGCCTACGTGGTCAACGAACTCACCCCGACCGTCACGGTGTGCCGCTGGGACGCCGAGACCGGCGCCCTGAAGCCCCTGGCCGAGACCCCGGTGCTGCCCGGCGCCCCGGCGGGCGACGCCTACCCGTCCGGCATCGTCGCGTCGCCCGACGGCCGGTTCGTCTGGACGGCGACCCGCGGCGAGGACGTCCTGACGACGTTCGCGGTCGACGGGGACCAGCTCCGCCCGACGGCCACGGTCCCGTGCGGCGGCCACTGGCCGCGGGCCCTCACCGAGTCCGGAGGCTTCCTCTACTCGGCCAACGAACGCTCCGGCGACATCACCTGGTTCGCCGTCGACCAGGAGACGGGCGTGCCGCGCTACGACGGCTCGGTGCGGGTTCCGGCGGCGTCCTGCGTCGTCTTCGACTGAGGCCGACCGGAAGGGCGTACGACTCCAGGGCGAAGGGCGGCCGGACGGCGGGCCCGGACGCTTCCGCGCGGACACTTCCGCACACGCCGCCGCGCACCCCGCCGCACGCCCCGGAAACAGGACGACGGGCCCCTTCGAGGAAGGGACCCGCCGACGTACTCACGCTCACGCGGAGAGGTCAGCGCACCGGCGTGCCCTGCGGCTGCTGCGGAGCGATCCCCAGCGCCGTCGTGTACTTCGCCAGCGCCAGCTTGCCGATCGCCGGGTAGGGACCGAGCGGCTCGGCCGTGGCGCACCCCGCCTCCTCGGCGGCCGCCGCCAGCAGGCCCTCGTCGATCTCGGGACCGATGAGGTACGGCGCCAGCGCCAGCTGCTGCGAGCCTGCCGCCCGCAGCTGCTCCGCGATGGAGGAGATGGAACCCTCCTGGTCCAGCGCCGCGGCCATCACCGGCACGGCCAGCCGCGCGGCGAGCAGCATGCCGGTGATCCCGGCGGCCTGCACGGCCTCCTCGCCGCCCACGGAGGCCAGGATGATGCCGTCGGCGGCCGTCGCCACGGTGAACAGACGGGCACGGTCGGCGCGGGCCAGACCGGCCTCCGAGAGCCGCACGTGCAGCGCCTCGGCGAGCAGCGGGTGCGGGCCGAGGACATCGGTGAGGTCGGCGGCGATCCGGCTCTCCATGACGGCCTGGCGGACCTGGCGCAGCAGCGCGCTGTCCGGGCCGGCCAGCAGCGGCACGACGACCGCGACCGGGCCGTCGGGCATCTTGACGCCCTCGACACCGGCGGCGACGGCCTGCTCGTAGCGGGCGGTGCGCTCCTCGGAGGTGCGGGTGAGCACGGACTGCAGGGTGGGGAACTCGGCGTCGTCCCCGTCCAGGTACCCGATCCGGGCGTCGAGGCCGGGCAGCTCGGAGCGGGCGATGCTCACGACCTCCTCGGCGAGACTGCGGGTGGCCGCGCTGGGCGTACCCGGTACGGCCAGGAGGAGCGCGGGCGCGTCCTCGGGAGCCACCAGCGGCTCGGGTCGGCGGTGCCGCCCGGGCTGGCGAGGTCGCGGCATTCGTACTGGCAGGCCGGACGCGGGCCCAGTGGGGGAGCTCATGGCGACGCATGTTACTGGCTTATTGGGCTCCCCTGTTCGGGGAGGGTGCAGGTGAGCGGTATCCGTCCGGTTTTGTCTGATGAGTTACGCATGATTCGGGGGTGAACCCGTCAGCTGTCGGACACTTCACGTACCGGTGCGATCAATCCCCTTTTACGGGGGTCTCGCCGACTCCTGCGCTCACCGCGACCGCGTCACGGCAGACGCCAGTCGACCGGCTGTCCTCCCTGCTGGACCAGCAGGTCGTTGGCCCGGCTGAACGGGCGGGAGCCGAAGAAACCGCGGTCCGCCGACATGGGCGAGGGGTGCGCCGACTCCACCGCGGGCAACTGGCCGAGCAGCGGACGCAGGTTGCGGGCGTCGCGGCCCCACAGGACCGACACCAGCGGCTTGCCGCGCCCCGCCAGCGCCCGGATCGCCTGCTCGGTGACCTCTTCCCAGCCCTTGCCCCGGTGTGCGGCCGGGCTGCGCGGAGCCGTCGTGAGCGCCCTGTTGAGCAGCAGGACGCCCTGCCGGGTCCAGGGCGTGAGGTCGCCGTTGGCGGGCTGGGGCAGGCCGAGGTCGGTGTTCAGCTCCCGGAAGATGTTGATCAGGCTGCCGGGCAGCGGGCGCACCTCGGGCGCGACGGAGAAGGAGAGGCCCACCGCGTGCCCCGGTGTCGGGTAGGGGTCCTGACCGACGATCAGGACGCGGACGTCGTCGAAGGGCTGCTGGAAGGCCCGCAGGACGTTCGGCCCGGCCGGGAGGTAGGTGCGTCCCGCGGCGATCTCCGTGCGCAGGAAGTCGCCCATCGCGGCGATCTGTCCGGCCACGGGCTCCAGGGCCTTCGCCCAGCCGGGTTCGACGATTTCATGCAAGGGTCGTGGTGCCACGCCGTCACCCTACTGCCGTACACGGGTCGGTGATCAAGCCGCGGTCGCGGGACGACCGGGGATGACCGGACCGTCACCTTGCATGACAGGAACCGCGGTCCGTGGACCGCTCGTCGGCGCGGACCGGAGCCGCCGCGCCGGGCCGGCCGGAGAAGCCGCCGGGACGCGTTCCCGCAGACGCCTGCGCGAGCGGGCTCACTCGTGCGACCGTCGACTCGCAGGTTCGCCGTGAGCAACAGGGCGGCCGCTCCCGTATGGGAGGGCGGTCCGGGCTGTCCGTGCGCGCGTGAGGAGGATGCCTTTGAAGGCGTTCCGTGGTCCGAAGGTCTGGTTGTGGCGGTGGCGGCGCAACCCGTTGAAGCGTCCCGGCGACGCGCTGGAGGCCTGGGTGCTGCTTGGCGCCTGGCTGTTCACCCTGGTGGCCGGGGTGGTGGGCGGGCTCGCGGCGGCCCGGTCGGTCGAGGACGGGCTGGCCCGGGAGCGTGCCCAGTGGCATCCGGTCGTGGCCCACGTCCTGGACAGGGCCCCGGGAAGGCCCGGGCCGGAGTCCGGGTCCTCCGGCGGCGAACGGGTCTGGGCACGGGTGGGCTGGACCGTCTCCGACGGCTCCGCGCACACCGGCCAGGCGCGGGTCGCGGCGGGCAGCGCGATCGGCACCCCGGTCACCGTCTGGTCGGACCCCCAGGGGCATCTCGTCACCCGGCCCGCCACCGCCTCCGAGGCGCATGTCAGGTCCGCGCTGATCGGCGGCCTGGTGGGACTGAGCACGGCCGCCGTCCCCTTCGTCGCCGGGCTCGTGGTGCGCGGCCGGCTGGAGCGCAGGCGGATGGATCGCTGGGACGCCGAGTGGGCGCGGTTCGGGCCCCAGTGGGGCCGGACGATCGGCTGAGCCGGGCCGTCGCGGGGCCTTGGGATCACTGCCGCGCGAGTGCCGTCCGGCAGTCGGCGAGCAGCCGCTCGTCCCTGGCGATGTCGTGGCTGCCGTAGCCGCCGGGGCGCGCCGTGTGCCGTCGGGCGGCGGCGAGTTCGCCCGTCGGCAGGTCGCGCAGCGGTGCGCCGGCCGGGCCCATCTCCGCCAGGCATTCGGCGATCGCGCCCCGGGCGTACGGATTCTCCGACCAGGCCGTGCGCAGCACCGGCAGTACCGGATCCGGATCCCCCTCGATCCGCCACCAGGCCCGCGCCGCCGCGGTCCGCTCCCTGCCCCGGCCCGACTCGGCGAGCGCGCGCAGGGCGGGCAGCGCCTCCCCGGCGGCGGCCCCGAGCCGGCCCAGTTGCTCGGCGGCCGTCCGGACACCGCGACCACGACCGAGCGTCAGCTCCCGCAGCAGGAAGGGGAGTACGGCCCGCGCGTCCCCCTCGGCCGACCACAGGGCGCCCGCCGCCACCGCCGCGTGCCGGGTGTCGAGGAGCCCGCGCAGCACCGGCGTCGCCGCCCGGGCCGTCGCGCCGAGGGCGTCGAGCGCGCGGACGGCCTGCCCGACGAGGGCCTCCCGCGCCCCGAGCCCCTCCGGTGCTCCGCGCAGCAGCCGCAGCACCTCGGGCACCGCGGCCGGGTCCTTCAGGGCGGTGAGCGCCGCCAGCAACGGCGCTGCCAGTTCGGCGGCCTCGGGCGAGTCCAGCGGTATCCGGCCCAGGCGTCGCCGCAGCGCGGGGGCGAGCGGAGCCGCGGCCGCGCCCAGACGAACCACCTCGAAGCCCAGACCGGCGGGGGCCGCCGGACCCGCCAGTGACTGCGCGAGGACCGGGACGGCACGCGGGTCACCGCTTCTGGTCAGTGCCTTGAGCGGTCCGCCCAGCGAGGGTCTGCCACGCTCCCAGGCGTGCGTCCACAGGTCGGGCCGGGCGATCACCAGGGCGTGCAGGTCGTCGGCGGCGGGTGCGGCCAGCTCGAACAGCTCCGCGAGCACCGAGACGGCGGCATCGCGCAACTGATCCTCCGCGCTCCGTAATTGGGCGCCGATCAGCGAGACGGGCGCCCGGAAGTCCGCCCGCCACTCACGGAACAGCCCGGCCGACATCCGTACCGCGTTGCACCGGTCCATGGCGTCCGGGCTGTCCAACTGTCCGACGAGCAGGGCGATCCGGTCGGCGACGCGGTCGTCCAGGGCCCGGTGGAGGGTGCGCAGGAGGTTCGATCCCTCCTCGTCCGACGGGCGCAGCCGCCGTATCCGGCCGACCAGCGTGTCCGGTTCCGTCCGGCCCGGCGCCGGCGCCGTCGTGCGGTGCCCGGACCGCTCCCGGAGCAGCCGGACCGCCGTCGGCACCAGATCGGCGGGCAGCCGCTCCGGTGCGCCGAGGCCCAGTTGGCCGAGCGCGGCGAGCCGCGTACCCGGGGAGTGCGGCGGCCCGCTCTGCGCGGCCAGCAGCCGCACCGCACCGGCCGCCTCGGCGGGACGGCTGCGCGCGAACAGGCCGAGGGAGGCGGTCAGGGCCCGCAGCACCTGCTCGTCACGCTCCACCGCGATCCGCCGGCCCAGCAGCTCCAGCACCCGCGCGGGCTCGTCCAGGAACCGGACCAGCGCCGCCGTGGCCGCCCGCCGTACCCCGGGGCACGGGTCCTCGGCCAGCGACACGAAGGCCTCGGCGCCCGCGCGCACCGCGGTCCGGGCGGGCGGACCCGCGCTCTCCGTGCCGATGCTGACCAGCAGTTCGACGATGGCGGCCCGGTCCGGCACCTCCGCGCGGGCGGCGAGCGCGAAGAGGAACGGCACGCAGGCGAGCGTCGAGTCGTACACGTTCCCCTGGTGGTGCACCGAGCCGTACATCCCGTCGAGCGCGGCCTCCCGTTCGGCCGTGTCCGCGGAGGCCAGTCCGCGCAGCAGGCCGGGCACGTCCGCGGCGCTGCCGTGGGCGTGCCGCAGGGAGGCCCAGTCGACCTCGTCGATCCCCGTGAACACGTCGTCCTCCCCGGGTGAGTACCACCTGTTCAGGAGTCTGCACCACGGCACTGACAACGATGCGGAATCGGACGGCGACTGTGTGCGATCCGTCGGCGGTCACCGGCCAACCGGGCCTTGGCGGCGGCTAGTTCAGGCCAGGCAGCGCCCGGTCGAGGATCGCGCCGAACCCGGACCCGGCGGGCAGGGTACCGAACGCGTACCCCCAGTCGCCGCCGAGCCGGGTCGCGCAGAAGGCGTCCGCGACGGCGGTCGGGGCGTACCGGACGAGGAGGGAGGCCTGCAGGGCCAGCGCCATCCGCTCGACCAGCCGGCGGGCACCGGTCTGATCGGTTCGCGTCAGTTCCGTCCTGAGCCGGGTCACGGTGTCGTCCAGCCGGGAGTCCGCCCCCCGCGCGTGGGCGAACTCCCCGAACAGGGCGTCCGCGGCGCCGGGTTCGCGGGCGAGCGCCCGCAGCACGTCGAGCGCGTTGACGTTGCCGGAGCCCTCCCAGATCGACAGCAGGGGCGCCTCGCGGTAGTGGCGGGGCATGCCGGAGTCCTCGACGTATCCGTTGCCGCCCAGGCACTCCAGGGCCTCGGCGGTGAAGGCCGGGCCGCGCTTGGTGACCCAGTACTTGCCGACCGCGGTCGCGATCCGCCGGAAGGCCCGCTCCTGTTCGTCCCCGCGCACCGCGCGGTCCGCGGCGCCCGCCAGCCGCAGCGTGAGCGTGGTCGCGGCCTCCGACTCCAGGGCCAGGTCGGCCAGCACGTTGCGCATCAGCGGCTGGTCGACGAGCCGCGCGCCGAACGCGCTGCGGTGGCGGACATGGTGACCGGCCTCCACGAGCGTCTTGCGCATCAGCGTCGCCGAGTTCATCACGCAGTCCAGCCGGGTGCAGTTGACCATCTCGATGATGGTCTTCACGCCCCGTCCCTCGGGCCCGACCAGCCAGGCCACGGTGCCGTCGAACTCGGGTTCCGAGGACGCGTTCGAACGGTTGCCGAGCTTGTCCTTGAGCCGCTGGATGCGGAACGCGTTGCGGCTGCCGTCGGGCAGCACCCGCGGCACCAGGAAGCAGGACAGCCCGCCCGGCGCCTGGGCCAGCACCAGGAAGACGTCGCACATCGGCGCCGAGGTGAACCACTTGTGCCCGCGCAGGGTGTAGACACCCGGCTCCGAAGTGGGCGTGGCGGCCGTGGTGTTGGTGCGGACGTCCGAGCCGCCCTGCTTCTCGGTCATGCCCATCCCGGCGAGCAGGCCGGGCTTCTCGGTCGGCACCCGCAGTTCCGGGTCGTACTCCCGGCTGGTCAGCAGCGGCTCGTAGACCTTGGCCAGCTCCGGTGTGGCCCGCAGCGCGGGCACGGCCGCGTAGGTCATCGAGGTGGGGCAGCCGTGCCCGGACTCGGTGTGTCCCCACACCAGCCCGCCGGCCGTCCGGGTGACATGGGCGCCGGGCCGGTCGTCCGCCCAGGCGGCCCCCGCGAGGCCCTCGGCCACAGCCGTCCGCATCAGGTGGTGCCAGCTGGGGTGGAAGTCGACCTCGTCGATCCGGTTGCCGTACCGGTCGTGGCTGCGCAGCTCCGGCTCGTGCCGGTTGGCCAGCTCGCCCCACTCCTGTGCCTCCGCGCTCCCGGCCCGCGCCCCGAGCCGCCGGATCCCCGGCTCGGCCCAGTCGGCGCCCTCCCGGCGCAGCCCCTCCAGGAGGGCCGGGTCGTCGGAGGCGTCGTAGGGGGCGAGCGGCGGCGGCTGGTTGGTGACGTCGTGGGTGGCGTACTGCGGCTGCGGAAGCGCGGCGGTCGGGTCCATGCCTCCATGTTGCACTCCCACTACGGCTGCAGCAATGCTGCAACATGAGGCCGCACGTACAGTACGTGACCATGAGCGCGAACGTGTCCGCCGAGCCCGCCGGCGTCGACCTGCGGCCGCTGTCGGCCCGGTCGGTCGTGCTGAGCGTGCTGCTGGGCACGCATCCGCCACGGCTGCCGGTGAAGGACCTGGTCCGGCTCGTGGAGCCGTTCGGTGTCGGCGGCTCCGCGCTCCGGGCCGCGCTCAGCCGGATGACGGCCGCCGGCGACCTGCGCCGTACCGACGACGCCGTCTACGGCCTCAGCGACCGGCTGCTGGCCCGCCAGCGGCGTCAGGACGAGGCGGTGCGGCCGCGCACCCTTGCCTGGCACGGCGACTGGGAGATGCTGGTCATCACGGCCACGGGCCGCGGCCCCGCCGAGCGTGCGGAGCTCCGCACCCGCCTGGCCCGTCTCCGCCTGGCCGAACTCCGCGAGGGCGTGTGGCTGCGCCCGGCCAACCTCACCAGACCGCTGCCCGCCGAGGTCCTGGCGATCGCCGAGCCCTGCGCGGCCCGCCCTGCCCGCCCGGCGGCCGAACTCGCCGCCACCCTCTGGCCGTTGAACACCTGGGCCGCCACCGCCCGCGCCCTGCTGGCCCACGCGGCCGACGCGCACCGGCCGTCCGACCGCTTCACGGTCTTCGCGGCGGCCGTACGGCATCTGCTGACCGATCCCGTCCTGCCGCCCGAACTCCTGCCCGCCGACTGGCCGGGCGACCGGCTGCGCGGCGCCTACGCGGCCTACCGCGCCGAACTGGGCGAACCGGCACCGGAATCGGCCGACTGATCCGTGCGAGAGTGGGTCCATGACAGCGGCACGGGACAGGGCGGCGACGGCCGACGAGGCCGAGGACCTCGCGCTGGACGGCCTGCGGTGGCTGGCCGGGTCCGCGCGGGAGACCCCCGACGGGGGGCTCGCCTGGCCGGACCTCCGCTCCGACGACGAACCGGACCCCATGTTCTACGGCGGTACGGCCGGGCAGGTCCTGGTGCTACTGGAGGCATGGCGGCACTTCGGTGACGACTCCTACGCCGACCTCGCCCTGCGCGCGGGCCGCGGCATCGCGGAGGCCGTCGACGCCGCCGACGACGACTCCCTGTACTTCGGCCGCACCGGAACGGCGCTCGTGCTGAGGGCACTTCAGCGGGAACTCGGCGACGAGGACGCCGGCACCGCGGCCGACCGCGCGCTGACGGTCGTACGGTCACGTTTCGACGGCACCCGCTGGGGCGCCCTGTTCGAGCTGATGGGCGGAAACGCGGGGATCGGCCTCGGGGCGCTCGCGGCCGGCGACCCCGAACTGGCCGTCCTCGCCGTGGAGCCGTACCCGCGGACGGCGGAGCCGACCCCGGCGGGTGTGCAGTGGGCCCACCGCACGGGCGTCGAGTCCCGTCTGCACCACATCTCGCACGGCACGCTCGGGATCGTCGCGTCGCTGGCCCGGGTCGGCGCGGCGACCGGCCGCCGGGACCTGGTCGAACTGGCCCTGGCCGGCGCCGCGGACGTGGTGGCGCGTGACGTGGCGGGACCGGAGGGCTTCCTGGTGCCGCACTCCACCCCTCAGTACCGCCCCGACCTGATCGATCCCGTCAGCTACGGCTGGTGCCACGGACCGGCCGGCGACGCCCAGGTCTTCCGGCTGCTGGGGGACGTCACGGCCGACCCGGTCTGGGCCGCCCTCGCCGACCGCTGCTGGCACACGGTCACGCACTCCGGTCTGCCCGAGCGGCTGCGCCCCGGCTTCTGGGACAACAACGGCCGCTGCTGCGGCACCGCGGGCGTCCTCGCCCTGGCCTGCGACCGGATCGCCGAACAGCGGGACCCGCACGACTTCGCCCGGGTCCTCGTCGCCGACCTCGCCGCCCGGGCGATCCGGGACGCGGCCGGCGCCCGCTGGTCCAACTTCGACCACCTGGCCGACGCGGGCGACCTCGAACCGCGCACCGGCTGGGCGATGGGCAACGCGGGCATCGTCCGCGAACTCCTGCGCTTCGCGCGGCTGAGCCGCGGCGGCGATCCCCGGTACGCGCTCGCCTGGCCGGATCAGCCGCCGGTGCCGGTGGGCCCCGGCGGCAGCTGATCAGACGGGTCCGGCTCCGGCCAGCGCGTTCTCCGGGGCCGGTCCCGCCTTCGCCGGCAGGTGGTTGAAGAGCAGGTTCAGGGCGATCGCGGTGAGGCAGCCCGCGCTGATGCCGCTGTTCATCACCGTCTGGAACCAGTCGGGGAACTTCGCGTAGACCGTCGGCACCCCCATCGGCAGCACCCCGACCGCCACCGAGACGGCCACCACCGTCAGGTTGTGGTTGCCGGTGAGGTCGACGGCGGCGAGGGTGCGCAGACCGCTCGCCGCGACCGTCCCGAACATCACCAGACCCGCACCGCCGAGCACCGGGGCCGGTACGGCCGCGACCACCGCGCCCAGCTTGGGCAGCAGGCCGAGCAGCACCAGGATGCCGCCGGCCGCCGCCACCACCCACCGGCTGCGCACCCGGGTCAGGCCGACCAGACCCACGTTCTGCGCGTACGCCGTGTAGGGGAACGTGTTGAAGACGCCGCCGAGGACGGTCGACAGACCGTCGGCGCGCAGACCGTCGGACAGGGCGCGCGGCTCGACCCGCCGGCCGGTCAGCTCGCCGACCGCGATCAGGTCACCGGTCGTCTCCGTCATGGTGACCAGGGCCACCACCAGCATGGAGACGACCGCGGACGCCCGGAAGGCCGGCGTCCCGAAGTGGAACGGCGTGCTGACGCCCAGCCAGTCCGCGTCGCCGACCCCGCCGAAGTCCGTGAACCCGAAGGGCACCGCCACCGCCAGCCCGACCGCGATGCCGATCAGGACCGCGATCCGGGCGAGGGCCGCCGGCGCGAACCGCTGGACGCCGACGACCACCGCGAGCACGAAGGCCGCCAGCGCCAGGTTCCGCGGCTGCCCGAAGTCCTTCGCGCCGGCGCCGCCCGCCGCCCAGTTGCCCGCGACCGGCAGCAGCGAGACCCCGATGATCAGGATCACCGTGCCGGTGACCAGCGGCGGGAAGAAGCGCAGCAGCCTGCCGAAGACCGGCGCGAGGAGCGTGATCGCCAGACCCGCGACGATCACCGAGCCGTAGATCGCGGGGAGTCCACCGCCCGTCGTACCGATGAGGACCATCGGCGACACCGCGGCGAACGTGCAGCCCTGCATGATGGGCAGCCGGACGCCGAAGCGCCAGAACCCGACGCACTGGATGAGCGTCGCGACCCCGCACACCAGCAGGTCGGCGGTGATCAGATACGCCAGGTCGGCGGGCGACAGCCGCAGCGCACCGCCCACGATCAGCGGAACGGCGACGGCTCCCGCGTACATCGCGAGGACGTGCTGCAGACCGTAGGCGGCCAGTTCCCGCAGCGGCGGCACCTCGTCGACGGGATGGACGGGGGAGGGGGCGGGGGCGGGGGTGGCGGACACGGGGACTCCAGAGCGCGGCGGGGACGACATCCGGTCACGACGAGACCGTAGACGGTGTGCACAGTTCGTTGATTGCCGTGGCGTTGCCGACACGTGTCCCGCCCGTTTGCCCGCCCGCGGTCGACCGCGCTACGCCCCGGAATGCGCCGCCGTCAGCAGGGCGTCCCAGTCGGCCAGTTTGACCACACCGCGTCCGAGGCGGGCACCGAGCGCCGCCTCCGCCCGCTCGATCGCCTGCCACCCGGGCCACTCGACGGGCCTGACGCCCAGCGCGCGCAGTGCGACGACCGGATCCTCCGGGACCGTTCTGCCGAGCAGCGTGGGCGCGTCCGCGAGCAGCGACGTCACCGTCTCCTTCGCGTCGGGCCGGTTGGTGCCGATGACGCCGGTCGGGCCGCGCTTGATCCAGCCGGCCACGTAGTCGCCCGGGCCGGAGGCCCGACCGTGCAGGACCCGGCCGGCCGCATGGGGCACGGTGCCGGTCGCCGCGTCGAACGGGAGCCCGGTCAGCGGCAGTCCGCGGTAGCCCACCGAACGCAGCACCAGCTGCGCGTCGAGGGTCTCGTACCGGCCGGTGCCGCGCACCCCGCCCTGCCCGTCCGGCTCGGTCCGCTCGAAGCGCACCGCGCCGACCCGTCCGCCGTCCGCGAGCAGTTCGACCGGGCGCAGGAAGAACCGCAGCCAGATGCGGCGCTCGGCGCCGCCGGTGCCGCCCTCGGCGAGGCCGCGCAGCACCTCCACGTTGCGGCGCTGCGCGGTGGGCAGCGCGGACGGGTCGGCGCAGTCCGGGTCGAGCGCCAGCTCCGCCGGGTCCACCCGGACCTCGGTGTCCGGGAGGGTCGTCAGCTCGCGCAGCTCCCTGGTGGTGAAGCGGGCCTGGGACGGGCCGCGCCTGCCCACCACGTGGACCTCTCTTATCCGGCTCGCCGCCAGCGCGGTCAGCGCCGCCTGCGGCATGTCGGTCGGGCTCAGCTCCGCCACGCCCCGGGCCAGCATGCGCGCCACGTCCACCGCGACGTTGCCGACGCCGATCACCACCGCCGAGCGGGCGTCCCGCACGAAACCCGCGTCGATCGCGTCCGGATGCGCGCTGTACCAGGACACGAACTCGGTGGCCGACCAGCTGCCCGGCAACTCCTCGCCCGGGATCCCGAGCCGCCGGTCGCCCGCCGCGCCCACGCAGAACACCACCGCGTGATACAGCTCGCGCAACCGCTCCACCGGGAGCTCGCCGGGGCCGCCGCCGATCCGGACCCCGCCGAGGAACCGCACCCGCTCGTGTTCGAGGACCGTGCGCAGGTTGCCCTGGAGCGACTTGATCTTCTCGTGGTCCGGGGCGACCCCGTACCGCACCAGCCCGTACGGGCACGGCAGCCGGTCCAGCACGTCCACGGCCACCGTGGGATCGAGCTGTACGAGGTTCTGCGCGGTATAGCACCCGCTCGGCCCGGAGCCGACGACGGCGACACGCAACACGGGGGACTCCTTGCCCGAGGAGCTGGTCGCTCCAGCATCCCACCGGCACGACCGCCTCGACAGAGGCCGCTGGGGTGAAGCGGACGCGTGTCCGCGCGTATGGAGTGTGATCATGCGGTTACGTTTCGTGTGTGCTAGAAGCATCCTTTCTTAATCTTTCTGATCGGTGCGCGGAGGACGGCACGGTCTCCGTGTCGCCGGCCTGGGAGGTGCAGGAGCACACGGGGGCCACGTCCTGGTTCCAGGTCAGGCTGGCCTTCGGGGACGGCGCCCAGGTCGACGCCCTCGCCGTGGTGGCCGCGGGCCGGGTGTCGATCGAGGACGTCAAGGCCCGGCCCGCGCTGTCCCTGGCCGATCTGACGGCGCTCGCCGACTGGATCGAGGAGCCGCTGTTCAGGGCGTGCGGGATGGAGTCCTACGCGGACGAGGAACCGGCCGGCGAGGATCTCGACGAGCACATGGGCGGCGCGGGCGGCGCGGAGGACACGGGCGCCGCGGAGGAGGGCGCCGGGAGCGCGGAAGGGGACGCCGGGGGTGGTGTCGGCGCTCGGCGTGCCCGGCCGGCCTGGCCGCGGGGGATCGAGGGGCGGTGGCTGGTCGCCCAGAAGTACCGGGCCGCTCAGGAGGAGGGCGCCGACCCCGTCCTCGCCGTGATGTGGGCGACCGGGCACAGCCGCCGGCGCTCGCTGCGGCTCATCGCCCAGGCACGCGACGCGGGCTTCCTGACGCCCCGCCACGCACGGCGCTGACCAGGGCGGTCACGCGGACCCCGACCGGTCCTCGGTGGCGAAGAACCGCGACAGTTCCTGCGGCTCCGCCGCGGGCGCGGACCCCGGGGGAGTCCCCATCTCCCAGTCGAGCCCGTAGCGCTCGAACAACTCCTCCCGCAGCACCGGGATCGGCATCGGCACCCCCGGCACCAGCGCCGCGTACACCGCACCCATCAGCAGGGCTCGCAGCATCGGGTAGTCGGCCGTGACGTTCTGCGAGCCGTAGCGGGCGACGGTGTCGCCGAGCAGCTCCGAGAGCCGGCGCTGCTCCGGGCACTGCACGAAGCCCTCCGCCTGCAGCAGCCCCGCCATGTGCTGGCGCATCAGCACCGGCCGGTCGCGGGTGAGACCCAGGATGGCGTCGATCGCCCGGGCCAGCCGCTCCCGGCCGTCCTCCGTGTGCGGCTCGCGCTCCAGTCCCTCCTCGAGCGTGCGGTGCATCAGCCGGTGTACGGCGGACTGCACCAGCTGGCGCTTGCCGGGGAAGTAGTACGACACCAGTCCGCGCGCGGACCCGGCCCGGTCGGCGATGGCGCCCAGGGTGGTGGCCTCGAAGCCGTGCTCGTCGACCAGTTCGACAGCGGCCTGCAGCAGCCGCTCCCGGGAACGCCTGCGCAACTCTTCATTGACCGAGGCGCTGCGAGGGGACATGCTGGACTCCTGCGTTGACTGGCTGCCAGCCAACTATAATCGACGCAGTGGGCACCGCCCTGCGCGGGCCTTGTTCAGTGCTGCCGTCCGTCCGGGGCGACACGGGGGAGCGTCTCGGACGGGCGGCGCACGCAGGTCAGGCCTGTGTGGGCGTGACCCGTCGGCGGGCCACGCCCATCAGGTCGAGCACCGGCAGCAGGGCGTCCGGCCGTTCGGCCACCGGCAGGTGGTCCACGAAGTGCACCCGGCAGCCCAGCGCCGCCGCGCCACCGTCGGCCGGCCTGCTGTCCCCGACCATCAGCGTCTCGGCGGGCGCGGCCCCGAGCGCCTCCAGCGCGACCCCGAAGAGCCGCGGATCCGGCTTCTGCACCCCGTGCTCGTACGACAGGACGTACGCGTCCACATGGGCGTCGAGCCCGTGGGCGCGGAAGACCGGGCGCGGGTCCCAGCCGATGTTGCTGATCACGCCGACCCCGATCCCCTGCGCGCGCAGCGTCCGCAGGACCTCGGCGGCGTCCGGGTAGGGCGCCCACGCCTCCGGGACCATGTGCCGCTCGTACAGCGCGTCGTGCAGGGCCGGGTCCGGCAGCGGCACCCGGCGGGACAGCCCGGTGTAGGCGGCCCGGTGCTGTTCGGCGCTCTGGTCGCGTACCGCCCACAACCCGGCGAGTTCCGCGGGCAGCTCCACCGGGTTCGCCCCGCCGGGCTGCGCCCCGGCCAGCTCCAGCGCCCGGGCGGCCGTGACCACCTCGGCCTCGGTGAGCCGCGCCGCGGACTCCGCTCCGGCCCCGGCGAGCACCGCCCGCAGCCAGGACTCGGTGGACTCGATGCGGAAGAGCGTCCCGGAGAAGTCGAAGAGCACGGCAGCCATGCGGCGGACTCTACCGGCCCGCCACCCGGCGTACGGCGGTCGCCGGGGACCACTCGTACGCCAGCACCGCCAGCGCCACCACCAGGGCCCCGAGCAGCCAGCCGCCGAGGACGTCCGAGGGCCAGTGGACGCCCAGCCACACCCGGGTCAGGCCGGCGCCGACGACCGAGACACCGGCCGCGGCCAGAGCCGTACGCCGCAGCGCCCGGCCGGTGCCGCAACGGTGCAGCAGCCACAGCAGCAGGCCGCAGACCACGGTGGCCGTCATGGTGTGCCCGGACGGGAAGGCCGGGTAGGGGGCGGAGTCGACCGGGTCGTGCCACTCCGGACGCGGGCGGCCGACGGCGGCCTTCAGGGAATGCTGGGCGACGGTGCCGAGCGCACAGGTGGCGGCCAGCCACAGGGCGGTCCACCACGCCGAGTGCCGCCACACCAGCCACACCGCCACCCCCGCGCACAGCAGCCGCATGGTCAGCGGGTCCCACACCCAGTCCGTCAGGATGCGCAGCACGTGGGTGGTGCCGTGGTCCGCGGCGGCCCAGCGGTGGGCGGTGTCGGCGACGTCCCGGTCCAGGGCGACCAGTGGGGGCCACTCGCCGGCGACGAGGGCGAGCAGCAGCGCCGAGGAGAGGGCGAGGACGGCGGTCGCGAGGAGCGGGGCAGGACGATCGCCGGGCGGGGGAGGCATGACGCGATCTTTGCCGAATCATTGCCCGCAGGGCAATTCCCCTTCCGGAGAGGGTGCTGTTCGTCCCCTTCCGCTGAGAGTGCTAGTAGAACTCCGTTAGGTTGCTCTGGCTCTTGGGTTCTGGCTGGTGGGGGATGTTCTGGGCAGGGGGCGGTGGCAGGTGGTGCAGGTGCCGGTCCAGCAGTTCAGCAGGTCCTGGATGGCGTCGAGGATCTGGTAGAGGGTGAGTCCGGTGTATCGGCTTTTGGGGCCAGGCGCTGTTCGGTGAGGAACGCGTGGGCGGCGGTGACCAGGGTGACGTGGTGATGCCAGCCGTTCCAGGAACGTCCCTCGAAGTGGTCCAGGCCGAGGCCGTGCTTGAGTTCCCGGTAGTCGTGCTCGATCCGCCAGCGGATCTTGGCCAGGCGGACCAGTTCGGCGATCTGGGCGTCGGCGGGCAGGTTGGACAACCAGTAGTCGGTGGGTGCCTCCGCGTCGGCGGGCCATTCGACCAGCAGCGTCACCTCGGGCAGGACACCGTCCCAGCAGCCGTCCCGCGCGGTGGCGGCGGCCTGCGCCAGGCGGCGGGCCCTGACTCCGGCCGGCCGCACCCGCAGTGCCAGGAAGTGTGAGCGCATGGGTCCACGGGAGCCTTCCCGCCAGGTCACCTCGGTGAAGGCCTGCCGGCCCTGGCCGGCCGCCAGCGCGGCCACCGAGGACGGCTTGTCGCGGTAGCGGGGCTGCGGCTTGCGGCCGTTGCCCGACCACGCCGGGGCGGTGGGCTGAGCGTCGTGCGGGTGGGCGGTCACATCCGAGCGGACGGCGACGACATAGTCGACGCCCCGACGCTCCAGCCCGTCGCGGAAGTCGGCGTTCTGCCCGTAACCGGCGTCGGCCACCAGCACCGGCGGGACAAGGCCCCATCCGGCCAGTTCGTCCAGGACGTCCAACGCCAGGCGCCACTTCTCCCGGTGCCCGACCTCCTCGGGGATCCCCGTCTTGCGCCGACGGACGGCATCGGCCGCCCACTCCTGGGGCACGAACAACCGCCACTGCAACGGACAGGACGCGGTGTCGGAGACCGCGTGCACGCTCACCGCGACCTGGCAGTTGGCCTGCTTGCCCAGTGCTCCGCAGTACTGAGGCGCGACCGCGACCGACATCTTCCCGCCCTTGGGAAAGGACACGTCATCGACCGCCCACGCGTCCGGGCCGATCTGCGGCACCATCCGCTGCGCGATCCGCTGCCGCACCAACACCGGATCCCAGGTCGACTGGTTCACGAACTGCTGCAGGTTCTGCTCGTTGCCGTCCGGCAACCGCTCTGCCATGGCCTGAATGGACTTGCGGCGCCCGTCCAGCATCAGCCCCCGCAGATAGCAGTCACCCTTCGCCCGCTGGTCCTTGCGCGGCACCGACGCGAACACGTCAGCCACGAATAACGCCAACTTGGCCCGAGCCCGGTTCACTTCATGTGCGTCCACACCTCCAACATGCTCCCGAACAGGACCGAGAGGAAGACCTAACGGAGTCCTACTAGTGCTGCGACCGGAAAGGTTCACCGGCTCGCGACGCCCGGCACGGCACCTCGCCGCGTTGTCGCACCACCCGAGTACATCCAGTACGCGGGCGATGCTCCGCCTTGCGATGCACCGCACCGGACGCCGCAAGCCTTCCGGCAAACCTTTCCGGTCACAGCACTAGCCGAGCGCGCGCAGTCCGGGCACGAGTGCGACCAGTACCGGGACCACGGGGACCAGCGCGGCGGTCGCCGTCAGCCGCAGCCGGTGCCTGGCGGGGAGCCGGTCCGGAGCGGCGAGCAACCGGTCGACGCGCTGCGGGAGATGTGCGTGGCCGGCCGGGCCGGGACCGAACACGCCCCGGTCCTCGTTGAGTTCGACCAGGGCGAGCGCGGTGGTGAGCCGGCCGTGCCGCCGGGAGGCCATGTCGTCGGCGGCCAGTTCGACCAGCCGGTGCATCTCGTCGCGGAACGCCGCGAACACCGGGATCTGCGGAAAGCCGCCGGCCAGCGCGGCCGAGCAGTGCAGCAGCCAGTCGTGCCGGGCCTGGGCGTGCCCCTGTTCGTGGGCGAGCACCGCGTCCAGTTGCCGCCCCTTCAGCCGGCGCAACGCGGCCGTGGTCACGACGAGTCGGGGCGGCGCGCCGGGCAGCCACCAGGCGTCGGAGCGTTCCCCCTCGAGTACCACGAGACGGTCGGCGGACCCCTCCTCGCCGGGCAACAGCGGCGCCCGAAGCCGGAGTTCGGCCCTCCGTCGGCGGCGGCCGGCCCTGGCCCCGGCGATCTCGCGCACCAGCATCGCGCCGCTCCACAGTCCGGCGCAGGCGAGGGTCACCGCGGTCACCGCCGCCCAGGAGCCGGTCGCCGCGAGCGGGTAGGCGTCCGCCACCCCGTGCGGGGCGCTGGCGAACAGGTGCCCTCGCGCCACCTCCCAGGCCGCCGCCGCGCTCAGCGTCATCGACAGCGCGCAGCACAGCAGGACGGCCGCCACCACGCACTGCCACACCCACAGGGCGACCACCGGCTCCCGGTCCGTCCAGTCGGCCCGGGCGAGCAGTCGGGGGCCGGCCACGGCCGTCAGGATGCCGAGCAGCAGCAGTGCCACGGGGACCGTCATGACCGGCAGCCTATGAGCGAGGGGCCGCTCAGGATACGTTCCCTTGCGTCAAAGTGACGCAGGCAACGCGTGTGCCCCGTGTGCTGTGGCCCGGTTCAGAGTCCCAACAGCATGGCCACCATCCCGATGCCCATCGACAACCGGCAGGCCCGCGCCAGTTCGGGCCGGTCGCCCCACCGGCCGGCCGGCCCGCTGCCGGGCGCCGCCACCGCGACCGGAACCAGACGGGCCCCGGACAGCAGGACATAGCCGGTGAAGTAGACGAGCAACAGCCCGGTCACCGCCGGGACTCCGGCGCCGCCGTGGTGATGTCCGCCTGGGGAGGCCGCCATCGCGACCGCCATGTAGACCATCGCCGCCGTGCCCACCAGGTGGTGCAGATGGTGCGCGCTGTCACGGGCGCTCCACAGGGCGCGCAGCGCGGCCGCGCCGAACACCGCCGCGTACAGCGGCCATGCCCACGCCGGCGGAGTGAAGACGGTCGCGGGCACGGCCATCGCGGCCATGCCGAACCCCATCAGTGCCTCGCCGCCCGCGGCCCGCCGCTGTGCCTCGACGCTGCTGCGCATCCGCAGCAGGCAGTAGGCCCCGGTCGCCGCGCACAGCGCGACCAGCAGCCAGCCGGGCGAAGCCGGTCCGTGCACGCGCACCTCCCCGCTCGACGTCGCATCGAGGGATGCGATGCCCCGCCCACCGGGCGCGCACGCGAGCGCAAGGGTGTACACGGGGAGCACTCGGCGGAGCACAGCAGGTGAGGGCGGCCTGTTCGAACGGTATCGGACGTGCGTCCGTGCGGCATGTTCGAGAGTATTTCACGAGTAAAACACATGTTAAATTGATGGTATGAGCACTGCGACCCCGACCTCCCGACGTCTGCCCCTCGCCGGCGCCCTGCGCCTCGGCCGGCCCTCCGACATCTGGTTCAAGCCCGCCCTCAGCGTGGTCGCCGCGGTCGCTCCGCCCAACCTGGCCCTGCTGGCGCTGGGCCGCCTCGACCTGGCGATGTACACCATGGCCGGATCGCTGTGCGCCCTCTACGGCCACAACCGCCCCTACCCGGCCCGTGCCCGCACGCTGGCCCTGGTCGTGCTCGGCATGACCGCCGGCCTCGCCGTCGCCCTGCTCGCCGCCTCGCTCACCGCGAACGCGGTCGTGCTGGTCACCGTCGGCGCCCTGATGGCCGCGGCACACAAGGTGCTGTGCGACGCGACCCGGGTCGGGCCGCCCGGGAACGTGGTCCTCACCTTCATCGGCTCCGCCTCGCTGTTCGCCCCGCAGACGCTCGGCGAGGTGCCCGCCCACGTCGGACTCGCCCTGCTCGCGGGGGGCTGGGCCTGGCTGGTCGGCATGGCACCCGGACTGCTGCGCCCGCACGGTCCGGAACGCCGGGCCACCGCCCGGGCGCTGAACGCCACCGCCGCCTACGCGGACACCCGCGGCACCGGGGAGGGCCACGACCGGGTCCGGGCCGCCGCGGCGGCGGCCGTGCAGGCGGCCTGGCAGTCCCTGTTCGCCACCGGTGCCCGCACCGACCGCACCCGCCGAGCCCTCGAACACCTCGTCGTCCGCGCCGAGGTCGCCCTCGCCGCCCCCGCCGACACCGACCCCGGACGGCTGCGCGACTGGGCACACCGGCTGCGCGGCACCGGACGCGTCCCGCGGGTGGCCGGCGCCGCCGACGACCTTCTCGGCGTCGACGCCGAACGTGCCGCGGCGCCCCGTCCGCCCTGGCGCCGGCTCGGCCCGCTCGGGCCGCTCGCCGCCCGTACCGCGCTCGGCTGCGCCCTCGCCGGGTACGCCGCCCTGGCCCTCGGTGTCGGCCGCCCGTACTGGGCGCTGGTCACCGCCGCCTCCCTCTACCAGGCGAACACCACCCTGACCTGGAGCCGGGGCGTCCAGCGCGTCGTCGGCAACCTCATCGGCGTCCTGGTCTTCGCCGCCCTCGCACCCCTGGCGCACCTGCACCCGGCCGTGCTGGTGTCGAGCTGCCTCGCCCTCAACTTCGGCGCCGAGGCGCTGATCGGCCGCAACTACTGGCTCGGCAGCGTCTGCGTCACCCCGATGGCGCTGCTCATCACCGAGTTCGCCCGCACCCAGGACTCCGGGCGGCTGATCACCGAACGGGTCCTGGACACCCTGGTCGGCGCGCTCGTCGGCTTCGCCGCCGCCGTCGTGGTCACCGACCGGCGGGCCGGCGACCGCATCGAACAGGCCCTGGCCGCCGTCGAGCGGGTCCGGGAGGACACCGCCCGGCTGCTGGCCGAGCCGCACCCGGACCCGCGCGCGCTCGAGGCCGCCCGCCGTGCCCTGTCCGCGGCCCTCGCCGAACTGCGCGCCACGGCCGACGCCGCGTCCGGCGAGTGGTGGCGGGGCGCGCTGCCCGAGGAGCGGGTCGTGCTCGCCGAGCAGTCCGGACACCGTACGCTCGCGGCGACGGTACGACGCCAGGGACCGCACTCCTTGGACGGCACGAGGACTACGGAGGACGTACGGCCATGACGGCGACCAACGGACGACCGGCGGCCGACGGCGACCCGGACGGGGGCGAGGGCAGAGCGGACACGGTCGCCGGGGTCGTCCGGCAGTGGCGGGCCGTCCACCCCCAGCTGGACACCGGACCCATGGAGGTCATCGGCCGGATCAACCGCTGCGCCGCCCTCCTCCAGCAGGCCGAGGACGCGCCGCTGCGCAGGGCGGGTCTCAGCCGTCCCGAGTTCGACCTGCTCGGCGCGCTGCGCCGCACCGGCCATGAACTCACCCCGAGCGAGCTGGCCAAGGAGACCTTCTCCTCCGGCGCCGCCGTCACCAAGCGGCTCAAGCAGCTCAGCGAGCGGGGCCTGGTCGAGCGGCGGGGCGACTCCCGGGACCGGCGGGTGGCCCATCTCCGGCTCACCGACACCGGGCGCGAACTGGTCGACGCCATCCTGCCCGAGCAACTCGCCTACGAGACGGCGGTGCTGTCCGTCCTCGCCCCCGACGGACAGGGCGAACTGGCGGGTCTGCTCGCCGAGCTGCTGGGACGCCTCGAGGGCAGGATGGGCGCGCTGCGGGCCTGACCGCGGCGGATGCCACGAGGTGCCGCGGCGCTCGGACTCAGCCGTGGCGTCCCGGGCGGAAGACGCCGAACGCCGCGCCCCGCGGATCGGCGAGCACGGCGATGCGCTGACCGTCCGGCACCGTCATCGGGGCCGTCCGCACGGTCCCGCCCGCCGCGACCGCCGCCGCGGCCGCGGTGTCCACGTCCTCCACCGCGAAGTACGGCAGCCAGTGCGGCGGCGCCTCGGGCGGGAACCGGTCGCCCATGTCGGCCATCCCGCCGAACTGCTGCCCGCCCACGGCGAACTCCGTGTACCACTCGGAGGACTCGGCGTTCCAGCCGAAGACGGTGGTGTAGAAGTCCGTGGCCCGCCCGGTGTCCCGGGTCGCCAGCTCCACCCAGCCCAGCGCTCCGGGCGCGTTGAGCAGTCCGGCACCGGGGAAGGCCCGCGCCTCCCACATCTGGAAGGCGGCACCGGTGGGATCGAGGGCGACCGCGAAGCGGCCCGCGTCGAAGATGTCCATCGGGCCGACGACCACGGTGCCGCCCGCCTCCTCCACCAGCCGCGCGGCCGCGTCCGCGTCGGGCACCGCGAACGACACGTTCCACGCGACCGGCTGGGACTCCTGGTAGAGCCGGCTGATGGCCGCGACCGCCGCGTCCCCGAGATGCGCCACGGTGTAGCAGCCGGCCTCCTGCCGGGGATCGGTCTCCGGACGCCAGCCGAACAGCTCCGCGTAGAACCCCTTGGCGCTCTCCAGGTCGTCGGTTCCCAGCTCCGTCCAGCAGGGCCCGCCCGCAACCGGCTTGTCGAAATCCATGGCCGCTCCTCGTGTGGTCTCTCCTGCGAACGCTAGACCCCGCCACTGACAGCGGCGATCGGACCCGGGCGCGCCCTCAGACCCCCGGCCGGTACCGGATCGGATGGTCGGCCGGCACCTCGACCAGCACGATCCGGATACCGTCCGGGTCCGCGATCCACATCTCGATCAGGCCCCACGGCTCCTTCACCGGCGGACGCACGATCTCGACGCCCTTGGCCACCAGTTCCCCGTGCGCCGCGCCGGCGTCCGCCACCTGCAGCCACAGCTGCACCGCGGGGGAGGCGGGGGCGTCCGCCCGCCCGGAGACCTCCAGGAAACCGCCGCCGAGGAAGTACACCGTGCCGCGCTCGGGACCGGTGCCGAACTCGCGGTAGACGGCGAGACCGAGCTGCTCGCCGTAGAAGGCACGGGAGCGCTCGGGGTCGGCGGGACGGAGAAGGGTACGGCTGCTCACCACATGCACCATGCGACCGGAGCGTAACGTTCCGCGGCGCCCCCACCCCGCCTCCCGCGCCCGAGCCCGGCACCGGGATCCCGAGCCGCCGCGCCGGACGCCCCGCCCGACCGCCCTCCCCGCGCCCCCGACGCCCCCGAACCGTCGGCCGGACGCGGCGCTAGGCTCATGCCCGCTCAGTGTGACCGAGACCGGGAGACCGCCCATGGAGAACGCCGCCGCCGGACTGACCTTCCGCGACGCCACCGACGCCGACGTGGACGCGCTGGTCGCGCTGATCGAGTCGGCCTACCGGGGCGACGCCAGCCGGGCCGGCTGGACCACGGAGGCGGACATCCTGGAGGGGCAGCGGACCGACCCGGAGGGCGTCCTGGAGGTCGTCAAGGCGCCGGACGGCAAGCTGCTCACGGTCGAGCGCGACGGCCGGATGGTCGCCTGCTGCCAGCTGGAGCACCGCGGCACCCACGCCTACTTCGGCATGTTCGCGGTCAGCCCCGCATTCCAGGGCGCGGGCCTCGGCAAGGCGGTCATCGCCGAGGCGGAGCGCCGGGCCCGCCGGGAATGGGGCGCCACGGAGATGCACATGACGGTGATCTCCGTGCGCGAGGACCTGATCGCCTGGTACGAGCGGCGCGGCTACCGCCGTACGGGAAGGATGACGCCGTTCCCGTACGGCGACGAGCGCTTCGGCATCCCCCAGCGTGCCGACCTGCAGTTCGAGCTGCTGGTCAAGCCGCTGGTGTGACGGCTCACGCGGTGAAGCGGGCGGTGCGTTTGATCTCCGGGTAGTCGGTCGTCGCGCCGTCCAGCTGGAGCGCCCGCACCAGACGCAGGTCGTCCTGGGTGTTCACCACCCAGCCGATCACCTTCAGGTCCGCCTTGCGGGCGTGCTCGACGACCTCCAGGGTCAGCCGCCGGATGTTGAGGCAGAGCGTCGCCGCCCCGGCCTCCCTGGCCCGCTCCACCACGTCGGTGCCGAAGCGGCTGGCGATCAGCGCGGTCCGCACGCCCGGCACCAGCCGGCCGATCTCGGCGACGGCCTCGTCGTGGAAGGACGACACCTCCACCCGGGACACCAGATCCCGCCGCTGCATCAGGTCGGCCAGCGCGCGGGCCGCCGCGACGTCCTTGATCTCGGCCTGCAGGGGGGCCTGCACCGCGTCCAGGACCTCCTCGAACAGCGGCACCCGCTCGCCGCGGCCCGCGTCCAGGGTGCGCAGCTCCTCCAGGGTCTTCTCGGCGATCGGGCCGGTGCCGTCGGTCGTGCGGTCGACCTCCGCGTCGTGCATGACGACCAGGGCGCCGTCCTTGCTCAGGTGCAGATCGAGTTCGATCAGGTCGAGGCCGGCCTGCTGGGCGGCGACGAAGGAACGGAGGGTGTTCTCGGGCTCGACGCCCATGACTCCGCGGTGACCGATGGTAAGGAAGTTCAAGATTCAACTCGCTTCCGTCGACGGCGGCGGGGGATGCACGCGCGCGGACCGTACGACGGGACGTCGCTGTCCACGCGGCTGGGCGCAGCCTAACGGCCGCCCGTCGCGATGAACCCCCTGCGTACGCGGGGGATTGGTGCGCCGGGCGCGCGGCGCCTGCCCTGTGCCCCTGTTGGCGGTCACCCGGGGGTGGGCGCGTTGCGCCGCGCATTGACCGGCCGGATCCATGCGCTGCCCGGGAGCTGACGCCCCGTCACAGATCGTGGTGAATGTGAGCGCCTTCACGGTTTCAGACAGGAAAAAGCGCGGTGAAGATGCGATGCCGCAGGATAATTTCCCGAGAGCCCTCTTGCTGGGAGAAAGCCCGTACGCATACGGTGTCCATACGCGAGGTACACCCGTGGAGGATGGGTCATGACGGAAATTCTTGTGCAGGTGGGTTCGGAGGAGCAGGTTTCTCCCGTGACCAGGGTGGTCGAGCACCCTGCATGGCCCGTGCTCAAGGATGGTGTGGAGCGGATCCGGCCATGGCAGGCCAAGGACGGGTCGATCGATTTCGGCGCCGAGGACGCCCCGGCGCGCGCCGACGCGGAGCGGGCCGTGGACACCGTGATCGCCGCCGTCGAGGAGCTGTCCCCGCTGCTCCCGCACGACGCCGACTACCACCGGGCCCTCGTGACCGACCTGCGGCGCTGGGCGGTCGGCGGCTTCCAGGTGCCCGACTTCCTCGACTCGCTGCTGGCCTTCCAGCCCGCCGCGAGCCGCGCGCACGGCCTCCAGCACCTGGTCGTCTTCCCGATGTACACCCAGAACGGCAACCCGGACCGCAACCTGGAGGCGGTCGTGCTGCGCATGGTCTGGCCGGAGTGGCTGGCCGAGCTGGAGCGCACCCGGTACGACAACCCGCTGTTCTGCGGCATCACCTTCGAGGACTTCACGGCCGGCTACGACACCAACTCCGCCGTCCTCTTCCCCGAGACCATCGCCGTGCGCGAAGCGCCGGAACGATTCTCCTGGGGCGGTATCTTCTGCGACCGCGAGGCCGCCCGGTTCCGCCGGGTCACCGACGCGGCGGTCGGCATACTCGGCCTGGAGCTGCCCGAGGACATCGCCGCCATGGTCCACGACCAGAAGCGCTGCGAGGAGGCCTTCGTGCTCTGGGACATGGTCCACGACCGCACCCACAGCCACGGCGACCTGCCGTTCGACCCGTTCATGATCAAGCAGCGCCAGCCGTTCTGGATGTACGGCCTGGAGGAGCTGCGCTGCGACCTCACCGCCTTCAAGGAGGCCGTGAAGCTGGCGGCCGACGGCGTCCCGCAGGCCCGTGACGTGCAGTACGCGGTGCTCTTCGACCGGATGTTCCGCTTCCCGGTCACCGGCGACCGGGTGCGCAACTACGACGGGCTCGGCGGCCAGCTGCTCTTCGCCTACCTGCACAAGCACGACGTGGTCCGCTGGACCGACAACAGGCTCTCCATCGACTGGGAGCGTGCCCCGCAGGTCACCAACCAGCTGTGCGGCGAGATCGAGAAGCTGTACAAGGACGGCATCGACCGCCCGAAGCTCGTCCACTGGTTCGCCGGCTACGACCTGGTCGCCACCTACCTCGCCCCGCACCCCGGCTCGAAGTGGGCCAAGGGGCCCGACGCCCTCGACCTGAGCCTGCCGCCGCGCAAGCTCGTGGACGACGTGCTTCCGGACGAGTTTCCGCTGAGCATGTTCTACGAGGCCCTGTCCAAGAAGCTGAAGAACGTGATCGCCGAGACCAAGGGCATCACGGCGGACAGCGCCGAGCCGGTCGCCGCGTGAGCGACCGTCTTCGGAACACTACTCAAGAGGGGAAGCACATGGCGGGCAACGGGTCTCTCAGTGGTGCGGTGATCGCGGTGGCCGGGGCGGGCGGACCCGCCGGGCACGCCACCCTGGTCAGGCTCGCGGAGGCGGGCGCGACCGTGGTCGGCGCCGACAACAACCCCGAGCGCCTGGCCGAGGCGGTGGACGCGGCCCGCTACGCGGGCGGCGGCGCCGTGGTCACTGGCGAGACGGTCGACCTGCTCGACCTGGAGTCGACCCGGGCCTGGGCCGACCGCATCGAGAAGGACCACGGCCGGGTCGACGGCCTGGTCCACCTGGTCGGCGGCTGGCGCGGCAGCGCCAACTTCGCCGAGACCGACCTGGCCGACTGGGACCTGCTGGAGAAGCTGCTGATCCGCACCGTGCAGCACACCTCCCTGGCCTTCTACGACGGTCTGCAGCGCAGCGACCGGGGACGGTACCTGCTGATCAGCGCGTCCGGCGCGTCCCGGCCCACCGCCGGGAACGCCGCGTACTCGGCCGCCAAGGCGGCGGCCGAGGCCTGGACCCTCGCCATGGCCGACGGCTTCCGCAAGGCCGGGGGCGAGGCGGGCCCGAAGTCCGCTGCTGCGATCCTGGTGGTGAAGGCGTTGGTGCACGACGCGATGCGCGCCGAGCGACCCAACGCGAAGTTCGCGGGCTTCACGGACGTCACGGACCTGGCCGAGGCCGTGGAGGGCGTCTGGAGCAGGCCCGCCTCCGAAGTGAACGGAAACCGTCTGTGGCTGACCGAGCAGCCGTGAACCCTCCGAAGACCGACGCGCGTCGCCACCACGACCCGGAGGTCCGCGGCTTCGCCAGTGACAACTACGCCGGAACCCACCCCGAGGTGCTGGCCGCCCTGGCCCTGGCCAACGGCGGCCACCAGGTGGCCTACGGCGAGGACGAGTACACCGAGAACCTCCAGCGGATCATCCGCGGCCACTTCGGCGCGACCGCGGAGGCCTTCCCGGTCTTCAACGGCACCGGCGCGAACGTCGTCGCGCTCCAGGCGGTCACCGACCGCTGGGGCGCGGTGATCTGCGCCGAGAGCGCCCACATCAACGTCGACGAGGGCGGCGCCCCCGAGCGCATGGGCGGCCTCAAGCTGCTCACCGTGCCCACGCCCGACGGCAAGCTCACCCCGGAGCTCATCGACCGGCAGGCGTACGGCTGGGAGGACGAGCACCGCGCGATGCCGCAGGTCGTCTCGATCACCCAGAGCACCGAGCTCGGCACCCTCTACACCCCGGACGAGATCCGGGCGATCTGCGAGCACGCCCACGCGCACGGCATGAAGGTGCACCTGGACGGCTCCCGGATAGCCAACGCGGCGGCCTCCCTGGACGTGCCGATGCGTACGTTCACCAACGCCGTCGGGGTCGACATCCTCTCGCTGGGCGGCACCAAGAACGGTGCCGTGTTCGGCGAGGCGGTCGTGGTGATCGACCAGGACGCCGTCAGTCACATGAAGCACCTGCGCAAGCTGTCCATGCAGCTGGCCTCCAAGATGCGCTTCGTGTCGGTGCAGTTGGAGGCGCTGCTGGCGAAGGATCTGTGGCTGCGCAACGCCCGGCACGCCAACGAGATGGCCCAGCGGCTCGCCGAGGGCGTCCGCGCCGTGCACGGCGTTGAGATCCTTTACCCGGTGCAGGCCAACGGGGTCTTCGCGCGGCTCCCGCACGACGTGAGCCTGCGTCTGCAGAAGCGCTTCCGGTTCTACTTCTGGGACGAGGCCGCCGGGGACGTGCGGTGGATGTGCGCGTTCGACACCACCGAGGAGGACGTGGACGCCTTCGTCGCCGCCCTCAAGGAGGAGATGGCCCGCTAGTCCGGCTCGATGCATAGATATGCGGCCACCTGAAAAGTCATTGACTCTCGGGTGGTCGCATTCCTATGCTCTGCGCCCATGCAGCTGATCCAGAACACCGCCGACCTGTCTGCCTATTTGGCCGCCGATGAGGCCGTCGACCACCATCATCCGCTGGTCAGGGAGACAGCCGCACGGCTGGCCTCGGGATCCGCGGACTCGTATGAATTTGCGCGGGTCGCCTACGAGTTCGTACGGGACTCCGTCCCGCACTCGGCCGACAGCGGCGATCCCCGCGTCACCTGGAGGGCCTCGGACGTACTGGAGCGGCGCACCGGCATCTGTCACGCCAAGGCCCACGCCCTCGCCGCCCTGCTGCGCGCCGAGGACATCCCCACGGCCCTGTGCTACCAGCGCCTGACGGACGACGGCGGCACCGGGCACGTCGTGCACGGACTGGTCGCCGTCCGGTTCGGCGGAGCCTGGCACCGGCAGGATCCGCGCGGCAACAAGCCCGGCGTCGACGCGCGGTTCTCCCTCGACGGCGAGCGGCTGGCCTGGATCCCCGATCCGGAGTCCAGTGAGATGGACTATCCGGTCCTGTACGCTGAACCTCACCCGGCGGTGCTCGGCGCGTTGAAAGCGGCACCCGACCGGCCGGGCCTGTGGAAGACGCTCCCCACCGCACTCTGAGGCAATGCAGATGACTCTCACGCTCACCGTGTCCGACGAGGTGCGCGCGCTCGCGCCCGGCTTCACGCATCTCGCGATCGAGGCCCACGGACTGGTCAACGGCCCGAGCAGTGAAGCGAGTTCGGCTCTCCTCGACGAGGCGGCCCGACGGCTCGCCGCCCGCCTGGACGGGCGCGCCCCGCACGAGGATCCGCACATGGCGGCCTGGCGCGCCGCCTACACCGCGTTCGGCTCCAAGCCGAACCGGACCCGGAACTCCGCCGAGGCGCTGGCCAGGCGGGCCCTCGCGGACGGCGGTCTGCCCCGCGTCAACCTGCTCGTGGACCTCTACAACGCCGTCAGCGTCGCCCACCTGATCCCCGTCGGCGGCGAGGACCTCGACCTCATCCAGGGCGGGATGCGCCTGGTGCGGGCCACGGGGGAGGAGGACTTCGTGACGGTCGCGGCCGGCGAGGAGGCCGTCGAGCACCCGGACTCCGGCGAGGTCGTGTGGAGTGACGGAGCGGGTGTCACCTGCCGCCGCTGGAACTGGCGTCAGGGCCCGCGCACCCGGCTGACCGGGGGCACCACCTCGGCCCTCTTCCTCCTGGAGAGCCTCGCGCCGATGCCGGTCGCCGACGTCGAGGCGGCGGGCGCCGAACTCGCCGAACTGCTGGAGAAGTTCAGCCCCGGGGCCCGTATCGAGGTACGGGCCCCCGAGTCGGCGGGCTGAGGCTCAGACCGCCTCGGCCGCCTTCAGCTGCTCCTGGGTGGGTGCCGTACCCCCCAGGTGGGTCGGGAGCCACCAGGTGTCGGCCGGGTCCTTGGGCCGGGCCGGATAGGCGCGCTGCGCCGCTTCCAGCAGGTCCTGGACGCGGTCGCGCAGGCGGCGGGTGATGGCGCCCGCGTACTGGTCGCGCGGGGCCTCCACCGGCTCGCCCACCCGGATGGTGACGGGCAGGTGGTCGCGCTTGAAGTTGCGCGGCTGGCCCTTGGTCCACAGCCGCTGCGTGCCCCACAGGGCCATCGGGATCAGTGGGACGCCGGCCTCCTGGGCGAGCCGTGCCGCGCCCGACTTGAAGCTCTTCAGGGTGAACGACTGGGAGATCGTGGCCTCGGGGAAGACCCCCACGATCTCACCGGACTTGAGGGAGTCCAGGGCGTGCTGGTACGCCGTCTCGCCCTGCTTGCGGTCCACCGGGATGTGCTTCATGCCGCGCATCAGCGGGCCGGAGATCCGGTGGCGGAAGACCGACTCCTTGGCCATGAAACGCACCAGACGCTTCTGCGGCAGAGCGGCCAGACCGTCGAAGACGAAGTCCAGGTAGCTGATGTGATTGCTCACCAGCACGGCCCCGCCCGAGCGCGGGATGTTCTCGGAACCCTGGCAGTCGATCTTCAGGTCCCAGACCTTGAACAGCGTCTTGGCGAAACCGATGACGGGACGGTAGACCAACTCTGCCATGGGCGGGGCGGACCCTTTCTGCTCTGCCTGGGAAAGGGGCTCCCGGCGGGAAAGTTACGGAGCCGTAGGTTTACGACGCGTATCGCAGATCGTGCCCGAAGAACGGACGGGGAGCCAGCCCTGGTGCCCCGGAGTGGCGAGATCCTCGTCACGTCGGCCTATGATCCACCTCGGATTTTTAACCCGCCTTTACTTCGCCCCCGCCGCCGGCCGGCGCACCAGCCGGAACACCTCGCACCCCAGGCAGTACCCGAACGCGGCGTTCAGGAACGCCGCGGCGAGCGCGAGCCCGGTCGCCGCGAGACCCAGCCAAACCGGCCCCACGCCGAAGCCGACCAGGCCGAGTCCCGCGAACACGAGTCCCACCGCCTGGGCGAATCGCGGGGGTTCGGGTGGTTCGAACTCCGTAGCGGGAGCGAGCCGGGGCCGTACGGCCTTCCGGAACACCCACCCGTACGGCGACCGGCTCACGCCCGCGGCCGCGCCGACCGCGAACGCCAGCGTCTGCCAGGCGAGGATCCAGGGGCTTGTCGTGATGAGCGCGGCGGCCAGCACGACCGTCGTCACGGCCGCCGCGAAACGGGGCCCACGCGCGTCGATGTCCATGAACCAAGGATTCCGCCCCGAAGACCGGCAGGGGAGTCGGGAATCTTTGCAGTCTCGTGAACGCTGGCCGTCAGGGCGGGCGGAGTCATGAATGCTGGTGTCCGTGACGAGCGGACTGACGGTGTGCGCGGCGGTGCTCGCCGCGGCGAGTGTCTACGGAGTGCTGCACAGGCGGCGGAGCGGGAGGGTACGGGTGCGCGGGCGGGACGACGGCAGGCGGCTCTCGGCGGCCGAACTCGGCGGCGAACTGGGCGGACGGGCCACGCTGGTGCAGTTCTCCAGCGCCTTCTGCGCCCCCTGCCGGGCCACCCGGCGGGTGCTCGGCGAGGTCGCCGCCATGGTCCCCGGGGTCGCCCACGTCGAGATCGACGCGGAGGACCGCCTGGACCTGGTGCGCGAACTGGGGATCCTCAAGACGCCCACCGTCCTGGTGCTCGACGCCGGCGGCCTGGTGGTGCGCCGGGCCACCGGGCAGCCGCGCAAGGCGGACGTCATCGCCGCGCTGGGAGAGGCCGTCTGACGAGGGTGGCGATGACGGTGAGGCAGCTCCCATATCCCGGAACGTACTTGACTGGGTGTACCACCTATCGTCAGCCTGACTGTATGTCTCATGAACTCCTTCTCTTCGGGCGGGTCCACGTGGACCTGGCCCGCACCGCGAGCGCGCGGTGTCCGGGTCACTGATCATCCCCGGACCTGAACGCCGCCTCCCCCAGAAGGACGACTCCATGACGGCCACGCCCGACCTCGGTACCCCTCGGCTCGCCTCCCCCGACCTCCTCCGCTCCGCCTTCCGGCGCCACGCCGCCGGAGTCGCGGTGATCACCGCGCGCGGCGCGAGCGGCCCGGTCGGCTTCACGGCCACCTCGCTCACCTCCGTCTCCGCCGAGCCCCCGATGCTCTCCTTCGGCGTCGGCACGGGAGCGTCCAGCTGGCCCGCGATATCCACCGCCGAGCACATCGGCGTGCACATCCTCGGCGAGCACCAGGCGGAGCTCGCGGCCACCTTCGCGCGCAGCGGCGCCGACCGGTTCGGGGCGCCCACCGGCTGGCGCGAGGGTCATGCCGGGGTGCCCGTCCTCGACGACGTGCTGGTCTGGCTGGTGTGCCGGGTCGTCGCCCGCGTTCCGGCCGGCGACCATCGCATCGTGCTGGCCGAGGTGGTCCTCGGCGACCCCTCCCGCGCCGGCCGGCCGCTCCTCTACCACCAGGGTGCTTTCAGCGGACTGCGGGATTGATCACGCGCCCCCGTTCTGCGGGGGTGTCGAGTTCCGGTTACGCTGCGTTGCGAAGGTCACAGTTCAAAGCGCTTGCTTAGCGGGCAGGAACTGGTTGTACTGGTGAGTAATATTTCGTTCGGAGCGCGCGGCCGCCCCGACCGGGATGAGCCGCTTGAGGCGCCTATGCTGCCCTCAAGAGGCAGCCACGAAAAGACGATGCGGTAGGAGAGCCGGCGTGAGCCTGAGGATCGTTGTCACTGTGAAGTACGTGCCCGACGCCACGGGCGACCGGCATTTCGCCGATGACCTGACCGTGGACCGTGACGACGTGGACGGTCTGCTCTCCGAGCTGGACGAGTACGCGGTCGAGCAGGCGCTGCAGATCTCCGAGAACTCCGACGACGACGTCGAGGTCACCGTCCTCACGGTGGGCCCCGAGGACGCGAAGGACGCGCTGCGCAAGGCGCTGTCCATGGGCGCGGACAAGGCGATCCACGTCGAGGACGACGACCTGCACGGCACCGACGCCATCGGCACCTCGCTGGTGCTGGCCAAGGCGATCGAGAAGGCCGGCTTCGACCTGGTGGTCTCCGGCATGGCCTCCACCGACGGCACCGCCGGCATCGTCCCGGCGCTGCTGGCGGAGCGCCTCGGCGTCCCGCAGGTCACCCTGCTGTCCGAGGTCTCCGTCGAGGACGGCACCGTCAAGGGCCGCCGTGACGGCGACGCCGCCTCCGAGCAGCTGGAGGCCTCCCTGCCGGCGGTCGTGTCCGTCACCGACCAGTCGGGCGAGGCGCGGTACCCGTCCTTCAAGGGCATCATGGCGGCGAAGAAGAAGCCGGTCGAGTCCTGGGACCTGTCCGACCTGGACATCGAGGCCGGCGAGGTCGGTCTTGAGGGCTCCTGGACCGCGGTCGAGACCGCGACCGCGCGTCCGGCCCGCACCGCGGGCACGATCGTCAAGGACGAGGGCGAGGGCGGCAAGCAGCTCGCCGCCTTCCTCGCGGAGCGCAAGTTCGTCTGACACGGCCCGGTGGGCCGGAAGTCCGTCCGAGCCCCGCAGCCGCCGACCGCCCCTCAACCTCGTTTCGCAGGAGAGCAATCCCATGGCTGAAGTCCTCGTCTACGTCGACCACGTGGACGGTGCCGTCCGCAAGCCCACCCTGGAGCTGCTGACGCTGGCCCGCCGGATCGGCGAGCCCGTCGCCGTCGCGCTGGGCAACGGCGCCGCCGGCACCGCCGCCGCCCTCGCCGAGCACGGCGCGGTGAAGGTCCTCACCCACGAGGCGTCCGAGTACGCCGACTACCTGGTCGTCCCGAAGGTCGACGCGCTGCAGGCCGCCGTCGCCGCGGTGTCCCCGGCCGCCGTCCTGGTCCCGTCCTCCGCGGAGGGCAAGGAGATCGCCGCGCGTCTGGCGCTGCGCATCGGGTCGGGCATCATCACCGACGCCGTGGACCTCGAGGCCGGCGACGAGGGCCCGGTGGCCACCCAGTCGGTGTTCGCCGCGTCCTTCACCACCAAGTCCCGGATCTCCAAGGGCACCCCGGTCATCACGGTCAAGCCCAACAGCGCCGCCGTGGAGGCCGCCCCGGCCGCCGGTGCCGTCGAGGCCCTGGACGTCACCTTCTCGGAGAAGGCGACCGGCACCAAGGTCACCGGCCGCACCCCGCGCGAGTCGACGGGCCGTCCGGAGCTGACCGAGGCCGCGATCGTGGTCTCCGGCGGCCGCGGCGTCAACGGTGCCGAGAACTTCTCGGTCATCGAGGCGCTCGCCGACTCCCTCGGCGCGGCCGTCGGCGCCTCGCGCGCCGCGGTGGACGCGGGCTGGTACCCGCACACCAACCAGGTCGGCCAGACCGGCAAGTCCGTGTCCCCGCAGCTGTACATCGCCAACGGCATCTCCGGCGCCATCCAGCACCGCGCCGGCATGCAGACCTCGAAGACGATCGTCGCGGTCAACAAGGACGCGGAGGCCCCGATCTTCGAGCTCGTCGACTTCGGCGTGGTCGGCGACCTCTTCGACGTCGTGCCCCAGCTCACCGAGGAGATCAACACCCGCAAGGGCTGATCACCGCCGGGCTGTCCGAGGCCCCCGCGACCGGCACCGGTCGCGGGGGCCTCGTGGCGTCAGCGCAGACTCAGCGACACCTGCACGGGCAGATGGTCGCTGGGGAACTGGCCGTGCATCGAGAAGGTGTCCATCGTCGCCTCGTGCGTGGTCACGCCCGGCGAGGTGAGGATCCAGTCGATCCGGTCGCCGTCCTGCCGGAGCCGGTGGTAGCCGTGGAAGGTGCCGTACGGGGTGCCGCGCCGCTCCGCCGTGTCCCAGGCGTCCGCGAGGCCGGAGCCCACCAGCGTGTCGTACGCCGGGTTCTTGTGCGCGGCGGCGTTGAAGTCCCCGGTCACCACCACCGGCAGCGCGGGGTCGAACTCCGCGATCCGCCGGACCAGCAGATCCGCGCCGCGCTCGCGGGCGTACTGGCTGCGCTGGTCGAAGTGGGTGTTGGCGACGTAGAACTCCCGGCCGTCGTCGGCGAGATCGCGGAAGCGGACCCAGGTGACGATCCGGGGGAACGCGGCGTTCCAGGTGTTGGAGCGGATCACCTCGGGGGTGTCGGAGAGCCAGAAGGTGTAGTGCTCCACGGGGGCCAGGCGCCGGATGTCGTAGTAGATCGCGGTGGACTCGTCGCGGCTGCCGCCCTCGCGGCCGGTGCCGATCCAGTCGTAGTGCGGTCCGAGGTCGCCGTCGATGTCGCGCAGCTGCTGGTAGAGGCCTTCCTGGGTGCCGACGACGTGGGGGCGCGCGCGGCGCAGCAGTTCGCGCATGACGGGCCTGCGGTCGGCCCAGCTGTTGGGTTCGGCGGTGCTCGCGTACCGCAGGTTGAAGGTCATGACGTCGAGCCGGGGCGCGCGCCGCGGCGGAGCCGAAGGGGCCGCCCGCCGTGACCGCAGGATGGCCGACGGCCCGGAGGACGCGGAGGAGGCGGAGATCGCGGCGCTGGAGAGGGGCACGGTGACCGCCGCCGCCAACAGGATCTGCAGGCCAAGGCGGCGGGTGACTCGGCGCTGGTGCGGCACGGGTGCTCCTTCGGTGGCGTGGGCCGGACGAGGCGTGCGTGAGGCGAGTCCTGCGCAGAGAGTGTGCTACCCAGGTGTGAGTCAAGCGTGAACATGCCCAGATGGGGGCGTGTCGGCCCGTGGACATGGTGTTGACCATCCCGAAGGCGCCCGGATAACTTCATTCAACGGATTGTTGATTCCGTACAGTGGAAAACAGGAGGGTGTGGGATGGGCCAGGGCCAGCAGCAGAAGGTGGCGACGAGTCTCGCGGGCGCCGTCAGCGAGGAGATCAGCGCCTCCCTCGCGCCGGTCGACGCCGAACTGGAGCACCGCTACCCGGGCGACCCCGGCACCCGCCAGCCCGTCCACACCGTCTACGTCCCCGGTGACGCCTTCGCCGCCGACACCGTCCGCTCCTGGGGCGACCTGGCCCTCGCCGCCCTGGACGAACACGCCCCCGACGCCGCCTCCTTCGCCGCCGTCCTCGGCCTGTCCGAGGAACTCGCCGAGCCCGTGCACACCCGGGTCCGGGCCAAGCTGGAGCGCGAGCCGATCGAGGACCTGCGCGTCGACTTCGAGGACGGCTACGGCCCCCGCCCCGACGCGGAGGAGGACGAGACCGCGGCCCGCGCCGCCCGGCTGATCGCCCAGGCCTACGCGGACGGCACCGCGGCCCCGTACATGGGTATCCGGATGAAGTGCATGGAGGCCGCGGTCCGCGACCGGGGCATCCGCACCCTGGACATCTTCCTCACCGGCCTGATGGCGGCCGGCGGGCTGCCCGACGGCCTGGTGCTCACCCTGCCCAAGGTGACCTACCCCGAGCAGGTCTCCGCGATGGTCCGGCTCCTGGAGGCCTTCGAGAAGACCCACGGCCTGGCGGCGGGCCGGATCGGATTCGAGATCCAGATCGAGACCAGCCAGTCCATCCTCGCCGCCGACGGCACCGCCACCGTCGCCCGGATGATCCAGGCCGCCGAGGGCCGGGCCACCGGACTGCACTACGGCACCTTCGACTACAGCGCCTGCCTCGGCGTCTCCGCCGCCTACCAGGCCAGTGACCACCCGGCGGCAGACCACGCCAAGGCCGTCATGCAGGTCGCGGCCGCGGGCACCGGAGTACGCGTGTCGGACGGCTCCACCAACGTCCTGCCGGTCGGCCCCACGGCCAGGGTGCACGACGCCTGGCGGCTGCACTACGGGCTCACCCGGCGCGCCCTGGCCCGCGCCTACTACCAGGGCTGGGACATGCACCCGGCGCACATCCCGACCCGGTACGCGGCCGTGTTCGCCTTCTACCGGGAGGGATTCGAGCAGGCGGCCGCCCGGCTCGCCCGGTACGCCAACCGCACCGGCGGTGACGTCATGGACGAGCCGGCCACCGCCAAGGCCCTCGCCGGCTACCTGCTGCGCGGGCTGGACTGCGGCGCCCTCGGCATCGCCGAGGTCGCCCGGCTGGCCGGTCTGACCCGCGCCGACCTGGAGGGCTTCGCGGCGCCCCGGCGCGGCGGTCTGACGGCCTCGGGCAGCTGACGCACAGCCGTCAAGCCATGCCCTCTCCGGGTGACTTGAACCGACCCCGCCGTCACCCGGTCCCCGCCGCGCCGTCCGGGCGGCGGGGACCGGCGACGGCACGGGCGGCACCGGTGGGTGCGTCGGCGACGTCTACCTCCAAGGCGGTGCCGAGGGCGGGCCGGTCCCCGACGTGCCCGCCCGCTGATCACGCAGGTACCGCTCCAGCCCCGACGCGACCGCCCATTTCCGCTCGGCGAACAGCCGGGTGCCCTGCCGGCACAGTTCGGCGTCGGCCCGCGCCCGCGCGCAGAACTCCTCGGGCGTGCCACCGAAGAGCCCCCGCAACTCCTCCGACTCGTCGAGGAGTTGCGTGAGAAGGGCGTGCTCACCGGGATGGCGGCGGGGGGTGCCGGTCCCGTCGTGCAGGACGCCGTGCCGGTTGACGTAGGCGTGCACGCCGGTCAGCGCGGTGCCGTCCGCGAGGCTGACGCGGACGTGCGGGGCGGGCAGCCAGGCCCGGCCGAAGTTGCCGTCCGGCAGCGGCGCGCCCTCGCTCGCGTCGATCACCTCCAGCTGCCGTCCGTTCAGCCAGACGACGAACAACTCCCGTACCGTCGCGGGGGACCGCAGCGGAGATGCCGAGACATAGCCCAGGCGGCTGACGTGTGCGGAGACCCCCACGTCGAGACCGGTGACCCGGGTACGCACCATGGGGATCGGCCCGCTCACCCCGGACTCGGCCATCTTGTGCTGGAGTTGGGCGGGAGAGGCGTTGGAGCCGACCGCGAGCACCGGTACCCGGCCGTCGTCGTGCACCAGCCGCTCCAGCGGCAACAGCCGGTCGCCGTCGAGGAGTCCGGAGTCGGCGGGCCAGGAGCCCGGATAGGTCAGCGGGTGGTCGCGCGGTGCCCGGTCGAGTCCCAGCTCCGCGAGCGTACGGCCCCTCACGCGCCGCTCACGCCGAGGGCGGCAGCTCGCCCGAGCCGCGGGTGACCAGCCGGGTCGGCAACTCGATGCGCTCGGGTGCCAGGAGGGTGCCGTCCAGCTGGCGGAAGAGCCGCTCGGCGGCGGTACGGCCGAGCAGGGCCGCGTCCTGGGCGACGACCGTGAGCCCCGGGTGCAGCAGATCGGCCAGCTCGATGTCGTCGAAGCCCACGAGCGCGACCGGGCGGGGCAGTTCGGCCAGGACCCGGATCACGGTGACCGTCACGCGGTTGTTGCCCGCGAAGATCGCGGTGACGCGGTCGGGCCCCGACAGCATCTCCTCGGCGGCCACCCGCACCCGCTCCGGGTCCGTCACGCCGAGCGAGGTCCACGCCTGTTCGACGGGTATCCCGGCGTCCTCCATCGCGGCCCGGTAACCGCGCAGCCGCTCGGCCGCCGTGTGGATGCGGGGCATGTCACCGATGAAGCCGATCCGGCGGTGGCCGTGCGCGATCAGATGGGCGACCCCGTCCCGGGCGCCGCCGAAGCTGTCGGACAGCACCACGTCCGCGTCGATCTTCCCGGCCGGGCGGTCCACGAACACCGTGGCCACGCCGGCCCTGATCTCCGGTTCCAGATAACGGTGGTCGTCGCCCGCCGGGATCACCACCAGCCCGTCCACCCGCCGCGCGCACAACGCGAGCGCCAACTCCTGCTCCCGGTCCGGGTCCTCGGCACTCGAGCCGTTGATCAGCAGCGCGCCGTGGGCCCGTGCCACCTCCTCCACGGCACGGCTGAGCGGGCCGTAGAACGGGTCGGCGAGGTCCTCCAGGACCAGACCGATGCTCGCGGTACGGCCCTTGCGCAGCACCCGCGCGCTGTCGTTGCGGCGGAAGCCCAGCGCGTCGATCGCCTCCTGGACCCGCCGCTCGGTGTCCGGGGTCACCCCGGGCTCGCCGTTGACCACCCGGCTCACCGTCTTCAGGCCGACACCGGCGCGCGCAGCCACGTCCTTCATCGTCGGCCGGGTCCCGTAACGGGAGCCGGGAAGACGGTCTGCGCGGCGGGAGGTGTCGGGCACGATGCGGCGTCCTGTCCTGTCGTCCACGGTGGGATTCCTGTTGTCCACGGGGGATGCACAGGTCCATGGGTTTGTATGAGGATGTGGCGTCGAGCATAGAGCCTGGACAACGTTGTCAGATGCGGGGGAGACTGTCCACCGCAATCTCCGGCCCGCGCCCCCACCGCTGGACGGCTGCCTTTCACTCGGTTACTCATGGTTGACGGGGAGATCTGACTCTGATGCACACCGACCTCGTGGCGGCCCTCGACATCGGCGGCACAAAGATCGCCGGCGCACTGGTGGACGGTCACGGACGGATCCAGGCGCGCGCCCAGCGCGCGACGCCCGCCCAGCAGGACGGCGAGACGGTCATGGGGGCCGTCGAGGAGGTGGTCGGCGAACTCGCCGGTTCACCGCTGTGGGCGAGGGCGGGTTCGCTCGGGATCGGCAGCGCGGGCCCGGTGGACGCCTCCGCCGGCACCGTGAGTCCGGTCAACGTCCCGGGCTGGCGGGACTTCCCGCTCGTCGAGCGCGTGCGCGCGGCCGCCGGCGGGCTGCCGGTCGAGCTGATCGGCGACGGCGTCGCCATCACGGCCGCCGAACACTGGCAGGGCGCGGCCCGCGGCCACGACAACGCGCTGTGCATGGTGGTCTCGACGGGTGTCGGCGGCGGCCTGGTGCTCGGCGGCAAGCTGCACCCGGGTCCCACCGGCAACGCGGGCCACATCGGCCACATCAGCGTCGACCTGGACGGCGACCCCTGCCCCTGCGGTTCGCGCGGCTGCGTGGAACGGATCGCGAGCGGCCCCAACATCGCGCGGCGCGCACTGGAGGGCGGCTGGCAGCCGGGTCCCGACGGCGACACCTCGGCCGCGGCGGTCGCGGAGGCCGCGCGGGGCGGCGACCCGGTCGCGGTGGCGTCCTTCGACCGGGCCGCACAGGCGCTCGCCGCCGGGATCGCGGCCACCGCGACCCTGGTCGAGATCGACATCGCGGTGATCGGCGGCGGGGTGGGCAAGGCGGGGGACATCCTCTTCACGCCGCTGCGCAAGGCCCTCACCGACTACGCGACCCTCTCCTTCGTGCAGCGTCTGACGGTCGTTCCGGCCCAGATGGGCACGGACGCGGGCCTGGTGGGCGCCGCGGCCGCGGCACTGGCCCGGCTGGGCACGGACGCGACGGCGGCGGGCGTCTGACCGGCGAGGCGGCCCGGCAGGAACGTTCAGGCCCGGCCGGGCGGGCCTGACGTGCGGGTCCCGTCGGCCGGCCCTGACGCGCGGGCCCGGCCGGCCGGGGCTGAACGTTCAGCCCCGACCGGCCGGGTTTGACGTGTGGGCCCGGTCGGCCGGGGTTCAGGTCCGGCCGACCGGACCCCGCTCGGGGACGGCCGGGACGCCCGGGCGGGGGCGCGTGACGTCACGGCCGGACGGGCGTGCCCGACGGCGACGGCCTGGCGGGACCGGGTGTCCCGCCGGGCCGCGGCCCGTCAGCAGGTGATCCGCGCGTCCGCCCAGTCGCCGTGGTCGGAGGTGATCCCGTTCCCGCCGTCGGTGACGACGAGGCTGACCACCTCGGCGCCGGTGACGTCGGCGGTGAGCGGCTGGGCGGCCATGTCCGTGGTCAGTACGCCGGTGGAGGCCACCTCCCTGCCGTCGGCCCAGACCTCGAACGAGACGCTGCCGTCGGCTCTTTCCTCGTCGTCCACGCCGACCTCGGCGGTGACCTTCTGACACGCCCTGCCGGTGTAGTAGTCGACCTGGCTCGGCGCGTGCGTGCCGAGCCCCTTGGCGTACACCACCCCGTCGACGGTGAGCGGATGTCCGTCGCCCGCCGCGGTCTCGCCGTTGCTGGTGTCGCGTTCCACGGGCCCCCAGCCGTTGTCGGCCGACAGCCAGGGAAGGTCACTGAGGTAGGAGCCTCCGGCCGGCGGCGGCTCCGCGACCCTCAGCGTGATCGTCGTCGTGCTCTCCGCGCGCACACCGGCGGGCGAGCGGTAACGCGCCCTGAACGCGAGGTCGTACGATCCCTCGGGCGTCCCCGCCGGAGCGGTCACCCGCCAGCCGGTACGCAGCGCGTGGCCGGTCGGCAGGGCCGAGGTCCCGGTGCGCGAGGTCGCGGTGACGCTCCAGCCCCGCGGGCCGGTGAGCGCCACGGAGACCCGGCGGGCCGGCGTGCGGCCGAGATCGGTGACCGACGTGGTGAGCGCGGCCGTGCCGCCGGGCCGGACGAACCGGTCGCCGTCCAGGCCGGGTTCCACGGCCGGCGGGTTGGCCGCCCAGTGCCGGTCGACGGCGACGCGGACCAGCACCGTGCCGTGCGCCGGGACGAGCGCGGAGACGGTGCCCGCGGTGTTGTAGCTGCGGTGCCGCCACAGGTCGCGCAGGGTGTAGGCGGGCGCGTCCGGCAGGCCGGCCGCGGTCGCGGTGGTCGCGACGCGCTGCGGGGAGCCGGACTCGTTGAAGAGGGCGACCGCGCGGCTGCCGTCCTTCATCTCCTTGGTGACGACCCAGCGTCCGCCCGCCGAGGACAGCACCGTGCCCTGCTTGCCGAGCGGGTCCTGGTCGACGGCGATGACCTCCTTGTCGTCCAGGATGTCGAAGGTCGCCGGGGAGGCCTTGCGCAGGTCGGTGCCGATGAGCAGCGGGGCGGCCATCATCGACCACATCGAGAAGTGCGTCCGGTACTCGGTGTCGGTCATGCCGCCGTTGCCGACCTCGAGCATGTCCGGGTCGTTCCAGTGCCCGGGGCCCGCGTGCGGCGCGAGGGGCAGGTTCTGCTTCAGGATCGACAGCATCGAGCCCCAGCTGTCACTGATGTCCCCGGTGGTACGCCACAGTTGGCCGACGTCCGCGGCCCACTCCCAGGGCTTGTTCTCGCCCCATTCACAGATGCTGTAGACGATCGGCCGCCCGGTCGCCCGCAGCGCGTCCCGCATGGTGAGGTAGCGCTGCTTGGCGTCCACACCCTGGTTGTTGCAGTTGTCGTACTTGAGGTAGTCGACACCCCAGTCGGCGAACTGCTGTGCGTCGCCGTACTCGTGGCCCAGGGCGCCCGGAAAGCCCGCCTCGTTGCAGGTCTTGGTGCCGGCGCTGGTGTAGATGCCGAGCTTGAGGCCCTTGGCGTGCACGTAGTCGGCGACCGCCTTGATGCCGTGCGGGAACCTGGCCGGGTCCGGGACCAGCCTGCCGTCCGCGTCACGGCTCGGCAGGGCCCAGCAGTCGTCGAGATTGACGTACCGGTAGCCGGCGTCCTTGAGGCCCTTGGCCACGAAGAGGTCCGCGATGCCCTCGACCATGGACTCGTCGAAGTCCGCACCGCAGTGCGTGGAGTTCCAGTTGTTGAAGCCCATCGGCGGGGTGAGGGCGAGACCGTCGGCGGGGGCGGGTGCGGGGGCGGGTGCGGGTGCGGGCGAGCCGGTCGCCGTGCCGGCGGCCGCGGGTGCGGCGAGGCCCGCCGTGCACAGCAGTGCCGCCGACAGTGCTCCGACCACTCTTCGGCGGGTAGTGCGGGTGTGAGGGTGACGCATCGTTACGCTCCTCCAACTCGCGAAAGGTGGGATGACGGCAGAGTGGGCGTCATCGGTGCGCGCTTATGGTAGGAGCTGTTCGGCTCTGTTGGAAGAGCGGTGCCGCAGGTTGCGTGAGTGGCCCCATCGGCCCGGCTGAAAAGGGTTGTTGGGGTGATGCGCGTCGATGCCCGTTGAGTTGTGTTGACCGGTGACGTCGGGCGACGCTGGGAGATGGCCGAGTCCGGCCTGTGCCGGTGCCGCGGTCAGGACGTCCGATGTCCTGACCGCGGCACCGGCGCCGAGCCTCACCGGAACTCGTGCACCACGTCGATGGTGCCGACGATGTGCGCGTTGAACTCGTCCAGTTCCTCGGCCGGAACCCACAGCTCCAGGATCGTGCTGCCGCCGGCCTGCCGGACGGGATAGCGGCCTGCGAACTCCGCGTCGACCTCGAAGCGGGTCACGAAGCCGGCGCCGTCGTGCTTGACGTTCCAGTCCCGGGCGATCCGGACCGCGTAGTCCTCGTCGAGCACCGGATAGAAGACCGGCTGCTCGGGCAGCCGCGGCGGCCAGGCGCGCCACCCCGACTCCCGCACCAGGCCGAGCTCCACGGGGCCGGTGGGACGCCACAGTGTGGTGGTCGGTCGAGGGCTGGTCATGGCGTACGGCTTCCTGCGCGGATCGGATGCGGGCAAGCCGACGGTAGTCGCGCCGTGATCGTCGGGGCCACCGGTTTCCGTACCGTCCCGCCGCGTTGCTCCCCTCGTGGGTCCGCCCGTGACCCCGGGGCGCCCGCGTAGTTGAAAGGAGCATGAAGAAGCGCAGCATGCTCGCCATCGCCAGCCTGGCCACCGGATTCGTCGTGGCCGCCATCACCCCGTCGCACGCCGCCGTTCCCCCGTCCCACGCCGCCGACGGCCCGCTCGACGACCTGTACGTCTCGGACGCCCTGGAGCACGTCGGCCACCTCGTGGGCGAGGACAGTTTCCAGACCGACCGGGACTTCCTGGGCCAGGAGTAGCCCGGCGGGGCGGAAGCGAACGACGGTGCCGGTGTTCCGCCGAGGGACGCCGGCACTCCGATTCGGGCGCCCTCAACGCGAACTGGTTTCCGTGGCAGTGTGGAGCGGGCAAGCCTCAGGGGGCCAACAGAAGAGGGGGAGTCCGTGATCGTCTGGGTCAACGGCGCGTTCGGTGCGGGGAAGAGCACCACCGCACGTGAACTGATCGAACTGATCCCGAACAGCACGCTCTTCGACCCCGAGGTCATTGGCGGGGCACTGACACACCTGCTGCCGGCCAAGCAGCTCGCCGAGGCCGGCGACTTCCAGGATCTGCCGATCTGGCGGCGGCTGGTGATCGACACGGCCGCCGCGATGCTGGCCGAGCTGGGCGGGACCCTGGTGGTCCCCATGACGCTGCTGCGCCAGGAGTACCGCGACGAGATCTTCGGCGGTCTCGCCGCCCGCCGGATCGCAGTCCGGCACCTGTGCCTCACCCCGGCCGAAACGATCCTGCGCGAGCGGATAGCCGGTCGGGAGATCCCGTCCGACCTGCCCGACGGCGAGATACGGGTCCGGCAGTGGTCGTACGACCACATCGAGCCCTACCGGGCCGCCCTCGCCTCCTGGATCGGCGCCGACGCCCACCTCGTCGACACCAGCGCCCTCACCCCGTACGAGACGGCCGTGTACATCGCCGAGGCCGTCGGCACCGGTGCCGCCAGGGTGTGCGACATCGTGCAGACGCCGGAGCCCACCGCCGAGACGCTCGCGGCCGGGGTGCTCCTCTTCGACGAGCAGGATCGTTTCCTGCTGGTCGATCCCACCTACAAGGCGGGCTGGGAGTTCCCCGGCGGTGTCGTCGAGCCCGGCGAGGCCCCCGCCCGGGCGGGCGTGCGCGAGGTCGAGGAGGAGACCGGGATACGACTGGAGAAGGTGCCGAGACTGCTGGTCGTCGACTGGGAGCAGCCCGCGCCGCCCCGCTACGGGGGCCTGCGGCTGCTCTTCGACGGCGGCCGCCTGGACGCCGCCGAGGCCGGCGGGCTGGTGCTGCCGGGGCCCGAACTGCGCGGCTGGCGCTTCGTCACCGAACAGGAGGCCGCGCAGCTGCTGCCCCCGGTGCGCTACGAACGGCTGCGCTGGGCGCTGCGGGCCCGTGAGCGCGGCGCCGCGCTCTACCTGGAGGCGGGCGTCCCGGTCGGCTGACCACCTTCGTGACCGGGAAGCGGCCGCGCCTTCCCCGCGGCGGGTGTTCCCCGCCGACGGCGGGGCGGCCGTTCCGCCCGTCGGCGGTCTCGTACGAGGGCGGCCCGCGCGGCGACCTCAGGCGACGTCGACCACGATCCTTCCCCGGGCGGTGCCGCTCTCCACGGCCGCGTGCGCGTCGGCGACGTCGGTGAGGGCGAAGCGCCGGGGGTCGAGCACCGGTGTGAGCCCGCCCGCCTCGGCGAGCGCCGCCGCCTCGCGCATGATCTCCCCGTGATGCTCCCGACCGCGCCCGGTCAGCAGGGGCAGCAGGGTGAAGACGCCGGAATAGGACGCCCCGCGGAAGCTGAGGGGCGCGAGGCTGTGGGTTCCCCACCCCAGGGCGCTCACGACGTGCCCCGTGTAGGTGCGCACCGCGTTGAAGGAGGCGTCGAGCACCGGACCGCCGACGGTGTCGAGGACGACGTCGAAACCCTCGCCCCCGGTGTGCTCGGCGACGTACTCGTCCACGGACGTGGCGGCGTAGTCGATGGGGGTGGCCCCCAGGCCCTCGACGACCGACAGCCGCGGGGCGGACGCGGTGGCGAAGACCTCGGCGCCGCGGGCGCGGGCGATCTGCACGGCCACCTGGCCGATGCCGCCGGCGCCGCCGTGGACGAGGACCTTCTGTCCCGCGCGGACCCGGGCCCGGTCGACCAGCCCCTCCCAGGCGGTGATGAACACCAGGGGCAGGGCCGCGGCCTCGCGCACGCCGAGCGAGGACGGCTTGCGGGCGAGCAGCCGGGCGTCGACCGCCGCGTACTCGGCGAGCGAACCCTGCAGGTCACCGACCCCGCCCGTCATGCCGAAGACCTCGTCGCCCGGCGCCAGGCCGTCCACGCCCGCGCCCACCTCCTCGACCACACCGGCCAGGTCCAGGCCGAGGACCGCCGGCAGTGTGCGCCGGGCATGGGCCGCCTTGCCGGCCCGGATCTTGGCGTCGAGTGGGTTGACGCCACTGGCGCCGATCCTCACCAGCGCCTGGCCCGGGCCCGCCGTCGGCTTCTCGATGTCCCTGAGGACCAGCGGTGATCCGAACTCTTCGAGGACTACTGCGCGCATGACTGCGTCTTCTTCCTGCCGTTGTCAGGCGGGTGCGGGTGCGGGTGCGGGGGACGTCGGGGTGGGGTACGGGTGAGGGCGCGGCGGCCCGTGACCGTGGTCGTCGGTCGTGTCCTCGGGGTCAGAGGTGACCGGCGATGAGCAGGCGCGCCGCGGACTTCGCCTCGGTCACGACGGAGCGGTCCTGAAGGAGGCGCCCGGAGGTCAGGGCGCCGTCGACGAGGAGGCCGATCCCGCGGGCCAGTGCCTCGGGTGCGCCGGCGCCGGCCCGCTCGCTCAGCTCGGTCAGCCATGCCTTCCGGCGCTGTGTGTGCTGCACGGTGACGGCCCGGGCCTCCGAGTCCAGCTCGGCCTCGACCGCCGCGCTGACGAACGGGCATCCGAAGAAGCCGTGCCGGTCGAAGGCGTCGGTCAGGGCGTCGAACAGCCCGACGAGTTGTTCGCGTGGACCACCGGGGGTGCGTTCCGCGGCGGCCTGGAGCTGCGCCATCCAGGAGTCGTCGGTCCTGCGCAGATACTCCGCGACGAGCTCCTCCTTGGTGCGGAAGTGCGCGTACAGCGTCGACTTCGAGATGCCGGCCGCCGCGATGACCTGATCGACGCCCACGCCGCGGAGTCCGTTCGCGTAGAACAGGTCCGCCGCCGCGGTGAGGATCCGCTCCTCGGATCTCGTCTTCCTGAACTGCGTCGCCATGACCCCGTCTCCGTATCCTCAGCTCCTTAATCGAACAGACTAGTTCGTCCGATTAAGGTCCGCAAGGGCCCATGCCGACGCGCCTCGACGCGTCTCGACGCGGCGTGGCGTGCCTTTGGGGGCAAACGAAAGACGGGCTCCGGCTGCTCGCCGAAGCCCGTCTGGCCGCACTGCGGGGAACCGACCCGCCGGTCGGCCACATCCCCCGGAACGGGCTCAGCCCGCCGCGTAGTTCCGCAGGAACAGCGCCTCCGCAACCGACAGGCGCTCCAGTTCCTCGGGCGACACGCTCTCGTCGACCGCGTGGATCTGCGCCTCCGGCTCGCTCAGCCCGATCAGCAGGATCTCGGCCTGCGGGTAGAGGCTCGCGAGGGTGTTGCACAGGGGGATGGACCCGCCCTGACCGGCGTACTGCATCGTCTCGCCCGGGTAGGCGACCGTCATCGCGTCGGCCATCGCCCGGTAGGCGGGGCTGGTGGTGTCCGCGCGGAACGGCTGGCCCTGGCCGACCGCCTCGGTCCGCACCCGGGCACCCCACGGCGTGTGCGCCTCCAGGTGCGCCTGGAGCAGCTTGCTCGCCTCGGCCGCGTCCACGCCCGGCGGCACCCGAAGGCTGACCAGGGCGCGGGCGCTCGCCTGCACCGAGGGCGTGGCGCCGACCACGGGCGGGCAGTCGATGCCGAGCACCGTGACCGCAGGACGCGCCCAGATGCGGTCGGCGACCGAGCCGTCGCCGATCAGCCGGACCCCGTCCAGCACCTTGGCGTCCTTGCGGAACTGCTCCTCCTCGTACGCCAGCCCCTCCCAGCCCGACTCCGGCGCGAGACCGTCGACCGTCGTCGAACCGTCCTCGGCGCGCAGCGAGTCCAGCACCCTGATCAGCGCGGCCAGCGCGTCCGGGGCGGCGCCGCCGAACTGTCCGGAGTGCAGATTGCCCTGGAGCGTGTCGATCTGGACCCGGAGCATGGTCATGCCGCGCAGGGTCGTGGTCACCGTCGGCAGCCCGACGCGGAAGTTGCCCGCGTCGCCGATGACGATGGTGTCCGCCGTCAGCAGGTCGGGGTGCTGCTCGGCGTACCGCTCCAGGCCGCCGGTGCCCATCTCCTCCGAGCCCTCGGCGATCACCTTGACGTGGACCGGGACACCGCCGTTCGCCCGCAGCGCGCGCAGCGCCAGCAGGTGCATGATCACGCCGCCCTTGCAGTCGGCGGCACCGCGCCCGTACCAGCGGCCGTCCCGCTCGGTCAGCTCGAACGGCGGGCTGGTCCAGGCGGCCTCGTCCAGCGGCGGCTGCACGTCGTAGTGGGCGTAGAGCAGGACCGTCTTGGCGCCCTCCGGGCCCGGCAGGTAGCCGTACACCGACTGTGTACCGTCCGGGGTGTCCAGCACGGCGACGTCCACGAAGTCCTCGGCGCGCAGCGCGTCGGCGACCCAGTTCGCGGCGCCCTCGCTCTCGCTCTTCGGGAACTGGGCGAAGTCCGCCACCGACTTGAAGGACACCAGCTCGGCGAGCTCCGTCCTCGCCCTGGGCATCAGGGCGGCGACGGTCTCGGCGACCGGATTGGACGACATGGGCACGCTCCTCGTGGGTGCGACGTTCAACTGGTGAGTACACCGATCCTCCCACAGCGGCCTGCGGCGATCTCCGCCGTAGGATGCGGGAGGACAGGTGACAGGTGTCCGGCTGCGGACGGACGGTGGCTGCCTCCTGGCGCACCGGCCGCGCGGCACCTTCGGCTCGGTGCGGCACCCATGGCTTGACACGGCATACGGCACTTACGGCTTCTACGGCTTGATCGGAGCAGCGGACCATCGTGAGCGGTGAGATTTCTTCGGCGGACGACATGCAGCGGGTGTGGGACGTCGTCGTGGTGGGCGCGGGACCCGCGGGGGCCTCGGCGGCCTACGCTGCGGCGGTCGCGGGACGGCGCGTGCTGTTGCTGGAGAAGGCCGAGCTGCCGCGCTACAAGACCTGTGGCGGCGGCATCATCGGGCCCTCGCGCGACGCGCTCCCGCCCGGCTTCGAGCTGCCCCTCAAGGACCGCGTGCACGCGGTCACCTTCTCCAACAACGGCCGGTTCACCCGCACCCGCCGTTCCAAGCAGATGATGTTCGGGCTGATCAACCGGCCCGAGTTCGACCAGCAGCTGGTCGAGCACGCCCAGAAGGCGGGCGCCGAACTGCGCACCGGCGCCGCCGTGCAGCGCGTCGAACAGCACGGCTCGGCCGTCCCCGACCGGCGCACGGTCGCCGTGGTCCTCCAGGGCGGCGAGACCGTGCTGGCCCGCGCGGTGGTCGGCGCCGACGGCAGCGCCAGCCGGATAGGTGCCCATGTCGGCGTCAAGGTCGACCAGGTGGATCTCGGCCTGGAGGCGGAGATCCCGGTGCCGGAGACGGTCGCCGAGGACTGGAAGGGCCGGGTGCTCATCGACTGGGGCCCGATGCCCGGCAGTTACGGCTGGGTCTTCCCCAAGGGCGACACCCTGACCGTCGGCGTGATCTCGGCGCGCGGTGAAGGCGCGGCCACCAAGCGGTACTTGGAGGACTTCGTCGCGCGGCTCGGCCTGGCCGGCTTCGAACCGAGCATCTCCTCCGGCCACCTGACCCGCTGCCGCGCCGACGACTCGCCGCTGTCGCGGGGCCGGGTGCTCGTGTGCGGTGACGCGGCGGGCCTGCTGGAACCGTGGACCCGCGAGGGCATCTCCTTCGCGCTGCGCTCCGGACGGCTCGCGGGGGAGTGGGCCGTGCGCATCGCCGAGGCCCACGACGCCGTGGACACCCGCCGTCAGGCGCTGAACTACGCGTTCGCCGTCAAGGCGGGCCTCGGCGTCGAGATGAGTGTCGGCAAGCGGATGCTGGCGGTGTTCGAGCGCAGGCCCGGCCTGTTCCACGCGGCCCTGACCGGCTTCCGCCCCGCCTGGCGCGCTTTCAAGGAGATCACCCAGGGCCGCACCACCCTCGGTGAACTCGTCCGTTCCCACCCGCTCGCCCAGCGCGCCCTCGCGGCGATGGTTCCCGAGCCGGCGGCTCCGCAGGACGCCGCCGAGCCGGACCCGCACCACGCCGACGAGACGCACGACACGGACGGGACGGGCGGCACGGACGGGACGGACGGCACGGACGGGACGGACGGGACGGGCACGCCGGGTTCTGTCACTTCGTGACGGCGATCCGGAAGACCGGGTGGTCGGGGGCGATGCGACGCAGGTCGGCGTCGGGCGAGTCGGGCCCGACCCCCTTGAAGAACACGCCCACCTCGGCCTTCCAGCGCTTCAGGTAGGCCCGCAGCAGCTCGACCTTGTCGTCGTCGGCGACCTCGGTGGCGGTGAACACGTCCACGTTCCTGCCGAGCCGCAGTTCGCCGCCGCCGGCGGCGCGCATGTTGTGGGTCCACTGCACGTGGCCGCGCGGCGCGAGCAGGTACTGCTGCCCGTCCACCGTCAGCAGGTTCACCGGCGTGGTGCGCCATTGCCCGGTCTTGCGCCCGCGGACGGCGAGGAGGCGGGAGCCCCAGATGCTGATACCGCGCCCGGTGAGCCAGCCGACGGCCTGGTTGAAGATCTTGATCGTGAACCAGCCGGGCTTCTGGACGTGTGCAGACACGGTGACCCCCACAGTTTGGGAGAGCGGTGCTCTCGCTTGACTCCAGTGTGGGGAGATCGGCGATCCAAAGCAAGAGCAGTGCTCTCTTTTTTGTGCAGTGCACTCGTTCGAGATCGGTGCGCCGAACGGAGTGCGATGCTCATTTTCCGGCGCACTGCTCCGAAATGTGTGCACCGCTCTGCCCGCGTGGCAGACTGCTCGCCATGACCACCGCACAGGGCGCCCGTGCGCGAGCCAGGATGGAAGTCACCGCGGCCATCAAGGACGAGGCGCGCAGACAGCTCGCGGCCGAAGGCGCCCCCAAGCTGTCGCTGCGTGCCGTCGCCCGCGAACTCGGCATGGTCTCCTCGGCGCTCTACCGTTACTTCCCGAGCCGGGACGACCTGCTCACGGCGCTGATCATCGACGCCTACGACTCCCTCGGTGAGGCCGCCGAGGCCGCGCACGCCGCCGGCGAGGCCGCCGGGACCGCCTCCGTGGAGCGCTGGGTCGCCGTGTGCGAGGCGGTGCGGGGCTGGGCGCTGGCGCACCCGCACGAGTACGCGCTGATCTACGGCTCGCCGGTGCCCGGCTACTCGGCCCCCGACACCACCATCCAGCCGGCCGCCCGCGTCGCCCTCGTGCTGATCGGCATCCTGCGCGACGCGTTCGGGCGCCGCGGGCTGGCCCGTACCCCGGTCTCCGCCGAACTGGCGCCCGAGGCCCGCCGGATGGCCGACGAACTCATGCCGGGCCTGCCGCCCGAGGTCGCCGTCGCCATGGCCGCGGCCTGGGCGCAACTGTTCGGCCTGGTCGGGTTCGAACTGTTCGGCCAGTTCAAGGGGGTCGTGGAGGAACGCGACCAGTTCTTCCGGCATGCGGCCGCGCAACTCGCCCACGGAGTGGGGCTGGTCTTTCCCTAGTGGACTCCGGTGGGCGGGGTGCCGGCCCGGCACGCGCCGTGGCCTCACCCTGCCCCTGCCCCTGCCCCTGCCCCTGCCCCTGCCCCCGCCCTCGCGCACGTGGAGGATCCCGTGTGTCGGGGCCGCCGGCCCGAGGGCCCCGATGTCCGAGACCGCGGTCACCGTGCCGACGGTTGTCGTCGTGCGGACGCCCGTCACCTCACCCATGGCTGTCTCTGTGCCGGCGGCCACCACCGCGGCGACGGTGGTCATCGCGCCGGGTCGGCCGACGTGTCGGTGCCCGTGCCCGTGTCGGTGCCCCCGTCCGTGCCGGCGTCCGCGTCCGCGTCCGTGTCCGGGACGAGGACGACCTTGCCCGCGACCGTCCCGGACTCGGCGAGCCGCAGGGCTTCGGCGGCCCGGGTGAGGGGCAGCCGCGCGGCGACGCGGGCGGTGACCTCGCCGCGCCGCAGGGACTCGAAGACCTGGGTGAGGTCGGAGCTCAGCCGGGCCCGGAAGCGGTCCCTGCCGAAGGCGCGGCCCTCCCAGACGTTGAAGAAGTACGCGTGCCTGCCGTTGGGCAGCGCGTTCCACAGCCACACCCGGCCGAGGATCTTCAGCACGGGAAGCTGCTTGGAGCCGGAGTCGTCCCGGGTGGTGGCGCTGCCGTAGGAGACGAGGGTGCCGCCCGGGGCGAGGAGGTTCCAGGAGTCGACGACGCTGCGTCCGCCGAGGTGGTCGAAGACGGCGTCGACGCCGCCGGGGGCCAGTTCGCGGACCCGGGTCGGGACGTCCTCGGCGCGGTAGTCGACCGGGGTGACGCCCATCTCGCGCAGTGACGCGTGGTGGCGGGCCGAGGCCGTGCCGATGACGCGAAGGCCGGCCGCACGCGCGAGCTGGACGAGGACCGTGCCGACCCCGCCGTTGGCACCGTGCACCAGGATCGTCCCGCCCTGCCGCACCCTGGCCTTGCGGTACAGCATCTGCCAGGCGGTGATGCCGTTGACGACCAGCGTCTCTGCCTCGGCCGCGCCGATCCCGGCCGGGACCTCCACGGCGTCGGCCGCGTCGAGTACGACGTGGCTGGCCCAGCCGCCGACCTTGACCAGGGACGCCACCCGCCTGCCGACGAGGGCCGGTGCGACCCCTTCGCCGGTCGTGAGCACCGTGCCGACCAGGTCGTAGCCGGGGACGAAGGGGAACGGCGGCTGGTCGTAGTAACGGCCGCGGCGCATCTGCTGCTCCGCGAAGGAGACGCCGGTGGCCTCCATGCGGACGACGATCTGGCCGGCGCCCGGGGTGGGGATCTCTCCGCGCCGGATCTGCAGCCCCTCGGGTTCCACGACGCCCGGCAGGACGATCTCGACGAGCCGGGTGCCGGCGGTGCTCTCCTGCGGTGTGGCGGTTCCCGTGCTCTCCATGACGATCTCCCTATAGATGCAGTCACAAGTGAGAGTGCTTCTAGCTTGCGTTATAAGCTATAACTAAAATGACTCGCGCTAGCTTCAGTGTCAAGTCCTCGCGGGGCGGGGTGCTCTCGCGGCTTGTTAGAGGTAGTCTCGAAAGTGACGGGTTAAAACGGTCGTAACGGGGCGGCCGCAGCGGGAGCGAGAGGAGCGCGCAGGTCATGGCGGAACAAGCGGTGAGTCCTCGCGAGCGGTACCGGAGCCAGGTACGCGCCGACATCAAGGCGCGCGCCTGGGAGCAGATCGCCAAGTCCGGCGCGACGGGCCTGTCCCTCAACGCCGTCGCCAAGGAACTGGGCATGAGCGGGCCCGCCCTCTACCGGTACTTCGGCAGCCGGGACGAGCTGATCACCGAGCTGATCCGGGACGCCTACCGTGGCCTGGCCGACACCTTCCGTGCCGCCGCCGACTCGGGGGCGGGCGTCGACGGTCTCGCCCACACCCTGCGACGCTGGGCGCTCGACGACCCCCAGCGGTATTTCCTCGTCTACGGCACGCCTGTGCCCGGCTATCACGCGCCCGACGACATCACCGCCATCGCCCAGGAGATCATGACCGCGCTCCTCGACGTCTGCGCCGCGGCCGCCCCGGAGGCGCCGGTCTCCGCCGGCTTCACCGCCCATCTCGCGCAGCACCGCGCGTGGGCCGGTGACCATTCCGCGTCACCGGCCGTACTGCGCCGGGCGCTCGCGTTCTGGACCCGGATGCACGGAGTGCTCTCCCTCGAACTCGCCGGTCAGTTCACCGGCATGGGCTTCGACCCGGAGCGGCTGTTCGAGGCCGAGGTGGCCGAACTGGCGAGCGGCGGCAGCTGACGGATCCGCGGGGGCAGACGGATTTGTGGAAGGTGACCGCCCCGCCCCGCGCTGCTCGCGCCCCGCGCTGCTCGCGCCCCGCGCTGCTCGCGCCCCGCGCTGCTCGCGCCCCGCGCTGCTCGCGCCCCGCGCTGCTCGCGCCCCGCGCCGCTCCCGCCCCCTCGCGTCGCCTACTTCCCCGGGAGTACGCGTGATCACCTCGCCGGGCTGACGTCCGCGCGGCACGGCGCCGTCTAGCGTGGCGGACATGGACGAGTGGCGGGAACGGCGGCGCGGACCCGCGCACTGGTGGCACCACGGCCCCGCGGGGTGGCGCCGAGAAGGCGACGGCAGCGACGGCCCGCCGCCCGGCCGGCTGCCGTGGCGCACCACCGTCGCGGTCACCGTGCTGGTACTGGTGGGTTCGAACTTCGCCGCTCACGCGCAGCCGCACCGTGAGCCGCTGGACGGGTATGCCCGCCTGCTGCTCCTGGCTGCCTGCGCGCTGCTGCTGTGGCGGCAGCGGCACCCGGTGCCCGTGGTGTTCGGCACGGCGGTGCTGGCCCTCGGCTACCTCGCGGCCGGCTACCCCTACGGCCCGGTCTTCGCGGCCGTGGCCGTGGCCTGCTTCAGCGCCGTCGTCGCGGGGCACCGCCGGTCCGCGTGGGCGGCCGTGGGGCTGCTGTGGGGCGGGCATCTGCTGATCTCGCTCTGGCTGTACCGCGTGCTGCCGCCACCGGGTGACCAGGGGGCCGGCGCGGGCCAGGAGCTGGTCGCCGCCACCTGGGTGCTGATCATCCTCTCCGTGGCCGAGCTGGTGCGGCTGCGGCGCGAGCAGTGGGCGCGGGAACGGGCGGACCGCGCCCAGGCGGGCCGGCGCCGGGCGGACGCGGAACGGCTGCGGATCGCCCGCGAACTGCACGACGTGCTCGCGCACAGCATCTCCGTCATCAACGTGCAGGCCGGCGTGGGCCTGGCGCTCCTGGACTCCGACCCCGAGCAGGCCCGGGCCGCGCTCACCACCATCAAGGCCGCGAGCAAGGAGGCGCTCGGCGAGGTGCGCCAGGTACTCGACACCCTGCGCGCTCCGGGAGACGCTCCGCGAGCCCCCGCGCCGGGTCTTGGGCGGTTGCCGGAACTGGTCGAGCAGGCGGCGGGTGCGGGGCTCGAGGTGACCGTGCTGGGGGAGCCGCCCGGGCTGCCGCCCGGCGCCGATCTGGCCGCGTTCCGGATCGTTCAGGAGGCGCTCACCAACGTCGTACGGCACTCGGGTTCCCGGCAGGCGCGGGTGCGCCTCGAACACGGTGGCGGGGAGCTGCGGTTGCGGATCGACGACGACGGCCCGGCGACCGGTGCGGACGCGGGCGGCAGCGGGAACGGGCTGGCCGGGATGCGGGAGAGGGCGGCCGCCCTCGGTGGCACGATCGAGGCGGGGCCGCGCGCCGACGGCGGTTTCCAGGTGCTGGCCGTACTGCCTCTGAACGACCGGGAGGGCCGATGATCCGGGTACTGCTCGCCGATGACCAGGCGCTGGTGCGGGCCGGCTTCCGGGCGCTGCTCGACGCGCAGCCGGACATCGAGGTGACCGCGGAGGCGGCGGACGGCGAGGAGGCGGTGCGCGGGGTGCGCGAACTGCGCCCCGACGTGGTCCTGATGGACATCCGCATGCCGCGCCTCGACGGGCTGGCGGCGACCCGCCGGATCACCGGCGAGGACGAACTGAAGGACGTCAGGGTGGTGATGCTGACGACGTTCGAACTGGACGAGTACGTCTTCGAGGCGATCCGCTCCGGCGCCTCCGGGTTCCTGGTCAAGGACACCGAGCCGGAGGAACTCGTGCGCGCCGTCCGGGCGGTGGTGGGCGGGGACGCGCTGCTGTCGCCGGGTGTGACGCGGCGGCTGATCGCGGAGTTCGCGGCCCGATCCAAGGAGCCCGCCGCCGCCGAGTCCCTCGCCCGGCTCACGGACCGCGAGCGGGAGGTGATGGCCCTGGTGGGCATCGGCCTGTCCAACGAGGAGATCGCCCGCCGCCTGGTGGTCAGCCCGCTCACCGCCAAGACCCATGTGAGCCGTGCCATGGTCAAGCTGGGCGCCCGGGACCGGGCCCAACTGGTCGTCCTGGCCTACGAGTCGGGGTTGGTCAGGCCGGGCTGGCTGGGCTGAGGGGACGGTCGGAAGCGGACTGGCACGCTGACGAGAGAGGGAGGACACATCGGTGGCGTGCGGTCCGCCCTCCCTCGTCACGCGCGCCGTCCCCTGGCGCGCCGTACCGGCGGTGTCACGGCCGTGCGGCCGTATACCCGATGTCACGGCCGTGCGCCCGGCGGGGCCGGAGCCCCGCCGGGCGCACGTCGGGCGTACCTCGGGAGGCGACCCCGTGGGCCGCCGGTCCCTCACGCGTCAGTCGCGCACCGACACCCGCTCGGCCCCGGCCCCGGCCTGAGCCTCGGCCTCGGCCCCGGCCTCCAGGACCGTGGACTTCGCGATCACCACGGTCCGCTGCTCACGCCGCGTGCGCAGTCCGGTGAGTGTGATCAGGAGGCCGGCGAGGGCCACGCCCGCGACCACCATGAAACCGGGGCGGTAGCTGTCGAGGACCGCCTGCGGGGTCGCGTCCGCCGGAGCGCCCGCGGTGACGACGGCCGTCACGACCGCCAGGAAGATCGCGCCGCCCACCTGCACCGAGGTGTTGAGGAGCCCGGAGACCATGCCCTGCTCGTGGTCGTCGACCCCGTTGGTGGCCTGGATGTTGAGCGAGGGGAAGACCAGCGCGCAGGCCGCGCCGATCAGCAGCATCGACGGCAGGATCACCGCCGCGTACCCGGGGTTCAGGTCGATGCGCAGGAAGAGGGCGTAGCCGAGGACCATGAACGCGAAGCCCGCCGCGATGAGCCGCGGGGTGCCGAACCGGTCCACGATCGCGCCGACCTTGGCCGAGGACACCGCCACCAGCGCGCCCGCGGGCAGGAAGGCGAGCGCGGTGTGCAGCGCCGACCAGCCGAGCAGGGACTGCATGTAGAGGGTGGTCAGGAACTGGAAGCCGACGTAGGAGCCGAAGAAGGCGACCGCGCCGAGCTGGGCGCGGATCTGGCTGCCCGAGCGCAGCACGCCGAGGCGGATGAGCGGGCCGGGGGAGCGGCGCTCGACGCGGACGAAGGCGGTCAGCAGGACGGCGGCCGCGAGGAAGGACAGCAGGGTGCGGGCCGATGCCCAGCCCACCTGCGGGGCCTCCACCACGGTGAACACCAGCAGCAGCATGGAGGCGGTGCCGAGGATCGCGCCGGGGATGTCGTAGCCGTTGTGGTCGCGTTCGCGGGCGCTGCGCGGCAGCAGCCGGAGGCCGGCGACGAGCGCGATCAGGGCGATGGGGGCGGGCAGCAGCATGGTGAGGCGCCAACTGGCCTCGGTGAGCAGGCCGGAGAGGACCAGGCCCATCGAGAAGCCGGTGGCCGCGCAGGTGGTGTAGATGGCGAGGGCCCTGTTGCGCAGCGGGCCCTCCGGGAACGTGGTCGTGATGATCGAGAGGCCGGCCGGTGCGGTGAAGGCCGCGCTCAGGCCCTTGACGAAGCGGCTGGCGATGAGCAGCGGGCCCGAGTCGACCAGGCCGCCGAGCAGCGAGGCGAGGGCGAAGACGCCGAGGGCCACGAGGAACACCTGGCGGCGGCCCAACAGGTCGGCGGTGCGGCCGCCGAGCAGCAGCAGGCCGCCGTAGCCGAGGATGTAGCCGCTGACGATCCACTGCAGCGTGGAGGTCGACAGCTGCAGGTCGGAGCCGATCGAGGGCAGGGCGACGCCCACCATCGACACGTCCAGGGCGTCCAGGAACATCGCGGCGCAGAGCACCAGCAGGGTGCCCCACAGGCGGGGAGTCCAGCGTCCCGCTGAGGCAGGGGCGGTGAGCGGAGAGGTCATGTCGACAGACACTACATGCACATGCATCGAATGCAAGTGCATTTAATTACGATGCAATGATTCCACTTCTCTGCTACGGTGCCGGGATGGCGGCGAACGAGCCTGAGCAGGCACTTGTGGAGCAGTGGCGGGACATCCTCGCCCTGCACGCCCGCACCCAGTGCGAACTCGACCGCGCCCTGCACGGCCACGGTCTGTGCGCCAGTGACTTCGAGGTCCTCGACCTGCTCTCCGGCGGTACGGCCCCGGACGGCGGCTGCAGCTACCGCGTCCAGGAGATCGCCGAGCGGGTGCACCTGAGCCAGAGCGCGCTGTCCCGGCTGGTCGCCCGGCTGGAGAAGGACGGTCTGGTCGAGCGGGCCATGTGCGCGGAGGACCGGCGCGGAGTACGGGTGGCCCTCACCGGCAAGGGGCGCGCGCTGCACGGCGAGGTGCTGCCGGTGCAGCGCGCGGTGCTCACCCGGATGCTGGCCGGCTAGAACCGGCGGCCGGATCGGCGGTCAGATCCCCGACGTGGTGCGCCACAGGTCGGCCAGTTCCGGGTCGCCGGTCACCTTCGGCACCGGCATCCGGTTCCAGAGCGCCAGGTACAACTCGTCGGCGGGGCCGGAGAGTTCGGCCGTCGCGCCCGGAAGGGCGCCGAGCTCCGTGACGGGCGGTGCCGCAGACAGCCGTACCGTCCAGGCCGCGTCCCGGTCGGCGGCCCGCACCTGGAGCACCTGAGGATCCTCGGAGCGGACCCGGCTGCGCGGGCGGGCGTGGAACCCGCGCAGCAGTTCGTCGATGCCGTCGACCGCGAAGTCGGTGGCGACCGGGGAGACCGGCCCGCCCCGGGCGGCCTCGGCGTCGTACCGGTGCACGGTCGTCTCGTGGGCCTGGCGGCGCGCCCAGAAGGCGAGCGGGGACGGGACGGGCGCGGGATGGAAGGTCCAGCACGGTACGTCCGGCGGGGCCGCGGCCAGGGTGTCGACGAGGATGCGGTGGCCCTCCCGGAACCAGGAGGTCAGTTCGGTGCCGTCGAGTGCGGGCGGGTCGGGGATGGGACGCGGCCCGGGACGGGCGTCGGCGACGACATCCGCGGCCCACCGGTGGATGGTGCCCGTGTGCCGCAGCAGGTCGCGTACCCGCCACTCGGGGCAGGTGGGCACCTCGGCGTCGAGTCCCGCCGTCGCGGCGGCCTCGGCCAGCGACCGGCCCTCCCGGTCGAGGATCTGAAGATATTCGGCAGTCTCCATGCCGCGAGTCTGCCCGATCCGGCACCCGCCGGTGTGACGGTCCCCGGTCACCTTCCGTGCCTGCCACCGCCGGTACCGCGTTTCCCGACCGCGCCCGCCGCGTCCGTACGGCAGTCACCTACGGGCCTGTCGCCGAAGAGCCTCTGCCACCGACGGGTCTGCCACCGGCCGCCCACCCTCGGCCGGTTCGCCCTAACGCAGCAGGAACCCCACCGCGTAGCCCAGCGCGTTGACCGCCCAGTGCAGGGCCATCGGTGCCAGCAGCGACCCGCTGCGGTCGCGCAGCCAGCACAGCAGACACCCCGCCAACGCGGTGAACAGCACCGCTCCGACGTCCACCAGCACCGCCCCGGCCACCGACTCTCCGAAGACCGAACCGAGCGTCGGCTTGTCCCTGTTGAGGTTCAGCGAGGGCAGGATGTGCCAGAGGCCGAACAGCACGGAGGACAGCACCGCGGCCGTCGTCGCCGTGCGCAGCCGGCGCAGCAGCGCGAACAGCACACCGCGGAAGGCGATCTCCTCCAGCAGCACGGTCCCCACCGGTACCGCCACCAGCGCCTTGAAGGCGATCTCCGGCCCGCTCAGCACGTCGGTCCGCTGATCCGCGAACAGCCCGCGGGTGACCGGGACCAAGGCTCCGCAGAGATAGACCGCCGCGACGATCCCGATCAGCGCGACCGCCCAACGCACCCCGTCCACCAGTGTGTTCCGGCCGAATCCGAGCTCCGACCGGTCGCCCCCGGCCCAGAACAGCACCGCCACCAGCACCCCCGAGACGGCGACCGCGGTGAGCAGACTCCAGGACCTGGCCCAGCGGTTGTCCAGCAGGTTGGCCGCGACCAGCACGGCCACCACCGCCACCAGGGCGGCCGGGGTGGGGAGCCGGGGAACCGGCATCTGCCGGCCCGGACCTGGGGGAGTCAGAACTCGACCGGGTCGCGTGGCGGGATGTCGGTCCGGGTGTTGCGGTCGCAGGCGAACACCACGCCCGGCTCCGGCGCGACGGCGTTGCCGCCGCCGTACCGCCGGAGGGTGGCGAGCGGGCTGACGGGGACCCGTGCCCAGGCACCGGCCGCGTGTTCCGGCACTCCGGCCGTCGAGGGCGGGCGCAGCCCGGCGGTCCCGCTCGTCGGCAGCGGGCCGTACGACACGATCGTCATGGACGCGAAGACGCGGCAGGCACCCGGGAAGCCCAGCGGCGTCGCCCGGCCCCCGTCCGCCCGCCGCTCGGCGTGCCGGGAGTACACGCTCGAACGGGGACTCTCGGTCGTCGGGGCCTGGACCATGTCCACCACGATGGGACATCGCCCACCGCCGCGCACCTTCTCCGCGGCCAGGTGGAGGGGCCCGGCGGCCTTCGGGATGCGGCGGCGGGCGCCGTGGCCGATCGTGGTCCCGAGGTGGCCAAGTGGGTGTTGCGGGCAATGCTCTGAATCGTACGAGGGAGTGGCCCCGCCGGGCGGCGGAGTGGGCGCGCCGGCACACGGCGGGCTCCGGCCGGGTGGTCCGGCGTCGGCCGTGCTGGTGCGGAACCGTCGTGGCGGTCCTCTGCTACTGCCTGTCCCTCACGCCTTCGCTTCTGCCGCGCGCCTGGTGGCTGCAGGGGCTCGTGGCCGGTGTCTCGGCGGTCGTCGGATACGCCGTCGGGGCCGTGGCGGAGACACTCGCCCGGTTCATGCTCCGCTGGGCCGGCTTCCGTCTCCGTCCACGGGTCCGCCGCCGCCTCTGGGCGGTCCTCGGGGTTCTCGGAGCGGCCGCGGTCGTCGCGGTCACCGCCTGGAGCGTCCGCTGGGAGGGCGAGGTCCGGCGCGCGGTGAGCCTGCCTCCCCAGGTGGTCTGGTGGCAGTGGACGCTGGTCCCGTTCGTCGCCGCCCTGGTCGGCACGGTACTGCTCCTGATCGGCCGTACGGTGCGGCTCGGCACCCGCCTCGTCAGCCACCCGCTCGGCAGACAGATCCCGCGCCCGGTCGCCTACGCCACGGGGGTCGCCCTCGCCGCGTTCGTGATCGCCGGCATCGTCCAGGGCTTCCTGCTGCGCGGGGCGCTGGACGCGGTCGAGAGCGCCGCGTCCCTCGCCGACCAGGGCACCGCCGAGGGCGTCCACCGGCCCGACCTGCCCACCCTCTCCGGCACCCCGCGGTCCGCCGCGCCCTGGGACACGCTCGGCGCCAGGGGCCGCGACTTCGTGGGGACGGCCACCACCCGCGCCGACATCACCGCGTTCACCGGCCGTCCGGCGAAGGACCCGGTCCGCGTCTACGTCGGTCTGCGCACCGCCGACACCCTCGACGAACGCGCCGCCCTCGCCGTGCGCGAACTCGAACGCACCGGCGGCTTCTCCCGCAGGATCCTCGCGGTGATGGGCACCACCGGCACCGGCTGGATCAACGACCAGGGCAGCAAACCGCTGGAGTACATGTGGGGCGGCGACACCGCGGAGGTCGCCATGCAGTACTCCTACCTGCCGAGCTGGGTCTCCGCGCTCACCGAGGACGAGGCCGCCGCCACCGGACGCGCCCTCTTCGACGCCGTCTTCGACAAGTGGCGCACGCTTCCCGCCGGCTCCCGCCCCCGGCTCGTCGTCTACGGCGAGAGCCTCGGTTCCTTCTCCATGGAGTCCGCCCTCGACGGTTCCCTGCCCACGCTCACCTCGAAGACCGGCGGCGCGCTGTTCGTCGGGCCGACCTACGACAACCCGCTGTGGAAGAAGCTCACCGAGGACCGGCGGCCGGGCAGTCCCGAGTGGCGGCCGGTGGTCGGCGACGGCGCGCACGTGCGCTTCGCGCAGGTACCGGCGGACTACGGCATCCCGCCCGCGCCCTGGGACGAGCCTCGCGCGGTCTACCTGCAGAACGGTTCCGACCCCGTCGTCTGGTGGTCACCGGCCCTGGCCCTGCACCGGCCGGACTGGCTGGATCGACCGCGCGCCCGGGACGTCTCCCCGGCGATGCGCTGGTACCCGCTGTTGACGTCCTGGCAGGTGGCCTGCGACCTGGCCGGCGCGGACAGCGTGCCGGACGGTTACGGTCACCGGTACGGCACCCTGCCGACCAGCGCCTGGGCCGAGATCACCCGGCCACCGGACTGGACCGCCGCCGACACGGCGAGGCTGGCCGCACTGCTGGAGTCGGTGCGGGAGCCGGGCCTGCTCGACTGAGGCGCGGAAACCTCCACCGGACGCCTTCCGCGCGGCGCCCGGTCCGCTCCTCACCCGCTCGTCGCGCCTATCACCATCGCCGCTCCCGCCAGCACCGCCACGCTCGTCAGCGCCGCGGGCAAGGAGGTCCAGCCGGCCAGGAAACCGATCGCCGGCGGGCCCAGCAGCATGCCGCCGTAGCCGAGCGTGGACGCCGTCGCGACGCCCGACGGGCCGGCCAGCGCGCCCGCCCGCTCCACCGCCACGGGGAAGAGGTTGGCCAGACCGAGCCCGGTGACCGCGAAGCCCAGCAGCGTCACCCAGGTCCAGGGGGCGAGGGAGCCGAGGAGCATGCCGGCCGCCGCCGTGCCGCCGCCGAGGATCACGGTCCTGGACCGGCCGAGCCGCTCCAGCAGCCGCGTCCCGCTCGCCCGGCCGATCGTCATGGCCAGCGCGAAACACGTGTACCCGGCCGCCGCGAGCCCCGGGGAGGCGTCCAGGTCCTGCCGGAGGTGGAGCGCGCCCCAGTCGGCCATCGCTCCCTCGCCGTACGCCGTGCACAGGGCGATCAGGCCGAAGACGATCACCATGCGGCGGGTACGGCTGTCGAGGCGGCGCGGGGCGGCGTCGGCGGGCTGCCCGGTGTGGGCGGTCGGGGTGTCGTACCGCAGCAGCGTCGGGGCGGTGACGGCCGTGACCAGCAGGCCGATGACGGTGAGGGCGAGCAGGTGGCGGGTGGGGGAGAGGGAGCCGGCGACCAGGCCGCCGAGCCCCGCCCCGATCATGCCGCCCAGACTGAACGCCGCGTGGAAGGTCGGCATGATCGGGCGGCCGAGGGCGGCGACCAGGTCGACGGCGGCGCTGTTGAAGGCCACGTTCAGTCCGCCGTAGGCCGCGCCGAACACGAGCAGGACGGCCCCGAGCGCCGCCACCGAGTGGGTGAGCGGGGGCAGCGCGACGCTCAGGGAGAGCAGGGTCGCGCAGACGAGGGTCACCGGGTGGCTGCCGTGGCGGCGGCAGAGCCGGCCGGTGAGGGTCATGGTGATCACCGCGCCGGCCGAGACGCCGAGCAGGGCGAGACCGAGCGCGCCCACGGAGGCATGTGTCTGGTGCTTGATGTCGGGGATCCGCACCACCCAGCCGGCGAAGACGAAGCCGTCCATCGCGAAGAGCGCGGTGATGGTGACGCGGAGGCGGGTGAGGGCGGTGGTGCTTCCCGGCACGACGGTGTGCGAACGGGTTTTGTTTATTAGCGGCACAAAATCAGCGTAGGAGGGTGCCCCGTGGTGCCGCAAGGGGAGTCCCGGGCGATATGGCGACGGCCGGCGCGGCGGGCTCGCGCCCGTGATCCGGACACGTCTCTGCGGAACGCGGTATCTCGCCGCGAACAGCGGTGTTCTCGGTGATCCGCGTCGGTTCGCGGTGGTGAGGGCGGAGCGGGCGCCCGTCCGCGGGTGGACGTCCTTCGGGGCGTTCCCGGCGGGCGTCGGCGATCAGGTGTGCCGTGAGCGGTCGGCGACGGCCGCCAGGTAACCGCGCAGCATGACCTTCGCCTCCTCCAGCAGGGCCGAGTCGCCCCCGGGGTCGCGCCGGAAGGCCTCCTGGGCGAGGGTGTCGGCGGCGAGGACGGCGGCATGGCAGGCCCGGCCGAGCGTCTCCGGGTCGCCGGTGACCCCGAGCGCGAGCAGGACGCGGTGCACCCCGTCGGCCATGCGGCGCTTGTGCGCGCGGTCCGCCTCCCGGGTCCGGTCGGTCAGGCCGCTGCCGAACCACAGGGCCCGGAAGCCGTGTTCGGCACGGTAGAGGGCGGCGAACGAGTCGACGAGCACGTCCACGGGATCGTCCCAGTGCCCGGCGCCCGCGGCACGCACGAGGTCGTCCATCAGCCCTTCGAGCCGGGAGAAGTACGTCGCCGCCAGCGCGTCGATGATCGCGTCCCGGTCGGGCAGGTACTGGTACAGCGAACCGACGGACACCCCCGCCTCCGCCGCCACCCGCGTCGTGGTCAGTGCCGGCACGCCCTCGGCGACCAGGACGCGCTCGGCGGCCTCCAGCACCCGCGCCAACCTGGCCCTGCTGCGGGCCTGTCGGGGAGTCCTGCGCAGGGCGGACCCGGTCTCCTCGGGGATCGGCTCGCTCACCACGGGCTCCTGAATCTGAACGTGACTTTGTTTCAGGTTTACGTTAGCGTCGCGGCCATGACGGTCTCAAGCTCCGCGCTGGTCCAGGAGCGACGGGCGGTGGCGGACGCCTGCGGTCGGCTGGAGGCGGCGGGCCTGCTCTTCGGCACGTCGGGAAACGTCAGCGTGCGGGCGGGAAACCTGGTCGCGGTCACCGCGACCGGGGCTGAACTCGCCCGGCTCACCGCCGAGCAGGTGACGGTGGTCGACCTCGACGGAAACGTCGTCTCCGGATCCCTGCGGCCGACCTCCGAACTCGGCCTGCATCTGGGGGTCTACCGCCGCTACGGCGCCGGTGCCGTCGTCCACACGCACGCGCCCACGGCCACCGCGCTCTCCTGCGTACTCGATGAACTACCCTGTATCCATTACCAGTTGATAGCCCTCGGCGGCACGGTGCGGGTGGCTCCTTACGCCACCTTCGGTACCCCGGAACTCGCCGAGTCGGTACTCGCCGCCCTCGACGGCCGCAGCGCCGCGCTGATGGCCTCCCACGGCTCGGTCACCACCGGTGCCACCCTCGACCAGGCGGTCGAGAACGCCCTGTTGCTCGAATGGGCCTGCGACGTCTACCGGCGGGCGGCCTCGGTCGGAACGCCCCGCGTCCTCGACGCCGAGCAGCAACTCGCGGTGGTCGAAGCCGCGATCGCACGGAACTACGGCACCACTCAACCCCTGCGGGAGGACAGGCCATGAAGGTCGTCACGATGGGCGTGCACGTGCTGGACGTACTGGTGCGGCCGGTGGACGCGATACCCGAGGGCCAGGGCGCCACGCTGGTCGAGGACATCAGGATGACGGCCGCCGGGACCGCCGGCGGCACCGCGCTCACCCTGGCCAAGCTCGGCGCCACCGTGCGCAGTGCCGGAGCCGTCGGCGCGGACGCGACCGGCGGCATGCTCGTACGGCTGCTGGAGGACGCCGGAGTCGACACCGGGTTGCTCGTCCGCCGCGACGGCGTCGCGACCTCGGCGAGCGTGCTGCCGATCCGCTCCGACGGCGGCCGGCCCTCCCTTCATCTGCTCGGCGCCAACATCACGTACGGCGTCGACGACGTGCCCTGGGACGCCGTCGCCGAGGCCGACCATCTCCATCTCGGCGGACCGGAGTTGATCGGGGTCGAGGCGGCCGCCCGCATCCTGCGGTTCGCCAGGGAGAACGGTGTGACGACCTCGGTGGACCTGCTCGCTCCCGGGGCGCTCGGCAGCTTCGAGCAACTCGCGGCGGCCCTGCCCTACATCGACCAACTCCTCCCCAACGACGAGCAGGTGCTGGGATTCTCCGGCGAGGACGACCTGGTGGCCGGTGCGAGGAAGCTGGTCGACGCCGGAGCCGGGCTGGTCGCGGTCACCCGGGGCGGTGACGGCGCGCTGCTGGTCACCGCCGGGGGCACCGAGGCCGTCCCCGCCTTCGAGGTCGACGTCGTGGACACCACGGGTTGCGGCGACGCCTTCTCCGCCGGGTTCGTGCGCGGTACGGGGCTGGGCCGCGGCCCGCGCGAGTCCGCCGTGCTCGGCAACGCCGTGGCGGCACTGGTCGCCCGGGGGCTCGGCAGCGACCACGGAGACTTCGACCTGGCGGCCGCCGACGCCTTCGCGGACACCTGCGCCAGACGTACGTGAAACGTGACGTTCACCACGTGCGTCCCAGACGTCCGAGAGGTACCTTCCGTCCCGCGAACCGCTGAAATCCTGCGGATATCCGCCCACCTCCGCTGTCGGAGTCCCGACGGAGTCCGGCAACAGCTCGGTTAATAACTGCTCGCTGGTTGGTTACCGGAGAGTGAGCGGGCCATGATGGCTCCATGACGTTGGCCTCGCGTGCTCTGGCGCAACTGGCGACCTGGCCCGACCTGACCCAGGCGGTACCGAGCTGTGGCCTGGGTCAGGGAGTGAACTCCGCACAGGGCGAGATCGCGCACTTCCACTCGGAGCGCGACGTGGACCTGCGTCTCACCGCCCACGCCATCCGGCACTTCGCCAAGGACCTCAAGGGCACGGGGGCGATCCGGATCGTCCCGGGCTCGCAGTGGGTGACCATACGCCTCGACGCCGCCAGTGACGTCGACCTGCTGCTGACCCTGGTCAGCGTCGCCCTCCAGGCCGACCAGAGCTGGCCCGACCCGGCGGACCGGCCCGCGCTGGGCTGCAACGACCAGCGGGGCGCGGGCTTCGTCAGCGCGGACACCAGCGGCACCTGACCGCGTACGCGGGCCCGTTGGCCCCGGCCCGGCGCGGTCGCCGGCTCTCATCCACCTGTTCCGCGGCCGGGTCACACGGTCAGGACCCGGATCCCCGCCTCCTCGAACCGGCGCACCGTCTCCGGTGCCGCGGCGGTGTCCGTGACCAGCGTGTCCACCTGTTCCGCCGCGCAGATCCGGGCGAACGCCCGCCCCTCCAGCTTGCTGGAGTCGGCGGCGACGACCACACGGGCGGCACGCTCGCACAGCAGCCGGTTGATCGCGGCCTCCGCCTCGTCATGGGCCGCCGCCCCGTGCGCCACGTCGAAGGCGACCACCCCGAGCACCGCCACGTCGAGGGTGATCTGCCCCAACACCCCGTCCGCGAGCGGCCCGACGAGTTCGTAGGACTGCGGGCGGGCCACCCCGCCCGTCACCACGATCTTGAACTGGGGCCGTACGGCCAGCTCGTTGGCGATGTTGAGGGCGTTGGTGACGACCGTCAGCGCCGGTGTGCCGGTGGCGAGGTCGCCGCGCACGGCCAGGGCGCGCGCCACCTCCGTGGTGGTCGTGCCGCCGGTCAGCCCCACCGCCTCGCCGGGCGCGACCAGTTCGGCCACCGCCTTGGCGATCCGCTCCTTCTCCGAGGCCCGCCGGGCGGTCTTGTAGCGCAACGGCAGCTCGTAGGAGACCCCGTGCACCACCGCCCCGCCCCGGGTGCGCACCAGCATCTGCTGCTCGGCGAGCTGGTCGAGGTCCCGGCGGATCGTCGCCGCCGACACCGCCAGTTCCGCCGCCGCCTCCTCGACCTCCAGGCGGCCCCGCTCGACAAGCAGCTCCAGCAGCGCCTTCCAGCGGGCGTCGCGCGACATCCGCCACCTCCGATCCTCGGCCTCCAGGCGACCCTAACCCACCGCCCGGACCGCGCCGGAGTGCCTGATCGTGCCCGAAAGCCGGTTCTGTCCTGCGCGAACGGTCAGATCCGAAGGAGGGCGCGACCAGATCCGAAAGAGGGCGCGGCACGACGCCGGAGGGCACGCGGTCGTCGGTGTCCTCGGGAACTACCTCCGCTTGACCGCTTTCAGCACCACGAACTTCGGGTCGCTCGCGACCAGTTGGCTGTTGCCGAACAGCCTGCGGAGCTTCAGGTGGTAGCCCAGGTGCCGGTTGCCGACCACCCACAGCTCACCGCCCGGCCGCAGCGCCCGCTTCGCCCCGGTGAACATCCGCCACGCCGTCGCGTCGGTGGTCGCCTGATGGGAGTGGAACGGCGGATTGTTCAGCACCGTGTCCACGCTCCCGGCCGCGACCCCGGCCAGCCCGTCCCCGACCCGGAACTCGGCATGTCCGGGAACCCCGTTGGCCTTGTACGTGGCCTCCGCCGACGCCACCGCCTGGAACGACTCGTCGACGAACAGCACCTCCGCGGTCGGGTCGGCCAGCGCCACCGCCGTGCCGACGACCCCGTTGCCGCACCCCAGGTCCACGATCCGGCGCCCGCCCGCGGGCAGATGCCCCAGGAAGAACCGGGTCCCGATGTCGAGCCGGTCGGCGCAGAAGACCCCCGCGTGGTTGACGACCGTACGCCCGGAGACCGCGCCGATCCCGTCCGGGAGCCCGTAGCTGTACGGCCACGGGTTCGCCGGCCGCGCGAGCGAGGGGTCCGGGGCGCAGTGGATCAGCCGGGCCTTCTGCTCGGCCGGCGAGGTCCGGGTCGGTCCGAGGATCCGTTCGAACAGCCGCAGCGTCGACGTGTGGATCTCCTTGACCATCCCGGTGCCGATCACCACGGTGTCCGCGTGCACGGCCGGCGCCAGCCTGAGCAACTGGTCCTCCAGCAGCGCCAGGCTCTTCGGGACCCGCACCAGCAGCACGTCCACCCGCTCCGGCGGCGGGTCCTGCGTGGTGAGCAGCCGCACCGCGCCCGGCGCCACACCCGCGCGCGCCAGGTTCGCCCGGGTCGCCTCCTGGCTCAGGTACGAGTCGGTGATCTGCGTCGGTCCGTGCTCGGCCAGCGCCGTGACCAGTGCGCCCCAGCGGTCGCAGAGGACCACCACCGCGCCGGACAGCGCGGTCCGTTCCTGTGCCAGGTGCCTCAGCAGATACGCGTCGGAGGCGTCCCAGGCACGCAGCCGGTCGTTCGGATCCTCGGGGAAGCGGGACAGCTCGTACTCGCCCCACGCAGTCGTCATACGGTCGCTCATCGTGCTTCCAGGCTAGCGGAGCCGCAGATCAGGCCCGGTCGGGCAGGATGGGGGCATGGAGGACGAACTCTTCGCGAGGGCGCGCGCCCAGGTCGCGCCGGGCGCCGTGCACGTCCCCGACTGGCTGAGCGCGCCACACCAGCGCGAGCTGCTGGACGCCTGCCGGGAGTGGGCCCGGCCACCCGCAGGACTGCGCACGGTCCGCACCCCGCAGGGCGGCACGATGACCGCCCGCCAGGTCTGCCTGGGCTGGCACTGGTACCCGTACGCCTACGCCCGCACCGTCGTCGACGGCGACCACAGCCCGGTCAAGCCGTTCCCGTCCTGGCTCGGCGAACTGGGCCGCCGCGCGGTGACCGACGCGCTGGGCCCACAGGCGGCGGACGGATTGTCGTACGACGTCGCACTGATCAACTTCTACGACGCCGACGCCAGGATGGGCATGCACCGCGACGCCGACGAGCGGGCCGGGGCACCGGTGGTGTCCCTGAGTCTGGGGGACACCTGCGTGTTCCGGTTCGGCAACACCGAGACCAGGACGAAGCCCTACACGGACGTGGAACTGCGCTCGGGCGACCTGTTCGTGTTCGGAGGCGAGTCGCGGCTCGCCTACCACGGGGTGCCGCGGGTGCACCCGGGCACGGGACCGGCGCGGCTGGGCCTGACCGGACGGCTGAACGTCACGCTGAGGGTCAGCGGCTTCTGAGGTCCCCCCCCGCACGGAGCGCCCCCTGAACGCCGCGGGGAGGCCGCGACCAGCCCCGACGGGTGCCGCTCAGCGCGCACCGCCCTCGCGAGCGGGGACGCCTGCGGATCATGGGAGACTCGCTCCCATGAGCGGCAAGGCGGCCCCCGGCCCGACGGGGAACGGAACCTCGAAGCCCCGGTTGGACCGAGGGCGCGGCGCACTCGGCCCCGCACTGGAACTCGTGCACACCGGCCGCGCCCCCACCCGCGCCGTGCTCACCGCCGAACTCGGCGTCACCCGGGCCACGGCCGGTGCCGTCGCCGCCGAACTCGAGGCGCTCGGCCTGATCAGGGTCGACGCGCACCCGGGTGCCGCGGCCGGCTCGCAGGGGCGCCCCTCGCACCGTCTGGAGGTCGCCGAGCACGGTCCCGTCGCGCTCGCCGCGCAGGTCCACGCCGACGGGTTCCGGGCCGCGCTGGTCGGTCTGGGCGGCCGGATCGTGGCCACCGCACCCGGCTGCGAGACCGTCGACGCCGACCCGGCGAAGGTGCTCGGCTCGGTCGTGGAGGCCGGCGCCGACCTGCTCCGCGCCACCGGACTGCGGTGCGTCGGCGCCGGCCTCGCCGTGCCCTCCGCCGTCGCCGAACCGGAGGGCCTCGCCCTCAACCCCCTGCACCTGGCCTGGCCGGTGGGCGCGCCGGTACGCCGGATCTTCGCGGAGTGCGTGCGCGCGGCCGGGATCACCGGCCCGGCCTTCGCGGGCAACGACGTGAACCTGGCCGCGCTCGCCGAGCACCGGCACGGCGCCGGCCGGGGTTCCCGTGACCTGCTGTGCGTGGCCACCGGGCACCGGGGCGTCGGCGGCGCGCTGGTCCTCGACGGGCGCCTGCACACGGGGAGTTCGGGACTCGCCCTGGAGGTCGGCCACCTCACCGTCAACCCCGAGGGCCGTCCCTGCCACTGCGGCGGCCGGGGCTGCCTGGACGTCGAGGCCGATCCGCTGGCCCTGCTCATCGAGGCGGGGCGTGAACCCGGTCCAGAGGTGTCGCTGCTCCGGCAGGCCGAGGACCTGATCCGCGACCACTACGCCGACCCGACCGTGCGCAGGGCCGCCGAGACCCTGATCGACCGCCTGGGCCTGGGCCTGGCCGGTCTGGTCAACATCCTGAACCCCGACCGCATCATCCTCGGCGGCCTGCACCGCACCCTGCTGGAGGCCGACCCCGAGCGGCTGCGTGCCGTCGTCGCCGACCGCAGCCTGTGGGGCCAGAGCGGCGGGGTACCGATCCTGCCGTGCACGCTGAACCACAACAGCCTGGTGGGAGCCGCGGAGTTGGCCTGGCAGCCGGTGCTCGACGATCCGCTGACGGCGCTGCGGTGACCCGCGCGACACCGCGCGTCCCACCCGGGAGCCGCGCACCCGACGGCCGAACTCCGCACGAGGCGCGCCCTGTCGGCCACCCACGAGAGGTGGGCTGACGCCGCCCGACGGCGTGGACCCCGGCGGGCGCAGTCCGGCGGTCCGGGTCTACTCCCCGGGGGGTACGGCGACTGCCGCCGGTCGCACGACGACCCGGACCCCCTTCCGGAGCGAGTCTCGGTGCAACGCATCGAGAGGTTCCGGCAGAGGAGTTGAGCCGAGATGGAGTACCTGGCGAACTGGGACGGCGGGCCCGGCCCGTGGATCCTGTTCTTTCCGCTGGTGTGGGCGGCCGTCGTGATCGGAGTGGTCACCGTGTTGCGCCGCACCGCGTGGCGCGGGCGCGGCGGTCCCTGGCGCCCGATGACGACCGGGCGTCCCGCGGGCGACTCACCGCTCGCCGTCCTCGGCCGCCGGTTCGCCTCCGGCGAGATCGACGAGGACGAGTACTGGCGTCGACTGTCGGTCCTGGAGGAGCACTTCGGCCGGATCGGCAAGGGCGACACGGCCTGACGCCGTGCGGTGGTGCGGGTCGAGCCACGGGTGCCGTGGGGGCGCGCGGCGGCGGCCGCGCGGCCCGGCGCCCGCACCCCGGTCACCCGGCCGGCTCGCGGCGGTGCCGGAGGAAGAACTCACCGCCCGCTCAACTGACGGCAGCCGAGCGGGCGGGAGCGTGTGCGGTGGCGGGAGCACCGGCGGTCGCGGGTACCGCGGCGGCGGAGGGGCCGCCGGCCGCGGTCAGGACGGCGGAGGCACCGGCTGTCAGGTGTGCGGCCACCGGGGCGCCGGCGCCGGCCGGTGCGGAGGCGGAGGCGCTCAGGGTGACATGCCCGGCGGCCGGTGCCGCCACGGCCGCCGTTCCCGCCGCCGGCACGGGCCGGGGCACCGGCTCGGGCATGCGGCGTTGCGGGCGGGCCGTCTTCGGCGTGGCTTGCGGCGCGGGCAGGGTGAACCACACGACCTTGCCGTCGTCGTGCGGCCGCACCCCCCAGCTCTCGCTGACGGCGGCCACCATCGCCAGGCCCCGTCCGCAGGTGGCCATGGGGGCGACGTCCGTGTCGTCCTCGACCACCGGCAGCCGGGGATCGTGGTCACGGACGGACACCGTGAGCCGGTCGAGCTGGAGCTCGATCTCCACGGTGCAGTTCTTGTCGGGCTGGGCGTGCCGGTGGACGTTGGTCAGCAACTCCGTCACACCGAGCGCGGCCCGGTCGATCAACGGATCAAGGCGCCAGTAGCGCAACTGTGCAGATACGATTCTGCGGATCTGGCCGATCCGCGAGGGCAGGGCTTGGAGCTCCACCGAGCAGTGTCTGCTTGGGTGTTCGATCACGACTGCGACTCCCCGACGTGAGGTCCGGAAGAACACGGAGAACGGATCCAGCAGGCCGCCGCAGTCCATGGGGCCGCCTGCTGTTGTGGCCGGCGGGCTGGTTCGCAGCGTTATCGCCGGTAAACCCAGAGTGACGTGAGACAAGCGTGACCCAGTGCACACGGTCCCGCAACTCGCCGTGATTCAGTGGTCCCGACCGGCGGCCCGCCGTACCGCCTCGATGAAGCGGCGCGCGGGGGGCGGTCCGGGCTCGCCGGGCGCCGGATCGTGGTCGCCCAGAGTGAGCGAGTAGCGCTGCCCGTTGAGGTCGGCCAGGGCCCGGCCCTCCGAAGCGAACCAGGGCTTCGAGGCCCGGACCGCCTGCACGGGCGCGCTGTCGATCTCGCTGCCGTAGCTGGTCAGCAGCTGCAGCCTGCCGTCGCTTATCCGGACCTGCCCGGCCCGGGTGAGCGAACGCAGTCGCTTGTCGATCCGCACGCCCTTCGCCGTGAACTCCGGCTCCGCCATCCTGCCCCGCCCCTTTTCGAGTACCTCGGTGACCGGTCCGCAGGCTCGTGGCCCCGACCGGCGCGCTCCGGCTCGTATCGAGATCCCGTGTGCGCCCCCGTTCGGGACGTTCGTCCCGTCCGGTGGCAGTCTGCCCGCCTCCGACGAGGAGCACCAGTGTGCGCGAGCCGCCGGGCGGGGGGCGCTCGGAGCACTCGCGGCAATGCGCCCCCGAAACATTCGAGCCACCGTTCCCCAGGGGGCTTTGAGGCGCCCAAAGATGCGTTTATGCAGGTGGGAAGCGCTGTGAAAGCTGCTTATGATCGGTGCGTCGGCCGCGCCCGACGCCGTCGGCGCCCAGCGTAAGGAGCCCGCCGTGAGTTCCACCCCGCAGATCCGCACCGGCGCCACCCTCGACGTCGACCGCAGCGACGCCGAGTACCGCGACTGGCTCAAAGAGGCCGTCCGTAAAGTCCAGGCGGACGCGAACCGCTCGGCGGACACCCACCTGCTGCGCTTTCCGCTGCCCGAGGCCTGGGGCATCGACCTCTACCTCAAGGACGAGTCGACGCATCCCACAGGAAGCCTCAAGCACCGGCTGGCCCGCTCGCTCTTCCTCTACGGTCTCTGCAATGGCTGGATCCGGCCGGGCCGCCCCGTGATCGAGGCGTCCAGTGGCTCGACGGCCGTCTCCGAGGCGTACTTCGCCAAGCTGATCGGCGTCCCCTTCGTCGCCGTCATGCCGCGCACGACCAGCTCCGAGAAGTGCCGGCTCATCGAGTTTCACGGCGGGCAGTGCCACTTCGTGGACGACTCCCGGAAGATGTACGAGGAGTCCGCCCGGCTCGCGGTGGAGACCGGTGGCCACTACATGGACCAGTTCACCTACGCCGAACGGGCCACGGACTGGCGCGGGAACAACAACATCGCCGAATCCATCTTCCGCCAGCTGGAGTTGGAGCGGTTCCCGGAACCGGCGTGGATCGTCGCCACGGCGGGCACCGGCGGCACGTCCGCGACGCTCGCGCGCTACGTCCACTACACCCTGCGCGACACCCGGATCTGTGTCGCCGACCCGGAGAACTCCTGTTTCTTCGAGGGCTGGACCACCGGCGATCCGGACGTCGGCTGCGACTGCGGGTCCCGGATCGAGGGCATCGGGCGGCCGCGGATGGAGCCCAGCTTCGTGCCCGGGGCGATCGACCGGATGATGAGGGTGCCGGACGCGGCGAGCGTGGCGGCGGTACGGGCGCTGGAACGGGCGATCGGACGGAAGGCCGGCGGTTCCACCGGGACCGGCCTGTGGAGCGCGCTGAAGATCGTGTCCGAGATGGTGGCGGCCGGGCGCACCGGGAGCGTGGTGACGCTGCTGTGCGATCCGGGAGACCGGTACCTCGACAAGTACTACTCGGATTCCTGGCTGGAGGAGCAGGGGCTGGACATCGCGCCGTACGCGGCCGCGATCGACACCCTGCTGGCCACCGGGGTCTGGCCGGACTGAGGCGGGTCGCGAACGTCCCGCGTGCCGGCGTCGCGGCGGGGCGGACGTCGCCCGGTGCGGCCCCGGGGCCTTCGGAGAGCGTCCTGGGCCGGCCGCCGCCCGATTCGCGGTGCCCAGGAGGCGGCGCGCGGCGCCCGGCGCTCACAGCCCGGCGCTCACAGCCCGGCGTCCAGGGCCCGTATCCCCTCGCGGATCGCCCGGCCCATGCCCGGCGCCGCCAGCCGGCACACCGCGAGGAACGGCGCGGCACCGTCCAGGGCGAACGTCATCCGTACCCGGGTCCCGGTGCCGTGCGCGGTGAGGTGCCACTCCTCCAGCCAGGCCCGCGCGCCCGGTACGTTCGCCGCGTCCACCCGGTAGGCGTACACCTCGGGCGCCGTCGACGCGAGCACCGTCTCCTCGAAGCGGACACCTCCCCGGAGCCGCACCTCACGGCCACGCTCCGTCGGACGGGCCGACCGCACCCCGGGCAGCCACCGCGACCAGCCGGGCACGTCCTCGGCGAGGGCCCGGAAGACCGCCTTCGGCGCCGCCCTCATCTCCCGTCCGAACACGAGCCGTACGGGTGCGGTGTCGACGAAGTCGAGCCCTACCGGGCGCAGTTGGTGAGCCATCGAGCCGACCTCCTCGTGAGACGCTGTCCCGAAAAGGTAACTGACGGCCCGTCAGCTGTCTGCACCGTCAGTCGGTTTCCCCCGCCACCACCAGCCGGCGCAGATGCTCGGAGACCTCCGCGCGCGCCGCGGCCGGCAACCCCGCGTCCGTGACCAGCGTGTCGACCTGCTCCAGCTTCGCGAACGAACTGAGCCCCACCGTTCCCCACTTGGTGTGGTCGGCGACCACCACGACCCGCCGGGCCGACTGCACCAGACGGCGGTTGGTCTCCGCCTCCGCGAGGTTCGGCGTGGACAGACCGGCCTCCACCGATATGCCGTGCACACCGAGGAACAACAGGTCGAAGTGGAGCGCCCCGATCGCCTGGTCGGCCACCGGGCCGACCAGGGAGTCGGACGGGGTGCGCACACCGCCGGTGAGGACGACGGTCGCCGCGCCCTGCCGCTGCCCCGAGACCCGCTGGGCGGCGTGGAAGACGTCCGCCACCCGCACCGAGTTCGTCACCACGGTCAGGTCGGGGACCTCCAGGAGCTGGTGGGCCAGCGCGTAGGTGGTGGTACCGCCGGACAGGGCGATCGCCGTGCCCGGCACGACCAGCTCCGCGGCGGCCCGGGCTATGTCCTCCTTGGCGGACAGCTCCAGCCCCGACTTGGCCTCGAATCCCGGTTCGTGGGTGCTCGCCTCGACCACCGGCACCGCACCGCCGTGCACCTTCTCCAGCACGCCCTGGCGGGCCAGCGCGTCCAGGTCCCGGCGCACGGTCATGTCCGACACGCCGAGCTTGCGGGTCAGTTCGTTGACCCGGACGCCGCCCCGGCGCCGGACCTCGTCCAGGATCAGGGCGCGCCGCTGCTCCGCGAGGAGGTTCTGGTTCTCACTCACGTACGCTCCGGTCCTCTCGACTCAAGCCGTCCGACACGCCCCGCGCACCTGCTCCGACCAGGACATTCCGCCCGGCTCCGGTGCGTGAGCGCCCCATCCTTTCACGGGACCTCGCCGGTTGCGCCACTCCCTGTGTCGCCGCGCACATGTCATTCGGTCACCACGCGTTCCCTCAGGTGTCACACACAACGGGGGAGATTCCGCGCCGAGTGGTGTGCGTCACACCGGAATCGGAGATCCTGGAACCCTGACGGACGGACCATCGGCGCGGCACGGGGGAAGTGCGAGAACAGTGGAACGCGCGAAGGAACGGTCCGCGGACGACCCCGCGGACCGGACGCCGGCACCCGGCACCCCACGAACCGACCCGACCGACCGGCCCGGAGAACAGCGGACCGACGAGCCGCTCGGCACCTCGGAGATCGCCCTGGAACTGCTGGTGCACGGCGTCGGTGGCAGCACGCCCGAGAAGATGCTCGGCGATCCGCGCACCGTGCGGATCACCGGCGACGACACGGCCGCCGTCTTCCGGCGTGCCGGAGACGTCGACGCCGAGTCCCGGCCCGGCGACCACCGCGACCGCCCGGTGCCCGAGGCGTACGTCTGGTGCAACCTCACCTCCGGCAACGCCTCCCGCGCCCTGTGGCTGCTGCTCCTGCCGTTCATGGTGGTCAACCTCGCCCACTGGATGCGCCCGGCCGCCCGGGACCGGCCGCGCACCGTCCGCTTCTACGGCCTGCTCGTCCGGCTCGCCGGACTCACCCTGACGGTGCTGCTGGTCGCCGCCGCCTGCGAGGTCGCCCTGGACCTGACCGCCTGGCAGTGCGCGGGCACCGCCGCCTGCGCCCGCCGCCACTCCTGGCTCGGTTTCCTCTCGCCCACCGGCTCCACCGGAGGCTGGTGGAGCGCCCCCGGCCGCCGCCTCGCCCTGGCCGCCCTGGTACCCACCACACTGACCGGCCTGCTCTGGTACCTCTCCCACCGCACCTGGAGCGCCTACGAGTCCACCCGGCCCCTGGCACACGACGCCGAACCCGGTCACACCTCCCTGGGCAGCCCCGGCTTCTGGTACGGGCGCCGGCTGGTGGCCCGGCTGCGCGCCGCCCACACCACGGCAGGCCTGCTCACCGTCACGGCCGCGGTGCTCGCCCCCGCGGCCGCCTTCGACCACCGCCCCGGCGGACCCGCCCTGCTCGACGCGGCCGGACGGCTCCTGTTCGGCGCCCTGGCCGCCCTCGCGGTCGCCGCGGTGTGGGTGGTCTGCCGCCGGGGCCGCAGCGAGAACCTCCTCGACCAGGAGCTCGACCGGCATCTGGTCCGACGCCTGCCGCTCGGCGCGCTCACCCTGCTGACCGTCGCCTGCCTGTACGCCGGCTGGTCCCGGCCGGGCTGGCGCTCGGTGGGACGGCTCGCCGGGGACCAGGCGTTCGGCGGCCTGGTCCTGGCCCAGGGACTGCTGGTGATCGCCCTCGGGGCCGTCGCACACGACCTGCACCGCCGGCTCCCCGACCCGCGTGCCGCGATGCGCGGCTTCGGCGGTCCCGCCGTCGCCCTGCTCGCCTGCGCGCTGGGCGGAGTGATCTCGGGCGGGGTCGCCCAACGGGTCGCCGACTGGCTGGACGGCACCGCGGCCTCGATCGCCGGCCCGCCGGTACTGCTGACCTGGCAGGCCTCGGCGATCCCGCCCGTCCTCGTGGTGCTGTTCGCCACCGCAGGCCGGCTCTCCTGGCGCACCTCACGGCTCGGCCGCGCCGAACGCGCCGCCGTCGGCGCCGAACACGTCGGCGAACCGGAGGACACGGCGCGCACCCGCCGTATCGCCGGGACCCGCGCCATGGCCGCCCTCACCGACCGGGCGCCGCTCGTCGTGACCGTGCTGTGCGCCGCCACGCTGGTACTGGGGGCCGGGGCGCTGGTGGGCGCGCTCGCCACCGGCAGGACTCCGGACACGGCGGCCGACCGGACCTACGCGCTCGTGCACGGCACGGCCCAGGCGTCCCAGGCACTCGGGTCCTGGCTGGTCGGGCTCGGCTTCATACTGTTCGTCACCTGGGGCAGGCGCGCCTACAAGGACGCCTCCGCCCGGCGCACCATCGGCATCCTGTGGGACGTCGGCACCTTCTGGCCGCGTGCCGCCCACCCCTTCGCCCCGCCCTGCTACGCCGAGCGCGCGGTCCCCGACCTGACCTGGCGCATGGACACCTGGACCCGCCGCACCGGCGGCCGGCTGGTCATCTCCGGCCACTCACAGGGCAGCGTCCTCGCCGCCGCGGCGGTCTGGCAGCTGACCCCGTCGGTTCGCGGACGGGTCGCGCTGCTCACCTACGGCTCCCCGCTGGAACGGCTGTACGGCCGCTGGTTCCCGGCCCACTTCGGCCCGGCCGAGCTTCGCTCCCTGCACCGCGAGGTGGCCTGCTGGCGCAACCTCTACCGGCTCACCGACCCCATCGGCGGGCCCGTCCGGATCGCCGACGGCGACGGCCCGGCGGTCGACCACACCCCTCTGAAGGACCCGCTGGCCTACGGGCGAACTCCGGGACACCCGCTGCCCGCTCCGATCCTGGGCCACTCCGACTACCAGGCGGACCCGGCCTTCGCCAGGGAACGGGAACGGCTGCTGGCCCGGCTGCGTCCGGAGCTGCCCGGGCCGCGGCCACGACCGGCGGACTGATCAGGCGGGTTCCGGAAGATCCTCCGCGTACAGCAGCGTGAGATCGTCGGTGCTCGGGTCGGCGAGCTGGGCGACCCGGCTCGCGTGCCGCTCGACCATCGCCTCGAACGTCTGCCGGGCGGTACGGCCGTTGCCGAACGCGGGGCCCTTGGGAAGCACCGCGAAGTACGTCCGCAGCGCCTCGGACGCGCCCGGCGCGAGCCGGTACTCGTGCTCGTCGGCCTGCTGTTCCACGATGCGCAGCAGTTCGTCCGGGCCGTAGTCGCTGAACGTGATGGTCCGGGAGAACCGGGACGCCACACCGGGGTTGACCGAGAGGAAGCGCTCCATCTCCTCCGTGTACCCCGCGACGATCACCACCACGGCGTCACGGTGGTCCTCCATCAGCTTCACCAGCGTGTCGATGGCCTCCTTGCCGAAGTCGCGGCCGGCGTCCTCCGGCGACAGCGCGTACGCCTCGTCGATGAACAGCACACCGCCGTGCGCCCGTTGGAACGCCTCCTGGGTGCGGATCGCCGTGGAGCCGATGTGCTCGCCGACCAGGTCGACCCGGGACACCTCGACCAGGTGGCCCTTCTCCAGCACCCCGAGAGAGGCGAGGATCTCGCCGTACAGCCGGGCCACCGTCGTCTTGCCGGTACCGGGGGAGCCCGTGAAGACCAGATGCCGCTTGACCGACGCGGCCTTGAGACCGGCCTGCTGCCGGCGCCGGCCGACCTCGATCATGTCGGTCAGCGCGCGGACCTCGCGCTTGACGCTGTCCAGGCCCACCAGCGCGTCGAGTTCGCCGAGCACGGCCTGGGAGGTGCGGGCCGGCTCCTGGGGCGCGGCGGGAGTCAGCAGCGGTTCCTGTTCGGCGGTGCGCTGGCCGGGGATGGCGCCCAGCAGGCCGGGGGTCTGGTGCGCGGTCTGCACGACCGGCTCGTGTATGGCGGTCGGGCGGAGGCTGCCGCTCTCGTCACTGGTGCAGTCCTCCACCACCGGGCCCGTTCCGGATCCGTCCGGACCGGCGTCGGCGAACTCGTAGCCGCCGCGCGCGCACCGCTCCGTACGGCACTTGCGCAGCGTCGTACGGCAGCCGTCGATCACGTGGAACCCGTAACCGCCGCTGCCGGTGACCCGGCAGTTCTGGAAGGTGCCGCGGCCGCCCGCCGACACGTAGAAGCCGGCCTCGGCGGGGGAGTCCACCGTGCAGCGTTCCAGCGTGGGGTCGGCGCCCTTGGTGACGATCACGCCGGTCTGGGTGCCGTCCACCGTGCAGTTGTTGAGGGTGCCGCCGCTGCCGTGGTCGCGGAACCAGGCGCCGGTGGCCGCGTCCCGGATCCGGCAGTCGTCCAGCTGCGCGGTCGCCCCGTCGCTCACCGACACCGCCGTGTTGCGGACCTGGGAGAGGTCGCTGTCGACGACGTCCGCGCGGGAGCCGCGGTCCAGCACGAACAGCGCGTCCGGCACGTCGTGCACCCGGCAGGAGTCCAGGACCGCGGTGGCGCCGTCGCTCACCCACACCGCCGGGTAGTCGCCCGTGCTGTCGAAGATCTCGCACTGGTTGGCGTCCACGCGGGTGCCCGGGTCCCACACCGACAGCCCGTTGCGCCCGAACTTGCGGACGGTGGTCCGGGTCAGCGTCAGCACCGAGCGCGAGCGCAGGTCGACCGCGTTCTCCGGGATGTCGTGGATACGGCAGTCGGCGAGGGTGAGCACCGCGTCGGTGTCCAGCGTGACCCCGTCGGAGGTGGTGCGGTGCACATCGCAGTCGGTGAGGTGCGCCGTGGCGCGCGCGGTGACCTGCACGCCGGAGCCGCGCACCTCGTAGATCTCACACCCGACCGCCTCCAGCGCGGAGTTCTCACCGGTCGCGGTCACCCCCGTGCCCGAGGCGTGGTGGATACGGCAGCGCTCCAGCCGCGGGTGGCCGCCGCCGCGCACCGCCACCCCCGCCTGACCGGCGGCCACGACCTCGCACTCCTCGAACACGCCACCGCCGCCGTCGAGCACGGCGATGCCGATGCCGGCCGGGTTGTCCACGGTGCACCGCCGCACGGTCGGCCGCGCCCCGCCGCGCACCTCGATGCCGGCGGCGGAGCGGGTGACGATCCGCATGTCCAGCAGCTCGGGGGTGCCCTCCTCGACCAGCAGCGCGGGGGCGGCCGAGTCCTGGCCCTCGACGTGCAGGTCCTGTACGACAGCGGAGGCCCGCACGGTCAGCGGCACCCCGTCGGCGGGTGCGATGCGCACCGAACCGGGCGAGCCCTCCGGGCCGCGCAGCGTCACCGCGCGCTGGACGACGAGGTTCTCCCGGTAGGTGCCGGGCGCGACCGTCAGGACGTCGCCGTCCGCGGCGGCCTCCAGGGCGGCGGCGAGCGACGCGTACTCACCCGTGCGGCGCCGCCACCTCGATGTGCCGGTGTGCGTCACCTGGACCGTGCCCTGTGCCATGGTGTTGCTGAGCCCCCACTCGTCGTACAGATCGCTTGCTCGCCTTCGGGACGGCTCCCCGGCAGGGTGCGCCGTCCCGTGCGGTCCGCTCGCGCGCGGGTCGATGCCGAATGCGCTTCGGCCGGTCCACCGTAGCGTGCGCCGAGGTGGTGCACCGACCAGAGAGGGAAAGGCCCTCAGCTGCCGGTGCCGGCCTTGCCCCAGTCCGGTCCCGCGCGGTCCCAGGCCTGGTCCCAACGTGCGTATCTGCGACGGACCATACGCCAGACGATCATCCGTCTGGCACTCTCCACCAGACCCGCGGCGAGCAGGGTCGCGCCGAACCCGGCCAGCACGGCATGGGTGGTCGCGGTGGTGGAGTCCAGCGGGCGGGCCGCCGGCAGGCCGTGCCGGTCCGTCCAGATACCGAAGTGATCGCCCTTGTGAGGGGATTCGACGGTCGTCAGAGCGGTGCCGTGCCGCCGGGTGCCGTCGGGGGCCGTCCAGTCGGCGATGACGCGGCTGCGGGTGTCGTGCGCGTCGGTGGCGTCGGGGTCGGGCTCGACGAGGGAGCCGCCCAGCCTCCGTACGACGGTGGCCGTGACCAGGTGCCGGTCGTGGTGCTGCTGCCGGACGGCCCGCTGCAGGGTGTGCTGGGCCGCGACGCCGACGAGTGAGCCGAGCACGGGCGCGGCCACCACGATCAACAGCAGTGTCACCAGGGCCACCCACGCCTCGACCAGGTCGGTCGTCCGCCGCAGCGGATTGCGCCGCCAACGCCACAGGCCGCGGATCGCTCGCACCGTCACACCACCCCCCTTCCGCTCCGTGACAGCCCCCGCCCGAGCAGTTCCCCCGCGAGCCCGCCCGAAGAGAGAGCGAAATCGTCCCGGCACGGTTCCCGGGAACTTCTCACGATCCTCAACGACCGGGCCGCGGCCTCGGGTTCCCACAGGGCGGAGATCAGTCGAGCCGAAGTCGCCGACGGTCCCCGGGACGTGGTCGGGGGACGCGCTGACGCCGAGGGACGCCTTGACGCCGAGGGGCGCCCTGACGCCGAGGGGCGCCCTGACGGGGAGCGCCCGTGCCAGGGGGAGTGACGCGCGCCGGGCCGGGCCGGGCCGAGACAGACCTGGTCGGTGACGGACGGTGAGCGGTCGGCGGTGGAAGGCGGTGGCGGACGGCCGGCGTTGGACGACCGGTGGTGAGCGGCGCGGTCACGGGGGTGCGCGGTGGGCGTCAGAGGGTTGGCCGGTGAGGTGGGAGCCCGGTGGCCGGGTGGACCGCCCTGACGACAGCGTGTGAGGTGTGGCCGACAGGGCGCGTGGGGCCTGCGCGGTGGTTCGTGGGGAGGGCCGGAGGCGCGGCGCACGAGCCCGGCGGTGCGTGTGGGACGTGGGTGGGTGCGTTCCCGAGGGTGGGGGCGCGATCCGGCGGGTGGGCGCGCGTGATCCGGGGGGGCCGCCTGCCCTGCTTCTCCCCTGTCACCTTCTTCGTACGGGCTGCCGCGTGCCCGGGGCGTCCGCGGACGGCGGGACCCACCACCCCGCCGGCCCGGCCGGGCGCGGGCGCACCGGTTCCGCCGCCGGAGGGCGGCTCGGCGGTGGCTGACGCGAGGCACGGGTGCGCGCGCTGGGTGACGACCTTTCCCCCGTCGTCGATCCGGACCCGGCGTCGGTCACCGGCCGGCCTCCAGGGCCGTGTGACGGCCTGCCGGGGCGAGTGGCCCCGGAGCGCCATGACCGGGTGTGCGCGCGTCGACCGCGGACCGGCGTCCCCGTGACGTCGTGGTGCCGTGCGGCACCGACATCAGGGGCTGCCGGTCAGTAGCCGCGGTACTGCTGCTGTTGCTGGTTGTTGTACGGGTCCTGGTACGGAGCCGTCGGCGCGGGGCGCGGAGCGGCGGGGCGCATCGCCTCGTAGCCGGTGCCGCCCATCATGGGGCGCGGCGGCTGCGGCTGCTGCTGGCCGGGGTAGCCGCGCGGTGCGGTCGCCTGCTGCGGGATGTACGCCGTGGGCGCCTGCTGCATCGGAACGGGCTGCTGCATCTGCGGGTAGCCGTAACCGGCGGCCGGCTGGGAGGGGCCCGCGGGGAGGGCGGGCAGTGCCGACGGGAGCGCGGGCAGGTTCAGACCGCTGGGCGCGTCGTAGGCGGGGGGTACCCGGATCGGGGCGATCTGCGGGGTGCCCCGCTCGGCGACGAGGGAGTCGTAGATCGGGGTGTCCGGGAAGGAGGCGGAGTAGTAGCCGCCGCCATAGGTGGAGCGGGGGGAGGTCATGGCACATAAGTTAAGCCCACGATGTGCTGGTTGGGGAGACCGATAAGAGGGTTGTTTTCCGTGTCGGCAGGGATGCCGGATCCCCAATCCGAGCGAACTCGGCAAAAAAGGACGGCAATCACCGTACTGATCGTGTAAAGGCCGAGTTCCGAGCCGGTTACCGGCAGTTGGACAGGGATCTTCCTGCGCCGCTGATGGGCCTTCCCGGCCGCCGGGAATAGGTTGTGCGGGTAGGGATGAGCTGGGGCCGCCGGGAGCACCCGGCCTGCCGACATGCGATGGGGGCGGACATGACAATGTCGAAAGGATCCAATACGCCGGTGCCGACCACGGCACTGCGTGTCGAATTGGGCTGGCGCTCCGGTTCCGGTGCCCCCGACGCGGACGCCTCGGCGTTGCTGCTGGTCGCCGGTAAAGTGCGCTCCGACGGTGACTTCGTCTTCTACAACCAGCCCGAGCACGCCTCCGGCGCGGTCCGCCACGAGGGCAAACGGCACTCCGGTGGCCAGGTCACCGACACCCTTTCCGTCGACCTCGCGCGCGTGGAGGCCCCGGTCGAGAAGATCGTCCTCGCGGCCTCGGCCGACGGCGGGACGTTCGGTCAAATCGCCGGCCTCTACGTCGAGGTCCGGAACACGGCGGACGGGACAGTGGTCGCCCGGTTCGACAGCACCGGAGCCACCGTGGAAACCGCTTTCGTGCTCGGTGAGTTGTACCGGCGCCAGGGCGCCTGGAAATTCCGCGCCGTGGGGCAGGGCTACAGCACCGGACTCGAAGGGCTCGCCACCGATTTCGGGATCACGGTCGACGAACCCCAGCACCCGGCCGCCCCGCCCGCTCCGTCCGCCCCGCCCGTCCCTCGGACCGCCCCAGCCCACCCGCCCACGGTGACCACACCCGTGGCGCCCGTCCCGCCCGCGCCGCCCGGCGGCCACTCCCTGCCCCGGCATCCGGCGCCGGCCGCCTACGGCCCGCCCGTACCGCCGGTCCCGCCGGTCCCGCCGTCGCCCCCTTCCCCGCCGACCGCACCCGTGCGCCTGACCAAGGTCACGCTCACCAAGGCCGCGCCCTCCGTCTCCCTGGCCAAACAGGGCGCCACCTCGGGTTCACTGCGCGTCAACCTCAACTGGCAGGTGCGCAAACAGTCCCCGGGCGGCTGGGGCGGCCGACGGGGCGGATCCGACCTCGATCTCGACCTGTGCGCGCTGTACGAGCTCGCCGACGGCCGCAAGGGCGTCGTCCAGGCGCTCGGCAACGCCTTCGGATCACTCGGCAGACCGCCGTACATCCATCTCGACGGCGACGACCGCACCGGTGCCGTGGCGAGCGGGGAGAACCTCACCGTCAACCTCGACCACACCAAGGACTTCCGGCGCATCCTCGTCTTCGTGACGATCTACCAGGGCGCCAGCTCCTTCGCCGACCTGCACGCCACGGTCACCCTCCAGCCCCAGCACGGCGCCCCGATCGACTTCTCCCTGGACGAGTGCACGGTCCCCTCGACCGTGTGCGCACTCGCCCTGCTCACGAACAACGGCGGTGAACTGATCGTGCAGCGCGAGGCGCGCTACCTGGTCCCCGACCGCGGGGTGAGCCCGCAGCGGACCGCCGACCGCGCCTACGGCTGGGGCATGAACTGGACACCCGGCCGCAAGTAGCCCCCCGGGAGCAGGTCAGCCCTCGTCGGCCACCGTGCCGGGCCGTGCGTAGGTACGGCCCTTCCAGGCCGCCCCGCGCCCGCGGTAGTGCTGGACGGCCGAGTCGACCGTCATCAGGAGGTAGAGGAACGCGGTGAACGGCAGCAGGGGAGCGAGCCACGCCGGCTGACGGTAGTAGCGGAGCATCGGCAGGTACGTCGCGGCCATCACCAGCCAGGCCGCCGCACCGGCCAGTACCGCCGCCGCGCTCCCGGTGACCGCTCCGGTCAGCACCGCCGCCGGGGGCACCAGGTACACCAGCGCGAGACCCGCGACCGTACCGAGCAGCAGCAGCGGGCTGTGCCGCAGCTGCGCGTAGGCGCTCCGGGAGACCATCCGCCACAGGTCGTGCAGGCGGGGGTAGGGCCGCACGCTGTCCACCCGGTCCGCCAGCCCCAGCCAGATGTGCCCTCCGGACCCCTTCACCGCCCGCGCGAGCGCCACGTCGTCGATCACCGCCTGCCGGATCGAGTCCGGGACGCGTGCCCGCTCCGCGGCGTCCGCGCGCAGCAGCACGCAGCCGCCCGCCGCCGCGGCCGTGCGCGACCCCCTCCTGCCGATCCGGCGGAACGGGTACAGCTGGGCGAAGAAGTAGACGAACGCCGGGACCACGAGCCGCTCCCACAGGCTCTCCACCCGCAGCCTGGCCATCTGCGAGACCATGTCGAAGCCCCCGGTGCGGGCCGCCGCCACCAGCAGCCGCAGGCTGTCCGGCTCATGCGCGATGTCGGCGTCGGTCAGCAGCAGGTACTCGGGGCCACGCGCGCGTGCCAGCGCGATGCCGTGCCGCACCGCCCACAGCTTGCCCGTCCAGCCGGCCGGCGGCTCACCGGGCGAGGCCACGGTCAGCGGCAGGCCGCCGTGGCGCCCGGCCAGCTCCCGCGCCAGCCGGCCGGTGCCGTCCGTACTGCCGTCGTCGACCAGGAACACCTCCGCCCGCCCCGGATAGTCCTGCGCCAGCAGGGACGGCAGACTCAGGGGCAGGACGGCCGCCTCGTCCCGGGCGGGCACGACCACGCACACGTCGGGCCACCGCCCGGGATCCCCCTGGGGTGGCAGCCGGACGTCGGTACGCCAGAAGAAACCCTGGCAGAGCAGCAGCCACAGCCAGGCGGCGAGGGATACGGCGGCGGTCCACACGATGGCGCTCACCCGCGCAGTCTGCCCCACGGGACCTGCCACCAACGGCCCATCGTCTATCGTGGCCGGGTGAAGATCGCGCTCATCGACTCCGGCATCGGCCTGCTGGCGGCCACCGCAGCGGTACGGCGGCTGCGCCCCGACGCGGATCTCGTCCTCTCCTTCGACCCCGAGGGCATGCCATGGGGGCCGCGCACCCCCGAGGGCGTCACCGAGCGCGCCATGGCCGTCGCCGAAGCCGCCGCCGCCCGCCGTCCCGACGCCCTGATCGTCGGCTGCAACACGGCGACCGTGCACTCCCTGCCCGCACTGCGTGCCCGCCTGGAACCCGGCATCCCCGTCATCGGCACGGTCCCGGCGATCAAGCCGGCCGCGGCCGGCGGCGGCCGCGTCGCGATCTGGGCGACCCCCGCGACCACCAGCAGTGCCTACCAACGGGGTCTCATCGAGTCCTTCGCGGACGGCGTACCGGTCACCGAGGTGCCCTGCTGGGGTCTCGCCGAGGCCGTCGAGCACGCCGACCGGGGCGCCGTCGCCGCCGCGGTGAAGGCCGCGGCCGAGCTGACACCCGACGATGTCACGGCCGTGGTCCTCGGCTGCACCCACTACGAACTCCTGGCGGAACGTATCCGCGCCGCCGTGCAGCCCCCCGGCGCCGCGCCCGTCACCCTGCACGGCTCCGCCGGCGCGGTCGCCGCCCAGGCGCTGCGCCGGATCGGTGCGCGGCCCGCCCCCGAGGCACCGGCCACCGGAACTGTGACGGTGCTCCTCAACGGCCGCGAGGGCGAGCTCCCGGAGACCGCGCTCGGGTACGCCGAGGCCCGCCTGCTGCGGACGGCCAGCCCCGCCGCGTCCCAGTGAACCCTCCGGGTCCGCCGACACCGCCGATGTGAGCAGTCACCCTCCGCTACGTAGTACCCGCGCAGCGAATCCTGAGTAGTCTCATAGGCATGAGGGACCACCCCCACGACCGCTTCCCGGACGAGGACGCCCCGCACCCCGACGTCTGGACGGGGCGTGCCACCAACCGGGTCCAGTGGCTGATGGCGCTGGTCGGCGCGGCCTGCATGGCGCTCGGCGTCGAACTCGCCGTGGACTCGGCCTGGACCTCGGGGATCACGGCGCTGGCCATGTCGGTGGTGGGCTGCATCGCCGCCGGACTGCTGGTGCTCTTCGGCACTCTCGCCTTCGTGCACGTCGACCTGAAGCTCGACAAGGAGTGCCTGGAAGTCCGGTGCGGCCACATAGGGGTACCGCGCCGCCGTATTCCGCTCTCCCATGTGGTCGGCGCCGACTTCACCCCGCAGATCACCCCGCGTCACTGGGGCGGCTGGGGATACCGCTGGCGGCCCGAGAAGGGTACGGCCGTCGTCGTCCGCCGCGGTGAGGGCATCGTGCTGAGCCTGTGGGACGGCCACACCTTCACGATCACCGTGGACAACGCCGAATCGGCGGTCCGGGTCATCCGGGAACGGCTGCGGACGATCACGCCGGGCACCGCGCACTGAGGCAACCGGCGCGAGCGTATGACTCGGGCCACGTGTGGCGGGCGAGCTGTGGCTGGACCACGTGTGGGCGGGCCACATGGGCCTGGGCCACATGTGCGCAGACCACGCAGACCACGCGGACCACGCAGACCACACGCGCCTGGGCCACCGTGTGGGCGTGCCATATGGGTGCGGGCCAAACGTGGGTCGGCGCGCGCCCCGGGCCGGCGTCAACTCCGGGGGAGCCCCGCCGCCCACGGCCGGGACGTCGCCACGCCCGCCAGCAGGCCCGCGCCCGCTGACACCGTCGTGAAACTCAGGGCATTGCCGACCACGACGACCGCGGCCAGTGCCGTCAGGGCCGCGCCCGCGGTCAGCACGACCGGGGTGGAACGCGCCGACCGCCACAGGGCGTAGAGGATCCAGCAGAACGCGGCGACCAGCAGAAGAACACCGACCAGTCCCTGCTCCGCGGCCTGCTGGAGCAGGGCGGAGTGCGGCCTTCCGTCGGGCGGCGCGGCCCCCGACGTGGCGCCGCTCACCTCGCCGAACCGCCCGGGGCCGAGGCCCAGGACACTGTTGGTACGGGCCAGGTGCAGCGCGTCCCGCCACAACTGGACGCGGCGTTCGGTGAGCGGGCCGGTCAGGGCGGTGGTGAGGCCGGCCGGCAGGGCGTTCGCGGCGAGTGCCCAGACCGTGCCGGTCACCAGCGCCGTCGCCAGGGCGAGCCCCACGAGTCCCGCGTCCCGACGGCGCATCCGGCCGGCGGCCAGGGAGCACAGGAGAACGGCGGCGCCGGCGGCGCACCCGGCGGCCGAACCCATGGCCGCTCCGGTGACCACGATTCCGGCGGCCACCGTCCACAACCCGGCCCGCAGTGCCGGAACCGGCGTCGCCCAGGCGGCACAGCACACACCGCCTGCCGCCAGGACCAGGAGCGCGGCGACGGCGCCGGCGTGGCCCAGCGGCGAGGTGAACCGGGAGCCCGTGGCCACCGCGGGCATCGTCACCGCGAGCACCAGCCCGGCCAGCCCCGCGAGACAGGGCGCGGCCACCGGCCACAGCGATCCCGACATGCGCCCCGCGGCATAGCCCGCGGCCACGGCCAGCACCGCCAGCAGGACGCCCTCGGGCCGTCCGTCGCGCCCGGCCCCGGAGAGCAGCGGCCACACGGCGCACGCCCCCAGCACCACGACGCCCACCGCGTCAGAAACGTTTCGTCTGTCGTTGTCCGCATCCGTTCCGGCAGCGGACGTCACCCCGGTCGACCCCACCGTCGCCCCCCGTACCCGGTCCCCCGACCTGTCGGCGGGCCCCGCCGCCCGCCTCGGCTCACCGTAACCGGTGATGCCCACTTTGTGGACGACTTGAGCGGGAACGGTGTGATTCCTGTACGGCGAGACCGCGCTGTCGACCCCGGGGCCGCCGCCGTACACTCCCCAGGTGACCGCCACCGCAACTTCCGCCGACCCGTCGGACCAGCTCACACCCCCCGCGCCCGGTTCGCGTGGGACACGCCTGCTGCTCCGTCTGGCCCCGGCCGCCGCCGCTGCCCTCAGCGGGGTGCTGCTGTACGTCAGCTTCCCGCCGCGCACCCTGTGGTGGCTGGCGCTGCCCGCCTTCGCCGGCTTCGGGTGGGTGCTGCGCGGCCGTACCTGGAAGGCGGCCTTCGGCCTCGGCTATCTCTTCGGGCTCGGCTTCCTGCTGCCTCTGCTGGTGTGGACCGGCGTGGAGGTCGGCCCCGGGCCGTGGCTCGCGCTGGTCGCGATCGAGGCGATCTTCGTCGCCCTGGTGGGGGTGGGCGTGGCGGCAGTGTCCAGGCTGCCTGCCTGGCCGGTGTGGGCGGCCGCCGTGTGGATCGCCGGTGAGGCGGCACGCGCGCGCGTGCCGTTCAGCGGCTTCCCCTGGGGCAAGATCGCGTTCGGCCAGGCGGACGGCGTCTTCCTGCCGCTCGCCGCGGTGGGCGGCACCCCCGTGCTGGGCTTCGCGGTCGTCCTGTGCGGATTCGGTCTGTACGAGGTGGTGCGCCTGAGCGTGGAGGGACGCCGGACGCGGGAGATCCGGCGCGGCGCGGCGGCAGCGGCGCTGCTGAGCGTGGCCGTACCCGTGGTCGGCGCGGTCGTCGCCCGGACGCTGGTGAGCGACCGGGCGGAGAACGGCTCCGTCACGGTCGCCGTCATCCAGGGCAACGTGCCGCGTGCCGGCCTCGACTTCGCGTCCCAGCGGCAGGCCGTCCTCGACTACCACGTCAAGGAGACGCTCAAGCTGGCCGCCGACGTGAAGGCCGGCAAGGCCGCCAAGCCGGACTTCGTGCTGTGGCCGGAGAACTCCTCCGACGTGGACCCGTTCGCCGACGCCGACGCGGCCGCGGTGATCGACCGGGCCGCCACGGCGATGGGCGTGCCGATCTCGGTCGGCGGGGTGGTCGAACGCGGCGGGAAGCTCCTGAACGAGCAGATCCTGTGGGACCCGGTCAAGGGACCGACGGCGACCTACGACAAGCGGCAGATCCAGCCCTTCGGCGAGTACCTCCCGCTGCGCGGTCTGGTCGGCGCCATCAACAAGGACTGGACCAGCATGGTCCGGCAGGACTTCAGCCGGGGGACCAGGCCCGGGGTGTTCGACATCGACGGCACCCGGGTCGGGCTCGCCACCTGCTACGAGGCCGCCTTCGACTGGGACGTGCGGGACACCGTCACGCACGGCGCCGAGATGATCTCCGTGCCGAGCAACAACGCCACGTTCGACCGCAGCGAGATGACCTACCAGCAACTGGCCATGTCCCGGATCCGCGCGGTCGAGCACAGCCGGACCGTCACCGTGCCGGTGACCAGCGGCGTCAGCGCGGTCATCCTGCCGGACGGGAGGATCACCCAGAAGACCGGCATGTTCGTGCCCGCCTACCTGGTCCAGAAGGTGCCGCTGCGCACCTCCGAGACCCCCGCCACGAAGCTCGGGATCCTGCCCGAGATCGCGTTGGTGCTGGTCGCCGCGGGTGGGCTCGGCTGGGCCGTCGGCGCCGGGCTGCGCTCGCGGCGCGCCGGTGACGCGTAGCCGTACACCCGCTGTACGCCCCGTGGTCTCGGCCGGTCCGGGGGAACGGGGCGGTTAGGGTCGGCGCATGGCCACTCCTGACTTCATCCACACGATCCGGGCCTCCGCCGGCCACCAGCTGCTGTGGCTGCCCGGGATCACCGCCATCGTCTTCGACGACGAGGGCAGAGTGCTCCTGGGCCGTCGTACCGACACCCGCAAGTGGTCGGTCATCGGCGGTATCCCGGACCCGGGGGAGCAGCCCGCGGCCTGCGCCGTGCGGGAGGTCTTCGAGGAGACGGCGGTGCGCTGTGTCGCCGAGCGGGTCGTCCTCGTCCAGGCGCTGAACCCCGTCACCTATCCGAACGGCGACATCTGCCAGTACATGGACATCACCTTCCGCTGCCGGGCCGTCGGCGGCGAGGCCCGTGTCAACGACGACGAGTCGCTCGAGGTGGCCTGGTTCGACGTGGACGCGCTGCCGGAGCTGAACGAGTTCGGTGTGTTCCGCATCAAGCAGGCCATGTCGGATGCACCCACATGGTTCGACGCTATGGCTTTCAGCTGAAGTATGTGCGCTGACCATATGTGGTCCCGGGTGAAGGCCGCCTAGGGTCGGATCATGAGCTCGTCCAGCGCCCTTCCCACTCCCCACGCGTCCGACCTCGACCTGAGGGGCCGCACCGCACTCGTCACCGGTGCGGCCGGCGGCATCGGCCGCGCCTGCGCGCTGCGTCTCGCGGCGGCCGGGGCCGAGGTGAGAGCCGTGGACCGGGACGCGGCCGGACTGGCCGAGCTGACCGAGGCGGCCGAACGCCTCGCCGGCCCGGCGGTCGGTGCCGTCGAGCCGTACGTGCTCGACCTCACCGACCTGGACGCGGCCGAACGCGCCGCCGCCGGCACCGACATTCTCGTCAACAACGCCGGCATCCAACGGGTCTGCCCCATCGAGGAGTTCCCGCCCGACGTCTTCCACACGGTGCTGACGGTGATGCTGGAAGCCCCGTTCCGGCTCATCCGGGGTGCCCTGCCGCACATGTACGAACAGGGCTGGGGGCGGATCGTGAACGTCTCCTCCGTCCACGGGCTGCGCGCCTCCGCCTTCAAGTCCGCCTATGTGGCGGCCAAACACGGTCTGGAAGGGCTCTCCAAGACGGCCGCCCTCGAGGGCGCACCACATGGCGTGACCTCCAACTGTGTGAACCCCGGCTATGTGCGCACCCCACTCGTCGAGAAGCAGCTCACCGACCAGGCCCGGGCACACGGCATTCCCGAGGACCGCGTGCTGTCCGAGGTGCTCCTGACGGACACCGCCGTGAAACGACTCCTCGAACCCGAGGAGGTCGCCGAGGCCGTGGCCTACCTCTGCGGCCCTCAGGCGTCCTTCGTCACGGGCACCTCGCTGGTGCTCGACGGCGGCTGGACCGCCCACTGACGAGCCGGACGGCCACCGGTCCCGAGTTTTCCACAGGCCCGACGGGCCGCGGCAGCGATGCGAAATCCTGTGAGCATGTCCCGCGATCACGTGCAGTCCGCCCGGCGGCCGACCCCGGCGGAAGCCCTCGGCGCCCCCACCGGGGTGCCCTCCGATGCCGAGACGTTCTCCGGCGCCGAGCCGTTCTCGGCCGCCGAGACGGCGTATCTCGAGCTGCTGGCCAGAGACGCCTCGGCGGAGGCCTACGAGCAGCCGCTGCTGGTGGCCCGTGCCGCGGGGCGGCCGCCCGAGCTGATCGCCGCACTGGAGCGGGCCAGACTCCTCGCACTGCGGGTGCGCACCGAACTGGAGGGCAGGCGACGGCGTGAGGCCGAGCTGTCCGCGCTCTTCGAGACCGCGCACGACCTGGCCGGCCTGCGGGACGTGGACGCGGTGCTGCAGGCGATCGTCCAGCGCGCGCGTTCCCTGCTCGGCACCGACGTCGCCTACCTGAGCCTCAACGACCCTGCGCGCGGCGACACCTACATGCGGGTCACCGAGGGTTCCGTCGCCGCCCGCTTCCAGCAGCTGCGGCTCGGCATGGGGGAGGGGCTCGGCGGACTCGTCGCACAGACCGCACGCCCCTACGTCACCGACGACTACTTCAAGGACGATCGTTTCCAGCACACCCTCACCATCGACGCCGGGGTGCGTGACGAGGGACTGGTCGCCATCCTCGGGGTGCCGCTGATGCTGGGGCCGCACGTCATCGGCGTGCTGTTCGCCGCGGACCGGCGGGCGCGGGTCTTCGAACGGGAGCAGATCGCCCTGCTCGGCTCCTTCGCCGCGCTGGCCGCCGCCGCGATCGACGGGGCGAACCTGCTCACGGAGACCCGTTCGGCCATGGCCGGCCTGGAGCGGGCCAACGAGATCATCAAGGACCGCAGCGCCGTCATCGAACGCGCCTCGGACGTCCACGACCGGCTCGCCGAACTCGTGCTGCGCGGCGGCGGGGTCCACGACGTGGCCGCGGCCGTCTCCCAGGTCCTCGGCGGCACCGTCGAGTTCACCGACACCGCGGACGCCCGCTCGCTGGCGACCTCACGCACGCAGGGGCGCGCGGTCCGGCACGGAGCCGACTGGATCGCCGCGGTCGTCGCCGGCGGTGAGCTGCTCGGGGCCCTGGTGCTGCGCGGCCACCCCGGCCTCGACCCCGTCGACCAGCGCACCCTGGACCGCGCCGCCATGGTCACCTCCCTGCTCCTGCTGGCCCGCCGGTCCGCGGCCGAGGCCGAACAGCGGGTGCGCGGCGAGCTGTTGGACGACCTCCTCGACGCGCGCGACCGCGAGCCCCGCCAACTCCGCGACCGTGCCGCGCGACTGCGCGCGGACCTCGACGCGACCCATGTGGTGCTCGCCGCACGGCTGGACGGTCCGGCGGCCGACGCGGAGGAAGAGGCGGCCGCCCGCCGCAGGCTCTGGTCGGCCGCGTCCCACCTGGCCACCACCCGGCACGGCCTGGCCGCTGCGCGCGACGGCGGCACCGTCCTGCTGCTCCCCCTGGAATCCGAAGACACCGCCACCGATCTGGCCCGGCGCACCGCCCGCCACCTCGGCGGCGCCGTCCACCAACCGGTGACGGTCGGCGCCTCCGGACCCGTCACCGGCCTCGCCGCCCGGCCCGACGCCGTGGCCGCCGGCTACGCCGAGGGCCGCCGCTGCCTCGACGCGCTCGCCGTGCTCGGCCGGGTCGGGGACGGCGCCGCGGCCGAGGACTTCGGTTTCCTCGGCCTCCTCCTGACCGGCGAACGGGACGTCCCGGGCTTCGTCGAGCGCACCATCGGCCCGGTCGTCGCGTACGACGCGCGGCGCGGCACCGAACTGCTGCGCACGCTGGACGCCTACTTCGCCTGCGGGATGAGCCCGGCCCGCACCAAGGACGACCTGCACGTCCACGTGAACACGGTGGCCCAGCGACTGGAGCGGGTGGGCCGCCTCCTCGGCGAGGACTGGCAGCTCCCCGCACGCGCGCTGGAGATCCAACTGGCCCTGCGGCTCAACCGGTTGGGTGCGCCGGTGGAGCGCCGCTGAGCCCCCGGGGGACCGGCGGCGCCCGCTCACCCGGTGTGCGCGTCGGCCCTGCTGCCCGCCGTCACGTGCTCGGCGCCGTCGTCGGCCAGATCCCGCCGCCGGGTCTCCCTCGCCACCGCCACAGAGACCAGGGTGAGCAGGGCGGCCGCGATCACGTACAGGGCGATCGGGGTCGAGCTGCCGTAGTCGGACAGCAGCGCGGTGGCGATCAGCGGGGCCGGTGCCCCGGCGGCGACGGAGGCGAACTGGGCGCCGACGGAGGCGCCGGAGTAGCGCATCCGGGTCGCGAACATCTCGGCGAAGAAGGCGGCCTGGGGCGCGTACATCGCGCCGTGCAGCACCAGACCGACGGTCACCGCCAGCACCAGGCAGCCGAACCGGCCGGTGTCCACCAGCGCGAAGAAGGGGAACATCCACAGCCCGATCCCGGCGGCGCCCAGCAGGTAGACGGGCCGTCGCCCGACCCGGTCGGACAGCGCGCCCCACGCCGGGATCACGGCGAAGTGCACGGCGGACCCGATGAGCACGGCGTTCAGGGCGGTCTGCGAGGAGACGCCGGTGGTCGTGGTGGCGTACACGAGGATGAAGGCGGTGATGACGTAGTAGCTGATGTTCTCCGCCATCCGCGCGCCCATCGCCACCAGTACCTCCCGCCAGTGGTGCCGCAACACCGACACGAGCGGCGGCCGCTCGGACGCACCGGCGGCTCGCCGGGCCTCGGCCCGCGCCAACGCCTCCCGGAACACCGGCGACTCGTCCACGGACAGGCGGACCCACAGACCGACGAGGACCAGGACCCCGGAGAGCAGGAACGGGATCCGCCAGCCCCAGCTCACGAAGGCGTCGTCGGAGAGCCGGGCGGTGAGCAGTGACAGCACGCCGGTCGCCAGCAGCTGTCCGGCCGGCGCCCCGGTCTGCGGCCACGACGCCCAGAACCCGCGCCGGCGGGCGTCCCCGTGTTCGGACACCAGGAGTACGGCGCCGCCCCACTCACCGCCGAGCGCGAACCCCTGCACGAGCCGCAGAAGGGTCAGCAGCACGGGCGCCGCGCCGCCCACCGTGGCGTGTGTCGGCAGCAGCCCGATGGCGAAGGTCGCCCCACCCATCAGCAGCAGACTCAGCACCAGCAGCCGTTTGCGTCCCAGGCGGTCCCCGTAGTGCCCGAACACCAGGGCCCCGAGCGGCCGGGCCGCGAACCCGACGGCGTAGGTGAGGAACGACAGCAGCGTGCCGACGAGCGGGTCCGAGTCGGGAAAGAACAGCTTGTTGAAGACGAGAGCGGCCGCGGAGCCGTACAGGAAGAAGTCGTACCACTCGATGGTGGTGCCGATGAGGCCGGCGGCGACGATGCGGGGGAGTTTGGCGGGAGGTGGGGGAGTGGTGGTTCCGGATGCCATGTGCGCCACTTCCTCGTGTGCGGTGGGGACGGGTACGTGTCGGCACACGGTAGGAAGACGCAGGTCAGTGGCACATGTGGTGGGGCAACATAGTTTGAGGGTTAGCTATGCGCGCGGCCACCATGCCGGCTCACGGAAGGGCGGTTCAGAGGCTCGAAGATGGTGCCGGGTGGGTCGTTGAGGAAGTCGACGGCCAGGGGCACTACGCCTTGCTCCACCCGGTCGTGCCGGAATACGAGTCCAGCAGGTCCACCACGAAGACCAGGGTCGAGCCCGCCGGGATCAACGGCGAAGGCGACTGGTTGCCGTAGCCGAGACGCGGGGGAACGATGATCTCGCGCCGACCGCCGACCCTCATCCCCCTCAGCCCCCGGTCCCAGCCCTTGATGACCCTGCCACTGCCCAGGGCGAACTTGAACGGCTCACCGCGGTCCCAGGAGGCATCGAACTCCTTCCCCGACGCGAAGGTCACTCCGACATAGTGGACCCTGACCACCATGCCGGGCTTCACCTCGGCCCCGTCCCCGACGACCAGGTCCCGGACGGTCAGCTCGGCAGGAGCGTCACCCTCCGGAACGACGACCTCGGGCTTCGTCAGTTCACTCATCGCAGCCTCATCACTATCAGCCGGAACCTTCGTACGGACCAGCCGGACACCTGGACACGCCGTGCGGCAGATGGTCACGCTACCGAGAACACCCGTCCCCCGGCTTCCGCGTGCCACGCGCCGTGCCGCGTTGGTCCACGGACACCAAATCGGCGGGCAACGTGGTGCCCGGCGCCCAGTGGCCGTGCCCGGGCTCCCTCCTAGCGTCGTTCGCACCGGCACCGACACCGGCACCGGCACCGGCACCGGCACCGACACAGGCACCGGCACCGGCACCGGCACCGGCGGACCCGAGTCCCGGCCCTCGTCTCGTGGGGGGCGCGCGCGACCGGACCGAGGAGGGAGACGTCATGACCGACACGCCGCTGCTGCAGGGCCTGCACGTCGTGGACGCGGCGAGCTACATCGCCGGGCCCGCCGCGGCCACCGTCCTCGGCGACTTCGGTGCCGACGTCGTCAAGGTGGAACCGCCGGGCACGGGCGACCCCTACCGATCGCTCAGCCGCATGCCGCCGAACCCGCGCGTGGAGGGCGTCAACTACCCCTGGCAGCTGGACAACCGCAACAAGCGCAGCATCGCTCTCGACCTGACGTCACCCGCCGCCCGGGCCGTCCTCGAACGGATGGTGACCTGGGCGGACGTGCTCGTGACCGACTTCCCGCCCGGCACCCGTGCCGGACTGCGACTGGACTACGACGATCTGGCCCCGCTCAACGACCGCCTGGTCTACGCCGATGTCACCGGCTTCGGGGAGAAGGGCCCGGACGCCGACCTGCCCGGGTTCGACGTGACCGCGTTCTGGGCCCGCAGCGGACTCATGGACGTGACACGCCGACGCGGCGCGGCGCCCGCGGTCAACGCGTTCGGATCGGGCGACCATCCGACCGCGATCAGCCTGTTCGCCGGGATCATGACCGCGCTGTACCGGCGGGAGCGGACCGGCCGGGGCGCCCGGGTGACCGCGTCACTGGTCGCCGAGGGCGCCTGGGCCGCGGGCGTGTGGCTGCAGGCCGCGCTGGTCGGCGGGAGGGCGCCCCGCCCGGCCGACCGGACCGACCCGCCGAACGCGCTCGCCCACTGCTACCGCACCGCGGACGACCGCTGGCTGCTGCTGTCCTTCGCCGACGAGGACCGGCAGGTGCCCCTGTTCCTCCGGGCCGTCGGCCGCCCCGAGGCCTTCCGGAACCCGCACAACGCCGACCCGTACAACGCCGACCCGCGCAGCCGCCGCGCGCACGCCGCCGAGATCGTCGGCGTCCTGGACCGGACGTTCGCGGCCCGCCCGCTGGCCGAGTGGCGACAGGTGCTGGACGCCGTGGGAGTCACCTACGGAGTCGCCCAGACGATCGAGGAGTTCGCCCGTGACCCCCAGCTCGTCGCCAACGGGATCCTCGTGCCGATCGAGGACGGCAGCGCGGAACCGCACCTGACGGTCGACAGCCCCGTACGGGTCGACCAGGAGCCGAAGGTCGCGCCGCGGCCCGCGCCGGACCTGGGCGAACACACCGACTCCGTGCTCCACGACCTCGGCTTCGACACCGCCGGGATCGAGAAGCTGCGCAGGGCGCGGGTGCTCGGCTGACACGGCCACGGTCCGCAGATGCCCGCCGAACCCGTCACCGCGCGCCCGGACGCAGGAGCGTCGAGCCGAGGTACCGGACGGCGCGCAGCGCGATCTCCAGATCGGTGTGCTCCTCCTGGACCGGGTGGCCGATGATCTCCTCCGCCTTTCGAATGCGGTACTGCACCGTGTTCTTGTGCAGGATCTGCGCGGCGGCGGTCGCGGTGTAACTGCATCCGCTGTCCAGGAAGATGCTCGCGGTCTCCCGGAGCCGCGCGCTGTTCTCGTCGTCGACGGCCAGCGGGCCGAGGATTCCCCACACCCAGGCCCGGATGTCGTCGATGTTCGCCGCCATCAGGGCGATGGGGGCCACCGTGGAGAATTCGGTGAACCGGGGGACCGGGTCGGCGACCGCCGCCAGTTCCTGAGCACGCAATGCCTGCCGGTGCGTGGCGCGGAATCCCTCGACTCCGTATCCCACGCTTCCGGCGCACAGCAGCAGCGAGGGATCGCCGCCCTCCACCGTGTCCGCCACCTCGTCCCAGGGGACCCGGCTGCGCGAGCCCAGGGGCAGCCAGGCCCAGGCCGCGCCGGCGTCGCGGGGGACGAAGAGCGGCCCGGTGGCGCAGCCGAGCCGCCGGGCGACAGCGTCGGCGACCCGTTGGAGCCGGGCCAGGCCCGAACCGCCGTCCGTCGGCACGGGCAGCCATGCCACCAGTCCGAGATGGTGCTGCCGGAGCCGGTAGCCCAGGGACGCCTCCACCGGGCCGGGCTCGACGTCACCCGTGGCGAGGACGGAGCGCACCCGGGCGGCGCGCGCCGCGGTCTGGCCGAGCAGCCAGTTGTCGCGTTCGTGCTGGTAGACCGCGATGACCTGCTCGGTGATCCGGTCGGTGTAGCCGAAGCTCACGTGCAGCATCCGGCGGTTCGCCGAGACCGCCAGGTCCTCCGGGGCCCGCTGCCGGTTCAGCTCGTCCAGACACCACTGCAGGAAACGCCAGTGCCCGATCCGGTAGGCCCTGATCAACGCACTGAGGGGAATTCCGCGCTGCGCCAGCCTCCGGGCGTATTCGAGAGCCGCCGCGGGCCCCTCGACCTTTTCCAGCGGGATGTCGTTCTCGAAGACGTGGAGCAGCGTGTCCACGTTTTCCGTGATGCTCGCCTGCATGAGCGTGACGAGGGTGGAATCCCCTCTGAGCTCCGGAATCTCGAGAAGAACACACTGCCCGATGTCCAGGCCGACCTCCGGGAGATGTGACCCCAGGTGAGCCGCGACCACGGACAGTTGTCTCACAGCCTCTGGATGCTCCGGGGCCATGACTCGAATTTACCCGCGGAATGGTACAGCGGCACCAATTCCAATCCCGGGGTCGTGTCGCGGGCCCAGTGATTTCCGCGCGCCGCGGGCCTACCGTCCGATGGCATGAACCTCGCACAGCTCGTGGCCGACGGTGCCCGGACCCGACCGGATCGCCCCGCGCTCCGCCTCGGCGACACCGTCGTCTCCTACCGCACGCTCGACGCGCGCAGCGCGCAGACGGCGGGCATGCTGCGCGAACGCGGTCTGCGGCCCGGTGACCGGGTCGCGCTGATGCTGCCCAACGTGCCGGAGTTCGCCCTGGTGTACTACGGCGTACTGCGCGCCGGTGGCATCGTCGTCCCGATGAACCCGCTGCTGAAGTCCCGCGAGATCGTCTACCACCTCGGCGACTCGGGTGCCCGCCTGCTGTTCGCCTGGCACGACTTCGCCGACGAGGCACGGGCCGGCGCCCACGAGGCCGACGTGGACGCGGTCGTCGTCGCCCCCGGCGTTTTCGAGGAACGGATCGACTCCGCCGCGCCGTTGGCCGAGCCGGCCGAGCGTCGTGACGACGACACCGCGGTCATCCTCTACACCTCGGGGACGACCGGGCGGCCGAAGGGCGCCGAGCTGACCCACGCCAACCTGGACCGCAACTGCCGTATCGCGGCCGCCGAGCTGATCCGCCTCACCGAAGACGACGTGATCTTCGGCGGGCTGCCGCTGTTCCACGCCTTCGGACAGACCTGCACCCTCAACTCCGCCGTGGTGGCGGGCGCTTGCCTCACCCTGTTGCCGCGCTTCGACGCGGCGCAGGCCCTGGAGATCGTGCAGCGGCACGGGGTGACCGTCTTCGCCGGGGTTCCGACGGTGTACGGCAGGCTCGTCCGGGAGCCCGGCCGGGAGGCCTACGACGTCTCCCGGCTGCGGGTGTGCGTCGCCGGCGGGGCAGCGCTGCCCGCCCAGGTGCTGGACGACTTCCGGGCCGCGTTCGACTGCGCCGTGCTCGAGGGGTACGGGCTGTCGGAGACCTCGCCGATCGTCGCGGCCAACACCCTGGAGTCGGGTGCCAGGCCGGGTTCGGTCGGCCTCCCGATCAGCGGCGTCCAGGTGCGCGTGGTCAACGCCGACGACGGCCGGGAGGCGCCGCCGGGGCAGCCCGGCGAGATCACCGTGCGCGGGCACAACGTGATGAAGGGGTACTGGCAGCGCCCCGCGGAGACGGCCGCCGCGATCAGGGACGGCTGGTTCCACACCGGCGACCTCGGCCGGCTGGACAAGGACGGGTACCTCTGGCTCGTCGGACGGCAGAAGGACGTGATCATCCGGGGCGGGTACAACGTGTATCCCCGCGAGGTCGAGGGCGTGCTGTACGAGCATCCGGAGGTCGCCGACGCGGCTGTCGTCGGCATCCCCGACCGCGATCTCGGCGAGGAGGTGGGCGCGGCGGTGGTGCTCAGGCCGGGGGCCCGGACCACCGCCGAGGAACTGCGCGCCTTCGTCAAGGGCCGGGTCGCCGCCTACAAGTACCCGCGCCGGGTGTGGTTCGTGGACACCCTGCCCAAGGGGCCGACCGGCAAGATCCTCAAGAGAGAGGTCGCCCTGCCGACCGGCAGCGATGCCGGCGCGAAGTGACGCCGGGTGGGATCCCCCGGGATAGCACGCCGACGCCGATCCGGTCGCTGCGCCGGGACGCCCGGTTGCGGTCGCGGTCCCGGGACGCCCGATCCGGTCGCGGTGACGGGTCGCCCGGTCGCGGTCGCGGTCCCGGCACGCCCGGTCCGGCCGCCGTGCCGCGTGTCCGTCAGCCGTCGATCCAGCCGTGGTTCTTCGCGAACTGGGCCAGGGCCCCGCGGACCCGCACGATCTGGTCGGCGGTGAGCGTCGGCGCCGACGCCAGCAGCGTCTCGGTGACCTCGCGGGTGAACTCGTCCGCGCTGAGCAGATCGCAGAGCGAGTCGTCGTCCGGTCCCAGCGTGCGCACGTCGGCGCCCCGCGCGAGCCGGACGCCGGACGCCTTCGGACCGCGCTCACCGGTCTCGATCTCGAACTCCACGGCCACGCCCGGGCGCACGTAGGACTCCGGCATCTGCATGTCGTTCACATGCAGGAAGACGTCCTCGCCGCCGCCGTCCGGGGCGATGAAGCCGTATCCGCGTGTGCTGTCGAACCGCACCACACGACCACTGACCATGAGGAACCCCCAACCAAAACCCGGGCCACCTGCCCGGACACCTGGGCCCGATGGTAGTCACGTCGGTCCGGGGCGGGCGAGCTCGACGGCCCGCCGCACACCGGTCGGCACCCGGAACTCGGTGCACGGGAGGCGGAGTTGATGTGGAAAGCTGTCGCCTGCCGTCGGTGGGCCAAGGGGAGCCGGGACGGTCGCCGAGAGGAGCGCACGTGACGCAGGACGGTACTCGCCCCGTGGAGATAGACACCAGCAAGCCGCATCCCGCGCGGATATACGACTACCTGCTGGGCGGCAAGGACAACTACGAGGTGGACCGCAAGGCAGGTGACCAGCTCGCCGCCGTCGCGCCCGAGGTGTGGATCTCGGTGCGGGCCAACCGCGGCTTCCTGCAGCGTGCCGTCCGGTACGTCATCGACAGCGGGGTCCACCAGATCCTGGACGTCGGCACCGGGCTGCCCACCTCGCCCAACGTGCACGAGATCGCCCAGGAGACCGGCGCGGACGTGCGGGTCGCCTACGTCGACAACGACCCCATCGTGAAGGCGCACGCCGACGCGCTGCTCAACCGGGCCGGCACCACCAGCATCGTCCTGGCCGACCTGCGGGACCCGAAGTCCGTCGTGGAGCACCCCGAGGTCCGCCGGATCATCGACTTCGACCGGCCCGTCGCCCTGTTCCTCGTCGCCATCCTGCACTTCATCCGCGACGCGGAGGAGCCCGAGCGGATCGTGGCGACCCTGCGCGACGCGCTCCCGGCCGGCAGCATCCTGGTGCTCTCGCACGCCACCGACGACTTCGCCGAACGCAGCGAGGCCCAGGCCGTCTACAACAACGCGACCGCCAGCATGAACCTGCGGTCCCGCGCCCGGATCGAGCAGTTCTTCGACGGCTTCGAGCTGGTCGAACCCGGCCTGGTCCAGGTCCCGTTCTGGCGCCCGGACGCCACCCCGCCCGAGGGCGCCCAGGCGATCGGCTTCTACGGCGGAGTGGCCGTCAAGAAGGGCTGAGCCCCTGCCAGGGGGTGTCCGGCGGACCGCCGGACACCCCCTACGGCACGCCGAGTTCGAACAGGGCGTAGCCCGCGTACGAGCCGGAGGCCAGCGCGGCCAGGCCCAGCACCAGGCACTGGTAGGGCAGGGCGACCCGGCGCAGCGCGACCGCGAGCGGGACGAACAGCGGGAAGGCGGGCAGCAGATAGCGCGAGACGTTCGCGAAGTACTGCTGGCTGCCGAGCACCAGGGCCAGGGTGAGCACCGTGTGCACGACCAGCACCGCCGGCGGCCGCAGCCGGATCAGCAACGGCAGCAGCGCCAGGTCGAGGAGCACGGCGCCGACCCCGATGACGTCGGCGAACGGAAGCGCGAAGAGGTAGCCGAAGTGGCCGACGGCCACGGACGTCAGGACGTCCAGGGTCTGTCTGCCGTAGTCGAACTCGTGCCCCCACGCCTGCGACTGGAGTCTGAAGTAGCCGTCGGCCCGGCCGGTCCGGAGGCCCACCCAGCCGAGGTAGCCGAGCAGGCCCAGCGGGGCCACGAGGATCGCGGTCAGCGGACGGGCGACGCCGTCCTCGCGGCGGCGCAGCGCGAGCAGCCCGGCCAGGGCGAGCGCGGCGACCAGGGCGACGGCGGTGGGCCGGTTGAGTCCCGCCGCGAAGGTCAGCACCCCCGCCGTCAGCCAGCGCCTGGTCAGCACCGCGTACAGGGCCCAGGCGGCCAGCGCCACGTACAGCGAGTCCGAGTAGACCGCCCACTCCACGCCCGAGCCCGGCCACACGGCCCAGAGTCCGGCGGCCGCCAGCCCCGCCCGGCGGCCGCCGAACCGGGCGGCGACGGCGTGGAGGCCCAGCGCCGCGGTGAACGAGGCCACCACCGACACCAGCAGCCCGGCGCCGAACGGGCCGAGACCGGTGACCTCCATGGCCAGCCGCATGAGGGCCGGGTAGAGCGGGAAGAACGCGGCCGAGTTGCCCTGGAGGGTGATCAGGCCGGAGGCGCCGGGAACCGGGACCAGCGCGGGGTGGTAGCCGTGCAGGGCGATCTGCTGGTACCACCAGCCGTCCCAGGTGCCCAGTACGTCCCAGACGTGCGCGCCGCCCCCGAAGCGCGGGTGCTTCCGGCGGAAGTCCCCTGCCGAGTCCAGCAGGTACATGAACGAGCCGAAGCCGATGAGCTTCAGGATTCCGTACATCGCGAGGACCGGGCCGTGGCGGCGCGCCCACCGCCGGAGTGCCGGGACGGCCGGTGAACCGGGAGCTGGGGTCCCGGGGCGGGCCGCGGGTGTGATCGTCACCGGTGTCGTCATGAGGCGGCGGACTCCGTCCGGTGCCGGCGGGACGGCAACAGCCCCGGCAGGAGGGCCAGATGGGCGGCGGCCAGTACGGCGAGCTCGGCGCGGTGCCCGGCGCTGGGCGCGGCGTGCCGCAGGACGGCGAGCGAACCGGCGGTGAGGGCGAGCCGGGTGCCGAGGCCGGCCGGCGCCAGTGTGCCGAGGGCCGTCCGAGCCACGGTCCAGCAGGCCAGCAGGGAAAGGCAGTTGGCCGTCTGCTCGCCGGCCGACGGGCGCACGGCCGCGTACACCAGGAGATGGGCGAGGGCTGTGAGGGCCGCCGGGGTCACGGACCGCCGGCCCCGGCCGCCCGTCGGCAGCGCGCCCCGGGCCAGCGCCCAGCCGACCCGCGCGACACCGCGCAGGTCCGCGACCGCGGTGGCCAGCAGCGCCACCCGGCTGTCCGGGTCGTCCACCCAGTCGACCGGTACCTCGTGGATCCGCAGCCCGGCCCGTTCGGCGACGACCAGCAGTTCGGTGTCGAAGAACCAGCCGGTGTCCCGCACCAGCGGCAGCAGCCGCTCGGCCGCGTCCCGGCGGACCGCCTTGAATCCGCACTGCGCGTCCGAGAACCGGACCGAGAGGGTGCAACGCAGCAGGACGTTGTAGCAGCGCGAGACGATCTCCCGCCGGGGGCCGCGCACCACCCGGGAACCGGGCGCGAGCCGGGTTCCGATGGCCAGGTCGGAGTGGCCCGAGAGCAGCGGGGCGACCAGCGGCAGCAGCGCCGTGAGCCCGGTCGACAGGTCCACGTCGAGATAGGCGAGCACGGGGGCCCGTGATCGCGACCAGGCGGCGCGCAGCGCCCGGCCGCGCCCCTTGTCGGCCAGCCGTATCCACTCCACCTCGGGCAGTTCACCGGCGAGCCGGGCGGCGATCAGCGGGGTGGCGTCCGTGCTGGCGTTGTCGGCGACGGTGATCCGGAAGGGGTGGGGGAACGTCTCCCGCAGGTGGGTGTGGAGCCGTCGCACGCTCGGCTCCAGGTCGGTCTCCTCGTTGAACACCGGCACGGCCAGGTCCAGGACGGGCTCGTGCTGGTGCGCGGGGGGCGGGGGAGCCGGGGCCGGCGAGGTGGCCTCGGCCGACAGAGCCTGTGAGTGTTTCATGGTGTTTTCTCACATTCGTGATCGGTTGTCGGGCATGCCGAAGGCACACCCGGCGGGGCGGTGGCGGGCGGAGGAGGTGTGGGCTGCCGCTATCCGGCCGAACCGGCCGAGTTCGAGGGGTCGGCTCCCTCGGTGGTGGGTGCCGACGGCGGGGTCGTGGTGGCCGTGGAGTCCCCGGACGCGCCCTCCGACGACGAGGTCGAGCCCGAGTCCGGGGTGGTCGTGCCGGACGGCGTGGACGAGGCCGGGGGACCACCGGTGTCCGAGACGTTCGACGAGGGCGCGCCGGTGCTCCCGGGCGGCGGCGGTGCCGAGGCCGTCGCCCCCGTGGCCGGTGCGCTGGGGGTGGGGCTGGACCACGGTGTCGTGCCCGTGCCCGTGCCCGTGCTCGGACCGGGACTGGTCGCGGGCCACGGCCGTGGTGCGCCGGGTTCGTCACGGACGCCGGCATGGGGCCACAGGAAGAGACCGAGGCAGAGGCCCGCGGCTGTGAGGACGCCGCCGGCCGCCCGCCGGGCCGCGCGCACCCGCCGCCGGGCGCGCACACCGGCCCGCAGCCGGTCCCGGTGCCGCGGCTCGAACGCCGTCGGTTCCCGTTCGCCGTGCATCAACCGCGTCAGCTGCCGTTCGAAGTGATCCATGGCTTCTCCCTCACCCCACCGGCTCGATGACGTCGGCCAGCAGCCGGCGCAGCCGGGCCACACCGCGTTCCGCGTGCGACCGGGCCGTGCCCACCGGGCACCCCAGCACCTCGGCCACCTGCCGGTCGGGCAGGTCCTGGTAGTAGCGCAGTACGACCGCGGCCCGCTGACGCGGGGTCAGCAGGGCGAGCGCGGCCTCCAGGCGGGACCGCTCGGCGACGGCCGCCGACAGGTCACCGGCCGCCGCCACCTCGGGCAGCTCCTCGACGGGGCGCTCGCCCCACCAGCGGCGCCGCGCCGAGCGCGCGGCGGCCCGGGCCAGCACCTTGCGGACGTACGCCTCCGGCGCCTCGTCGGCGATCTTCGGCCAGACGAACCACAGCCTGACCAAGGACTCCTGCAAAAGGTCCTCGGCCCGGTGCCGATCGCCGCCCGTGAGCAGACGGGCCAGGTGGAACAACCCCGACCAGCGGGCCGCCACGAACTCGTCGTACTCACCGGCCCGGGCCTGCTCCGTTCCCTCGGTTCCCACGGTCCTCGCTCTCCCCGGCTGCCTACACCTGGGAAAAGGCCCTGGGAGCGACGGAACGCTGCACCCGGTCCGGGTGATCCCCGTCACGTGCGGGCCGCCGGACAATTCCGTGGCGCGCCGGGGCGCCGTCCCCGTAAGCTCCCGGCGATGACCACTTCCTCTGTTCTCAGATTGGGGGCCCCGTCCACACAAGGTGAGTGCTGATGGCCACTCATCCCATGGACGAGGACACCCGGCTCCTCCTCTGGCGGCGGATACGCGAGTTCGCGGTACCGCCCGCCATGATCGAAACCGCGACTGCCCGGCGTGCCGCCGGAGACTGGTCGGGAGCGTGCGCCGCCGCCGGTTTCGACGTCGACCTGAACCTGCGCGTCCTGGCCCGTACCCGCGGCCGGGACCTAGCGGAGCGGGTCCGTGCAGATCTGCGGCGGTTCGCGCCCGACCTGTTGCGCTGGCACCTGCCGAGGGTCGCGCCCGACGGACTGCTGCGGCCCGGCCGGACCATGGCGCTCGCCCGCTACGACGCCGGGCCGGGATCCGTGCGGCTGGTGGTCAGGACGCCGCCGGCCTGGGCCGGCGGCGGACAGCGGATCAGCCTCGCGCTCTGGGACGGGACCCTGGGCGAGCCCGCCGCGCGCGGGCATCCGCACCCACGCCCCGGCCGCCGGTTCCGGTTCGACCTGCACCGCCACCTGTGGGACGCGGACAGCGCACCCGACCTGCGGAGCCGGTCGGGCGCCCGCCGTAGCCCCGATACGGGAGCCGCCGGCGAAGCCCTCACCGGTGCGGGAGCCGCCTGGGAAGCCCTCACCGGTGCGGGAGCCGTCGGCGAAGGACCTGCCGGCGAAGGACCCGTCGGCGGCGGGCGGCCGTACAGATGGCTCGCCGACCCACCGGGCACCTCCCGCGGCCCGTCTCCCGACGCGACTCTCGGCTCACTTCGCGACACCGGCCCCGCGACGGAGTCGTGTGCCACCGACCGGTGGGCGGAGGAGGCCGGGATCGTGCTGCGCGCCGAGGGGCGGGACAGCGGAACCGTCGTCGTGCACCTGCGCGGCAGGCAGCGCCTCGCGCTGCACCTCGCGGCCGACGGGACGGTGACCACGGGTCCCGTCCCGGACGCCGGGGCGCTGCCCGTGCTGCCCGACGCGGCGACCTGGACCCTGCCCGACCTGGAGCTGCTGGACGCCGGGCTGATCGACGCCGGACAGCTGCACCCGCTGGTCGCGGACGCGCTCGTGCCCGGCCACGCGACGGCCGGCCGGAGCCCGCGCCAGGACCCGGCCGGACGGCCGGACCTCGTGGAGTGCCGGGGCGCCCGGCACCGCATCGGCCTGGTCGACGGGGTGCTGTCCCCGCTGGACCACGCCCCGGACGAACTGCGCCGTGAGGAACTGCTGGTGGCGCTCGGCGGACCGCCGCTGCCCTGCCTGCGGGTCATCGACGAGGCACACCGCGGTCCCGAGTGCCTCACCGGCGTGCGCGAACGCCTCGACCACGGGGACATCGCCGGCGCTCTCGCCGTCGTCGAGGGGCTGCTGGGGCCCGAAGCGGTACTGCGTGACGGCCCGTTGAAGGACGAACTCGAGTCGGCCGCCCGCCGCCGCATCGCCCACGGCCTGTACCGGGCGGGCCTCGCCGGACCCGGCACAGGCCCCGTCCGCACCCGGGAACGGCGGCGGCCGCGCTCCCGCGACCCGCGCCTGGGGCCCCGCCCCGCCGACTGGCGCTGATCCACACCCACCTGCCCGACCCACACCCCTAGGTGATCTCCCATGCCCCTGCGCGAAACCGCCCGACTCGACGTCGCCGAGGACCTGCTGAAGCTGCTCGGCGACCGCGCCACCGAACCCCGCCCCGACGACCAGTTGGAGGCGCTCACCCTCGCCGTCGCCGCCGACCTGCCCGTCCTGCTGTGGGGCGAGCCCGGCATCGGCAAGACCGCCGCCCTGACCCAGCTGGCCGACTCCCTCGACCTGCCGCTCACCACGGTGATCGCCAGCGTGCACGAGCCGTCCGACTTCGCCGGGCTGCCCGTCGTAGGAGACGACCCCGCCGTCCAGGGCGTCCCGATGGCCCCGCCGGACTGGGCGGTCCGGCTGGTGAAGGCCGGCCGGGGCCTGCTCTTCCTCGACGAGCTGTCGACCGCGCCGCCCGCCGTGCAGGCCGCGCTGCTCCGGCTCGTCCTGGAACGACGGGTCGGCGCCCTGCGACTCCCGCCCGGGGTACGGATCGTGGCGGCGGCCAACCCGCGGTCCTCGGCCGCCGACGGCTGGGAGTTGAGCCCGCCACTGGCCAACCGGTTCGTGCACCTGCGGTGGGCCCACGACCACGAGGTGGTGGTGCGCGGCCTGGGCGGCACCTGGCCCCGGGCGACCCTGCCCCGGCTCGACCCCGGGAAGCTCACCGCCGCCGTGGACTTCGCACGCCGCGCGGTGTGCGGTCTGCTCGCCACCCGGCCCGCACTCGTCCACCGTCTGCCCAGCGGGGAGACCCGCAGGGGCGGCGCCTGGCCGTCGCCGCGCAGCTGGGACATGACGCTGCGGCTGGTCGCCTTCGCGCACGCCGCCGGCTCCTCCCGGGACGTGCTCTCCCTCCTGGTCCGGGGCACGGTGGGGGACGGCCCGGGGCTCGAACTGCTCGCGAGCGTCGACCGGTTGGAGCTCCCGGACCCAGAACTCCTGCTCGCCGACCCGGACGCGGCCGAACTGCCGGACCGCGGCGACCTGCGCCAGGCCGTGCTCGACGGGGTGGTCGCCGCCGTCCGCGAGCGGCCCGACCGGACCCGCTGGGACGCGGCCTGGGCCCTGCTGGTCCGGGCGCTGGACACCGGCGCCCCCGACCTGGTGGTGGTACCCGCCACCACCCTCGCCTCGCTGCGCCGGGAGGACTGGGACGTGCCCGAGGCCGTGGAACGCCTCGCCGGGGCCGTCTCGGTGTCCCGGCGGGCCGACCGGGCCGCCCGGCACGTCGCGGCGAAGGCCGGGCGATGAGCGCCGCGCCGGCCGGGACGCTGGACCTGGAGAAGCTGTACGCCGCCCGGCTGCAGGCCGCCCGGGCCAGGCCCTACCTCGCCACCGCCCTGTTCGCCCTGAACGTGGTGGAGTCGCGGCGGGTTCCGACGATGGCCGTCGACACCCACTGGCGCTGCTACGTCTCGCCCGCGTTCGTGGACCGGATGCCGGTGCAGGACCTGGCCGGGGTCTGGGTGCACGAGGTGTCGCACCTGCTGCGCGACCACCACGGGCGCAGCGACCGGGTCGCCGGGCAGCGCGGGCTGACCGGAGCCGGTGAGCGGCTGCGGATGAACATCGCCGCGGACCTGGAGATCAACGACGACGCGTACGGCGACGGACTGGTCGCTCCGCAGGGCGCCGTCCGGCCGTGCGACCTGAGGCTGGACGAGGGCCTGCTGATGGAGGACTACCTGCGGCTGTTCCGGCTGGGTCCGCTCACCGGGGACCTCACCTGGCTGGACTGCGGCAGCGGAGCGGACGGACGCGAACGCGAGTGGGACCTGGGGCCGGACGGCGCGCACGGCCTCGGCGAGCAGGAGCGGGACGGGGTGAGGTTCCGCGTGGCGCAGGCCATCACCGGGCGCCCGGGGAGTGCTCCGGAGGGCTGGCGGCGCTGGGCGGAGGAGGCGTTCCATCCGCCGCAGCCGTGGCGGGAACTGCTGGGTGCGGCGGTCCGCTCGGCGGCCTCCGCCGCGGGGGCGGGCGACGACTACGACTACGGTCGCCCATCCCGCCGTTCGGCGAGCCTGCCCGGGGTGGTGCTGCCCAGCCTGCGCCGCCGCCCGCCCCGGGTCTCCGTCGTCATCGACACCTCCGGCTCGGTCAGCGACGCCGAACTGGGCAGTGCCCTGCTGGAGGTGGCGGCCATCGCCCGCGCCGTCGGCGGCCGCCGCGACCTCGTCAGCGTGGTCTCCTGCGACGCGGCGGCCAGGACCGCGCACCCCCTGTGCCGCGCGGAGGGCATCGCGCTGGTGGGCGGCGGCGGCACCGACCTGCGCGAGGGCTTCACCAGGGCGCTGCGGGCCCGCCCCGCTCCGGACGTGGTGGTGGCCCTGACCGACGGACAGACACCGTGGCCGACGACCCGGCCGCCCTGCCGGACGGTGGTCGGGCTCTTCCCCCGCTCGCACACCGGAACGCCGTACGACGAGAACAACCCCGACTACGTCCCCGACGAACCGCCGGCCTGGGCCCGGGTCGTGCGCATCGGATGACACCGCAACCCACCCGGCCGCTACTCCGCCCGGGTCGCGGCCAGGTAGTTGTACGCGGACGCCCGGGAGATGCCGAGGCGCGCGGCGACCTGCTGGACCGCGCCGCGCACCGCGAAGACGCCCTGCCGGTCGAGGTCCCGGAACAGGTCGAGGCGTTCCTCGCGGGCGAGCTGCGGCCACGGTCTGGTCTCGCGCAGCTGGCGCGCGTCGACGAGGGAGTCCAGCACGGCGGTGATGTCGTCGCCGAACGTCGTGGTCGGCGGTGCCTCGGGCAGGGCCGCGACGCCGGCCAGGTCGGCGACGAGCGCGTGCACCTGGGTCACGGCCGTGACGTCGAGGTTCACGCACAGGGCTCCGAAGACGGTGCCGGCCGAGTCGCGCAGCACCATGGTGGAGGACTTGACCAGCTTCCCGTCCCGCGTGCGGGTGAGGTAGTTCAGCTCGTCGGCCGCCGCGTCACCGGCGGCCAGCAGCTTCATGCCGATCTCGCTCATGGACCCGCCCACCCCGCGGCCGGTGACGGAGCCCGCGATGGCCACGACGGATCGTTCGGGGCGGCGGAAGTCATGGACGACCACCTCGCAGAAGGCGCCGAAGGTCGCCACCATCCCTTCGACGACCGGGGCCAGCGCCGAGATGATCGCGTCCTGCTCGCTCCGTGCCGAGATGATCGCGTCCTGTTCGGCCCGCGCCGCGGGCTCGTCCGCCGCGTCCGCCGCTTCCTGTGCCATCCGCTCGCCTCCGTGTCCCCCGCGCCGACATCCCGGCCGGGGCTCCCCGGCCCACCGGGTCTGGACTTCGCGTCCAGATGATAGACAATAATTCCATACCGGCGACGTCGAACGGCTCTGCTCGACGTCCACCCGGCGCCCGCCGGCGCCCAGACACGGAGGACGACCATGCCCGACACCACGCCGCCCGTGACCCTCCAGGACGTGCGGGACGCGGCCGAGCGGATCAAGGGAGTGGCCCACCGCACCCCCGTGCTGCGCTCACGCACCCTGGACGCGCTGGTCGGCGCCGAGGTCTTCCTCAAGTGCGAGAACCTCCAGCGCATCGGCGCCTTCAAGTTCCGGGGCGCGTACAACGCGGTGTCCCGGCTCTCCGCGGAACAGCTGGCCAGGGGTGTCGCCGCCTACTCCTCCGGCAACCACGCGCAGGCCGTCGCCCTGGCCGCCCGCGAACTGGGCACCACCGCCGTGATCGTGATGCCCGAGGACACCCCGCGCGCCAAGCTGGAGGCGACCGCCGGATACGGCGCCGAGATCGTGACCTACGACCGCTACACCGGCGACCGCGTAGCCATCGGCGAGGCCCTCGCGGCCGAACGCGGACTCGCCCTGGTCCCGCCGTACGAGCATCCGCACGTGATCGCGGGACAGGGCACGGCCGCCCTCGAACTCCTCGAGGAGGTGGGCGAGCTGGACGCCCTGGTGGTGCCGGTGGGGGGCGGCGGGCTGATCGCGGGCAGCGCCACCGCGGCGAAGGGCCTGCTGCCCGGGATCCGGATCGTCGGGGTCGAGCCCGAGGCCGGGGACGACACCAGGCGCTCCCTCCAGGCCGGGCGCCGGGTGTCCGTCCCGGTGCCGAGGACCATCGCCGACGGCCAGGCGGCCGACATCCCCGGCGAACTGACCTTCTCCGTCAACCGGCGCCTGGTGGACGACATCTGCCTGGTGAGCGACGACCAGATCCGGGACGCGATGCGGTTCGCCTTCGAGCGGATGAAGACCGTCGTGGAGCCGAGCGGCGCCAGCGGTCTGGCCGCGCTGCTCGCCCACCGGGTCGAGCCGCTGCCGCGCCGGATCGGGGTCGTCCTGTCCGGCGGGAACGTGGGTGCCGAGCGGTTCGCCGAGCTCGTCGCGGGCTGAACCCGCCGAGCCGGCCGGGATGCCGGACGGTGGCGGAATCGACGTGACCCGACCGGGCCGCGGCCCGCGTGAACCGACGTCGCGCCAGTACACGCGGGGTACGGCCGGGGCCGTTCCGGCTCACAGTCCGCGCCACCGCCCCGCCGGGCGGCCCGGCCGCGATCGATCCGCGCCCCGGCCGGCGGGATGCCCGGCCGCCCCCGGACCCCGTGGACCCGCCGTCCCCGTCACCGCGGGCGGCCGGTGCCGGACCGGACGCATGCCCCGGCCCCGATCGGGTACGCGTGGCGTGGCCGCCCGGTACCTACCGGTCCTGCGGCCGGTACCACCACTACCTGGGGATCTGTCATGGAGACACCCGCACACGACGACATTCCGACGCCGGCCCAGCGGGCGCTCGACACGCTGGCCGTGAACGCCGAGGACCGTGACGCGCTGGACACGCTCGCACACAGCGACGTGCTGGTCCCGGTGCCGGACGACGCGGCGGAGGCGGCCGACCCCGCGATGATCGCGCTGCCCGTCCTGGACCGGCCCGACGGCGACCCCGTCGTGCCCGTGTTCACCTCGGAGGGAGAGCTGACCGGCCTGCTGCCGACGGTCTCCCGCTACCGCCTGGTGCCCCTCGGCGCGCTCGCCTCGCAGTGGCCGGAGGACAACCTGTCGCTCGCCATCGACGGCAGCTCGACGCACGCGCTGACGCTGACCTCCGAGGGCGTGCGCACCCTGCTGGCCCGTCCGGCGGGCTGACACCGGATCCCGGTCACCCCGCCGTCGCCGCGCGCGCCAGAATGGCCGCATGGAACTGATCTCCGGGGTGGCCGGGGGACTGGTGCTGATCCTGGTCCTGCGCAGCATCCTGCGCACCCTCGTGGTACCCCGGGGCCTGTACTCCGTGCTGGTGTACCGGCTGTGGTGGACCCTGCGCAGACTGCTCCGCCTCGCCGCGCGCGGCGGCGACTACCGGGCGATCGACCGGGCGGAGACCTGGCTCGCCCCGCTGATGCTGGTCGGCATGCTCACCGCGTGGCTCGGCGGGGCGTTCCTCGCCTTCGGCCTGCTGCTGTTCGCGTTCTCCCCGCTGTCCTGGAGCACCGCGTTCCGGGAGGCCGGCTCCAGCCTGTTCACCCTCGGGTTCGCCAGCGGCGCCCGGCTGCGGCTGTCCGCGCTCGACTTCGTCGCCGCGGCCACCGGACCCGTCGTCATCGCCCTGCAGATCGCCTATCTCCCCACGCTGTACGCCGCCTACAACCGCCGCGAGCTGGAGGTCACCCTCCTGCAGTCCCGGGCCGGCGAGCCCGCCTGGGGCCCCGAGATCCTGGCCCGGCAGTGGCTGGTCGACACCGAGGTGGCGCTGCCCCAGCTGTACCGGGACTGGGAGCGGCTGGCCGCGGACATGGGGGAGAGCCATGCCACCTACCCGGTGCTGCTGGCGTTCCGCTCGCCCCGCCCCTACCGCAGCTGGCTGGTCGGGCTCATCGCGGTCATGGACGCGGCGGCCATGCAGCTCGCGCTGACCCCGCGCACCGCCCCGCCGGAGGCCCGCCTGGTGCTGCGCGCCGGATTCACCGCCCTGCGCGACATCGCCGCCTCGGTCAGGGCCGACTTCGACGCCGACCCGCCCCCGGACGCCCCGATCGACCTGACGTACGCCGAGTTCGAGGCGGCCGTGACCATGCTGGAGAAGTCGGGTTTCCGCGCGGAACGCGGCACCGGGGAGGCCTGGCCGCACTTCCACGGCTGGCGGGTCAACTACGAGGCCGTGGCCTACGAACTGTGCCGCCGGTGCGACGCCGTACCGGCGCTGTGGACCGGCGGGCGCGATTTCCCGTCCGAGCCGATCCCGCCGATGCGCCCGGTGGACCGGCAGCCCTCCGAAGGACGGCCGGAACTTCCTCCCGGCCACGGATAGCCCGGCCCGTCCTGAGGGAAGATCCCAGCAGGGGCCGGGAGACGGAGAGGGGCGGATCGTCGTGAGGGTCGTCCTGCTGGGCACCGCCGCCGGCGGCGGATTCCCGCAGTGGAACTGCGCCTGCGCACTGTGCGCCGCCGCCCGGGACGGCAAGCTGCCGTCCCGTACCCAGGAGTGTGTCGCCCTGACCGGCAACGGCCGGGACTGGTGGCTGCTCAACGCCTCGCCGGACATCCGGGCCCAGCTCACCGCCACCGCGGTGCTCTGGCCCGGGCCGGGTCCCCGGGAGACCCCGGTGCGCGGAGTGCTGCTCACCGACGCCGAGGCCGACCACGTCACCGGTCTGACCGTGCTGCGCGGGGCGCCGGACCTGAAGGTGTACGCGGCCCCGCCCGTGCGCACGGTGCTGGCCGCGGTGCGCGGCGCCCTGGACCGCTACGCCGCCTGGGAGTGGGCCGACAGCCTGGCCGACGGCGGGTTCGTGCTGTCCGGCGGTCTGGTGGTCACCGCCCATCCGGTGAGCGCCAGAGCCCCGAAGTACGTCCCGCCCGCGCTCGCCGAGGCCGACGGCCGCTGGGTCACCGCGTACCGGATCGAGGACCTGGCCACCGGCGGAGTCCTGCTCTACGCGCCGTGCGTCGGCGCCTGGAGCGACATGCTGGACGAACTGTGCGCCGAGGCCGACTGCGTCCTGCTGGACGGCACCTTCTTCACCGCCGACGAGATGGGCGCCACGGCCCGGTCCGGCCCCGGGCAGGCAGCCATGCGGCACCTCCCGGTCTCCGGACCGCACGGCAGTCTCGCCGCCCTGGCCCGGCATCCCCGCACCCGCCGGATCTACACCCACCTCGACAACACGAACCCGCTGCTCGACCCGGTCTCCCGGGCCCGCGCGCAGGTGGCCGAGGAGGGCGTCGAAGTCCTGCCGGACGGCATCGAGTTCGCGCTCTAGCGCCGTGACCGGAAGGGCCGGCGGGAAAGTTCGCGGTGTCCGGCGCGCGGTGGGTGGGAAGGCGGAGGGTCGTCCTCGTGCCGGGCGTAATCCGGTGAACCCGACCACGCCGCGAGGCGCGGTGGCCGTCGGCGCGCCCGGCGTGGATCGCGGGACGGCCCTCAGTCGCCCGGGGCGTCCAGCGTCCGCTCCAGCGCGGCCCGCTGCAGCGGCAGTACCTCGGCGTGCACGGCGCGGCCCCTGGGGGTGAGCGCGACCCACACGCCCCGCCGGTCCTCGACACACACGGACCGCTCCACCAGGCCGTCCTTCTCCAGGCGCCCGATCAGGCGGGACAGGGCGCTCTGGCTGAGATGGATCCGTCCCACCATGTTCTGCACCCGGCAGTGGTCGCCCTCGGCGGGCGATTCCGTGGCCAGCAGGTCGAGCACCTCGAAGTCGCTCGCGCCCAGCCCGTGCGGGTGCAGGGCCCGGTCGATCTCGCACATCGTGCGCGCGTGCACCGACAGGATGTCCCGCCAGCGTTCCTCCAGCCGGGCCCCGGCCGTCTTGACTGCCATACCCGCACCGTAGCACCGATCCGGCCAATCGTTGAGTGTGCAACTAGTGCGACTAGTGCGGATGCGGGCAGTCTTCGGAGGACCCGCGGGACGGGCCGTACGACGCTCAGGCCACCGGGTCCTGGAGCAGGCCCACCATGTTCCCGTCGGCGTCCTTGACCGAGGCGACCAGCCGGCCGTTGCCGACGTCCCGGGCGTCCTGGACCAGCTCGGCACCCGCCGCCAGCAGCGCCGCGAGCCGCTCCCGCAGATCGGTGACGTGCCAGAACGGCGTCGGCCCGGTCAGCCCCTGGGCATGCCCGTTCGGGTCCAGGCCGACGTCCTGCCCCGCGGCCTTGAAGCCGATGTAGTAGGGCTCGTCGGCGTACGGCTCCACGCCCAGCAGCGCGCCGAACAGCGCCTTGGCCCGCTCCGCGTCCTTCACGGGGTAGATGATCGTCTGGATGCCTGCGGTCATGGTCTTCTCGCTTCTCGTAGTACCTGGCTGCCCGGCGCGGTGCGTCCGGTGGTGACCACGCTAGGAGTACGAGGGGCCGCACCGCTTCTCGAAAACTGACCGGATGGCGCGGGCCCGTTCGCCCTGCCCCCGACGGGGCGCCGGGGCAAGGCGTCAGCCGGTCGGACACCGGTGGGCGTCCGGTCTCGGACAAGGCCCGCCGACTGCCTGACGTGGCGGCTCCGGCTGCGCGACAGTGGGAAGTCCAACCACGGGGAGGCGGGCGGACGGAGGCCGGTCGGATGCTGAGGAACTCCCGGAGCGTGACCCGTCTGGACATCCTGGACTGGCTCAAGGACCCGGCGGCCCGCCTCCCGTCCCGGCGGCACGCGGACCTCACCGAGGGCGGCGTCACCGTCCGGGCCGTCGCCGCCGGACTCGGTGTCTCCCGCAGGGTCGCCGGGAGTCATCTGGTCGTGCTGGCCCGGCTCGGGCTGCTGCGCACCCGGCGCATCCGGCACCGCACCTACTACCGGCGCGACGAGGTCCGTATCGCGGAAGTGGCCCGGATGTTCGAGAAGGGCTGGTGAGAGCGGTTACCCCTGTCAGTATGGGATTCATGGACCGACCCGCGCGCCTCGTCCCGCTGCACTACGTCGCCATCGGCGGCCACGGCCCGGAGGACGTGGTCGCGGATCCGGACGGCGGTGTCCTGACCGGCGTTGCGGACGGCCGCATCCTGCGCCTGGACGGGCTCGGCGACCCGGACACCGCCCGGGTGAGGGAGGTGGCCCGCACCGGCGGCCGCCCGCTGGGCCTCGAACTCCTCGCGGACGGCGACCTGTTGGTGTGCGACGCGGAACGCGGCCTGCTGCGCGTGGGTCTGGCCGACGGCGCCGTCCAGGTCCTCGCCGACACGGCCGACGGGGAGCCGCTGCGGTTCGCGAGCAACGTGGTCGCCCTGCCCGACGGCACCGTGTACCTCACCTCCGCCAGCCGCCGCTTCCCGCTGGACCACTGGATCGGCGACATCGTCGAGCACAGCGGCACCGGCCGCCTGCTGCGCCTCGCGCCCGGCGCCCGCACGGCCGAAGTGGTCTGCGACGGGCTCCAGTTCGCCAACGGGCTGGCCGTCAGCGGCGACGGCACCTTCCTGATCGTGGCCGAGACCGGCGCGTACCGGCTGACCCGGTTCTGGCTCACCGGTCCGCGGGCGGGCCGCGCCGAGTTCTTCGCCGAACTCCCCGGCATGCCGGACAACTTGTGGCGTGACGGCGAACTGACCTGGGTCGCCCTGGCCGGTCCGCGCAACCCACCGCTCGACCTCTTCCACCGCGCCCCGCCCGCCGTTCGCCGGGCCGCCGCGCGTGCCGCCGTGCACGCCCCCTACCGCCCGGCCGGCACCGTCGCCGTCGCGGCCCTCGACGACCACGGCAGGGTCGTCCACCACCTGGCCCGCCGGCACTCCGGCTTCCGCATGGCCACCAGCGTCTGCGTCACCGGCCGCCACCTGGTCCTCGGCAGCGTCCGGGAACCCGGAGTCGCGGTCTGCGCGGCCCCCACCGCGAAGTGACCGCCGGGTAGACCCGGCGGTACCCTGGGGCACCCCCGTCGGGGTGGTGCCGAACAGGAGAGTCACGACCATGACAGCGCCGGAAGCCGAGAGCCTCCGTGTCCAGCCGAGCCCTTGGCGGCCCGACCCGCGGACGCAGGCACCGGTCGTCGCGGTGGTCGCCGCGGGCGGCGCGCTCGGCGCGGTGGCCCGCTACGCCCTGGCCCTGGCCCTGCCCACGGCCGCCGGGGGCTTCCCCTGGGCCACCTTCTGGACGAACGTCGTCGGCTGCGCCGTGATCGGCTCCTTCCTGGTCCTGATCACCGAGGGGCGGCCCGCGCACCGACTCGTCCGCCCGTTCTTCGGCACCGGCGTACTCGGCGGCTTCACCACCTTCTCCACCTACGCCGTCGACATCCAGAAGCTGGTGGACCACGGCCGGCCCGCCACCGGCCTGGCCTACCTCGCCGCGACCCTGTGCGCGGCGCTCGCGGCCGTGTGGTGCGCGGCGACCGCGACCCGCCGTGCCTTCTCCCTCATGCGCCCGGACGAAACGGGCAAAACGGACGTGAAGGGTAAGAACTCGTTGTGAACTGGCTGTTGGTCGCCGCCGGCGCCGTCGTCGGTGCCCCGCTGCGCCATCTCACCGACCGCGCCGTCCAGTCCCGGCACGAGTCCGTCTTCCCCTGGGGCACCTTCGTGGTCAACGTCACCGGATGCCTGGTCCTCGGCCTGCTGACCGGCGCGGCCTCGGCGGGCGCCGCGAGCCCGCACCTCCAGCTGCTGCTGGGCACCGGGCTGTGCGGGGCGCTGACGACGTACTCGACGTTCTCCTACGAGACCCTGCGGCTGACCGAGACCGGTGCCGGGCTCTACGCTGCGGCCAACGTCGTCGCGAGCCTGGCGGCGGGACTCGGGGCGGCCTTCGCCGGGGTGGCGATCGCCCAAGCCGTGTGGGCCTAGGACTTGCTTCACAACCGCCCGCTGTAAGACTGTCTACAGCACTGTCGACCAAACTCTGCAGAACTGGATCCCATGAGCGCCATCTCCGTCGGTCAGGCCGTCGTCCTCGGTGTCGTCGAGGGGGTGACGGAGTTCCTTCCCGTCTCCTCCACGGGCCACCTCAAGATCACCGAGGGGCTCATGAACATCCCCGTCGACGACCCGTCCGTCGTCGGGTTCTCGGCCGTCATCCAGGTCGGCGCCATCGCCGCCGTGCTGGTGTACTTCTTCAAGGACATCCGGCGGATCGTCTCCGCCTGGGGCCGTGGCCTGGTCAACAAGGAGGAGCGCTACCACCACGACTACAAGTTCGCCTGGTGGGTGATCGCCGCGACCCTCCCGATCGTCGCGGTGGGCCTCGCGGCCAAACCGCTGATCGACGGTCCGCTCGCCTCGCTCTGGGTGGTCGCCGGTTCGCTGATCCTCGGCTCCGGCGTGATGTGGGCGGCCGACCAGATGGGCCGCCACAAGCGCGGTGAGGACGACACCTCCTTCGCCGACGCGATGTGGGTCGGCTCCTCCCAGATCCTCGCCCTGCTCTTCCCCGGCTTCTCCCGCTCCGGCGCCACCATGTCCACCGCGCTCATCCGGGACCTCGACCGCGTCGCCGCGACCCGGCTGTCCTTCTTCCTCGGCATCCCGGCCCTGACCGGCGCCGGACTGTACGAGCTCAAGGACGCCCTGGGCGCGGGCGTCGGCGCCGCCCCGCTGGTCGTCGGCACGGTGGTCTCCTTCGTGGTGGCCTACGCCTCCATCGCCTGGCTGCTGAAGTTCGTCGCCAAGCACTCCTTCAACGCCTTCGTGATCTACCGGATCGTCATCGGCCTGGCCCTCTTCGGGCTGCTCGCCACGGACACGATCAGCGCCTGACCCGCTCACCGAACGCGCCACGGGGTGCGACGCCTGTTCCCTCGGCGTCGCACCCCGTGCGTCTTCGGCGGCCGGGCGGCACCCCCGGCTTCGGGCGCCCCTTGACAGGCGCGCCCCGCACCCCGGACCATCTCACTCGTGAACCTGTCAGACAGCCGGACAGCCGGACAGCTCCCACGGCGTGTGAGCGCCATGGAGGCGGTCCTGGCGCACCTGCGCGGCGCCATCGAGCGCGGCGCGTACGCCATCGGCGACAAGCTCCCCTCCGAAGCGGAACTGTGCCGCTCCCTGGAGGTCAGCAGGCCCGTCCTGCGCGAGGCCCTGCGAGCCCTGCAGACGATGGGCCTGACCGTCTCCAAGACCGGCAAGGGCACCTTCGTCCTCGCCCGCGCCGTCGAGGACCCCACCTTCGGCGACTACGCGGCCAGCGACCTGCTGGAGGTGCGCCGGCACGTCGAGATCCCGGTCGCCGGGTACGCGGCCGTGCGCCGCACCCCGGAGAACCTGGACCACCTGACCCGTCTGCTCGACCGCATGGAGCGGGAGACGGACACCACCGCGTGGGTCGCGATGGACACCCTCTTCCACCTCTCCGTGGCCGAGGCCGCCCAGAACCCGGTCTTCCGCCGGGTCATCGAGGAGATCCGGGACGCACTGGCCCGCCAGTCGGCGTTCCTCGACGAGCTGGGCGGCCGCCGCGAGCAGTCCGACCGCGAGCACCGCGCCATCGTCGAGGCCCTGATCGACGGCTCCGAGTCCGACGCGGTGGCCGCCATGAGCCACCACCTGGACCGCGTCGAGACGACCCTCGGCCGCATCGTGCGCTCCGTGCGCACGGACGAACGTCCGGAAGACGGCGCCGGGCCGTGAGCGAACAGCACCCCGGGGCCGCGCCCACCGGGACCATGCGCCCCACTCACGGCGGCCGGGCCTCCCCGGGACCGGGATCGTGACGCCGGCGTTCCCCGTCGCCGTCCCGGTCCCCACGTACGCCGACAGCGGCGCCGGACGCACCACCGTGCCGTCCCCGCCGCCGCTCCACACCGCACAGGGCGCCCGCCGGGACACCACCCACGGCCGGCGCGCGCACCCCCTCGCCGGAGCCGACGCGTGAACCGCGTACCGGTCCGGCCCGACCCACCCGAGACCAGGCAGTGATGCACAGCACTTACCCCGCGGCCGCACCCGTCGTCCGAGAGCCCCTCCACGCACCCGTCGCCCACCTCGTACGCGGGGGAGTCGTCGAGGGCGTCCACCACGGCTCCGTCGTCGTCCTCGACGCCGACGGCGAGATCACCTTCCAGCTCGGCGACGCCGAGGCCGCCTTCTACCCGCGCTCGGCCCTCAAGCCCGTCCAGGCCGTGGCCATGCTGCGGGCCGGGCTGCCGCTCGACGGCGAGCTGCTCTCCCTGGCCGCCGCCAGCCACTCCGGCGAGGAACGCCACATCGCCGGCGCCCGGCGCATCCTCGGCCTCGCCGGACTGACCGAAGCCGACCTGCGCAACGTGCCTGACATGCCCTACGGCCCCGAGGTCCGCGACAGCTGGATGCGGGCGGGCCGGCAGCCCTCCCGGCTCGCGCAGAACTGCTCCGGCAAGCACGCGGCGATGCTGTGGACCGCGAAGCTTAACGACTGGCCGCTGGAGGACTACCTCGACCCGGCACACCCGCTCCAGCAGGCGATCGCCGAGATCGTCGAGGACCTCACCGGGCAGCGCATCGCCCGTACCACCGTGGACGGCTGCGGTGCCCCCCTGTTCTCCGTCTCCCTGCACGGGCTCGCGCGGGCGCTGTCGCGGATCGTCACCGCGGCGCCGGGCACGCCGGAGGCACGGGTCGCCGACGCCATGCGGCAGCACGCGGAGATGGCGTCCGGCGCGGGGCGCGACGTGGCCGCGCTGATGGCGGCCGTGCCGGGGCTGCTGGCGAAGGACGGGTTCGAAGGGGTGCAGGTCGCCGCGCTGCCGGACGGCCGGGCCGTCGCCGTGAAGATAGCCGACGGCGCGAACCGGGCGCGGATCCCGGTCGCCGCGGCGGCGTTGGCCCGGGCCGGCGTGGACCGGGAGCTGCTCACGGAGTTCGCCGGCGAGACGCTGCTCGGCGGCGGCCGGCCGGTCGGACACGTGCGGCCCGTACGTTCCCTGGAGCCGCTCTCCGTCCGCGTCTAGGGGGCCTTCGACGGCAGCGGTCCCTCACCCGGCCGACCCGCGCCCACGCGCCGGGTTCCGGCCGGGGCACAATGGTGATCATGGCTACGTCGTCGCCGGCCTTTCTGCCGGTCCTGGAGCGGATCGCCGAGGAGATCGAGCGGACGCCCGGCCGCGGGCGGCCCGCCGACTACATTCCGGCGCTCGCCGCCTGCGACCCCCGCAGCTTCGGCATGGCCGTGGCCGAACTGGACGGCACGGTCTACGGCGTGGGCGACTGGCGCCGGCCGTTCTCCACGCAGTCCGTCACCAAGGTCTTCACCCTCGCCCTCGACCTGAGCCGCGAGGGCGACGAACTCTGGGAGCACGTCGGCCGCGAACCCTCCGGCAACCCCTTCAACTCCCTGGTCCAGCTGGAGTACGAGAACGGCATCCCGCGCAATCCCTTCGTGAACGCGGGCGCCCTCGTCGTCACCGACCGCCTCCAGACCCGTACCGGAGACGCGGCCGGTGAACTCCTCGCCTTCCTGCGCGCCGAGAGCGGCAACGCGGCCCTGGCCTTCGACACGGAGGTGGCCGCCTCCGAGTCCCGGTCCGGCGACCGCAACGCCGCCCTGGCCCACTTCATGGCCTCCTACGGCAACATCGACAACGAGGTCCCGGTCCTCCTCGACCAGTACTTCCGCCAGTGCTCGGTCGCCGCGTCCTGCGCCGACCTGGCCCTGGCGACCACGTTCCTGGCCCGCCACGGCATCCGGGCCGACGGCAGCCGGCTGCTCACCCGCAGCCAGGCCAAGCAGGTCAACGCGGTGATGCTGACCTGCGGCACGTACGACGCGGCCGGCGACTTCGCCTACCGGGTGGGGCTGCCGGGCAAGAGCGGGGTGGGAGGCGGCATCATCGCGGTGGTACCGGGCCGTTGCGCGATCTGCGTGTGGAGCCCGGGCCTGGACGAGCGGGGCAACTCGGTGGCGGGAGTGGCGGCCCTGGACCGCTTCACGACACTGACCGGCCTGTCGGTGTTCTAGGGCGTGTCGCGAAAGTCCCGCCTGCCGCGCGACGCCATGCACGCTCCCCCACTGCCTGAAGGGGCACTCCCCCAGCCTTCGGCCGGGGGCCCCCAGAGCACGCACCTGACGCCGCGCGGCCCGCCCTTCGGGCGAACGACGGGACTTTCGCAACACGCCCTAGTGCCGCGGCCCGCGCCCCACCGGCCGGGCGCCGACGGCGAATCACTGGCCGGTCACAGCCAGGTCTCTCCCAAGAAAACGCCCCGTCGCTTTCTGGCCACCCGCCCTTGACACGCTGGGCCAGTGTTGGCCATGGCTTTCCCCGTCGATCTCCGCCGATGCCAGGTTCTGGGCCTGGCCGGTACCGCCTTTCTCGCACTGGGAGGTGAGACAGCCGGCGCCCTCCCGGTCGAGGACCTCCTCGCGCCGAGCTCCGTACAGGCGGCGTTCGGTCTGGTCGGGGTCTACTTCGGCGTCGTCCTGCTCATCGCGGCGTGGCTGCTGCTGGGCCGCCTCGTACGCGGCGGCGAACCGCCCACGCCCCGCCAGCTGTTGCTGGTCCTCGCGGTCTGGGCGGCCCCGCTGCTGCTCGCGCCCCCGCTGTTCAGCCGGGACGTCTACAGCTACCTCGCCCAGGGCGCCATGGTCGACGCGCACATGGACGTCTACACCGCCGGACCCGCGCAGCTCGGCGGCCCGCTGGCCGACGAGGTCGCCCCGGTCTGGCAGAACACCGCCGCACCGTACGGCCCCGCGTTCATGGGCCTGGCGTCGCTGTTGTCCGGGCTGACCCGGGGTGAACTGCCCGCCGGGCTCTTCGGGATGCGGCTGGTCGCCCTGCTCGGTGTCGGCCTGATGGCGGTGGCGCTGCCCCGGCTGGCCCGGCACAGCGGGGCCGACCCGGCCGCCGCGCTCTGGCTCGGCGCCCTCAACCCGCTGGTCCTGCTGCATCTGGTGGCGGGCGCCCACAACGACGCCATCATGCTCGGCCTGCTGGGCCTCGGTCTGGTCGCGGCGCTCGGCCGCTGGCCGGTCCTCGGCGCCGTGCTCGTCACACTGGCGGCGCTGGTGAAGGCGCCGGCCGCGCTGGGGCTGCTCGCGATCATCGTCGTACAGGCGCGCAGGGGCCGTAGTCCGGTGGCGGCGACCCTGCTGACGGTCGCCGCGTCCGGTGCCACGACGGTGGTGGCGACCGCCGTCGCGGGGACCGGGTACGGGTGGATAGGGGCGCTCGACACGCCCGTCTCCGCGCACAACTGGGCCCTCAGCAGCCTGCTGGGCCGGGCGACCGGCGCGCTCCTGGAACACCTCGGCAGCGACCTGGCACCGCTGGCCGTGCCCGCCTGGCATCTGCTCGGGCTCGTGCTGACGGCGGTGACCGTGCTGCTGATATGGATCCGGCTGCGGCTGCGCCCGGTCTACGCCCTGGGCCTGAGCCTCGCGGCGGTCGCCGCCTTCGGGCCGGCGATCCGGCCCTGGTACGCGATCTGGGGCCTGTTCCTGATAGCGGCGGCTGCGCCCAGCACCTCGGTCCGGCACCGGGTGGCCGCCGTCACCGGAGTCCTCGCGCTCGCGGTGCTGCCCAGCGGCGGCCCGGCCGACGTCGGCCAGCTGGTCCTGGCCGTCTCCGGCGGGGTGCTGGGCGTGGTCGTGCTGTGGCAGGCCCACCAGGCCGCGCAGGCCCCGGCCGTGGGACGTACGGCATGAGCGGCACGTACGGGGTGAGAGGCCCGCGTACCGACCGGGGGAGAGCGCTGCTCGTCCTGGTGCTGGTCGGCGTCGTGACCGTGTTCACGGCCACCGTGCCGCTGCTGCGCGACTGGTTCGACCTGCGCGTCTACTACGGCACCGTGCACACCTGGGTGCACCACGGCGGGCGGATCTACGACTACCGGGTGCCGGGGACGACGTACGGCTTCACCTATCCGCCGTTCGCCGCCGTCGGCATGCTGCCCATGGCGCTGGTCGGGCTGCACCTGGCCATCGCGGTCTCGCTGCTGGTCAACCTGGCCGCGCTGGCCTTCGTGCTGCGCATCCTGGCCGGTCCGGGCTGGCGGCGCTGGGGCTGGTACCGCTGGGCGCTCGCGCTGTGCGCGCTGGCCCTGTTCGAGCCGCTGCGGGACACCTTCAGCTTCGGCCAGGTGAACCTGGTGCTGCTCGCGCTGGTCCTCGGCGACTGCTGTCTGCTGCGCAGCGGGCGCGGACGCTGGGCCGGCGCCGGTATCGGGCTCGCCGCCGCCGTCAAGCTCACACCGGCGCTCTTCATCGGCATGCTGCTGCTGGCCCGCAGATGGCGGGCGGCGGCGACCGCGACGGCGGTGGCGCTCGTGGCCACCGGGCTCGCCGCCTGGGCGGACCCGAAGGCGTCCCGCTTCTACTGGACGCAGGCGCTCTGGGACACCAGCCGGGTCGGCCGGCTCGACTACGTGTCCAACCAGTCGCTGCAGGGCGTACTGGCCCGGCTCGGCCACCCCGACAAGCCGCTGTGGGCGACGGTCGTGCTGGTCACGCTCGCCGTCTGGGCGTGGCGGACCCGCAGGGCGGTGGCCGCCGAGAACTGGACGGCCGCCTTCGCGCTGACCGGTCTCACGGCCTGCCTGGTCAGCCCGATCACCTGGGTGCACCACCTGGTGTGGCTGCTGCCCTCGTTCGCGCTGCTGGCCCGTGCCGGGTACCCGCGGGTCGCGGGCGCCCTGTACGCGGTGATGTGCACCAGCGTGGTGTGGCTGTGGTTCGACGACGCGTCCGGGGTCGACGGGTTCCTCGGCAGCAACATCTACACGTGGATCACCCTGGGTCTGCTGCTGGGCCTGCCGACCGGTCAGCCGCGTGCGGAGCGGCCGCCCCTGAGCCGCAGCGCGAAGGCCACGGCACCCGCACCGAGCGCCGCGACACCCGCGGCCATGGCGGCCTCGGACCAGCCGGAGCCGTCCTCCGGCCCGGCGGCCGCCGCCATCGGTACGGTGCTCGGTCCCGGCCGGGGCCGCGGCTTGGCCCGCAGGGCGTCCAGCGAGCCCACCGGGTCGACCCGTCCGGCCGCCTCGAAACCCCAGTCGAGCAGCTGACGGGACTCGTCGTAGATGCCGCCGTCCTGAGGGTTCATCACGGTCACGATCAGGGTGCGCCCGCCCCGCTTGGCGGCGGCGACCAGGGTGTTGCCGGCGTTGGTGGTGTAGCCGTTCTTGATCCCGATCAGGCCGGGGTAGCGCGGCACTCCGTCCTCGCCGGTCAGCAGCCGGTTGGTGTTCTGGATGCCGAACGACCATCCGGCGTCGGCCGGGAACTGGGCCGAGGCGGTGGAGCAGTACCGGGCGAAGTCCTGGTTGCGCAGCCCGGCCCGGCCGAACACCGCCAGGTCGAACGCGGAGGAGACCTGCCCCGGTGCGTCGTAGCCGTCGGGGGACTCGACGTGCGTGTCCAGGGCGCCCAGGGAACGCGCCTTGGCCTGCATCAGGGAGACGGTGCGGTCCCAGCCGCCGTCGAGCGCCGCCAGGACGTGCACGGCGTCGTTGCCCGAGCTGAGGAAGACCCCGCGCCACAGGTCGGACACCCGGTAGGTGTGGCCCTCCTCGACGCCGACCAGGCTGCTGCCCTCCTCGACGTCGGCCAGCTCCTGGTGTGTCACCCGGTGTTCCAGACCGCCCGGCAGGACCGGCAGCACGGTGAGCGCGAACAGGGTCTTCAGGGTGCTGGCCGGCGGCAGTGCGCGATGCGCCTCGTTCGCCGCCAGCACCTGGCCGCTGGACGCGTCGGCGATCAGCCAGGACAGCGCCGAGACGTCCGGGACCTCGGGCACCCCGGCGTGCGGCCGTACCTGGGTACCGGAGTGGTAGAGCAGGGACGGCCCGGGCACCACCGCGCGTGGGGGCGGGGCCGGGTCCAGCGCCGCGGAGCCGGCGGCGGCCGTGCCGGGCGTGAGCGCCAGCAGGCCTGCCACGCAGAGGGCGCAGGTCGACGCCGCCACCCGGCGAGGAAATCGGTCAGAGAATCCGATCGTCATACGATCAACGTAGGAAGGGAGTCGGTTTCCGGCGCGCAGCCTGGGCCGGACGGGGGTCCTGAGCAACCCGGATGCCGCATGCCCGGCCGCGGTGTCAGCCCGTCGGCAGGGTCGGCTGGACCCGGCGCAGGAAGGTGGCGTTGTCCGGCGTGCCGCGCATCCGCTCCAGGAGCGTCTCCAGGCCGGCCTGGCTCCCCTCCCGGCTCTGCAGGGCCCGGCGCAGCCCGCGTACGACGGTCAACTCGGCGGGGGAGAGCAGGAGTTCCTCGCGCCGGGTGCCGGAGGAGGTGACGTCCACGGCCGGGAAGACGCGCCGGGCGGCCACCTCGCGGTCCAGGCGCAGCTCCATGTTGCCGGTGCTCTTCAGCTCCTCGAAGAAGTAGCCGTCCGCGCGGGAACCGGTGTCCACCAGGACGGTGGCGAGGATGGTGAGCGAGCCGCCCTCCTCCACCTTGCGGGCCGCCCCGAAGAACCGCTTGGGGCCGAGCAGCGCGGCCGCGTCGACACCGCCGCTGAGGGTTCGGCCGTTCGTGGCGGCCGCGTTGTTGTGGGCCCGGCACAGCCGGGTCAGGGAGTCGAGCAGGATGACGACGTCCCGGCCGTCCTCGACGAGCCGCTTGGCCCGCTCCACGACGAGTTCGGCGAGCGCGATGTGCTCCTTGGCGGGCCGGTCGAAGGTGGAGGCGTACACCTCGCCGTGGACCGAGCGCCGCATGTCGGTGACCTCCTCGGGGCGCTCGTCGAGCAGCAGCACCATGAGGTGGCACTCCGGGTGGTTGCCGGCGACGGCGGCCGCGTACTGCTGGAGCAGCACCGTCTTGCCGGTCTTCGGCGGGGCCACGATCAGCCCGCGCTGTCCCTTGCCGACGGGGGCGAACAGGTCGGTGACCCGTCCGGCGAGCCCGGAGGCGGGGTGTTCGAGGCGGATCCGCTCCCGCGGGTGCAGCGGGGTCAGCTCACGGAAGTGCCGGCGCCCGCGCGATTCCCCGGGCGTCCGGCCGTTGACGAGCGTGACCTCGGTCAGGGTGCGCCGGTCGCCCCGGACGCCCTCGACGAGGTCGCCCTTGCGCAGACCGTGACGGCGGATCAGCGCGGCCGGCACCTGCGGGTCGGCCGGGGAGGACAGGCAGCCCGGGGCCCGCAGCTGCCCCTTCCCGCCCGCGTCGATGTCGAGGACACCGGTGACGGGCCGGACGGCGCTCCGGTCCTGCTGCTGTACGGGGGGTTCGAGTGTGGTGGTCATGAGAGGTGGTCCTTTCGAGGACGTGGGCACGAAGAAGGGGGGAAGGCCGGGGCCGCGAGCGGGAGGCGTCGAGACGGGCCTCCGTGCGGCGGGAACGACACCTCGGGACGGCACGGATGCCCTGGTCACGAGGTGGTGCGGAGAAGCCGGCGGGCCGGTCGCGGAGCGACGGCCGAAGCGGCGGGGAGAGAGAATCCGGCACCGGGGCCCGGCAACGGGGCGACCACGGGTGCTGCTCGGACTATACCCAATCTTCCGCTGCCGTCAACACGGAACCGGTCACCGGTATTCCCGGACCGGCCCCGGACACGAGTGGCGCGCAACCCCGCATCCCGGCGGGCCGGGTGCGCCTACGATCGGCGGTGCCCGCGTGCCGCGCCCCGTCAGGAGTCCCGGTGGAGACCTCGCCCGTACCGCACCGCCTGAACCCCGCCGGCGGCTGCCCGCACGCCGACAACGCCCGGCTGCTGGCGCGCGGCGCCGTGACACCGGTCGCCCTGCCCGGCGGTGTCGAAGGCATGGCCGTGCTCGGGCACGAGACGCTCAGGGAGTTCCTCCAGCACCCCGAAGTCGCGAAGGACGCACGGCACTTCACCGAGCTGCGGGAAGGCCGGATCCCGGCCGGCTGGCCGTTGCGCACCTTCGCCACCGTGCGCGGCATGACCACCGCGGACGGGGAGGACCACCGCAGGCTGCGCGGTCTGGTCAGCCGTGCCTTCACGCCTCGCCGCGTCGAACGACTGCGGCCCCGGATAGAGGAGTTGGCCGCTTCCCTGCTCGACGGTCTGCGGCGCGCTGCGGTGGACGGCGTCGTCGACCTGCGCCGGCACTTCGCGCTGCCGCTGCCCATGGACGTCATCGGTGAACTGCTCGGCGTGGACGCCGAGTTCCGTGACCGGCTGCACCAGCTGTCCAGCCGGGTCGTGGCCACCGACATCGGGCCGGCGGAGGCCGTGGCCGCCAACCGCGAGCTGGTCGCCGTCCTCGCCGCCGTGGCCGCGGCCCGGGCCGAGCGGCCCGGCGACGACCTCACCAGCGCCCTGATCGCCGCCCGCGACGAGGACGGCGACCGGCTCGGGCAGGAGGAGCTGATCGGCACCCTGGTACTGATGATCATCGCGGGGCACGAGACCACCCTCAACCTGATCACCAACGCGGTGCGCGCCCTGTGCGGCCACCGCGACCAGCTCGACCTGGTGCGCGGGGGCGGGGCGAGCTGGGCGGACGTGGTGGAGGAGACGCTGCGCTGGGACGCCCCGGTCAGCTACTTCCCGTTCCGCTACCCCGTCCGGGACCTCGCCCTCGGCGGCACGGTGATCCCCGCCGGCACCCCGGTCCTGGCCGGCTACTCCGCCGCCGGCCGGGACCCGGCCGCGCACGGCCCGGACGCCGGGCGGTTCGACGTCACCCGGCCCGCCCGCCCCGACGCCGTCCGCCATCTCTCCCTCGGCCACGGAGCCCACTTCTGCCTGGGCGCCCCGCTGGCCCGGCTGGAGGCCACCGTGGCCCTGGAACGCCTCTTCGACCGCTTCCCCGCCCTGGACCTGGCCGTGCCCGAGGACGGTCTGGCCCGGGAGGCCAGCTTCGTCGGCAACAGCGTCCACGTCCTTCCGGTACGGCTCGGCGTCTGACCGCGCGGCCGGCCTCCGTCCCGCCGCCGGGTCGTGGGACGGCAACGGATGTCCGCAATCCATAACGGTCATGCCCGGGAGGGGACTTGATGTCGGGTAATGCCTTATCTTCACGACATGTCCACGCCACCGCAGCCGCCGTCCTCCCCGCAGCAGCCGCCGGCCCATCAGCAGCCCGAGCAGCCGCCGGTGCCGTCCCAGCAGCCCCGGCCGACCGCGTATCCGTATCCGAACCCGCAGTCGCCCCCGCCCGCGCAGAACCCCTACGCGCAGCCGACCCTCGTCAACCAGCCCGCGGCGCCCCCGCAGGGCAACCCCTATGGCGTGCAGCCCGGTTACGGCTACCCGCTGCCGGCCGCGCCGCCGTCGGCCGGCGGGAGCCAGGCCGGCAGAGCCGTGCTGTGGCTGGCCGTCGGCGCGGTGGTGGCCTCCGCGGGCTGGGCGGCCGCCCTGTTCCTGGCCGGCGGTCTCGGCGGCGGCGCGGACCTGCGCGGCTACCAGGCACCCGCGAACCTCTGCTCCGGCGCGGACTACTCCTCCTTCCAGGACGAGTACCCCGACGGCGACTCGTCCCCGACGAAGAACGTGCTGAAGGACCCGGCCCTGGACGAGAGCTACTGCAGTCTCAGTCTCAAGAAGACCGGGTCCAGCTACGCGGACGCCTATCTCTCCATCCAGGTCGACCTGCACCGCAAGACCGACCCGGGACCGGAGTTCACGGCCACCTGGAAGAACTACGGGGACAGCCACACCGACTACGACGTGAGCCCGGTGCAGGACATCGGGGACGAGGCCTACCTGGTCACCGAGGACACCGGCAGCGGCTCCGGCACCAGCGGCTCGCGGTACGCCACGCTGGCGGTGCGGGACGGCTGGATGACGTACACGATGAGCTACAGCGCCTACTTCTCGTCGTACGGCAGCGACAAGAACCCGCCAACGCTCGACGACGTGACGGGCTGGCTGAAGACGGACACCAAGTCCACGCTGGAGCAGCTCAGGGACTGACGCCCGGCTCCGGCCGTTCCCGTAGGCTGGCCGGATGTTCAGCCCCGATGGCCCGAGCCTCCGCGAGCTCACCGTCCAGGCCCTGTCCTCGGTCGAGCGCGGCTACGACCTGCTGGCCCCGAAGTTCGACCACACCCCCTTCCGGACCCCGGACTCGATCCTGGAGGAGGCCGCCAAGGCGCTGACCCCGCTCGGCCCGTTCCGGGACGGACTCGACCTGTGCTGCGGCACCGGCGCCGGGCTCGACGTGCTGGCCCAGGTGTGCCGGGACAGCGTCACCGGCGTCGACTTCAGCGCCGGCATGCTCGACGTCGCCAGGCGGCTGCCGCCTCCTGAGGGGCCGGACGTCCGCTGGGTGCGCGCGGACGCCCGGGCCCTTCCCTTCGGACCCGCCTTCGACCTGGTGGTCAGCTTCGGGGCGTTCGGTCACTTCCTGCCCCGGGAACTGCCCGGCCTCTTCCGGCAGGTCCACTCGGTCCTGCGACCGGGCGGCGCCTTCGCCTTCCCGGTGCCGGCGCCGCCCCGACCCGCCGGCCCCGGGTTCTGGGCCCTGCTCGGCTTCGACGCCGTCATGCGGGTGCGCAACGCCCTGTGGCGGCCGCCGTTCGTCATGTACTACCGGGCCTTCCGACTCAGCACGGTGCTGGGGGAGTTGGAGCGGGCGGGATTCTCGGTGGAGCTGGGCGCGCTGCCCGGTTTCGGCCGGCGCGGGGACGGCAGTCCGCGCGCCCGGCTCGTCGTGGCCAGGAGGGGCGGACCGGGTCAGCCCGCGGCGGGCACCGTGAACTCGTAGACCAGTGAGTCCTGTCGGGTGTCGACCACGAGGTCGGTGATCTCCAGCGGGCGGGCGTACTGGTCGTGCACCCGGCGGGTCACCAGGACCGAGGCCGCGTCCGCGATCTGGCTGATCGAGTCCCGGTGGTGCAGGGTGAGGCCGGCCTTGCGCATCCAGTCGTAGGCGCGGCGCAACTGGGCCGCGGTGGCGCCGTCGGCCCGGTCCCGGTAGCGGCCGAGTTCCTCGACCTCGCTCAGGGCGACGGTCGAGAAGGAGGTCACGGCGGTGCGCAGGGCGCGGCCGTCGGGGGCGGCGGACTCGTAGCGGTGGACCAGGGTCGGCCGGTGCGGGGCGAGACCGAGGGCGGCCGCGTGCCCCGGCGGGGGCTCCTCCCAGGTCACCGTGGCGCGGTCGACCGCGCCGTGCTCCGTGGGGCCCGCGCCCACCGGGAAGGCCAGTGAGACCGGGCTCTCCACCGGCCGGCCGTGCAGCGTGGCGTGGCTGCCGCGCCGGTCGGTGGCGACCAGGCCGCTGTGCCGCAGCACCTCCAGCGCCTGCCGGACGGTCTCCCTGCTGACGCCGAAGTGCTGTGCCAACTGTCTTTCTCCCGGCAGCCGTTCGCCCGGCGGGATGGTGCCGGCGCGGAGCTCGTCGAGCAGTTGTGCCGCGATCCGCCCGTACAGAGGCTGCCCTTCGCTCTCGGAGTGGTCGTGGTGGGTGGTGCGGGCCATGCCGCGCCTCCTGTTGGTGACAAGACGTAGCCGTGCGGGCTCATTGCGCGACCACATCTAGCATTGGTCTAAACCATCAGGGAAGGGCGGTTCGCAGGTTCGGCCGAAACCCAACCGACCTCACAGGCTCGCGTAGAGGGCGTTCACCAGGGCCGTCTTGCGTGGATCGTCCGCGATCCGCGGCCCCATCCGGTTCATCACGTAACCCAGCGACACCCCCGCCTCGGGGTCGGCGAGCCCGCACGAACCGCCGAACCCGTCGTGTCCGAAGGCCCGTGGGTTCGGCCCGTACGAGCCGTTGGCCCCACTCAGCCACAGGCCGAGCGCGACCTCGGTCTCGTGCTCGAACCCCGCCCCCAGCACCAGGTCGCGGCAGGGGCCCTGGCCCTCACGCACCCGCTCGGCGGCCTCCGTGGACAGCAGTCGCAGACCGCCGTACTCGCCCCGGCCGGCGAACACCCCGTACAGCGCGGCGACCGCGCGGGCCGTTCCGTGGCCGTTGGCCGCCGGGATCTCGGCCGCCCGCCACCGCGGTGTGTTCGCCGCCGCCGCGCCCACCCCCGGATTGGCCAGGGCCGCCACCGCGGCGGGCGCCAACTGGCTGAAGATCGCGGCCTGTTCGCTGTCCGAGGTGACCCGTGGATGGTCGAGGACCGCGGCCCGCCCGGACTCCTTCTCCGGCAGCCCGACGGTGAAGTCGATGCCCAGCGGCCCGGTCACCTCCCCCTCCAGGAATGCCCCGGGCAGCAGCCCCGACACCCGCCGCACCACCTCGCCGACCAGGAAGCCGTAGGTCATCGCGTGGTACCCGGACCGCGTCCCGGGCTCCCACCAGGGTTCCGTCGCCGCCAGCCGGGCGGTCGTCAACTCCCAGTCGTACAGCTGCGGGAGCGAGTGCGGCTCGCGCAGGCCGCAGAGTCCGGCGCGGTGCGAGAGCAGGTGCCGCACGAGGACCCGCTCCTTGCCCGCGGCCGCGAACTCGGGCCAGTATTCGGCCACCGGCGCGTCGAGGTCCAGCAGGCCCCGGTCGGCCAGGATGTGCGCGCACAGGGCGACCGGGCCCTTGGTCGTGGACCACACGTTCACCACCGTGTCCCGCTCCCAGGGCCGGTCGCGCCCCGGGTCGGCCCAGCCGCCCCACAGGTCCACGACCGTCTCGCCGTCCACGGTCACCGCCACGGCGGCGCCCAGCTCCGCGCGGCCGCGGAAGTTCTCCTCGAAGGCCTCCCGCACCGCCCTGAACCGCGGCTCGCAGTGACCGTGGACCGATGATCCGTGCTCGGACATGCGCCCTCCGTCGTATGCCGGAAGCCCGGGCCGCGGCTCTGCGGCCCGGGCCTCCCGAACGTACCGACTGGTCGGACTGGAGGGAAGGCCGGTGCGTCGGCCGAGGCTCCGGAATCCGGCGTCAGTTGTAGACGAGCAGGTAGTCGCAGGTGCTCGTGCCGTCGTGGAGCGAGGTGTCGCTGTTGAGGACGTAGAAGGCCTGGGCGAAACCGGCCGCGGTCATCTTCGGGACCACGATCATGGTCTGGTTCGCCATGCTCAGCCCCTGCGGCCGCACCACGTTCTGGTAGAGCAGCGCGAACAGGTTCTGCGTGAGGTTGGGCAGCCTGAGGATGCGGTAGGTGCGGTCACCCGAACCGGGCCGGCCCGTGACGGCCGCCTGACTGCCCGGGTCGCCCCAGTGGGAGGGCTGCGTGGCCATCCTGCCCATGGACTCGAGTTCCTGGAGCCGCCGCTGCGTGCTCGGCCTGACACCGGACATGTGAATGTGCAGCTGCTGATATCGCCGGGCGCCCTGCGAATTGACGCCCAGACCGATATTTGCGTACTGCACGGGAACACTGCCGCTGCTTCTCGCGGTCTCCCACGCGTCGTTCCAGTAGTTGTGCGCCGACGTGCTCACCAGGAACGGACACTCGATTCCGGAAATCCGGCAGCTGGGGAGCAGCAGGTAGTTGTGCTGGTTCTCGGGCCTGCCGTGCAGCACGACGTAGTTCGGGGTCGTCCTGAGGCATGCGGGCGGGGTCTGTCCGGGCGGCGGGGGCGTCCCGGTGGTGCAGTACCGGACGTCGTTCCACAGCAGGTCGTTGTCGTTGGGGCTGCCGCACAGCGCCTGCATCGAGGCGGGCGGGCACGGACCGGCGCCGCCCGGGGGAGGAGGCGTGGGGCACGAGGGGTCGGTGGGCACCGGGCCCGTCGCGGCGGCCGCGTTCCCGGCCGCCGCCGTACCCGCCAGGAGTGTGGCGGCGCCAACGACGCCCGAGAATCTGACGAATTGACGCCGGTCCATTTCGCTCGGCTGTTTTTCCGCACTCATGGTTTCTCCGATGGTGGTGGCCGCTGCCTGGCCGTCCGCTGATTCACCCACACAGTAAGCAGTGGCATGCGAAATTCCTCTCAACTGAAAGGGTGGTTGTCATCCGCCGGTTCGTGCGGAGCCGTACGAATATCGAGTTGTGGGTCGCGCGGCCCCGCCGTAGGGTCACCGGCATGTCGGTACGTCTCCGTATGCGTCAGGCGCTGCCGGACGCGATGCGCGCCCGGGACAAGGCCGCGGTGAGCGCGCTGCGCGCGACACTCGCCGCGCTGGACAACGCGGAGGCGGCGCCCGTGGACGAAGCCGCGCTGCGCGGCATGGCCCTCGAGCAGTCACCGGTGGGCGCGGGCGCCACCGAGGTCGCACGGCTCGAACTGAGCGAGCGCGAGATGGCCGACGTCGTGCGCGCCGAGGCCGCCGAGCGCCTCGACGCCGCCGCGCGGTTGACCGCGCCCGCCCATGCCGACCGGGCCGGGCGACTCCGCGAGGAGGCCGCCGTACTCCTGCGGTTCCTCGACGATCCCCGGGTCCCGGCAGACTCCTGAGCCCGGTCCGCCCGGTGCCGGCGAGCCCCGGAGCGCCCTCGGCCACCGGTGGCGGTTCTCCGCGTGCGCGGGGCCGGCGCTCCCGCGCCCCTCAGACGCGGGCGCGCAGCCAGCGCAGTTTCGCCTCCTCGTGGTGCGGGCCGCCGCCCTCGTGGTCGTTGAAGTCGTACACCTCGATCTCCTTGTCCTCGTGCGCCCAGGCGTTGAACGCCGAGAAGACCGTGGACGGCGGGCAGGTCTGGTCCTCCAGCGCCGCCGAGAACAGCGCCGGGGCCCGACCGCGTGCCGCGAAGTGCACCCCGTCGAAGTAGGACAGGGTGCGCTGCACGTCCGCCGAGCGGCCGCGATGCGTCTTGAGGAAAAGGGCCACCTCGCGGTAGGGGTGACGGTCCGTCAGGCCGACGGCGCGCGGGAAGTCGCACAGGAACGGCACGTCCGGGGCGACCGCGGCCAGGTCCGGGACCAGACCGCCGACCGCGATGGTGATCCCGCCGCCCTGGCTGGCGCCGAGCGCCACCGTCCGCGCCGCGTCGGTGAGCGGGTGCGAGCGCGCCGCCTCGACCGCCCGGACCGCGTCCGTGTAGACACGGCGGTAGTAGTAGTTCTCGGGGGCGTCGATGCCCCGCGTCATGAACCCGGGGAACGCCGGTCCGCCGCCGACCGGGTCCGCGGTGGCGCCCCCGCCGCCCCAGGCGCTGCCCTGGCCCCGGGTGTCCATCACGAAGTGGGCCCGTCCGGTCGACGCCCACAGCAGGTTCTCGTGCGCCAGCCCGCGTCCGCCGCCGTAGCCGATGAACTCCACGAGCAGCGGCAGCGGTTCGGCCGCCCCGGCGGGCAGCCGCAGCCAGCCCTTGACCGGGTGGCCGCCGAACCCGGCGAACGTCACGTCGTACACGTCGACCGTCGACAGTCCGGTGTCGACCGGTTCGAAGCGCGCGTCCAGGTCGTGTTCGCGGGCCTCCTGGAGCGTCCCGGACCAGAAGGCGTCGAAGTCCTCGGGCGCCACCGACGCGCTGCGGTGCTCTCGAAGTTCATCGAAGGGGAGGTCGAACAGGGCCATCGTCAGCCGCCTTTGGCGAAGTGATCACACGGATGATCACACCGTACGTGGGCGGTCGGACGGCCCACCAGCTCTCCGCGCCGCCGTCACGGCATCCCGGCCCGCCCCGCACCCGGCCGGGCGAGAGGAAAGGCTCAAGCGCGTCCGCGGGTCCAGTCGGGTCCGGTGCGGGCCCATTCCTGTTCCCACTCGTCGAGCCGGTGCCGCAGCGCGACCCGGCGTACGACACCGTGACCGAGCAGGACCACGCCCGCGGCGCCCGCCGTCCCGCACAGGCCCACGGTGACGGTGTGCTGCCAGACGGCGACCTCGTTCGGCGGCGGGGCGACGCTGTGTCCCCCGCGGTCGAACCACACGTCGACCCGGTCACCGGTCCGGGTCCCCGCCGGCACCCGCGCCGCGGCGGTCTTCGTTCCCTTGCCGGGTTCGGTCCACCGCACGTCCGTCTGGTAGGCGTGCGCGCGGTCGCTGCCGTCCGCGGACGGCAGCTGCTCCGGCGCGTCGCCGACCACCACCGCGCGGACCATGTGCCGCTCGGCCCGCTGCGCCGTCGCCACCGACCGCGCCTGCTCATGGGCCCACAGCCCCGTCACGGCCCCCACCAGGGGCGCGCCCACGCAGATCAGGACCGCGACGGCCAGCGCGATCCAGGCCTCCACCTGGTCGGACCTGCGCCGCAGCGGGTTCTGCCGCCAGCGCCAGCCACGCACTCGGGTACGCATGTCGACCTCCTCGCCGCCACGGGAGCCGTAGGGCCGGACAGCCGGTCCGCAGCTCCAGCGTGCCCCCCTTGCACGCGAGCGTCCACACGGCCTGTCGGCCCGTACGGCGTAAGCCGGTCCGCCTACCGGGGGCAATCCGCCCGTACGCCCTTGCGGGGACGGGCCCGTCATGGCAGGACATCCCGCCCGCAGGCGTTCCGGCGCGGCCCCTCCCATCATGGGAAGGAGCACGGGCCGCGCGTTCCGGCCCCCGGGCCGAGAAGGGATCGCCTACGCGAGTGCCGTCGTCCCGTCCGGGGAGTTCGTAGCGGGACCGCCCCTCCGAGATCACCGGCTCCGCGGCGACGACCGGGGAACCCGGCTCCGCGGCGACGACCGGCGAACCGGCTCAGGACCCCGACCGTTGCGGCCGTATGAACAACCCGACGGTGCGGGAATAGCGTCCGGGCGATCGTCCTTGCCCCAGAGTGCCGGTTCCGGGACACCGGGAGACAGCATTCCGAGAGCGAGGAAGAACGATGCCCAAGGCGTACGTCTACACCAGGCACGGCGGGCCCGAGACCGAGGCGTTCGCCGAGGTGGACCGGCCCGTTCCCGGCCCCGGCGAGCTGCTGGTCGCGGTGCGGGCGGCGGGGGTCAACCCCGTCGACTGGAAGCTGCGCGGCGGTTTCCGGCGCCCGGGCGAGGGCGAGGCGCGCTTCCCGGTGATTCTCGGCAGCGAGGCCGCCGGGGTGGTCGTGGAGGTCGGCGAGGGCGTGCGCGGGTTCGAGTCCGGCGACGAGGTCTTCGGCAACACCGTCACCGGCGCGTTCGCCGAGTACGTCCTGCTGAGGGCGTCCGTGACGGCGCACAAGCCCGCCGCGCTGTCCTTCACCGACGCCGCCACGCTGCCGGTCGCCGCGGCCACCGCCTACGACGGGGTACGCCAGCTCGAACTGCCCGAGGGCTCGACCCTGCTGGTCACCGGTGCGGGCGGCGGAGTCGGCGCGGCGGTCCTGCAGATCGCCCGTGCCTGGGGGCTGCGGGTGGTGGGCGTGGCGAGCGAGGCCAAGAAGGACTTCGTGGAGTCGCTGGGGGCCGTGCACGTGCCCTCCGGGCCAGGTCTCCAGGAGCGGGTCCGGGTGGCCGCGCCCCAGGGGGTGGACGCGGTCTACGACCTGGTCGGGGGCGAGGCGCTGGTCGAGGCGGCCGGTCTGCTTGCGGACCGCACCAGGCTGATCACCGCGGGAGCCGCCCCGGACACGGTGGCCGCGCTGGGCGGCAGCCGGGTCGAACGCGCCCGCACCGCCGCCGTTCTGGACGAGGTGGCCGAACTGGTCGTGGGCGGTGAACTCGACCCGCACGTCTCGCGGACCTTCCCGTTCGACGAGGCCGGCCGGGCACTGCGCACCGTCGAGGACGGGCACGCGCGCGGCAAGATCGTCATCGAGGTCGCCGCATGAGCGTCCCCGGACCCCGCGTGGGCGCGCCGCACGTCCTGGACAACCCCGCCCGCGCCTCCCTCACCGGCCCGCACGCCCGCTTCGCGGAGCGGCGCGGCCGGATCCTGCGCTATCCGGTCGACGTCTCCCCGTGGCTGGCGCTGCCGGACGATCCCGGCGCCGAGGACTGGGCCGATCTCGCCGCCCTGTCCGGGCCCGGCACGGAGGTCGGGCTGCCCGGCTACCGCGGTGACCTCCCGGACGGCTGGGAACCGACCATGAACATCCCGGGCGTGCAACTGGTCGACGAGGGCATGGACGCCGTCCGGGAACCGCTGGCGGTCCGGCTCGGCCCCGCCGACGTGCCCGAGATCCTCGATCTCATCGAGCGCACCAGGCCGGGCCCGTTCCTGCCCCGCACCATCGAGCTCGGCACCTACCTCGGCATCCGCCGGGACGGCCGGCTGATCGCGATGGCGGGGGAGCGGCTGCACCCGCCGGGCTGGACCGAGATCAGCGCGGTGTGCACCGACCCGGCGTACCGCGGCGAGGGCCTGGCCACCCGGCTGATCCGCGCGGTCGCGTACGGCATCCGGGCCCGCGGCGAGACCCCGTTCCTGCACACGAGTGCCGGGAACGCCACCGCGATCCGGCTGTACGAGTCCCTCGGTTTCCGGGTGCGCCGCCGCACCGCCTTCCTCGCGGCCCGGGTCCCGCAGCCGCTCGGTCAGGCCTCGCCGGTGCCGGCGGACGCCCCGGTGTTGTAGCGCTCCAGGTATCCGGCGAACCTGACCAGGTCCTCCTCCGGCCAGTCCGCCAGCCGCTCCCGGAAGGCCGTCCGGCGGCTTTGGGTGACCTGGGCCAGGATCTCCTGTCCGGCCTCGGTGAGATGCAGTACCTGGACCCGGTGGTCCTCCGGGTCCAGGCGGCGCTCGATCAGACCGGTCCGCTCCAGCGCCCCCACCTGCCGGCTGACCGTCGACTTGTCCAGCGCGTAGTGCGCGGCCAGGTCGACGGCCCGGCAGCCGCCACGCTCCTCCAGGTGTCCGAGGAGCGTGTACGACACCAGTGACAGCTCGGGGTGCATGCGCCCGGCGGACGCCCTGGCCCGGCGCGCGAAGGCCGTCATCTCCCGCTGGATGGTCTCGACGGCGACCTCGGCCGGGGTCACGGCAGGACCTGCCACGGCTGTCCCTGCACCTGCGACGTCTCCACGGATTACCTCCTCCGGACCTTCTAGTTGTATAGTACAACTTAATCATGAGTTGTATAAGCCAACTTGTTTGCCCGCAAGGTCTGGAGGTCGTACGCGATGAGGTCACCGGCGCTGCGCCACGTGCTCACGCATCTGCTCACCCCGCTGCTGATGTGCCTGGGCATGGGGATGGCCTATCTGGGCGCCTTCGTCCATCCGGAACCCCACCACGTGCCCGTCGCCGTCGTCGGCACCGGGCCGAAGGCCAAGGTGTTCGCGCAGACCGTCAAGGACCTCACGGGTGACCTGCTCGACGTCCGTACCGTTCCGACCCGCGCCGCGGCCGTCGACCTGGTGACGTCCCGCGCCGTCACCGGCGCCTACGTGCCGAAGGCCAAGGCACCCGAGCTGATCGTCGCCAGTGCCGCCTCCGACATGGACGCCACCGCCGTCGAGAAGGTCTTCACCCCCGTCGCCGCCCACGACGACCGCCCGCTCAAGGTCACCGACGTGGTCCGGCCGGTCGCCGACGATCCCACCGGACAGGGGCTGTTCTTCCTGCTCATCGCCGTGAGCATCGGCTCCTACGCCTCGGTCGCCGCCCTCGGCGCGGCCGGCGGCACGCTTCCCATGCGGATCCGCGCCCTGCTCGCGCTCGGCGTCTCCGCCGTCGTCAGCGGCATCGGGGCGCTGCTCGCCGGACCTGCCTTCCACCTCGCCCACCACGACCTGGCCGGCGTCTGGGGCATGGCCTGGCTCTACTCGGCGGGCATCCTGTTCATCGGCGTCGGCGTGCACACCTTCCTGAAGCGCTGGACCACGCTGGTCATGATGGTGCTGTTCGTGATGCTCAACTTCACCAGCTCCGGCGGGTTGTTCCGCCCCGACCTGCAGAACGGCTTCTTCGGCACCCTGCACGCCTTCTGGAACGGCGCCGGCTTCGTCGAGGGCCTGCGCAGCCTGCTGTACTTCGGGAACGACGGCCTGCACCGCGACGTGTGGACCCTCGTGATCTGGCTGCTCGTCGGCCTCGCGCTCACCTCGGCCGCCGCGCTGTACGAGCGCGCCCGGGCCGCGCGTCCGGTCGCACGGCACTCGCACGCCGCGCCCGCGGCCCATACGCTGCCGGACGAGGCGGACGTCGAGGAGGAGGAGACGGTCGGCGTGTGACGCCGCACCACAGGCGGATAGGCTCACGGCGATGCTGCCGCTCACCGACACCACCGCCGTCGTCTCCGCGCTGCGCGCCGCGGGCTGTGTCTTCGCCGAGGACGAGGCCGACCTGATCCTCGCGACCGCCCGCACCCCCGGCGAACTCGCCGTGATGGTGGACCGGCGCGCCGCCGGGCAGCCCCTCGAACACGTCCTGGGCTGGGCCGGCTTCCACGGGCTGCGGGTGCTCGTGGAACCCGGCGTGTTCGTGCCCCGCCGCCGCACCGAGTTCCTCGTCGACCAGGCCCTCGCCCAGGCTCCGGACGCGTCCGTCGTCGTGGACCTGTGCTGCGGGTCGGGCGCGGTGGGCGCGGCCCTCGCCGCCGCTCTCGGTGCCACCGAACTGCACGCGGCCGACATCGAACCGGCCGCGGTCGACTGCGCCCGCCGCAACATCGCCCCCTACGGCGGCCATGCCCATCTGGGCGACCTGTTCGACGCCCTGCCGACCGCCCTGCGCGGCCGGATCGGCATCCTCGCGGCGAACGTGCCCTACGTCCCCAGCGGCGAGGTGGGCCTGCTGCCCGCCGAGGCCCGCGACCACGAACCGCTGGTCGCCCTCGACGGGGGCGGCGACGGCCTCGACGTGCTGCGCAGGGTCGCCGCCGGGGCGCCAGGGTGGCTGGCGCCCGGCGGCTGCGTGCTCGTCGAGACCAGCGAACTCCAGGCCGCGGCGGCCGTCGAGGCCTTCGCCGACGCCGGCCTGACCGCGCGGCTCGCGGTCTCGGAGGAGATGTACGCCAACGTCGTGATCGGCGTACGGGACGTGATCGGCGTACGGGACGCGTCGTAGGCCGGAACACGACCCCGGCACCGGTCCGGCCCGGGTGCCGGCCGGCACGGCGACCCGCGGTGCCGGGAGACGCGGACCGGGGCGATCCGGGCGGCGTCCCTAGGTCGTCGCCCCGCCGGAGGACGAGGCGCTCGGGGACGGCGAGCGGTCGCCGCGGTGGTGCCACGGGCCGCCGTGGTCGTGGCCGCCGCCCCGGCCCATGCCCTTGAGGTCGCCGGAGAAGGCGGCCGCCGCCGTCTGCTTGCCGTCGTCGCCGCGGGTGCCGACCACGAACGCCTTGGCGTCCTTCTTGAGCGTGTCGGAGTCACCCCGCACCTTGACGCCCGAGCTCACCGTCCACGTCCACGACGTACCGTCGTCGCTCTTCACCGTGACCTGGTCGCCGGCCACCTTCTGCACCGTGCCCCGCTGCCAGACCCGCACCACGTACTCACCGGTGTCGGGATCCTTGACGGTCGCCTCCCCGTGCACGCCCAGACCCATGCCGAACCGGCCGTGCCCGTGGCCGTGTCCGTGGCCGTTCGGAGCCGACGGCGTCCCCGAGGCCGCGGGTGACGTCGCGGGGCCCGTGCCGGAGCCGGCGGCGAACGCCGCGGTGCCGCCCAGGGCCAGCGCCCCGACGACGAGGGCCACGGTCACGGCACGCGCGCGGGCCGGCTGCCGGTGCCACAGATCGCGTGCCCGGGCACCCGGCACACGGTCCGGCGCGGTCGCGGGGAGCAGCTCCCGGCCGGGGCGGGCCTGCGGGGGACGATCCGGCATCGGCGGGATCGACGGGTCGGTTCCGCCGTCACGGCGGTGTTCCTGCTCCGGTTCCTGCGTCACGGCTCGCTCCCATCGGCGAACGGCACGCGGCCTGGCGAGGCATGCCTGTCCGAGAATTGTCGGTTTTCACCCATAAGGTCCCGGTAACGAGTACCTGTGAAGTGCCCTTGCCGAGCACCCGTGAAGTGCTCCTGCGAAGGCGCGCGGATCCGTGTGCGAGGCGCGCGGATCCGTGTGCGAGCGCGCCCGGACGCCGCACAGCCCTCAGGGCGGTTCCTGCGCCCGCGCGATCAGCAGTGCCACGTCGTCGTGGTTGTCGGGATGGTGCAGCTCGCGCAGCAGCAGGTCGCAGACCTCCTCCAACGGGCGGGCGGGGCCGTCGAGCAGGGCCAGCAGCGCGTCCAGCCGCTCGTCCAGCGAGTGACTGCGGGTCTCCACCAGGCCGTCGGTGTAGAGCACCAGTTCGTCACCGGGTTCGAAGTCCACGGTCGTGGTGGCGAACGGAATCCCGCCGACACCCAGCGGTACGCCGGTGGGCAGGTCGAGCAGTTCCGGCGGCCGCCCGGGGCGGACCCGGACCGGGGGCAGATGGCCGGCGTTGGCGATCCGGCACTGGCGCAGCGACGGGTCGTGCACGGAGTACACGCAGGTGGCGATGGAGTGGTCGAGGCCCGAGGTGGTCTTGTCCAGGTGCTCCAGCAGGACGGCCGGATCGAGGCCGAGCGAGGCCAGCGTGTTGGTCGCGGTGCGCAACCGGCCCATCGTCGCGGCCGCGTTGATGCCGTTGCCCATCACGTCGCCCACCACCAGCGCGGTCCGGCCGCCCTCCAGCGGGATGACGTCGAACCAGTCGCCGCCGACCTCGACGGTGGCGCCGGCCGGCTGGTACCGCGAGGCGACCTCCAGGCCGTTGGTGACCCGCGGGTGGGCGGGCAGCAGGCTGCGCTGGAGGGTGAGCGCGGTCGTGCGGGCGTTCTGGTACCAGCGGGCGTTGTCGATCTGCATGGCCGCGCGGGCCGCCAGTTCCCGGGCCAGCAGCAGGTCGTCCTCGTCGAACGGCGCCGGATTGCTGGTGCGTTTGAGGTCGAGGGCGCCCAGCACCTCGCCGCGGGCGATCAGCGGCACCGCCAGATACGAGTGCAGCCCGGACCGTTCCAGCAGCGCGGCCGCCTCGGGGGAGCGGGCGATCCTCGGCAGGTCCTCGGCCCCGACCTGCCGTACCAGGACCGCCTCACCGGTCCGTACGCACCGCGTGACCAGCCGGTCCGGGGCGTACCGGGCGACCGTGCCCGGCGTGTCGGCCGCCTGCACCGCGCAGGCGTCCCGCTCCGCGCGCACGGCGAGGGCGCGCAGCATGGCGGGTTCGGCGGGGTCCAGCCTGCTGCGCCGGCCCTCGACGACCGTGTCCAGCAGGTCCACGGCCGCCACGTCGGCCAGCTCGGGCACCGCGACGTCGGCCAGCTCGGCGGCGGTGCGCTCCAGATCGAGGGTGGTGCCGATCCGGGTCGAGGCGGCGGCGAGCACGGCCAGCCGCCGGCGCGCGTTCTCCGCCTCGACGCGGGCCCGGTAGGGCCCGGTGATGTCCACCACCGAGGTCGCCACACCCAGGACGTTGTCCAGCGCGTCCTCCAGCCGGTAGACCGACAGGGACCAGATGTGCTCCTCGTCCGGGTCGGCCGGGGTGGTGCCCACCGTGGCCTGGTCGATCACCGGTTCACCGGTCCGCAGCACCCGAAGGTACGCGGACTCCAGGGCGTCGGCGTCCAGACTGGGCAGCACCTCGCGGAGCGTGCGCCCCACGTGCTCCTCGGCCGGGACCCCGTTCATCCGCTCCAGCGCCGGGTTGACCGAGACGAACCGCAGCCGGGTGTCGAGGACGGCCAGCCCGATCGGCGACTGTTTCACGATCCGCTCGGAGAGTGCCACGTCCTGCTCCAGCCGGCGTACCGTCGACTGGTCGGCGGCCAGCCCGAGGGCGAACAGGTCGCCGTTGTCGTCCGTGAGCCGCATGTTGCGGAACTCCACCACATGGGTGGTGCCGTCCTTGCGCAGGATCGGGAATCCGCCGGCCCAGCTCTGCCCGGTGCGCATCACGTCCGAGAACAGCCTGCCGACCAGTTCGATGTGGCGTTCGTCCACCATCAGCCGGGCCGCGTACTGCCCGAGCGCCTCCGGGGCCGTGTAGCCGAACAGCTCCTCGGCCTGGGGGCTCCACAGCACGATGCGCCCCTTGGCGTCCAGGACGACCGAGGCCACACCGAGGACGTCGAGCAGGCCGCCGGGGCGCACCGGCCCGCGTACCGGCTCCTCGCCGGCTCCCGACGCCTCGGCTGGACTCATCCCACGCACCGCCTTCGGACCCGCGCACGGCACGGCGTCCCCCGTGCCGACTCCCCTTTTTCTCTCGCGCTCACACCCGACTCTCCGACGACGCCGACCCCTCCACCATCTCTCACCGCGGCCGCATCCGTGCGGCGAAGCGGCCGGCCGGGCCGCCGGGCCCGCGAGCGCCGGGTACGGGGTGCGAGTTCACCGTCCCTTTCCGTCACCGGTGTGTACATGTCTGTCAGGTACACACCAGACTGTCGGACGCATCCGCGTCCCACCCCCCGAACCGAGGAGTAGGCCCCTATGCCCGCGTCCCCCCGGCAACGTTGTCGCGCAGGCCTGACCGCCCTCACCGCCCTCGCCGCGGCCCTCGCCCTGTCGGCCGGCCCGGCGTCCGCCGCCGACACCTGGACCGAGACCGGCTCCGACCGCGCCGACCCGCTCACCGAGAGCCAGGGCCTGACCTCGGTCGAGGTCCCCGCGGGCAGCGCCAACCGCTACACCGGCATCGGCACCATCCCGGTCGGCGTGTCCAGCCGCGGCTGGAACCATGTCGGCGACCCCGACGAGTCGTACGACGGCTACTACGTCGAGCCGTACCAGGCGGACTCCGGCACCGCCAAGATGTACCGGGTGCAGGCGCCCGGCGGCGCCTGGTCCGAGTACGTGCACACGCTCGCCTCCGGAGAGGCCCTCAACAACTCCTGGGACGCGATCTCGCCCGACGGCCAGTACATGCTCACCGGCGAGTACGGCACGATGACCCGCTTCCTGGTCCTCCCCACGCCGGGCGTCAACAAGAGCACCTCGCCGTCCGCGAACCTCCCGCTCGCCTCCGTCGTGAACCTCGACCACGCCGTACGCGACGTCCAGGGCTGCGACTTCTCCGGCCCGACCACCCTGCTGTGCTCATCGGACGACCCGGACGGCAGCCTCTTCGGCTACACCAAGCCGCTCCTGCAGATCGACCTGTCCGCCCGGCCCGGCACGAGCGACGTCACCGGTCATGTCACCGCCCTGCGTCAGCTCCCGCTGCGCAGCTCCTGCTCGGGCACCTTCGAGGCCGAGGGCATCGACTACGACCGGCGCACCGGCACCCTGCGCGTCATCGTGATGTCGCCCGGGTTCTGCGTCCTCACGGACAGCAAGACCTACAGGTTCACGCGCGGCTGACCGCCGGGAGCGGCGGGCACCGTATGGTGCCCGCGGCGGGCGCCGGGTGGTGCACCGCCCGGGAATCGGTGCTTTTCTGTTGGCATGGCGCGGTTCGCGGGGGAACCCGGGTGACCGCGCCGTCGCCATGAGAGGAGCGATCAGCATGGGCCCTGAACGACTGCACGAGGAACCCGTCTCGCTCGAGATCAGCGGATGCAGCAAGGAGGACGCCCGGATCGTGTTCGACGCGCTGTGCCAGTGCTTCGAGTCCGACCGGGAGGCCGAGGACGTGCCCCAGCAGCTGCACGAGAGCCGCCCCATGGTGTGGCTCGGCACGTTCGAGGTCACCGACGCCCACCAGTGCACCCCACCGCCCCGGCTCGCGGCCTCGGTCGAGGCCGACGCGCAGGGTGGCTACTGGGCGATCAGCCGGCTCCACTCGACCCTCGACTCCCTGTTCACGGTGCGCAACCTGTCCTCCGCCTCGGGCGACCAGGAGAGGGAGCTGCACGTCCTGCTGGAGAGCCGGTGAGCGGCGGCCTGGCAGGTGATCTGAGACACGTAGCGCCGGAGCCTTTGTGCAACTAGTTGCATAATCCGTGCGCGGTCCTCTAGAACTTGGGGGAAGACACCGCGCACGGAGGTCCCGATGAGCCGCTACCCGCACCTGCTGAAACCCCTCGACCTGGGCTTCACCACGCTGCCCAACCGCGTGCTCATGGGCTCCATGCACGTGGGCCTCGAGGAGGCCGAACGCGGCTTCGAGCGGATGGCGGAGTTCTACGCGGCCCGGGCCCGCGGGGGAGTGGGGCTCATCGTCACCGGCGGCATCGCCCCCAACGACGAGGGCCGGCCCTACGAGGGCGGCGCCAAGCTCACCACGGAGGACGAGGCCGAGCAGCACCGCACCGTCACCGGGGCCGTGCACCGCGAGGGCGGCAGGATCGCGCTGCAGATCCTGCACTTCGGCCGCTACGCCTACCACCGGGACCTCGTCGCCCCCAGCCCGCTGCAGGCCCCCATCAGCCCCTTCCCGCCCCGCGAACTCACCGACGAGGACGTCGAGCGGACCATCGACGACTACGTGCGCACCGCCCGCCTCGCCCGCCGGGCCGGCTACGACGGCGTCGAGATCATGGGCTCCGAGGGCTACCTCGTCAACGAGTTCATCGCCGCCGGGACCAACCACCGTACCGACCGCTGGGGCGGTCCGTACGAGAACCGGATGCGGTTCCCCGTCGAGATCGTCCGGCGGGTGCGCGAGGCCGTCGGCACGGACTTCATCATCGTCTACCGGCTCTCCATGCTGGACCTGGTCCCGGGCGGCTCCTCGCTGGACGAGGTGATCACCCTCGCCAAGGCCGTCGAGGCCGCCGGGGCGACCATCATCAACACCGGCATCGGCTGGCACGAGGCGCGGATCCCCACCATCGCCACCTCGGTACCGCGCGGCGCCTACACCTGGGTCACCAAGCGCCTGATGGGCGAGGTCTCCGTCCCGCTGGTCACCACCAACCGCATCAACACCCCGGAACTCGCCGAGGAACTGCTCGCCGACGGCACCGCCGACATGGTCTCCGTCGCCCGCCCGATGCTCGCCGACCCCGACTTCGTCGCGAAGGCCGCGGCCGGCACTCCCGAGGCGATCAACACCTGCATCGGCTGCAACCAGGCCTGCCTGGACCACACGTTCAGCGGCAAGATCACCTCCTGCCTGGTCAATCCGCGCGCCTGCCACGAGACCGAACTGGTCCTGTCCCCGACCCGGCGGCGCAAGCGGGTCGCGGTCGTCGGCGCGGGCCCGGCCGGACTCGCCTGCGCGGTCTCGGCCGCCGAACGCGGCCACCAGGTCACCCTGTTCGACGCGGCGGCCGAGATCGGCGGCCAGCTGAACGTGGCCCGCAAGATCCCCGGCAAGCAGGAGTTCGACGAGACCCTGCGCTACTTCCGCCACCAGCTCGACGCCCACGGCGTGGACGTACGCCTGAACACCACCGTGCAGCCCGAGGACGTCACCGGCTACGACGAGATCGTGGTCGCCACCGGTGTCACCCCGCGCACCCCCGACATCCCGGGCGTCGACCACCCCCGCGTCCTCGGCTACCTGGACGTGCTCCGCGACGGCGCCCCCGTCGGCGACCGGGTGGCGATCCTTGGCGCGGGCGGCATCGGCTTCGACGTCGCCGAGTTCCTCACCGACGGCGGCGACAAGGCGAGCGAGGACCCGGCGACGTACTTCAGGCACTGGGGCGTCGACACGGACTACCGGACCCCCGGCGGCCTCGCCGCCCCCGAGCGCCCCGCGCCCCCGCGCACCGTCCACCTGCTCCAGCGCCGGACCGGCAAGGTCGGCGCGGGCCTCGGCAAGACGACCGGCTGGATCCACCGTGCCGAACTCAAGCACCGGGGCGTCACCATGGTCCCGGGGGTGCGCTACGACCTGATCGACGACGCCGGACTGCATGTCACCGTCGACGGGGAGAGCACCGTCCTGGAGGTCGACACCGTCGTGCTGTGCACCGGGCAGGAACCGCGCCGGGACCTGTACGAGGAACTGGTCGCCGCCGGCCACAGCGCGCACCTCATCGGGGGCGCCGACGTCGCCGCCGAACTGGACGCCAAGCGGGCCGTCAAGCAGGGCACCGAGCTGGCGGCCGCCCTGTAGGGCCCGTCCCTAGGATGAGCCCATGTCACTCCCGCACGCCATCCTCACCGCCCTGCTGGAGAAGCCGTCGTCGGGGCTGGAGCTGACCCGCAGGTTCGACCGGTCGATCGGCTACTTCTGGTCGGCCACGCACCAGCAGATCTACCGCGAACTGGGCAGGCTGGAGGCGGAGGGCCACATCCGCACCCTGCCCACCGAGCAGCCGGCCCGCGGCCAGAAGAAGAGCTACGAGGTCCTGCCCGCGGGCCGCGCCGAACTGGCCCGCTGGACCGCCACCGCCCAGGACCCGAGGCCGCAGCGCGACACGCTGCTGCTGCGGCTGCGGGCGGCCGCGGTGGTCGGCACCGAAGGACTCGAAGCCGACCTGCGGCGCCATCTGGAGCTGCACCGGCAGCAGTTGGCCGAGTACGAGGAGATCGAGCGGCGTGACTTCCCGCCGGGCAAGGACGCCCCCGAGGACCGGCTGCGGCACCTGGTGCTGCGGGCCGGCATCGACCTGGAGTCCTTCTGGACCCGGTGGCTCGGCCAGGCCCTCGGGGAGTTCGGCGAACTCCCCGAGAACTGAACCGGGTTCAGAACCGGTACGGCTTGGACCGCTTGCGCAGGTACCAGCCGGTGGCGATGACGCCCGAGCCGACCAGCGCCGCGCCGACGCCCAGCGTGAGCGGGCCGTAGTCGCGGACGGCACCGCCCAGGCCGCCCGCGACGCCCCGGGCCGGGGCGGGCGACTTGTTGGTCGACGAGGTCGTCGGCGGGGCGGGGACCGCCGGGGCGGCGGAGACGATCACCGACTGGGTGCCTGCCGTACCGCCGTTGGAGCAGACGACGACCACCGAGTAGGTGCCGGGCGACACGCCCGACCAGGCCGCGGACTGGCTCACCGTGGTGCCCGCCAGGGCCGCCTGCCGCCCCTGGGCGAAGGCGGTCTGACCGCTGCTGAGCAGCGAGGCGTTGCCCCAGCTGCCGCTGCTCTGCGTGCAGGCGCTGGTGACCACCGAGACCGTGGAGCCGGTGGTACTCACCGAGATGCCCGAGACGGCGGCGGACGGTCCGGCGGACCAGGTGGGGAGCGCGGCGGCGGCCGCCAGGGTCAGGCCGGAGCGGACGAGAAGTCGTGAGTTGCGCATGTGGCTGCCCTCCGACGGCACGGTAGGCGGAACGTCCCTTGCGCCGCCGAGGATCGGGAGACTCCCGTGCTGCCTCGGGACTCAGCCAAAGCGCCACCGGCCCGCGCCGCACCCGGGGGCGGCCGTCCAGGTGATCTCTTCCCCCGTCCGGCCCAGGCCGGGATGCGGATCAGGCCGGGATGCGGATCAGGCCCGCGTCGTGACCGTCCGACGCGCCGACCAGCCGCCCCAGGTCCCGTCCGGCAGCCGCGCCCGCAGTCGCACCCGGTGCACCACACCATGGTCGCGCCCCACGTAGAAGCTGTAGGTCGAGTGGCCTTCGGGCGGGACGCCGCCCCAGACCAGCGAGGTCGTCGTGCCGCCGTCGAGCAGGATCTGGTACTCCGTGATCACCCCGTCCACGTCCGGCGGGTCCCAGGCCAGGTCCAGGTAGTACGCCCCGCTCTCCGCGTGGCTCCGCGCCGTGAACCCGGTCGGGGCGGTGTCCTGGCCGTCGTCGCCGCCCGGTGTGGTGAGGCGTACCGCCGTGGCGGCCGCCGAGAGGTTGTCGGCCGCGTCCCGGGCCCGGACGGTGAACACATAGCGGGTACCCGGCCGCAGCCCCGTGACCACGGTCGCGGTCTGGTTGCCGCCCACACTGTGGATCTTCGCATCGCCCTGGTAGATGTCGTACGACACCACCGCGCGGTCGTCCTTCGCGGCGCCCCAGGACAACTGCACGGCACGGCCGCCCACGGCCCGGCCGCTCGGATGCGCCGGCCGGGTCGGCGCCGACCGGTCCGCCGCGACCACCGCCGGGGTCGTCGCCCGCACCGCCCGGCTCCGCGGGCCGAGGCTGCCGTCGTCACCGCGGGCCCGGACGGTGAACGCGTACATGGTGGACGGCCTGAGCCTGGTGACGTCCACCATGTGCTGCGTATCCGGCACCTCACCCACCTTTGTGGTGCCGCGATATACCTCGTAGCCGCGGACGCCCGAACCGACGGGCAGCGCGTTCCACATCACATGCACGCTCGTCGCACTCCCGGCCGCCGCGGTCACCCCCGTCGGGGCGCCGGGCAGCCGGCCGCTGTCGCCGTCGGCCGCCCCGCCCCAGCCGCAGGACGACGTCAGCAGCAGTGCGCAGACCAGGACCACAACTCGGCGCACGGTTCCGCCTCCCCTGGGACGGCAGCACGACAAAGGTACGGACCAATATGACCCGTCCGGGACACGAACATCAAGGGGGCCGTATTGCGGACAGCGGGGGAGAGTTACGTATGCTGAGGGCTCTGCGGCCGAACTTCCCGAGAAGGAAGGGGAGTTCACGCCCGTGGCGCGGAACGCTGTCGTCGCTGATCCCGCGCCGACGCGGGTGGCCGGGGCGAGGGGCCGACACCGGCCCGGCGTCCCGGCCCCTGACGGAATCTCACGGAGTGTCAGTTCGTTGCTCCGAACGGCCCTGTACGGGCCCCTCTTCCTGGCTCGGCCGCCCCGGCCCCACCACATTGGACCGGTTGACTCCATGTCCCCCACGGAGAGGGTCCCCCATCGTGCGTGTCCAGACGCTGACGCTGGCCGCGGCCGGCGCCGCCCTGCTCGCCCCGACCACACTGCCCACCCCCGTCCCCGCCGCCGCCTCGCTCCCCGCCCACGGAGCGCGGCACCGGATCGCCGCCACCGACCTGCTGTCCCGGCTGCGCGACTGCGCCGAGATCTCCAAGAGCCGCTACCGCACCGACGCCGGAACCGCCACCACCGTCCCCGTGTGCGGCACCGACCAGGCGGTCTTCTGGGAGGCCGACCTCGACATCGACTGCGACGGCCAGGTCACCACCCACTGCAACCGCACCGCCGACCCGGCGTTCTCCGCGGCCACCGCCTTCCAGCAGTCCGACGGCCGCCATCTCAACGCGGAGACGCTGCCCTACGTCGTCGTGCCGGGCCCCAGCAGCCGCTGGGACTACCGGGCGACCGGCATCAAGGGCGGCGCGGTGGCCGCCGTGATCTACAAGGACCGGGTGCAGTACGCCGTCGTCGGCGACACCGGACCGACCGACATCATCGGCGAGGCCTCGTACGCCACCGCGAAGGGGCTGGGCATGGACCCCGACCCGCGCACGGGCGGGGTGCCGTCCGGCGTCACCTACATCGTCTTCAAGGACTCCGCGATCAAACCCATCGAGGACCAGGACGCGGCGCGGGCGGAGGGCGAGCGGCTGGCAGCGCTCTTCACCGAGGGCGGCTGACCGGCGGCCGGCACCGGGTTCGGACGGCCGGCCCGCCGTTGTCCACCGGCGGTACCGTGCCGTCGAGGTGGCCGGCCGCGCCCGAGGTGCGGACACCGCACCGCGGCCTCCCGCGCCTCGGGCCGGTTGCGGCCGGCCCCACGCCCGCCGCCGACAGGCCGCCCCCGGTCCCGACCGCGCGCCTGTTCCGGTGTTCCGGTCCCGACCCCTGGTTCCGGACCGGGTGCCACCGGGTGCGATCTAGTGCGGGTGCGGGTGCGGTGGGCGTCGGCTTCCCGGCGGCCTCGGACCTTTCGCCGAGGTCGCCGGGGTCCTCGCCCCGGAGGTCAGACCTTCCGGTAGGAGTACGCCTCCGCGGCGGCCGCCTCCACCGCGCCCAGGTCCGCGCCGGTCGACGCCGTCACGACCGCGGCGACCGCCCCCTCGACGAACGGGGCGTCCACCAGGCGGGTGCCGTCCGGGAGTTCGTCGCCCTCGGCGAGCAACGCCTTCACCGTGAGCACCGCGCTGCCCAGGTCGGTGAGGACGGCCACACCAGCGCCCCGGTCCACGGACGCGGCGGCGGCCGCGATCAGTTCGGCGCTGGTGCCGAGCCCGCCGCCCTCGGTGCCGCCCGCCGCGGCGACCGGTACCGCCGCGCCGCCGCCCGACAGACCCTTGGCCAGCTCGGCGACGGAGGCGGCGACCTCCGCGCTGTGCGACACCAGCACGATCCCGACCAGCTTGTCGTCACTCACCGGCTGCCTCCTGAAGTCCCGCGACGAGCAGCGCCGACGAGGTGGCGCCAGGGTCCTGGTGACCGACGCTGCGCTCCCCGAGGTAGCTCGCCCGGCCCTTGCGGGCCTGCAACGGTGTCGTCGCCAGGGCTCCCTCCTCGGCGGCGGCCCGTGCCGCGCCGAAGCCGTCACCGAGCGCCTCCACCGCCGGCAGCAGGGCGTCGATCATCGTCTTGTCGCCGGGTGCCGCCCCGCCGAGCGCCATGACCTTGTCCACCCCGGCCCGCAGCGCCCCGGCGAACTCGGCCTCGGTGACCTCCGCGCTGTCGCCGAGCGCCTTGCCCGTACTGCGCAGCAGCGTCCCGTACAACGGCCCGGACGCCCCGCCGACCGTGGAGATCAGGCGGCTTCCGGCGAGGACCAGCACGGCCCCCGGGGTGTCGGGGGCGTCCTTCTCCAGCGCGGCCACCACCGCCCTGAACCCGCGCTGGAGGTTGCTGCCGTGGTCGGCGTCGCCGATCGCGGAGTCGAGGGCGGTGAGCCGCTCCGCCTCACGATCGACGGAGGAGGCGGTCGCCGCCATCCAGCGGCGGAAGAAGTCGGCGTCGAGCACGGGATCTCCTTGCTTCGCGGTACGAGTGGATCGCTGCGGTCGCTCGCTCACATGCCCCAGCGCAGGGCCGGCGTCCGCACCGGGGCGTCCCACAGCCGCAGCAGCTCCTCGTCGGCCTGGCAGAGGGTGACCGAGGCGCCCGCCATGTCCAGGGAGGTGACGTAGTTGCCGACCAGGGTGCGGGCGACGGTGACACCGCGCTCGCCGAGCACACGCTGGACCTCCGCGTTGAAGCCGTACAGCTCCAGGAGCGGGGTCGCGCCCATGCCGTTGACCAGGACGAGCACCGGGTCGCGCGGCGGCATGTCCTCCAGGACTGCGTTGACCGCGAAGTCGGCGATCTCGCCCGAGGTCATCATGGCCCGCCGTTCCCGGCCCGGCTCGCCGTGGATGCCGATGCCCAACTCCAGTTCGCCCGACGGCAGATCGAAGGTCGGGGTGCCCTTGGCCGGGGTGGTGACGGCGCTGAGCGCGAAACCGAAACTGCGGGAGTTCTCGTTCACCCGGCGGCCGATCGCCTCCACCCGCTCCAGCGGCTGCCCCTCGGCGGCGGCCGCACCGGCGATCTTCTCCACGAACAGGGTGGCGCCGGTGCCGCGTCGGCCCGCGGTGTAGAGGCTGTCGGTGACGGCGACGTCGTCGTTGACGAGGACCTTGCCGATCTGGATGCCCTCGTCCTCGGCGAGTTCGGCGGCCATGTCGAAGTTGAGCACGTCGCCGGTGTAGTTCTTCACGATGAAGAGGACGCCGGCGCCGCTGTCCACGGCCGCGGCGGCCCGGGCCATCTGGTCAGGGACGGGCGAGGTGAAAACCTCGCCGGGGCACGCCGCCGACAGCATCCCGGGGCCCACGAATCCGCCGTGCAACGGCTCGTGTCCGGAGCCTCCGCCCGACACCAGCCCGACCTGCCCGGCGACGGGAGCGTCCCGCCGTACGATCACCCGGTTCTCCACGTCCACGGTGAGATCGGGATGGGCGGCCGCCAGACCCCGCAGCGCATCCGCCACCACGGTCTCCGGGACGTTGATCAGCATCTTCACGGCTGTCTCCCTCATACGTTAGCAGTCAGGCATCCGACCGGCATTTCCCTGGTCAAGCCGGGTGCGGCAAGCTGTCGATCCTGGTGGTTCCGGGTGCTGGGAGGCGGGTTTCGCCGGCTCCGGTGCTGATCGGACACCGGCCGAGTTGACGGGGCGTCAGTCTTCGCGGGGACCTTTCGGGGTCGGGGACGGGCCTCCTGCCCCTCAGTATCGGCCTTCCGGCTACGAAGGTCATGTGCGCTGCCGGACTCGGTGCGGCCGGTGCGGGCCGGGCCACGACGTGCTCGGCTGCCCGCCTCGGCCCGGGGAGGAAAGATCCGTACTTCATATACTCCTGCCATGCCGACCGAATCGCGTCACTTCCACGTCTCGTCCACCCGCAACCGGCAGTCGATCGCGCGGTACGGCCTGGACTGGACGCGGATGGGTGCCGCACCGGGAATCGCCGGCAGCCGCCGCCCGGAGGTGGAGGGGATCTTCGTCTGCCGGGACGAGGGCGACGTCGGCTTCTTCCTGCACCTCAACAACACCGGTGGACCGGTCGACGTCTGGGCTGTGGACGGCATCGACGAGGCGGCGCTCCTCGACAACGGCAACGGATTCCCCTACCTGCCCGACCGCGTACCGGCCGCACGGGTCCGCCGCGTGTGAAGGGACGCCGTGTCCCGCGACGCCTGCGCGAGTGGTGCACGGTCGCCCTGTTCTCCCGCCCGTACGGAGGCCGCCGGACCCGGTCCACGCCAGGGACCGCCCGGTCGTCCGGCGCGGCCTGCGGGGTGTGGTCTCAGACCTGGGCCAGTCCGCCGTCGACGAAGAGTTCTGCCCCGGTGGTGAAGGAGCTCTGCTCCGAGGCCAGGAACACGGCCGCGGCCGCGACTTCGCCGGGGCGGCCTATCCGGCCGAGCGGAACCTCGTCGATGATGGCGTCCGCCAGCGGCCTCCCGCCGTCCGGCGGACTGTCCAGACCGCGGATGCCGGGGGTCTCTATCGGCCCCGGGCTGAGGGCGTTGACCCGGATCCCGCGCCCCGCCAGTTCCACGGCCCAGGTGCGGGCCAGGTTGCGGATGGCCGCCTTGGTGGCGCTGTAGACCGACATGGCCCGCAGGCCCATCGAGGCGTTCGTGGACGCCAGTACGATCACGGAGGCGCCGTCCGGCAGCAACGGCAGCGCCTTCTGGACGGTGAAGATCGTCCCCTTCACGTTGATGTCGAAGGCCGACCGGTACTGCTCCTCGGTGATCTCCCCGAGCCGTGCCAGCTCCGCACCGCCGGCGTTGGCGACGACCACGTCCAGCCGTCCGCTGCCGGCCCGGACGGTCGCGAACAGGTGGTCGAGATCGTCGAGGCGGGAGACATCGCTGCGGACGCCGACGGCACGTTCGCCCAGGGATTCCACGGCCGCGTCCAGCTCCGCCTCGCGCCGGCCGGTGAGGTACACCGTGGCGCCTTCGGCGACGAACCGACGGGCGATCCCCAGACCTATCCCGGTCGAGCCGCCGGTCACCAGGCAGACCTTGCCGTCAAGCTGTCCCATGTCATCCACTTCTTCCCTGCGCCCCTGCCCGGACCGGCCGCGCGTCCACGTCCGGCCGCGCTCCGCATGATCCGGTCGCATCGGTACCTTCCAGCAAAGGACCCGCGCCACGGTGCCGCAACCGGAGACACGGTTGCGGCCGCGGGCCGCACCGGTGGCCGTCGGCCGAACGAGCCGGAGGGCGACGGCAACGGGCGGCCCGCCGACCGCGGGCGAGGACGACGACGACCAACCCGGGGCGGAGTCGCGCCGGTTGTCCTTCCGCCATCGACAAGACGCCCGGCCGTCCGGCCGGTTCAGGCCGTCGATGGGGCCGGGGTCCGCAGCATCTCCGCGGCCCGCTCGGCGATGGCGCAGACCGTGGCGTTGGTGTTGGCCGAGGGAATGGACGGGATGACGGAGGCGTCCGCCACCCGCAGGCCGGCGACACCGTGCAGGCGCAGTTCGCCGTCGACCACGGACAGCGAGTCCGTCCCCATGCGGCACGTACCCACGGGGTGGAAGTACGACGCGGGAGTCCTGAGCACGTACTCCCGCAGAGCGGCCTCGTCCGTCGCCGCCGGCCCCGGTACCGCCTCGCGGTCACGCCACTCGTCGAGTGCCGGGGACTCACCGATGTCCCGCGCCATCCGCAGTCCCCGTACCGTGACGTCGACGTCTGTCCCGTCGCCGAAGTAGTCGGGGTCCACGAGCGGCGGAACGCCGGGATCCGCACTCGCGAGCCGGACGCTGCCGCGGCTGCGCGGCGTGACGGGGGAGACGGCGACGGTGTACCCCCACCCCGTCTCGGGTCCGTCCACGGCCGGGGCGTTCCGCGGTACGTCGACGAAGAGGATCTGGAGGTCCGGGCCGTCGAGCCCCGGCCTGCTGCGTGCCAGCCCGTACGCCTCGCCGTGGTTGTTCGCCCCCGGCGGGACCGGACGTCTGGACCGGTAGGTGATGCCACTGATCGGGTGGTCGTGCAGCCCCTCTCCCACGCCGGGCAGATCCAGCACGACGCGCACGCCCAGCCGGCGCAGCTGCTCCACGGGCCCGACACCGGAGAGCAGCAGCAGCTGGGCCGACCCGATGGTGCCGGCGGCGAGGACCACCTCTCCCGAACAGCCGGCCGAGACGACGTCCGTGCCCGTGCTGTACTCCACCCCGTCGCACCGGCCGGCCCTGATGCGCAGCCTGTGCACCAGGGCCCCGGTCACCACCGACAGGTCGGCCCGCCGCATGGCGGGAGCCAGGTACGCGTCCGCCGCGCTCTGCCGTCTGCCGTCGACGATGTTCAGGTCCGACCAGCCGAAGCCCTCCTCCGTGCCGCCGCTGATGTCGGTGGCACGCCGGTGACCGGACTGGACCGCTCCTTCGAGCAGAGCCGCCACGACCGGATGCGGAGGGTCGGGCGGCCCCACGGACAGCGGACCGTCGACTCCCCGCAGGGCAGGGTCCCTCCCGACGGTTCTCTCGCTGCGTTTGAAGTAGGGCAGCAGACCGTCGAACGACCAGTCCGTCCGGCCCGGTTCGGCCCACACGTCGTAGCTGGAACGATGGCCGCGCACGTAGTTCATCGCGTTGACGGCCGATCCGCCGCCCAGTGCGCGCCCGCGCGGAAGCGGGACACGGACACCGCTCGCCCGTTGCCGGACGGTCACGTCCCCCCAGACCGCGTTCGACCGCAGCAGCGCCGGCCACGCCGGAGGAACGGCCATGTCGGCCGACGGGTGCGCCGAACCCGCCTCCAGCAGCAGCACGCGCGCGCCCCCGTCCTCGGTCAGCCGTGCCGCGATCACGCTGCCCGCGGTCCCACCGCCCACGACGATGTAGTCGTAGCCGTCGTTCCTCGTCTCCATGGCTCTGCCCACCGGCCGTTCGATGATTCGGCCGGCTCCGCACCGGGCCGGCCCTTCGCCTCAGGGGACAGCGGGACGGGCGGCCGGACAATTCTGGTTCCACCCAGTGGAACCGGCCGCGGGGAGAACGGGGCGGATCTCGGTTCCGCTGGCCGGAACGCGCTTTGATCCGCGTTCGCAGCCGCGTTCCCATCGAGGGGACGGGTCCCGGTCCGGCATTCCGTGACCGGGCCCCTTCGGACCGTTTTCCCGCGCAAGGAGAATCGTCATGACTCCGCACCCGTCCGCCCTGCTGGAACCCCACACGTCACCCGCCCTGACCACGGAACCTCATGTGATCGTCCGAGGCGAGCGGCTCACGGTCTGGGACAGCGAGGGGCGTTCCTACCTCGACGGGACCTCCGGAATGCTCTGCACCAATCTGGGATACAGCCAACCGCGCCTGGTGCGGGCGGCCGCACGGCAGATGGCCAGACTTCCGTTCTTCGCGTCCTTCGCGCACCGCACCACCGATGTCGCGCGGGCCCTCGCCGACGATCTCGTCCGGCTGGCGCCCATACCCATGGGCCGCGCCTTCTTCGCCAACTCCGGTGCGGAGGCCAACGACAGCGCCTTCAAGCTGGCGTGGTACTACCACCAGTGCCTGGGACGGCACGGACGGTTCAAGATCATCTCGCAGGAGAAGGGGTACCACGGGACCACGGTGGCCGCCGGTTCCGCGACCGGCCTGGACGCCCTGCACCGGGGCTTCGGTCCCCCGCTGCCGGCCTACGTCAAGGTGCCGTGCCCCGATCCGTACGGCCCGCTGGGACAGGGGATCGAGCAGGAGCGGTTCGTCGACCGGCTCGTCGACCGTCTGGAGAGGGTTCTCGCGGCGGAGGGCCCCGACAGCGTCGCCGCGTTCGTCGCGGAGCCGATTCTCGGCGCGGGCGGTCTGATCATCCCGCCGGCGAGCTACTACCCCCGCGTCCAGGAGGTCCTCGCGCGTCACGACATCCTCTTCGTTCTCGACGAGGTCGTGACCGGTTTCGGACGCACCGGATCACTGTTCGCCACCACCGAGTTCGGTCTGGCCCCCGACCTGATCACGCTGGCGAAGGGGCTGTCCTCGGCGTACGCGCCGATCTCCGCGGTGCTGGTCGGACGGCGTGCCATGGACGTCATCGCCGAGGGGGCACCGGCCATCGGGGCGTTCGGACTCGGCTTCACCTACTCGGGGCACCCGGTGGCCGCGGCCGTCGCGCGTGAGGCCGTCGCCGTCGTCGTGGAGGAGGACGTCCCCGGGCACGTGCGTGCGACCGCGCCCACGCTGACCCGGGCCCTCGCCGACGCGTTCCGGGGCTGGGAGTGCGTCAGGGACGTCAGGGGCCACGGCTTCCTGGCCGCGGTCACCTTCGTCACGGGTGCCGAGGGCCGGCCGGAAGGCGCCTGGGGCGAACAGGTCATGGCCGCGGCGGCCGACCACGGGCTTCTGGTGCGGGCCGTCGGCGACACCGTCATCCTCGCCCCACCGCTCATCAGTACCGCGGACGAGATCAGGACGATGGTCCACATCCTGGAGACGTCCTGCCGGTCGGTGCGCGCGGGTGGCCCCCCGAGGCGCTGACGCGTCTTCCCCGCGGCCTTTCCGGCTCGGCTCCGGCTCAGGGCCGCAGGCGGCGTTCGTCCGCCGCGATCAACGACACGATCCTCTCCAGAGGGCGCTTGAGGGACTCCACCTCGCGGTCGGCCGGGCGGGCCAGTGACGCGACGATCGTTCCGCCCGACGGGAGCGGCGCGGGAGCCGCTATGCAGATGCATCCCGGGCGTACCTCGTCGTACTCCGCCGCCACCTGCCCGGCGGCGAGAGCCCGCCAGAGCGAGGCGGCCGGGTGCGCCGCGGCCAGTCGCTGATCCGGCGCGGGCATGAGGGGTGCGAGCAGCGCGCCGTGCCCGCAGTACACGGTGTCCAGCACGCCGTCCGCCATGCGATGCAGGAACACGCTCGCGCCCGTGCCCCGGACCACGGCGTCCAGCCGGGGGCGGGCGGCGGCCGCGAGGGGGGAGGGCCGCCGGCCCGCTCGCACCAGTTCGCCGAAGCCGGGCGCGATCGCCCACCTGTGGTCGTGGCGTGCGACGATCCGCTCCTCGGCCATCTGCTCCAGCAGCCGGTGTGCCGTCGTCTTCGGAATGCCCGCGACCGAGGCGAGTTCGGTGACGCCGAGCGGGCCCGGCGCCTCGCTGAGCGCCCTCACCAGCGCGAACGCGCTGTGCACCACTCCCGCGGGCCGGTCCTGCGCCGCGCCGGGGAGACCCGAACCCGGCCGGACCGCCGGGTCCTCGGCCATGTCACGCTTCTTCCAGCCGTACGGTTCGGCGCCCGGCGTCGGAACGACGTCGGGGTCCGCCGGCTCCTGCTCTCCTACCAGTGTGGCCCGACGGCGCTCTCCAAGCGTCCCGGGGGCGGACGCGGGTCAGGCTTCGAAGGTCTCCGGCCACGGTGACGTCACGGATGCCGGTGCTGTCGTCGAGGGTGTAGGCCGCACCGTGCGAGACGGCCCGCTCAGACGTGGCGCGTCTCGGCGAAGACCTCGCGTGCCGCCATGACGAGCCTGGCCAGGTCGCCGCCGTCCGCCCGGTCCTTCCGCCAGACCAGGACCGTGTTCAGGGACGGCTTGAAATCCGTGAGCGGCAGGACCGTCGTGTTCTCCATCGCGTAGCCGTGCATGGGATTGTCCGGATTGAGGAGGGAGAAATAGAAGGCGATTCCGCTGGATACCAGCTCGGCGATTCCCCCGAAGTCGGAGTCGGTCAGCTTGATGCGCTTTCTGATGCCCCTGGCGGACATCTCGCCGTCGAGCTGGTCGAAGTAGGCGGACCTTATCTCGTGCGGGGCGACGATGAAGGAGAGGTCTGCGAGTTCCGTGAGGGACAGGGATTCCCGTCCGGTGAACTGGTCGGCGGGGACCACGGCCCCCATCCGCTCGGACATGACGTGCACGATCTCCAGCGCGGGATCGCTGACCGGCATCCGGGCCAGCGCCAGCGCCAGCCTGCCCTCGTGCACGCCCTCGACCAGGGCCTTGGTGGTGCCGGGCCACCGCAGGAGTTCGTACCAGGCGGCGGCGCGCTCGGTGAGCTCCGAGACGTGCTCCCGCAGGCAGGGGTGGAGCCCGGCGGGGATGCCCATGAACATCGTGGCGCGCCCCGAGCGAGTCGCCTCCCGCAGCCGCCACGGGATGGAGTTGAACTGCTCCAGCACGTCCCGTGCCAGGGGGAGCAGCGTCTCGCCGGCCGGAGTGAGCGTGACGCTGTGCGTGTCACGCTCGAACAGCCGTTGGTCCAGCTCCCGTTCCAGGTCCCTGATCCGCTGGCTCAGCGGTGACGTGGCCATGTGCAGTCCCCGGGCCGCCGCCGAGAAGTTCAGCTCCTCGGCCACCGCGACAAAATAGCGCAGATGCAACATATCCACGTCTATACGTTAACCCGACCGACGACCGGATCGGGGGCGCTGCCGTCGGGCCCGGGACGCCGGGGCATCGGCGCGGCGCGACACCGCGCACACGGACGGCACCCGTCGCGCGGGCAGCTCGCCGTGCGCGCGGACGCGGTCCGGGATCGGTTGTCCGTCAGCCGGCCGTACCGCGCAGGACGGCCAGGGCCGGGCCGTACATGCCGGCCTTGATGGCGCCGAGGGTGCCGGCGTCCTTGCCCACCTGGGCCCGGGCGATCTCCACCGCGGTCGGGAGCACCGCGTCCTCGGCCACCGCGTGGTCGACGATGCCCGCGCCGGCGGCGTCCGTGCCGCCGTACCGCCGGCCGGTGACCATGGCCTCGTGCGCCGCCGCGGGGGTCAGCCGGGACTGGATGAGTGCAGACATGCCGGGGGTGAAGGGGATCTTGATGTCGGACTCGGGCAGACACCAGAAGCCGCGGTCCGCCCGCATCACCCGGAAGTCGTGCGCGAGGGAGAACATCGCGCCGGCGGCGAAGGTGTGCCCCTGCAGAGCGGCGACGGTGACCATCGGCAGGGCCAGCACCCGGGCGAACAGGGCGTGGACGGTGTCCACGTAGGCCGCGTGCTGGTCGGCGTGGGCGGTGAGCCAGTCCAGGTCCAGGCCGTTGGAGTAGAACTTGCCGGTCGCGGCGGTCACCAGCGCCCGGGGCGCGTCGGCCTTCTCCACCTCGTCCAGGGCCGCGTTGACCGACGCGAGCCAGTCGGGGTGGAAGCGGTTCTCGCCGTCTCCGAGGTCGAGCACGAAGACGGAGTCATGACGGTCGAGGGTGGGCATGTGCACTCCAGGTTGCTGTGTCGGGTGGGGGTGGCTGGAATCGGGTCCGGCGCGGTGCGCCGCGGGGGCCGGAGGCCGGCCCGGACCGACGGGCGGGGCGCCTGACCCGCCCGTACGGTGGCGAAGGCGCGCGGGCCGGGCCGCGACGGCGCGCCGGCCCGGACGGCCGCCGGCCGCCCGGGCCCGGCGGCCGCGCCCGGCGCCGCGCTCGGGGGGCAGATACCGGTGGGTCACCGTCTCCGCTCCGTCGGTCACGTCGTGCCGTCCGGGTCAGGCCGCGCTCGCCTCGGGGGTGTCCGGGATCGTACCCTCGGCACGCAGCCCGGCGATCTCCCCTGGGGCGAAGCCCAGTTCGGCGAGGATCTCGTCGTTGTGCTCGCCGAGATCCGGCGCCCGGCGCGCCGCGACCTTCGGCACGCCACGGAGGTTGACCGGGTTGTTGACGGTGTACTCCAGTCCGGTGACCCCCTGCAGCGGCATGACGATGTCGTTGGCGCGGAGCTGGGGGTCCTGCGCCGCCTCCTCCGGCGTCTGGATGAGGCCGTAGGTGATGCGCTCGCGGGCCAGCGCGTCCTTCCAGTGGCTGAAGGGCCGCGAGCCGAACTCGTCATCGAGCAGGCTGCTCAGCGCGGCGGCGTTCTCCGAGCGCCCCTCGATGTCGGCGAACCGGGGATCCTCGAGCAGCTCGGGGTGTCCGACGGCGCGGGCGAGCCCCGGCCACTGCGGGCCGGAGGTGGCCAGCATGAACCACTGGCCGTCCGCCGTCCGGTAGGGGTTGGTCAGCGCGTTCACCGGCTTGTTCCGGTCGTGCAGCTCGAACGCGGTGCCCTTGGCGAGCGCGCCGGCGACGAGGGTGCCCGTCGCCCACACGCCGGTGGCCAGCAGCGACGTTCCGACGCTGGTGCCCTGCCCGGTGACCGCGCGGCGGTACAGCGCGGTCACGATCGCCCCGTAGATCGCGACGGCCGAGGTGTAGTCGCCGCTGCCCCAGACGGGCACCGTCGGCGGGGCCTCGGCGTCGCGGGTGGAGGCCAGCAGGCCGCTGCGCGACCAGAAGGCGGTCAGGTCGAACCCGGGCTGCCGGGCGTCGGGACCAGCGTCGCCGAAACCGGTGATGTCGGCGTAGACGACCCGCGGGTTCCAGCCCGCGACCTCCTCGTAGCCGAGGTGCAGCTTCTCGCGGGTGCCGTGCGGGAAGTTGGTGATCACCACGTCGGCCCACTCCACGAGCCGCTTCAGGACGCCGACGGCCGTCGGCGACTTGAGGTCGAGGACCATGCCCCGCTTGTTGCGGTTGGCCAGGTGCCACCCGTAGTTGGCCTCCGCACGCGGGCTCGGGGGCACGAAGCTCAGCCTGCGTTGCGGGTCGCCCGCCCCGGGCGGCTCGACCTTGATGACGTCGGCACCGAAGTCGGAGAGCATGGTCGCGGCGGCCGGTCCCGCGATGTAGGTCGACGCGTCCAGGACCTTGAGCCCGGTGAACACGGATGCGGACGCGGATGCCGGTTCGAGTTCGTTGGTCATCGCCGTCAGCCCACGAACGCGCTCTGGCCGGTGATGGCCTTGCCGACGATGAGGGTCTGCATCTGGTGCGTTCCCTCGTAGGAGTAGAGGGCCTCCGCGTCGGAGAAGAACCGCGCGATGTCGTTGTCGAGGAGGATGCCGTTGCCGCCGAAGAGCTCGCGGCTCCAGGCGACGACCTCCCGCATGCGGGCCGCGACGAACTCCTTGGCCAGCGCCGACTGCTCGTCACGGAAGATGCCCTGGTCCTGCAGCCGGGCGAGCTGCACCAGCATGCCCCAGGACGCGGTGATGTTGCCGACGCTCTTCACGAGCAGATCCTGCACCATCTGGAACTTGGCGATCGGGCGCCCGAACGCGACACGCTGCTTGGAGTAGTCCAGGGCGAGTTCGTAGGCGCCGATCATGACGCCCAGAGCCTGCCAGGCCACCCCGCTGCGGGTCTGCCGCAGCACCTCGCCGACGTCCCGGAAACCCTTGATGTTCTTCAGCCGGTTGGCCTCCGGAACCTTCACGTCGGTCAGGGTGATCTCGGCGTTCTGCACGATCCGCAGTGCGATCTTGCCCTCGATCTTGACAGGCTTGAAGCCCGGGGTGCCCTTCTCCACGACGAACGCCTTGACCTTGTTGTCCTCGACGTCCCGCGCGAAGACCACGACGTTGTCGGCGAAGGTGGCGTTGCCTATCCACTTCTTGGCGCCGTTGAGCGTCCAGGTGTCGCCCTCCCGCCTGGCGGTGGTGCGCATGCCGCCGGAGACGTCGGAGCCGCCGTCCGGTTCGGTCAGGGCGAACGCCCCGATCTTGTCCATGGTGGCCATGGCGGGCAGGAACCGGTCCCGCTGCTCCTGGTCGCCACCGTAGTAGATGGAGTAGAAGCCCAGCCCGTTGTGCACGCCGAAGAAGGTGGCGGACGAGGCGTCGACGCGGCCCAGTTCCATCGCCAGCATGCCGCTCAGCAGGTGGCTCACGGCCGGAAGGTGCTCGCCGTAGCCCTCGTAGGCCAGGGCCACCAGGCCGCTGTGGCGGAACTTGTCGATCAGTTCGTCGGGCAGCTCGCCCTTGCCCCAGGACTCGTTGACCAGCGGCTTGACCTCGTCCCGCATGAAGGTGCGGGCCTTGAGCAGAATCTTGTACTCCTCCTCGGACAGCAGCGACTCGTAGTCGTAGAAGTCGGCGGCCAGGCGGTCGTCCACCGGCGTCGCGGGGGTCACGGGGGTGGAGGTCTCGGCGGTCATGTCAGTTCTCCTTCTGGTTGCGGCGGACGTCCGCGAGGGCGGAAAGGACGGCGAGCTGCCCGCGGTCGCGGGCCTCGGCGAGGTCGGCGTACGGCGTACCGGCGTACGCCTTCTCCACGGCCTGGATGACCCGCTCCCGGTCCTGCGGGTCCTGCGAGGGCTCACCCAGGTCCATCTGCGCCATGGTCGAGCCGATGTGTTCGGCGATGTGCCGGTAGCCGCCCGGGCCGCCGCCGAGGTGGCCGCCGAGGAAGGGGCCGACGGTGGCGTAGCGGATGCCCAGCGAGTGGGTGACGACGGTGTCCAGGTCCTCGGGCGTGATGACGCCCTGCTGGACGAGGTAGACGGCCTGCCGGTTGAGCGCGTTCTGCAGCCGGTTCCCGACGAAGCCGGGGACCTCCTGGCGCTCGACGACCGGTGCGCGGCCGACGGAGGTGTAGAAGGCGACCGCCGACTGCACGGCGTCCTCGGTGGTGTGCTCGCCGGGTACCACCTCGACGAGGGGCAGCAGGTGCGGCGGGTTGAAGGGGTGCCCGATGAGCACGCGGCCGGCGTCCTCGATCTCCGTCGTGAAGACGGACGAGGGAATGGCCGACGACGAGCTGAGCAGCAGCGCGTGCCGCGGTGCCTCCCGCACCAGGCGGGCGAACAGCTCCTTCTTGAACTCGACGCGCTCGGGCCCGTTCTCCTGGACGATGTCCGCGTCGCGGACGGCCTCGGTGACGTCGGGGGCGAGGTGCACGCGGTCGGCGAGACCATCGGTGTCCAGGCCCTGGGCGGCCAGGTGCGGCCCGAAGGCGGCCAGCGCCTCGGCGGTCGCCTCCGCCAGGTCGGGGCGGGGATCGCTCACGTGGACGGTCAGTCCGTGCGCGGCGAAAAGCGCCGTCCAGGACAGTCCGATGGTTCCCGCTCCGATGACGGCGGCGGTACGGAACTGGTGTGTCACCGCGTTTCTCCCTTCAGGTAGTCGAAGACCGGCTCGACAGGGGCGAGCGTCAGGTCGGTCAGGATGTGGGTGGCGGAGACGACCTCCAGGACGGGGAGGTCCGCCAGCGGCGCGAGCACGTGGGCGAACAGCTGGAGCCGCGCGGGGCCGGTGTAGGCCTCCTTGACCACCACGTCGGTGATCTCGGTGCGTACCAGCTCCTGGACGCGCAGGTCGCCGCGGTAGCCCGGGACGGTCTTGAGCATGAACGTCGGCGCGGCGATCTCTTCCCTGGCCACGGCCTTGTCCAGCGGGTGGTGCTTGTAGCCCATGGTCGCGGTGGCGACGCGGACGGTTCCGTAGTCGAGGGTGCCGACGAGTGCGGCGCCGTCCACGTACAGCCTCGGCGAGCCCATGACCTTCGGGTAGGCGCTGACCTCGCGTCCGGCCGCGGTCGCCGGGAAGTTGTCGAGGTACATCGCGTGCAGGTACTCGCCGCGCTCGCCGTCGAAGACCACCTGGATGGCCTGGCCGCCCTCGGTGTAGGGACCGAAGCCGGTGACGTCGCCCATCTTCATGATCTCGAAGCGGACCAGCGGATCTTCGATCCGCAGGGGTTCGGGTACCACCGCGCGCAGCGCGTCGGGGTCGGTGCGGTAGAGGATGTTGAGGTACTCGCGGTCCGTGAAGCGGTGGACCGTCGGCGTGTAGGCCGGGCCAGCCAGCGGAGTGGTCAGCTGCCGTCGTACGTCTTCGATCCGCATGTCACTTTCCCGTCCACTGAGGGGCCCGGCGCTCGGCGAAGGCGGTCATGCCCTCCCGCACGTCGGCCGTGGCCATCAGCTTCTTCATCACCGTGCTCTGCGCGGCGAAGGCCTCGCTCTCCGGAGCGCCGTCCGCCGCCCGGACGACCTCCTTGACGGCGGCCAGCGCCAGCGGCGCGTTCGCGGCGAGCCGCTCGGCCAGCAGCAGCGCCTCGGCCACCGCCTGCCCGGCGGGGACGACCTGGTTGACCAGGCCGAGCTCACCCGCCCGGCGGCCGGTCATCGGCTCACCGGTCAGCAGCACACCCATCGCCAGGTGGTACGGGATGCGCCGGGGTAGTCGGATCACACCGCCACCGGCCGCGATCAGCCCCCGCGTGACCTCCGGCAGACCGAAGTGCGCGTCCTGCGACGCCACGATCAGGTCGCAGGCGAGGGCCAGTTCGAAACCGCCGCCCACGGCCCAGCCCTCGACGGCCGCGATCAGCGGCTTCTGCCGGTCGACCTCGGTCACACCGCCGAATCCGCGCCCCGGAACGTCGGGGGACTCGCCCTGCAGCGCCGCCTTCAGATCCATGCCCGCGCTGAAGTTGCCCTCCGAGCCGGTCAGCACACCGGCCCGCAGTTCCGGATCCGATTCCAGCTCGTCCAGGGCACTCGCGAGACCGGCGGCGACCGAGGCGTTGACGGCGTTACGGGCTCGTGGGCGATCGATCGTGATCAGCAGGGTCCTGCCGTCCCGCTGGGTGCGTACGTCGGTGGTGCTCATGGGTTCCCTCTTTCGCGGCGATGGTGCGGCGAAATCGGATCTCGGTGACCCGACCCGCCTGGCTCGTCGTCCTGACAAAGAATCTAGAGAAGACCGACGGAAGATGGAATCATCAAAATAGGAAAGGGGGTGTGACCGTACTAGTCACACCGAATTCAAGGGGGGATTCGCCGATTTATCGAAATGTTTATCGGCGATTTTTCGGAGAGATCGGCGGCAATTCACGCCTGGAATTGTCCCGGGCCCGCTCGGTCCGGTCCCCGACCGGACGTCCGCCGCCACCGCTCCCGTGTCCCGGAAACCGGTGTGCGGGGCGCGCCCGCCCACTGCGATACTGCGCCGATGATCACTCCGCCTGCCGCCGTGCTCGACTCGTTGTCCGGACTCGCCTTCGGCGACGCCTTCGGCGATCGCTGGTTCGGCATCCTGCGCCAGGAGGGCCCGGGAATCCTGGAGGCGCGGACGCTGCCCCCGGAGCCGCTGTGGCGGTGGAGTGACGACACCGCCCAGGCGGTCGTTCTGGTGCGGGAGCTCGCCGAGGGCGGCGGCACCGTCGACCAGGACCGCCTCGCCGCGCGCTTCGCGCAGGCGTACGCCGAGGACACGCACCGCGGTTACGGGGCCTCGATGCACGACGTGCTGCGCCGGATCGGAGCGGGCGAGTCCTGGCGGGACGTGGTCGCCGGACAGTTCGGCGGCCAGGGTTCCTGGGGCAACGGCGCGGCCATGCGGGCCGCACCGCTGGGCGCCTGGCACGCGGCGGATCTCGACACGGCCGCCGAGCAGGCCGCCCGCCAGAGCGTCGTCTCCCACCACCATCCGGAGGCGGTCGCCGGGGCGGTGGCGGTCGCCCTCGCCGCGGCGCTGGCGGCGCGCGGCCGGGGCGGACCCGCCCCGGCCGGCCCCGAGTTCCTCCGGGCCGTCGCCGAACGGCTCCCTGACAGCGACGTCAGGTCGGGCGTGCGGGTGGCGTCCCGGATGCCGGAACGCACCTCGGTCCGGCACGCCGCGGAGGTCCTGGGATCCGGCTACCGGATGTCGGGACCCGACACCGTCCCGTACGCCCTGTGGTGTGCGGCGCGGCACCTCGACGACCTGCACGAGGGCCTGTGGTTCACGGTCGCCGGGCGCGGCGACATCGACACCACCTGCGCCATCGCGGGCGGCGTGATCGCCGCCCGTACGGGCGTCGCCGCACTCCCCGCCGCCTGGCACGCGGCCCGTGAACCGCTGCCCGCGACCACGCCGGGGTGACGACTCACCGCCGTACCGCCCGAAGCCACCGAGGCCGGTAGGCGGTGGCCAGCACGGAGACGGTGACCCCGACGGGCGGGAGGCGGTCGCCGCTCGGGTCCGCACGGCCCGAGAGCCCCGGTGCGTCCGGCGCCACGGCTTCCGGGCGTGCTGCGGGGCCCCGGTAGGACGTGCCGGTTGCCGGTCCCTGCCGGGCGGGGGCTGGCCCCCGGCGTGTCAGTGGCGGTCGGTCAGGCTCTGGGTGCCCAGTACCGAGATCAGGTCCAGTTTCTCGGCGGCCGCCGTGCCCGGCTCGGCCGAGTACACGAGGATGCGCAGGTCGTGCTGTTCGACCCGGAGTTGGTCGCAGTCCAGGGTGACCGGGCCGACCTGCGGATGCTCGATGGTCTTGCGTGACGCCTCCAGCCGGCCGACCACGCCCGCGTCCCACAGCTCCGCGAACCGCTCGCTTCCGGCGCGCAACTCGGTGATCATGCGCTGCAGTTGGCGGTCCGCCGGATAGCGGGCGGCCGTCGAGCGCAGTTCGGCGACCATGCCGGCCTCGAAGTCGCGCCGCTCCTGGGGGGAGTGCCGTACCCGGGTCGGCCGGCCGAGGAAGTTGCGCCACACGCCGTTGCGTTCGAAGCCGCGCAGACCGGACGGATCGCCCATCAGGGCCGCGTACATCGGATTGGTCACCAGCAGTGTCATCGCCGCGTCGGAGACGGCGACGGGAGTACCGGACAGCCGCTCCAGCAGCCGCTGCACGCTGGGGGTGAGATATCCGGGAACCATGTCCGGACCCGGCGGCACCAGACCGGCCAGCCCGAACAGATAGGTCCGCTCGTCCGGGGACAGCCGCAGCGCCCGTGCCAGCGCCTCGACGACCTGCACCGAAGGATTGACGGCCCGGCCCTGTTCGAGGCGGGTGACGTAGTCGACCGAGATGCCGGCGAGCAGCGCCAGTTCCTCGCGCCGCAGGCCCGCCGCGCGCCGCTGCCCACCGGCCGGCAGCCCCGCCGCCCCCGGGGCCGCCCGGTCACGCCAGCGCCGCAGCGCCTGTCCCAGTTCCGTCGCCGTCATGCCCTCCAGTCAACACCGCCGGTCGCGGATGTGCCTGGTACCGCCAGTCCTGGTCTCGGACCGCCCCGGTCGCCGTCACGCGGGTCGGTCGTGGTGATTCGCCGTGGTCGACGGGACTGCCCTCCGCGTGCCGTGAACCGCGGGAATTCGCTGGTCGGAGCCGGGCCCGTGCGGGATGCTGCACGGGTGATCGAGCGAGGAGCCGCCGTTCGGGCTGTGGAAGAACAGTTGGAGCGCGACCATCAGCGGTGGCGGGCGGTGGGGACGGACGCGGTGAGGATGGCCGTGGTCCGGGTCGAGGAGCACGAGTTGGTGTGGCTCGTCTTCTGGCAGTCCGAGGAGTTCGCACGCACCCGGGACTCGCGGCACATGCTGATCGGCAACGGGCCGTACCTGGTCGACCGCGTCGACGGAGGACTGCACCGGATCGGCGTCGTCTCCGCGAGGACCGGAGCATGGGAGAACGACTACCGAACCCGGATACGCGGCTTGCCGGTACGCACCGCGGTGGACGATCTGCACGACGCGCTGCGCGCAGTCGCCGCGACGCGCGGACGCATGCACGCCGCGCGGACACTGCGCCGGAGGCTGCCCGTGCTCACGCCCGCCGAGGCGGTCGAGTACGTGAGCGCGTTGCCGGCCGGTGACATGCCCGCGCGCCTTCTCGCCGTCGTCACCGAGGAACTCGTGGAGCCTCTCGGCCGGGAGATCGCGGTGGAGACCATCGTGAGCGGGGCGGGGGCCCGAGCCGGTCGCGGAGCCGAGGGATGACGGAAGGCCGGCCGCCGTGCCGGTCGCGCCTCCGGTTCCGTTCCCCGGGCCGGGTGCGGCGGCCGGCGGTGGAGGCGCGCGGCCGGTCCGTCAGAGGGCGGGCAGGCCCGCGTGGGCGTCGCGGACCAGGTCGGCGAAGGCGTCGGGGTCCTGGAGCGGGAAGAGATGACTGCCGGGGGCGTGCGCCAGGTGGGCGGGGGTGCCGGCGGCCCGGACGGCCCTGAGGAACGCCCCTTCCTCCAGGCGGAAGGGCAGGTCGCGGCGCCCGTTGACGAACCGGGTCGGGGTCCGCAGCCGGGCGGCGAGGCCCAGGACGTCCACGCGGCGCAGTTCGAGCACGGCCTGGCCGAAGGCGTGTCGGGCGAAGCCGCCGGCGATGACGGCCTCGGCGCACTCGGGGGTGGTGTGCCGGCGGAAGAGGCGCGCGTTCGCGGCGGCACTGCGCTCCTCCCCGCGGCGTTCGTCCAGGCGGGCGGCGGCGGTGTAGGCGAGTGCCTTCAGGCCGCGTGCCCGCGCGGTGGAGCCGCACACCAGCAGCCCGCGCACGAGATCGGGGTGGGCCGCCGCGTGGGCCATGGCGACGAAGCCGCCCAGGGACATGCCGACGACCAGGGGCCGCCGGCCGGTCGCCCGGTACGCCTCGGCGACCGCCGCGTCGAGTTCCCCGACGGCTGCGGCGAGGGTGAACGTCCCGCCGCGCAGGGCGCCGTGACCGGGCAGGTCCGGGGCGCTCACCCGGAAGTCGGGCGTGAGCCGCCGGGCGTGCGGGAGCCACGTGGACGAGGAGACGCGGATGCCGTGCACCATCACCACGGCGGCGGCCGTCCCGCCGCCGAACACCCGCAGGCCGGACCCGGTCATGCGACGCTCCGCGCGTCGCCGTCCGGCTGCCGGGGAGGACGTCCGGTGGCGCGCCGCAGCAGTTCCGTCCCCCGGTCGAGTCGCTCCCGGGCCTGGACGTACTGGGGAGCCCGGAGCGAGCGCGCGGCCCGCTCGGTCACGAAGCAGCTGGGGACGACGGCGGTCGCGCCCATGGAGCGGAGCACCGTACGCAGTGCCTCGTGGAGCAGCACGCCATGGCTGGCCATGTGCCCGGTCGCCAGCGGCAGGACGGCCTTGCCGGCCAGCCCGCGGCGGGGCAGCACGTCGAGGAAGGCCTTGAGCAGGCCGGAGTACGAGGCCTTGTAGACGGGCGTGGCGATGACGAGTCCGTCGGCCGCGGCCAGCAGCCCGGCCGCCGCGGCCAGCCGGGGATGACCGGCGTCGCCGTGCAGCAGGGCCTCCGCGGGCAGGTCCCGTACCGCGAGGTGACGGATCCCGTCGCCGTCGCCCGAGAGGCGGGGCTCGATCTCGGTGAGCAGGAGCCGCTCGGTGCAGGAGTCCGGCGAGACGCTGCCGGACACGGTCAGGAACGTGGGCATGGCGGGTCTCATCTCACGACGACGGACGAGGGAGCGGCTCGGGCACGGGGCGGGCCGCCGGACGGGATGTCAGTTCGTGCTCGTGGGCGCGCCGGTAGCCGCGCCGGTCGTAGAGGTGCGAGCCGAGCAGGCCCAGCAGGACGGAGCCGACGGCGTACGCGCCCATGACCAGCCACGCGGTGGTGAGTCGTGGGCCGCCACCGCCGTAGAACAGCAGGGAGCGGACGCCTTCGACGACATGGCGGGCCGGAAGGAGCCGCCCGAGCGCGTCCAGGTCGGCGGGCAGGGCCTCGGGCGGGATGGCGCCCCCCGACAGCGGGATGCCGATCAGGGTGACGACGAGGAGGGCCAGGATCTGGCCGGGCGCGCCGAACACCGCGAACAGGGCCAGGGTGAGCAGTGTGACCGCGGCGCAGGCCACTGCGCAGAAGACGACCAGCAGGCCGGGGGCCCGGGCGCCGGGTTCGACACCGGCGAGACCCACCTCGGCGACCACCGCTCCGGCGGCGAACCCCATGACGGCGCCGATGGCGGCCTTGGCGAGGAACGTCGAGGAGCGGGCGATCCCGACGATCGGCCGAAGCAGCCGCCGCGGGCCGATCTCCAGGGGGACGTACCCTAGCCGGGCGTCGACGAGCATGGTCAGGAGGCTGGCCGGCAGCAGCCCGGAGATGAGCAGCGCGACGGCGAGGTAGAGCGGGACGGTGCCGCCGGAGGGCGCCGAGCCGGCGGAGGTATCGCGCAGGAGGCCGCCGTCGGCAAGGCCACCATCTACCGGTCGTGGGCCAACAAGGCCGCCCTGGTGCTCGACGCCGTGCGCGTCCAGTTGCCGGAGGTGCCCGTCGCCGACATCGGCGACAGCGAGGAGGAGATCGTCGCCGTGGCCGAGACGCTGGCGGAGATCTACGGGTCGCCCAAGGTCAGGCTGGTCCTGCCGGCACTCGTCTCGGACGCGGCGGCCGATCCCGAACTCGGCCTGCGGCTGCGCGAGGAACTCATCGAGCAGAGCAAGAAGCAGTCGGTCGTGGTACTCGACCGGGCGGTCGACCGCGGCGACCTCCCGCAGGACGCCGACGTCTCCACGGTGTTGGACATGTGGGCCGGACTGATGCTGTTCCGCAGCCTGTTCCACGGCGTCAGCCTCGACAGGCAGTCGGTCCGCAACCTGGTGACCGCCACGCTCGCCTCCCCGCCGCGCACGGCGTCCGAGGACGCGTGAGAACCATGACGTGAACCGCCCCCCGCCCCCGCCCGTCGCCCCCGCCGTACGTCCATGGCACGGGCCCCGCCGGGACGCATGGTTGCCCCGGGCGCCGAGCGGGTCGCGGCGGTCGGGGCCCGCCCCTTTGGCACAGCGCACCCGCGCGGGCGCGCCGCGCGGAGCGGGCTCTCCGCCGGGCCTTACCCGGAAGCATCCGCCGGGCCTTACCCGGACGCATTCGCCGGGCCTTACCCGGAAGCATCCGCCGGGCCTTACCCGGACGCATTCGCCGGGCCTTACCCGGACGCATTCGCCGGGCCTACGCCGGACGCGTCCGACGGGCCGTCGGCGAGCGGACGCCGGGGCATCTCCCCGGGGCCGCCCAGCAGGGGTCAGCCGACCGGCAGTTCGTGGTTCTCCTGCCGGTGCGCGGCGCCGAGCACCGTACGCGCGACGTCCTCCAGTGACGCGAGCAGCGGGTTGGGATCGTCGGCGCGCGTGACAAGCACGACCTCGCAGGGGTCGATGTCGACGACGGGTACCAGGGCGATGTCCTCGCGGGCGGCGGCGCGTCGGTCGCCGGCGGGGAAGACCGCGACGCAGTGACCGGTCGCGACGAGTTCCAGCTTGTCCTCGAAGCTGTCGTCGACCGCGGGCGCGGGTGGTGGCGGCCGGTCGCCGACCGGCTTGGGCGTGCTCCAGAGCACCGGAGTGCTGGCGCAGGCCACCAGTTCCTCGTCCGCCAGGGCCCGCAGGCTGACCTGTGTCCCCTTCGCCAGACGGTGGTTCACCGACGTGACGAGCACCCGCGGCTCGTCACGGAGTTCGGTCACCCGGAAGCCGTCCGCGGACAGGGGGAGGGGCCTGTACGCGAGGAGGGCGTCGACCCGCCCCTCGGCGAGGGCGTTCGTGTCCCGCCAGTCGAGGTGCCGGGTGCGGACCTGCGCCTCGGGATGCCGTCGGCGCAGCTCCTGCGCACACGCGGTGACGACCAGCCCTTCGGCGTGGCCGACCGTGACGCTGTGCGGCCGGACGGCGGCTCTGGCCGTGCGGGCGGCCTGTTCGGCCTCCTGAAGGAGTCTCAGGGCGCCGGGAAGGAAGGCCTGACCGGCGTCGGTGAGGCTGCTGCCCTGCGGCGAGCGGTCGAAGAGCCGGACCCCGACCTGGGCTTCCAGCCGCTGGATCTGGCGGCTCAGCGACGGCTGCGCCAGGTGCAGCCTCGCGGCGGCCCGGCCGAAGTTGCCGTACTCCGCCACGACCGTGAAATAGCGCACGAGCCGCAGATCGACGTCCATTCGCACAGCGTACGTCGCGCGCCGCCATACGCCGGTGACATGACGGCATGCGGAACAGGTCTTGGACACGGTGTGCGGCCGGCCGTTTGGCTGGAGGGCATGACCACTTATGACGGCAAGAAGATCGTGATCACGGGCGGAAGCAGCGGTATCGGCCTGGCCGCGGCCCGGCTGTTCGCGGACGGCGGGGCGCACGTACTGATCACCGGCCGCACCGGCTCCGCCCTCGGCACCGCGTCGGAGCGGTTGGGGAACAGGGCGATCGCCGTCCGCAGCGACGCCGCGTCCCTGGAGGACATCGGAGTGCTTGCCGACACCGTCCAGGAGCGGTTCGGCGCCGTGGACGCGCTGTTCGTCAACGCCGGCGTCACCGCGTCCGCGCCGTTCGGCTCGACGACGGAGGAGATCTACGACGAGGTGTTCGGCGTCAACGCCAAGGGCCCCTACTTCACGGTGCAGGCGTTGGCGCCGCTGCTGCGCGAGGGCAGCGGGGTGGTCCTCACCACGTCCGTGGTGAACGTCCTGGGCCTCGACGCGCTCAGTGTCTACTCCGCGAGCAAGGCGGCACTGCGCTCGATGACGCGCACCCTGGCCCGCGAACTGCTTCCGCGCAGGGTGCGCGTCAACGCGGTGAGTCCCGGCCCGATCGACTCGGGGATCCTGGAGCGCTCCTCGCTGCCCGCCGACGTCGTCGAGGCGACGAAGGACACCTACCGGAGCACCATTCCGATGCAGCGGCTCGGGACACCCGAGGAAGTGGCCAAGGCGGTGGCGTACCTGGCCTTCGACGCGACCTTCTCGACGGGAACGGAGTTCCCCGTCGACGGAGGGGCCTCGCAACTCTGAGGGCTGTCCCGTGATCCCCTGCGGGCGCACGACGACAGCTACGGCACCTCGCAGCGGTGTCGGGCGGCGACCGGCAGCCGGAGGCCGCCGCCTCGACGGAGTGGGCGCCGCTGATTAGGATCATGGGCACGCATCGCGTGTCGGTCACCGGCCGGGTGAGGCATGGAGGTGCCGTGAGGTGCCTTGCGGAGGCATTCCACACATGTCAGTCGAGTTGAACCACACCATCGTCCATGCCCGGGACAACCGGGAGTCGGCCGAGTTCCTGGCGCACGTCCTCGGACTCGAGGTCGGGACCGAGTGGGGCCCGTTCGTTCCCGTGACCACGGGCAACGGCGTCACCCTGGACTTCGCCGCCGTCCCGGTGGAGTCGATCGTCACGCAGCACTACGCGTTCCTGGTCTCCGACGAGGAATTCGACGCGGCCTTCGGCCGTGTCCGGCGGGCCGGCATCACCTACTACGCCGATCCGCGTCTGCAGCGGCCCGGGGAGATGAACCACCTCCACGGCGGCCGCGGCCTGTACTTCATGGATCCGGCCGGGCACGGCATGGAGATCATCACCCGTCCCTACGGCAGCCACGGGCAGACACCGACGGCCTCGTGAGACAGCGGCAGGCCGGGCCGTGCCCGGCCTGCCACCCCGTCGCCCGGCCCAACCGCCCCGATCCTCCGGTGGAGTTCGGCCCGCACCGTACGGCCCCGGGCGGCCGGCCCGTCGCCGGTCACCCCTGCTGCGCCGGATCGGTCCCGTAGAGGGCGGCGGCGGCGACGGCCTGCCGTACGCCGCAGACCTCCTGTTCGTCGGCCGGGGCGGCCCACAGGGGTACCAGGCGGGACGCGGTGGAGGAGGAGTCCATACGCAGGTAGTGGCAGGCACCGTCGATACGCAGGGCGAGGACGTACACGCCGTCGCCGTCGGCCTCGCCGGAGACCGCGCTCACCGTGTCGTCGGCGGTGACCAGCCGCCTGTCCTTCAGGAAGTCCTCGGCGCCCTGCGGGGTGTGGGCGTACCCCTGGGTCGGCACCGGCCGGTACGCGAACGCGCCGGCGGGCTGCCGGGTGAGCAGCACGCCCATCTGCGCCGCGAGGCTGCCCGGGCTGCCGTCGGTCCGGGTGGCCGGACACGTCATGCCGGACCGTTTCACGCTGTACGCACCGACGCCGAAGGCGTAGCGGTAGCAGCGGACGGGATAGGCGCGCGCGTCGACGGTCCCCGTGAGCGGTGGCACCAGCCCCAGCATCACCTCTGCCGTGTGGACGTCGCCGGCCGTCCGATCGCGTTCGGTGCGGGCACCGAGGACCACCCCGCCGTGTGCCTGCACCTGGGCGACGAGCGTGCCCTCGGTGAACCGCCCACCGTAGGTCCCGCCCCCCGAGTAGAACCCCGCGTTCAAGTCGGCACGCAGGTCGGCGGTGATCGCGGCGGCCTGGGCGTCGACAGCGGACGTGTCCGCGGCGTCGATCCTCTGCTGGAGCAGGGTGCCGGCCACTCCCACGGCCCCCGCGACGATCGCGGTCACCGCGAACGCCAGGATCCGTAACCAGGTGCCGCGCTCCCGCGGCCGCCCGGAACCGGATCGCTGCTCCTGCGGATCCGCGGCGACCGGCGCCGTCATGTCCTCCCCCCTCATGACGCCTCGCCGATCACCTTCGTCAGCAACTTGGCGAAGAGGTCCGGCTTGTAGAGGAGGCCGCTGTACTCGGCGGGGATCCGGTACCCGTTGATCTCGGCGGTGGGAGTGCCCGGCCCGTCGTGCCCGTTGTAGTGCCCGGCGGCGGCGAACGCCTTCTCCGAGGAATCCACGAAGCCCCGGTACTTCATGGACTTCACCGCGGTGTCGAAGGACGGGTTCCGCAGCCCCTTCACCGTGCCCGCCAGTTGCAGCAGGCGGGTGTCGGTGAAACCGTCCACCTCCTCCGAGGGCTGGCTCCGGTAGAGGACGGCGTGGTACTCGGCGAACTTCCCCTTCTCCACGGCCGCGCGCAGCGCGTTGACCGCCTTCTTCGACCCGTTCCCTCCGAGCCGCGGGTCCAGGAAGGACGCCATCGTGTACTCGACCTTGACCTCGCGCCGCAGGACCCACTTCGTCAGCACCGGGCCGCCGCCCGAGGTCTCGAACTCCTTGCAGTACGGGCAGCGCGGGTCCTCGTAGAGGTGCACGGTCACGCGCGCCCGAGGGTCCCCCACCATGATGGTGGTGCCGTCCGGTTCCACCTGCTCGGGCACGTCGGCCAACGCGGGGTAACCGGTCCTGGCCGGGGCCTGTCGTCCGCCGCCGGACCCTGCCGTGTGTGGTCCGCCGGATGCCGCCGCGGCCGGATGCCGCGGCCCGCAGCCCACCACGGCCGCACCGAGCACACCTGTCAGCACGGCTGCCGTCAGCCGCGCGCCCCCACGTCTCCATCGCATGATGCCCCCCGGGATCTTGGACGGAAGAGTAGGCCATCCGCCGCAGGCCCGTGCCGGTGGGGTTCTTCCTTCCCGCTCGGCCGCCAGGACCGTCGGCGAGGCCGTCCTGTCATCCCCGGAGCCGGTCAGCCGGTGATCCGGCCGCGAGGGGCTCCGGGGTCGCAGACGGGGTCGCCGCACCGGTCCGACGCCCGCGCCACCCGGCCCGGCGGGCAGGAGAGGTGCGTCGGTGGTACCGGCAGTCCCAGGAAGAAGGGTCTGCTGGCTGTCCCCACGCCCCGGGCGCAGGCTGGACGCATGACGACAACACTGATCACCGGAGCCAACAAGGGCATCGGCTACGAGACCGCCCGCCGGCTCGTCGCCGCGGGCCACACCGTGTACATCGGCGCCCGGGACGCCGAGCGGGGCCGGCGCGCCGCCGAGGAACTGGGCGCGCGGTTCGTCCTCCTCGACGTCACCGACGACGCCTCGGTCGATGCCGCGGCCAAGTCGATCGACGCGGACGGCGGACTGGACGTCCTGGTCAACAACGCCGGCATCGAGACCCGTACGGCGGACAACGGTGTGCCGACCGCCGAGACCGTGACCGCCGACCAGATGCGGAACACCTTCGAGACCAACGTCTTCGGCGTGGTCCGCGTGCTGCACGCCTTCCTGCCGCTGCTGCGGCGCTCGGCGGCACCCGTCGTGGTCAACGTCAGCAGCGGTCTGGCCTCGCTGACGGCCCTCTCCGACCCCGGCCACCCCGCCCACTTCTATCCGGGCATCGCCTACCCGACCTCCAAGACGGCCGTGAACATGCTCACCGTGCAGTTCGCGAAGGCGTTCCCGGACATGCGCATCAACTCCGTCGAGCCCGGGTTCACCAGGACCGACCTGAACGGCAACACGGGGACGCAGACGGTGGCGGAGGGTGCCGAGATCATCGTCCGCATGGCACAGCTAGGCCAGGACGGACCGACCGGTGGTTTCTTCGACGTCAACGGCCCGCTGTCCTGGTGACGCCCGCCTGAACCGGCGGGGCGGCCCGGGGGGTTCACCCCGGATGCGGCAACCCACCGACCGGGCGAGCCGTCCGTCCCTGCGCCCGCCGAGGCCCGCGTCGCAACGGACGCGGGCCGTGGGCGGGGCCGTGGGCCGGGCCCATGGGCCGTGAGCCTGGAGGAAGCTTTCTTCAGGACTCGCGGCTGGGATCGCACAACACCATGACCGCGCGGGCGACGAGTTCGCCGGCGCCGCCGAGTTCCCGGCGGTAGCGGCCCGTGACACCACGTACGGTCTCCGCGAAGGCCGGGTCGGCGGCGCGGGCGCGGGCTGGGGGAGCGAGCTCCTGGGCCATCGCCCGGCGCCGGGCGAGAAGAGCGATGATCTGCTCGTCGAGGCGGTCGAGCGAGGCCAGTGACAGATCCGCCGGCGCATCGGCAGCGGGGTTGGTCGTCACGAGAGATCTCCGTTCTCCGAGGACGGGCACCCCGGGGTCCCCGGCCGTGTTTCCCGTCCGTCCGTCGTCGCGGTCGGTCCTCCAACACCTTGCCCAAGGCGTTCGCCGACAACTCCTCACGGAACCCCGTGGATCACGGCGCGCGGCGACGGCACCGTCCCACGGGTCACGCCCGACCGGCGGTGCCTCCTCCGGCAGCGCTCCGGAGAAGTCGGCGAAAAGGCCGCCTCGGCGTGGTCGAGGAGAGTGCCTGTCCGGCCCGTGACGGGCGGCTGGGCGGGCGTGGGGCCGGGGTCCGGAGCGGGGGCCCTTCCGCCCGCTCCGACGGCGCCCCGAGCCCGTACCGGCTGTCGCCGAGAACCGGCTGACCTGGCCTTCCGTGCGCCGTGTGCCTATCGTCGGTGCCGGTCGAAAGGGGGGCCGGATGGACCGGACCGTACGCACCGTCGAGGACGTTCTCGCACTCCTGGACGGGCTCTTCGCAGCTGGATCCGAGGCAGACCGCCCGGTGACGGGAAACGGCAAGGACTTCTGGGACCCCTTCTACGCCGACCGGTCCCGCCCGGTGCCGTTCTTCACCTCGAAGCCGGACGAGAACCTGGCCGCCTGCCTCCGCCGGGGCCTGATTCCTTCCGGCCGCGTCCTGGACCTGGGGTGCGGGGCGGGCCGCAACGCCGTCTACCTCGCGTCGCACGGCTTCGAGGTGGACGCCGTCGATCTCTCGCACACCGCCGTCGCCTGGGGCGAGGACCGCGCGCGCGAGGCCTCCGTCGACGTGCGGTTCCTGTGCGGCGACGTCTTCGCCCTGCCCGCCGCCGAGTTGGCCGGCCCGTACGACCTGGTCGTCGACTCGGGATGCTTCCACCACCTGCCGCCGCACCGCCGCGTCAGCTACCTGGCCCTTCTCGACCGTGTCCTCGCCCCCGGCGGCCACCTGGCGCTCACCTGCTTCGCCGCCGGCGAGGCCGGCACGGGTTCGGAACTCGCCGACGCCGACCTCTACCGGGAGCGTGAACTGCGGGGCGGACTCGCCTACACACCCGAATCGCTGCGCTGGATCTTCTCCGACCTGGCGGAGGTCGAACTGCGCCGCATGCGCGAAGAGCCTCCGGACTCCGCGCTGTTCGGCGTCACATTCCTGTGGACGGCGCTGTTCCGACGGGGGGCGCCCGCGTCGGGGGGCGCCCGCCCCGTTCACGGCCGCGGGTAGCCCGACCGGTACGCCTCCGGCCGGCCCCGGCGGTGTTCCCGCCCCTGCCGTCGGTGCGTCAGCCGAGGCAGATGACCAGCAGGCAGATCTCCGAGGGCGAGGACGGGCTCGCGGTGGGGGCGGGACTGGCCGTGGCCGCCGGTGCGGTGTCGCCGGCGCCGGTGGTGGGCGTGGCCGCCGGTTGCGACGCGGGTGTGGTGGCTTCGCCGGACGCCGTGGTCGCGGACGGGGCCACGGACTGGGACTGGGCCGCGGACGACGACGCCTTGGACGGCAGCGACGTGAGGGGGAGCCGACGGGACGCCGGGGTGGCGCGGAGGGAGCCGACGGTCTGCTCGTGCGGTGCGTTCGAGGTGGCCGCGGACCGGGCGGAGGGGGAGGTGTCGGGGGCCCGGTGACGGCCCGTCGGTGCCGACGCCGACGGTGTGGGCAGCGTGGCCTCCACGTCCGCGACCCCCATCGTCGTGGTGTTCGGGGCGCCGGCGGCCTGCGTCCGGTCCGTGGACTGCCGGTCCAGCGAGGCGACGGTCAGACCGCCGCCCACCAGGGCGACCGCGGTGGCCACCAGGGCCCGCCGCTGGGTCTTCCTCCAGCGGGCCCGCTGACGGCGCCGGGCCGCCCGGCCGGTCGGTGCGGCCGACCCGGTGGGGGAGCCGTCGTACGGCGTCTCGGCCGCCCCTCGGCCGTGGGCGGTGTCCGCCGGGGCCGCCGGGTCTGCCGTGCCGTCGTGCCGGGGGGTGTCCGCCGGAGCCCGCCAGGGCGTCACGACCGCGCGGCGCGCGGTGTCCGGGACGTAGGCGCCGCAACCGGGGCACGCCAGGGCACCGTTGAGGTGCCGACGGCACGAGGAGCAGTAGTCCATCGGAGGTCTTCCTGACTCGACTGCGCCAGCGGCGTCCTCGGCCGTGGCCTGATCTCGATCACGTGTGTGATCGAACGGCCTGAACGGTAGCGAGGCTTTGGCCGGGCAATGTGCAGCCTGTGTGCGGTTTCTGCGCAGATGCCACACGTCGACACGGCCAGGCACGCTGAGTCACGGCCGTACGCTGTCCTGGCCGGTTCGAGCCGTCCCCTCCGCGGGCCGGTGTCCCCAGGCGGTCAGCATGCCGGCGGACAGCGCGGCGCACTCGTCGGAATCCAGGTAGCGCACCGCCGCGTCGACGGCCGCGTCGTCGACCAGGCCGGTGGCGAGCATCGCCGCCCGGCTCCGCTCCCAGGTGTCCGCCCAGAACCGGCTGACGGGACTGCCCGGCAGCAGCGGAGGCACGTGGATCTCGGCGGCGACGGACACCAGCCCCGCCCCGCGCAGCAACTGTGGAAGGGACGGCACCCAGGAGACGTCGGTACCGATCGTCGCCCGCAGCCCCTGCCACATCGCGCGCATCGCGATCGTGTACGGCGTGTCGGGTGTCCGGTCGCTCGTCAGGTCGACCGCGTCGCTCAGCACCAGCACCCCGCCGGGCTCCACCAGCCCGGCCAGTTCGGTGATCAGCCGGTCGTGCTCGGCCAGGTGCATCAGCACGAAGCGCGCGTGGACGAGCCGGAACCGGCCGGGGACCGCGTCCGCCGCGGCCGTGATGTCGGCCTCCAGGACGTCGAGTCCGGGACGTTCGGTGAGGAACCGCACGTCCCGGTCCAAGGCGAGCACGCTCTCCACCCCGGCCTCGTCCAGGAGCCTGCGCGAGACCGTGCCGGTGCCGGCACCCACGTCCAGGCAACGCCAGCCCGGGCCTACGCCGAGCGCCCGCAACCGGGCCATCGTGATGTCGTCGTAGACCAGGGTGCCGACGTCGATGCGTGCCCCCTCGCCCGGCTGGTCGGGCCGGAAGACGGTCTCGCCGTAGCGCCCCTCGCCCGCGGCGCCGGTCATCGTGCCGCCGGGCTGCCGCCGGAGCGGTTGACGAAGCGGCCGTCGCGGCGGCCGGGGTCGCCGCGCCGGAGCGGCGGGGTGTCGGAGATGTTCATGAACAGGCCTCAGCACGTGGGGGTGCGGCCCGTCCCGAGGCGGCCGCACCACCGATCCTGCACCGGGCTCCGTCCGCAGGCCCGAGGCGCGCCGTGGCCGACCCGATCGGCCTCACCCGTCGTGGGCGGTGGTGACCGGGCGCCGTACAGTGCCGATGGTCCTCACCTTCCGCACGCCGAGCAGGAGTTACGACGATGACGCAACCGACCGGCAGCCCCGACGCACCCCGGTACGGCTTCGTGGGGCTCGGCGTGATGGGTCAGCCCATGGCGCTCAATCTCGCCCGTGCCGGTACCCCGCTCGTCGTGTGGAACCGGACCGCCGACCGCGCCGAGGCGCTGCGCGCGGCCGGGGCGCGGGTCGCGGCGGGCGTCGAGGAGGTCTTCGCACGCGCGCGTGTCGTGTTCGTCATGCTCCTCGACGAGGGGGTGACGGACTCGGTCCTGGGCCGGGGCGGGCCGGAGTTCGGGAAGCTGGTGGCCGGCCGTGTCGTGGTGTCGATGGGCTCGACGGCACCGGAGTACGCGCGCGGGCTCGCCGCGGACGTCCACGCGGCCGGCGGCCGGTTCGTGGAGGCCCCGGTGTCCGGATCGCGCAAGCCCGCCGAGGCGGGCCAACTGGTCGCGATGCTCGGCGGCGACCGGGACACGGTGGAAGAGGTACGACCGCTGCTCGCGCCGATGTGCCGCGAGACCGTCCACTGCGGCGGGGCCGGAACCGGTCTCCTGATGAAACTGGCCGTCAACCTCTACCTGAACACGACCGTCGCGGCGCTGGCCGAGGCCGTGCACTTCGCCCAGCGGCAGGACCTGGACCTGGAGACCTTCCGGGCCGTGGTGGAGTCCGGGCAGCTCGGCAGCGGCGTGACCCGGGTGAAGGTCCCGATGCTCGCCGGGCACGACTTCACCGTGCAGGCCGCGACCTCGGACGCCTACGCCAGCACCCGGCTGATCGCGGACGCGGCCCGCGCGGCCGGCATCGCCACCCCGCTGCTCGACCTGAGCAGCGACCTGTACGGCGAGAGCGTGCGGATGGGCAACGGACGCCTCGACATGTCGTCGGTGCTCACCGCGCTCGAGGCCCGCACGGACGGCACCCCGGAGACGGCCTAGGCTGCGGGCATGCGGATCTCCGTCTCCTCCGACATGGACGAACCCGTCGCGCGTCTCCTGGTGGGGGAACTGCGCCGGCGCGGCCACGAGGTGCGCTCCTACGGCGCGCTGGAGGCGGGGGACGACCCCCGGTGGGCGGTCTGCTCGGCGGCGGCCGCCCGCGATGTCGCCGACGGCGTCGCCGACCAGGCGGTGGTCTGCTGCTGGACCGGCACCGGCGCCTCGATCGCCGCCAACAAGGTGCCCGGCGTGCGCGCCGCGCTGTGCGTGGACGCGTACACGGCCGACGGCGCCCGCCGTTGGAACGACGCCAACGTCCTCGCGCTCAGCCTGCGGCTGACCTCGCGGCCGGTGCTCGCGGAGATCCTCGACGCCTGGTTCGCGGCCATGCCGAGCCAGGACGCCGAGGACCTCGGGAACGTGGCCCGCGTCGGACGTCTCGACAGGGACCGCGGAGCTCTCTAGGAGTCAGTGGGCGCCGAGCCCGCCGCCGCCGAACGAGCCGCTGCTGCCCTTGCTCCAGCGCGGCCGGTCCGTGGACGTGCTCGGTCTGGTCTGCTGATTGCTCAGCTCGTAGGGGGTGAGCGGACGTCCGCCCTTGGGCATCCGGGGGATCTCCTCCGACTCGCGGTTCTCCCGGATCTCATGGACCGCGCCCTCCGGCGGCAGCGTCGGCTGCTCCTCGGGACGTGGGCGGGGCGACTCGTGGTACTTGACACGGTTGCCCAGCCAGAAGCCTCCGGCGAGCATCGCCAGTACCGCCACGGCCACCACGAACAGCCCGAGACTCAAGAGGCCGCTGGGCGCGGCCAGCTCCATCGGTTCGGTGTTCATGGAAAAGGGATACCCCGCCCGAATGCGTATGAACCGGACGCATTGGGTGGCTGGTCGCGTGCGCACGGTAATCGCTGTTGGCAGATGCAATGCCACCCCCTTTTCCCACTGTTCCTCGCCTTGGGATGCCCTGTGACGGGGTTCACCGCAAACATGAGGCACCCCTCGAGTATGGTGGGCAACGCCGAACATGAGGACCCCCTCAGGATCTCCTCGACAGCTCGGTGACCGAAAGGCCCGGACCCCCCGGACCGGAAGCACGGAAAAGGGAATGACCATGAACAGGTGGACCAGGCGCGTCTCGACCGCTGTTGCTGCTACGACGCTGGTGGGCGGCGCCGTTCTGGGAGTCGTCGGCCCCGCTTCGGCGGCGACGGCCTCGGGACCCGCGGAGCACGCGCGGCCCTCGGCCGCCGTTCTCGCCGTCGACGGCGACCGCGACGGCCGGTACGGCGACCACGGCCACTACGACTACTACGGCGACCACGATCACGCGTACGGCCGGGACGGCCACCGCGGCCAGGCGGAGGCGGCCACGTGGTACGCCGTCAGCGGCGAGCGCTGGTACCTGGACCAGGTCGCCTGGGTGACGGACCGGTACTGATGCGCCCGCGGGCCGACACGGTCGGTTTGACGAGCCGTAACGCCGCGACCGGGGGGCACGACGTTACGGCTGGTCAGACCGACCGCCGGCCCGGCCGACGGCAGACCCGTCCCGACGGGTCGGGACGCAGAAGCGAGGAACAGTGAGATCGGTCAGAACGGTGGCGTACGAGCTGCCCGTGGAACTTGTCCTGTCACCGGACGTGTCGGTGCCCATGTACGTGGCACTGCGGTACGAGGCGCACGACCCCTATGCGGTCCGCGCCGTCTTCCGTCCCCCGGGGCGGGACGAGACGGTCGAGTGGTTCTTCGGCCGCGAGATGCTGGCCCAGGCCCTGAGCGGACGTACCGGGCCCGGGGGAGACGTGGACATGTGGCCGGCGGTCGACGCGGGACGCGCGACGGTGTTCGTGGGACTGCGTTCGCCCGCGGGATCGGCCCTGGTCGCGTTTCCCGCGCGGGATGTCGAGTCCTTCCTGCGCGAGACGTGGTCCGCGGTGCCGCCGGGGTCCGAGGCCGACAGGCTGGACCTGGACGCGGAGCTCTCGGAACTGCTGACCGGAAACTGAACCTCCCGCCACGGGCCCGGTACCGAACTCGGTACCGGGCCCGTCGGTCGTCCTCCTGGCAGTCGGCGGGTCTCACCCGCCGCCGCTCAGCTCTCCTCCTGGCAGTCGGCGCACTCCTGCTCGGGGCACTCGAGGCTGATGAGGGTCTGGCCGAACTGCCGTGGGGTCAGCGGAGGTTCCGGCAGCTCATGGGCGCACTGCGCGCGGAACGCGTCCAGCAGCAGGTGCAGGTGGCGGCGCCAGGCGTTGGGGGCGACGGCGCGGGTGGCCTGGATGATCCCGGCCTGGGACCAGACCACGAAGGCGAGGTCCTCAGGGGTGACGTCGGCGCGCAGGGCACCCTGCTGCTGGGCGTTGTGGAAGATCTGCGCGCCCAGTTCCTGCGCGCGCTCGAACATGCCCCTGCCGAGTGCGTGGAGGGGCAGCCGGGCCGAGGCCAGGTCGTTGAAGGCGCGGTCGCAGGCCTGCAGTTCGCAGAGCCGCTCCAGGTAGTGGCAGAAGCCTTCCCAGGCGTCGTCCATGGCCGCGGCCTCTTCGGCGGCGGCCAGCAGTTCCGTGAACTTCGCGGTGAAGAGTTCCTCGACCAGGTCGAGTCTGCGGGGGAAGTGCCGGTAGAGCGTCCCGATCGCGACGCCCGCCTCACGGGCGACACCCTCCAGGGACGCGTCCAGGCCCTGCTCGGCGAAGGCCTTGCGGGCAGCGGCCACGATCGCGTCCCTGTTGCGCTGCGCGTCCCGGCGCAGCGCTCTGGCCGGCGTCTGGGGCGCGGACAGGGCGTGCTGGTGGCTCATGCCCCCAGGTTAACATGAGGGGCCCCTCGAATTCGGGATGTGGCCCTGCTCACAGGCGAGTTGCGGCGCCGACGGCGAGGCCGGGCGGGTCGTGACCGGCGACCGTGCGGCCTTGCCCCGCGGGTGACGTCCCGCCGCCCTCCGGGGCGGGTTTGCCGGACCGTGCCGTGGCAACCCGGACGGCATGACGCCGACGTTTGGCCCCGCGGAGCTGTACGGATATCTCGAGGACCGGTTCGCCTGCGCGCAGGCCTGCGCGGAGTGTGCTCGCATGTGCGCGCTGGGTGCCAGCGTGTTCGATCCGGAGGGGACGGTCGAGCTGGAGCGGGTGCGTCGTACCGGCGTCATGTGCGCCGAGGTGTGCGACGCGACCTGCCGGGCGCTGACCGAGGAGAACGTCCAGGACGAGGCCGGTCTGCGCGTCCAGCTGGAATGGTGCCGGGCGATCTGCCTCCAGGGCGCCCAGGCCTTCGACACCCGCCCCGACGCCGAGAAGAGCGCGGCCGCGTGCCGGGCCTGCGCCGTGGCCTGCACGGAGTTCATGGCCGTACTGGCGTGAAGCCCGCCGGCCTGTCGGGGACCGCGAGGCCCGCGGCGGTCCGGTTGCGGCGGGGTGCGTCACTCGTACCGGTACTTCAGGGAATCCGCCTCGGTCTGTTCGACGTCGGCGAGTGTCAGCCCGGGCATCCGCAGCTGGGCCAGGGTCACCTCCGCCGAGGTGGGCTGGGCGTCCGCCGCCGGCCACTGCTCCGGCTTCCAGGCGCCGCTGCGCAGCAGCGACTTGGGGCAGTGCGGGTAGACCTCCTCGATCCCCAGGACCAGGGCGCTGGCCGGCGGCCTGCCCACGGCGGTCAGCCGCGACAGCAGCTCCGGACGGGTGGAGACGCAGGCCCGGCCGTTCACCCGCAGCGTCGTGGTGCGTCCCGGGACGACGAACAGCAGCCCGGCGCGCCCGGTGGCGACGACGTTCTGCAGGGTGTCCAGCCGCTTGTTGCCGGTCGCGTCGGGTATCGCCACCGTGCGTGCGTCCAGGACGGCGACGAACCCGGCCGGACCGCCGCGCGGGGACACGTCGCAGTTGCCCTCGGCGTCCGCGCTGGCCACCATGACCAGCGACGAGCATGCGATCAGCCGCCTGGTCTGTTCCGTGAGTTCGGTCATCTGCTTGCGTACGGCCGCGTCGCCGGGGAGCGCGTAGGCCCGGCGCAGTGCCTGCGGGTCGGACACCGCGTCGAGACGGAGTGAGTCGAAGGCACTTCCGGCAGTGGAGGACGTCATGTCCCGACCCTAAGGGCTGTCCCGTGATCCCCGGCGGGCGCACGACGACGGCTACGGCACCTCGCGGCGTTGTCGGGGTCGCCCGAATACGCCCGGTATGAGGGCGACCCTCCGCCTTGCGATGCACCGCATCCGACGCCGTGCGCCGACCCACCGGGGATCACGGGACAGCCCTTGGTCTCGGCGGATCCCGGCCCGCCGGTGCGGTGACCGCCGGGCCGGGAGGCGGGGTCAGCCGCCCTCGGTTCCGGTGCGCAGGTGCGCGGTGATGTCCCGGTGCGTCGGGGAGGGCGGCAGCGTTCGCGGGCCGTCCGTGCGCAGGCCGTCCACGAAGATGCGCACGTGACGGGTGGCCAGGGCCCTGGCCTGGTCCGCGGGCAGGTACGGCATGGGGCGGCAGACCATCGCCGCGGTGGCGATCAGGTCCATGTGCGTGGCCTCGGGCCGGATCGACCCCCGGGAGCGGGCGCGGGCGAGGAGGTCGTCCAGGAGCGGTGGGATCCGGTCCTGGAGTTCCAGGGCCTCGGGGCTGGTGGCGAGCGGGCCGCCGATCAGGGGGAGGACCAGCGTGTCCCGTGCGTCGACCAGGTTGAGCAGGAATTCCTCGATGGCCGCCGGCGGGTCCGGCGGAGCGCTGTCCAGGGCGTGGCGGGCGGCCTCGACCACCGTGGCGAACCCGTCGAGGACGACTTGCTGGACGAGGGCCTCACGGTCGGGGAACCGGCGGTAGAGCGTGGCGATGTTCACGCCGGCCCGGCGGGCGATCTCGTCCAGGGGGGCGGCGGTGCCCAGTTCCCGGAAGGCGGTCCGCGCGGCGGCGAGGATCTGCGCCCGGTTGCGGGCCGCGTCCGCGCGCAGTCGCGGCCTGCCGCCGTCGCCCGGGGTGCGGGAAGCCACGGTGGGCCCCTCCTTTCTGGGCTGTGCCGACCGGCTCCCGGCTGTGCCGGTGCGCGGTCGGCCGTGATCATCGCGGGCCGACGGGTCGAGGTTACGTCAGCCGGATTCCCGCGAGTCGCTAAGCGAAGGATTTTCTGCGCTTGGTGTTACGGTGGGCTGGCCGGCCGCCGACGTTCCCTTGGAGTGCAGAAGTGGTGTCATCCGCGCAGCAGGCACGATTCGAAGGCAAGGTGGCGGTCGTCACCGGTGGCAGCCGGGGCATCGGCGCCGCCGTCGCCAGGCGGCTGGTCCGCGAGGGCGCGGCGGTGGCCGTCGGCTACCGGGACGACCAGGAGTCCGCGGCCGCCCTGGTCGCCGAGGTGCGGGCCGGCGGCGGCCGGGCCCTCGCCGTCAGGGCCGACGTCGCGGACCCGGAGCAGACCGGAGCGCTGATCGAGCGGGCGGTCGCCGAGTTCGGCCGGCTGGACGTGCTCGCCTCCTGCGCCGGGGTCGAGCACTTCGACACGCTGGACAGGATCACACCGGCCGACTTCGACCATGTCTTCGCCGTCAACACGCGCGGGCAGCTGTTCGCCGCCCAGCACGCGGCCGCCCACCTGGGCGAGGGCGGACGGATCGTGCTGACCTCGTCGGTGAGCGCCTCGAAGGCGTTCTTCGGCCACACCCTGTACGCCGCGAGCAAGGCGGCGGTGGAGGCGATGGTCCTCAACCTGTCGGCGGAGCTCGGACGCGGGGGCATCGCCGTCAACGCCATCGCCCCCGGCGGCACGGCCACGGACATGGCCCGCGAGAACGGCGCGAACTACCTGCACCCCGATCTGGCCGGGAAGCAGGACCTGTCCGAATGGCTGGAGGTCGGCGTCGCGCTGCGGCGGCTGGCCGAGCCTGCCGAGATCGCCGCCGGATACGCCTTCCTCGCCTCCGCCGACGCGGCCTACATGACCGGCCGCACCCTGCGGATCGACGGAGGGATGTTCTAGGCCGACACCGCCGTCGACCCGCACCGCACTCCGACCCGACCAGACCCACGGCAGCCCACAGGGCCGACAGCGCCGTCGACCCGGACCTCGTCCGACCTGACCCGCGGCAGTCCACCAAGACCCGCGCTCCGCCCCGACCCGGAAAGCTCCCGTCCCATGCACCACGGCATACAGCCCCCTGTCAGCGCGCCGCCCCAGGCGGCCCCGAACGGTCCGGGTGCCGAGCCCGCCGTCGATCACGTGCGGCACGCCCGGCACGCGCTGGTCGACTCCGAACCCGGACTGCCCGCACCGGTGCTCGCGGCGGCCGCCGGCGCCCGGAAGGCGGTAGTCGTGCCGGTGCTCACCGCGCTGGTGATCGGCACCGTGTTCGTCGCGGTGTACCTCGCGGCCTTCCACGCCCCGTCGGCCCGACACCAGCCGGTGGGCATCGCCGCCTCCGACAAGCTGGCCGCGCACACCGAACTCGCCCTGAACAACGCGGCCCCGGACGGATACACCTTCTACCGGTACGCGGACGCCTCGGCCGCCCGCCGGGCCGTCACCCACGACCAGGTGCCGGCGGCCCTGGTCTCCGACGGCCGGGGCACGCGCCTGCTGGTCGCCGGCGCGGAGGGGCCGTCCACGGTGTCCAGCCTGGCCACGGCGCTGACCACCGCGGTGGGCAAGCCGCTTCCGGTCAAGGACGTCCAGCCACTGGTGGCCGGTGACGCCCGCGGACTGTCGGTGTTCTACGCGGCCTTCGGCGTCGTGCTGGCCGGCTTCCTGTTCGCCGTCTCCTCCTACCAGATCGCGCCACGCCTGCGGCTGGCCGTCCGCGTCGCCTCCATGCTGGTCTTCGCCGCGGCCTCCGGCCTGATGGTGGCGCTGATCGGGCACACCGCCCTGAGCGCGCTGCCCGCTCCGTTCGCGGTCGTCGCCCTCCTGGTGGGCCTGCTGGCCTGGGCCGCGGCCGCGGCCGCCGGAGTGCTGCTGCGGGTGTTCGGGCCGCTGGGCATGCCGGTCTCGTCCGTGGTGCTGCTGATCCTCGGCAACGCCACCTCCGGCGGCATCCTGCCGACCACCTTCCTGCCCGCCTGGCTCTCCCCGCTCGCCGCGGTGCTGCCGCCGGCCGCCGCGGTCCGGGGCCTGAGGGGTGCCGCCTACTTCCACGACGCACACCTCACCGGTGCCGTCGTGACCCTGGCCGCCTGGGGCCTGGGCTGCCTCGCCCTGCAGTACGTACTGGACCGTGCCGCCGCCCGCCGGAAGCCGGCCGGCTCCCCGGCCCTCGCGGTCGCGCGCTGACGGCCCGGCACCCGGCCGGCGAGGACCGTCGGGTGCCGGCCCCGGCCGGGACCACCCCACCCCACCCCACCCCGACCCGGCCGGGACGCGGGAGACGGGAGGCGGGAGGCAGCGAGCGGCGTCCGGGCGACCGGCGGCGAACGGGGGCGGTGACCCCGACAGGGGCGTCGGCGATGCCCCGGAACAGGGGACTGCCCGGTGATCCACGGTCGGAACTACCGTCGAAGCGCGCGTGAGTGGCCGCTACCGGGTCTTCCACGACCGCCAGTGGCGCGCTCCGTGGTCAGTCCTCATCGGCTTTCCCAAGGAGCCCATCGCCGTGAACAGCGGTCTTCTCACCCCGCCCGCGGCCCGTGCCGACGGCGCGGCAGCCCGGCCCCCCGAAGCGTCCCTCACCTGGACCGACCCCGTCACGGGCCGCCAGGGCTTCCTCGTCATCGACCGACTCGTCCGGGGGCTGGCCAGCGGCGGCCTGCGGATGCGCGCGGGCTGCCGGCCCGAGGAGGTCAGGGAACTGGCGGCGGCGATGAGCGTGAAGGAGGCGCTGCACTACGACCCCACGGGCCGCTACCTCCCCATGGGCGGCGCGAAGGGCGGCATCGACTGCGACCCGCTGAGCAGCGAGGCGCGCGGCGTGCTCTCCCGCTTCCTCGCCTTCATCCGGCCGTACGTCGCGAACAACTGGGCCACCGGCGACGACCTCGGCACCACCACGGAACTCATCGACGAGGTGCTCGGCGAACTGGGCGTGGAGGGCTGCATCGCACCCGTCGTACGCACCCTCGACGACCCGCGGGCGGCGCGGGAACGATTCGCCGAGGCGTTCGCCGTCGACGTCGACGGGATCGGGCTGGGCGAACTGGTCGGCGGCTGCGGGGTCGCGGAGGCCGTGCTCACCGTTCTGGACCGGGACGGTGTCGCCCCGACGTCCGCCGGCGCCGTCGTCCAGGGCTTCGGCGCCATGGGCGGTTCGACGGCCCGCTTCCTGCACGAGGCGGGGGTCCGGGTGGTCGGGATCTCCGACGTGCACGGCACCGTGGCCAACCCGCGCGGCCTGGCCGTCGAGGACATGCTGCGTCACCGCAGGGCCCACGGTGCGGTCGACCGCGGCCGGCTGCGCCCGGACGACGTCCTGCTGGAGCGGGACGCCTGCCTGTCGCTCGCGGCCGACGTGCTGGTTCCGGCCGCGACCTCGTACACCGTCCACGAGGCCAACCAGGACCGGGTCGCGGCCCGCTACATCGTGGAGGCGGCGAACCTGCCCGTGACCGCGGGCGCGGAGGAACTGCTCCGGGCCCGCGGCTGCGTCGTCGTCCCCGATGTCGTCGCCAACTCGGGCACCAACGCCTGGTGGTGGTGGGTGCTCTACGGCGATGTCGCCCCGAACGCCGCGTCCTCCCTCGCCAAGGTCCGCGGCGCCCTTCGCGACCTGGTCACGGAGACGCTGAAGCTCGCCGAGGACGCGGTGTGCACACCCCGCCAAGCGGCCCGCCACCTCGCCGACGCCCGCCGCGACCTGCTGCTGAGCCGGACCGGCGCCTGATGGGCACCACCGTGCTGGCCGCCGTGGCGGCCCTCGGCTGGGGCGCGGCCGACTACTGCGGCGCCAGGGCCTCCCGGAACGCGCCGGCCACGCGGGTCGTCCTCCTCTCCCAGGTGCTGTCCCTCCCGGTGATCGCCCTCTGGCTGGCGGCGACCGCCTCGCACGGTCCCCGGCCGACCGCCCTCGCCTGGGGGTTCGCGGCCGGCGCCTGCGGAGCGCTGGGCCTGGTGCTGCTCTACCGGACGCTGGCCGCGGAGGGGATCGTGCTGGTGGCGCCGGTCACCGGGGTGACGGCGGCCGTCGTCCCCCTGGCCGCCGGACTGGCCGTCCAGGCGGCGCCCGGCCCGCTCGCGCTGTGCGGGGTCTGCTGCGCGGTGCTCTCGATCGCCCTGGTGAGCCGGGTCGGACGGATCCGGAGGGCCGGCGTCGCGACGCGCACCGTGCTGCTGGCCCTGGCGGCCGGCGGAGCTCTCGGACTCCAGCTCGTGCTCCTCTCCCACCCGGGTCCCGACGCGGGCCTGTGGCCTCTGGCGGGCGCCCGCGCCGCCTCCGTCCTGTGCGTGGCCCCGGGCGCGCTGCGCGGGTGGTCGAAGGCGGCCGCCGCGCCCGTGCCGTGGCTGCCCGTGGTGGTGGCCGGTGTGCTCGACTCGGCGGCCTTCGCCTTCTGCCTGTTCGCGATGGACCGGGGCCTGCTGAGCGTGGTCGGGCCGATCGTGTCCCTCTACCCGGCGGCCACCGTCGTCCTCGCCCTGGTCCTCGACCGCGAACGCGTGACGGCGCATCAGGCGCTCGGGCTCTGCCTGGGTGCCGGGGCGCTCCTCCTCGTGGCCGTGTAGCGCCGAGGCACCCACGATCCCCCTTCCTCCTCCGGAGAGACACGACATGAGCGACGACCGCAAGCAGGTCCTCCAGGCTGCCGACCACCTCGTGGCCGCCTACGCCGAGGGACGCCTGGACGACTACTTCGACGCCTTCGCACCGGACGCGACCTTCGTCTTCCACACCGCCGAGCGGCGCATCGAGTCCGTCGCCGAGTACCGGCGCGTCATGGCGGGCTGGGTCCAGGAGGACGGATTCCGGGTCCTGAACTGCCTCTCCTACGACCGGCTGGTCCAACTCCTCGGCGAAACCGCTGTGTTCACCCACTCCGTGGAGACCCGGATCGCCACCGGCGCCGGTGAGGAGACGCTCCACGAACGGGAGACCGTCGTCTTCCGCCGGGAGGCCGACGGGCGCTGGCTCGCGGTGCACGAACACCTGTCACCCCTCGCCGCGGCCGGTCCGGCCTGACCGCGACCGGAGAACCGATCCCGCCGGCCATCCGTAGCTGTATGCGGAAGGGGCCGGGAACCCGGCGGCCGACCCGCGGCGCGGACCGTCACCGGCGTGGACCCGCTCCCGCGCGCGGGCGGATGCGCACCGGAGGGCAGGCGCCCCGCCCCCTGGACGTACATCCGCGCAGGACGGCACGCCGTCACGGAAGGAGCAGTTCATGTCCCGCTGGGGCACTCTCTTCACGCGCTTGGCTCCGGGCCGGGGCCAGCAGCCCGGCGGCACGGCGGGAGAGCTCGACACGCCCGTCCTCGTCGACCGGTACGACGGGCTGACGCTGCTGCGGTCCACCGAACGGGCCGTTCCCGGCCCGGACGAGGCGGCGGAGCTCGCCCGGGTCCTGGGCGCAGACGGGGCCCGTTCCGTCGCCACCGTCGTCGTCGGCGTCGACGGGCCGGTGCCGCCCGCGCTGTGGACCCGGCTCGGTGACGTCCTCGACGCGCTCCGGGAGGAGGGGACGACCACCCTGCGCCTGGTCGTCCCGGGCGCCGGCAGCACCGCCGCCGACCGGCCCGCGCTGGCCCGGAGGATCGCCGACGCCTGGGGGTTCGGCGTGATCGCCCCCGAGGGCGGCGCGTTGCTCGTCCCCGGTGGCACCCTCTTCGTCCCCGACGCCGCCGAGCCGTCCGGCGGCTGGCAGCTCTTCCAGCCCGGCACGGAGCCGGCACCGCTCGGTGTCCGCCACCCCGCCCCCGGCTGGCAGAGCGCCTTCGCGGCGCTGCCCGGCCGCACGGCCGGCGGACACACCGTCCACCCCGTGCCCGCCGGTGTACTGCTCCAGCCCCCGGGGGCCCCGGCGCCCGCCCCCGGTGCCCTGTGCCACGCGGTGCCCGTCGACCCGGTCCACCCGACCGTGCTGGTCGGTGTGCCGGGCCAGGGCGGCGACGTCCCCGCCGACGAGCTGGCCGCGCTGCTCGCCGCGCTGCCGCCCGCGGTGCGTGCCCGGGTGCGCGTCGCCCCCGGCGCCGGAGGCGACCTGCTGCCCACCGTCCAGCAGGTCGCCGACGCCCTGGGCACCGAGGTGGAGGTGGTCACCGGGTTGCCGCTGGCGGCCCGGGACGCCACCGCCCCCGGGGCGGACGCCGCGGTGGTTCCCGGGCCGGTCCTGGTCGACGCCACGGGCCGGCCCACCTGGCGGCCCTACGTCGAGGCCGTGGTCTGCCGGCCGGCCGCGTCCGGCGGCGACGGCGAGGCTCCAGGCCCCCGCCCGCTGCGCCGGCGTTCGCCCGTGCCCGGCGCGCAGGAGCACGACGCCGGTGCGGTCCGGCTGTCGGAGCGCTGGCAGGTCACCACGATCCGGTCGGGGCTCGCTCTCGGGCCCGTGGGGCAGCTCCCGCCGGTCGCCGACCGGCCCGTGCGCGCCGACCAACTCGCCGTGGAGATCCTTCCTTCGGACCAGCCCCTCGACGAGACCTGCTGGTCGGCCCTGTCGCAACTGCTCGACCACCTCGATCCCGGGGCACGCGAACACGCCGTCCTGCACGCGCCCGGCCGCTCGGCCGAGGAGAGCCGGGTGCTGCGCGGGCTCGCGGTGCGGCACGGCGTCCGGATGCTGTGGCCGGCCACCGCCGGCGCCGACCCGGAAGGCCTGCCGGTACCGGCCGCCACCGCGCCCGCCGCCACCGCGCCCGCCGCCACCGCGTCCTCCGGGATCGCGTCCTCCGAGACCGCCGTCACCACGTCGGCGCCGGCACCGGTGCCGGACGGGTTCCACCGCTACCGCGAGCGGATCGGCGGCATCGTGCAGGCCGCGAACGGGGGCCGGTACGACGACGCCACGGCCCTCGCCACCGCACTCGAACGCGAGGCGTTCACCACGCACGGCTCGGAGCACCCCACCTCGTTGCAGATCCGCCAGATCAGGGCGCACGTGATGCGGCTCGCCGGGCACAACGCCCTCGCGGCCGACCTCTACCGCCGGGTGGCGTTCAGCCTGCTGGTGACCAACGGCATGGACAGCGTGGACGCGGAGCAGGCCGCCGCCAACGCGGACGCCTGCTGGCGGGACACCCCCGACATCTCCCTCGCCCTGCGCATCGCGCCGTCGATCGTCTCCCTGCGGCAGAAGGTGCCGGGCCCGGACGGCCGTTGGCTGCGGGCCGCGGAACGCTACCGGGAGCAGCTGGAGGCCGCGCACGCCACCCCGTCCGCGCCGCACCTGCCGCACGCCGTACGGGTTCCCGTGACGACCCCGCCGATGATCGCGCCGACGCCCGACGGACACCACCGGACCCCTCCGGCCGCCGGTGACCAGGTGCTCGGTGACCCGGTGCTCGGTGACCAGGGCACCCCCACGGCCGGCGGCGGGACGCGGAGACTTCCGGCCGTCGGGGAACCGCGGACGCCCCCACCCGCCGGTGCCGCCGACGGCGCCGTCGGCGGTGCTGCCGCCTCTGCGCGGACGTGGCGGGCGGTGCCGTCACGGGACAGGGTTGCGGTGGCGGCGGCCGGACAGGCGAGGGCCACCGGTGTCCTGACACCGCGGCCGTCGCTCGCAGGCCGGGACGACGACCACGCGAACGTCACCTCGTGCTCGGCCGTGGCGGGACGCGCCTGATGCGCGGCGGACCGGGAGCGCGGGCACGGAGCCGGTGCGCGGATCCGCGATCGCCCGTCCGACGTACGCACCGGCGGCGCGGCGCGCACCGCACCGCGACGACGAACCGAAAGTGAGCGAGATGGCTGGGACGACCACCGGCGGGGCCGGCGTGGACGACGCGGCCGTACGCGTCGAGGAACACGACCGGCTGCTGGTGCTCCGGTCCGGTGCCCCCACCTCGTCCGGCGGCGTGGAGGCCGACGACCTCGCCAGGGTGCTGCGCTGGTCCGGCGACCCGACGGTGACGCTGCTCGCCGACCCGGGGACCATGGCACGGGCCGGCTTCCGGCGCGCCCTGGGCGGACTGCTCGACGGACTGCGCGCGTCCGGCCGTACCGCCGTACGCCTGGCGATGCCGGGCACGGGCGGGGAACGGCCCGGACGACCGGCGCTGGCCCGGCAGGTCGCCGACGGCTGGAATGTCACCGTGGAGGCTCCCGCCGACGCCGTGCACCCGGTACCCGGCGGCTCGCTGTACGCGCCCGGGGGATGGCTGGGGTTCGCTCCCGGCGCCGCTCCGGTGCCGATCGGCGCCCGCTGCCCGAGGCCGGCGTGGGAGCAGGCCCTCGACGCGGTACCCGGACACACCGCGGGCGGACACGTGATCGAGCGGATCCCGGCCGGCCTGCTGCTGCGCCCGGCACGCTCGCCCGCCTCGGCACCGGGCGACCTCCACCACACCGTTCCGCTCGATCCCCGTCGGCTCACCGTGGTGGTGACCGGCCTGCCGGAGGACGAGGAGGCGGCGGCGCTCGACGTCGCCGGTGTGCTGTCCCTCCTGCCCGGACCGGTGCGCGACGGCGTGCGGCTGGCGCCCGGTGGTCCCGGCGACCTGCTGCCGCTCGGCTGTCGCGTGGCCGACCGGCTCGGTGCCCCGGTGCTGGTCGCCACCGGGCTGCCGCTGCTCACCGACGGTCCGTCCGCAGGCGCCCGCGGGGTGCGTTCCGTCGTGCTCGGGGCGGACGGCGCCCCCGGCTGGCTGCCGTTCGTGAACGCCGCCGAGGTCCACCCCCACCGGGAACCACGGCTGCTGGGCTGTGCCGCACCGCTTCCGGGCGCGGACGGTGAGCCGGACGGCGCGGTGCGGCTCACCGAGGGCTGGCAGGTGACGGTGACCCGGGCGGGGCTCCGGGTCGGCCGGCGAGGTGCCGACGGACCCGCCGCGGGGCTCGCGGTCCGCCCGGACGGACCGGTCGTCGAGGCCGGTGTCCCGGGGGAGCGGCCCGACCCCTCGCTGTGGCCCGCGCTGGACGTCCTGTTCGGCTCGCTGCCGCCGCGGGTGCCGGCGAGCGCCCTGCTCCAGGTGCACGGCCGCACCGCGGCCGACGCTCCCGCACTCCGCGCGTTGGCGACCCGGCACGGCGTGCGCACCGAGGCCGCCCCGGCACCGTCCACGGCCGGCGGGGCCGAGGTCGTCCGGTACGCGGATGCCCCGGTCGCCGAAGCGTCGCGAGCCGTACCCCGCACCGTGGCCGGCTCCGCCGCCTCCCCGGCCGCCGGCGCGGTCGTACCGCGCACCTCGGCCGATCCGGTCGCCGCGCCCGATCTCAGCGGAGTCTGGGAGCAGGTGATCGGTGGGCGGGAGCAGACCGCGGCACCCCGGGAGCCGGCGGTCCCCGACCCGCCCGCCGGTCCCGATCTCGACGAGGCGTGGGAGTACTTGAGCCGCCGGTGGCAGGGTACCGGCGCGTCCGCGCCCGGCTCCGGCTTCGGCACCGGCTCCGGCTCCGGCTTCGGCTCCGTGAACGAGCCCGCACCCGGTGTAGGCGCGTCCCGCGCGGACGGCCCGGAACCCGCACGGCCGGCGCCCGCCAGGTCCTTCCTGCGGGCCGGTCACCGCAGCAGCCCCGCCGAGCACACCGCGCTGCGGCTGCTCGCCGGGCCGGCCTGGGAACGGCACGCGCCCGCCGTCGCGCGGGCGCTCGGCCGGCTGCCGGCCCTGCCCGACGCCGAACGGGAGGCCGCCGAGGCGGACCTGACGGCACTTATGCTCTACCTCGACGACGAGCACGGCCTGCTCGACCACCGTGCGGTGGCCGCGGCCTGCCGAGGGCGCGACGACCGGCTCCTGCCGTTCGCCGCCTGTCTGGTGTCGGGGCTGCGCCGGCTGCCGACGCACCGGGGCGCGGTCCTGCGGGGCGCGGGCTCCGCGCCGCCGGATGCCGAGGACCCGGAGAACGACCCGCTGCGCCCCGGCACCGTGCTCCGCGACCGTGCCCCGCTCAGCGGTGTGCGGGCCGCCGGGGCGGCGGAGCGGCCGCGCGGCCCCCGGTACGCCGTCTGGTCGGTGACCGGCCGGCTCGCCCGGCCGCTGTTCCACGACCCCGAAGGGCCCGAGGAGGTCCCGGAGGTGGTGTTCGCCCCCGGCACGCCCTTCGTGGTCCTCGACGTACGGCGCACCGGCCCGTCCCCGGTCGTCCTGCTGCGGGAACTGCCCGCCTCGGGCGGGGCGCCGGCGTCCGCGCCGGGCAGCACCGCCGACGCCGAACCGGGCGAGGCCGACCGGGCCGCGCTGGCGGGTCTGGACGAGGCGCTGCGAGACCGGGGCGGCCGGAGCGACGGCGCGGGCTGGCCGGAACGCTGCGCCGGACCGGTGGGCGAGGGTCCCTGAGGTACGCGCCGTTCCCCGCCGTCTCCCACCGTCGCACGCCCCGCGTCTTCGGCCGGGGACACCGGAACGGGGATCTGTCGGGGTCCTGGCCCCGCTGCGACGCTGAAGTGGACCGGTATCAGTCCACCCGGACAGGAGCATCACGGTGACCGACTTCAAGGTGACACCGGAGCAGATCTCGCTGGCGGCGACGTCCTGCGACAGCACGGCGGCCGAGATCCAGGGCCGGCTCTCCGACCTCAGGACCTACGTCGTCAACATGGAGGGCTGGTGGCAGGGCATCGCGCAGGACACCTTCCAGGCCCTCATGCAGGAGTACGACATCTACTCCCGCATGCTCCACGACGCGCTCACCGACATCGCCGGCGGTCTGCGCGGCAACTACGTCAACTACACCGACACCGAACAGCAGAACATCACCTCGATCAACAACATCGAGGCCGGTCTGTCGAAGGCCAACCTCAGCTGACGCCTCGTCATATCGGCGGTCCCGGACCGCCGTACCCGGCATCCGTCACCACCAGGGAGTGAGTCATGGCAGGAAACGTCGACGGCGCGAACCTCATGGTCAAGGAGGAACTCGCCGGCGCGGGCACGCACATCAACGGAGTCGCCCAGACCATCGCGGACGAGCTCCACGCCCTCATCAGCAAACTCCAGCCGGTCCTCGCCGGCGGCGACTGGAACGGCGCCGCACAGCAGTACTTCGAAGGGCTGGAGGCGGAGTGGAACTACGCCGCCAACGGCCTCTTCGGCCCGGGCGGCGTGCTCGGCGAGATCGCGAACGCGATGCACGTCAACTGGAACAACTACTCCGAGGCCGAGTGGGCCAACTCCCGTACCTGGCAGCACCGCTGACCGCCGCCCCGGCTACGGAACACCCCTGCGTCCCCTGAGGAATCGTCATCGTGGATGAGCACTGCCGTATCACCGTCGTCGGCGAGCGCCGCAAGGTGGACCTCGCGGTCCCGGCCGGCGCCCCGATCGTGAGCTATGCGGACACCCTGGCGCGCCTGTGCGACCAGCGCGAGTCCGACATCATGCCGGCGGCCTGGACCCTGGGCGCGGCGACCGGGAGTGCCTTCGCCCCGGAGTGGTCGCTGTCGGAACTGGGCGTCACCGACGGGCAGGTCCTCTACCTGCGTGACGCCACCGCCGACGAGCTGGACGACCCGGTCGTGCACGACGTCGCCGAACGCGTCGCCGAGGTCTCCGAGGGCGTCCTGGACCGCCGGTGGGACTCCCGCGCCCGGACGTACACCCTGACCGCGCTCGCCCTCGCGTGGCTCGTCGCCACCCTGTCCGTGCTCGCCGTCCGGCACCGGCCGGACGCGGGCGTCCTGGTCGACCTCGCGCTCGCCGCGGGGCTGGTGCCGCCCGTGGCCGCGTGGGTCGCGGGGGAGCGCGCCTGGCCCGTCCCGGCGGCCCTGCGCACGGCGATGGCGCTGTGCGCGGTACCCGCCCTCGCCCTGTGCGCCTGGTCCGCCGCTCTGGGCCAGGGCACCGGACGGCTCGGTCTGGACGGTGTCATGACGCGGACCGGGCTCGCCGTCGCGGCCCTGGCCGTCGGCGCGCTGCTGGGCGCCTTCCTCGCCGCCGCGACGGCCCCCGCGGTGACCACCTCGGCCACCGTGTTCACGGCCGCCGTCGCGACGGTCCTCGGCGTCGGCCTCGCGGCGCTGCGGGCCGACCCGGTCCAGGCCGCCTGCGTGGTCACCGCGGTCGCCTTCGCCCTGCTCACCGTGGTGCCGTCGGCCGTCAGCGGCACGGTGGCCTTCACCTGGCGGCGGGTGCGGATGCGGGTGCAGGAGCAGCCCCGTGACGACGAAGTGGCCCGCGCCGTGCGCGCCGCGACCGTCCTGCTGGTGGCCTGGAGCGGCACCCTGAGCCTGGTCCTCGGCGGCGGGCTCGTCGTCATGGCGGCCTCCGGTTCCCCGTACGCCAACCTCGCGGCCGGGCTGCTGGGGTTCGCGGTGCTGCTGCGCGCGGGGTCGGCCCGGCTGCTCGCCGAGGTGGTGCCGCTGCTGGCCGCCGGTACGGCCGGGCTCTTCACGCTGCTCGTCACCGGCCCCGAGCGCCTCGGCTCCGGGAGCTGGCCGGGCCCCGTGTCCAGCGCCCTGGCCGCGGCCGTGCTCCTGGTCTACGGGTTCCGGCGCATGATGCGGCGCCCCGACCTGCCGGCGATGGCGCGGCCCCGCTGGCTGGCCGGACTCGGCTCGGTACTGGCCGGGGCGAGCGTCGCCCTGGCGGTGGCGACGTTCGGGGCCTTCGGCGCCGTCGTCGGCCTGGGACACCACATCTGATCATCCGTCACATACGACCGTGACCGCGGACCCGTACGAAGGTGCGGGACCGCGGTCACGAAAGAGCCCGGGAGCGTGGGGACTTGCCGCGGAGCGGGCGCGGCGGGATGTCAGGCGGCGGAGGAGTACCCGGCGGGGGCGTAGCCGGGAACGGCACCGGCAGGGGAGTACGCGGCACCGGAGCGGCCGCCGTCGGCAGGCGCCGCGCCGCGCAACCCGCCCTCCTGGAGCAGGCCCAGCTCGATCGCCTTCCGGGTGAGGTCGGCCTTGTTGCGGACGTTCAGCTTGTTCCTGATCCGCTTCACGTAGGTGCTGACGGTGGCCTCCGTCAGCCCCATCCGGCGGGCGATCTGGCCGTGCGTCAGCCCCGTGGCCAGCAGCCGCAGCGCCTCCCGCTCCCGGTGGGCGAGCGCCGGGGCGGGAGCGCCGGCGGGCTGCCGCAGCTCGTGGTGGAGCCGGGTGGCGAGACCGGGCGCGATGTGCAGGCCGCCCAGCGCGACCGTCTCCACCGCGCGCAGCAGTTCCTGCTCGCCCGCCTGCTTGCCGACACAGCCGTAGGCTCCGGCACGCAGCGCGTCGGTGACCGGCTGCCGGCCCGCGAAGTCCGCGACCACCAGCACCCGGCCGCGGGCCGCCAGCGCGGCGACCGTCTGGGCCAGCGACGGTCCGGGCTGGGGCGGAGCGCCGTAGACGACGACATCCGGGCGCTGCGCGTCGGCCCGCGGCAGCTCCGCCGGATCCGCGGCCAGCGCGACCACCCGCAGCAGCGCACTGCCGGAGAGCAGCGTCTCCAGGCCCAGGCGCACCAGGGGGTGTTGTTCGACAACGGCGATCTGAGAAATCTGGGGGGACATTGCGCTCCTGCCATTGCCAGTTCCGGTGAGTTCCTGAGCAAGAACGTAGCCGCCGCGTCAGCCCCCACCCCCGCTCCGGGACCGGTGAGAGAAAACACGTGAACCTGCCCGTGACCTCCTACGTAACTCAAGTCGGGTGCCCTGCGGCCGAGTAGCCCACCCGTGCGCCCGCACCGCGGCCATTCGCCCCGGCGTCATTCTCCATCTGCCTTTCCCGCGATTGTTCATTCACTCGACCTCGAGGAGTGCATTCCCGCATGATTGAAGAGGACTGGCGTGAGTTCTCCTCCGCATTCGCCGAATCCGTACGGCCGGAGGACCCGCGGGGGCGGACCGGTAGACGCATGCTCGTGGTGAGCGTCTCCACGCTCCTGGCCGTCGCCCTCGGCGCACTGGTGTACGGCGCGCTCGGCGGCCCGGCCTTCGCCCTGCCCAGCGAGGTCAAACCCATCGCCCCCAGCCCGGACGCCACGCCCTACCAGGCCGGCGGCCAGAGCCCCGGGCAGACCTGGAAGGCCATCGCCGGCCCCGACTGCGCGGCGAGCAGCGACGGTTCGACCGGCTTCGCCGCCTACGGCTACTCCACCGGGACCGACGCGGACGGCACCACCGCCTGGACCCAGTCGGACAGCGGCGGCTACACCGGGGAGGCCTGCACCGGCGGTTACCTCTCGATGCCGGTCTCCGGGAAGTCCAGCGCCTTCGACGCCACCCGGTACGCCCTGTGGAAGTACGACTTCCGCTCCCGCTTCACGGTCGCCTCCTGCCGGCTCTCCAGCTTCGTGCCCACCAACTCCTCCCGCACCCTGGTCGGCGGCTCACCCGCCTACTTCTACTACTACGGCGACGACTACGCCGCGGGCGGTGGGGCGGGCAGGCAGCCCGAGGCGCTCGGCGGCTTCATGGTCGACCAGGTCGGCAGGAAGCAGCAGGGCCGCTGGTTCACCTCGCCCCCGTTCACCGTCCGCACCGGCCGGGTGACCGTCAGGCTCGTGGACGCCGGCGCGGAGAGCGCCGACGTGGCCCAGGGCGTCCACGTCGCCGCCGCGCAGGTGCGGCTCACCTGCACCTCGACATGACGGCCGGGCTGCGCGTGGCCCCCCGCGGCTGGGGCACGTACAAGACCATCGTCGCCGCCGTCCGGGAGGCTCCCGAAGGTGCCGTCATCTCAGTCCAGCCCGGCACCTACACCGAGAGCGTCGTGCTGGACCGCGACGTCACGATCGCCGCGGAGAAGGGCCGCGGCACGGTGCGGATCGTCGCGGGCCCCCACGGGCCCGCGCTCACCGTGCGGAGCTCCGGCGGCCGGGTGCACGACCTCGTCATCGAGGGCCGCGGCCCGGAGCCGGCCGTCCTGGTCACCGCCGGGGCGGTGGAGATCTCCGGCTGCGAGATCACCGGCGCCGGCGCGCGGGTCACCGGCACCGCCGCCCCCGTCTTCCGGGACTGCGAACTCCACCACACCGGCGGCATCGGCCTCCATCTCGCCGGGGACAGCCGTGCCGTGGTCGAGAACACCGGCATCAGCGACGTCGAGGCCGTCGGCGTCCTCGTCGACCACGGCGCCGCCCCCGCCCTCACCCGGGTCTCGGTGACCCGCACCGGCGGCCACGGCGTCCGCGTCACCGGCGCCGCCCGCGCCGCCCTGGAGCACTGCGCCGTGACCCACACCGGGGCGGCCGCCGTGGCCGTGGACGACAGCGCCCGGCCCGTGCTGCGCACCTGCCGGATCGGGGACAGCGAGGCCGGGGGAGTCGTCATCACCGGCGACGCCGGCGCCGACACCGCCCCAGACGACGACACCGGCGGTGAAGCACCGTCCGCGGGCGGCGAGTTCGGGGTCGCGCTGCGCGGCTGCGAGATCGCCCGCACCGGCCGGGACGGCGTCCATGTCACCGGCCGGGCCGTCGCCTCACTCGTCGACTGCCGCATCAGCGACATCCGCGCGGCCGGTGTCGTCGCCACCGGCGCCGGCCGGCTGCGGCTGCACGACACCACCACCAGCGACACCACCGGCTCCGGACTCGCGGCCGGCGGCGAGGCACGGGTGGAGGTCCGGGGCGGAGCCTTCACCCGCTCCGGCGCCAACGGCGTCTACGCCTCCGACACCGCCCACCTCACCGTCACCGACTGCGCCGTCACCGTCTCCGCCTTCACCGGGGTGCACGCCGGCGACCGCAGCCGGGTCACCCTGCACGACAGCCGCGTCCAGGGCACCCCCGAACACGGGCTGCGCAGCGTGGACCAGGCCCTGCTCACCCTCACCGACATCCGGATCGACGACACCGGGCTGTGCGGCATCGAGGTCGACGGCGGTGACCTGGCCGCCCGCGGCTGCCGGATCACCAAGGCCGCCACCGGCATCGGCCTGCGCACCGAACACCGCCCGCTCCTCGACGACTGCTCCGTCAGCTCCTGCACCGGCGTCGGCATCGACATCGGCGCGGGCACCTGCGCGCTCGTCGTCGACACCCGTGTCACCGGCACCGGCGCGGCCGGCGTCTTCGTCCGCGAGGGCGCCGGCGCCTGGCTGACCGACTGCTCCATCACCGACACCAAGGGCACCGGCCTCGTCGTCCAGGCGAAGGCCGCGCCCCGGGTCCGCGGCACCACCGTCACCGACACCGCGAAGAACGGCCTGTACGTCGCCGACCACGCGGCCGGCCGTTTCGAGGACTGCGACATCAGCGCCACCGGCTTCCCCGCCGTCTACATCGGCAGCGCGGCGACACCCCTGCTGCGCGGCTGCCGCATCCACGACACCGACGAGGACCTCAAACTCGCCGACGGCGCCGACCCCGCCATCGAACGCTGCCGGGTCGACGACGTGAAGATCAGCACGATGCCGGAGGAGGCCCGGGAAGGCGCCGAGCCGCTGCCCGCGCAAGGCCCCGGAGCGGTCGCGGTGGCACCCGGCGGCCGCGCCGGCGGCTCCCGGGCCCCGGAGCCCAGGAGCACCGGAACCCGGCGGACCCGAGCGGAGAGCCTCACCGAGGTGATCGCCGAACTGGACGGCCTGATCGGCCTGGAGAGCGTCAAACAGGACGTCAGCACCATGGTCAAGGTCATGCAGCTGGTCCGGCAGCGCACCGAGGCGGGCCTCGCCGCGCCGCCGCTCAGCCGCCACCTGGTCTTCGCAGGCAACCCCGGCACCGGCAAGACGACGGTGGCGCGCCTGTACGGCCGTATCCTCGCCGCCCTCGGACTGCTCTCCCGCGGCCACCTGATCGAAGCGGACCGCGGGTCCCTGGTCGGGGAGTACGTCGGGCACACCGCGCCCAGAACCACCGCGGTCTTCAAACGAGCCCTCGGCGGCGTCCTGTTCATCGACGAGGCCTACGCCCTCACCCCCGCAGGCCAGGGCAACGACTACGGCCGTGAGGCCATCGCCACCCTGGTCAAACTCATGGAGGACCATCGGGACGACGTCGTCGTCATCGTGGCCGGCTACCCAGACGAGATGGAACGGTTCGTCGACGTCAACCCGGGCCTCGCCTCCCGCTTCACCCGCACCCTGATGTTCGACGACTACGGCAGCGAGGAACTGAGCCGGATCGTCGAGTTCCACGCGGCCAGGCACGAGTACGAGCTGCCGGCCGACACCCGTGCGGCCCTGCTCGGCTACTTCGGCGCGCTCGTCCGCGACGACCGCTTCGGCAACGGCCGTACCGCCCGCCAGATCTTCCAGCGCATGACGGAACGCCACGCGCAACGGGTCGTGGAACTGGTGGAGCCGACCACGGACGACCTGGTGACCCTGCTGCCGGACGACCTGCCCGCCGTCGCCGAGGACCGTCGAGGGACCTGACGGCCGCCCCGCCGGTTCGCCCCGGGCCGACTTCGTGCCCCCGGCCCGGGGCCTCGGCGGAGTACCCGGAGGAACAGGTGTGCCGACGGCGTCGGCGGGACGTTCGCCGGCCGGTGGTTCGCCGGGCTTCGCGAGCCGGTGAACCCTTCCGGTCACAGCACTAGATCGACGAGGGCGAGTCCGCGTCGCTCTGCTGCGCCGCCTGCTCGGCGGTCGGGTCCATGGACGACTTCGCGTCCGCCGCCGCGTAGGTCTGGCCGGCGTTGTTCAGCAACGCGGTGAAGGTGCCCATCAGTTCGATGCCGCCGGCACCGTCCTGCATGACCTTCGTCAGCTGCGGATTGATCGCCTCGGCGAACTGCGCGCCGCTCTCGGCGAGTTCGTCCTTGTGCCACTGCAGGGTGCCGTGCGGGCCGCTGGCCTCGTAATGACCGTTGTCCTGCCCGAACAGGGAGGGATCGTCGATGGCGCCCTGCACCTTGGCCCGCAGCGCCTCGTACGCGCTCGTCACGTTGGAGACGGCGTCGAGGAACGTCTGCTCCGCGCCGCGCAACGCGCCCAGGTCGATCGAGAAGGGGTTGCCGTCCGGCAGCGTGGGCAGGGCGTCCGAGCCGCCGCCGGCCGAATCGCTGGGCACCAGGTCGGGCGAGGTGGTGTAGGCCATGCTCAGCTTGGGCATGGTCACCAGCTCGCCCGGCGGGTCGTCCGAGTCGTCGGTCGGGTCGGACGTCGCCGTGACCCCGTAGATCTCGGCGTACTGTTCGGCCGCGTCCTCCTCGTCGCCGTGATCGCTCGCGTCCGGGTCCACGTTCGGTACCCAGGGGTCGCTCTGGTACTTCGACGCGTGAGGGGTCACGTCGTCGCCGTCGCTGTCACCCATGGGACACCCCGCTCACTTCGGTCGTCGGCGTTCCGGATCGTCCTGTCCATGGTGCCGGGACAGCGCGCGCGGCTCGACGTCCCCGTTCCAGGACGTCCCCGCCGTCAGGAACGAGGAACTACGAAATCCCCTGCCGTGGCAGGACTCTTGGCGTGCGGACACCCAGGGAGTGGCCGACCGTGCGGGGAGAACGGGGAGACGGGGCGAGATGGCGAACGCGCACACCGACGGCGAGGCGTTGATTCCCCTGGACCGCGAGCTGTTCGAACCCGGGAGGGCGACGGCCGCCCCGGCACCGGATGGCACGGCCGCCGCCGGCCTCGCGGACTCGCCGGACTCCGCGCCGGCGGACCGGATGTACGACGGCCGGGTGGCCGTTCCCGGTGAGGCGGGTCGATCACCCGAGGACGGGTCGCTGATCCACCTGGACAGGGACTTCTTCTCCCCGACGACCAGCGGGACCCACGCGAACGGCCACGACGGCCACCGGAACCACCAGCGCCATGACGGCCCGGCGGACGGTGTGGGCGCCACTCCGGCGGATCACGCGGACACCGGCGGCGCACGGCTCCCGGCACCGGCGCCCGCGCCGCACGAGGGCGGGGCGGGCGGCACAACGGGGTCGGCCTCCACCCCCACCGCACCGGAATCCGGGGGAGCGGGACGTACGGAGACCGCTCCGGACCCCGGCGACACGGATCCCGGCCCGGCCACGTCCAACGACCAGGACCTCACCGAACGGACCGTGGACGGCCGGCATCTGCTGGGCTCCGAGACCCGGGACGGCGGCTGGATCTCCCAGGACGGCACGGTCCACGTCTCCGGCGACGGCACGGTCGAGCACGGTCTGACCGCGCCGGACGGCGCGTTCCTGCCCGACGGTGAGATGCGCGTCGTCGACGGCGCGGAGGTCTACGGGACCCGTCTGGACGACGGGTCGTTCCTGTCGGAGGACGGGACGACGGTGGTCACGTCCGGTGGTGTGGTCGAGCACGGGCGGACGTCGTCGGACGGGCTGTTCCTCACGGAGCGCACGGTCGACGGGCAGGCGGTGTGGGGGTCGGACACGCAGGACGGGGGGTGGGTCTCGCAGGACGGGACGGTCCATGTCTCGTCGGACGGTGAGGTGGAGCGTGGTCTGACGGCGCCGGACGGGTCGTTTCTGGCCGGTGGCGAGGTGCGGCAGATCGATGGGCAGACCGTTTACGGGACCGGGTTGGACGACGGGTCGTTCCTGTCGGAGGACGGGACGACGATGGTCACGTCCGGTGGTGTGGTCGAGCACGGGCGGACGTCGTCGGACGGGCTGTTCCTCACGGAGCGCACGGTCGACGGGCAGGCGGTGTGGGGGTCGGACACACAGGACGGGGGGTGGATCTCCGAGGACGGGACGGTCTACGTCTCGCCGGACGGTGTGACCGAACACGGGCAGACCTCGCCCGACGGGTCGTTCACGGCGGACGGCGACACGCAGGGCGGGGACGACCCGACCACGACGGTCGCGGACGACGGCACCGGCCAGGACGGGACCCCCGCTTCGGACCCGGTGGATTCGCCGGATTCGGTGGATCCCGTGGATTCCGCGGACGTGGATTCCGCGGACTCCGGGGACTCGGCCGAGGGGACCGCCTCCGGAGAGTCCGAGGAGTCGGCCTCCGACACCACGTCGCTCACCCCGCGCACCGTCGGCGGACAGACGCTGCTGGGGACCGACACCCAGGACGGCGGTTGGATCTCGCAGGACGGCACGGTCTACGTCTCTCCGGCGGGTGAGGTCGTGAACGGGCTGACCTCCCCGGACGGAACGTTCCTGCCCAACGGTCAGACGCGGACCGTCGACGGCCGGCAGGTCTACGGAAGCGTCCTGAGCGACGGGACGTGGGTGTCCGAGGACGGCACCGTCGAGATCCAGCCCGACGGCACGGTCCTGAACGGACAGACCACGGCGGACGGGCAGTTCCTCGTCTCACGGACCGTCGACGGCCGGACGCTGCTGGGAAGCGCCACCCAGGACGGCGGCTGGATCTCCCAGGACGGCACCGTCTACGTCTCGTCGGACGGCGAGGTCGAGCACGGCATCAGCACTCCGGACGGCAGCTTCCTGAAGGACGGCGTGACCAGGACACTGCCCGACGGCACGGTCCTGTACGGCTACATGTCGGGCGGCGACTTCTACTCCTCCGACGGGACCACCGTCGTCCTGGCGGACGGCACCGTGCTCAGCGGGACCCTCGACACCCAGACCGGCATCTTCACCGCGTCCGACGGCTCCACCTACCTCGTCACCGACGACGGCGTCGACAGCGCCACCCTGCAGAGCGACGGTTCCTACCTGCTCGCCGACGGTACGACGGTGATGACCCCGGCGGCCTGGGCCGTCGACATCGGTCAGCTGGGCGAGTCCATCACCCTGGTCCGCGACCGGGCCGACGTGATCGGCGACAACATCGACACCATCCAGGACCAGTACCGCGCCGTCGAGGACGCCTGGCGGAGCCCCGCGGGCGATTCGTTCAGCGATGTCTCCGCGCAGGTCACCAAAGTCATGACGGATCTCCAGGATCTTCTCACCGACATGATCGAACGAATGATGACCAGCAAAGAGAACTACATCTCGGCCGAGACCGCCAACGTCGCCAATTCGTCGGGATCCTGAGGAGAGATCGGACCATGTCGCACATCCCCCACGACTACAACGCCGTCACGATCTCGGTGGATCCGAACGGTCTCACCGCCGCCTGCGACCAGGTGAACGCGGCCGGCCAGAACATCAGCGACGCGCTCGCCGACATCATGAACTCCCTGGGTGAACTGAGGCTTTCCTGGACCGGGGACGCGGCGGACGTCGCCGACGATTTCAACACCCGCTGGACGACGGTGACGGAGCAGCTCTACGGCACGCAGGCGGAACCCTCCAAGGGCGTTCTCAACACCCTGACCGCGGGCATCGGCAAGGCCGCGCAGAACTACGCCCAGTGCGAGGGCGCCGTAAAGACGATGTTCCTGAATTTCCACACCGGGATAGTGCAGGCCGACAGCGACTCGGCCTCCTCCGGTTCGCCGAGCGACACCGTGGACCAGCCGAGCGGTGGGCCGGACCAGAACTACCACACCACCGCGGTCAACGAAACCGGATTCTGAGGTAGCCCCGATCATGTCTGAGTCGATGTTCCAGGACAAGAACTGGGATCCCGATCCCGTTTACGAACTCGGCAACGCCCTCATCGACTTCGGTGACTTCCTGGACGAGCAGGCCGCCAGGATGACCAGCGCGGAATTCGACCTGAACCTCGGGGCGTGGCGGGGCGACGCCGAGATGTACATGACCCAGGCGTTCGCGGACCAGCGGGAATCGGTGATGAACATCATCGAGGAGTTCTGGGACACCGGCGAGATGATCAACTACTACGCCATGCTCCGCACCGAGCAGGAGGAGACGCTGGCGAAACAGGCGCTGGCGGAGCTGATCGCGGGCCTGGTCGGTGTCTTCCTGGGGGCTCTCCTGTTCGCCGCCCCCGAACTCCTCGGCCTGCTGGGAGCCGCGCTCTCCGTGATGGGCAGGGTCGGCGAGATCATCGCCGGCGCCGTCGAGTCGATCGGCACCATGGCCGCGAACGTCGGCGAGTTCGTCGGCTCCGCCGTCAGCGTGATCGGGGACACCCTGCCCGACTGGGTCGTGACGATGGCGGGCGTCACCGGGAACGTCGCCCGTTTCGGCATCGAGTTCATGGGAGTCAACGCGGCCTCGGTGGCGGCGGGCAACGCCGCCGCGGGCCTGGAGACCACCGCCCAGCAGCTCATTCCCGTCCCCACCTCCCTGGAGCAGATCCCGGGCTTCATCTCGGACATGGTGCTGTGGGGCGGGATCGGCATCGCCGTGGCCACCGCCACCAAGGGCCTGGCCGGCCTTGCCAAGGACAAGCTGACCGTTCCCAAGGCCGACGTGAACGTTCCCGACGTGAACGTCGGCACCGGCGACGTCGGAACCTCGGCCGGCACCTCCCCGACGGGCGCCGGTACCGGTACGGGCCTGACCCTGCCGTCCTCGGTCACGTCCGTCACCTCCGTCAGCGGGACGATCGCCGACTCCTCCAAGGGCCTCACCAAGTCCGGCCTGACGCTGTCCTCGGACGTCGAGGTCAACTCCACGGTGACCCGGACGCTCACGGGCACCACGGCACGCACGTCGGTGGACACGGCTCCGGCGCCGACCCCCGCCAAGGTGACGACGACCGGCACCGGTGACGGCCCGAGCACCGGAGACGGTCCGAGCACCGGTGACGGTCCGAGCACCGGTGGCGGGACAGCCGTTCCGGACAAGGTGACCCCGGTGGACGCGGGCGCCTCGCCCGGCGGTTCCTCGGCGGTCAGGACGGGCGGCGACGGCGCCACCCAGCCCGTACAGCCCGCGCAGAGGACCGGGACGACCGGAGGGGACACGAACCCGGTCACGAGCGGCGCGGCGGACGGCGCGAGGCAGGGCGCCGGCGAGCAGGGCGTCCTGCACGACGTCGGCTCCGGCCTCAGCGGTGTGGCCAGGACCGCGCAGGCCGCGCAGCGGACCGTGGACGCCGTCACGGCCGGACACTCGACCGGCGGCCAGGAGTCGGTGGGGACATCCGGGGCCGCCCCGCACGCCGTACGGACGAACCTGGACGCCCAGCCGGCCACCGCCGCCCCGCACGAGGCGGCCTCGGGGACGCCGGGCCCGACGACGGACGCCGTCGGCGGCGGCAGGACGCAGGACCCGGGCGTCCGCGGGGTGGCGGCCGACGAGGCCGCGTCCGCGGTGCGGTCGGCCGCGTCCGGGACGCCGGAGGCCGGGCATCCGGCCGGTGCGCCGGGCGAGGCGTCGGCCGGGCGGAGCGGCGGCGGTGCCCGTACGGGCGCGCTCGAGTCCGCGGGCGGTACGGCTGCCAGGTCCACGGCCGGGGAGCAGGGCGCCCGCCGCACGGTGGACGGCGGCCCCGCGACGGACGCGGCCAATGCCCGGGCCGGCCTCGGGGACACGGCCGCGCGTTCGGGCACCGAGCAGGGGCAGCGCGGCGCCGGTGCCGCCGAGGGGACGCGCACGACGCCGAACGCGGGACGCGCGCCGCTGAAGTCGGCCGCCGGTCCGGGCGGCCGCCAGGTGCGGCCCGCGGGCAGGGCCGACACCAGGTCCGCGTCCGGCGAGGACGGCGCCACGATCGCGTCCGGCGAGGAAGGCGCCACGACCGCGTCCGGCGAGGAAGGCGCCACGACCGCGTCGTCCGCGTCGTCGGCGAAGGACATGACGACGCCCGTGGAGGCGTCCGGCGCGACCGTACGCGGGGCGTCGGCCAGGGCGGCCCGCACGGGGTCCGAGGCCGAGGCCGACGGGGTGGGGCAGACCCGGACCGGCGCGCCCGGCGGAGCGTCGGACGCGCGGCGGGGCACGGACGGGGTGCGGGGCACGGACGAGGTGCGGTCGGCCGCCGGCTCCGAGGAGGCCGGGGCCGGGCGGACCGCGCCGGACCGGGAGTCCGCCGCCACGCACGTCACCACGGACGCCGCCACGCACGTCACCACGGACACCGCCACGCACGTCACCCAGGCGGAACGGCAGCGGCTCGCGGCCTTCAGGGAGGCCGCCGGGCGGCAGGTGGAGCCCAGGTCCGCCGCCGACCCGTCGAGGTCCGCCGCGGCGAAGTCCACGGACGCCACCGACGTGTCCGAGGCGTCGGAGGCGGGACAGGAGGGAGCAGGACGGGTCCGGGACCCGGGCCCGGCGGACGGGGCGGGGGCCCGCGGGCCGGCCACCGCCGTCACCGACGCGCGCGCGGCGGACGCACCGTCCGCGGAGGCGGCCGTGGACCGGCCCGGGCAGGACGCGTACGACTACCGCCACGACACGTCGGCCGCGAAGAACGCCGCGTACGAGGAGTCCAGCCGCCGGCAGGACGGGACCTACGCGGCCAGGCTGGCGGCGGAGGCGGAACGGGCCGCGGAGCGGCTGGCACACAACCGGCGTCTGTGGAACGCCTTCGAGGACGTCCGCGGCGATCTGACGCACGAGTACCCGGCGGTCAGGTCCGAGGCGGTCACCGACATCGAAGCCGTGGTGAGGGGCGAGGGGGTCTCCGACCACTACGCCGAAGGGCTCGCCGACGCCTATCGCAAGGCGGTGGACGAACACCGGCAGTACCTGGAGGAACACCCGGAGAAGCGCGCCGACGACCTGCGCGTGGGAGTGGACTCCGAGACCGGTGCCGTGACCCACTCCCCGTTGCAGGCCAGACTCGTCAAGGCGCTGGAGTCGGTGCTGGACGACGGCTACCGGGGTCCCTCGGCCGGTGAACTGGTCGAGGCCGTCCACCGGTCGGCGGACGAGAGTTCCGGACCGAAGCAGTGGGCCCGCAGGCTCAGCGTCCCCGAGGACCTCGTCTCCACCGTGGCCGCCGCCTTCGACGAGGCACGCTTCGAGTTCTCCCGCACGGGTGAATCCGACCCCGCCACGCACGCGTTCGAGGAATCGCTGACCGCCAGGCTGGAGCAGCACCTCGGCGGCCTGGACCACGGCCTGTCCGCACGTCCGCTGGCCGACCGGATGATCCGCGAGGAGAGCAGGTCGCAGGGCGCCCAGCCGCGTCCCTGGCGGGAGGAGGTCAAACAGCGCCTCGAAACCCGGATGGAGAGCATCAGGGACGCCGTCGAACAGGGTGAACTCACCACCCGGCAGGGCGAGGCGGCGACCAGGAGTCTCTACGAGGGCCTTCCCCAGGAGTTCGCGCTGGAGGCCGCCGTGCGTCAGCTGCGCGACGCCGCTTCGGACGCCTTCGACCGCGCGCTGACCCACCCGGACCGCCCCGGGGAGGACCTGTTCGTCTCCGAGGCCCTGTTCGGCCGGCGCCCGTTCTCCCCGAAGGACGAGGCGGCCTTCCGCACCGACTTCCTGGACGAGTTCACGGCCGGCCTGCACGAACTCACCCAGCGGCTGGAACTGGACGGCACCCTCGTGCACCGGGACTTCCTGACGGACCTCCTCGACGGTGCGCGCTCCCGTTTCGACGCCCTGACCCGTGGCCTTGAGACCCGGCTGACGCTGGCCGAGGACGCCACCCGCGCCTTCGACTCCATGGCCGACTCCAGGGGCCTGGACCGGTCCTCGGACGACATCGGCGCGGTGCGCGGGGAATTCCTCGACGAGTACGCCGAGGCCACCGCCGAACTGTCCGACGGCAGGCCGGTGCGCGAACTCACCCGCGCCGAGTACGCCGACGCGGCCCACGGGTTCAGCCGCGCCCTGGGGGAACTCCAGGACCGCTGGGCGGCCAGGCTGGACGCGAAGGCCGCGGAGCGCGACCTGCGCCGACAGGCCGAGGAGATACGCGACAACCGGTACGTCGCCTCCCGGGACGTCGCCGACAGGATGCTCGCCGACCACACCAAGGCCTTCGACGACGAGGTGGCCCAGATCCTCGGCTCGCGCAGGCCGCAGGACCTGTCCGCCGAGGACTGGGCCACCTACACCACCGAACTGGCCCAGGCGCACCTGGCGTTGACGGAGCGGACGGGGGCCAGGCACGACCTCCACTCCGGCCTGGAGAAGGCGCTCGACACGGCGGACAGTTACCTCTACGCGGCCCTCGACGCCCGTAAGGGAACCGAGTTGGGCTCGCGGGCCGAGCGGGTCCGCGACGACATGCGCAGGGCGCTCACCGACGCCTACCGGGAACACGTCGGCATGCCGGAGAAGGGCCAGTGGTCCGCCGGTGAACTCGACGCCCGGGACGCGCAGTTCTACGACAGGGTCCTCGACCCGTACACCCGGTCCCTGTCCGACCGACTCGCCTACGAGGAAGCCTTCGACGCGGCGCTCGCCGAAGGCGGCCGCCGGTTCGACGAGCTGACCAGCAAGGTCGACGAGGCGACCGGATCGGTCACCGGACGCTACGCCCTGAACGGCCACGTCCTCGGCCGGATCGCCGACGACTTCCGCGACGACGCCGCGCAGGCCCACCAGACGGTCTACGGTCCGGCCGGCCGCGACGCCGAAGCCGCGCTGAAGGCGGAGCGGGCGGACGGCGACGCCTTCGGCGCCGCACGCGATCAGGCCCGGCGCGACCTCGTGCACGAGGTGGAGATGCCCCGGCACCGTGCCGAACAGGAGGCGTGGCGGACGCGGCTACGGCAGGGGTTCGCCACCTTCGAGGCGGACGCCGACCTGCGCGGGCAGGTCGAGACGCGGGCGTCGTCCATCGGCTCCGCGGACGCCCGCCGGACCTTCCGGGAGGACAGCCGGCAAGTCCTGGACACCTTCACCGCGGAGGTGAGGGCGGCCCGGACACCGGACGACGTCGGCACGGCGGTGCGCGGCGCCCAGGAGAGGATCCAGACCCTCTACGACGACGCCGCGAAGCTCGACGCCGAGCACAGCCGGTGGCGGGAAAGCCCCGAGTGGCGGCTGGACTTCACGCGGCTGACGGTCGAGCGGACCCCGTTCGGGGCATCCGGCCGCCCGCGCGGCCAGGCCGACGGGACCTTCTCCCGGGACGCCGCGTCCCCGGCCGAGCAGGCGCTGGCCGACCTCCGGGCCGGCACGGAGCTGCGCGCGGAGGTCTACCAGGCGTTCGAACAGCGGCTCGCCGACAACCCGGCGACGCGGCAGACCGTTCCGTACACGGAGCAGACGAGGATCCGGGAGTGGTTCGTCGACCGGTGGACGGAGTCGGCACAGCAGCCCGGCGCCGGACGTGACGCGCTGACCACCGAACTGGACGAGAGACTGGACCAGGCGTACGGCCGGGCCAAGGCCACGGCGGAGGCGTACCAGGTCTTCGACCGTGAGATCGCGCTGTCCTGGAAGCTGCGTTCCACGTACGCGTCGTTCGGCTCCTCGTCCGTGGCCCGTGCGATCCGGGACGACTTCGGCCGGGAGAGGGCCACCGCCGCCACCGGCGACGAAGGTTCGGCCTCCGGGCTGGTGGAGCGGTTCCGGGAGCACTACACGCGGGCCCACAGAAGCTGGCAGGCCGAGCAGTGGGCCCACGAGGCGTTCCGGAAGGCGCTCGTGGTTCCCGGGGCGGGCGACCTCACGCGCGGTCGGCCGACCTGGGCCCAGGAGCAACGTACCTGGTACGACGGCCGGCTTGGGGAGCTGCGCGACCTGTACACGGCGGAATGGCTCGCCGCCGGCGAGGGGCGGCCCTCCTCGGACACGGCGAACCGCCTGGCGGAAGCCGTCCGGTACGCGGCGTCGCTCCTGACGGGCCGGGCCGACTCCCTCGACGGCACGGTCCGGCAGGCCGCCAAGCTGGCCGGGGCCCGGGGCGCGGAGTCCGACTGGTCCCGGGACCTCGCCCTGTGGCACCGGAACGAACAGGCCGCGCTCGTCCATGACTTCGTGACACACACGGCACAGCTACGGCCGGACGCGCGGCCCGCCGCCACGGCGGATCTCGCCGCCGCGCTGGACGCGCTGCGCGACGCCGCCCGCATCCGTCATCTCGCGCACCAGGACCTGGCCGGGTACCTGTCCGAGGTGCGGATCGAGCCCATGACGGTGACCTCGGACGCCGTGGTCGGCTGGGTCCGCCAGGAGATCGACCGCATCCGTACGGAACACGCCGAGGCGTTCGAGGAGACGTACCGGAACGCGGCACACCCCGAGCCGGAGCAGGACGCCGAGGGGCGGGACGCCGATGAGCAGGATGCCGAGGGGCTGTCGGTCTCCGAACTCTCCGAGCTCAAGGCCGGTGTCAACAAGGAGCTGCGGCGGGTGAAGTCGCCCTACGGCCCCGCCGCGACCGACGACGTGGCCAAGGTCCACGCCGGGCTGCCGTCGTACTGGAAGAAGAACCTCGAGTCGACCGCCCTGGTGGCCGCTCGCGCCTACATGGCCCTGAAGGCGGCCGAGGCAGCCGGTCCCGGAGCCGGCGAGGTCGACCTCAAGCGCCTGCGACTGGGTTTCGCACCCGGCGGAACGGCCTCCCGGACGCCCGCCGCGGCCCTGAACCCGGAAGAGCCCCTGAACACGGAAGAGCCCCAGGCGTCCGGGCGGGCCCCGGCCGGGGACCGGATCCCGGAGATCGTCGTCACCCCGCCGGCCGACGAGCCGCCCGCCCGGGTCCAGCGGCCCAGGTTCCCCGGCGCCCGCATCGACGAGGAACTGGAGCTGCACCGGTCGGCCCGGCTCGACCGGGCCCTGCTGCCGCCGCCCGTCCACCAGGGCCCGGGCCGGTTCGAGGACGGCAGCAGGATGCCGGACCACCTCAACCTCCTCACGCTCATGGCCGAGCACGACCCGGAGGTGCTCACCGACCCCGACCGCCTGGCCGTGCTGGACGACGCCGCGGCCTTCGGCCAGAGCGAGGTGACGCTGCGCGGCGCCGACCAGGTCGTACGGGAGATCGAGCGGCAGCTCGCACAGGACCCGGCGACCCGGCCCCAGGAACCCCGGCGAAGGCCGTCGCGCGTCAGTCGCCCGCCCCGCAGCGGCACCGACGACCTGCTCGGCAGGGTCGGGCACGCACTGGCGACCGCACCGCGGACCCTCGCGGGCGAAGGCCGTGACTTCGTGTACCGCACCGCCGAGGGGCGGATCCGCACACTGCGCGTCCGGACCCGGAACTACGGGGAGTGGGAGCGGTTCGGCGACGGGGCCGGCAAGGTCACCAAGGTCGACAACCTGAACCGCAGTCAGATCACCACCGGAGCGGGCAAGACGGTCGCCACCACCCGCCAGCTGGCCCCGGGCGTACCCGTGGGACCGCCGAGCCATCTGTTCGCCGGGTTCGGCCGGATCTCCGCGCGGTTCGGATACACGCGGGCCTTCGACTACCTGATGAGCCAGCAGGTGGTGAACCAGAGCGAGAACCGCTCCGCCGGCCCCTCCCACCTTCATCTCGACGACGTCTACTACGAGTTGACCGTGACCGACGGGCCGCTGCGGCCCGCTCGCAAGGGCGTCCTGGGCACCGGCTGGCGCAGCAGGCCCGCCGAGGCGCGCAACCCCGACGCCGCCTTCGGTTTCGCGGTGCGCGACGGTCTCGGGGTGCGGGTGCCGGACAGCCTGACGGACCGCTCGGAGCCGGGCCGGACGCCCAGGACGATGCGGCTCGACGCCGGGTCCGACTACCGGATGGTGTACACCGAGGACTTCGGTCCGGTCCGGGAGATCCGGGACTGGGCGGCCGACCGGATCGGAGCCCGGCCCGCCAGCTCCGCCTACCAGGAACTCGACGCCCTCTTCTCCTCCGACAGCTTCCAGCAGCTGTCCGGGCGGCTCTCCCACTCCCGGGTCACCAGTGTGCCGTTGCTGGCGGACGACAGGAAGCGCACCCCGCTGGGCGCGTTCGTGATCGAGCGGACCGTACCGGGACGGGCGCTGTTCATCACCGAGACGGACCTCCAGGAACTGCGCGAGACAGGCCAGTTGACGGTCCGCAACGAGCGCAGGGAGACCAGGTCCCTCAACCAGGACCTCGCCGCCGTCGCCGGACCGACCTTCAACCTGCCGAGCCTGTTCGGTCTGACCGACGCGCTGCGGCTCCGCATCCAGTTCGGACCCGTGGCACGCTACGGCCACACGTCGGGGCGTACCCAGGTCACCGGCGGCTCCGGCGCGGTCAAGACCGCGGGCCAGGTGAAGGACACCACCAGCAGCCTGTACCTGGTCGAGAAGACCGTGTACGTGCGCAAGACCGGGGACGCGCGGGCGACGCCGTTCGTCACCTGGAGCCTGGACCGGATGACGCCCACCGAGGCGCGCCGGCTGGCCGGCTGGGACGACGGCACGACCCTGCGGGCGCGGAGCGGCGCGGAGCCGTTCGCCCCGGCGTACCTCACCGAGGACCGCCCGCCCACCCTGGGCATGAGCCGGGTGGAACAGTTCACCTTCGCCGACGGCAGCTACAGCGGCCGGCCGGCGGCGACCGCCCCCGCCGCGGAGGGCGCCGAAGGCATCGAACTCGCCGGGACGGACGCCGGACCCGCGCGGACCGTGCTCGACACCCTCATCGACCAGGTGCTGGAGGTGGTCGGCCGGAAGTACCCCGGGATGGTCGCCCCGCTGGCCGACCTCGGCGATCCCTCCGCGTGGCGGAACGCCGCGCACTACCAGATGGTGCTGTCCAACACGCTGACCGTCGTCAACACGCTGTCCCACCACAGCATGGCCGGGAACCTGGAGGCGATGACCACGACCGGCATCCGGGTCGGTCTGGTGGAGCCCGGCCGGGCCACCCGCGGCTACCGGTACATCTGGCTGGACGCCGAACTGACCGGCCGCCGCTACGAGGGCACCCAGAACGACCTCAAGATGCGGTTCAGCTCCCCGGGCGCCACCTCCGTCGCCGGACAGCAGAGCATGTCGCACAGCGCGGGCGCCGGGTTCGAGGTGCTGGGATCGGTGCGCGACAAGGCCGTCGACAACGTCGGTGCCCCGAAGCACGGCGGCACCGCGCAGCTCGGCTACCAGGCGGACGGCCGTACGCAGCACGGGATCGGCTACGGCCCGAGCGCCACGTTCGAGCCGATGGCGGTCAGCAACAAGCCGTCCCACCTGTACAGCTACGGCTTCAAGCTCACCGCGAGCACCGGTGGCTACTGGCGCTTCCGCAGCCTGCTCCGGGGCATCGCCTCGCTCGGCGTCCTCGGCACCCAGCCGTTCGTCTTCAGCCAGGGCAGGTCCGAGGTCCTCGGGGAATCCGCCGCCGATCCCGCCCCCCGCGGCCGGGTGCTGCTCAGCGTCCCCTCGGAGCACATGCCGGCCCGGAACCCGCACGCGCCGGGCGCCGTCAACCCGTACGCGGGCACCGACGCCGACCGGGTCACCAGGGAGCCGATGACCCACGCCGAGGCCCGAGCGCTGACGTCGGGCTCGGTGCCGGCCACCGAGGCGGGCCGGCGGCCGGGAGCGCTCGGCGAACACCCCCACCACACCGTGTCCGTGCTGGCGCTGGGCGGCGAACCCGGCATCGTGGACAGGGTCCTGAAGAAGGCCTCGGGAGGGCTGTGGCACCTCACCGAGGAGGGCGCGCCCGCACACGACGCCGCGACCCGTTCGGAGCGGGCCCAGTTCCTGACCGCGGACTTCGACCAGAGCTCCGGACCGCTCGGCTCGCGCACCACAGGGCTGTTCGGCAAGGGCCCCTACCTCGACTACCTCGGGACCGTGGTGCACCGGGTGCGGGTGACCGCGCTGCGCGCCCTGGGCCGGCCCACCGTGCTGCGGACCGAGACGACGGTCGGCGGCAGCACCCAGGCGTCGGGGTCCCAGTCCAAGTCCTTCACCCAGTCCTTCGGCGGCACCCTGATCTACAACCACTCCCACTCCGTCGGCCCGGAGATCACCGGCGGTTACGGACTGGTGCTCCGTCCCTGGTGGCGCTCCCGGGGCAAGGCGGTCCAGGTCTCCCGGACCGTCACCTCCGACATCAACCGGGTCGACGGCGGACACCAGGTGCTGGTCGCCGGCGACGCGGAGCACGAGGTCGCCGCGGCCGTGCGCACCGGCGGCCTGCTGGCGCCGCTCACACGCCTGCTGCCGAACCGGGTCCACGGCTGGGCAGGTGAACGGTGGCGGGTGAGCGGCGGCTGGCTCGGGCACGTTCCCGAACGCAGCGCACACCTGCTCAAGATCGTCAAGGACGCGGCGGGCGCGGTGCCGATGTACGACGCCAGCCGGTGGACGCAACCGGAGTGGTTCCGCGGCAACCCCTTCGCCACCTACCCCGTGACCTCACTGGACACCTCCCGGGTGCTGGAGGACTTCGACCGGAAGATCAGCGAGCTGGGGTTCGACGACGTGAGCCGGGAGGCCGTCCGGCAGCTGGCCTCGGCCCGGGTCGTCCGGGCGCTGCGCCGCGAGATGACGGGCATCGGTACCTCGGTGCCGGCCCGGATCGGCGGCCCCGGCTGGAAGCGCGCCAGGATCGGCACGCGGACGGTACGGATACGGGCGCGACTGGTTCCGGACGCGAACGGCCAGGAGTTCACGGGGCTGTGGCCGGGCATCGAGATGGAGGACCACCGGCTGGCGGTCGAGACGGTCAGCGAGGCCTTCGACGTGGCGAAGGGCCGCGACCTCGGTGTGCTGGCCACCGAAGGCGTGCACACCGCCAACCACGACGTGACCGCGGCGGGACCCACCTACGCCGAACTCGGCTCCAACCGGCAGACGACGTCCGGCTCCCGGTCGGCCACCCGCACGAAGCTGTTCTCGACGTACACCAATGAGCCGCACGCCCAGTTCACCACCGCCTACCGGCTCGAACTCAGCATGGAGATCGAGGGCGACACGGCGGATTCGGGCTTCGGGAAGACACGGAGGACGAAGAAGAAGCAGCACGTCCTCACCGAGGGCGACGTCGGCCGGCTGACCGAACTGGTGGCCACCAGCCTGATGCGGCCGGACACCTCGACGGCCACCGCCGCCGACACCGCTCCCGACCCGCTGGCCCCGCCGGAACTCGACGCCGGGCCGCCGACCGTCAACGTGCTGACGGGACACGACGTCCCCACGACACCCGAGCGGCTCGCCGAGTGGCGCGCCACCCCGCACGCCGACGGCACGTCCAGGCCGTTCACGATGCCCGCCGAGGGATTCCAGGTACGCACCGTGGTCGGCGCGGAACGCGTCCAGGCGGCGAACGTCGTCGCGCTGGCCAAGGCCTACGACAACACGCTCGCCGGCACCAGGGGGGAGCTGACCGGCGACGCGCTGGACCGGACGCTGGACAGGGCGACGGCGAGCGGCCTGACAGTACCCGGCACCGGTTCCGCGCAGGCACTGGAGGACGGCACCGGCAAGGGCGCGCTGTCCGCGTTCTTCCACGACAGCGCGACCGGTGACGGCTACCAGGTCGCCGGGCTGACCGAGGACCTGTTCGCCGACCGGTCCGACGGGACCCTGGCCATGTACTCCAGGCCCGACTTCGCCGGCGCGGAGCTGCTGACGGTGGCCGACAACGTCCGGATGGAGGCGGCCGACCGGTACACGGAGAGCGACAACGTGACCGCCTCCCAGGGCGGCACCCAGGACTCGGCACTCGGCGTCTTCCCGGCCGTCAAGACCGACATGGTCGGCCTGACCGGCCCCGGCGCGAGCGGCACCGGCTCCGACACCATCGAGACCGACGGTCGCCTCATCACCGGCGAACTGGTGAAGCAGGACCGGGTCAAGCCGAAGGGGGCCCGCGCGTTCGCCTTCGCCGTCCCGGTCACCTGGCTGAGCATCGCCGACGTGAACCGGCAGTTCAAGGACGGCTCGGTCGCCACCTGGGTCCGGGACCACCTGATGGGACCCTTCGGCGGGGTCAGACCCGGCCCGCAGGCCGTCGAGTCGCGGACCCATGCCATCGCCTGGGTACGCGAGGACGTCGCCCGCGACCTCGGACTGATCACCGACGCCACCTTCCCCCCGCAGGTCGCCAAGGCCTGGGACCGGGTGAAGGACGCCGGAAAGGCGTGGTCCGACGCCGACGGGAAGTACTGGAAGCTGCGCCGGAGCCTGGCCGACCTGCAGGACGCCCTCGACGCGGCCGGGGCCGCCAGGTCCGTCGCCCGCCGCGGGCGCGACGAGATCCGCGCCGCCGCGCGGCGGGAGCACATCGCCGCCCACGCCGACGTCGTCGCCGCGGTCACGGCCGCCGAGGCACGGCGCGACCGGCCGGCGTCGGACCGGCTCACGGCGGCCCGGACCACGGCCGCGGACGCCCGGGCCGCGGTCGAGGCACTCCTCGCGCAGCGGGAGTCGGAGAGCGCGTCGCAGCCCGAGCACGACGGCTGGGCGGAACTCGCGCGCGAACAGCTCGACGCGCTCGACGGGCGGATACGGACGGCACGCGAGGCCCGGGAGCGCGCTGACGTACGGCTCGCCGAACTGGAACGGGACGAACGCGACAGCCGGCTCGCCGACTTGGACCGGACCGTCAGGGAGGCCAGGCAGGCGGCCGGCGCACGGAGAGCGGCAGCCGACCGGCGGGTACTGGCCGGCGACGAGAACGCGGAGACCGCGGCCCGGACCTTCCGGACGGCGCGGGCCGCCCTGGACACCCGTCTGCGGGAGGTCGGCGAACAGCAGACCGCCGCCGAGGCCGCGGCCGCCGCCTTCCACCAGGTACGGGCCGAGACCGACCGGCTCACCCGCTGGCACCGCCTGCCGGACGACCCGCGCACCGCGGGCGACCCGAACGCGGTCCCGACGCGGGCCGGGGTGCCCGAACCGGTGCTCACACCGGCCGCAGCCAAGGCGAAGCCCGAGGCCGCGGCGCGCCCCCGCTACGCCGACGCCGTCACCGCCGACGGCGCGCCCGCGCTCGTCGCCCCCGAGAGCGGCACCGTCCACCGGCTGCTCGACGTACCGAAGGACGGCCGCTCCTTCTTCCACGGCCTCGCCGAGAGCCTCGGCCTGACCGTGGACGCCGACACCCTGCGCCAGGAGTTCGCCGACCGGCTGGCCGCGCTCCCGGACGACTCACCGCTGCTCGCCTACGTCGCACCGGACACGAAGGACACCTTCACCGACGCCGAGTTGCGGGCCGCCGGGGTCGACCTCGGGACCGGCACCCCGGAGCGCCGCGAGTTCGACGCCCTCGGCGTGCTCCCGCACTCGGCGGGCCCCCGGCCCACCCCCGACCAGCGCCACCGGCCGCTGACCGCGGCCCAGCGCCGCTCCGTCGCCGTGGCGCAACTGCGCCGCCCGGCCGCCGCGGACGACGGGTCCGGCTGGGACCACGGCGCCGCCGACCTGCTCGCGGCCCTCGCCGCCCCGCGGTTCGGGACCGTCGTCCGGGTCGTCGCGGCGGACGGCACCTTCCAGGACTTCGGGCCGGATCCCGACGTGCCGGCCGCGGCGGACGCCGAGAAGGCGGTGCTGTACCTCGCGGACCGGCGTTTCCGCGTCCTGGAACAGCGGCCGACGCAGGGCACCGCAGGCAAGGCCGCCCGGCCGCCGGTGACCGTGCCGGCCGCGCCGGCCGCGCCCCGAGGTGTCCTGCCCGCACACGCCACCCGCCCCTGGACCTGGGAGGGGCTGGACGCCGCCGGGTCCGCGAAGGAGCCCAGATACGACGCGGCGACCCGACCCGGACAGCTGACCGACCCCGAGGGCCACGTCTTCGACCTGGTGGAACCCGCCGGTGACGGGAACCGCTTCTACGCGGCCGTGGCGACCGGGCTGGCGGCCGCCCGGCAGCAGGCCGCCGGCGTGCCCTCCACCGTGACCCTCCCCGGACCTGCCCGGGCACTGCCCGCCACCGCCCGGCTCGCCCCCCGGGCGACGTTCCGGCCGGCGGAGCTGACGGACGCCGGGGTGACGCTCACCGACGCGCAGGACCGTGAGTTCCGGCAGAGCGGAGGCCGGCTGCCCGCGTCCCTGACGCTCACCCGTCCGCAGGAGGAGGCCCTGGTCCGGGCACAGCTGACGGCCGCCCGGCGCTGGGACCGCGCCACGGCCCTGCTGGCCGCCGAACTGACGGCACGCGCCAACGGGATCCACCTGACCCTCGTCCACGAGAACGGCACGGTCGACACCTTCGGCACGGCGGCGGTCCGCGGCGCGGACACGGTGACGGTGTACGAGCGCGGCGACGAGTACCTGGCGGCCGTCCCGGTCGCTCCCTTCAACCCCGCCCCGCCCCTGGACCACCGCACCGGCGGCCTCCCGCCCGAGCGGCGCGAACAGCTCCTGACACCGACCCGGGCCGGGAAGCGGCGGGCCGACGCCCCCGGCGCCGAGGCCCAACTCCCGCCGGTACCGGGCCCCTCCGGCGCGCACGCCGCCCCCGTACCCGACGAGCGCACCGAGCCGGAGGTACTGGAGGACCGCGCGGAGGCCGTCGTCGAGTGGAAACAGGCGATCGCCCTGCTCGACGCGGCGGAGGCGGCCCGGCGCGCCGGTGCCGGTTCGTCCGGCACGGCCGATCCGCTGGAGGCGCTGCGGGAGCGCCTGGAGGGCGCGGAGGCCCGGCTGCAGGCGGTCCACCGACGCCTGCGCGAACTCGGCGACGACGGCGGCCGGCCCCCCGGAAACACGCGACCCCGCCCGCCGGTCGTCCGCGACCAGCGGGCCACCCCACAACCCGAGCCACGCCGACACCCCGCACCGGAGACGCCGGAATGCGCGTCCGAGGCGCCTGTATCCGTGTCCGGGGCGCCGGAGTTCGTATCCGAGGTCCCGGAGTCCGCGCCCGGGGCACCGAAGTCCGTGGCGGAGACACCGCAGTCCGCACCGGAGGCGTCGGAGTTCGTGTCCGAGGTCCCGGAGTCCGCGGCGGAGACCCCGGAGTCCGCGGCGGAGACCCCGGAGTCCGTGCTCGGGGACCCGGAGTTCGTGTCCGAGGCCCCGGAGTCCGCGCCCCGGGCGCCGAAGTCCGTGGCGGAGACACCGCAGTCCGCACCGGCGACGCCGAAGTCCGCAGCGGAGGCGTCGGAGTTCGTGGTCGAGGCCCCGGTGTCCGTGTCCGAGGCCCCGGTGTCCGGGTCCGAGGCCCCGGAGTTCGTGGTCGAGGCCCCGGAGTTCGTGGTCGAGACCCCGGCGTCCGTGCCCGAGACGCAGGCAGCGGGTGCCGAGGACGCTGCCCGCGTCCCGGCACCCGCACCCGCGCAGCAGCCGTCCGCACCCGCGCAGCAGCCGTCCGCACCCGCGCAGCAGCCGTCCGCACCCCCGCAGCAGCCGTCCGCCCCGCGTCGTGCCCTCCTGCCCGCTCCGAAACGGCTGGCGCGGTACGCGGAGGCGCTCCAGGACACCGGCGCCGAGCCGCCGGGCGGTCGCGAGGCCATGTGGGCCCAGCGGTCCACGGCGCTCACCGCGACGGGCACCGGCATCCCACCCCGTTTCGTGCAGATCGAGGACGTGACGGCCGGCTACACGCCGACCGAGGAGAACGGCGAGGCCAACGCACCGCTGGCGGGCGCCAGGTTCATGAACCTCTACGGTCGTACGGACGACGGCGGAACCCTCGCGGTGATGGCGGAGAACTACCGTGCGGCCGGCGAGGAGTTCACGGCCGCCGACGCCTTCGTCCACCAGTGGTCGACCGCGCAGCGGCTGCTCGCGGGCGAGAAACTGTCCCGGAAGAAGCTCGCCGACGCGGTCGAAAAGGACCTGGCACGGCCGAAGTCCGCCGCCGACCTGCCCGACCGGCTGCCCGACCGGATCTACCGGCAGAACATCTCCGGTCCGGCCGCCAAGAAGGCGCTGGGCGCCCTCCTCGAAGGGGACGCGAGCAGCAGGCAGTTCGTCGCGGGCGACGAGGCCTACGAGAAGGTCCTCAGGACCGTCAACGGCAAGTCGACCCACAACATCGTCAGGACCTTCGACGAACTCAAGGGCCACTCGGGCGACGACGCCCACCTGATCACCGGCGGAGCCCTGTTCCGCGACGCCAACGGCAACTACCAGTTGCGCTTCGACGTCGTGCGGGCGGCCGAGGCCGTCGGCGGCGACCGGACCGAGGCGCAGGCCACGGCGGTCACCGTGCCGGACGCGGAGGCGTCGGCACGCGGGCCGGAGATCCGGTCCATGGCGGCCGCCGACGCCGCCGCACCGGTCCCCAGCATGTCCGACGCCCCCCGGACCGACCCCGGCAAGAGCGCCCCCGCGAACCCGGCACAGTCGGACGCGGTCGCCACCGGCACCCTCGCCGGCGACCGGGACGCGGCCGGTGAGGCCCGCACCGAGGGGATCGGCTCGACGGGGCCCTGGACACACCGGAAGGTCGCCTTCAAGGAGGGTTCCACGGCGATCGATCCCTTCCAGCGCGGCCGTCTCGGCGCGCTCGCCCGCAAGGTGGCGGAGGTGGGTCTGCGCGACGTGCGCGCGGGACTGGACGCTCCCTGGATCACCGTCACCGGGTACGGCAACGGTTCGTGGCTGACGCCGGGAAGCGCCGACCGGGGCGCCGGACGCGCGGGGCAGGAGCGGGCCGACGCGGTGGCGGACGTGCTCCGGGACGAGCTGTGGAACGCCCTGTACCTCCTCCAGCGGAACGATCCGCCCACCGCCAGGCGGGTCGGCTCCGACGCCTTCAGGATCCTGACCGTCAGCGAGGGGCGGAAGATCCCCGACGGCGGGTCCCAGGCCACCGACGCGCGAGCCCTGCGCCGGCGGGCGGACGTCGACGTCGACCTGGCTCCCCGGTCACCCGCCGTCGACCTGCTCGACGAGCTCAGGAAGGCCGATCCGGACGCCGCCCTGCGCGAGGCACCCTTCGACCCGGCCCCGTTGGCACGCCGGATCCTGCACCTGGACCCGGGGCAGCCGGTGCGGGACTCCCATCGCCAGAAGCTCTACGCCCTGGTGGAGGAGGCGATCGCGGCCGGCCGGGCGACGAGCCTCGCGGAGCTCGGCGCCTACCACCTCTGGCGGCACGGGGCGTTGTCCGACGCGACCCGGATCACCGCCGCGGACGGCCGTTCCCTGGGCCGCAACTGGACGGCAACCCCGGCCGTGGACCTGTCCACCCGGTCCTCCTCCCTGCTGCGCGGGGGCATCCTCGTGAACCGCGCGAGCGCGCTGTGGCGGCAGCGGGGAGCCGGCGACGACCGCCCCTACGTCATCGCGGCCGGCGGCGACCACGACCATGTCGAGGTGCGGCTCGCCGACGGCTCGCTGCCCCGGGTGCCGCTGGAGGAGTTCGCGGAGCTCCTGTCGATGGACCAGGACCTCGCCGCGCTCGACGGCGGCCTCGGTGTCGTACTCGCGGTCCCGCGTGCGGGAGCCATGCGCCCGCGCCTGCCGCGCACCGCCTCCGCCCGCACCGGCAGGACCGTCTGGGCGCACAGCGGCGAGGTGCGGCTGTACCGGGACGCGGTCTCGAAGCGGACCCGGATCGCGGTGGTCGACCGGAACGCGGCGGACGAGCCGCTGGGCACCTGGTTCGCGAGCCGGCCGGACGACCTCCCGGCCGGCGACGCGGCACCCGGGGTCGAGGAGCGCTTCGTGCGCGCGACCGACGGAACCCTCGTGCCGGACGACGACATCATGAGCCACACCCTCACCGCCGCCGGGCGCCCCTACGGCCGCGCCGTCCTCGGCAAGGGCGACATCGCCGGGCGGGAGGAGTACTTCGGCTCCATGCCGACGGCGAACGAGTACGTGCACATCGATCCCGTCGGGGGCCGGCTGTACGGTGCCGCCGAGACCGTGCCCTGGATCGGCCGGGAGGCGTACTTCTTCAACCTGCACGGGCACCCCGGGGCGTTCGAGATCAGACGCGCGGACGGCACCCTCAAGTCCGCCCGCGGCGACCAGGTCGGCGGCTACCTGCGGCGGAGCCCGAGTTTCCGGCGGCTTCCGGCCGACGGGGTCCTGGTGCTCATGTCCTGCTGGGTCGGCGCGGCCGCGGACGGTCCCGTCTCCGTCAACACCGCCGGCCGGGCGCCCTTCGTCGCCGACCCGCTGGCGACGCTCTCCGAGGCACAGCAGGTGGCCAACCAGGTCGGCCGCACGGTGTTCGCGGTCGACCGGGTGCACTACCTGACGTACGACCAGGGTGTGAAGCGTCAGGCGATCGCCACGACCGCCGAGGGGGAACGGCGCAAGTGGCTGGAGTTGCGCCCCGAGCCGGCCGGGGAGGCGCTGGACGACCTGGCCCGCGAGGCCGGCCTGCACACGCGGCCGGGCGAGGCACCCGAGGAGACCAGGGCCGCCACGCTGCGGCTGGTGCGGGCGCTGCGCCAGGTGTTCGGGGCCGCGGTCGAGGACGACCGGGACGACGCCTACGGCGAGTACCGGCGGCTGCTGCGCGGTATCGGCGCGCTGGAGTCGATGCGCCGGAACGACCCGGGGCTGCGGGACGCCGGTCCGTTCACCCTGGAGCTGCTGGAGCGGGCCGCCCGGGCACATGCGGCACGGGCCACGCGCGCGGCCCTGGACCCGGCGGACGTCCTCGCGGTCCTGGAGGCGGCGTCGACCCGGCCCGGCGGGACGGCCCTGCGTGACTTCGTCCCGCTCGCGTCGATGGACAAGGCCCTCGGGCTGCTCGCGACGGGCGACGCCGACGAGCGGGCCGTCCGGGTCCTGGACCTGGACCCGGCCGCGGGCCCGGTCACGGACGCCGACCGGCAGCGGCTGCTCTGGGCGACGGTCAAGGCGGTGGAGGCGCTGGAGGAGACCGCCGACACGGAGGCGCTGGCGGTCAAGGTCCTGCACCTGGACGCGGCCGCCCACCCGGTCGACGACGCACGACGTGCCGAACTCCTGTGGACGACGGCCGGTGCGGCCGCGGCCGGCCGCGACGTCCGCAACCCGACGGCGGTCGCCGCCCACCACCTGCGGCGCAACGGTGCGCTGTCCAAGGAGACGGTGATCAGTTCCTGGAGCGGCAGGGTGACCGGCCGGAACTGGACCGGACGGCCGATGACCGACCCGCTGTTCAGGGACAGGTACATCTCCGTGGACCCGGCCGTCGGCAAGGCGAGCGCCGCGGTGCGCCGGGTGCCGTGGCACCGCTCCGGAACCGGCACCGAGAAGAACTCCGGCTACCTCGTCCTGGCCGAGGGCGGTCCCGATCATGTCGACATGCCCTGGCCGGACGGCTCCCGACGCCCGGTGCCGGTCGACGAGATCGCCGAAATGCTCGCCGAAGACGATGAGTTGAGCCGACGTCCGCAGGCGGAGCCGATCGTGCCGGTCCGGGTGGGCGCCGGCGCGAGCCGTCCCCTGATGTCGGCGCTCTCGGACCGCGCGGCCACCGGCCGTACGGCCTTCATGCCCGAGACGCACGCCGACCTCTACCACGACGCCGCGACCGGGCAGTACTACCTGGTGGTGGACGAACCCGCCGCGGGGACCGGCTCGACGGGCTGGTCCCGTACCGACCCGCCGCCGCTGGCCCCGTTCGCCCCGGCGTCGTCCTCGGCACCCGTCGGCAACGCCGCGCCCACGGCCGTGGAGTCCGCCGCGTCCGCCGCGTCCCCCGGATCCGTCGACCCGGCCGCACCGCCGCACGCCGGACGGGAGTCCGCCGTCGACGCCACGGGTCCGGCCACCACCACGACGGACACGGCCGCCGCGCCGTCGTCCTGGACCAGGGCGAGGGTCACCTTCGAGGAGGGCTCCAAGGAGATCGGCCCCGACCAGCGCGGGGAACTCGCCGCCCTGGCCCGCAAGGTGGCCGAGACGGGACTGCGGGACGTACGGGACGGGTTCTCGGCCCCCTGGACGACCGTCACGGGGTACGGCAACGGCTCCTGGCACAGGGTGGTGCACGGCGACGGAGGCGCCGAACGCACCGGCCAGGAGCGCGCGGACGCCGTCGCCGACCTGCTCAGGACCGGCATCGGCGACGCCCTGACACTGCTCCAGCGCGACGATCCGCCCACCGCGCGCCGTGTCGGGGCCGACGCGTTCGGCATCAACACCGTCAGCAAGGGGCGGAACGCGACCGGCGACGGCTCCGGCCTGCGGGAACTGCGGCGGCAGACCGACATCGAGATCGACCCGGCGCCCCGCTCACCGGCCATCGAACTGCTGAACAGGCTGCGGCGGGCCGAGCCCGGATTCGGCCTGGCCGACGACTCCTTCGATCCGGATCCGTTCGTCCACCGGCTCCTGCAGCTGGATCTGGGCGAGGAGCCGGTACGGGACGTGCACCGCCGCGCCCTGTACGACATGGTGGACGAGGCGATCGCGGCCGGCCGGGCGACGAGCCTGGCCGCGCTCAGGGCGTTCGAGCTCCGGCGGCGGGGGGCGCTGTCCGACGCGAACCGGATCACCGCCGCGGACGGCAGACCCCTCGGCCGCAACTGGACGGACAAGCCGGTCACGGACCTGGTCACGGCGTCCTACCGGCGGACCGGCAAGGGTGCCGTGCAGCCGACCCCCACGGCGCTGTGGGAGCAGCAGGGTCCCGGTGACCACCGTCCCTACGTGATCGCGGCCAAGGGCGACCACCAGCATGTGGTGGTGCGGCTCGCGGACGGTACCCGGTCGTACGTGGCACCGGACGTGTTCGCCGAACTGCTGGCCATGGACGAGGACCTGACCGCGCTCGACGGCGGCCTCGGTGTCGTCCTCGTCGTCCCGCACGCCGGTGCCCTGAGCCCGCGCCTGCCGCGCACCGTCGCCGTCCGCACCGGCCGGACCGTGTGGACGCACACCGGCAGGGTGGATCTCCAGGACGACTCCTCCTCCGGGCCGACCCGGATCGCGGTCACCGACTCCCGGATCCCGGGGGAGCCGGTGGGAAGCTGGTTCGCCAGTGAACCGGACGGCCCGCCACCCCCGCCCGAACAGCTCTTCCCCACGGACTTCGTGCGGATGACCGACGGGAAGGAGGTGGCGGACGACGGGCTCATGACCCACACGCTCGTCGCGGACGGGCGCCCGTACGGCCGTAGCGTGCTCGACAAGAGCGACCAGTACCAGCGTGAGCAGCCTCTGAGCTCCCTGCGGACGATGGACAACGAGTACACGCACATCGACCCCGTCGACCTCGCGCACTACGACGACCCGGAGAAGGTGCCGTGGACCGGCCGGCCGGCGTACTACTTCGCCCTGCACGGGAGGCCGGGGGCGTTCATCCTGGTGACGACGTACGGGTCCCGCGGCCACGCGCGCGGCGACGAGGTCGGCAGGTACCTGCTGCGGCGTCCGAGCCTGCGGGGCCTCGCCCCCGACGGCGTCGTCGTCCTCATGTCGTGCTGGGTGGGCGCGGCCGCCGACGGACACCCCGTCGTCCACGCCGCGAGCCGCGCGCCCTTCGTCGCCGACCCGCTGGAGACGGTCTCCGAGGCCCAGCAGGTGGCCAACCGGGTCGGCCGTACGGTGTTCGCGGTCGACCGGATCCACTACCTGACACGCGAGAAGGACACCTGGCTGCAGGCGATCGCCACGACGGCCGAAGGAGAGCGGCCCAAATGGCTGGAGCTGCGGCCGGAACCGACAGGGGCGGTGCTCGACGACCTGACCGCCACGACGGACCCGCGATCGCAGGCGGATCCGTCCCACGAGCGCGACGGCGCCACCACGGTGCGACTGGTGCGGGCGCTGCGCCAGGTGTTCGGGGCCTCCGTCGAGGACGACCGGGAGGACCCGCACGGGGAGTACCGGCGGCTGCTGCGCGGTATCGGCGCGCTGGAGTCGATGCGCCGCGACGATCCGGGACTGCGGGACACCGGAGAGTTCACCCTGGACCTGCTGGAGCGTGCCGCCCGTTCGCACGCCGGGCGGTCCGCGGGCACCGGCGGGGCTCACGACCGGTTCCTGGACCCGGCGGACGTCCGCGCGCTGCTGTCGGCTGCGGAGACCCGGCCCGCCGGGACGGCGCTGCGCGACTTCGTGCCGCTGCCCTCGGTGGACAAGGCCCTCGGGCTGCTGGCGATGGGCGACGCCGACGCACGGGCCGCCGAGGTTCTCGGCCTGCGCGCGGGCCGGACCACGCGGACGCACCGGCAGTGGACGCTGTGGGCGACGGTCAAGGCCGTCGAGAGCCTGGAGGCGGCCACCGACGTCGACGCCCTGGCGGTCAAGGTGCTGCACCTGGACCCCTCCGCCGGGCCCGTGGACGACGCACGGCGCGAGGAACTCCTGTGGACCACGGCCGCGGCGGCCGCGGCCGGCCGTGACCCCGGCAACCCGACGGCGGTGGCCGCACACCACCTGGAACGCAACGGCGCCCTGTCCCCGGCCACCCTGCTGAAGTCGTACAACGGCCGCGTCCTGGGCCGCACCTGGACCGGCGCGCCGCCGGCCGGCTCCCTGGTCGTGGACCGGTACCTCGCCTCGTCCGACGGCACCGACGGAGCCAGGGCCCGGTCCCGGCCGGCGCCGTGGCCCGTCCACGGGACCTCACCCGACCAGCAGCCCCTCGCCTACTTCCTGCTGGCCGACGGCGGGCCCGACCACATCGACATGCCCTGGTCCGACGGCACCCGGCGCCCGGTACCAGTCGACGAGATCGCCGAACTGCTCACCCACGACCCGGAGCTGACCGGCCGTCCGCTGGGCGAGCCGATCGTGCCGGTCGTGCCGCACGCGGGCCGCGGTCAGGCACTGGCGAAGGCCCTGTCGAGCCGGAAGGCGACCGCCAGGCCCGTGTACGCGCCCGCCGTGGACATCGGCCTCTTCCACAACACCCGGACCAGGGAACAGTTCGTCGTCGTGGCCCCGCGACCCCAGGAGGCCGCGGCCGGGCCCGACTGGGAGCACATCACACCGCCGCCCCTGGTGACCCCCGCACCGGCGGCACCCGCCCGCACCGTCGTGACGACGGCGGGCGGGCAGGGCACCGACAGGGAGGAACCCCGGCCTCCCGTGGCCGCGCGGCACGGGGAGACCGTCCCGGCCGTACTGGAGATCTTCGAGGGGCCGATGCCGAACGCGGCGATCCCCACCGACGCGGCCGACATCATCCCGCCGCCGATCCCGTACCAGGCGCGGCCGGTCTTCGTCGCCGACGGCCGCGGTCCCCGGACGGTCCTCTCCGAGGGTCTGCTGCCCGGCGGCGAGGGACTGGACCTCGTGGCCCATGCCCAGGAGGGCGGCCCAGGCCACGGATTCGTGAGCGCCGACACCTCGCCCGAGGCGGCGGCGCGGCGGCTGGCCGGGGGACACGTCTGGGAGGTCGACGCGCCGGGCGCCATCGACGCCGCGGCGACCCTCGACGCCTACGGGATCCGCCCGGACACCACCGGCCGGGACGCGGTGCTCTTCGCGGGCGGCGTCGCCGCCCGCTTCGTCAGGGGCGGCCGGCCGATCGTCCCGGGCGTCGGCGGCGCGAACACTCTCGGTGAGTGGATCCCCAACCCGGACCACCGGCCGGACACCGTCGTCCCCGACCCGGAGCCGGCCGCCCCCGGGCGCCGGCTGCCCCTGGAGCCGCTCCTCGAAAAACGGCTGTTCCGCGTGGAGGACGCGGTGTCCACCGCTGAACTCCGGGCCCTGTCCGAGGCGCTGGCCGCCGCGGACCCGGTACCCGGCGAACCGTACGGGGACGAACTGGGCGGCAGGCTGACCGAGCACGTCAGGGCGGCGCTGGCGACGGAGGACCTGGCGGTCGGCCACGTCGATCTGCACCTGAGCGTCGACGACCCGGACCACTCGATGGCGGGCATGGCACTGGCCCGTGCCGTGGCCAACCAGCTCCGCCGCCGGGCCATGCTCACCGTCGGCGCCCTGCGGACACCCGTCGACATCTGCCCGTCGAGAAACTGACACAGACCCGTTCGGACCTCGGATCCGTAACTCCCAGTGGAACCGCAGAGCGGACCTCCCGAGCGGACCCCCCGAGCGAACAACGGCCCCCAGAAAGGCGGATGCCCGTATGCCCGAGTACGAGCACGTCGACTTCTCCGAACTGGCCAACCGCACCCGGCGCATGCAGGGCACGGTGGCCGACGCACAACTGGACCTGCGCAACGTCGAGGCCACCGGCCACAGCACGGACGGCATGGTCAGCGCGACCGTCTCCGCCGACAGCCGGGTGGTGGACCTCAGGATCGACCCGTCGGTGATCGACCCGGACAACCCGGAGCGGCTGACCCGGCTCCTCGTCGAGGCCATCGGCAGCGCGCACGACACCGCCACCGAGCAGCGCGCCGAGGTCATGTCGGGCATCACGGGAGGCCTCCAGGACATCCTGGCCGGGCTGAACGGCGACCGGAACGAGAAGAAGAGGCCCTCCGTCGTACCGCGCTTCCCCGAGCGCCGTACCCGCCCCTGAGCACGACCGACGAGGAGATCTGATGTCCCGGGTCATCTTCCACCGGCCCGCCAGGGTCGTACCGCCCCCGCTGCCCACCGACCCGGTGGTGCTCTCCGCGCCGCCGCAGCCGGTCGGCAAGGACAGCAACGGCGGCTGGCTGATGCTGCTGATGCCCCTGCTGTCCAGCATCAGCATGGCCGCCTATCTGATGTCCGGCGGGCGGCGGATGCTGGTCCTGCTGGGCATCGCGTTCGTCGTGCTGTCCATCGGGGTCACCGTCGGGGTACGCATGCAGATGCGCGGGCAGGCCCGCAGGCAGAAGCTGCGCGCCCGTGACCGCTATCTGGACCATCTGGTCGAGGTGCGGCGCACCGCCCGCCAGGTGGCGGAGAACCAGCGGACCGTCGCCGCCTGGCAGTTCCCCTCGCCGCACCGGCTGTGGGCGATCGCCGCCCAGCGCCGCCGGGTGTGGGAGCGCCGGGTCACCGACCCCGACTTCCTCAGGGTGTCGGTCGGCTCGGGCGACGCGCCGCTGTCCACACCCGTGCGGATGTCCACCCGCAACGACCCGACGGTGGAGTACGACCCGCGGGCCAAGACGGCGGCCGACCGGCTGGTCGAGTCGATGTCCGTGGTCGGGGACCAGCCGGCCGTGCTGGACCTGACGAAGGCCGGTGTGGTCAGTGTGCTCGGACCGGCCAAGGCCGCCCGGGCGACCGTACGAGCCATGCTCTGCCAGATCGCCGTCCTGCACGCGCCGGACGACGTGGGCATCGCCGTCGCCACCGGCGGCGAGGACTGGAACTGGGCCAAGTGGCTGCCGCACACCCATGAACCCGACACCACCGGCGAGGCCGGCGTGGTGCCGCTGGTCGCCGAGGACTTCGAAGGCATCGCCGACCACCTCCAGCAGGCCCTGGAGGCGGCCGCCCAGCAGCCGTCCCGCCGGCTGAACCTGGCCGAACGGGACGGCCCGGACACCCGCCGCCGCCTCGTGGTCGTCCTCGACCGGTACCTGCCGCGGGCGGCCTGGGCCCGTTCCCCGCTCGCCGCCGAACTTCTCGCGGCGGCCGGTCCGCAGAGCGCGATCACCGTCATCTGCCTGGTGGAGCAGGAGAACGACGAGCCCACCCGCGCCGACGTCCGGGTGCGCCTGGACGCACAGGGCCTGGTCACCGTCGAGGGCCGCCGCGCCGACCCCCGCTCGGCGGTCGGGTCGGCCGTCGCGGCCCGCGCGGAGCTGCCGCTGTGCGAGGCCGTCGCCCGGGCACTGGCCCCGCTCCGGCTGTCCGCGGAGGGCGAGGAGATCCTCGCCCAGACCATGTCACTGCCCAGCATGCTCGGCATCGCCGACCTGGAGAGCTTCGACCCCGAATCGCTGTGGGTCCGTGCGGAGGACGAGGACGTGCTGCGCATGCCGGTCGGCTTCGACAGCGCCGGCCGGCAACTCGTCCTGGACCTCAAGGAGTCCGCGCAGGGCGGCATGGGTCCGCACGGCCTGGTCGTCGGCGCCACCGGCTCCGGCAAGAGCGAACTGCTGCGGACCCTGGTCACCGGACTGACCATGACCCACTCGCCGGACCTGCTCAGCCTGGTCCTGGTCGACTTCAAGGGCGGCGCCACCTTCGCCGGCGTCACCGACCTGCCGCATGTGGCGGGCCTGATCACCAACCTGGTCGACGAGGTCGCCCTCGTCGACCGGGTCAAGGACGCCCTCGTCGGCGAACAGCAGCGACGGCAGAGACTGCTCCGCGACGCCGGCAACATCGACAACGTCCGCGAGTACCAGCTGCGGCGGGCCGCCGGAGCCACCGGACCCGACGGCCGCCCGCTGGAGCCGCTGCCGTATCTGCTGGTCATCGTGGACGAGTTCGGCGAACTGCTCGCCAACCGGCCCGATTTCATCGACCTCTTCGTACAGATCGGCCGGGTCGGCCGCTCGCTCGGCATCCACCTGCTGCTCGCCACCCAGCGTCTGGAGGAGGGGCGGCTGCGCGGCCTGGAGGCCAACCTCTCCTACCGCATCTGCCTGCGCACCTTCTCTGCGGCCGAGTCCCGGGTCGTCATCGGCACCCCGGACGCCTACCGGCTGCCTCCGATCCCCGGCTCCGCCTACCTCAAGGTCGCCGAGACGGTCCTGGAGCGGTTCCGGGTCGCCCACGTCTCCGGGACCCACCTGTCCGCGGAGCAGCGCGCCCTCGCCGCCGGACCCCCGCCCACCGATCCCGTGCACTTCGCGCTCCGGGTGCCGCCCGATCCCGACGCGGAGCCGGAGGAGGAGCGTGAGCGGGTCCGGCCCATGCTCGACGGGCCGAGCGAGATGCAGGTCATCGCCGGACGGCTCGGCACCGCGGGCCAGTCCGCCCACCAGGTGTGGCTGCCCCCGCTGCCCGGCGCGCTGGCCCTCGACGACCTCACCGGACCGGTCCTGGTCCACCCGGAGCGGGGCATGTCCGCCGACTGGTGGACCCACAAGGGCGCGCTGCGCACCCCGGTCGGCGTCCTGGACGTACCGCTCCAGCAGCTCCAGCAGCCGCTGGTGCCCGACTTCGCCAAAGCCGGCCACCTCGCGGTGGTCGGCGCTCCGCAGTCCGGCAAGAGCACCTTCCTGCGCACGCTCATGCTCTCCACCATGCTCACCCACACCCCGGCCGAGGCGCAGTTCCTCTGCCTGGACTTCGGCGGCGGGTCGCTCCAGCCCTTCGAACGGGCACCGCACGTCAGCGGGGTGGCCGGCCGGCACGACCCGGCCCGCGCCCGGCGCGCACTGGCCGAGGTGCACCAGCTGATCGCCGAACGGGAGCGGCTCTTCCGCCGCCTCGGCATCGACTCCGCCGACGAGTTCCGGCGGTTGCGCGCCACCGACCGGCTGCCCAAGGGCGTGCGGTCCGCCGACGTCTTCCTCGTGATCGACAACTGGGGTGCGATCCGAGGCGAGATGGAGAACATCGACGCGGCCGTCCTGGACATCGCGGGCCGCGGCCTCGGCGTCGCCGTCCACCTGGTCCTGACCGCGGGCCGCTGGGGCGACATCCGCACCGCGCTGCGTGACGCCTTCTCGGCCCGACTCGAACTGCGCCTGAACGACCCCGGTGACTCCGAGATCAACCGTCGTGCGGCCCGCGCCTTCGGGCTCTCCACCCCCGGCCGTGGCATGGCGCCGCCCGGCATCCAGTTCCAGGTCGCGCTGCCCCGGCTCGACGGCAGGGACACCGCCGACGGCCTCGCGGACGCGCAGGAGGAGGCCATCGGGAAACTCGCGGCCTCCTGGTCCGGCCCGGTGGCCCCGCCGATCCGGATGCTGCCCGACCGGCTCACCGCCGCCGACCTGGCGGGCCGGATCCGCGAGGACGGCACCGTGCCGGGCGTACCGATCGGCATCGCCGAGACCGACCTCGCCCCGGTCCGCCTGGACCTCACGGACGCCGACCCGCACTTCCTCGTCCTCGGGGACGCCGGCTGCGGCAAGTCCACTTTCCTGCGCGGCTGGATGAAGGGGCTGGCGGCCCGGCGGTCGGCGTTCGACGCGCGGTTCGTCGTCGTCGACTACCGGCGGGCCCTGATGGGCGCGGTGGACGAGGAGTACATCGGCGCCTACATCGGCGACGCCAACGCGGCCCAGGTCTACGTCGGACAGGTCGTCGCCAAGCTCACCGAGCGGCTGCCCCCGGCGAACGTGACCATGGAGCAGTTGCGCACGCGCGACTGGTGGACCGGCCCCGAGTTCTATGTCGTCGTCGACGACTACGACCTGGTCGCCAACGGCCGTACGTCTCCGCTCAATCCGCTCCTGGACTTCCTGCCGCAGGCGCGTGAGATCGGACTGCACCTGGTGGTGGCCCGCCGGGTCGCCGGCAGTGCCCGCGGCTCGATGTCCGAGCAACTCCTGACCCGTGTGAAGGAGTTGGGAACCGCGGGCCTCGTCATGTCCGGCGATCCCCGGGAGGGCGTGGTGCTCGGCAGCGAGCGGGCGGCGCACCGTCCGCCCGGCCGCGGTGTCCTGGTCGGCCGCCAGGCACCGCCGACGCTGGTCCAGCTGGCGCTGGACGCGTGAGCCGGAACCCGGCGGGACGGAGAGCGAGCGGGAGACTTCCTCTCCGCGGAACCCCCGTCCCGCCGGGTGAGCGCCGCCCTCCGCGACACGGCCACGCGCACGCGCACGACGGCCGCGGCAGCCGGCCCGTGGTGCCGGACGCGCTGTCGCGGAACCGCCCCGCCCTCCGATGCCCCTTCACCGTGACGCGGGAACGCCCACCGCCCCGCGACCGCCCGTGGGTACGGGGGCCGAGGGGCGGTGGGCGTTGCGGACCGCGAAGGACACGGAGGGAACGGACCGCGAAGGACACGGAGGAACCGGGTGTGCCCGGGGACGGTGCCCCCGGGGTGCCTTCGCCGGCCCCGGCGTAACGAGTCAGTGCGGGTGGACGGTGCCCCCGGTGTACCGGATCAGTGCGGGGCGACGGTGCCCCCGGCATTCCGGGTCAGTGCGCGGCGACGGCGGTCCGCGTGGCCGGACGCACGCCCGGGTGCCGCGGCGCCGGGACCGCGAGGCCGTGCCGGGCGCGCAGGGTCGTCCCGTTGCGGTCTCCGAGCGCCTCGCGCAGGGCCCGCAGCGCGTTGTGGGTGCGCGACTTGACCGTGCCCTCGGGGACGTTGAGCACCTCGGCCGCGTGCCGCACCGGCCGGTGCAGGAAGTACACCTGAGCCAGCACCGCGCGGTGGGTGGCGGACAGGTCGGCGAGCGCGGTGCGCAGCACCTGACGGTCCAGGACCTGCTCCAGCGGCTGTGCCGCCACCGGCATCGACTCCAGCGGGTCGTCCTCCACCTCGGTGGGGCGTGCGGAGCGGGCCCGCAGCATGTCGATCGCCAGCCGCCGCGACACGGTCAGCAGCCAGGGCCGTACCGCGCGCGGGTCGGCGGGCAGGGTGTCCAGGTTGCGCCAGGCCCGGAGCATGGTCTCCTGGACCAGGTCCTCCGCCGTCTGCCGGTCGCCCTGGGTCCAGCCGAGCAGACTGCGCATCAGGGAGCCCTTGTTGACGTCGTAGATCATCCGCATCCTCTGCTCCGGGGTCCCCGGGGCGGGGGCCGTCGCGGACGCGGTGGTGTGTGCCTGTGCCTCGGGTGCCGGTGCCGTCGTCATGAGCCGCCCCATCTGTTGCCGACCGATGGAACGAGCCTCTTGCAGCGCCGCCGCGGAGACATCCGTGAGCCTCACTGAGATCCGGGAGGCTCCGGGGACCACCGGGCAGGTGAGCCGCCGGTGCCGGTGTCGGTGAGGCTGCAGTTTCCCAAGGCGTCATCTGAAACGGAGTGGGACCTCACGGAGAGCCTCTACAGTCATGCGCATGCTCGGGCAACAACTGCACCCGGTGATCGGCAGGGAAGCGGAGCGGGCCACCTTGGACCAGCTGGTCTCCGATGTCGCCGCGGGGCGCGGCGGGAGCGTGCTGATCGAGGGCGAGCCGGGTATCGGCAAGTCGACTTTGCTTGCGCACGCCCTGGCCAAAGCTCGCGCGGCCGACTGCGAGGTCTCCACCGGCCAGTGCGACGAACTCGGCGGGAGACTGCCGCTCTCGGTGATGAGCCGGCTCCTCGGGGTCGAGGCCGGTTCGCCCGACCCGCGTCGCGCGGAGGCCGCACTCGCCCTGGAGCAGCCCCAGCAGGCGACGGGCTGGACGATGCGCCTGCTCGCCGGGGACCCGGTGGTGGCCGCGACCGAGCAACTTCTCGTCCTGGTCGATCGGTTGTGCTCGACCGGCCCCCTGGTACTGGCCGTGGAGGACCTGCACTGGGCCGACGAGGCGAGCCTGCTCATGTGGCGCCGCCTGTGCCGGGCCTCGGTCCAGCTGCCGCTGCTGGTCGTCGGCACCTGCCGCCCGGCGCCTGGCCGTACGGAGTTGGAACCGCTGCGCCGTGACCTGCGTTCGCGGGGCGGGCAGTTGCTCTCCCTGGACCGGCTGCCCGAGGAACGCGTCACCGAGCTGGCCACGCTGCTGGCGCGCGGCGAACCCGGACCCGTGCTCACCGAACGGCTGCGCTCCGCGGCGGGCAACCCGCTCTACGTGCGGGAACTGCTGGACGCCCTGGCCCGCGTCGGCGCCCTCAGCGCCGCGGACGGCCGGGTGGAGCTGACGGCCGCGGGCCGCGACGTGCAGCAGCTCACCGAGTTGCGGGACGTCATCGCGGACCGGCTCGCCGGGCTCTCCACCGACACCCAGGAGGCGCTGCGCGCCGCCTCGCTGCTCGGGCCCGAGTTCTCGGTGCGGGACCTGGCGGCGGCGGTGGGGCTCGGCCCGGGCTCGCTGCTCGCCGTGGCGGAGGAGGCGCTCGGCGCGGCCGTGCTGGAGTCGGCCGGTTCCCGCCTGCGGTTCAGACACGGCCTGCTGAAGGAGGTGCTCCACGAGGCCATACCGCCCGCCCTGCGGACGGTGTTCCTGCGGCGCGCGGCCCAGGAACTGATGGCCTCGGGCGCCCCCGTCGAGCGGGTGGCCGAGTTGATCCTCCCGGTCCTGGACACGGCCGAGGACCAGGAGTGGGCATGGCTCGCGGACAACGCGGAGCGCCTGGTCGTACGCGCCCCGGTCGCCGCCGCCGAACTCCTCGAACACGCCGTGCGCCAGGCGGCCTTGGACGATCCGAGGCTGCCCGTCCTCACCGTGCGACTGGCCGCGCTCTACTTCCGCATGGGCCCGCTGGACCGCGCCGAGGAACTGGCCCGCACCGCGCTGCGGCAGACGTCCGACCCCGAACTGCTCGGCCGGGTCAGATGGCTGCTGAGCACCATCGGGATGCGCACCGGCCGCTACGAGGCGGTGGTCGACAACTGGCGTGCCGCCACCGACGACCCGCGTGTCGGCCCGGTCTGGCGGGCCCGGCTGCTGGCCCTGGTGGCACTGGCCCGCCACCTGCTCGGCCAGATCGACCGGGCCGGGCCGGCCATGACCGAGGCGCTGGACGCGGGCCGGAAGCTCGGCGACCCGACCGCCGTCGGCTACGCCCTGCACGCCGCCTCCGTGATCCGCAGCTGGCACGGTGACCAGGCCGGCGCACTGGCCCTGAACGACGAGGCGCTGGCCGAGGTCGGCAACGATCCCGACCTCGTCGACCTGCGGCTCATCCTGCTCGGCAAGCGGGTCACCGACCTGGACGGCGTCGACCGCCTCCAGGAGGCCGAGGAGGCGCTGACCCAGGCCCGTACCCTCGCCGAACGGGTCGGGGCCACCCGGCTGTCCATGACCCTCGTGCAGGGAGCCGAGCGCTACTACGAGCACGGACGCTGGGACGACGCGCTGGCCGTACTGGACGAGGTCACCGACCTCCCACCGCTGTGGCGGCTGGCCCGCAGGGGCCTGAGAGCGCTGATCGGCGCCCGCCGCGGACAGTGGCAGGAAGCGGCCGCGCTGCTCGACGCCCCGGGCGGCGGCCGGCACCCGGGTCAGGGACCCGTCGCCGCCGGACACCTGCTGCTGGCCCGCGGCCTGGTCGCCGAGCGGGCGGGCCGGCTCCCGGAGGCCGTCGAGGTGCTCGCGGAGCTGATGGCCGACACCTACGCACACGACGTCGGCAACCATCCGGAGTGGCTGCCGGCCCTGGTACGGCTGGCACTGGCCGCCGACGACCGGCCGACCGCGGCGGCGGCCGCCGACGCAGCCCGCCGGGCCGCGGACCGCCGGCCCCGGCCGCGGTCCCGGGCCGCCGCCGACTGGTGCTCCGGGCTGCTCGACCAGGACCCGGCCCCGCTGCTCACCGCCGTCGGCTACCACCGCACCGCCGACCGGCAGCCCGATCTGGCCAATGCCCTGGAGGACCTGGCCGTGGTCCGGGCCGGGGCCGGGGACCTCGACGCGGCGCGCGCCGCGTTCGGCGAGGCCCTCGCGGTCTGCGCCGAACTGGGCGCCGACTCGGACGCCCGCCGGGCCGCGGCCCGGCTGCGCCCCTGGGGCGTGCGGGCCGGAAGCAGGGCCGCGCACGTGCGTCCGGCCTTCGGCCGGGAGGCGCTGACCGCCACCGAACGGCGCGTCGCCGACCTGGTCGCCGAGGGCCTGTCCAACCCCGACATCGCGACCCGGCTGCTGCTGTCGCGGCGCACCGTGGAGACCCATGTCTCCCACATCCTCACCAAGTTGCAGGTACGGTCCCGGCGCGAGGTCGCGGCCGCCCCGCCTTCCGCGCCGTAGCCCGTCCGCAGTCGTCGGCACCGCACACAACGTAGGGAACCGGCCCGCCGGCCGACAGGTCCCCGTTCGGGGATCTGGGCCCGTCCTCGCGGCGCGGCCCTACGGTGACCGTGCGGAGTGCACGCCGCAGGTGCCGTGACGCCCGAACCCGCCCGGCGCCAGGGGCGGTTCGCGGCCCCGCCGGTGCCACGCCCACGCCCGCCCGCACTCCCCGGCGGGTGTCCGCACCCCCGCCCGCACCCCAGGAGGTGTCCGGGTCGCGCGGGACGCCGGGCCAGGAGTACGGCAGCGACCGCCGACAGGTCTTCGTTCGGGGATCTGGCGGTGTCCCCGTAGGACGCACCTACGGTGTCGACCGGTATCACCCCCAGGGCCGCGGCACGCTTCCGGGCACCGGAGCCCGGACCGAGAGGCAGCCGATGAGAGCGCACCGCGACGGGTTCGACGGCGACACGGCGACGACCGCGCACGCCGGAGAACCGCCCCCGCACGCACCGGAGCCGTCCGGGCCCCGGACGGCCACCGGCCACCGGCTCCCGCCGCCAGGACGGCCGGCGCCCAATGGCTGACGACGCCCGGATCCTCTTCGTCCCCGGCGCCGCCGCCTGGGGGCCCTACAACTCGCTGCGGGCGATGGCCGAGGTGGTCCGCGGCCGGGGCCACCGGCCCGTGTTCGCGATGGACGGCGGCTTCCGCGGGGTCGCCGCCGCGCACGGCTTCGACGAGGAGGTGTACGACACCGTGCCGCCGCCCGCCGGCCCCGCCGCGGCCGGCCCGGCGACGTGGGCGTCCTGGGTGCGGGCCAACGCCGCGCACTTCCGCGGCACCACCCTGGAACAGCTCCGTACCGTGGTCCGTCCGCGCTGGGCGGAACTGGCGCGGGCCGCGCAGTACGCCCATCCCCGGCTGCGCGCGATCATCGAAGAGGTCCGGCCCGACCTGATCGTGGTGGACGACGTCGGCGCGGTCCCCTCGGTCGCCGCGTCCGGCACACCCTGGGTGCGGTCGGTGTCGGCGAACCCGCTGGAGCTGGCCGACCCCGGGCTGCCGCCCGCCTTCTCCGGCTACCCGGTGCGCGACCGCAGCGGCTGGGACGCCTTCCGTGCCGAGTACGCGGCCCTGCACGCCGGCCTGCACGCCGAGTTCGACGCCTACTGCACCGCGCAGGGCGCCCCGCCCCTGGAACCCCTGCGGTTCTCCCACGACTCGCCCTGGCTCAACCTCTACACCTACCCGAGCGCCCTGGACTACCCGCGTCCGGCGGAGTTCACCCGGCGCTGGCACCGTCTCGACACCGTGGTCCGTACCGGCGAACGCAGGTTCAGGGTGGCCGACCACCTGCCCGGCACCGGCCCCGTCGTCTACCTGTCCCTCGGCTCCCTCGGCTCGCTGGACACCCGGCTGCTCCAGCACGTGGTGGACGTGGTGGCCCGCACCGGACACCGCACGGTCGTCTCCATGGGTCCCTGCCACCACGAGGTCACCCTCGGCCCGAACATGTACGGGGAGCCGTTCCTGCCGCAGCCGGGTGTGCTGCCCGACTGCGACCTCCTCATCACCCACGGCGGCAGCAATACCCTGGGCGAAGGCGTCGCCGCGGGCCTGCCCATGATCGTCCTGCCACTGTTCCGGGACCACTACGACAACGCGCAGCGGGTCGCCGATCTCGGGTTCGGCGTCCGGGTGGACACCTACGGCTTCGATCCCGACACCCTGGTGGACACCATCGAGGAACTGCTCGCGGACGACGACCGCCGACAGCGTCTGGCCGAGGTCCGCGAGGACATCCGCCGCGCGCCGGGCGGGGAGGCCGGCGGCACGCTGATCGCCGATCTGGCCGCTTCCGTGACCCCGGTTCGGCGATGAGCGCAGCCGCTCCCACGAGGCTCGCCCTCGCCCGACCCGGCCGGCACGTGGGCGGCCCGGGCGACACTCCCGCACCCCCGTGCCGCCGCGCCGCGCGGAGCCCCACTCGCGGACCTGTCGCCGAACGCGTCCGAACCCGTCGGCGAACGCGTCCGGGACCGGCCGACGGAGGTGTACGAACCCGTCGGCGAATGCGTCCGACCCCGCCGGTGAGCGCGTCCGAACCCTCCGCCGAACACGTCCGGACCCGTCACCGAGCGCGTCCGGACCCGCCGGCGGACGTCCGGGCCCGGCGTCGGTGTCGGCCCGGCCCCGTTCGAACGCGGGGTACCCGGCCGTCCGGCCGGAGCGGACCGCGTCATGCCGGACCCGCGTCGCCATTCCCAATTTCTGGAACACGTTCTACGGTGTGCGCCGTCAGGACCGCCCGTGGGGAGCCTGGAGGCGCCGTGCACCTCGACCACACGCCCGAGCAGCAGCGGCTGCGCACCGAACTGCGCGCCTACTTCGCCGGCCTGGTGCCGGACAACGCCTACGCCCGCTACGCCGACCCGGCCGCGCAGAAACGCTTCTACCGGGAGACGGTCCGCCGGCTCGGCACGGACGGCTGGCTCGGCGTCGGCTGGCCGAAGGAGTACGGCGGCCGTGGCCTGACCGCGATGGAACAGTTCATCTTCTTCGACGAGGCCGCCCAGGCGGGCGTACCGCTCCCGCTGATGGCACTGAACACCGTCGGCCCGACGATCATGAGGTACGGCACGGACGAGCAGAAGGCGTACTTCCTGCCGCGCATCCTCTCCGGCGAGATCGACTTCGCCATCGGCTACAGCGAGCCCGACGCGGGCACCGACCTGGCCGCCCTGAAGACCCGGGCGGTCCGGGACGGCGACGAGTACGTCGTCGACGGGCAGAAGATCTGGACGACCAACGGCGACACCGCGGACTGGGTCTGGCTGGCCACCCGCACCGACCCGGCGGCCCCGCCGCACAAGGGCATCAGCATGCTCCTGGTGCCGACCGCCGACCCCGGCTACTCCTGCACCGTCATCAACACCCTCGCCTCCCACGACACCACCGCCAGCTACTACGAGAACGTCCGCGTCCCCGTCTCCCGCCGGGTCGGCGAGGAGAACCAGGGCTGGCGGCTGATCACCAACCAGCTCAACCACGAACGCGTCACCCTCGCCGCCCACGGCACCATGGCGATCCGCGCCCTGCACGACGTGCAGCGCTGGGCCATGGAGACCAAGCTCGCCGACGGCCGCCGCGTCGTCGACCTGCCCTGGGTGCGGCGCAACCTGGCCCGCACCCACACCCGCCTGGACGCCATGAAACTGATGAACTGGCAGATGGTGACCGCCGTACAGGAGGGCACCCTCACCCCGCAGGACGCCTCCGCCGTCAAGGTCTACGGCTCCGAGGCCCGCCGTGACGCCTACGCCTGGCTGATGGAGATCGCCGGCGCGGCGGGCCCGCTGAAGGAGGGCTCGGCCGGCGCGGTCCTCCACGGCGACCTGGAACGCGGCTACCGCTCGGCGGTCATCTTCACCTTCGGCGGCGGCAACAACGAGATCCAGCGGGAGATCATCTCGTGGATCGGACTGGGGATGCCGCGCGTCCGGCGCTAGGTGTGTCGCCCCGGCAGGCCGGTGACGCGGCCGGCGGGTGTGCGGCCGTCGTCGCCCGCGCACGAGGTGCCACGGCGGCGCGTGGTCCGTCCGGCGTACGCCCGTCTGCCGCCGTACGCCCACGAGGTCTACGACCGGCCGGCCCCGGAGCGGCTGTCGTGCCCCGGGCACCGCGCGTCGCCCGCACCACACCGCGCCGTGTTCCCGCACGTCCGCGTCGGCCACTTCCGTCCAAACACGGACCGCGCACCATGGCGGGGCTCGGCCCCGGCGTGCGCCCCGCACCGTACAAATTCGGGCATTAGACCGCCATACTGGACGACCAAGGGGAGTGTCACGGAACGGGCCGGCTCGGCGCGGCCGCTCCTGACCGCGTCCCCGGGGCGGGCGGTGCGGTGGCGACGGGGGGCGACGGCGCGCGATGGCTGACAGCAGGCTGGTCCAGGAACGGTACCGGCTTCTCGACCTGATCGGGCGGGGCGGGATGGGCGAGGTGTGGCGGGCCCGTGACGAGTCCCTCGGCCGGCAGGTGGCCGTGAAGTGCCTCAGACCGGCGAGCCCGCACCACGACCAGGCGTTCACCCGCGTTCTGCGGGAACGGTTCCGCCGCGAGGCGCGCGTCGCCGCGGGCCTGTCCCACCGCGGGGTGACCGTCGTCCACGACTTCGGCGAGCACGAGGGCGTCCTCTACCTCGTGATGGAACTGCTGGACGGCCGCAACCTGAGCCAGCTCCTGGAGGACAACAAGCACCATCCGCTGCCCGTCGGCGACGTCGTGGACATCGCCGAGCAGGTCGCCGCGGCCCTGGCCTACACCCATCAACAGGGCGTCGTGCACCGGGACCTGAAGCCCGCCAACATCATGCGGCTCACCGACGGCACGGTGAAGCTGTGCGACTTCGGCATCGCCCGCCTCGGCCACGACATCGGCCTCACCTCCCGGCTGACCGGCACCGGCGTCGCCATGGGCACCCCGCACTACATGTCACCGGAGCAGATCGGCGGCACCGAGGTCGACCAGCGCAGCGACCTGTACTCCCTGGGCTGCGTGCTGTACGAGATCGCCACCGGGGCACCGCCGTTCGACCTCGCCGACGCGTGGGCGATCCTCATCGGCCACCGCGACACCCCGCCCGCGCCGCCCCGCCGCCACCGCGCCGACCTGCCCGGCTGGTTCGAGAACGTGGTCCTGGACCTGCTGGCCAAACGCCCCGAGCAAAGGCCCTACGACGCGCGGGAACTGGGGCACCGGATCACCGCAGGGCGCACGACACCCCCGTACGTCCCCACCGTCGTCACCGCGCGGCCTCGACTGCGGCCCGCGGAAACGGTGTTCCGGGAGCCCCGGCTGCCGTCCTGGACCCGGGGCATGACCACCGGCCGCAAGGCGGCCGGCACCGGCCTGCGCGCCGCCCCGCCCGATCCGGCGGCCGGGCTCACGGGGGAGTGGACGACCAGCCCGGCCGCCGGGAGCGCCGGCCCGCTGCTCGCCGAGACCGCCCCCGACCTGACGGCCCTCACCGCGCTGGCCGGCCGGCACCACACCGGCCTCGGCCTCGGGCGGCTGGGACGCTGGGCCGAGGCGGGCGAGGTGCACCGCGGCGTCGCCGCCGAGCGCGCCCGCCTCCTCGGCGCCGACCACCCCGACACCCTGGCCAGCCGGTACGAGATCGCCTTCGCCCTGAGCCGCACCGGCCGCGCCGCCGACGCCCTGCACGCGTACACCGAGGTCACCCGCGCCCGGGAGGGCCGGCTCGGCGCCGACCACCCCGACACCCTGGCCGCCCGTCAGGAAACGGCCTACGTCCTCGGCCAGTTGGGCCGGCACTTCGAAGCCCACCAGACCTATACGGCCGTACTCGCCGTCCGGCAGCGGCTGATGGGCCCGGACCACCCCGACACCCTGCGCTGCCGGCACAACCTCGCCTACAACCTGAGCAGGCTGGGCCGGCTGGAGGACTCGTACCGCATGGCGCACGACGTGGCCGGCGCCCGCGCCCGCGTCCTCGGCCCGCGACACCCCGACACCCTGGTGACCCGTTACGAAGTCGGTTACGCACTCGGTCAGTTGGGGCGCTGGGAGGAGGCGCTGGAGACCTATCGCGAGGTCGCCGAGGCACGCTCCGGGACCCTCGGTCCGGACCATCCCGACACTCTCGCCGCGCGCTACGAGGTGGGCATCAGCCTCGGCCGCCTGGGCCGCAGCGCCGACGCGCTCGCCCTCTACCGCGCCCTGATCGACGACCGCACCCGCGTCCAGGGCCCCGACCACCCCGAGACCCTGCGCGCCCGCCACGGCCACGGCGTGAACCTCGGCCGCCTCGCCCGCTGGGAGGAGGCCCTCGCGGAGTCCCGGGACGTGTGCGCCCTGCGCGACCGGGTCCTCGGCCCCGACCATCCGGACTCACTGGTCAGCCGCCGCGAGGTGGCGGTCGGCCTGGGCTGGCTCGGCCGCTGGGCGGAGGCGCTGACCGAGTACCGGCGGGTGGCCGTCGCCCGGGAGCGCGTCCTCGGCCCGGACCACCCGGACACCCTCGCCAGCCGCAACGACGAGGCGCACTGTCTCGAGCAGTTGGGGCGGGGCGCGGAGGCGGTGGCGCTGTACCGGCGGGTGGCGGTACGGCGCCAGCAGCGGGCGTCGGGCGGACTGCCGTGACGCCGAACGCCCCCGCGGGGAGCGCGGGGCTGTGTCGATGTGCGGCCGCACCATGTGGGCGGGACCCACCACATACCGCCCGTACGGTTACGCGGTCCGAGTCCCTGCGTGTCGAAACCGGCCTCCCCCAGCGGAGCGAACCGGCACGCCTCTTACCCAGCTAGATCATCATGTGTTACGAAGAACCATGCCCCCTGCCACGGAAGCATCCCGGACCTACGACGTCGTCATCGTCGGCGGCGGCCACAACGGCCTGGTCGCGGCGGCCTACCTGGCCCGGGCCGGGCGCACCGTACTGGTGCTGGAGCGGCTGGCCCGCACCGGGGGCGCCGCCGTCTCCACCCGCCCCTTCGCCGGCGTCGACGCGCGGCTGTCGCGCTACTCCTACCTGGTCAGCCTGCTGCCCCGGAAGATCGTCCGCGACCTGGGACTGAACTTCCGGGTCCGCGGCCGGACCGTCTCGTCGTACACGCCCGTGGAGCGGGACGGACGCTCCACCGGACTGCTGGTCGGCGGCGGTGAGCGGCGTATCCGCGAGGCGTTCGAACGGCTGACCGGGGGCAAGGAGGAGTACCAGGCCTGGCAGCGGTTCTACGCGATGACCGGCAAGGTCGCCGAACGTGTCTTCCCGACGCTCACCGACCCGCTGCCCGCGCGCGAGGAGCTGCGCCGCCGGATCGACGACGAGGCCGCCTGGCGGGCCCTGTTCGAGGAGCCGATCGGCGTCGCCATCGAGCAGGACTTCAGCGACGACCTGGTCCGCGGGGTCGTCCTCACGGACGCGCTGATCGGCACGTTCGCCGACGCGCACGACCCCTCGCTGCGGCAGAACCGCTGCTTCCTCTACCACGTCATCGGCGGCGGCACCGGCGCCTGGGACGTGCCGGTCGGCGGCATGGGCGCGCTCACCGACGCGCTGGCCGCGGCCGCCCGCGCGGCGGGCGCGGTCCTGGCCACCGGACACGAGGCGGTACGGATCGAGACGGACGGCCGGGCCGCCGAGGTCGCCTACCGCACCGCCGACGGCGAGGGTGTCGTCGGCGCGCGGCACGTCCTGGTCAACGCCGCCCCGCAGGAGCTCGCCGCCCTCACCGGCGACCCGGCCCCGGAGCCGGCCGAGGGCGCCCAGCTCAAGGTGAACATGCTGCTGAAGCGGCTGCCCCGGCTGCGCGACACCGCCGTCGACCCGCGTGAGGCGTTCTCCGGCACCTTCCACATCGCCGAGGGTTACGAGCAGCTGGCCGCCGCCCACGCCGACGCCGCGGCCGGCCGGCTTCCGGCCGCACCGCCTTCGGAGATCTACTGCCACTCGCTGACCGACCCCAGCATCCTGGGCCGGGAGCTGGCGGAGCGCGGGTACCAGACGCTCACCCTCTTCGGTCTGCACACGCCGGCCCGCCTCTTCGCCGACGACAACGACGCCGCGCGCGCGGAACTGCTGCGGTCCACCGTCGCCCAGCTGGACGCCCATCTCGCCGAGCCGCTGGTGGACTGCCTCGCCCTGGACGCGGACGGGCGCCCCTGCATCGAGGCGAAGACCCCCCTGGACCTCGAACGCGACCTGCGGCTGCCCGGCGGCAACATCTTCCACCGCGACCTGTCCTGGCCCTACGCCCAGGACGGCACCGGTCGCTGGGGCGTGGAGACCCGGCACGCCAACGTCCTGCTGTGCGGGGCGGGCGCGGTGCGCGGCGGCGGGGTGAGCGGGGTGCCCGGGCACAACGCGGCGATGGCGGTGCTGGAGGCGGACTGACCGCCGGGTGCCAGGACCGGTCCGCCGGCCGGCACGGGAACCGGCCGGCGCAGCGGGTCGGGGCGGGCCGGCGCAGCGATAATCTGACGGAGCATCAGAAAAACTCTTCCGTCGGCCGGTGGACTGCGGCATCCTGCGCCCATGCAGACGGAGCTGAGCAAGACCCTGGGAGTCGAGCACGCCGTCTTCGGCTTCACGCCGTTCCCCGCCGTCGCCGCGGCCATCAGCCGGGCCGGCGGATTCGGGGTGCTCGGCGCGGTCCGCTACACCGCCCCCGACGACCTCAAACGCGACCTCGACTGGATCGAGGCACACGTCGACGGGAAGCCGTACGGGCTGGACGTCGTGATGCCCGCCAAGAAGGTCGAAGGCGTCAGCGAGGCCGACGTCGAGGCGATGATCCCGGACGGACACCGCCGGTTCGTGCGGGACACCCTCGCCAAGTACGGGGTGCCCGAGCTGGCCGAGGGCGAGGCGTCCGGGTGGCGGATCACCGGCTGGATGGAGGAGGTCGCCCGCACCCAGCTCGACGTCGCCTTCGACTACCCGATCCGGCTGCTGGCCAACGCCCTCGGCTCGCCGCCCGCCGACGTCGTCGACCGAGCCCACGGCCAGGACGTCCTGGTCGCCGCCCTCGCGGGCAGCGCCCGGCACGCCGTCAAGCACCGGGACGCCGGCATCGACGTGGTCGTGGCACAGGGCTACGAGGCCGGCGGCCACACCGGCGAGATTGCCACCATGGTGCTCACCCCCGAGGTCGTCGACGCCGTCGCCCCGCTGCCCGTACTGGCCGCGGGCGGAATCGGCAGCGGCCGGCAGGTGGCGGCCGCGCTGAGTCTCGGCGCCCAGGGTGTGTGGCTGGGCTCCATATGGCTGACCGTCACCGAGGCCGATCTCTCCTCGCCGGCCGTGACCCGCAAGCTGCTCGCCGCCGGCTCCGGCGACACGGTCCGCTCCCGCGCCCTGACCGGGAAACCGGCACGTCAGCTGCGCACCGAGTGGACGGACGCCTGGGACGACCCGAACGGCCCCGGCGCCCTCCCCATGCCCCTGCAGGGCCTGCTGGTCGCCGAGGCCGTGTCCCGCATCCAGAAACACGAGGTCGAGTCCCTGCTGGGCACCCCCGTGGGCCAGATCGTCGGCCGCATGACCGACGAACGCAGCGTGCGGGCCGTCTTCGACGACCTCACCCGCGGCTTCGAGAAGGCCGTCGACCGCATCAACCGCATCGCCGGAAGGAGCGCCACGTGACCAGCACGCCCCCCGCCGGATTCTGGGCCCAGGCCGCCGCCGACCCCGACCGCACCGTGCTCGTCGCCCCCGACGGCGAGGAATGGAGCGCCGGCCGCCTGCACGCGGACGCCAACCGGCTCGTCCACGGACTGCGCGCCGCGGGCCTGGAGCGCGGCGACGCCTTCGCGGCCGTCCTGCCCAACGGGCCCGAGTTCCTCACCGCCTACCTGGCCGCCAGCCAGGCCGGCCTCTACCTGGTACCCGTCAACCACCACTTCGTCGGCCCGGAGATCGCCTGGATCGTCTCCGACTCCGGCGCCAAGGTACTGCTCGCCCACGAACGCTTCGCCGGCCCCGCCCGCCAGGCCGCCGACGAGGCCGGGCTCCCGGCCGCCCGGCGGTACGCCGTCGGCGCGGTCGAGGGCTTCCGGCCGTACGCCGAACTCCTCGCCGGACAGCCCGGGTCGGCCCCCGCCGACCGTGAACTCGGCTGGGTCATGAACTACACCTCGGGCACCACCGGCCGCCCCCGCGGCATCCGCCGCCCGCTGCCCGGCCGGCTGCCCGAGTCGGCCTACCTCGGCGGTTTCCTCGGCATCTTCGGCATCCAGCCCTTCGGCGGCAACGTGCACCTGGTCTGCTCGCCGCTCTACCACACGGCGGTCCTCCAGTTCGCGGGCGCGTCCCTGCACATAGGCCACCGCCTCGTCCTCATGGACAAGTGGACCCCGGAGGAGATGCTCCACCTCATCGACGCACACCACTGCACCCACACCCATATGGTCCCCACCCAGTTCCACCGCCTGCTCGCCCTCCCCGAACAGGTGCGCGCCCGCTACGACGTCTCCTCGATGCGGCACGCCATCCACGGCGCCGCCCCCTGCCCGGACCACGTCAAGCGGGCGATGCTCGACTGGTGGGGGCCGAGCGTCGAGGAGTACTACGCGGCCAGCGAGGGCGGCGGCGCCTTCGCGACCGCCGAGGACTGGCTCAAGAAGCCCGGCACGGTCGGCAAGGCCTGGCCGATCAGCGAACTCGCGGTCTTCGACGACGACGGCGACCGGCTGCCGCCCGGTGAACTCGGCACCGTCTACATGAAGATGAACACCGGCGGCTTCTCCTACCACAAGGATGAGGCGAAGACGCGGAAGAACCGCATCGGTGACTTCTTCACCGTCGGCGACCTCGGCTACCTCGACGAGGACGGCTACCTCTTCCTGCGCGACCGCAAGATCGACATGATCATCTCCGGCGGGGTCAACATCTACCCAGCCGAGATCGAGTCCGCTCTCCTGTCCCACCCCGCCGTCGCCGACGCCGCCGCCTTCGGCATCCCGCACGACGACTGGGGCGAGGAGGTCAAGGCCGTCGTCGAACCCGCGCCGGGACACGAACCGGGCCCCGGCCTCGCCGCCGCCCTCCTCGCCCACTGCGCGGAACGGCTCGCCGGCTACAAGCGGCCGAGGAGCGTCGACTTCATCGCCGAGATGCCCCGCGACCCCAACGGCAAGCTCTACAAGCGCCGCCTCCGGGACCCGTACTGGGAGGGCCGCACCCGCCAGGTGTGAGCCGCCCGGCCGTCGGCCTCACAGGTGCCGGCCCGTCCGGTCCGCCAGGAACCCGGCGAGGCCGGCGGCGTCGGTGCCGATCTTGCGGTAGACCCGGGACAGCAGTTGCCGCACGCCCTGCTCGGTGAGGCCCAGCTCCTTGGCCACCACCGCCACCGGCTGTCCCCGGGCGGTCAGTTCGGCGGTCCGCAGCTCCTGGGTGTCCAGCGTCTCGGCCTGCGCGTAGCGCAACGGCAGCGGCCGCAGCCCGGCCGCCGACAGCTCGCCCCTGGCCCGGGCGGCGAGCGCCTCGGCGCCGCAGTGGACGGCTCCCTCCAGCCCCTGGTAGAGCCGGTCCGCGGCCTCCTGCAGTCGGCCGTTGCGCGCGAGCGCGGCTCCGTGGCCGACCTGGGCGCGGGCGAGTTCGTAGGCGGCCGGCGACTGCTCCAGGTGGTCGACGGCCTCCGCGTACAGATCGAGGGCGGCGGGCCCGCAGGTCACCTCGGCCAGGGCGTGCAGGGCCTGGCCGACGGTGGAGGCGGCCCCGAACTCCCGCGCCCGCCGGACGGCTTCGCGGGCGTGCCCGGCCGCCTCCCGCGGCGCGGTGGGGGCGAGCGCGGCGGCCAGATGCAGCTGCCAGGGACACCAGGAGGGATTGCGCCAGGCCCGCCCGTCCAGCCACTCTCCGACCGAGAGCAGCAGCGGCGCCGCCTCGGCGTGCCGTCCCTCCGCCAGCAGCAGTTCCGCGTACACGGTGCGGGGGTCGGGATAGATGACGGCGTTCGGGGGCGCCGCGCCGAACCCGTGCCGGTCGGCGAGCGCACGGGCCTCGGCGACCCGTCCACGGGCGATCAGGGTCTGGATCAGGATGCCGACGGCGAACCACTGCGCGGGCACGGCCCCTTCCACCCGGTCGGCGATCCGCAGCCCCCGCAGTTCGAGGTCCTCGGCCTCGGCCAGACAGCCGCGCCGGTACCGGATGTAGCCGGCCAGGGTGTGACCGAGGGCCAGATGGGAGCCGCACCACCCCTTGGCCACGCACTCGGCGATCCCCCGGTCGAACAGTTCCTCGGCCCGGCGCGGCCGGTCGCCGTACAGGAAGACCAGCGCGACCGAGGCGGGCACCTCGAAGCCCCGGTTCTCGTCGGTCCAGCTCATGCCGCCCTCCAGCGCCTTCTCCGCGTAGCCGAGGGCGGTGCGGCGCGGTTCGCCGCGCATGACCGCGTCCCAGGCCCGCAGGCCCAGGATGTAGCGCTCCTCCAGACGGCGGCCGGGCAGGTGCTCGGCGAGCCGCGCCAGCCGCCGGGAGCGGGCGGGTGAGTCCCGGTCGTCGGCGCGGAACATGCCCCAGACGAACCGGTCGGCCTGCATCCGCAGTCTGACCCGCGGATTCGGGGCCCGCCCGGCCTCCTCGGTGGCGACGCGTTCCGCCTCGGCCATCTGGTCGGTGTGGGCCAGCGCCTGCGTCAGCCGGAAGACGAGGGAGGCGTGCAGGTCGGGGTCGACGTCGGGTTCCGCGAGCGCCTGCCGCAGATGCCGCACCGTGGCGGTGGGTTCGATCAGGAAGGTGGCGCAGGCGAGTTCGTGCAGGATCGCGGCACGGTCGCGGGGGCGGGGCGGTTCCCGCAGCGCCCGGTCCAGCAGCCGGCCGGCCGCCTCGGTGGCCCCGGCGCGAAGGTAGGCGCGGGCGGCCTCGCGCAGACACTCGACCGTCTCGGCGCTTCCCTCGCAGGGGACCTCCAGCAGATGGCGGGCCGCGCCGGCGGCCCCGTACCCGGCGGCCAGGACCGCCTGTGCGGCGGCGTCGTGCAGGCCGGCCCGGAAGTCCGTGCCGATGGACTCGTAGATCGTCGTGGCGATCAGCGGATGGACGAACTCCAGCTCGCCCTCGGGGCCGTGGCCCTCCGCCAGGATCCGGGCCGCGCGCAGCTTGCGGACCGCCTCGGCCGCGGCCTGATCCCCGAGGACCGCGACGGTCGCGGCGAGCCGCGGCGCGAAGGGCGAGCCCAGCACGGCCGCGGTGTGCGCGAACCGCACGGTCGCCGTGCCGAGGCGCTCCAGACGCGCGATCAGCCCCGGCCCCTTGACCGCCGCGGCGAGTTCACGCATCGCCGTCAGGTCGGACTCGGTTCCGCCCAGCCTCCGCTCGGCGAGCCGGATGGCCAGTTCCACCGCCTCGAAGGGGCTTCCGCCGGTGGCCGACCAGCACTCCTTGCAGAACCGGTCCTCGGCCGCCGCCCCGATCTCGCCCCTGACGATCTGCGCCACCCCGTCGGCGGTGAGCGGGGCCAGGCCGTGCGGGCGGTCCCCGTGGTCCGCGACCAGGGCACGCAACCCGTCGGCCTCGGACGGCAGTTCGTCGGGACGGTAGGCGACGACGATCAGCAGCGGCAGGTCCTCGACCCGGGCGGCGAAGGAGGCGAGCCAGCTCAGCGACTCGGTGTCCGCCCAGTGCAGGTCGTCCAGGAGCAGGACGACGGGCGCCCGCTGCACCGTCAGACGCGTCATGACCCAGTCGAGGCCCTCGCGGACCCCGGTCGGATCGGGCGCCGGAACGGCCCCCCGCGCCTCCAGGCCGAGCACGGCGGCGACGACGTCGTACCAGCTGCCGAGGAAGGCGTGCAGCTGTGCTTCGTCCATCCGCGCCAGCGACGGCTGCATCAACTGACGTACGACACGGAACGCCGACCCCTGCTCCGACTCGCCGCCCCGGCCCGACAGCACGGTGAGACCGGCTGCCGCGGCCCGGTCCCGGGCCTCCGTGACGAGTGCGGTCTTGCCCAGTCCGGCCCGGCCGGTCAGCGCGAGCAGCCCCTTGCGCCTGGCGCGCGGCACCCCGTCCGTGGTGTTCCTGAGCTCCTGGAACGCCGCGTCCAGAGCCCTGAGTTCCCGTTGGCGCTCGATCAACGTCCGCCGGTCGGTGACCGGTTGCCGCGGCTCCGTCGCCATGTGCCGTACTGCTTTCTGTCGTTCGGCCCAGGGCAGCCGAGCGTACGCCCAGACCTGGTACGACCGGCCGAATTGCGCACCATAGGGTGAATCATGAAGCGGGTGCGGGATGATCTCCGATCTCCTGGTATTGGACCCCTGCGACCGGGTCCGGGCGGTACCGTCGCCGGCGCGGGTCAGGTGCCGTCCGCGACGGCGGGCACCGACACCACGTCCGCGTACCGGGGCACGGTGCGGGACCAGTGGTAGCAGCCGCCGATCCAGCCGGCCATGCCGTCCACGTATCCGACGCCCGCGGGGCTCAGCTCCGGTTCGACCTCGCCGTACAGCCGCTGGAACTCCTCGATGGCGGCGTTGATCTGCCGGATCGCCCGGACGACCGCGGCCTGCAGCGAGCACCGGTGTTCGCGCTGATGGGCCAGGGCCAGATTGATGATCCCGCCCGACCGCTGCTCCTTCACCGCGGAGAACAGGTCGGGTATCCACACGGCCGCGTCGGCCGACAGCCTGCCCAGCCGCCGCACCACGGGGTGGTGGAGTTCGGCGGGGGAGAGCTCGTGCGGCTGGGCGGCCTCGCACAGCGGGTGGAACGGCTCGACGCCCGCGGTCAGCGACCGTACCGAGGCGCAGTCGCCCGCCCGCAGGAGGCGGGGCTGGGCCTGCGCCACCGCCTCGTACAGGAGGCCGTGCACGTACTCACGGCTCCTGGAGGCCCACCGCGCGGCCTGACCCGGGGTGCACCGCTCCCGGACCTGCCGGTACAGGTCGGCCAGGGCCGCGCCGAGGAGGGTGCCGGGCGGCCGGTCGTCGCGCAGGACCGCGACGCTCTCGCACAGCATCGGCACCAGCCCGCCCGGTGAGCTCCCGCCGACCTCCTCGGCACGGTCGTCGAAGACGAACTGGTAGGCGATCTGGACGGCCACGATCCGCAGCAGCGCGGCGTCCATGGTGGGGCTGTTGCGGGACGCGAGCTCGGCGGGCCGGGTGCGGGCGATCATCGCCGCCACCCCGGGTTCGGCGCTCAGGCCCCACCGGTCCAGCCAGGCGTCGACACCTGCGGCGGCCTCGGCCTCGTGGGGATTGCGCCGGAAGGGGAAGGGCATGTGGAGGCGGGAGTCGATCAGATCCCGGAGGTTGGCGGCCGGGGCGTCCTCCAGTACAGCGGCCGTGCGGTCCTCATGGGTTGCCGACAACGTGATCACCTGCCGTTCGGTAGTCCGGGACGTCGGGGGCGGCCGCGGTCCGGGGCTGCGCGACCGACGGCCCGCGGGAGCGGGACTCGCACGTCATGACGAGGTGGCGCGGGCCCAGGGTGATCGCCGGGCGCGGTGCCCGTTCTGCGGCACCCGGCAGGTGGCGAAGGCGCCGGCGGCCGGCGATGGTGGCGAGCGCCAGGGTGATCTCCACCATGGCGAACTCGTCGCCGAGGCACTTGCGGCTGCCCGCGGAGAACGGCACCGTCGCGCGGCGCTGTGCGGCGGTGGTCCGTCCCGGCAGCCAGCGGCCCGGGTCGAAGCGCTCGGGGTCCGGGAACCACGCCGGGTCGTGGTGCAGGAGGTAGGGGCTGTAGAGCACGGTGGCTCCCTCAGGGAGCCGTAGCCCGGCGAGTTCCGTCTCCCGGGTGGTGACGCGGGTGAAGAGCCAGCCGGGCGAGGAGTGGCGCAGTGTCTCCGACACGACGCACCGGGTGTGCACGAGCCGCGGCAGGTCGTCGGGGCCGGGGCGGCGGCCGTCCGGGAGGACGGCGTCGACCTCGGCGTGCAGCAGACGCTCGGCCTCCGGGTTGCGGGCCAGCAGGCCGAAGGCGGCGGCCAGCGCCAGCGCCGAGGTCTCGGCACCGGTGAGCAGCAGCGTGATCAGATGGTCGTGGATGTCCTGGTCGGTGACGGCCGTCGCGCCGCGGCCGTCGCGGGCGGCCACCAGCAGCGTGCCGAGCACGTCGTCGTGGCCGGCGCCGTGCCGGCGTCCCGCGATCGCCGTGTCGATGATCGCGTGCAGCCGGGAAAGGGCGTGCCGGTAGCGGCGGTTGGCGGGTGTGGGCAGGCGGAAGAGGACGTCGACCGGGACGACCGTGCGCAGGAACAGGCCGCGGACGACTTCGGCGAGACAGTCCCGCACCTCGGCGGTCGTGCGGTCGTCCAGGGAGTCGGAGAGCAGGACCCGGCTGATCACACGGGTGGTGAGGGTCGTCATCGCCGCGGTGACCGGCACACTCGCGCCCGGTCGCCAGTCCTCGCACACCGCTTCGGCCTCCTCGGTGACGAGGTCCGTCCAGGCGGCGGCACGGGAGGGACGGAAGGCGGGTTGCAGCAGCCGGCGCTTGTCCCGGTGGGCCGGCCGCCGGCAGGTGACGAGACCGTCGCCCATCAGCTTCCCGAGCCGGTCGTACAGCGGGCCCCCCTTGTCGAAGGTCTCCGGATCCATGAGCACCTCGTGGGTCAGCTCCGGACGGCACGCCATCCAGGCACGCTGGGGACCCAGCCGTATCTCGACCAGATCGCCGTGCGCGGGCAGCGAATTCAGAAACGCCAGCGGCCGTCGGTAGAAAGCGATACCGTGGCCGAGGAGAGGGAATATGCCGGGAGCAGTACCTGCCGTCCATGTGTGTTTCGCTTCAGGCGCGGCGCGGTCCATGGAAGCCTCCTGCCCGGTGCTTCTCGGGAAATTGAGTGAACCTGGCTCGGGTTGAACGCCCGGGACAAGTCCTGCCCAGGTTCCATGCCTTCGGGTTCCCCGAAACCCTTCGCCAAAGGGGCGCACGGGAGCACGCCGAAGCAGAATTCCACCCGCTCCGCACGACAGTTGATGCCCGGGGAAACCAATGAGATTCGGGTCGAAGCGGTCGAGCCGGGTACGCGCGGGTGCGGTGCCCTGGCGCTTGACCTCTCCCGGCCACGGACCGAGGATCATGAGTCATGACGCACGGACAGGGCAGCACGGTCGACGGGGTGCTGCGCCGCAGCGCCCGGCGCACCCCCGCGCGGGTGGCGCTGGAGTACGGCGAGCGCCGGTGGACCTACCAGGAACTCGACGACGCGGTCTCCCGGGCGGCGAGCGTCCTGCTCGGCCAGGGTCTGGTCCGCGGCGACCGGGTCGGCACCTACGGGCACAACTCGGACGCCTACCTGATCACGTTCCTCGCCTGCGCCCGGGCCGGCCTCGTGCACGTACCGGTCAACCAGAACCTGACCGGTGACGAACTGGCCTACGTCGTCGGCCAGTCGGGCAGCGCCTTGGTGCTCGCCGACCCCGCACTCGCCGGCCGGCTCCCGGCCGGGGCACGGGTGCTGCCGCTGCGGGACGCCGACGGCTCGCTCCTGGCCCGGCTCGCGGACGCGCCGGCCTACGACGGCCCCGAACCGCGGACCGAGGACCTCGTGCAGCTGCTCTACACCTCGGGGACCACGGCGCTGCCCAAGGGCGCGATGATGACCCACCGGGCACTGGTACACGAGTACCTGAGCGCGATCGCCGCCCTCGACCTGAGCGCCGGGGACCGGCCCGCGCACGCGCTGCCGCTCTACCACTCCGCCCAGATGCACGTGTTCCTGCTGCCCTACCTGGCGGTCGGCGCTACCAACATCGTCCTGGACGGCCCGGACGGCGACACCCTCCTCGACCTGATCGAGACCGGGCGCGTGGACAGCCTCTTCGCACCGCCCACCGTGTGGATCGGACTCTCCAACCGGCCCGACTTCGCCTCCCGCGACCTGGGCGGACTGCGCAAGGCCTACTACGGGGCGTCGGTCATGCCGGTGCCGGTCCTGGAACGGCTGCGCGAACGGCTGCCGGACCTGGCCCTGTTCAACTGCTTCGGGCAGAGCGAGATCGGACCGCTGGCGACCGTGCTGGCGCCCGAGGAGCACAAGGGGCGGCTGGACTCCTGCGGCCGGACCGTGCTGTTCGTGGAGGCCCGGGTGGTCGACGAGGACGGCCGGGACGTGCCCGACGGCACCCCCGGTGAAATCGTCTACCGGTCACCGCAGTTGTGCGAGGGGTACTGGGAGAAGCCCGAGGAGACCCAGGAGGCATTCCGGGACGGCTGGTTCCACTCCGGAGACCTCGCGGTACGCGACGCCCACGGCTTCTTCACCATCGTCGACCGGGTGAAGGACGTCATCAACTCCGGCGGCGTCCTGGTCGCCTCCCGGCAGGTCGAGGACGCGCTCCACACCCACGAGGCCGTCGCCGAGGCCGCCGTGATCGGTCTGCCCGACGAGCGGTGGATCGAGGCGGTGACGGCCGTCGTCGTGGCCCGGGGCGAGGTCGGCGAGGCCGAGCTGATCGCCCACGTGAAGGAGAAGATCCCCGCCTTCAAGGCACCCAAGCGGGTGCTGTTCGTGGACGCGCTGCCCCGCAACGCCAGCGGGAAGATCCTCAAGCGCGAGCTGCGCCGACGCCACGGAGACGCGTCGTGAGGATCCAAGACGTCCGGTTCCCTACCTCGCGCGGCCTCCGGTACCACCTCCGCCGTTCACCGGTGGTGCGCACATAGCAGACATGCGCTGCTGCCTCCCCGTCCCCCTCGGCGCACTCGCGGGCATCCCCGGCCCCCGCGAGATGCTCCGCTCCGGTCTCCTGCTCGCCCCCGCCCTGCTCAGGTCCGCCACCGCCCCCGCACCCCGGCACCCCCGCTCCCCGGCCGCCGTCCACCTGGAACTGGTCACCCTCACCGAGGACCGCGCCGTCATCACCTGGCACACCGCCCAGCCCGGCACCGACGACGGCACCGGCCGCATGCTGCCCGCCGTCACGGAGGGCGAGGTCGTCTACGGCACCCATCCCGCCCGCCTCGACCGGGCCGCCGGCGAGGACCGCCCGACCGCCCACCACCACGTCGAACTCACCGGCCTGGAGCCGGGCCAGACGTACTACTACCAGGCCCGCTCCCGAGGCGTGCCCGCCACGCCCACCGCGCTGCACCTGATGCGCGGCAACGCGGCGGGCACCTCCCGGTACGGCCTCGGCTCGCCCGGCGGCCCCTACTCCTTCACCACCCCGCAGCCCCCGCCCGGCCGCCACCTGCTCTCCCTCGCCCTCTGCAACGACCTGCACATCGGCGAGACCGTCGCCGGTCTGGTGGCCGGCGTGCCGTTCCTGCGCGGCGTGGCCCAGCGGGCCGGACGCACCGCCTACCCGGAGCTGATGAGCCGCGCCGTGGTGGACGAGGCCCGCCACCGCGGGGCCGACCTGCTGCTGGCCGCCGGTGACATCTCCGCCGGGGGCGGACCGCGCGACCTGGCGAAGGCCCGAGGGATCCTGGACCGCTTCGGCACCCACCGGCGCGACTACCTCGTGGTCCGCGGCAACCACGACAGGCCCGCGCGCCAGGACGACACCTTCCACCACGCCTTCGGCGCGCCGGACGGACCGGGCTGGTTCGAGCACGACGCGGGCGGGCTGCGGATCATCGGGCTCGACACCTACGACAAACACGGCAACGGCGGCGACGCGGGCGCTCTCGGCGCCGAGCAGCTGTCCTGGCTGCGCCGCCGGCTGCGGGCCCACCGGGACCAGCCGACCGTGGTCTTCGGACACCATCCCCTCACCGTGAAGGACGCCCTCTTCCCCGTGAGCCCCGGGCAGCGCCTCGGCCGACGGCAGGCCCGGGCGCTCCTGCGGGCCTATGCCGACGCCCCGGGTGTGTTCCTTCACCATGCCGGCCACACCCACCGCAACAAGCGCACCCATGTGGCCGACGCACCCCAGGTGACCCTCCAGGAAGTCGGCGCCGCCAAGGAATACCCCGGCGGGTTCTTCCTGCTGCGGATCCACTCCGGTGGATACGCCCTCAACTTCTTCCGGGCCCGCCACAGCGAGGCCCTGGAATGGACCGAGCGCAGCCGGCGGCAGGCCGGGGGCCTGTGGCCGTACCACGCGCTCGGCAGGACGGTCACCGACCGCAACAGCGTGACCGTCCGCGACCTGTCCGGCATCGGACGCCCCACGCGGCCGTCCGCGCCGCCCCGTTCGCCCCAAGGGATGACGGCGCCGCCGAACCCCGGCCCGGACGTGGCCCGGGGAACGCCGCCTCCGTAGCGTGGGCGCATGTCGACCCTGTGGGACCTCATGCACGACTGCATCCCTGACGACCACGCCCGCCAGGTCACCTCCCGCTACTACCTCGACGAGGCCATGAGCTCGCCGCGGGCTCCGGACCGGGTGGTCGACCTCGGATGCGGGCGCGGCACCTCGGCCGACCTCTTCCGCCGGCACGCCCCGGACGTGCGGTGGGTGGGGCTCGACATCCGTGACTCGCCGGAGGCCGCGCAGCGCACCCCCGGCGACGACCACGTGGTCTACTTCGACGGCGTCAACATGCCCTTCCGCTCCGGCGCGGTGCCGCTGGTCTACTCGCACCAGGTCTTCGAACACGTGGCCCGGCCCCGGGAACTGCTCGCCGAGGTGGGCAGGGTGCTGCGTCCGGGCGGACTCTTCATCGGCAGCACCTCCCAGTTCGAGCCCTACCACTCCTTCAGCCTGTGGAACTACACGCCGTACGGCTTCCGGGTGCTGGTGGAGGAGGCCGGCCTGGCCCTGGAGGAGATCCGGCCCTCGCTGGACGGCGTGACCCTGATCATGCGCACCTACCACTCGGCGCGGAAGGCGGAGTACGGCCGCTACTGGCAGCAGGAGTCGCCGCTCAACACGGAGATCGACACCTGGGGGCGCCGGAGCGGGCGGCACACGGCCCTGGTGAACCTGCGCAAGCTGACGTTCTGCGGTCAGTTCGCCTTCCGGGTGAGCAAGCCGCACGCGTCCGCCTGACCGGCCCGCTCCGCGGCCGCCGTGCGCCGCCCGGTGAACTCCGTTGCGCCACCGCACGGCCGTCCCCCAGGATCGTCGCCATGCCCACCTTCACCGCGCCGGACGGGACCCGCCTCGCCTACCACGTCCGGGGCGACGGCGAACCCCTCGTCGTGCTGCCCGGCGGGCCCATGCGCGCCAGCGCCTACCTCGGGGACCTCGGCGGGCTGGCGGCCCACCGCCGGCTGCTCCTGCTCGACCTGCGGGGCACCGGTGACTCCGAGGTGCCCGCCGACCCAGCGTCGTACCGCTGCGACCAACAGGTCGCCGACGTGGAGATGTTGCGAGCCCACATGGGGCTGGAGCACATGGACGTACTGGCGCACTCGGCGGGCGGGAGCCTCGCGACCCTGTACGCGGCGGCCCATCCGCACCGGATACGGCGGCTCGCGCTGATCACCGGCAACCCCTCGGCCCTCGGCCTGCGGACCACCCCTCGGGAACGGCTGGCCGCCGCCCGGCTGCGGGCCGCCGAACCCTGGTTCGACGCGGCGTTCCCCCCGTTCGAGGCCTGGCTGAACGGCACCGGAGACTTCGACGAGGTCTTCATGCCCTTCTTCTACGGCCGCTGGGACGACACCGCCCGGGCCCACGACGCGGCAGCCGAGGAGCAGGCCAACGACGAGGCCGGCGACCGCTACTTCGCCGACGGCGCCTTCGCGCCCGAGGCCACCCGGAACGCGCTGCGCGCTCTCACCGCGCCCGTCCTGCTGTACGCCGGCGAGTTCGACGGCGGACCCGGCCCGGCACTGGTGCGGCGCGCCGCCGAGGCCTTCCCGAACGCCGAGGTCACCGTCCAGCCCGGCGCCGGCCACTATCCGTGGCTCGACGACCCGGAGGAGTTCGTCCGCCGGACCGCCGGCTTCCTGAACCCCGGAACCCCCGAGCCCCCGCCGGCCCGCCGTCCGGCACCGTGAGAACACGCCCTAAGGGCTGTCCCGTAATCGCCGGTGGGTCGGCGCACGGCGTCAGATGCGGTGCATCGCAAGGCGGAGGGTCGTCCTCATACCGGGCGTATTCGGGCGACCCCGACAACGCTGCGAGGTGCCGTAGCTGTCGTCGTGCGCCCGCCGGGGATTACGGGACAGCCCTTAGCGGTCGGCGGCCACCGCCACCGCCCGCGCCCACCGGTAGTCCGCCTTGCCGCTCGGGGACCGCTGGATGGCCTCGGCGATCACCAGCTGGCGGGGAATCTTGTAGCCGGCCAGCTGGGCGCGGCAGTGGGTCTGGATGTCCGTGAGGGAGGGCCGTCCGGCGCCCTCGCGCAACTGCACCACGGCCGCCACGTGGTTGCCCCACTGGGCGTCCGGCACCCCGGCCACCAGCGCGTCGTACACGTCCGGATGGGACTTCAGCGCCTGCTCGACCTCTTCCGGATACACCTTCTCGCCCCCGGTGTTGATGCACTGCGAGCCCCGGCCGAGCACCGTGACGACACCGTCCTCGTCCACCGTGCCCATGTCGCCGAGGAGCACCCAGCGCCGGCCGTCCTTCTCGAAGAAGGTCTCGGCCGTCTTGCGCGGGTCGTTGTAGTAGCCGAGCGGGACGTGACCGCACTGCGCCACCCGGCCGGTCTCGCCGGGCGCGACCGGCTCGTGGGTGGCCGGATCGACCACCTGCGTACGGGAGTTCACCCGCACCCGGAACCGGCTGCCGGCCCCGGAGTCGTCGGTCGCGGTGCCGTTGAAGCCCGACTCGGAGGATCCGAAGTTGTTCAGCAGCATGCAGTTCGGGACGAGTTCGCCGAACTGCCGGCGTACGGTCTCGGAGAGGACCGCGCCGGAGGAGGAGACGCTGAACATGGAGGAGCAGTCGGTGCCCTTGAGCGGCCCCCTCAGCGCGTCGATCAGCGGCCGCAGCATCGCGTCGCCGACCAGCGACATGCTCGTCACCTTCTCCTTCTCGACGGTGCGCAGCACCTCCTCGGGCACGAACTTGCGGTGGATCACCACCCGCTGCCCGAAGTTGAAGCCGATGAAGGTGGTGAGCGTCGACGTGCCGTGCATCAGCGGGGGAGTGGGGAAGAACGTGATCCCGGTGCCGCCCGCCGCGACCCGCTCCGCCAGCTCCTCGGGCCGCCGCACCGGCTCACCGGTCGGCGCACCACCGCCCAGCCCGGCGAAGAACAGGTCCTCCTGACGCCACATCACCCCCTTGGGCATGCCGGTGGTGCCGCCGGTGTAGATGATGAACTGGTCGTCCGCCGAGCGCGCCGCGAAGCCCCGCCCGGGCGACCCGGCCGCCTCGGCCTCCGTGAAGGGCACGGCCTTCGGGCCCGCCCCCGGCGCACCCACCCGTACCAGGTGCCTCAGTCTCGGCGCCCGCGGCAGCGCCGCCGCCACCCGCTCGTCGAACTCCGCGTCGAAGACCAGCGCCACCAGGTCGGCGTCCTGATAGAGGTACGCCAACTCGTCCTCGACATAGCGGTAGTTCACGTTGACGGGGACGATCCGCGCCTTGAGGCAGCCGAGCACCGTCTGGAGGTACTCGACCCCGTTGTAGAGATGGAGCCCGAGGTGCTCGCCCGGGAGGATCCCGCTGTCGGCCAGGTGGTGGCCGATGCGGTTGGCGGCCGCGTCCAGCTCCGCGTAGGTCAGGCGGCGTTCCGCACCCGTGCCGGGGTGGTCGATGTACACGAGTGCCTCGCGGTCCGCGGCCACGTCGACGACCGACTCGAACAGATCGGCAAGGTTGTACTCCACCGCTCCTCCTGACCCCGGCGACCATGGCGAAGAAAGGCGCACTTGTCGGTTCGCCGGTCATCAGAGCAAAGGGCGCGGCAAGTGGGAAGGGTTCGCGCGAATAAATCTGACTGACTGTCAGAAAACCCTTGAAGTGCCTCCCGCCCTCCTGCAACCTGTTCTCGTTCCGGCAGAGGGGAGAGGTCCATGGGTGGCACGGAACACCTCACCGTGCGGCGCGAGGGCGCCACACTGGTGCTCACGCTCAACAGGCCCGAGGCCAAGAACGCGCTCTCGATCTCCATGCTCGTCGGCCTGTACGACGGCTGGATCGAGGCCGACGAGGACGACGCGGTCCGCTCGATCGTGCTGACCGGAGCCGGCGGCGCCTTCTGCGCCGGGATGGACCTCAAGGCGCTGGCCGGGGCGGGCATGGCGGGCGAAGGGCACCGCGACCGGCTGAAGGCCGATCCCGACCTGCACTGGAAGGCGATGCTGCGCCACCATCGCCCGCGCAAACCGGTGATCGCCGCCGTCGAGGGCCACTGCGTGGCCGGCGGCACCGAGATCCTCCAGGGCACCGACATCCGGGTCGCCGGCGAGTCCGCGACCTTCGGGCTCTTCGAGGTCAGACGCGGACTCTTCCCGATCGGCGGCTCCACGGTCCGGCTGCAACGCCAGATCCCGCGCACCCACGCCCTGGAGATGCTGCTCACCGGACGCCCGTACACCGCCCGGGAGGCCGCCGCCGTCGGACTCGTGGGGCATGTCGTCCCCGACGGCGACGCCCTCGGCAAGGCCCTGGAGATCGCCGAACAGGTCAACGCGTGCGGACCTCTGGCCGTCGAGGCGGTCAAGGCGTCGGTGTACGAGACCGCGGAACTGACGGAGACCGAAGGACTCGCCGCCGAGCTGAAGCGGGGATGGCCGGTCTTCGAAACGGCCGACGCGAAGGAGGGCGCCCGCGCGTTCGCGGAGAAGCGGACGCCCGACTACAGGCGCGCGTAGAGCCGTGCCGGGTGCGGCGATCCGGACACCGCGTGCCGTCCGCGGCCGGTCGCCCCCACCCGGCGGAGCCGTACCCGCCGCGGCCCGCGCCCCCGCCCGGGCGCCGCACACCACCCCGTCAAGGAGGCAGCCCCCATGCCCGAAGTCCTCAAGGCCCCCCTCGTCGTCGAGTTCCCCTTCACCCGCTCCCTCGGGCCCGTCCAGAGCGCCTTCCTCACCGGACTGCGCGAACGCGTCCTCCTCGGTGTGCGCACCGGCGACGGCCGCGTGCTGGTCCCGCCCGTCGAGTACGACCCCGTCTCCGCCGAGGAACTCCGCGACCTCGTCGAGGTGGCCCCCACCGGCACCGTCACCACCTGGGCGTGGAACCACCGACCCCGCCGCGGCCAGCCCCTGGACACCCCCTTCGCCTGGGTCCTGGTGCGCCTGGACGGCGCCGACACCGCGCTGCTGCACGCCCTGGACGCACCCGGCCCCGAGGCCGTCCGCACCGGCATGCGGGTCCGCGTCCGCTGGGCCGGGGAGCGGTCGGGCGCCATCACCGACATCGCCTGCTTCGAACCGTACGACGGCCCGGCCGCCGAACCGGCCGGACACGGCGGCGAGTTCGAGGACGCCGTGCACGGCATCGTCGCCCACGCCCGGCTCGACTACACCTACTCGCCCGGCCGCGCCCAGGCCGCCTACATCGAGGCCCTGGCCGGCCGGCGGACCTGCGGCGAGCGCTGCCCCTCCTGCCGGAAGGTGTACGTCCCGCCCAGGGGCGCCTGCCCCACCTGCGGCCTGGCCACGACCGAACAGGTCGAGGTGGGTCCCCGGGGCACCGTCACCACGTTCTGCATCGTCAACATCAAGGCGAAGAACCTCGACATCGAAGTCCCGTACGTGTACGGCCACATCGCCCTCGACGGCGCCGGCCTCGCCCTGCACGGCCGGATCGGCGGCATCCCCTACGACCAGGTGCGGATGGGCCTCAGGGTCGAACCGGTGTGGACCGAGGGAGCCCGCTACCCCGACCACTACCGGCCCACCGGCGAACCCGACGCCGACTACGACACCTACAAGGAGCTGCTGTGACCGCACCGACGCGGGACATCGCGGTCGTCGCCTTCGCGCAGACCGACCACCGGCGCACCAGCGAGGAGCTCTCCGAGGTGGAGATGCTCATGCCCGTGCTGCACGACGTCCTCGGACAGACCGGCCTGCGCACCGCCGACATCGGCTTCACCTGCTCCGGCTCCAGCGACTACCTGGCCGGCCGCGCCTTCTCCTTCACCCTCGCCCTCGACGGCGTCGGCGCCTGGCCGCCGATCTCCGAGTCGCACGTCGAGATGGACGGCGCCTGGGCGCTGTACGAGGCCTGGACCAAGCTGCTCACCGGCGACGCGGACACCGCGCTCGTCTACTCCTACGGCAAGTCCTCACCCGGCCCGGTCCGCGACGTGCTCACCCGCCAGCTCGACCCCTACTACGTGGCCCCGCTGTGGCCGGACTCCGTCGCCCTCGCCGCGCTCCAGGCGCAGGCACTCATCGACGCGGGCGAGACCGACGAGCGGGCGCTCGCCGCGGTCGGCGCCCGCAGCCGCGCCGACGCCGGTGAGAACCCCCACGCCCAGCTCCGGGGTGCGGTGCCGCAGGGCGACTACCTGGTACGGCCGCTGCGCACCGGCGACTGCCCGCCCATCGGCGACGGGGCCGCCGCGGTGATCCTCGCCGCCGGGGAGCGGGCCCGCGAACTGTGCTCACGGCCCGCCTGGATCCGGGGCATCGACCACCGCATCGAGGCACACGCCCTCGGTGTCCGCGACCTGACCGACGCACCCTCGGCCCGGCTCGCCGCCGAGCGGGCGGGCGCCTTCGAACGGCCCGTCGACACCGCCGAACTGCACGCGCCGTTCAGCTCGCAGGAAGTCGTGCTCCGCAAGGCGCTGCGCCTCGGCGACCAGGTACGGGTCAACCCGTCCGGCGGGGCGCTCGCCGCCAACCCGATCATGGCCGCGGGGCTGATCCGGATCGGCGAGGCCGCCGCCCGCATCCACCGAGGCGACAGCGACCGCGCCCTCGCGCACGCCACCTCCGGGCCCTGCCTCCAGCAGAACCTGGTCGCCGTACTCGAAGGGGACCCGCTGGAGAGCCCCGCCCAGGAAGGGGATGCGCGATGAGCAAGGAGCCCGTGGCCGTCGTAGGGGTCGGCCAGACCAAGCACGTGGCGGCCCGGCGGGACGTGTCGATCGCCGGGCTGGTCCGGGAGGCCGCCCGGCGCGCCCTCGACGACGCCGAGCTGAGCTGGGCCGACATCGACGCCGTCGTCATCGGCAAGGCGCCCGACTTCTTCGAGGGCGTGATGATGCCCGAGCTGTACCTGGCGGACGCGCTCGGGGCGGTCGGCAAACCCATGTTGCGGGTCCACACGGCGGGGTCCGTCGGCGGCTCCACGGCGCTGGTCGCGGCGAACCTCGTCGCCGCCCGCGTCCACCCCACCGTGCTCACCCTCGCCTTCGAAAAACAGTCCGAGTCCAACGCCATGTGGGGACTGTCCCTGCCGATCCCCTTCCAGCAGCCGCTGCTGGCCGGCGCGGGGGGTTTCTTCGCCCCGCACGTACGGGCCTACATGCGGCGCAGCGGCGCCCCCGACACCGTCGGCTCGCTGGTCGCCTACAAGGACCGCCGCAACGCCCTCAAGAACCCCTACGCCCACCTGCACGAACACGACATCACCCTGGAGAGGGTCCAGGCGTCCCCCATGTTGTGGGACCCCATCCGCTACTCGGAGACCTGTCCGTCCTCCGACGGGGCGTGCGCCATGGTCCTCACCGACCGGGCCGGCGCGGCGCGCTCGCCGAAGCCGCCCGCCTGGATGCTGGGCGGCGCCATGCGCAGCGAACCCACCCTGTTCGCCGGCAAGGACGCCGTGTCGCCGCAGGCCGGCAAGGACTGCGCGGCCGACGTCTACCGCCAGGCCGGCATCGCCGACCCGCGCCGGGACATCGACGCCGTCGAGATGTACGTGCCGTTCTCCTGGTACGAGCCCATGTGGCTTGAGAACCTCGGCTTCGCCGCGGAGGGCGAGGGGTGGAAACTCACCGAATCGGGTGTCACCGAACTCGACGGTGACCTCCCCGTCAACATGTCGGGCGGTGTGCTCTCCACCAATCCGATCGGCGCCTCCGGCATGATCCGCTTCGCCGAGGCCGCCCTCCAGGTCCGTGGCCTGGCGGGAGAACACCAGGTGGACGGCGCCCGAAAGGTGCTCGGGCACGCCTACGGCGGCGGCTCCCAGTTCTTCTCCATGTGGCTGGTCGGCTCGTCGGCCCCCGACTCCTGAAAGGACCCCCTCACGTGGCCTGTTGAGTGCCCGAGGCGAAAGCTAGGCTGGCCGCGGACGACGAATTCGGGAGGAGCACGGACGTGGCCGAGAGCACCATCCAGCAGCAGTCGGTACTGGGCTGGGACAAGCCGGAGCTGGACCTCAGCGGGGCCGAGTGGCAGTCCAGCAGCCGTGGCCTGGGGGATGTCCAGATCGCCTTTGTCGAGGGATTCATCGCGATGCGCAACAGCGGCCGCCCGCAGAGCGCCTCCCTCATCTTCACCCCCGCCGAATGGGGAGCCTTCGTGTCGGGGGCCCGGGAGGGCGAGTTCGACCTGACCTGAGCACCGCCCCCGGTTCCGCCGCGGAGCGGCGAACCGGGGGGTGTTCCGCAAGGATTTCCGGACACGTGACCAGCAGCGCCCGCCCGGGGCCGCCGCCTGAGACAGGCTGGCCCCGGACAGGGAAGGTCGTATTCCGGAGGTGAGCAACGATGAGCACTGCGCCGGTCATCGCCGCGGTGGACGGTTCGGACGGCAGCCTGCGCGCCCTGGACTGGGCCCTGGACGCGGCCCGGCGACGCGACGCGGCACTGCGGGTGCTGCACGTGCGTCAGTACGCCGCCTGGGGGCAGCCCGACGTCCTGGTCGCCGGAGAACCGGGCGAGGCCGGTGACCCCGTCCTCGACGAGGTCCGCGACCGGCTGGCCGGCGGCGGGGGACCGGCCGTCGAGTACGTGGCCATGGAGGGCGCACCCTCCGCGCTGCTGCCCGAACTCGGCAGCGACGCACAGCTGCTGGTACTCGGCTCGCGGGGCCGCGGCGGCTTCGCCGGGCTCATCCTGGGTTCCAACGGGATGGCGGCCGCCCGCGACGCCCGGTGCCCGGTGGTGGTCGTACCCGCACCGGGGCGCGAGGTCCCCGACGGGTTCCCCACCCGCCCCGGACCACGGGTCGTGGTCGGCGTGGACGTGGACGGCCCCGACGAGGCCACCCTGGCGTTCGCCTTCGCGGAGGCCGCACGGCGCGGTGCCCGGCTCCAGGCGATCGCCGCCTACCCCTGGCCGGTCCGGTTCTGGGCCACGGCCGGAGAACTCGCCCCGCCCACCGTCGACCAGGGCGAGGTCGAGCAGGAGACCCGCACCCTCGCGGAGGGCTTCCTCGCCCCGTACCTCAAGGAACACCCCGACGTGCCCGCCGAAGCGCTCGCGCTGCCCGGCGACGCGGCCGGAGCCCTGGTGGCCGCCTCCCGGGACGCCGAACTGGTCGTCGTCGGGCGGCATCGACGCAGCCTGCTGGCCCCGGCCCGCATGATGGGCTCGGTCACCCAGGCGGTCCTGCTGCACGCCGCGAGCCCGATCGCGGTGATCCCGCCGCCACCGTCCGAAGAGTCCTGAACTGTCCTGTCAAGCCCTTCGGGTGAGTAACCGTCAGTAGGGAGCGGATCACGCCCATCGGGCGTACGCTGAGCTGCCTGCACGCCACGGTGCGCGCCCGCTCCCCGCGCTCGCGCATCACCGTGGCAGGGGGTGGTCATGGGACAGCGGGTCCTTCGGAACCGACGGACGCTCTACGAACGTGAGAGCGAACTCGCGACCGTCGACGATGCGTTGGCGGAGCTCACCGGTCTCGGCGCGGACGGCGCCGCACCGGCGGACCGGCCGCTCGGCGCGCTGCTCGCCTTCGCCGGCCGGGCCGGCATCGGCAAGACCACGCTCCTCGCCGAGGTGCGCCGCCGTGCCGCCGCCCAGGGCTGCACCGTGCTCTCCGCCCGCGGCGGCGACCAGGAACAGCGCGTCGCCTTCCACGTCGCCCGCCAGCTCCTGCAACCCCGCCTCGCCGGCGCCCCGGAGGCCGAACTCCGCGCGTCGCTCGGCAGTTGGTACGACATCGTGGGCCCCGCCCTCGGCCTGTGCGCCCCCACCGAGGGCGCCCCGCCGGACCAGCAGGGCCTGCGGGACGGCCTCGACTGGGTCCTGACGCACCTCGTGGTGCGCCAGGCGCCGGTGGTCCTCGTCCTCGACGACGCGCACTGGGCCGACCCCGAATCCCTGGGCTGGCTCGCCGCGTTCGCACCCCGCGCCGACCAGCTCCCGCTGCTCTTCGTCGTCGGCTACCGGCCCGACGAACTCCCCGACCACGCCGAGTCGCTGCGCGGACTGCCCGGCCGGGCCGGCGGCCGCCCGCACGACCTGGAACCGCTCAGCGCCGGCGCCGTCGCCGGCCTGGTCCGCGAGAGCCTCGGCGCACACGCCGACGACGCCTTCTGCCACGAGTGCTGGGCCGTCACCGCGGGCAACCCGTTCGAGACCGTCGAACTGACCGCCAAGGTCCACGACCGCGGCCTCGACCCCACCGAGGCCGGCGCACCGCTGCTGCGCGACCTCGCCGCCGCCGTCAAGGGCAGCGGGCTGATCGCCCGGCTGGAACGCCTCGGCCCCTCCACCGTCCGGTTCGCCTGGGCCTGCGCCGTGCTCGGCACCGAGATCCATCCCGCGCTCGCCGCCGCCGTGGCCGGCCTCGGCCACGAGGAGGCCGCCGACGCGGCCGACGCCCTGCGCGGCGTCCGCGTCCTGACCGGCGTCGAGACCCTGGAGTTCGTCCACCCGCTGATCGCCACCGCCGTCTACCGGGCCATCCCGCCCGCCACCCGGGTCGCCCTGCACGGCCAGGCCGCCTGGTGCGTCACCGACGACGGCCAGGCCGCCGCGACCGCCGCCCGGCACCTCCTGGAGACCCACCCCGAGGGCGACCCCTGGGTCGTCCAGCGGCTGCGCGCCGCCGCCGGCGAGACCCTGCGGGCCGGCGCCCCCGACGCCGCCTGCCGCTACCTGGCCCGGGCCCTGCGCGAGCCGCCCACCGCCAAGGACCGTGCCGCCGTCCTCTACGAACTCGGCAGCGCCTCCCTGCTCACCGAACCCGCCACCACCGTCAACCACCTGCGGGCCGCGCTCGCGGAACCCATCGCCGAACCCGGACTGCGCCAGAACATCGTCTACCGGCTCTCCCAGGTCCTCGCCCACAGCGACCGGCTCGCCGAGGCCTCCGAGACCCTGGCCCGGGAGATCCGGGTGACCGGCGACGCCCGGGTCCGGCTGCGCATGCTCTCCGAACAGTTCATGTGGGACGCCTTCCGCGCCGACGAACCCGACCACCCCTCCCGTTCCCGGCGGCTGGCCCGGCTCGCCGACCGGCTCCAGGGCCGCGACCTCACCGAGCGGTACATCATCGGCCTGCGCACCTGGGACGCGGTGCAACGCGGCGAACCCGCCGAGGTCGCGCTCCGGCACGCCGAGCGCGCCCTGGCCGGCGGCCTCGGCTGGGCCGAGTCGGACCGGGGCTTCGAGGTGCCCGTCCTGGTCGCCCTCGCCTTCATGTACGCCGACCGGCCCGACCGCACCGAGGAGCTCTTCGCCACCGGCACCGCGGACTTCGAACGCCAGGGCTGGCGCGGCGCCCACCTCTCCTTCGCCTACACCCTCCACGGATACGTCCGCTACCGGCGCGGCCGCCTCACCGAGGCCGAGGACCTGGTCCGCACCGGACTGCGGATCGCCGAACGCGTCGGCCCCGGCACCCCCGCCCACTGGTACGCGGTCGGCACCCTCGTGCAGACCCTGCTCGCCCGCGGGCGCACCGACGAGGCCACCGAGGTCGCCGAGCACCACGCATTCCACGAGCCCTTCCCGGCGGCCGTGGTCTTCCCCGACGCCCAGACGGTCTACGGCGAGCTGCTCCTCGCCCGTGGCCTCGTCCAGGACGCGGCGGCCGAGCTCTCGGCCGCGGGCCGTCGCCTCGAACCGCGCGGAATCCGCAACCCGGCGTGGTGCCCCTGGCAGCTCCACCTGGCGCGCGCCGAGAGCCACTACGCTCCCGACCGCGCCCTGGCCACCGCCCTCGAAGCGGTGGGCCGCGCCCGCCAGTTCGGCGCCCCGTCGGCGATCGGCCAGGCCCTGCGCACCGCGGCCGAGGTCACCACGGGCCAGGCCCGCCTGACCTACCTGACGGAGGCCGTGACCCACCTGGAACGCTCACCCGCCGCCTACGAACTGGCCTGCGCGCTGGTGGCCCTCGGCACCGAGCTCCGCGACCCCGCGCACCTTCGCAGGGGCCTGGAGACGGCGGAGGGGTGCGGGGCGGACGGCCTGGCGGAGGAGGCGCGCGCCGCGCTGGCCAGGGCCACGAAACAGACGGAGGACGCGACCCCCTAGCGGCGCGGGGAACCACGCGAACAGCCACGACGGCGCCGCACCCGACACACCCCAGTCACCCGCGTACGGCGCTGCCCTCACCGCACCGCCGTCACCCGCACCCCGCGCGGCCCTCGTCGCACCGCCGTCACCCGTGCCCGGCGCGGCCCTAGCCGCACCCCCGTCACCCGCGCCCGGCGAGGCTCCCCGCCGCCACCTGCTCCGGCGCGCCCGCAACCTGCCCCGGCGCACCCCCCGCCGCACCGCCGCCACCCGCCCGGCGCCTTCGGCCCGGCCCGGTGCCGCCGACCCGTACCATGGAGCGCATGTCGTTCCTCCGTCGCCGCAGCGCCACTCCCGCCGGCCCCGACTTCGACGTACTGGCCATGGACCCGGGTGACTGGCCCGGCAACCTCGGCGCCGGGCTGCTGCCCGCCCCCGACGGCACCTGCCAGGGCGTCTTCCTGCGCTACGACCTCTTCGGCGGCCGCGGCCCCGCGATGATCATCGGCAACCTCCCCGAGGGTTCCCCGGCCCGCGAGATCGCGGCGGAAGAGGTCCCCTTCGAGGTCGGGCAGCTCCTGCTCGCGCTGGAGAACGACGAGGACGTCACCGTCGTCGGCACCGAGGACATGCCGGTGCTGCAGGGTGACAACCTGCTGATCGTACGGCGCCTCAAGCTCTCCGAGAGCCGGATCTCCTGCGTGCAGTTCGACCGCAGCGACGGTGTCCTCGTCACGATCGCCGCCTGGGACCGCCCGATCACGGACGACCTGTACGCCCTGCTGAAACCGCTCCCGGCGGAGCTGTTCCAGCAGGGCTGACGACCGCTACCGGCGCGCCCACCGGCTGGCGGGCGCCACGGTCACGTCGGCGGCGCGGACGAACTCGACCCGGTGGCCGTACTGGATCTCGTAGTACAGGTCCTTGCCGACCACCACCTTGTGCGAGGCGGTGTCGAAGGTGACCGCGTAGTAGTACTCGCCCCGCAGCACGTCACCGATCACGTAGGCCTGGCCCGCCGGGATGGTGTAGGGGAGCGGGGAGACCGCCTGGGCCGGTACCCCCGAGGGGTAGGCCGCCGCCTCCGGATAGGCGCGGCCGTACACGGGGATGTCGGTGAGGCCGGCCTTCGGCGTCGCCACCAGTCCCGTGGCGGACACCGCCGTCCGCGCCCCGGCCGGATTCCTGAACCAGGCCTTCTGCCCCAGGTACCAGATCGCGGTCCAGTCGCCCCAGGTGTCCGCCACCGCGTACTGCTGGCCGGTGGAGACCCGTGAGGAGAGGTCGTTCACGTCGGTGGTCGGCGTCCTGCCGAAGCCGATGTCCTTGATCAGCGCCGAGTTCTCGTCGTGGTCCGAGTAGAGCCGTACCTCGCTGGAACCGTGCGCCGCGCAGGGCTGGCCGCTGCTGACGCAGCCGGTGTACGCCGGCTGGTTGGTGGCGTAGTCCGGCAGGATCGTGACCAGACCGCCCTTCCTGCCCGCGGTGCGCTTGAAGGGGTGGTCCAGCAGTTCGAAGTAGTGCCGCCAGTCCCAGTACGGGCCGGGGTCGGTGTGCATCCCGGGGATCGTGGAGGTGGTCGGTCCCGGCACGTTCTCGTGGCCGAGGATGTGCTGGCGGTCCAGCGGGATGTCGTACCTGTCGGTCAGATACTTCACCAGCCGGGCCGACGACCGGTACATCGCCTCCGTGTACCAGGCGTCCGGCGCCGCGAGGAAGCCCTCGTGCTCGATTCCGATCGACTTGGCGTTGATGTACCAGTTGCCCGCGTGCCAGGCCACGTCCTTCGCCTTGACGTGCTGGGCGATCAGACCGTCGGTCGAGCGGATGGTGTAGTTCCAGGACACATAGGTCGGGTCCTGGACCAGGTTGATGGTGCCGTCCCAGGCGCCTTCCGTGTCATGGATGACGATGTACTTGATGCCCTGCGAGGCCGGCCGGTCCCCGAGGTCGTGATTGCCGTAGTCGTCGTCGCCGAATTCCGCGTAGGGCGCCGGGATCCATTCGCACGACACCGTTGCCGGGCATTCCGTGCCGTCCCTCGACACGGTCCGCAGCCCTGTCGGCCCCGGCCGCGCGGTGTCGGCCCTCAGGCCGGGCCGGGCGGCGAGGGCGACGGCCTGTCCCTGGTCCGTGACGCGCTGCTCGCCGGTGCGCAGGACGTCGAACACGTCGTTCGCGTACGCCGCGGCGGTGGCCGAGTCGTCGGCGCCCGAGAAGCGGGCGATCGCGCCGTACCAGTCGGCGGGATCGGCACTGAGCGGGTGGTGCAGGGACCGCTGTGCGGAGGCGAGCAGGGCGGCCCCGCCGGCGACGTTCGCGGCCGGGTCGGTGCGCAGCCGCGCCGCCGGGATGCCGGTCAGGCCCGCGGCTCGCACGAGGGTCCTGAGCCGGGCCGGCAGCGCGGAGTCCGCCGGTACCCGGACGTGGGGGTGCAGGGCCGGACGGGCGCCGTCACCCCGGGCGTCCTCGGTGCCGTCGGCGAAGTGCTCGGTGGTGGTGGCCAGCGCGGTGCGCGCGTCGGTGAGGTGCATCGGGCCGTAGCCGCCCGTCACACTCGGCGCGCCGCCGTGGGTGTCCCAGCGGGACTGGAGATAGGAGACGGCCAGCAGAACGCTCTGCGGCACGTGGTACTCGGCGGCGGCGGACGCGAACGAGCGCTGCAGCAGCAGGGCGGACGAAGGGGGCCCGCCGGGCGGCGGAGCGGCACCCAGCAGGGGCAGCAGCAGTGCCGCGAAGCCGACGGCGGCCGCCGCGCTGCGCACATGTCTGCCGCCACGGGCGGGGGCTGGCTCGGTGACGGTTCCTCGCAATGCGGCCTCCTGGGGCGATCGAGCGCGGCGGGGCGTGCGGGGCTGAGCGTGGCTCAGTGGTACCGGCTTGCCGACGATCCGTCAATCATGCCCAGAGGAGCGGGAATTCCCATGTCATACGTTGATCGTGGGAGTTTCGCGCCGCAGGCTCCCGGCCTGCGGCGCGTCAGTGGCGTACACCAGTGGAACGGGCGGGACGGCCCGGGAAATCCGCGGTGCGCGGCTGCCCTGAGCGCACCGCGGATTCCCGTCCCCGTCAGCGAGTGCCGACCGCCGCGCGCACGGCCCGGCGGGCCAGCTGGCAGTCGTCGTGCAGCCGCCGGAGCAGCAGCCGCTGTTCCTCGCCGGTCGGCGCGGCACTCGGATGGGCCGTACCGGGTGCCGCCGGGGTCGCGTCGTGCATCGAACGCTGCACGGCGGTTTCGTAGGTCCGGATCTCCCGGGTGAGGACCAGCATCAGGTTCACCAGGAAGGCGTCCCGGGACGCCGGGCCCGCCGACTGGGCGATCTGGCTGATCTGACGACGCGCCACGGGGGCGTCCGCCAGGACCGACCAGAGCGTCGCCAGGTCGTAACCCGGCAGGTACCAGCCCGCGTGCTCCCAGTCCACCAGCACCGGACCGGCCGGCGACAGCAGGATGTTCGACAGCAGGGCGTCGCCGTGGCAGAACTGGCCCATCCCCTGCCGGCCCGCGGCGAGGGCGATGCCGTGCAGCAGCTTCTGCAGGTCACCCATGTCCCGGTCGGTGAGCAGACCCAGCTCGTGGTAGCGGGAGATGCGGGCGGCATAGTCCACCGGGGCGTCGAAGGTGCCGGCCGGCGGCCGCCATGCGTTGAGCCGGCAGATCGCGCCCAGCGCGGCCCGGATGTCCGCCCGGGGCGGAGCCTCCGCCGGGTGCCGCTGCACCGCCGCCACCCGGCCCGGCATCCGCTCGATGACCAGCGTGCAGTTGTCCGGGTCCGCCGCGATCAGCCGCGGCACCCGGATCGGCGGCCGGTGCCGGACGAACGAGCGGTATGCGGCTATTTCGTGGCGGATCCGCTCCGCCCAGGCGGGGGAGTGGTCCAGTAGGCACTTGGCCACGGCCGTGCTGCGCCCCGTCGTCCCGACGAGGATCACGGACCGTCCGGAGCGCCGCAGCACCTGCACCGGAGCGAACTCCGGGCAGATCCGGTGCACCGACGCGATCGCGGTGCGCAGCTGCGCGCCCTGCGGCCCGGACAGGTCGAGCCTGCCGCTGAGCGGTTGGCTGCCGGGAACCGCGGCGCGCCGCGGCCGGCCAACGACCGGTACGGCGGCCCCGGTCCGTGCGGGGTCGAGATAGGGTCCGCTGCCCGCCGGGCGGGGGCGCAGCGTCCGGGGCGGAGCGGACACGGAGGACGATGCTGCGTACATGGGCGATACAGATCCCTTCGTGTACCTGCGATGCCTGCCTGAGAAGTCCTGCGAGAGGTCCTCGGCGCCCACCCGTCCCGGCCGCCCGGACACGCCCTGGGGAGTGTGTCCGTCCAGTGGCGACCGGGGCGGGGTGGCGCTTTCCTACCTGACACCCGTCGCCCAGTGGCACACCATCTGGCGCACCCTGGCGAACCGTGGCGAATAGTCGCCCGGCAACTTGCACGGGGCTACTGTCAACTCAGCCGAGAACCTGGGGGCTTGACGTGAGCGGACAATCCAACACCCGTCTCTCGGACCTGTTCGGCCTGGCCGGCTGGTCCAAGGGCGAACTCGCGAGGCTGGTCAACCGGCAGGCGGCGGCCATGGGCCACCCCCAGCTGTCGACCGACACCTCGAGGGTGCGGCGGTGGATCGACACGGGAGAGATCCCGCGTGATCCGGTGCCGCGGGTGCTGGCGGTCCTGTTCACCGAGCGTCTCGGCCGTGTCGTGACCATCGAGGACCTCGGTCTGGTACGGCACGGGCGTACGGGAAAACGGCCGGACGGCGGGAGTTCTGAACATCCCGACGGCATGCCGTGGGCGCCCGAACGAACCGCCGCGGTCCTCACCGAATTCACGGGAATGGACCTCATGCTCAACCGACGCGGCTTGGTGGGCGCGGGTGCCGCGCTCACCGCGGGATCCGTACTCAGCAGCGCCATGTACGACTGGCTGCACACCGACCCCACCCTGAAGGCCGACGCCCCCGCCCTCGACGACCCCCTGCACGCCGACCCCGCTGGGTTCGACCGCTACGAGGCCGCCCCCATCGGATCCGAGGAGATCGAGGAACTGGAGCGCTCCGTCGAGGTGTTCCGGGCCTGGGACGCGTCCCGCGGTGGCGGGCTGCAGCGCAAGGCCGTGGTGGGACAGCTCAACGAGGTGGGCGGCATGCTCGCCTACCGTCACCCCGACCATCTCCAGCGGCGCCTGTGGGGCGTCGCCGCCAACCTCGCCGTGCTCGCGGGCTGGATGTCGCACGACATCGGTCTGGAGCCCACGGCTCAGAAGTACTTCGTCATCGCCGCCCACGCGGCCCGTGAGGGCGGTGACCGGCCGCGCGCCGGGGAGGCGCTCTCCCGAGCGGCTCGCCAGATGGTGCACATCGGCCGGCCCGACGAGGCACTCGACCTGATGAAACTGGCCCAGTCGGGCTCGGGCCAGGAGGTGCTGCCGCGCACCCAGGCGATGTTCCACACCGTCGAGGCGTGGGCCCAGGCGTCGATGGGCAAGGGCCAGGCGATGCGGCGCACCCTCGGCCAGGCGGAGACTCTGTTCGTCTCGGACCGCGGCGACGTGCCGCCACCGAGCTGGATGCAGATGTTCAACGAGGCGGACCTGTACGGCATGCAGGCCCTGGCCTACCGCACCCTGGCCGAGCACGACCCGAGCGCCGCCGTGCACGCCCGGCACTACGCCGAGAAGGCGCTGGCGCTGCGGGCCGACAGCAAGCAGGAGCGGTCGAAGATCTTCGACTTCCTCTCCATGGCCTCCGCCTGCTTCATCGCGGACGACCCCGAACAGGCGGGTCACTACGCGCGACTGGCCCTGGTGTCGATGGGGTCGAACTCCTCCCACCGCACCTGGGACCGGCTGCGCCAGATGTACCGGCTCACCGCCGAGTACTCCGGCTACCCGAGGATCCAGGACCTGCGGGACGAAATCAAGATCGCCCTGCCCAAGCCCAGGAACAGGGGGACGAACGGCAGCGCACAGGCGTAGCGGGCCCGTGCGCGCCCTTGCCCGAAGGTTGGTACAAGAGGTTGTACAGGTGGCTGCCGCCGCCCTTATTCACTCACTCTGGCGATGAGCACGCAGGCCTCGTCCTCGCGTTCGGACTCGCCGAACTCCTCGATCACGGCCCCGACACAGTCCTGGGCGGTGGGTGCCGCCCCGAACCGCGGGGACAGGCCGAGGAGACGGTCCAGGGAGTCGGCCGCGCTGTGCCCGGGCAACAGCCCGTCGGTGTGCAGCAGGAGCAGGTCACCCGGTTCCAGGGTCACTTCGGCCTGCCCGTATCCGGCTCCCGAGGTGGCGCCGAGCAGGACGCCGTCCGGCGCGCTCAGCACGCATCCCGTCCCGTCGCGGAACAGCAGCGGGGCGGGGTGCCCGGCCTGTGCCCAGGACAGGGCGCGGGTCTCGGGGCGGTAGCGGCAGCAGACGGCGCTGCCCAGAGCGGGCTGCACGGTGGCGTCGAGCAACTGGTTGAGCATGGTCATGAGTTGCCCCGGCTGTGCACCGGCCATGGCCATCCCGCGCACGGCGCCCAGCAGCATCGTCATGCCCGAGGCGACGGCGACCCCGTGCCCGGTGAGGTCGCCGACGCTGAGCAGTGTGTCCCCGTCGGACAGGTCGAGCGCGTCGTACCAGTCGCCGCCCGGCAGGCTGCCGCTGCCGGAGGGCAGGTGGCGGGCGGCGACGTCGAGGACGCCCGGGCCCCGGCGGGGCATGCGCAGGGCACCGCGCCCCGGCGCCGGCGCGGCCTCCCGCGGTTCGGCCGCGGTCCGCGCGGCACGCTCGCCCCGGCGCCGGCCGGGCATCGAGTCGCGGGTCTCGCGCACCGTGCGCTGGCTGCGGCGCAGTTCGCTGACATCCCGCAGTACCGCCCACATGGAGGCGGTGCTGCCGTCGCCGCCGAGCACGGGCTCGCCCATCATGTGCACGGTCCGTACGTGTCCGTCGGACCGCTGGACGCGGAACTCGCCGTCGATCGGCTGGGCGTCGACCAGGCAGGCGGTGACCATCGCGGTCAGTCCGGGCCGGTCGTCGTCCAGGACCAGGGCGGGCAGTTCGTCGAGGGTGAGGGCGGGGGCGGCCGGGTCGCGACCGAGGATCTGGTAGAGCTCGCCGGACCAGCTCGCCTCGTCCGTGAGGAGGTTCCACTCCGCGCTGCCGACCCGGCTGAGCAGTGCCCCGTGCGGGAGGTCGGCCGGCGCGGACCGGCCGGCGGGCCCGGTCTCCGGGTCCGGCGCGGGTGGCGCGGGGCCGTCCCGCAGCTGGGCCAGGTGCTCGTCCAGGTCGTTGAGCTGATGGAGCGCCAGGTCGTACAGTGCGCGCTGCCAGCGGTCCCGGGGGTCCGAACCGTCGCCGCGGGTGTCCCGTCGCACGGCGTCCACGTCGCCCCTGAGCCGCCTTGTCTGCGATATCAACGCCTCGACCGAGCCGCGCCCGGGCGGCTGGGCGGCGGGGCGGTCCGCGGAGACATGGGACGGCATGACGCACTCCGATGCGGGGACTGTGGGGCCGGAACGGGCGGGGGACCGGTTACGACTGTTGCACAGCCCGCGACGCCTCGTAAGGGATTTGGCAACACCCGATACGGTGGTGCTTCTGGCATATGCCAGAGTCTTCACGGGCTGGTGGACCGCTATGAAAGACGTACGCGGACGGGTGGGGCAAGACGTAGGCGGACTACGCGAGTTGAACTATTTTCAGGAGTTTTCGCGTCGCGCTCGGGCGGTTGTTCGACGCGTCGGCGGGCACAGTGTCGGCGTCTCGGCCAACCACCGCAACTCTGTCCGGATTTCGCGTCATGCGAGAGGCACCTGTGGAGTCCTACAGGCATGGACATCACTTTCGAGCAACCCGCCCGCGCCCGGCTGATCACCGCCGAGGACCAGGAGGTCCCGGTGCCCGCCACGCTCCGGTACACCTCAGGTGATCCGCTCGCCGTGTTCGTCGACTTCCCCGCGGAGGTCACCCTCGGCGGGGAGGAGGTGACCTGGACGTTCGCCCGCTCCCTGCTGGACCAGGGTCTCGATGTCCCCGCCGGACGCGGGGACGTGCACATCTGGCCCTGCGGCCGGGGCCGTACCGCCGTGGAGTTCCATTCACCGCACGGGCTCGCCCTGCTCCAGTTCGACACCCAGGCGCTCGTGCGATTCCTGCAGCGCAGCCACGAGGTGGTGGCGCCGGGGGAGGAGGACGTCGAGGCGGTCGTGGAACGGGGTCTGAGCGCGCTGTTCGGGGGCGTGTGAGCCCGGTCCGGCACTGCCGGCGGCAACTTTGAATGTTGTTCACTCCCGCCTCACCGCCGCGGACCGGAGCCGGACGGCTGCCCCGTGCACCCTGGCGCGCGGTGTGCCACAGGGGCACACCCGTGACGAGGACGGGGCGAATGACACCGATCAGCCGAAGAGGCTTCGTGGGGCTGGGCGCATCCGTGGCGGCGGGCATGGCGGTCGGCGCCACCGGCGCGCGGACGGCGGCCGCGGCCCAGGACGCGGCGACCGGCACGATCTCGGACGTACGGCACGTGGTCGTCCTGATGCAGGAGAACCGCAGCTTCGACCACTACTTCGGCCGCCTCAAGGGCGTCCGCGGCTTCGCGGACCGCAGTGGAATCACCCTCGGCGGCGGCTACCCGGTCTTCAACCAGCCCAACGGCACGGGCCGCCAGTATCCCTGGAAGCTCAGCGCCACCCCCGCCGCCGGCGGCCACGACGGCGAGACCCTGGCGCAGTGCAACGGAGACCTGCCGCACTCCTGGTCCTCCCAGCACTCCGCCTGGAACAAGGGCCGCCTCGACAACTGGGTCGCGGGAGTCGGCAACGTGCGGTCCCTCGGCTACCTCGACCGCTCCGACATCCCCTTCCACTACGCGCTCGCCGACAACTACACGATCTGCGACGCGTACTTCTGCTCCACCCTCAGCGCCACCGGCCCCAACCGCACCTACCTGTGGAGCGGCAAGGTCGACCCCGCGAGCTACGACGGCGGCGACGAGTCCGGGCTGACCTGGCAGAACTACGCCGAGGCCCTGCAGAACGCCGGAGTGACCTGGAAGGTCTACCAGAACGCCCAGGACAACTACGGCGACAACGGCTGCGCCTACTTCAAGAACTTCGCCGCCGCGAAGGCGGGCAGCCCGCTGTACGACCGGGGCATGGCCTCGGTCCCGAAGGTGACGGGCTCCACCCCCGACGACATCGCCGCCGCCATCAAGGCCGACGTCCTCGCGGGCACCCTTCCGCAGGTCTCCTGGGTGGTCGCCAACCAGGCCTTCTCCGAGCACCCCTACGCACCGCCCGGCGACGGCGCCCACTTCGTCAGCCTGGTCTACCAGGCCCTCGCCGCCGACCCGGACGTCTTCGACTCGACGGTCCTGTTCCTCAACTACGACGAGAACGACGGCTTCTTCGACCACGTGCCACCCCCGGCGCCGCCCGCCGGCACGGCCGGCGAGTTCCTCAACGGGGTGCCCTACGGGTTCGGTTTCCGCGTCCCGATGATCGTCGTCTCACCCTGGACGCGCGGCGGCTGGGTCTCCTCCGAGGTCTTCGAACACACCTCGGTGCTGCGCTTCCTGGAGACCTGGACCACGGCCATCGGCAAGCCCGCCAAGTGCCCCAACATCAGCGACTGGCGGCGCTCGGTGAGCGGCGACCTGACCGGTGTCTTCGACTTCGCCAACCCGGTCACCGGCGCGGTCTCCCTGCCCACGACCGGCGTCATCGGCCTCTCCACCTGCGGTCCGCTGCCCAACCCGGTGCCCACCACCAACGCCCTGCCCGCCCAGGAGTCCGGCACCCGCCCGGCCCGCGCGCTGCCCTACCAGCCCAACGGATACCTGGACCACCTGGAGTTCGGGACCGGAGGCAAGGTCCTCGCCTGGTTCACCATGGCCAACCAGGGCACCGCGGCCACCCGGGCGGCGCACTTCTCGATCCACCCGAACGCCTACCGGGACACCACCCCCTGGCAGTACACGGTGACCGCGGGCGGCACCGCGACCGACTCCTTCAACATCGGTACCGGGTACGGCGCCGGCAAGTACGACCTGAGCATGGTCGGCCCCAACCGCTTCCTGCGCCGCTTCCAGGGCGACGCCACCAAGGCGGGCAAGTCGGCCGAGGTGAGCACCCATTACACCGTGGAGCCGGGCACCGGCAAACTCGCCGTCTGGTTCAGGATGACCAACTCGGGTTCCACATCGGTAAAGTTCACCATCACGTCGAACAACTACCGCACCGACGGCCCCTGGACCTACCAGGTTGCCGCCGGTGGCTCGACCGAGGACTACTTCAACGCCGTCGCCTACCAGAACGGCTGGTACGACTTCACGGTCACCGTGGACTCCGACGCGACCTGGTCGCGCCGGTTCACCGGCCATCTGGAGACGGGTTCCGCGAGCGTCAGCGGCTGACGTCCGGTGCGTACAGGTCCGGGCGCGGGGCGAGTGCGACGGTCGTACGGCCGCCGGACTCCAGCGCCCGGACCCCCGCCTCGGCCACCACGGAGGACGCGTACCCGTCCCAGACGCTCGGCCCGGTGACCCGGCCCTGCCGGGTGGCGTCCACCCAGGACTGCACCTCCCGGTCGTAGGCGTCGGCGAACCGCACCAGATAGTCCTGGGGCACCTCCTCGCGGGCCGCGCCCGCCGAGGTGACCAGCATGGTGTGGTCCTCGCCGATCCGGGCGCTGCCCCGCTCGCAGACCGCCTCGCAGCGCACCTGGTAGCCGAATCCGCAGTTGACGAAGGCCTCGACGTCGACCAGGGCGCCGCCGTCGGTCTCGAAGAGGACCAGCTGCGGGTCGAGCAGTCCCTCGGGAGCCCCCGCGGAGGGCCGGGGCCGCAGCACGGTCACCGCGGTCAGCTCCTGGCCGAGCAGCCAGCGGGCCGCGTCGATCTCGTGCGAGACCGAGCTGTTGACGATCATGGCGCTGGTGAAGCCGGGCGGCGAGGACACGTTGCGGTGGGTGCAGTGCAGCATGAGGGGCCGGCCGAGACCGCCGCCGTCCAGCAGCGCCTTCAGACGCCGGTACTCGGCGTCGTAACGGCGCATGAACCCGATCTGCGCCAGTCTGCGGCCGAGTCCGGCTTCGGCCTCCACGACCCGGAGCGCGCCGGTGGAGTCCGGCACCATGGGCTTCTCGCACAGCACCGGCAGTCCGCGGGCGAAGGCGGCGAGCAGCGGCTCCTCGTGGGCCGGGCCGGGCGAGGCGATCAGTACCGCCTCGACACCGGGGGCGTCCAGGACGGCCAGCGGATCGGCGTGGACGGTGACCCCGTCCAGACCGGCCACCGCCTCCTTGGCGCGGTCCAGGTCCGGGTCAGCGACAGCCGCCACCCGCGCGCCGCTCACCACCCGGTCGAGCCGTCGTATGTGGTCGGCACCCATGTGTCCAGCACCTAGTACCGCGACGCCAAGCAGCTCAGCCACACCCACACTCCCTCTCGGCCGACGATCACGTAGAGCGTAGACGCCGGCCGGAGGGGTGGGTCCGTCAGTACCGCAGCACCCCGGCGATGCCGTTCTCGTCGTCCAGGGTTCCGTCCGGGACGAAGCGGACGTCGGCACCGGTCTCCAGGCACTGCTCCACGATCTCGTCCACGATGTCGTCGCGGGCGTCGAGGTCGCCGTTGGCGGCCGGGACCAGGTGGTCGCCGTCGTCGCGCACGGTCGTGCGGTAGTTCTCCTCGACCGCCAGGAGCCGGACGCGGCCCTCGCGGGCGCTCTGCCAGACCTCGTCGACACCGGCCGCGAACGTCCTGCGACCGCGCGCCGACTCCAGTTCCCTGGTCACCGACGCGGTGCTGCGCCGGGAGTCGGCGGCCAGCAGCGGCTGGATCACCTGCCACACGGCCTCCGGACCGGCGTGCGTGAGGCCGCCGTGCTGCACGGGGATGGTGTACCGGGCGGCGTTGCCGAACTCCTCCCACAGGGACAGCGCGGCCTGCTCGCCGGTGACGTAGAGGCGCCGGGGCTCCTCCCGGAGCAGCGCGGCCATCACGGTGTCCGCGTCCCGCAGGAAGCGCTTGGTGTCCTCGTCGCGGAAGGTGCTCGGCATGTCGCCGATGCGCTGCAGCCGTTCGGCGTCGAAGTTCTCCTGACTCCGGGACATCGGGAAGCCGCCGGCCCGGCTCTCGGTGACCCGGTCGACCCCGCCGTTCCACAGCGTGACGCGGTCGGCCGAGATCGACAGCACCCAGAACGGCCGTTCGGCGGCCTGGGCGGAGACCAGGTTGCGGGTGAGGAAGGTGTCCGAGAGCACCACGCGCTCGGGCACGCTGCGGGCCAGCGACCACACCTGGTGCTCACCGGGCGCGGCGAAGATGACCAGACCGTCCTCGGCGTGCGCCAGGTCGATCTCGGCGAGGGCGCGGTCGAGCTGGTCGAAGACGTCGCTGCGCCGCTCCCGGGTGACCGCGGGATCGGTCTCCAGCTGCTTCTTCGCCTCGGCCACGACGTTGCGCAGCCGGACGGGATCCTGGGCGTTGTCGGGCCCGCGACGGTGCGTGGGGGTCAGCACCGAGACGGCGGGGTAGGGGCGCGGGCGGCGCAGCTCGGCGAGGGTCGAAGGACTGAGTGCGTGCTCCATATCAGCACCATAGGGCCGATTGACCATTGCGGCATTTGGGGTAATCAACCCCATGTGGTTCACCCGGTGGGAGGTACCGGGCGGGACGCGCGAGGTGAGTGGTGGAGGTGGGTGCGATGGCCCGGCTGACCGTCGACGGCGACGAGGTCGTCGTCCGTCTGGGCGGGCGGGAGCGGCTGCTCGCGCACCGCCGCGTGCTCAGGGTGCCGCTCTCGCAGGTGCGCGGCGCCTCGGTGGAGCCCGACTGGTGGCGGGTGCTGCGCGGCGAGCCGCATCCCGGTCACTTCCGGCCCGACCGGTTCTGCGTCGGTGCCTGGTGGTATCCGGGGGGCCGGGACTTCGTGGCCGTCCACGGACACGGACCGGTCGTCCTGGTCGACCTGGAGCCGTCCGCGCCCTTCGCGCGGCTCGCGGTGTCCACCGACGACGCGGAGGCCGCCGTGGCGGCCATCGGGCGCGCACCGTGACCGTGTTGAGGCCGGCCTTCCGGTGACGGCGGCCGTGGCGTCCGGTTACCGTACCCGGCAGTAACCGGATCACGCCCCAGGAGGCCCCCCATGCCGCAGCTCGAAGTCGACGGAGCGGCGCTGACGTACGACGACGAGGGCCCTCGGGACGGCGCCGCCGCGCCCCTGGTGTTCATCCACGGCTGGACCGCCGACCGGCACCGCTGGGACCACCAGATGGCGCACTTCGGCGCGGACCGCCGGGTGATCCGCCTCGATCTGCGCGGCCACGGAGACAGCACAGGGGCGGGAGTGGGGACGATCGCCGAACTCGCGCAGGACGTTGTCGCGCTGCTCGACCGTCTCGGGGTGGATCGTTTCGTCCCCGTCGGTCACTCCATGGGCGGGATGATCTCGCAGACCCTCGCCCTCGGCCATCCCGAGCGGGTCGAGCGCATGGTGCTGGTCAACTCCATCGGCCGGATGACCTACAGCCGTGGCCGCGGACTGCTGATGGCGGCCTCCACCCTGGTGCCCTTCAGGCTGTTCGTCGCGGCCAACATCCAGCGCGCCTTCGCCCCCGGCTTTCCGCGCGAGCGGATCCGGGAGTACGTCCGGACCTCCGCCGGCACCCCGAAGGAGGTGGTGATGACGCTGTACGGCGCCATGCGGGCCTTCGACGTCCTGGACCGGGCCGGGGAGATCACCGCGCCCACCCTGATGGTGCACGGATACCACGACGTCCAGCTGCCGGTCGGGCAGATGCTGCGGATGGCCAAGGCCTACCCGGATGCCGAGGTCCGGATCATCGACGCGGGCCACGAGCTCCCCGTGGAGCGGCCGGCCGAGCTGACGGCGGCGCTGGACCGGTTCGTGACGGCGTCCGCGTAGCGCGCGGAGGGGCCGCCGCGACGGCGGTGGCGGACCGGCGCCCCGGGTGGAAACCGGGGCGCCGGTTCCGTTTGGGGAACATTTTGCAGTTGGCCGGTTCCGGGTGGGCGAGGCCCGGTGTGGCGCGGGATCGCGGGCCTCGCGCGGGCAAAGCGCGGCCGAAAGGGCGAGGCGGGGCGGCCGTCCGTGTTACGTCCAGGTTGACCGTGCCGGAGTGCGGGAGCACGCTCGGTATATAGGTGCTGAATACAAGTGGTTCGCTCGGGCAATCGGCTTCGCCGTGGAACCGCAGGTGGCACGTGTTGCCCGGCAGACCGGCAGCAGGAGGTAACGCATGTGTGGCATCACCGGCTGGGTCTCCTTCGACCGTGACCTCACCACCGAGACGCGCGCATTGGATGCGATGACGGAGACCATGGCCTGCCGGGGCCCCGACGACCGGGGCACCTGGAGCGAGGGCCACGCCGCCCTGGGCCACCGCCGGCTCGCGATCATCGACCTGCCCGGCGGCCGCCAGCCCATGACCGTCCGCACCCCGGACGGAACCGTCGCCATGGTGTACTCCGGCGAGGCCTACAACTTCACCGAACTGCGCCGCGAACTCGTCGCCCGTGGACACGAGTTCACCACCGACTCCGACACCGAGGTGGTCCTGCGCGGCTATCTGGAGTGGGGCGACACGGTCGCCGAACGGCTGAACGGCATGTACGCCTTCGCGATCTGGGACGGCCGCCACGACAAGCTCGTGATGATCCGCGACCGCATGGGCATCAAGCCGTTCTACCTGTACCCGACCCCGGACGGCGTGCTGTTCGGCTCCGAGCCGAAGGCGATCCTGGCCAATCCGCTGGTCCGCCCCCGGGTCGGACTCGACGGACTGCGCGAGCTGTTCACCATGGTCAAGACCCCCGGACACGCCGTCTGGGACGGCATGCGCGAGGTGGAACCCGGCACCGTCGTCACCGTCGACCGCCACGGACCGCGCACCCGGACCTACTGGCGGCTGGAGACCCGCGCCCACACCGACGACCGTGACACCACCGTCGCCACCGTCCGTGAACTCCTCGACGACATCGTGCGCCGCCAGCTGGTCGCCGACGTGCCCCGCTGCACCCTGCTCTCCGGCGGCCTCGACTCCTCCGCGATGACCGCCCTGGCCGCCCGGCAACTCGCCGTGCAGGGCGAGAAGGTCCGCAGTTTCGCGGTCGACTTCGTCGGCCAGACCGACAACTTCGTCGCCGACGAACTGCGCGGCACCCCCGACACGCCCTTCGTGCACGACGTGGCCCGGCTCGCCCGCACCGACCACCAGGACATCGTCCTGGACGTGAACAGCCTCGCCGACCCCGCCGTCCGCGAGCGGGTGATCCGGGCCCGCGACATGCCGGCCGGGTTCGGGGACATGGACGCCTCGCTCCTGCTGCTCTTCCGCTCCGTCCGCGACCAGTCCACCGTCGCGCTGTCGGGGGAGTCCGCGGACGAGGTGTTCGGCGGCTACCTGCAGTTCTTCGACGAGAACGCCCGCAACGCCGACACCTTCCCCTGGCTCTCCATGGCCGGCCGTCACTTCGGCGAGGACACCGAGGTCCTGCGCCCCGACCTCGTCAAGTCCCTGGACCTGGACACGTACATCGCCGACGGCTACCGCTCCGCCGTCACCGGAGTCCAACGCCTCGACGGGGAGAGCGACTTCGAGTTCACCATGCGCCGGATGAGCTATCTGCACCTCACCCGCTTCGTGCGCATGCTGCTGGACCGCAAGGACCGGATGAGCATGGCGGTCGGCCTGGAGGTCCGGGTGCCGTTCTGCGACCACCGGCTCGTCGAGTACGTCTACAACGCGCCCTGGGCCCTGAAGTCCTTCGACGGCAGGGAGAAGACCCTGCTGCGGGAGGCCACCCGGGACGTCCTCCCGCGGTCCGTGTACGACCGGGTCAAGAGCCCCTACCCGTCGACCCAGGACCCGGAGTACGGCCGGGCCCTCCAGGGCCAGGTCATGGACCTGCTGGCGCGGCCCGGCCACCCGGTCTTCGACCTCGTCGACCGCGAGAAGGCGGACCGAGCGGCGCACCGGACCGGGCTCGGCAGCCAGAGCGCCCGGCGCGGCCTGGAACGCACCCTCGACCTGGCCCACTGGCTCGACCTGTACGCCCCCGAACTCACCCTGGCCTGAGGGTCAGTCCGACGGGCCGGTGCCGGTGCCCCGGCCGTCGTCCGCCGGGCAGGAACTGCCGTCGGCCGGCACCGTGCCGTACAGCAGGAAGTCGTCGACCTTGCCGTGCACGCACCTGGAGGTGGTGTACCCCGTGTGGCCGTCGCTCCGGTTGTCCAGCACCACGGCCGACGGCCCGAGCCGCTTCGCGGTCTCGACCGCCCAGCGGTACGGCGTCGCCGGGTCGCCGCGCGTGCCGACCAGCAGGATCGGAGCCGTCGAGACGTTCTTCACCTCGTCGCGGATGAAGTCCGTGCCGCGGGGCCGGCCGTAGCACAGCAGCATCTGGGTGAGCCGGGACCGGCCGAAGACCGGGGAGGCCTGCTGGTACTCCTCGCCGAGCCGGCCGACGTCCTCGGTGATCCGCCGTGCGTCCGGCCGGTCGGGGTCGTCGGCGCAGTTGATCGCCATCAGGGCGGCCGACAGGTTGTCCACGGGGATGTCGGCGCTGCCGGCCGGCCCGCTGCCGCGCCGCTGTCCCACGGGCAGGGCGACGCCGCCGGACGCGATGTTCTGCACCCCCCTGGTGTCCCCGTCCTCCATCAGCGAGGCGAGCGCCCGTTCCAGCGTCGACCACGAGTCCCTGCTGTACAGCGCCTGACCGATGGCGCCCACCAGGTCCTGACCGGAGAAGGGGCCGCCGAAGTCGGAGGGCACCGGGTTCTCGTCCAGCGAGCGCACCAGCGTCACCACGGCGTCCCCCGCCTTGCGCCGGTCCTGGCCGAACGGACACCCCTGGTCGGCCACGCACCAGTCGAGGAAGTCGTCGAGGGCCGTCTGCTGTCCCTGGGCACCCGCCACGCCCTGTTCGGCCAGTGACTCGGTCAGCGTGTCCACGCCGTCCAGGACCATCCGGCCGACCTTGTGCGGGAACTGCGCCGCGTACACCGCGCCGAGCCTGGTGCCGTAGGAGAAGCCGAGGTAGTTCAGCTCGCTGTCACCGAGGGACTGGCGGATGACGTCCAGGTCCCGGGAGGCGTTCACGGTGCCTATGTGGGACAGCACCGGCCCCGAGTGTTCGGTGCACCGCGCCGTCAACTGCTGGAGGACCTTCATCAGGGCCTGCGGATGCGCGATGTCGGGCATCTTGTCGGTGCTCGTGCCGTCCGAGGCGGCCTCGAGGCCGTCGCCGCAGCTGACGGGGGAGGAGCGGCCCACCCCGCGCGGGTCGAAGCCGACCACGTCGTAGCCGTTGGTCAGGCTCATGAAGTCCTTGCCGGCGAGGCCGAGCCCGCTGACGCCCGAGCCGCCGGGGCCCCCGAAGTTCAGCAGCACCGAGCCCCGGGACTTCCCGGTGGCCCGGTAGCGGGACAGCGCCAGGTCGACGGTGCCCTGGGCCGGTTTCGCGTAGTCGAGCGGCACCGTCACCTTGGCGCACTGCATGTCCTTGGGCAGTGCCGCGTCCGCGCACGCCGTCCAGTGGGCCCGCTGCCGGTAGAAGCGGCTCAGGTCCGGTTCCGGGCCGTTCGCGGACCCGTTCGCGGCCGTCGGAAGGCCCGCTCCGAGCAGGGCCAGCGCGACGGCTCCCACGCCGGCGCATCGACGCACGGCGGGCCGGGTCCGGGGCATGGCCGGCATCGAAGGCCTCCAGGGATGCTCCGTGGCGGACCGGAATCAGGGCTTTCGCTCACCATAGGCGGGTACCGACGGGCCCGCCTCCCGGCGGCCGGGCCGGGGTGCCGTAACCTGCGACGATCACCGACTTCGGGCCCCTTACCGCGTTTTGCTCCGGGTTCGATATCGATGTCACCCGATGGGGTGAAATATGGATAAGCCATAACTCGCCCGGTGCGGCCGCGGTTTAGACGGTGCGGGCGAGCGCCCGCGACAATGTCTGGAAGGCAGGGAACCTATGAAACGGGTTACCCGAAACGGTGTGATCGCCGTCGCCGCCGCCTCCGGTGCGATGGCCGTTGCGGGCCCGGCCTGGGCCGACTCGGGCGCGGACGGTACTGCGGCCGGTTCGCCCGGAGTGATCTCCGGCAACGGTATTCAGCTTCCGGTGCACGTCCCGGTGAACGTGTGCGGGAACACCGTGAACGTGGTGGGACTCCTGAACCCGGCGGCCGGCAACTCCTGTGCGAACGAGGGTGGCGGCGCCGGTGCCGGCAAGTCCGGCGGCTCGTCCGCGACCGGCGGGAGCGCAGGCGTCGGCGCCGGTGACGGCAAGTCGGGCGGATCCGGCGCGACCGGCGGCGCGTCCGCGCGGGGCGCCGAGGAGGACTCGCCCGGAGTGCTCTCCGGCAACGGCATCCAGTTGCCGGTCGACCTCCCGGTGAACGTGAGCGGCAACAGCGTGAACGTGGTCGGGGCACTCAATCCGGCCATCGGCAACACCTCGGTGAACACCTCCGGCGACCAGCCGAGCCCGCCGGAGACCCCGGAGCCGACGCCCCCGGCGCCGGAGCCCACCCCGACCCCGGTCAGGACGCACCCGAAGCCCGCCCCCGAACCGGTCGCGACGTCCTCGCTCGCCCACACCGGGACGGACCTCACGGCCGCGGCCGCCGCGGGCAGCGCGGCGCTGCTGCTCGCCGGAACCGTTCTGCACCGGCGTTTCCGGCCGGACCGCACGCGCTGACCCTCCGGAGTCGCCGCCGAGGCGGCTCGCCGGGAGCCGTACCCGCGGGCCCCACCGGACCCCGACCGGTGGGGCCCGCGCCGTGCGCGCGTCCCGGCGGGCCATCCCGCCGGGACGTCGGCCGGGTCACCCCGCGGGGACGTCGGCCGGGTCACCCCGCGGGGGCTTTCGGACGGCCTGAACCCGTCGTGGTGCCGGGCCCGGTGATCGGGAAGGATGCTGTGGGCGCGGCGCCGCTCGCCGTGCCCGTCCGCCCCCCCGCCCGAACGGAGCCCGTCGATGCCCTCCCCGGCCCCCCAGGACCTCGTCGTCACCCAGGCCACGTCCGACGACTGGCCGGTGGTCCGCGACTGGGCCGTGGGCGAGGGCTGGAATCCAGGGCCGGCCGATCTCCACGCCTTCTTCGCCCAGGACCCCGACGGTTTCTTCATCGGCCGCGTCGACGGCGTACCGGTGTCGGCCGTCTCCGTCGTCCGCTACGACGCGGACTACGCCTTCCTGGGCTGGTACCTGGTCCGCCCCGGCCTGCGCGGACAGGGACACGGCCTCGCCACCTGGAAGACCGCGCTCGCCCACGCCGGCACCCGCACGGTCGGCCTCGACGGAGTGGTGGCCCAGCAGGACAACTACCGCCGGTCGGGCTTCGAACCGGCCTACCGCACCACCCGGTTCACGGGTCCGGCCCCGGTCGCCGAGATCCCGGCGGGCGTCCGTCCGGCGCGCGCGGCCGACCTGCCGGCCGTCACGGCGTACGACAGTGCCTGCTTCCCGGCGGACCGGCCGCGGTTCGTGGCCGCCTGGCTGACCACCACCGGTCACCGGGCCTTCGTCCGCCACGTGGGCGACCGTCTCACCGGCTACGGTGTGATCCGTCCCGGCCACGAATGCCTGCGCGTCGGCCCCCTGTTCGCCGACACCGCCGAGGACGCCCGCGCCCTGTTCACCGCCCTGCTGGCGGAGGCGTCCGGCCGCCGGGTCGCCGTCGACGTGCCCGGGACCAGCCCGGCGGGCGTGGCCCTCGCCGAGGAGGCGGGGTTCAGCCCCTCCTTCGAGACCGCCCGGATGTACACGGGCCCGGTCCGCGAACACGCTCTGGAGCGGGTCTTCGGAGTGACCACGCTCGAACTCGGCTGAGCCGGCCCGCGACGGGGCGCCCCCTGACCGGGACGGCGACGGCGGGGTGTCGCGTGCCTGGTCCGCGCAACGGCCGCGGGGCGACCGCGGGGAGTTCTCCCGCGGTCGCCCCGGAGTGCTGCGGCCGTCTCCGCCACGGTCCCACCGCCGCGGACCGGCGGGTTCACCGGCGGCGGCTCCGGTCGAGTGCCGCGATTCCCAGCGCCGCCAGCGCGATCTGGATGAACCACTCGATCCAGTCGGGCCCCTTGGTGTCGGCCACGCCGAAGCCGGCCGCGATCGCCGAGCCCAGCAGTGCCGCCACGATGCCGACCACGATGGTCAGCACGATACCGATGTGCTGGCGGCCGGGGACGACCAGGCGCCCCAGCACACCGATGATGATTCCGATGATGATGGCACTGATGATGCCCGAGATCTCCATGTCCGCCCCTCTTCGTCGGTGCCCCGCTGCTGTCAAATCTGCCCGCTCAACGCGTGGGCAGTCCCCTCCGGTTGTTACAGCGGTTTTCTGTTCACCGATCCGACATGCCATGTACCTTTCAAGGAGTCGACGCGTGTAGAAATCTCAACCACGTTCTACGCGCGAAGAGTTGGCGCCCCCACCGCCGTCACCCCACCCCTCACGGAGGTTCGCCGGATGTTCGGATCCAGCAGATCCCGCCACAGAATCACCACCGCCCTTGCCGGGTTCACCCTGTTCGCCAGCGCAGCCGCCCTCCAGGTCGGCACCGCGGCGGCCCCCGCCCACGCGGCCACCACCTACCGCGTCCTGTTCGACGACGGCCATGCCGAGGAGGCCGGCAACGCGGACTGGATCATCTCCACCAGCAAGCCCGACCCGCTCTCCCAGGACTCCACCCCCTCCTCGGAGACGGACTGGACCGGAGCCCTCTCGTCCTGGGGCGTCGCCCTCCAGAAGACCGGCAGCTACAGCCTGAAGACCGCCACCGGCGCGCTGACGTACGGCGGTTCGTCGACCACCGACCTGTCGAAGTTCGACGCGCTGGTGCTCCCGGAGCCCAACACGCTGTTCACGACCGCCGAGAAGACGGCCATCATGAACTTCGTGAAGAACGGCGGCGGCCTGTTCATGGTCTCCGACCACACCGGCGCCGACCGCAACAACGACGGCGAGGACGCCGTCGAGATCTTCAACGACCTGATGACGAACAACAGCGTCGACTCGACCGACCCGTTCGGCTTCTCGATCGACACGCTCGACATCAGCTCCGGCTACCCGGCCGCGATCAGCGACAGCACCAACCCGGTCCTGCACGGCTCCTTCGGCACCGTCACCAAGAGCCTGATCGCCGACGGCACCACGGCGACCCTGAAGCCGTCGGACAACTCCGCCGTCAAGGGCCTGGTCTACCGCAGCGGTTACTCCGGCAACACCGGTGCCTTCTTCGCCACCAGCACCTTCGGCAGCGGCCGCGTCGCCTTCTGGGGCGACAGCTCCCCGATCGACGACGGCACCGGCCAGTCCGGCAACACGCTCTACGACGGCTGGAACGACACCGGCGCCACCAACGCGGCCCTCGCCCTGAACGCCACCGCCTGGCTCGCCGGGGGCGGCACCAGCGGCGGCGGGGGAGGCGGTGGCGGCGGCACCTGCACCGCCGCCCAGCTGCTGGGCAACCCCGGCTTCGAGTCCGGCAACACCACCTGGACCGGCAGCAGCGGGGTCATCACCAACTCCAGCGGGGAGGCCGCCCGCACCGGCTCCTACAAGGCCTGGCTCGACGGCTACGGATCGGCCCACACCGACACGCTGTCCCAGTCGGTGACCATCCCGTCCGGCTGCTCCGCGACGCTCAGCTTCTACCTGCACGTGGACACCGCGGAGACCACCACCAGCACCGCCTACGACAAACTGACGGTGACCGCCGGATCCACCACCCTGGCCACGTACTCCAACCTCAACGCGGCCTCCGGATACGTCCTGAAGAGCTTCGACGTGTCCTCCCTGGCCGGCACCACGGCCACCGTCAAGTTCTCCGGCGTGGAGGGATCGACCCTCCAGACGTCCTTCGTGCTCGACGACACCGCGCTCAACGTGAGCTGAGCGGGACGGACGGTTCCGGCGATCCCGCCGGAACCGTCCGCTCCACCGCGTTCCAGCCGGAGACCCGCACCCGGGGCTCCGAGCCGTGCAGGTCGGCGGTGCGGTAGGTGGCGGTCAGGGTCGCCGACTCGCCCGGCCACAGGCTCACCTCGTTGTCCGACCAGCGCACCGGCAGCACCGGTGCGCCGTCCGCGTCGACCAGATGGACGTCCGTGAGCAGCGCCGGGGTGCTGCCCGTGCCCGCGTTGCGGACCGTCACCGTGGTGGTCGACGTGCCGTCCGCCGCCGTGGTCGACGCCGCCGCCGTCACCGGCACCTGGGCCATCGACGCCAGCCCCTTCAGGTCCGCGTAGCCCGTCGTCGGGGTGTGCCACCAGTCGGTCTTCGCCCAGTCGAGGGTGTCCGCCTTGGTGGAGAGCCAGTAGACGTTGCGGCTCACCTCCCGGCCGGTCGCGTCGGTCAGCACCAGCCGCGCCAGGTAGGTGGAGGGCAGCCCGCTCACCGACGCCGGCACGGTGAGCGCGGTGGTGTGCGCGCCGTCGCCCTCGACCGAGAGGCCGGTGACCGTCCTGTCGTACCGCTGCGTGCCGTCCGGGTCGAAGAGGGTCACCCGTGCGGTGAGGCCGGAGGCGGCGGCGGGCCGGTTGTTCACCACGGCCACCGTCCGGTCGTCGTAGGAGTACTGGACGTGCAGCGGTTCGTTGGCCTTCTTCGCGCCGAAGTAGGCGCCGCCCTGGTCGAGGTAACGGTCCATCAGCTGCCAGTGCAGCGACGTCCAGCCGCTGTTGAACATCCAGTAGACGACCCCCGTGGACGGCATCGCGGCGTCGGTCTGGTTGCGCCCGTACGCCTCGTACTGGGCACGGACGTTCTCGTACTGGGCGAGCTGCGCCTTGCGGACGTAGTCGGTGAGGCTCTTCGGGGCGCCGTACCGGCCGGTGAGGGCGTCGTCGTAGACCTTGAGGGTGCCGAAGACCGGGGACGGGGAGCGGTGGTACTGCTTGAGGTCCGGGTTCTTCCAGAGGGTGTCCAGCTCGGCCGGGGTCATCATCCGGCGCAGCGTGTCCAGGGTGGGGATGTCCGGGCCCGCGCTGGTCTCGGAGTTGAAGCCGGTGGCGCCGCCCTCCCGCTTGGCGTACCAGTAGTTCGGCGGGATCCAGTCGTAGGGCCCGGTCATCTTCATTCCCGAACTGCCCAGCTGGGGAGCCGACTTGTCGGAGGCCGCGGGTACCACCGGGACGGCCCAGTCGGCGGCGGCCAGGGCGTCCAGATAGCCCTTCTCGATCTTCGCGTCGGGCGCGGCGTCGCTGCCGACCAGGAAGGAGATCACGCTCGGGTGGTCACGCAGCCGGGCAGCCTCGGCGGCCATCGAGGCCTTTGCGACCGGGTAGTCGGCGGCGGTCCACTTCTCGCCGCTCTCGCCGCTGTTGGTCTGCCCCTCCCACTTGTCGCAGCACTCCCAGCCGGGCAGGGTGAGGACGCCGAGACGGTCGGCGAGGTCGAAGAACTCGTCGGGCTCGATGTGCCCTTCCAGCCGGATGGAGTTGAGGCCCAGGTCCACGGCGTACCTGAGGCGGTCCTCGGCATAGGTGCGGTCCCAGCGCAGGAACTCGTCCGGTGACCAGCCGCCGCCCTTGACCAGCAGCCGGCGGCCGTTGACCGAGTACTGGCGGGCACCGTCGGAGTTCAGCGGGGCCCGGACGTCCCGGATGCCGAAGGTCTCGTGGGCGGTGTCCGAAGCCGTGCCGGCGACGGAGGCGGTGAGACCGAGGTCGTAGAGCGGTTGGCCGCCCATGGCCGCGGGCCACCACACCTTCGGGGAGGTCAGGTGCAGCCCCGGGGTGTCGGCCGGGCTGAAGGTGACGGTCCTGGTCTGGTGGGCCGCGAGCTCGACCGACCTGGTGAGGGTCACCCCGGCGACGGTTCCGGAGACCTCGGTGGTCACCGGCGCGTCCGAGTCGTTGCGGACCTGCGCCTTCACCGTCAGGTCGGCCGTCGCAAGGGACGGGACCGCGAGCCGTGTCACCACGTGCGCGTCGCGCAGCGCGACCGGGCCGCCGCGCCGGACCAGGACGTCACGGACGATGCCCATGTTCTGGTCCGGCGGGGGCTGGAGCCAGTCGAGCCATCCCATGGTGAGGTTCTTGTTCGGGTCGTTGGGCCGGACACGGAAGGCGACCGTGTTCGTGCCGGCCTTGATCAGCGAGGTGACGTCCAGCTCGTGCCGGGTGTAGGCGCCGGTGACGTCGGCGGTGGTGGCGACCTGGCGGCCGTTCACGTACACGTCGGCCGCCGAGATCACCCCGCTGAAATCCAGGTAGGTGCGGTGCGAGGGGTCGGCGACCGTGAAGTCGCTGCGGTACCACCAGGGGACCTGGAAGGGCGACTTGGGGATCTTCTGCAGGTTGGTGGAGACGAAGGGGTCGTCGTAGACGCCGTCGGCCAGCAGCGCGGCGAGGACCGTGGAGCGGGGTCCCGCCGGATACCAGCCCTGCGTCGGGTAGCCGGGCGAGGAGACCTCCGCCGCGGAGTCGCCCACCTCTGCCGTCGACCGGATCGCGTAGCCCGACAGCGGGGTCCCGGACCCGGCGGTGGACGGCACACGGGTGATCCGCCCGGGCCCGTGGGCCGGGTCGCGGGCCCCGGCCCAGGCGCTGGTGTTGAGTGAACCCAGCAGTCCGAGGGCCAGGGCGGCCGTGGCGAGGCGGTGTCCGGGGGCGCGGCGAGGGAACACGTGGTCTCCAGGCTCGTAAAGTTAGGAAACTTTACTAACCCGGCTCAAGCTAGGGTCCCGAAAGGGCGGTGTCAATCACCGTGGCGTCCGCGCGAGTTGGCGTCGGTGGATTCAGGACGCGGAACAGGACGCGGAACAGGACGCGGAACAGGGCACAGAACAGGACGCGCTTCAGGGCCCGGCGGACCTGCGCTCGAAGACCAGGTCACGGGCGGTGCCGAGGGCCGTGGCCACCGCACCGAGCAGCACCGCGTCCTCGCCGAGCCGGCTGGGCGCGATCTTCGGGCGCAGCGGGGTGAGGGTGCGCAGATGGTCCCGTACCGGACGCAGCAGGAGGTCGACGCTGTGGCCGACCCCGCCGCCGAGGACGACCAGGTCGGGATCGAGCACGGCGGTGGCCGCCGCCACCGTGTGGGCGATCCGCTCGCCCTCCAGACCCACCGCCTCGACGGCGGCGGGATCGCCCTGGCGGGCCGCGTCGAACACGGACTTGGCGGTGAGCTGACCGGTCATCCCGAACCGGCGCGCCGCCTCGACCACGGCCACCCCCGACACCGCGTCCTCCAGCCGCTCCGGCTTGCGCCGCTGCCCGGGCCAGGGCAGGAACCCGATCTCCCCGGCGAGCCCGTGCGCGCCCGTGAACAGCCGCCCGTCGCTGACCACGCCCATCCCCAGACCGGTGCCGATCATGATGTACGCGAACAGCCGGCTGCCCGCCCCGACGCCGTAGGTGTACTCGCCGAGCGCCGCGAGGTTGGCGTCGTTGTGGACCTCCAGCGGGACGCCCAGTTCCTCGTGCATCCGGTCGAACAGCCCGGCGCGGCCCCAGCCCGGCAGGTGCATCGCGTACCGCACCCGCCGCTGCCGCTCGTCGTACACGCCCGGCGTGCCGACCACGCCGTGCACCACCTCGGCCGGATCGACCCCGGAGTTGGCGACCACCTGCCGCGCGGTGGCGACCACCAGGTCGGCCATGGCGTCCGAACCGCGGGCCCGGTTGCGCACGTCGGAGCGGGCGACCAGGGTGCCGTCCAGGTCGGCGACCGCCACCCGCAGCCAGCCGCGGCCCACGTCGACGCCGAGCGCGTACCCGGCCGCCGGGTCGGGGGCGTACAGCACCGCCGTCCGGCCGCGCTCCGGCGCGTGGGTGCCCACCTCGTGGACCAGGCCCGCCGACTCCAGTGCCGCGAGCGCGCTGGACACCGTCGGCTTCGACAGGCCGGTCTCGCGGGCGAGTTGGGCCCGGGAGGCGGAACCGAGCCGGCGCAGCCGCTCCAGCAGCAGTCGCTCGTTGGTGCTGCGCAGTCGCTGCCGGCTCCAGGGCTGTTCCTGCTGCTCTACGACGTCGCTGGCGGCCATCGCACCATTCTCACCGATTCCTGACACATACTTGACGCATCTAGTAAGGCTCCTTAACTTTATCGGCCATCCCGCCGATTCGGCCGCCGTCCGTCCGTCTGCGTCCCGCCACTTCCCCAGCGCCTCGCTCAGGAGCCCTCATGTCCGGTAGTCCCGGTAGTCCCCTCGGTCCTGGTAGCCCGCCCTCCGACGGCGGTTTCGTCCGGCGGGTGGGCCTGTTCCAGGCCACCGCCATCAACATGAGCCAGATGTGCGGCATCGGCCCGTTCGTGACCATCCCGCTGATGGTCTCCGCGTTCGGCGGTCCGCAGGCGGTGATCGGCTTCGTCGCGGGTGCGCTGCTCGCCCTCTGCGACGGTCTCGTCTGGGCCGAGCTCGGCGCCGCGATGCCCGGCTCCGGCGGCAGCTACGTCTACCTGCGCCAGGCCTTCCAGTACCGCACCGGACGCCTCATGCCGTTCCTGTTCGTCTGGACGGCGATGCTCTTCATCCCGCTGATCATGTCCACCGGCGTGGTCGGCTTCGTGCAGTACCTGGGCTATCTCGCCCCCGGCCTCGGGCAGACCTCCGGCGACCTGATCGGGCTCGGCGTCATCGCCCTGGTGGTGCTGCTGCTGTGGCGGGGCATCGAGCACATCGCCCGGATCACCGCCGTGATGTGGACGGTGATGATCGCCTCGGTGGTCCTGGTGATCGTCGCCGCGGCGTCCGACTTCAGCCCGCACCTGGCCTTCACCTACCCGGCGCACGCCTTCGACCTGACCAGCGACCACTTCTGGCTGGGCTTCGCCGCGGGCCTGACCATCGGGATCTACGACTACCTCGGCTACAACACCACCGCCTACATGGGCGCCGAGATCAAGGAGCCCGGCCGCGTCCTGCCGCGCTCCATCCTCTTCTCGATCGTCGGCATCATGGTGATCTACCTGCTGCTCCAGATCGGCACGCTCGGTGTCGTCGACTGGCACCGCATGACGCACGCCGGCGACATCGCCTCGACCTCGGTGGCCTCCGCGGTCCTGGAGGAGACCTGGGGCAAGGGCGCCGCCGACACGGTGACCGTGCTGATCCTGATCACGGCCTTCGCCTCGGTCTTCACCGGCCTGCTCGGCGGCTCGCGGGTGCCCTACGACGCGGCACGCGAGCGGGTCTTCTTCCGCCCCTACGAGAAGCTCCACCCCAGGCACCGCTTCCCGACGCTGGGGCTGGCCACCATGGGTGTGATCACCGCGATCGGCTTCCTGATCGGCCGCCACACCGACCTCGCCACGCTGATCCAGCTGCTCACCACGGTCATGGTGATCGTGCAGGCGCTGGCGCAGATCGTGGCGCTCACGGTGCTGCGCCGCCGCCAGCCGACGCTGAAGCGGCCGTACCGCATGTGGCTCTACCCCCTGCCGAGCATCCTGGCCTTCGTCGGCTGGTGCGTGATCTACGGCTACGCCGACAAGAACTCGCCGGGCCGCCACCCCATCGAGTGGTCCCTGGCCTGGCTCGCCCTCGGCTGCGTCGCGTTCCTGATCTGGGCCCGCCTGGAGAAGGTGTGGCCGTTCGGCCGCAAGGAGATCAGCGAGGAGTACCTGGCGCCCGAGAACCAGGTCGCGGTCTGATCCCTGACGGCCCGTGAGCGTCACCCGGCGTCGACTTCCGCCGGGTGACGCTTTTTTCATGTCCTTCTTCCCGTCCGGCGCCACATCGGCCGACACCGCACGAACCGCCGCCCGTCGTCGTCCGCAGGGTCGTCCATCGTCGTCCGCCTTGACATGCAAGTAACTGCCTGCATAACTTGGAGTGTGCGATCAGAGGGCGACAGCGGGATGGACCAGGTTTTCAGGGCACTGGCGGACGACACGCGCAGGCGGTTGCTGGACCGGCTGCACGAGCAGAACGGCCAGACGCTCGGCGAGTTGTGCGAGCGCATCGCGATGACCCGGCAGTCGGTGACCCAGCACCTGGCCGTCCTGGAGGGCGCGAATCTGATCAGCACGGTGCGGCGGGGGCGGGAGAAGCTGCACTACCTCAACCCCGTGCCGCTCCACGAGATCCAGGAGCGGTGGATCGACAAGTTCGAGCGCCCGCGACTGCGGGCGCTCGGGGAACTGAAGCGACGAGCCGAGGAAGTCATGAGCGAGAAGCCCAGCTATGTGTACGTCACCTATATCGCCGGCACCCCGGAGAAGGTCTGGGACGCACTCACCGACGCCGACCTGACCGCCGCCTACTGGGGGCACTCCAACGTGTCCGACTGGCGTCCCGGCTCACGCTGGGAGCACGTGCGCACCGACGGCTCGGGCATCGCCGACGTGGTCGGCACCGTGGTCGAGAGCGAGCGCCCGACCCGGCTGGTCACCAGCTGGGCGGCGCCGGAGCACGAGGGGGAGCCCGAGCGGCACTCCCGCGTCACCTTCGACATCCAGCCGCACGCGGACATCGTCCGGCTCACCGTGACCCATGAGGACCTGGACGGCGAGGACGAGCTGCGCGCCATCTCCGCCGGGTGGCCGGCGGTGCTGTCCAACCTGAAGTCCCTCGTCGAGACCGGCACTCCGCTGCCCCAGGAACCCTGGCTGGTGCCCGGCCGGTGAACGACACGGCGGGGCCGGTCCGCCGTCACCGGACCGGTCCCGCGTCCTCCCTCCAAAGGGGGAGCTCGGTGTGCCTACGGCATGGGCGTCCGCCGGGGCCGGGCCGCCGAGGCGGCACACACCAGCCCGAGGCAGAGTGCCAGCGCGCCGATGACCACGTTGTTGATGATGACGCCCGTGTCCGGGCTGCGGCCGACGACCCAGGGGGCGATGATCATCCAGATACCCAGGGCGCACATGGCCCAGCTGAGGCCGTACATGCGCTCCGGAGCCCGGGTGAACCCGAGCGCCAGCAGACCTATCGCTATGCCCATGATCAGGTTGTGGGTCATCAGCGCAGGCTGGCTCGCCGTGTAGTGCAGGATCCACGGGGACGCCGCGCAGTACAGACCGAGCAGGAACACCGGTCCGTCCACGAGGGCCACATCACGACCGCCGAGCATGCGGGCGTAACGCTCCCGCATCTCGCCGACATCGGGGTGGCTCGATATGTCGCTTCTGCCGTGCGAGACGTTGGCCATGAGTCGTCTCCTTTGACTGTGCAGGCCTGACCGCGTCTGATGCGGGCGTTATACCCCGCTATTGGACATTCTGCTCTTATTTCGCCTTTATGTGTAGAGCAGGAGGGTGAGTCGATGTTGACGAGGTATGCACTGTTTCTGCATCGAAAAGGCGCGCAGAAGCCGAACCGGTGAGCGGTTCAGTCGCCCGTGTCCGGCTCTAGACTGCCGCGCAGCCGGTGCAGGCCGCGGCGGGCGTGGCTCTTGACCGTGCCCAGCGGCCAGCCGGTGCGCTCCGCGATCTGGGTGTGGGTGAGGTCCTCGTAGAAGGCCAGCCCCAGCACCTGCCGCTGGGGGGCGGGCAGCTTGGCCAGCTCGTGCCGGACGACGACCCGGTCCAGGGCGGCCTCGGGCTGCCGGGCCGCGGGGTCGGCCAGGGCGAGCGAGGAGCCGGCCGACGCGACCAGGGCGAGCCGGCGGGTCCGGGCGGTCAGCGCGTCGGCGATCTTCCGCCTGGTGATCCCGGTGATCCAGCACCCGAACGACCCGCGCTCCGGCCGGAAGCCCAGGCGCCCGCGCCACACGCCGAGGAACACCTGCTGGGTCACGTCCTCCGCTTCCCTGGGGTCGCCGAGCGAGCGCCAGGCGAGCGTGTGCACCAGGGTGGACCAGCGGCGGTAGGCGGCCGCCAGGCAGTCCTCGTCACCTGCCACCAGCCCGCGCGCGAGCTCCTCGTCGGTGAGCGACTCGTCGGCCGGCGCCGAGGTGACGGCACTGTCGTGCGGGCCCATGTCGACGGCTCCTGACCTCGCCCGGCAGCCTGCCGGGGACGGCGGCCCGGCCGGGCGGCTGCCGGAGGTGCGGACTCGGAACGGCCGCCGACGCGAGCCCTGACGCGGTCATCGTCCGAGAACCGGAACCGGTTCATCAACTCGCATCGTTTCTGCGTCGTATAGTCGCCTCCATGAGTCAGCCATCCGCCCGGGGCGATGCCCCGCACGGCGAGGCGCAGGATCCGCCCGGACGGTCCGCGAACACGGCGGACGTCCCCCTGACGACCGGTGCGCTCGCCCGCCGCCTCGGGGTGTCACCCACCACGCTCCGCTCCTGGGACCGCCGCTACGGCATCGGGCCCGCGGTACGCGCCGACGGACGGCACCGCCGCTGGACCCCCGAGGACGTGGCCGTGCTGGAGGCGATGTGCCGGCTGACCTCGACCGGGGTCCCGCCGGCCGAGGCCGCCCGCGCGGCCAGGGAGACGGCCGAGGCGCCACCGGGGATCCCCGGGACGCCGCCGCCGGACCGCGACGCCTCGCACGCCGCCGGCGCCCTCTCGCTCTCCGGCGTGCGCCAGGAGTGCCGGGGACTGGCCCGTGCGGCCGTACGCCTGGACGCCCCCGCCGTCGAGGAACTGCTGACCTCCGCCGTACGGCAGTACGGCGTCACCGTCGCCTGGCAGGAGGTGATGGTGCCGACCCTGCACGCCGTGGGACGCAAGTGGGTCTCCTCCGGGGACCGTTACGTGGAGGTCGAGCACCTGCTGTCCTGGCACGTCTCCACCGCCCTGCGCCGGCCCACCCCGCCTCACGGCCCGCAGGGCACCGGACCCGTCGTCCTGGCCTGCGTACCCGGCGAGCAGCACACCCTGCCGATCGAGGCGCTCAACGCCGGGCTCGCCGAACTGGGCCTGCCCACCCGCATGTTCGGCGCCGCCGTGCCCGCGGAGGCGCTCGCGGCGGCGGTACGGCGGCTCGGCCCGTCGGCCGTCGTGCTGTGGGCCCAGGCCCGCTCCACGGCCAGCCTCCCGCTGGCCCGGTACGTCGCCGACACCGAGTGGGGGGTGAAGGGCGCACGCCGTCGTCCCCTGGTCCTGCTGGGCGGACCCGGCTGGTCCGGTCCCGCGATGCGCGGCATGCTCCGGCCGCCCACCCTGCGCCACGCCCTGGACATCCTGTCCGCCGCCCATCCGGAGGGGGCGCCCGGCGAACCGCTGTGACGATCACCCGGGACGGGGCCGAACGGGTGGCGCCGCATCCGGGGTACCCGGGAAACGGGAAGTCGTCCACACACGCGCGCGGCATCGCGCGCGGCCGACGCCGGCCGGGAGCCCACCCGGCCGGTCCGAAGAGCTCAGGGGCCGCCATGTCCGTGTCCGCCCGTACCCCCGACGCCCTCGTGATCGGCGCAGGCGCCGCGGGGCTGGCCTGCGCCCGGGACCTGCTGGGAGCCGGGCTCGACGTCCGGGTGCTCGAAGCCTCCGACGCGGTCGGCGGACGGATGCGCTCCGACCGCGTCGACGGCTTCGTCGTCGACCGCGGCTTCCAGGTCTTCAACACGTCCTACCCGCAGGTCCGCCGCCGACTGACGCTGCGCGCCCTCAGGCTCCGGCCGTTCACGCCCGGCTTCCTCGTGCACACCGGGAACGGCCGCCCCCTGCGCCTCGGCGACCCCACCCGGCGGCCCGGCGCCCTCCCCGGCCTGGTCACCGCCCGGGCGGCCGGAGCCCGCGACCTCGCCGCCCTCGGGCTGCTGTCGGCCCGCGACATGCTCGCCCCGGCACGGCTGGTCAAGCGGTCCCAGGACCGCACCACCCGCACCGCGCTCGCCGCCGCCGGTTTCTCCGAGGACTTCGTCGAGCGAGTCCTGCGGCCGTTCCTGTCCGGCGTGTTCCTGGAGGACGAACTGGAGACGTCCGGCCGGTTCTTCCACCTCGTGTGGCGCAGCATGCTGCGCGGCACCCTGTGCCTGCCGGCCGGCGGGATCGGCGCGGTGCCGGAGGCGCTCGCCGCCGGCCTGCCCGACGGGACGGTACGGCTCGGCACACCCGTGGCCGCCCTCACCGACGACGGGGCCGTCACGGCCGACGGCGCCGAGGTGCCCGCGCGCGCCGTGGTGGTGGCCACCGGCCCCGGCGAGGCAGCCGGCCTGCTCCCCGGCCTGGACGTGCCGGGCGGCCGTACGGTCACGACCTACTACCACGTCGCCCCGCGCTCGCCCCTGGGCGAGCCCACCCTGCTCGTCGACGAGCACCGCCGCTTCCTCAACACCTGCGTCCTCAGCGACGTGGTCCCCGGCCACGCGCCGGCCGGTACCGCACTGGTCGCCACCTCCGTGCTCGGCGCGCACGACGAGGGCCGGGAACGGCCGGTGCGGACGGCCCTGGCCGAGGCGTACGGCACCGACACCGCGGGCTGGGACCTGCTCACCACCCGCACCGTCCCCGAGGCGCTGCCCGCCATGCCGCCCCCGTGGCCGCTCAGCCGCACCACCCGGGTGGCCCCGGGCCGTCACGTGTGCGGAGACCACCGTGCCACCGGCTCCGTCCAGGGCGCCCTCGCCTCCGGCGCCCGCGCCGCCCGCGAACTGCTGGCGGACCTGCGCCAGGGTTAGCGCTCCGACCGCGGGTGCAGCCCCGGCCGTCGGAGCGAACGCCGCCGCTCGTCCGACCGCCACGATCACGACCGACTCGGGCCGACTCGGGGAAACCGACCGGTCGGAGCACCGGTCGGAGCACCGGCCGGCCACCGGGTCAGGGCGGGCCGTCGCCCCGACGCTTCTCCTCGCGCAGGAGCTCGTCGAGATCGTGGAGCCGGTCCAGGCCCTGGACCGCCCTCGCCATCCGCGGGTTGTCCGCCAGACGGGCCCGGTGGCGGTGCAGGAAGGACCAGTAGCCGGCCGTGAACGGGCAGGCCCGGTCACCGACCCGGTCGGTGGGGCGGTAGGCGCACGGACCGCACAGGTCGCTCATGCGGTGTACGAACGCGCCGCCGGAGGTGTACGGCTTGGTCGTCATGCGCCCGCCGTCCGCGTACTGGGACATGCCGACCACGTTCGGCAGCATCACCCAGTCGTAGCCGTCGACGAAGCAGCGGTGGAACCAGTCGGTCACCGCGGCCGGGTCCCAGCCCCGCTGGAGGGCATGGCTGCCCAGCAGCATCAGCCGCGGGATGTGGTGCGTCCAGCCGGTGTCGCGGACCTGGGCCAGGACCGTGGCCAGGCAGTGGGCCGTGACCGCGTCGGCGTCCAGTTCCAGGAACCACTCCGGCAGCGGCGCCCGGTGCCCCAGCGCGTTGCGCCGCCGGTAGTCCTCACCGAAGTACCAGTACAGCTGCCACACGTACTCCCGCCAGCCGGCGACCTGCCGTACGAACCCCTCGACGCTGTTGACCGGCGCCGTCCCCGCACGCCAGGCCGACTCGGCGCGCGCGACGCACTCCAGCGGATCCAGGAGCCCGAGGTTGAGCGAGGAGGACAGCAGGCTGTGGCTCAGGACCGGGTCCGCGGTGAGCACGGCGTCCTCGTACGGCCCGAAACCGGCCAGCCGCCGCTCCACGAACCGGTTCAGTGCGGCGAGCGCCTCCCTGCGGGTGGCGGGGAAGAGCCGCGGGCCGTCCCGTCCCACGAACCGGACGCCGTCCTCGCGCTCCCAGCGGTCGAGGTCGTGGCGCACCTCCTCGTCCACCTCGTCCTCACGCGGCCGGTACGGCGCCGGGGCACCCAGCGTCCGCGCGCCCTTCGGCGGCGGCTCGCGGTTGTCGTGATCGTGGTTCCAGCGGCCGCCGGCCGGGGCGTCACCGTCCATGAGGATGCCGTGCCCGCGCCGCACCCAGCGGTAGAAGTCCTCCTGACGCAGCCGCTGCCCGCCGTGGCCGTCCGCCCAGGCGCGGAAGTCCTCGTGCGGGACCAGGAATCCGCGCGCGGGCAGGACGGTGACGCCGGGCAGCGCCGACACCAGGGCGAGGGCAGCCCGCGACGTGGGGTGATGGACCGTCACAGCGCCCTCGCCGACCGCCCGCGCGAGGCCCTCGCGATACGTCTCGGCCCGCACGTACCGCACCCGGTCGCCGAGTTCGGCCGCGCGGTGCCGCATCGCGGACAGCACCAGATGGGCCTTGGCCCGGTGGAAGCGCCGGCGCCGGAAGACCGACCTGGCCTCGATCATCACGAGCGGTGCCGCGCGGTCGGGACCGCCGTCGCCGGCGGCCAGGAAGTGCGGGCCGAGCTGATCGCCGAAGAGCCAGTGCGGGGTCGCCATGCGCGGGTCTCCTTCAGTCGCGGGCGCGGGCCTGCTTGAAGCGGGCGAGGCCCTCGGAGAGCTCGACGATCGGATCCGGGTAGTCGTCCAGGGCGGCGCGGTCCAGACCGTGCAGCTTCCACGGCTCGTGCACCGCCGGGCCGTCGATTCCGGCGAGTTCGGGAACCCAGCGGCGGACGTAGGCGCCGTCGGGGTCGTAACGCTTGGCCTGCGTCACGGGGTTGAGGACGCGGTTGGGGCGGGTGTCGGTGCCGGTGCCCGCCATCCACTGCCAGTTGAGCTGGTTGTTGGCGACGTCGCCGTCGACCAGCAGGTCCAGGAAGTGGCGTGCGCCCACACGCCAGTCGACGTACAGCGTCTTCGCGAGGAAGCTCGCGGCCAGCAGCCGGCCCCGGTTGTGCATCCAGCCCTCGTGGCGCAGCTGGCGCATCGCCGCGTCGACCACCGGGTATCCGGTGCGTCCCGTCCGCCAGGCCTCGATGTCGTCGCGCGCGGCGTACTCGGAGCGCCAGCGGTCGTGTTTGGTGCGGTAGTCGGCGGTGGCGGCGGCCGGCCGGGCGGCGAGCACCTGGCGGTGGAAGTCGCGCCAGGCGAGCTGCCGTACGAAGGCCGCCGCGCCGGGGCCCTCCACCGTGCGCGCCCGCTGGACCAGTTCGATCGGGGAGAGCGTCCCGAAGTGCAGATGGGGCGAGAAGCGGGAGGTGGCGTCGCCCGCCAGGTCGTCGTGCCGGTCCTCGTACGCGCCGATCCCGCCGCGCAGCCACGCGCACATGCGCTGGCGGGCCTCTGCCTCCCCGCCGGCCGCCAGGCCCTCGGACACCCCGGAGAGTTTCGCGCGGGAGGGCAGGGCCTCGGAGCCGACCCCGTCCGGGACCCGCACGGCGCGCGGCGCGGCCAGCACGTCGCGCAGGGACACGCCCGACCACTGGCGGAAGTACGGGGTGAAGACCGCGAAGTGGTCCGAGGAGGCCGGAGTGACCTCGCCGGGCGTCACGGCGGTGGTCACCGTGTCGTGCACGTGCAGCCGCCGCCCCTCCGCCTCCAGCGCCCGGCGCAGCCGCCGCTCCCGCAGCTGGGCGTAGGCGCTGACGTCACCGGCGAGATGAACCTCGTCGGCGTCCGTCTCGGCGGCCACCTTGCAGACCTCCTCGACGACGTCGCCGGAGCGCACCACCAGCCGCCCGCCCCGCTTGCGCAGCCCGTCGTCGAGGTCCCGCAGGCAGTCGGCGAGGAACGCCAGCCGGTTGGGCACCGCGAACCCGGACTCCGTGACGCCCCGGTCGTGCACGAACAGGGGGACCACCTCGCGGGCCTCGTTCGCCGCCCGCAGCGGAGGATGGTCGTGCAGGCGCAGGTCGGCGGTGAACAGGACGACCGAGACATTCATGGTGCTTCTCCGGATTCGAAGGGCGGGGCGGCCGGTGAGGTACTTCCGGCCCGGCCCGCACCGCGGATGCGGCTGTCACCGGCGGGCCGGGAATTCCCTCGCGGGCACGGCCGGGGACCGGGCCGCGGCCAGCGCGATGTTGCGGGCCATGCCGCCGAACACGACCGCGTGGAAGGGGGAGACGCTCCACCAGTAGGCCTGCCCGAGCAGCCCGTGCGGATGGAACAGGGCCCGCTGGCGGTAGCGGGTGCGGCCGTCGGGGCCGGTGTCGGCGTACATCTCCAGCCAGGCCAGGCCCGGCAGCCGCATCTCGGCCCGCAGCCGCAGCAGACGGCCGGGCTCGATCTCCTCCACCCGCCAGAAGTCCAGCGAGTCGCCGGCCCGCAGCCGGGCCGCGTCCCGCCGTCCACGGCGCAGCCCCACCCCGCCCACCAGCCGGTCCAGGCGGCCCCGTACCGCCCAGGCCAGCGGGCAGGAGTACCAGCCGTTGTCGCCGCCGATACCCTCGATCACCCGCCACAGGGCCTCCCGGGAGGCGTCCACCGGCAGCTCCCGGAGGTCCGTGTACAGGCTGCCGCCCGCCCAGTCGGGGTCGGTGGGCAGCGGGTCGCTGGGCGCGCCGGGCACCGCCGCCGACGACCAGCGGGTGGTCACCTGCGCGTCCTGGATGCGCTGCAGGGCCAGCCGTACCGCCTCGTCGAACCCGAACGGATGCCCGGGCGGGTCCGGTACGTACCGTGCGATGTCGTGCTCGTGGCAGACGACCTCGTGGCGCAGCGACTCGGTGAGCGGCCGGGCGATCGACGCGGGGACCGGGGTGACCAGCCCGACCCAGTGGCTGGACAGGCGCGGCGTCAGCACCGGTACCGGGAAGATCAGCCGGCGGGGGAGCCCGGCGAGCTCCGCGTAGCGCAGCATCATGTCCCGGTAGGTCAGCACGTCCGGCCCGCCGATGTCGAAGCCGCGGCTGACGCCGGCCGGCATCCGGGCGCTGCCGACCAGGTAGCGCAGCACGTCCCGGACGGCCACCGGCTGGATGCGGGTGCGCACCCAGCTGGGGGTGACCATGACCGGCAGGCGCTCGGTGAGGTACCGCAGCATCTCGAACGACACGGAGCCCGAACCGATGACGACCGCGGCCCGCAGCACGGTCGTGGGCACGCCGGAGGCCAGCAGGATCCGGCCCACCTCGGCGCGCGAGCGCAGGTGCGGCGACAGCTCGGACTCCGGCACGTCCTTCGGGCTGAGGCCGCCGAGATAGACGACGCGCCGTACTCCCGCGGCCCGGGCCGCCTCGCCGAAGATCTGTGCGGCCCTGCGGTCGGTCTTCTCGAAGTCGTCGCCGCTGCCGAGGGCGTGCACCAGGTAGTAGGCCACGTCGACGTCCCGCATGGCGGCGGCGACGTCGGCGGCGACCGTGACATCGCCCCGCACCACCTCGGCCTCTCCGGCCCAGGGGTGGTCACGCAGCTTGCCGGGGGAGCGCGCCAGGCAGCGCACCCGGTGACCCTCGGCGAGCAGCTCCGGCACCAGCCTGCCGCCGATGTATCCGGTGGCCCCGGTGACCAGGCAACGCAGGCCGGGGGCGTGATCGTCAGCGTTCATCAGCTCTGCGTCCTCCACGTCGCCCCCTCGGAGATCACTTCCCCGCGCGCCGCCGGATCGGATGCGGCGGTTCCATGGTGTGCCCGGTGGCGACGGGGGTCGACCGGGACGGGCGGACGGCCGAACCGTGTCGCTGGCCGGGCATGTCCGCGTCGATCGCGGGCAGGCGAACAGCAGGACAGGAGCCGTAGCCGGCCGGAGGCCAGGACGCTGGAGGTGTCTGCCGCGATGAGCGCGAAGGTGTTGGAACGTTTCCCGGCCGGAGCTCCGCGGGGCTCGTGGCCGGCGGAGGAGTACGCGGCGGAGCGCCGCGCGGCCGGTGAGCCCGCGACGGTGGTGATGGACCTGCGGTCGGACGCCTTCCTGGTCGTCGTCCCCGGCCCGGACGACGACTGACCCGCGCGCCGCCTGCCGGGGGCCGCGGTAGCGGTTCCGGGGTGGCGGCCGTCCGGGAGTGGGGGCGGCGGTTTCGCGGCGCCGGTCCGGGTGCCGGGGCCGGCGGTTCCTGGGTGGCGGTGGCGCGGATGCCGGAGCTGGCGGTTCCTGGGTGGCGGAATTTACTTCGGCCACTGAAAGGTTGCATTATGCATCCGTGTGCCCGGCGGCCGTCCGGGCCGCCAGGCCCGTCCGCACCACCAGCGAGGCATCCGTGAACCAGCGCACCCCCGAGCAGCCCGCCGACGTCGTGTCCCGGCTGCGCGCCACCTTCCGCACCGGCCGGACCAAGCCCGTGGAGTGGCGCACCGACCAGCTGCGCCGGCTGCGCGCCATGCTCACGGAACGCGGCGACGAGCTGGCCGCCGCCCTCCACGCGGACCTGGGCAAGAGCGCCACCGAGGCCCGGCGCACGGAGATCGACTTCACCGTCCGGGAGATCGACCACAGCCTCGAGCACCTGGCGGAGTGGCTGCGCCCCGAGTCCGCACCCGTCCCCGCGTACCTGGGCGACGACGCGAGCGCCTGGACGCAGTACGACCCGCTCGGCGTCGTCCTCGTCATCGCTCCGTGGAACTACCCCGCGCAGCTGCTGCTCGCCCCGCTGGCCGGCGCCCTCGCCGCGGGCGACGCGGTCGTCGCCAAGCCCAGCGAGCTGGCCCCCGCCACCTCGGCCGCCCTCGCCCGGCTGCTGCCCGCGTATCTGGACACCGACGCCGTCGCCGTCGTGGAGGGCGGTGTCCCGGAGACCACGGCCCTGCTCGCCGAACGCTTCGACCACATCTTCTACACCGGCAACGGCACGGTCGGCCGGATCGTCATGCGCGCCGCCGCCGAGCACCTCACCCCGGTCACCCTCGAACTCGGCGGCAAGTCACCGGCGTTCGTCGACCGGGACGTCGACCTCGCGGTGGTCGCGGACCGGCTCGCACGCGGCAAGTTCCTCAACGCGGGGCAGACCTGCGTCGCCCCCGACTACGTGCTGACCGACCCGGAGACGGCCGCTGCCCTGGAACCCGAGCTGGTCAGGGCGGTCCGGGCGCTGTACGGCACGGAACCCAAGGAGTCCGGCGAGTACGGCCGGATCGTCAACGAGCGGCACTTCGACCGGCTCGACGGACTGCTCGGCTCGGGCCGGGTGGCCCTCGGCGGTGACACCGACCGCGCCGTCAGGTACATCGCGCCCACCGTGCTCGCCGACGTCGACCCCGACTCCCCGGTGATGCGGGAGGAGATCTTCGGCCCGATCCTGCCCATCGTCACCGTTCCCGACCTGGACGGCGCGATCGGTTTCATCAACGACCGCGACAAACCCCTCGCGCTCTACGTCTTCAGCGAGTCCGGCGACACCCGGGACCGGATCGCCGCCGAGACCTCCTCCGGCGGCCTCGGCCTGGGCCTCCCGCTCGCCCATCTCACCGTCTGCGACCTGCCGTTCGGCGGCGTGGGGGAGAGCGGCACGGGCAGTTACCACGGCCGCTACTCCATCGAGGCGTTCAGCCACCGCAAGGCGGTCCTGGCCAAGCCGCTGAGCTGAACGGCCCGCGCTCCCGGCCCGCCGCGGCGCAACGACGGCGGACGGGGTGGCACAACGGCGGCTACGGACACCGTGGGCCATGGCCACGACGGCGGCCACGGACACCGACGGCCACGGACACCGACGGGCACGGTCGCCGCGGCCCGACTCGCCTGTTCCCGCCCGCAATCGGGGACGCCGCCGACCGGAGACCGGCTCCCGAATGACTGGTCTACACCCTTGACTGGTACAGACCAAAGCAGTTGAGTGTGCCTCACACCCCCCACCGCGGCCGCCCCCCTTCTTGGGGTGCGGCCGTGCTCCGCAAAGGAGTTGATCCGTGTCGAGGCGCCGCATCGCCGCACTCCTGACCTCGCTCGCCATAGGCGGCTCCGTCCTGGTGTTCCAGGCGGCCCCCACCGCCTCCGCCGCCGGCTTCGTCGTCAGCGAGACACAGTTCAACCAGATGTTCCCGAACCGGAATTCCTTCTACGGCTACAGCGGTCTGACCGCCGCGCTCGGCGCCTACCCGGCGTTCGCCAACACCGGCAGCGCCACGGTCAAGAAGCAGGAGGCCGCCGCCTTCCTGGCCAACGTGAGCCACGAGACCGGCGGACTGGTGTACGTCGTGGAGCAGAACACCGCCAACTACCCGACGTACTGCGACCGGAGCCAGTCCTACGGCTGCCCGGCGGGCCAGGCCGCCTACTACGGGCGCGGGCCGATCCAGCTCAGCTGGAACTTCAACTACAAGGCGGCCGGTGACGCACTCGGCATCGACCTGCTCAACAACCCCTGGCAAGTCCAGAACAACTCCGCCGTCGCCTGGAAGACCGGCCTGTGGTACTGGAACACCCAACGCGGCCCCGGCACCATGACCGGCCACAACGCCATGGTCAACGGCGCCGGGTTCGGCCAGACCATCCGGTCCGTCAACGGCTCCCTGGAGTGCGACGGCCGCAACCCGGCACAGGTGCAGAGCCGCGTCGACGCCTACCGGAAGTTCACTCGGATCCTCGGTGTCCCGACGGGCGGCAACCTCTCCTGCTGACCCGCGGGACACCGTGTGCCAGACTCCGCCGATGACCTCCGGAACGATCACCGCAGACACCTCCGGCACCTGGACCCTCGGCGACCTGCCCGTCAACCGCCTCGGCTTCGGCGCGATGCGGCTGACGGGCAGCGGCGCCTTCCACCAGGGCACACCGAGCGACCGCGCCCGCTCCGTCGCCGTCCTGCGCAAGGCCGTCGAACTCGGCGTCAACCACATCGACACGGCGGCCTTCTACTTCTCCGCCCTGCGCTCCGCCAACGAGATCATCAACACCGCGCTCGCCCCCTACCCCGACGACCTGGTCGTCGTCACCAAGGTCGGGCCCGTCCGCGACTACTCCGGCGAGTGGGCCACGGCCGCCCGCCCCGACCAGCTGCGCGGCCACGTGGAGGAGAACCTGCGCCAGCTCGGCCGCGACCATCTCGACGTCGTCAACCTCCGGCGGATGGGGCAGGACTCGATCGCCGAGCACTTCGGCGCGCTCGCCGAACTCCGCCAGGCGGGACTGGTCCGGCACCTCGGCGTCTCCGACGTCACCTCGCGCCATCTCGACGAGGCACTGGCCATCGCCCCCGTGGTGTGCGTGCAGAACCGCTGGGGGCTCGACATGCGGGATGCGGCCACCGACGAGCTGGTCCGTCTCTGCGGCGACCGCGGCATCGCCTTCGTGCCGTTCTTCGCCGTCGCCGGCGAGGCCGGGGCCGGCGGTGCCACCGAGGACCACGACGACGCCGTCCTCGCCGTCGCCCGCGCGCACGACGCGAGCCCCGCCCAGGTCCGTCTCGCCTGGACCCTGCACCAGGGCCGGCACGTCCTCGCCATTCCCGGCACCGGCAACCCGGACCACCTCGCCGAGAACGTGGCGGCGGGCGCCCTCCGGTTCACCGAGCAGGAGCTGGACCTGCTGGACGCCCTGCACACCAGGACCGGCTGACTTCCGGGCGGGCTCGTGCCGGGCCGGGATCGCGGGCGGACGGACCGCGCCGGCGGCCCGTCTGCCTACACTGCCGTAGACGGTGTGCAGGACTGTGGACGAAGAAGAGGTGACGAACCTTCCATGGCCGACGCGAAGGACGAACGCCGGCCCGCCGGTGAGCTGGAGGCGAGTGTCATGGCGGCCCTCTGGGCCGCCGGTGCGCCCCAGACCCCCGGACAGGTGCAGGAGAGCCTCGGCGCGGACCTGGCCCGTACCACGGTGACGACGATCCTCTCCCGGCTGCACGACAAGGGTTCGGTGGGCCGGCACCGCCAGGGCCGCGGCTTCGCCTACTTCCCGGTCCAGGACGCGCAGGGCCTGACCGCGAAGCGGATGCACAGCGAGCTCGACCGCGACACCGACCGGGAGGCGGTGCTCGCGCGCTTCGTCGCCCAGCTCAGCGCCGACGACGAGCGGGTCCTGCGGAGCCTGCTCGACGCCGAGGACCAGCCCGGAGCGTCATGACCGCACTGCTGATCCTGCCGCTGCTGCTGCCGTTCGCGCTGCCTTCGCTCGCCCGGCGGGCCCTCGCCCGGCTGGCGCCCGCCGCCGCCCTCTGGGCGGTCACCGCGGCCGCCGTCGCCCTCGCGGGCTGCGTCCTGACCGCACTGGGCGCGTTCGTGCTCACCGGACTCCTCAAGCTGCCGTTCTTCGCGGCGCTGGGCGAGCTGGTACGTCCGCTGCACACGCTCTCCGACCGCTACGCCCTGCCGCTCGCGGCCCTCGGGACCGGTGCCCTCGCCGTCTGCGCCTGGACCGGTACGCGGTGGGCGCTCCGCCAGGCACGGGCCTTGCGCGCGGCCCGCGCGGAGGCCGGGCGGGGATCCGCCGCGGGCGACCTGTGCGTGGTCGACTCGCCGAGTCCGGACGCCTACGCGCTGCCCGGACGGCCGCACCGGATCGTCGTCACCACCGGGATGCTGCGCAGTCTCGACGGAGCCGAACGGGAGGCCCTGTTCGCCCACGAACGGGCGCACAACAGCGGCGGCCACCACTTCTTCCTGGCCGCGGCGGAGCTGGCGGCCCACTGCCATCCGGCGCTGCGGCGGGTCCGGGACGTGGTGAGGCTGGCCGTGGAGCGGGTCGCCGACGAGGAGGCGGCGCGCGCGGTGGGGGACCGGCGGCTGATCGCCCGGGCGATCGCGCGGGCGGCGCTGGCGGGACAGAGCGCGGCGGCCGGGCGTCCCGCGTTCGTGCCGGGGGCGACCACGGGGCCGGTGCCGCGGCGGGTGGCGGCACTGCTGACCGCGCGGCGCCGGCGCGTCAGGGCCGAGGTGCTGGCGGCGGTGGTGCTGGTGGGCTGCGCCGCCCTGTCGTGCGTGGCGTCCGCGGCCGGCGTGATCGACTTCCACCATCGGGTGGAGGTCGCGCAGGGCGAGGCGGACCGGTAGGGCCGGGGTCGCGTTCGGGCCGGCCGGGCGCGTCGTTCCCAGCGTCCCCGCCGGTCGCGCCGTTCCCTATACCCCTGCGGGTCGCGCCGTTCCCCACACCCCTGTCGGGCGGTTCGGCCCCGCGCCCCCGCGCCCCGTCACCCCCCGGAGACCATGACTGGCATCCGGTAGGTTTTACGTATAACCTCTCCCGCTAACCGCTCCACCGAAAGGCCCCCATGCGACACGTCGCCCTGGTCACCCTCGTCGTCCGCGACTACGACGAGGCGATCGCCTTCTATACCGGGGCCCTCGGGTTCCGGCTGGTCGAGGACGCGCCGCGGCCGGACGGCTCCCGCTGGGTCGTCGTGGCGCCGGGCGCCGCGGAGCAGGGCACCGGGCTGCTGCTCGCCCGCGCGAAGGACGACGGCCAGCGCGCCCGGGTCGGTGACCAGACCGGCGGGCGGGTCGGGTTCTTCCTGCACACCGACGACTTCGCCCGCGACCACGCCCGGATGACCGCCGCCGGCGTGACCTTCCTGGAGGAGCCGAGGCACGAGCCGTACGGCAGTGTCGCCGTCTTCCAGGACCTGTACGGCAACCGCTGGGACCTGCTCCAGCCCGCCGCCTGACCGACCGACCGGAACCACCCGCCGAGGAAAGCCCCGCCATGACTGCTACGCGCGTAGACGCCGATGTGATCCGCCGCCTCCCCAAGGCCGTCCTGCACGACCACCTCGACGGCGGCCTGCGCCCCGCCACGCTCGTCGAGCTCGCGGCCGAGGTCGGTCACACGCTGCCCACCACCGACCCGGACGAGCTGGCCGCCTGGTACGTCGAGGCCGCCGACTCCGGCGACCTGGTGCGGTACATAGCCACCTTCGAGCACACCCTCGCCGTCCTGCAGACCAGGGAGGGGCTGCGGCGCGTCGCCGAGGAGTACGTCCTCGACCTGGCCGCCGACGGTGTGGTGTACGGCGAGGTGCGGTACGCCCCGGAGCTGAACGTCAGGGGCGGGCTCGGCATGGGCGAGGTCGTGGAGAGCGTGCAGGAGGGGCTCGCCGCGGGGATGGCGAAGGCCGCGGCCGCCGGCACCCCGGTGCGGGTCGGCACCCTGCTCTGCGGAATGCGGATGTTCGACCGGGTCGGCGAGGCCGCCGCGCTCGCCGTCGCCTACCGGGACGCCGGAGTCGTCGGCTTCGACATCGCCGGCGCCGAGGACGGCTTCCCGCCCGCCGACCACCTCGCCGCCTTCGAGCACCTGCGGCGCGAGAGCGTGCCCTTCACCATCCACGCCGGTGAGGCGCACGGCCTGCCCAGCATCCACCAGGCGATCCAGGTGTGCGGCGCCCAGCGCATCGGGCACGGGGTGCGGATCACCGAGGACATCGTCGACGGCAAGCTCGGCCGCCTCGCGAGCTGGGTGCGCGACCGCCGGATCGCCCTGGAGATGTGCCCCACCTCCAACCTCCAGACCGGCTGCGCCACCTCGATCGCCGAGCACCCGATCACGGCGCTCAAGGAGCTGGGCTTCCGGGTCACCCTCAACACCGACAACCGGCTGGTGTCGGGGACGACGATGACCCGGGAGATGTCCCTGCTGGTGGACGAGGCCGGCTGGACGGCCGAGGACCTGCGCACGGTCACGGTGAACGCCCTGAAGAGCGCCTTCGTCCCGTTCGACGAGCGCACCGCCCTCATCGAGGACGTCGTGCTGCCGGGCTACGCCTCCGTGCTCTGAAGCAGCCCGCGCAGATAGGCGGCCTGTCCGGCGTGCTGGAGATCGTCGGACAGGACGCTGACCAGGCGGACGCCCAGTGTGACCGGCGGATCGAAGCGGGTGTCCACGACCCGTTCGAGATCCTTGGCCGGGAGCTCGCGCAGCACCCCGAGGGTCTGCTCGTGCACCGCGTCGTAGTAGCCGGTCAGCAGGTCGCCGGTCTCCACCGTGACCTTGGCGACCTTCGCGGGGGTGTGGCCGTACCCGTGGTCGCGGGGCGGCAGGTCGAGGCCGAAGCGTTTCTCCCAGCCCTGGGCCAGCCACACCTGGTCGAGGCCGAAGGCGTCGGCGACGTGGTCGTCCTGGATCCGGGTGAGGTGCCAGACCAGCCAGGTGACGGAGTTGGCGCCGGGCGCCGGCGGCCTGTTGAGCAGATCGGGGTCGAGGCCGTCGAGGGCGGCGTGGACTTCTTCCTGGATGCGGCCGAAGCCGTCGATGAGGATGTCCCTTGCATGCATGCGACCACGATCGCGCATCGCGTCCCCTCCCGCGTCGGGAATCCGGCTTCCGGGCCGACGGGAAGCCGCGGTCACGAGGGGCGGATGTCCTCCGGCGGTGTCGCCGGGCCGGCGGTTTCCAGGAGGGTGCCTCCTGTTTCCAGGAGCGCGCCCCCTGTCTCCAGCAGGATGATCAGCGCCCGCGCCGCCGGGCTGGTGGCCGTCTCGGGCGGCAGCAGGGCGACCGTCTCGTACACGTCGTCGTCCGTCTCCTTCAGCGCGAGCGCGGTGAGCGCGGGCCGCTTGTCCCGGAAGTGCCGGGGCACCACGGCGATGCCGAGGTTCTCGTCGACCAGGTCGAGGAGGGTGTGCACGTCGTTCACCTCCAGCGCGACCGTGCGCCGTACCCCTGCCGCGGCGAAGACCGAGTCGGTCGTGCGGCGCGGCCCCCAGTCCGGGTGGAAGTCGACGAACACCTCCCCGCCGAGGTCCGCCGGGACCACCGCGGCGCCGGCCGAGGCCAGCCGGTGGGTGGGATGGCACAGCACGGTCATCGGCTCCCCGGTCAGGGCCACCGAACGCAGTTGGTCGGTGTCGTCCTGGGTGCGGTAGGCGAAGGCCAGGTCCAGCCGCCCGGCCGCCACCTCCTCGGCCAGCGCGCCCGAGCCGGCCTGCCGCAGCCGGATCTCCACGTCCGGGTGGCGGCGCCGGAAGGCGGCCAGGAGTCCCGCCACGTACACCCCGGCTATGCACTGCTCGGTGCCCAGCGCGAGTGTCCCGCGCAGCACGCCCTGCACCGCGGCCACCGCCTCGTGGGCCGACCGCACCTGTGCGAGGATGCGCTCCGCCTCGCCGAGCAGGGCGCGGCCCGCCTCGGTGAGCGTCACCCGGCGGGTGGTCCGCACGAACAGCGGCGCCCGCAGCTCCCGCTCCAGGGCCCGGATCGAGGCGGACAGGCCCGACTGGGACACCAGCAGCCGTTCCGCGGCGCGGGTGAAGTGCTGGTCCTCGGCGACGGCGACGAAGTGCTGAAGGTGGCGCAGTTCCATGATTGAGAAGCCTAGCCGCACAATTCCATCGGATTCTTCTGTTGGACCACTGCCCGGAGCTCGGGAAGGCTGGCGGTGCCAGACCGTGTGCCGATCCTCTGGAGTCGCGTTGTACACCGCACACCCCGACCGCTACGCCGACATGCCCTACCGCCGCAGCGGTCGCAGCGGCCTGAAGCTTCCCGCGCTCTCGCTCGGCCTGTGGCACAACTTCGGGCCCGAGCGGCCCGTGGCGACCCAGCGCGCGATCCTGCGCCGCGCCTTCGACCTCGGTGTGACCCACTTCGACCTGGCCAACAACTACGGCCCGCCGCCCGGCTCCGCCGAGTCGGCGTTCGGCGAGGCGCTGAAGGCGGACCTCGCGGGGTACCGGGACGAGCTGGTGATCTCCACCAAGGCCGGCTATCTGATGTGGCCCGGCCCCTACGGCGAGTGGGGCTCGCGCAAGTACCTGCTGTCGTCGCTGGACCAGTCCCTGACCCGGATGGGCCTCGACCACGTCGACATCTTCTACTCGCACCGCCCGGACCCGGAGACTCCCCTGGAGGAGACGATGGGCGCCCTGCACTCCGCGGTCCAGCAGGGCAAGGCGCTCTACGTCGGCGTCTCCAACTACTCCGCGGAGCAGACCCGCGAGGCCGCCCGGATCCTCGGTGAGCTGGGCACCCCGCTCCTGATCCACCAGCCGCGCTACTCGATGCTGGACCGCCGCCCGGAGACGGAGGGCGTCCTGGACGCCCTCGACGAGCTCGAGGTCGGCTCCATCGTCTTCTCCCCGCTGGAGCAGGGCCTGCTGACCGGCCGCTACCTCGACGGCATCCCGGAGGGCTCCCGCGCCGCCGGCGACAGCCCGTTCCTGAACTCGGACGCGGTCACCGAGGAACTGGTCGGCAGGCTGCGCGCCCTCGACGAGATCGCCAAGGAGCGCGGTCAGACACTCGCCCAGCTCGCCCTGTCCTGGGTGCTGCGCGGCGGCCGGGTGACCTCCGCGCTGATCGGCGCGAGCAGCCCGCGGCAGGTCGAGGACTGCGTCGGCGCCATCGCCAACCTGGAGTTCGACGCCGAGGAACTGGCCCGGATCGACGCGATCGTCAACCGGTGAACGGCGCCGTCGTCCGACGGTGACGCACCGGGGTGCGGGGGACGCCTGGCGCGTCCCCCGCACCGTGCCGCTCAAGCTCCGCTCGGGACCCGGTCCAGGAAGCCCAGAACCTGCCGGATCCGGCCGTCCTCACTGAGCGTGACCACGTCAAAACCGGCCACCGGTGCCGAGCCGTCGGCCTCGTTCACGAGTTCCCAGCCGAAGCGCACGGTGTCGTGATGGCCGTCGACGGGCCCGAGCGGACGGAACGCGAATCCCGGGAACCGCTCGTGCGCCGCGGTGATCACGGCCGTGATCTGGGCATGTCCGGCGACGTCGGCGAGCGGGTCGGTGTAGGTGCCTTCCGGAACCCATGCTTCCGCCACCGCCTCGCGCAGTGCCTCCGGGTCGGTGGCGTTCCAGGCCTCGAAGTAGCGGGTGGCGGCGGTCTGGTGACGGTCGGTGTTCACGGACATGGCGAATCGGCCTCCATCGAGGGTGTCACTGCTGGTCAGGAAGCGGATCGCGGCGTACGGCGATCCGCTCGCACCACCATGCCCGGATCCGGGTGACGGGTCGATTACCCCTCGGGTAATGAAGGCGGGCCCGTACAGCTGGCGCATTTCGGCCAATTCGTAGGCGGAATATGCCAAGAGACTGGCCGGAAAGGTGTGGTGACAGTGTTTCGAAAGTGAACATACTCGAATGTCAGGAGCACTTCACCGCACAGGAGCCGCACGGAAAACCGGCCCGCGACGGCACACCGGCGAGCTACGGGGGAGTGATCGTGCACGACGAATTCCTGTGCCATGTCACGGCATACGGCGTCTGCGGCGGGCAGCGCATCGGCGTTCCGCTCGGCACCTACCGTGCGCCGACCCTGGCACTCGCGCTGTGGTGGTTACGGGACCGTGCCTCGTGGATAGCGGAACGGCTGGATCCCTTACCCGAGAACCCCAGATTTCCGCAGGGCGCGCTCGTCCCGGTGGGGGCGACCGTGTCGGACGTCCCCGGTCTGCTGCGCGCCTGGTGTTCCGACGTGGTCCGCCAGGAACTGGTCGCCGACGAACTGGCGGGCGGCCGGCTGGTGCGGATCGCCGTCCAGGACGACACCACCGAGTACGAACTGCTCGCCGAGTCCGTCGACGCCCTCCGCATGCAGCGCACCATCCCCGCCCTCGTCGTCCCCGTGGCCTGACACGTGACAGCCCCGGCCGCCCGGCCGTGGACGGGTCACAGGACCCGACGGACAGGGCGTACGAGATGACAAATCGGTAGAATTCTGGCCATGGCGGAGCGGCGGCCGGTCACGTCGACGGCGCCCGAACTCGTCCTGGAGACCGACACGGGATCCACGGTGATGAGCCCGGGCCGCGACTACCACGTCGGGCGGGACCCGTACAGCGACATCGTCATCGACGACTCCCGGGTCTCCTGGCACCACGCCGTGCTGCGGCCCGCGGACGGCCACTGGACCCTCCAGGACGAACAGAGCACCAACGGCACCTACGCCGACGGCCGCCGCATCCGGGAGGGGGAAGTGGGACCCGGCACGGTCATCCGCTTCGGCAGCCCCGCCGACGGCCCGACCGCCGTCCTCGTCGGCCGCGCGCCGCCCGCCCCGGACCGCCCGTCCGCCGTCTCGATGCCCAGCCACACCGGCACCTTCCGGCAACCGTCCTCGGTACGACGGCTCCAGGCCCGCACGGTCCGCATCGGCCGCGCCGCCGACAACGACGTCGTCGTCGACGACCTGATCGTCTCCCGCCACCACGCCGAACTGCGCGCCCACCCCGACGGCAGCTACGAGATCGTCGACCTCGACAGCCACAACGGCACCTACCTCAACGGCCGTGCCGTCGTCCGCGCCCCGGTCGGCCCCCGGGACGTCGTCGGCATCGGCCACTCGGCGTTCTGCCTGGTCGACGGGCGGCTGCAGGAGTACGTCGACACCGGCGAGATCTCCCTCGACGTCCAGGACCTCACCGTCGCCGTCGACCGCGGCCGCAGGATCCTGCTCGACCACGTCTCCTTCCCGGTGGGCGAGAAGTGCCTGCTCGCCGTGGTCGGGCCGAGCGGCGCCGGCAAGTCCACCCTGCTCGGCGCCCTCACCGGCCAGCGCCCCGCCGAGCACGGCACCGTCCTCTACGACGGCCGCGACCTCTACCGCGACTACGCCGAGCTGCGCCAGCGCATCGGCCTCGTCCCCCAGGACGACATCCTGCACGTCCAGCTGACCGTGCGCAGCGCCCTGACCTACGCCGCCGAACTGCGTTTCCCCGAGGACACCGCCAAGGCCGAACGACGCGGACGGGTCGAGGAGGTCATCCGCGAACTCGGCCTCCAGGACCGCGCCGACCAGCCCGTGCACAGCCTCTCCGGGGGACAGCGCAAGCGGGTCAGTGTCGCCCTGGAGCTGCTGACCAAACCGTCCCTGCTCTTCCTCGACGAACCGACCTCGGGACTCGATCCGGGCATGGACCGCTCGGTGATGAACATGCTGCGGGGCCTCGCCGACGACGGCCGCACCGTCGTCGTCGTCACCCACAGCGTGCTCAGCCTCGACGTCTGCGACCGCCTCCTGGTCCTGGCGCCGGGCGGCCGGACCGCCTACTTCGGCCGGCCCGGCGAGGCCCTCGGCTTCTTCGGCTTCGACGAGTGGCCCGAGGCCTTCGAGGCGTTCGAGCGGGACACCGACCGGGACTGGGCGGGGGAGTTCCGCGCCTCGTCGTACCACCGGAAGTACATCGTGAACTCCAGCGCCCAGCCCGTCCTGCCGCGCAGCGGTCCGGTCACCGCACCCCCGCCGCCGCGACCGCGCGGCTGGCGCGCCCAGTTCTCCACCCTGGTCCGCCGCTACACCGCCGCCCTGCTCGCCGACCGCACCTTCCTCGCCATCATGATCGGGCTGCCCTTCGTCATGGGCGCGATGGCCCGTGCCGTCGCCGGCAACAGGCTCACCTTCGACACCGCCACCAACGCGCTGCTCACGCTGTGCGTGGGCGGGGTGCTGACCGGCGCGGCCAACGCGGTGCGCGAACTGGTCAAGGAACGCGTGATCTACCAGCGAGAACGCGCCGTGGGCCTGCCCAGATCGGCGTACGTGATGTCGAAGGTCGCGGTCCTCGGCACCATCACCGTGGTCCAGGCGGTCGTGCTCACCCAGGTCGGTCTGGCCGGCGTCGACCTGAACGCGCCCGGCGGTGAGGGAGTGCTGATGCCGCCCCTGCTGGAGATCACCGTCGCCGTGGCCGTGCTCTCCTTCACCGCGATGATGCTCGGCCTGCTGATCTCCGCCCTGGTCCGCAAGGAGGAGGTGACGATGCCGCTGCTGGTGCTGCTCACCGTCGTCCAGGTCGTCTTCTGCGGGACCCTGCTGCGGCTCGACGGCGTTCCCGGTCTCGAACAGCTCGCCTGGCTGGTGCCCTCTCGGTGGGCGCTCGGTGCCATGGCCGGCACCGTCGACCTGCACCGGATCGTGCCGGGCCGGCTCACCGCCGACCCCTTCTTCCGGCACTCGGCGGGCGTGTGGCTGCGCAACATGGTCATGCTGGTGGTGCTGTCCGCCGCCTTCGGCTGTGTCCTGTCACGGCTGCTGCGCAGGCACGAACCCGCCGTGATGCGGAAGTAGGCGAGGCGATGACCACCAGCCCGGGGTTCCGGCCCACGCACGTCGTCCCGGCCGACGGCATGCCCGCCTGGGAGGCCCCCGACCCCGGCCGGCCGGCCGTGCCCCTGGACCCGCTGCTGCCGGTGCAGCTCGTGGAACGGCGTGGCGACTGGGCCCTCATCGGCTGCGCCAACGGCTGGGCCGCCTGGGTCGACGGCCGATACCTGGTCGCCGTGCCCCGCGACCCGCCGCTGTCCGGCGGTCCGGTCTCCGACGCCGCCGACCCGCGCCCCCTGCTGGCCCGGGCCGCGCGCGCCCTCGCCGAGTACCGGGAGGCCGTCGAGGACCTCGCCGGCGGCGGTCTCGACGGGGAGGCCTTCCGGGGCCGTACCCGCGGGCTGCGGATCGGGGTGGTGGTCGACGGGGAGTCCATGTGGCTGTACGACCCGGCCGAGGGGGGCTGGCGGTACGGCGACGGCAGGCGGTTGTCGACGTACCTCGCCGACCGGGACCCGGCCGACGGGTACTCCGACGAAGGGCACCCCACCGAAGAGGTGCGCACCGACCGGGACCGCACCGCCCGGTCCGTGCCGGGCGGCGGTCGGGCCGGTCACCCGCCGACCCGGGTGGTGACCCCCGACGCGGACCGTGAGCGGTAGGCCTCAGGGGCCGGCGGGGGCCGCGACCTCGCCCCGGCGGCGCACCGGGCCGGCCGGCCACGCGCCGAGGAACCCGGCGACCAGTCCCCAGAGCAGGCCCAGACCCACCGCCGGCCACAGCCGGGGTGTCAGCAGCAGTTCGCCCGAGAGATTGCCGCCGAGGTCACCGATGCCGAGCAGCGACAGGCCGTAGTGGGCGGAGATCCGGCAGGCCAGGCAGATCGCCACCATCGTCAGCGCGAGCGCGACCGCCAGACGGAGGGCGTGCCGCCAGGCGGGGATCCCGGCCGGTGAGCGCACCGCCGTCAGGAAGGCGGCCGACAGCAGCAGCACCGCGGCCACCACCGCCAGCCACCACCAGCGGCCGTCGTGGGCGGTGACGGTACGGAGGTTCAGGACCGAGACGTCCGGGGTGCGCAGCACCTCGGCGAGGACGTGCGGCACCGGCAGACCGAACGGTCCGTCGACCCGGCCCCGCCAGGTGACGCCCAGCCCGAGCGTGAGCGCCGGCCACGCCAGGTTGGGCAGCCCGAGCAGTGCCGTCGCGAGGGTCTGCCGGGCGTGCCCGCGCGTCACCATCACGACCAGCGCGACCACCGCGGCGAGGACGACGTACGCCAGTACCAGCACGACCATCGCGAAGGCCGCCGGGCGCACCGACGTCTGGAAGCGCAGCAGCCGCCCCGGCAGCGGCGCCCGACGGGAGACGAGCAGCGTCAGCAGCAGGATCCCGGCCGGCCACAGCAGTCCGAACCCGACGGTGAGCGGCACGTCCGTCGTGAAACCCACCGTCGGGGCGGCGTCCAGCAGGTCGGTGACGTCGCCGAGGGTGCCGCTGCCCACGTCCACGGCGAAGGTGTGCCGCGCGCCGAGCGCGAGCCCGGTCAGCGCGAGCAGCCACAGCACCGCGATCCGGGCGGCCCAGCCGGCCAGCTCCCGGCCCTTGGCCACCGCCCGGTACCGCAGCGGTCGCAGAAACCCCCGCGCGAGGGCCAGGGCTCCGACCAGCGTGACCGAGAGCGGTACGACGGTCAGTCCGGCGTTCGTCCGGGCCAGGCCGCCCGCGTCGCCGGACAGCTCGACGGCGCCGCCGACGGCCGTGACCACGGTCGCCAGCAGCACCGGCAGGAACGCGCCCCCGGGCAGGTCCGCCGCGCCCGCCGCCCACAGCCCCGCCGCGGCCACCAGGGACATGGCGACCCAGGCGGTCAGCACCACGGCCAGGGCGCGGGGCCAGCCGTGCCGGGCGGCGGGGCGGCCGGCGGGGGCGGCCACCGGCCGCGCGGAGGCGATTCGGGGGCTCACGCGATCACGCTAGGCAGCACCGGGAGGCCCCGCCCGCCGGGTGAGCCGTCCGCGTCCGCTTGCGGGTGCCGTGCGACCGGCGCACATTGGCCTCGTCGTGCACCGTATGAGGCATTTTTCGTAAAAGTCGTTTCGAGTCGCTTGTTACGTATGCCTCCATCGCAACGGGGAGATGCGCGTGACCGTCGAACCGCCGTCGTCAGGGCGCCCCACCGGACCACCCTCCGGCCCGCTGTCCGGGCCCTCCGGCCCGCCTCCCGGCCCACCCTCGCAGCCGCCGGGCGGCGGAGGCGGTGGCGGAGGCGGAGGCGGCGCCCAGGGCGGACCTCCGCACCCGTCGCGGTGGCGGTCCGCGCCCCGGATCGCGATGCTCACCGCCGCCGTGGTGGTCGCCGCGGCCCTGGCCGTGGTCTTCACCCGTTCGGACGGAGGCTCCGGGAAGAGCGGCGAGGTGTTCCTCCAGGCCGCCGACAGCTCCGGAAGGGACCCGTACACCGACTCCAGCGCCACCGACAGCTCCGCCGCGCCGGTGTCGTCCCGGACCGCCGCGGCGGACGACACGGCCCTGCCGTCGAACGAGGTGCGCGGGGTGGACGGCGGCGCGCCAGGCCTCTACACCGGCACCAGGAACAGCGGCAGCTGCGACGTCGAGAAGCAGATCGGGTACTTCCGGGCCGCGCCCTCGCGCAACAGGGCGTTCGCCGCCCAGGTCGGCGTCCCGCCCTCCGGCGTCCCCGCCTACCTGCGCTCCCTCACCCCCGTACAACTGCGCGCGGACACCCGGGTCACCGCGCACGGCTACCGCGACGGCGGCCCGACCGCCTACCAGTCCGTCCTGCAGACGGGAACCGCCGTGCTGGTCGACGGCCACGGGGTGCCCCAGGTGCGCTGTGCCTGCGGCAATCCGCTGTCCCCGCCGGTCGCGCAGCAGGACACCCCGAGGACCACCGGTGCCGCCTGGTCCGGGTACCGGCCCTCGAACGTGGTCGTCGTGGCACCCGCGGCGCGGGTGGTCGACGTCTTCGTCCTCTTCGACCACCGGCACGACGGCTGGTTCGGCCGGCACCGGGGTGACCACACGGGACACGAGGACCGCCCGGCGAAGCCCCCGGCCGACCCCGACCCGATGAACCCGCCGGTCCACCACGACTGCCCGTCCGAACCCGGCAGGACCGGCGGCCCCGGCGCGACGCCGTGCCCGCCGGCCTCCCCGGGCTCCTCGCGGCCGTCCGGCACGGACACCGGATCGAAGTCCCCGGCGCCGGCCTCCTCGGCGCCTGGCTCCTCGTCCTCGAAGCCGTCGAACACGCCGTCGTCGAAGCCGCCCGCGTCCGCGTCGGCGTCCTCGAAGTCCCCGTCCGCCGAGTCGCCGTCGGCGCAGTCCCCGGGGACCGGATCCCCGAAGACCGAACCCCCGGGGTCGCAGCCCCCGAAGACGGAACCCCCGCGGTCCCAGTCGCCGCGGACGGAGTCGCCCGGGCCACAGTCCCCGAAGACGGAGGCGCCCCGCTCCGAGGAGCCGAAGACCGAGGCGCCGAAGTCCGAACCGCCGAAGTCCGAGGCACCGAAGTCCGAGGCACCGAAGTCCGAACCGGCGGCCTCGCCGCCGGCGGCGCCGCCCTCGGCGTGGGTGCCCTCAGCGGCGACGTCCGGTTCCCGGTCCGCGGTGTCCCCGGCCGCCCCGGTGTCCCCGCCGGCCCCGCCCGGCTCGGCTCCCCCTGCGCCCCCACATTCCGGAAGCCCCGGTTCCCCACCGGTGTGACCAGCGCGACCCCGTTCGTACGTGGTCCGCGAACGCCCTGGGGACTGCGGGACGGCACTCGGGGTACGAGCATGGATGCAACAGCGACCGGGCCGGGACCGGCCTCCTGGAGAGACGCATGATCGAACACCTGGGCGGGGCAGTGATACCGACTGGCTTCGACGTACCCGTGGAGCCGCTTCGGCGGGCGGCGCACTACACCGGTGAACCCGGCTGCATCGCCGAGGCGCGGGACTTCGCGGCCCGCTTCCTGGAACAGCTCAGAACCGAGTGGTGCGCCACGATCGATCCCGGGGCCGACGGCGAGCTGCTCCTGGTGGTCAGCGAGCTGATCACCAACGCCGACCGGCACAGCAACGGCCCGTACATCCTCGAACTCGAGGGCACGGACAGCGCGGTCATGGTCTCGGTGTACGACAGCAGCGCGGCGCTGCCCCGGCGCTTCCCCAGGGACCCCGAGCGGGTCGGCCGCCACGGACTGGAGATCGTCCACGCCCTGGCCGCCGAGGTCACCGCCGAGCGGGTGCCGGTCGGCAAGCGGGTCCGCGCACTGGTACCCCTCGCGCACTGACGCCGAAGGCGCCGCCACCGGCGACGACACTGCCACCGCCGAAGGAACCGCCACGCCGGAGGCACCCGGCGCACCGCGCCTGCCGGTACGGAACACCACGGGTGCCGACCCGCGCGCCGGTGCGGGGCGGCACCCGTGAGACTCCCTGGGGGGAACTCACCGTCAGGCGCAGCCGAGTTCGCCGAGCATCCCCTGGCGCAGCCGCGCGATGATCCGCTTGATGAGGCGGGAGACATGCATCTGGGAGCAGCCGAGCCGCTCGCCGATCTCCGCCTGGGTGGCCTCCTCCACGAACCGCAGATGGATGATCTCCCGGTCCCGGTCGCTCAGCTCGGCCATCAGCGGGGCCAGCGACTGGAAGTCCTCGACGAGCCGCAGCCCGTCCTCCTCGACGCCGATGAAGTCGGCCAGCACGGACTCGCCGCCCTCGGGGCCGTCCCCGGTGAGCGCGGCGTCCAGCGAGGAGGAGTTGTAGCCGTTGGAGGCCAGCTGGCCCTCCACCACCTCGCCCTCGGACAGGTTCATGAGGGTGGCGAGTTCCGCGACCGTCGGTTCCCGGTCGAGGCGGCTGGAGAGTTCCTCGCGTGCCTTGGCCAGTTCGACCCGCAGTTCCTGGAGCCGGCGCGGGACGTGCACGGCCCAGGTGGTGTCCCGGAAGAACCGCTTGATCTCACCCACGATGTACGGCAGCGCGAAGGAGGTGAACTCGACCTCGCGGGAGAGCTCGAACCGGTCGATGGCCTTGATGAGGCCGATCATCCCGGTCTGGACGATGTCCTCCATGTCGTCGCCCCGGTTGCGGAACCGTCCGGCCGCGAACCGCACCAGCGACATGTTCATCTCAATGAGGGTGTTGCGGGCGTACTGGAATTCGGGCGTGCCCTCCTCCAGCTCGCCGATCCGCTGGAAGAACTGCCGGGACAGCTCCCGAGCGTCCCGCGGGGCCACGGTCTTCGGGTCCCTGATACCGGGCAGCGCCCCCGCCGTCGCGGCGCGCTCCCCGACAGACTCTGTGGTCCTTGCTTCCGACCGGATCCCGGCGGTGTTCATTACCTCTCCCCACGAAAGTCACGCTACGGCGTGTGCCTGCTCGGCCTCGGTCGTTCCGGCCTTGTCCAGTTGATCTTTCAGTTGATCGCGCTGGCCCGGGTACCCGCTGTCGGACATCCCATGCGTGCTTGACGGACGGGTACCCGGGGTGACGCCCCGCATGCACCCCGATTACGCGGGTGGCGGAAAGAAGTCGGTGACGTCCGGTCCCGGGAGCCTCACCCGGCGACCCGTACGGCGGTGATCAGCTCGTGCCAGTACCGCTTGGTGACCACACCGCCGTACCGCGAGTCGAGGAGGTTCCGGACGCAGGCCAGCAGCCCGTCGCGGGCGGGTCCGGGCAGCAGGCGGTGGTTGGAGTAGGTGAGGAGCACGTCCAGGTAGGCGTCGGTGGAGTACGTGATCTCCTGGGCGTGGCCGCGCGCGGTGACGCCGGTGAGGAACGGGGAACCGCGGAACTCGGCGGTGTCGGGGACGATCGCCGACTCGGGGCTCTGCCGCAGCCCCGGCGGCGTGGCCGGGTCCCAGCGCTCGTAGCACTCCTGCACGTCGGCGAAGAAGTCCTCGGAGCCGCCCGCCACGTGATGGGTGGTGACGACGGCGAGCAGGCCGCCGGCGCGCAGCGCCCGGGCCGCCCTCGTCACCCGGACGGCCGGGTCGAGCCAGTGGAACGCGGTCGCGCACACCACCGCGTCGAACGGCTCCGGCGGCGGCCGCCACTCCTCGAAGTCCGCCGTCACGACCTCCACCGCGGGGAAGGCGGCCAGTTCCCGGCGGGCCACGGCGGCCAGGGACGGCCCCCGCTCCACGGCCGTGATCGCGCAGCCCGACCCGGCGAGGTCCACGGTGAGCTGTCCGGTGCCCGGGGCGATCTCCAGTACCCGCACCCCGGGACCGGCACCCGTGGCCCGGCCCAGCTCCTCGACGAGGGAGGGGGGATACCGGGGCCGGGCGCGCCGGTACCGCTCCGCGTCCTGGTCGAAGGTGTTCCGCGGCTCCGGCCCGGTTCCCGTGAATTCCCACGCTTCCATGCCCGGCAGCATGGCGACGCCCCCGCACCGCGGGCCACTGCTTTTAGGCTGTCCGGGTGAGCAGCCGAGCGCCGAACCAGACACCCGCCCTCCCGCCGAACCAGACCCCCGCAGTCCCACCGCACCAGATCCGCGCAGTCCCGCCGCACCGGACCCCCGCCGTTCCGCCGCACCAGCGCCGGCCGGATCCGGGGGCCAGGGAACCCCTCTGGCGCGACCTGGTGGGGGACGTCCTGCGGCGGGAGCGGCTGGACCAGGAGCGCACCCTCAAGGACGTCGCCGAGGCGGCCCGGATCTCCATGCCGTACCTCTCGGAGATCGAGCGCGGGCGCAAGGAGGCCTCCTCCGAGGTCCTGGCGGCCGCCGCGCACGCCGTCGGCCTCGACCTCGGGAGCCTGCTGTCCCGGGTGCACTCGGAGTTCTCCCGCCGTACCGCGGCCGTCCGGCGGGCACCGGGCTCTCACAACACCCTGTGCCTGGCCGCCTGACGGCGGTTCGGCGAGGTCGCTCTTGGCTCGGCGATGAGTTTCCGGCCGCGCGGGGGTCGTACGGATGACCCCGTTCCACGCTCCAGGAGGTGCTCATGACCACCGACGGATTCACCACGTGTCTCTGGTTCGACGGCCAGGCCGAGGAAGCCGCCCACTATTACGTGTCGATCTTCAAGAACTCCAGCGTCGGGCGCGTAGGCCACTACACCGAGGCCGGTCCCGGCCCCGCCGGATCGGTGATCGCCGTGGACTTCACGGCCAACGGGCACAAGTTCGTCGCCATCAACGGCGGCCCGCAGTTCACCTTCAACGAGGCGATCTCCTTCCAGATCTACTGCGACGGCCAGGAGGAGGTCGACTACTACTGGACCAGGCTCGGTGAGAACGGCGGCGAACCCGGTCCGTGCGGCTGGCTCAAGGACCGGTACGGCGTGTCCTGGCAGGTCATCCCCGAGGGGCTGATCGAGATGATCGGCGACGCCGATCCGGAGCGGGCGGCCCGCACCACCCGGGCGATGTACGCGATGGGCAAGCTGGACGTCGCCGAGCTGAAGAGGGCGTACGCGGGCGAGTGACCGGCGCGCCGACGCGGGGCGGTGTCCTCGGACACCGCCCCGCGCCCGCTCCGAGCCGGGTCAGACCCGGTCGGCCACGATCAGCAGGTACTGGAAGCTGCCGTTCTTGTACGCGGTGAGGAAGGGATCCTCGACGCCCGTCACCAGGTGGTCGGCCTGCTTGCGCAGCTCCCAGTACGGGATGGCCGCCTCGGTGAGGTCCTCCACGTGGACCGGCACCAGCCGGTTGTCCGCCATCGCCCGGAAGTACTCCGACCTCGGGTGGATGTCGCAGATGTAGTGGGCGTTGATCAGGGACACCTCGCGGGAGGCCTGTCCGTAGGTGTTGTTGTAGCAGCCGGTGATGGTGACGTAGCGGCCGCCGCGGCGCAGCAGCCGGGCGTGCTCGGCGAAGAGCAGCTCCAGCTCGACGTACATCGTGGACTCGTTGTTCCACGAGGCCGCGTACGCGCCGGTCTCGAAGCCGGTGTCCAGCATGTTCCGGTGGTGGTAGCGGACCTTGTCGGCGACCTCCCGCTTGCGGGCCATGCCGTTGGCGAAGTCGGCCTGCTTGGCGGAGATGGTCACGCCGTCGGAGTGGCAGCCGTAGCGCAGGTTCGCCACGATGCTGCCGCCGCCCCGGCCGCAGCCGGCGTCGAAGACCCGGTCGTCCGGGGTGAGCGGGCCGAGGTGACCGGCCAGCAGTTCGGCCTGCGCGTGCTCCAGCCGGTGCAGTTCGCCGGTGACACGCTCCTTGCGCAGTTCGGGGTCGGGCTCGTCGAGCACCGACCAGTCGGCCTCACCGATGCCGTAGTGGTGGTGGTAGAGGTCGTCGATCTTTCCGAGTTCGAGGTTGACCGGGTTCTCCTCGGCGTTCCAGTACTCCGCGACGCTGTTCTGGTACCTGGACTGGGTCGGCACCGGGGCTGACGTGGTGGTCTTCCGAGCGACAGGGGCGGTGGTCAACAGTTGCTCCTCGACGTGTTGCTGACGGTGTTTCGGGTGAAGCGGGTGGTGCGGGTGGTCTCGCCGCTACCAGTAGTCGGGCAGGTGGTAGCGGTTGGTGTTGGTGGCGTGCCACTCGTGGTTGCCGGAGACCCAGGCGGCCAGGCCCTCCGCGTAGCGCGCGACCAGCGGCGAGCCGGCGGCCAGGGCGGCCGACTCCTCCTCGAAGGCGGCCATGATCCGGTTGTGGATGTCGACGGACTTCAGATAGGCCGCCTTGAGTCCGCGCCGGTCGTTGGCCGCCACCACCTGGGGCAGGTTGAGGTGGTCCGGGTCGCTCGCCAGCTCCTTGGTGAAGGAGTACAGGTCGTTGACGATCGTGGTCGCGTTGCAGGCCAGTGCCGTGATCCGCTGGATCTCCGGGCGGGCGTACAGCGGCTCGGGCAGTTCGTAGCCGTCCACCGCGTCGACGATGGACAGACACGGCCGGAAGTTGTTGAACTGCCGCATCACCAGGTACTCCCAGACCCGCGGCATGTACCCGGTCTCCATCCACGCGGCCTCGCCCAGGTACCCGAGGTGCAGCCGGGCGATGTCGTGCACGAACCGGTCGGTCTGGCTGGGAGTGGCGAACTCCGCGAAGTCGGCGAGGGCGAGGCGGTACGAACGCAGCGGACCGTCGGCGCCGATGCCCTCGCGCCACTCCTCCTCCATCTCCGGGACGCCGTGGTAGGGGTCGAGCGCCGACTGGGCGATGATCAGCGGGCCGCCGAGCCCGCGCCGGGAGCCGCCGCGGCCCTCGTCCTCCTCGCAGTAGCAGGAGTCGACGATGTTCTCGGCGAGCAGCAGTTCGCCGGCGACGGTGAGCCGGTCCAGGTCGAGACCGCCGGGATGCTGGAGTACGACGGCCCGGCCGAACTGGAAGCCCGAGAAGTCCCCCTTCCATGCCTCGGGGAACAGGTCGAACTCCCGGGCCCAGGCTTCCAGGCGCCGGTCCAGCTCGGCGGCCTTCGCGGGGTCGGCGGGCACGGCCGGGCGGTAGTGCAGTCCGGGGACCGCGCCGGTGCGCCGCGTCGGACGCATGCTCCGCGCGAGGCTCGGCGGACCGGGCAGGACGTAGGAGGTGGTGGGTGTGGTCATGGTGACTGTGCTCCAGGCCGTCAGTCGGCGGTGCGGCCGAGCTGGACGTTCTCCAGGATCCCGGCCGCGTCGGGGACCAGGATGGCCAGCGAGTAGTAGGCGGTGACCAGGTAGTTGACGATGGCCTGTTCGTTGACGCCCATGAAGCGGACGTTCAGGCCGGGTTGGAACTCCTCGGGGATGCCGGTCTGGTAGAGGCCTACGACCCCCTGGTCGGCCTCGCCGGTGCGCAGCGCGATGATGCTGCTGGTGTGGTCGTCGCTGATCGGGATCTTGCTGCACGGATAGATCGGGACCCCGCGCCAGGCCGGGATCTCGTGGCCGTCGATGTTCGCGCTGGGCGGCACCAGCCCGCGCCGGTTGCACTGCCGGAAGAACGCCGCGATCGCCTTGGGATGCGCCAGGATCACCTTGGTCTTGCGGCGCATGGAGATCAGCTCGTCCATGTCGTCCGGGGTCGGCGGGCCGGTGAAGGAACTGATCCGCTGCCCGTAGTCGATGTTGTGCAGGAGCCCGAACTCACGGTTGTTGACCAGCTCCCATTCCTGGCGCTCCCTGATCTCCTCGACCGTCAGGCGCAGCTGCTGCCGGGTCTGGTCCATCGGGTCGTTGTAGAGGTCGGCCACCCGGGAGTGCACCCGCAGTACGGTCTGGGTGAGCGACAACTCGTACTCGCGCGGCGCGAGGTCGTAGTCCACGAAGCCGCCCTGCAGGGTCGGCTCGCCCCGGTGGCCGGCCTGTACCGGCACCTCGGCCTCGCCCTTGCGGTTCATCGGCAGCCGCTGCCGCTCGACGTACGCCTCGAGGTGCGCGCCCAGCGACGGCACCCGGTCGATGACCTCCTGGACGACCGTCCAGGGCAGCGCCAGCACCACGCCGGCGGTCTCGGCCCGCACCGAGGTGAGCCAGAGCGGATCGGTCTGGCCGACCGCCTCGTCGCCCATCTGGTCGCCGTCGGTGACGACCCCGACGACCTCCTCCTCGCCGTACTTGCCGGCCGCGAACCGGATGAACCTGCCGTGCACGACGAGGTAGGTCTCGCTGACCGGCTGACCGGCCTCGAACAGCACCTGTCCGGCGCGCACCTCGCGGGCCTGGAACCGCTCGGCGATCTGCGTCAGCGCGTCCAGGTCGTCGTAGCCCCGCAGGACGGGGAGTTCGGTGAGGGTCCCGGGGATGACCCGGATGTCGTCCCCGCCGTTCTGCTCGAAGCTCACCCGGCCGCGTCCGGTGCGCAGCTGGAGGCGGCGGTTGACCCGGTAGGCGCCTCCCTTGACGTCCACCCACGGCAGTGTCCTGAGCAGCCATCGTGAGGTGATGGCCTGCATCTGCGGTTCGGACTTGGTGGTCGTGGTGAGCTGCCGTGCGGCCCGGGTGCTCAGACTGGTGAACTCGGCCGCGGTGGTCGGATCCGGCTCGGGCTCGTCGACGGCGGAGCCGATGACGCTGTCCGGTGTGGACACATTCCCTCCAGCAGGGAGACGAACAAGGGTGACCCGGAGGGTCGGTGGTGTGCGAGGTGGCGCTGCGCAAGGACCAGCCAAACAGCCGTGGTGATCTACGGGTACAGCGCGAAAGGGGCGGTTGCGCGCCTTAGTTGCGCAAACCAGGTGTTCGGGGTGGAAAAGGTTGCGTTTCCCGATCGTGCGCCGGTGATCCGCTCCGGTGCCCTGGGCCGGCGCGGGTTGGGCTCAGGAAAGGTCCCCGACCAGCACCGCGGCGCCGTCGAACCGTCCCGCCTTCAGGTCCCGCAGGGCCCGGGGCGCCTCGGACATGGGGTAGGCGTGGGTCGTCGCGCGCACCCGGTACCGCTCGGCCAGGGCCAGGAACTCCCTTCCGTCGTCACGGGTGTTGGAGGTGACGCTGCGCAGCTCCCGCTCGTAGAACAGCTCCCGCTCGTAGTTCAGCGCCGGTACGTCGCTGAGGTGGATGCCCGCCACCGCCAGCACCCCGCCCCGGTCCAGGGCGCGCAGCGCGACCGGCACGAGACCGCCGACCGGGGCGAACAGGACGGCGCCGTCCAGCGGCTCGGGAGGCGGCTCGGAGAGGTCCCGGGCCGAGGCCGCGCCGAGTGCGAGGGCCAGCCGGCGGGCCTCGGCGCCCCGGGTCAGGACGTGGACGGTCGCGCCCTGCGCGAGCGCCACCTGCGCGCACAGGTGGGCGCTGCCCCCGAAGCCGTACAGGCCGAGCCGGCCGCCCGGCGGCAGGGATGTGCGGCGCAGCGCGCGGTAGCCGATGATCCCGGCGCACAGCAGCGGGGCGAGCGCCACGTCGTCGAGGGCGCCGGGCAGCCGGTGGGCGAAGTCCGCCGGCACGGTCGTGTACTGCGCGTAGCCGCCGTCCGCGTCCCAGCCGGTGTACTCCGAGCGCGGGCACAGGTTCTCGGCGCCCCGCAGGCAGTAGGCGCACGTCCCGTCCGTGCGCCGCAGCCAGGCCGCCCCGACCCGGTCGCCGCTCGCGAAGCCCGTCACCCCGGCGCCCCACCCGGCGACCTCGCCGACCACCTCGTGCCCCGGTGTCACCCCGGGCCTGCGCACCGGCAGATCACCCTCCGTGACATGCAGGTCGGTCCGGCACACCCCGCAGGCGCGGACCCGGACCAGCAGCTCGTCCGTCCGCGGGACCGGCACCGGACGTTCCACGAGCCGCAGCGGATCCGCCTCGACCGGTCCGGGCCGCGCCACCGTCCACGCCCGCATCAGGTCCGCCATGTCGCGCCCCGTCCGCCGAAGGCCGCCCGGTCGTCCTTCCCAGTGTCCGCCGGAGTCCGGTGTTCGGCGCGCGGGGGTTCGGCGCGATGGCTAGCGTGAGGAAGCGGGAGAATCCGTGCGATCGGAAGGGCCGCGGCCATGGCGGTACAAGCTGAAGGAACCCCCTGCTGGGCCGACGCGATGTTCAGCGACCTGGAGGGGGCCAAGAACTTCTACGGCGAGGTCCTCGGCTGGACCTTCGGCGAGTCGACGTCGGAGTACGGCAACTACACCCAGGCCTACACGGACGGCAGGGCCGTCGCCGCCGTCGTACCGCCCATGCCCGGCCAGGAGGGGCAGTCGCAGTGGTGTCTGTACTTCGCCTCCCCGGACGCGGCGGCCGTCGCGGAGCGGATCCGGGCGAACGGCGGCGAGGTGCTGATGGAGCCGATGCAGGTCGGCGAGTTCGGCACGATGTGTCTGGCGCGGGAGCCCAGCGGCGCGGTGTTCGGCATCTGGCAGGGCGGTGTCCACGAGGGCTTCGAGGCCACGGCGGTGCCCGGCGCCTACTGCTGGGCGGAGGTCTTCACCCGCGAGCCCGCCAAGGCCGACGCCTTCTTCACCGCCGTCTTCTCCTACACGGCCCGGCAGGTCCAGGACGACAACGTCGACTTCCGGATGTTCGACGTGGACGGGAACACGGTCCTCGGCCGGATGGGGATGACCGACGACTTCCCGCCCGAGGTGCCCTCGTACGTCAACGTCTACTTCACCGTCGGCGACTGCGACGCGGCCGTCGCCAAGGCCGTCGGGCTGGGCGCGGTGCTGCGCTTCGGGCCGATGAGCAGTCCCTTCGGCAGGTTCGCGGCGCTCACCGACCCGCAGGGCGCCAACTTCTCCGTGATCGACATCACCACCACCGAGGGCGAGCAGCCCCAGGTCGCGGACGTCTGACCAGGACGGACACCGGGCCACGGCCGACTCCACGCCCGGCCGTGGCATGATCGGGCCCATGCGTGAACGAGTGGTGGCCGCGTGCGACGGGGCTTCTAAGGGAAACCCGGGACCCGCGGGCTGGGCCTGGGTGATGTCCGACGACGCGGCGACCCCGGCCCGCTGGGAGGCCGGGCCGCTCGGCAAGGCCACCAACAACGTGGCCGAACTGACCGCCCTGGAGCGGCTGCTGACCGCCGTCGACCCGGACGTGCCGCTCGAGGTGCGGATGGACTCGCAGTACGCGATGAAGGCGGTCACCACCTGGCTGCCCGGCTGGAAGCGCAACGGCTGGAAGACCTCGGGCGGCAAGCCGGTCGCCAACCAGGAGCTGGTGGTCCGCATCGACGAGCTCCTCGACGGCCGCTCGGTCGACTTCCGGTACGTGCCCGCCCACCAGGTCGACGGCGACCCGCTGAACGACTTCGCGGACCGCGCGGCCAGCCAGGCGGCGACGGTCCAGGAGGCCGCGGGCAGCGCCCTCGGTTCCCCGGTCCCGCCGCCGTCGCCGACCTCCGCCGGCTCCGCCAAGGCCCCGCGCCGCAAGGCGGCACCCCGCAAGGCCGCCGCCGGTGGTCCTGCGCGCACCATCAAGGCCAAGTTCCCCGGCCGCTGCCTGTGCGGCCGCTCCTACGCGGCCGGCGAGCAGATCGCGAAGAACGGGCAGAGCTGGGGACACCCGGAGTGCCGTACGGCCGAGGTCTGATCGGCCGGGCCCGGTCAGGCGTCGAACGTGTAGAACCGCGTGTGGTCGAGCAGGTCCGCGGGCCGCACGTCGTTCCACGGCTTCATCGTCTCGTTCAGGTCGACGACGTCCGGCGTCCCGCCGCCCGGTAGGTAGGCCGCCTGCGGATGCCGGCGCCGCCACTCGGCCCAGAGCTTGTCGACGAAGGCGTGGTGCAGCCAGAACACCGGGTCGTTGGGGGAGACGCCGGTGGCCATCTGCCCGCCGACCCAGACATGGACCCGGTTGTGCAGGTTGACCCCGCGCCAGCCCTCCAGGTGGTTGCGGAAGCCGTCCGAGGCGCTGTTCCAGGGCGCCGTGTCGTACGTGCCCATGGCCAGCACCGACTCGACCTCCGCACGGGTGGGCAGCTCGCGCACGCCGGTCCCGAGTGATCTGCGCAGGTAGGTGCGGCCGTCCACGCGGACGTCGAGCGGCCAGTTGCCGCCGGCCGCCGCGAACGGCCCGTCCGTCACCCGCCCGTCGGAGGCGCGCCCGGTACCGCCGAGGAAGTCCGGCGCCCACAGGCCGGCCCGGACGGTGCGGTCGGTGCTCCAGTCCCAGTAGGGCAGCGCCACCGAGGCGTCCACCGACTGGAGGGCCTGTTCGAAGTCGAGCAGGAATCTGCGGTGCCAGGGCAGGAACGACGGCGAACGGTGGCCGGTGCGCTCCGAGTCGTCGGTGTCGGCCATGATGAAGGCGTTGTGCGTGCGCACGAAGTCGTCGTAACGCCCGTTGCGCTTCAGTTCGATGACGGCGGCGACGAACCGCCGCTTCTCGTCGGCGGACAGACTGGCCTGGTTCTTGCGTACGGTCATGTGTCTCGGGGCTCCGGAAGTCCTTGCGGGGGCGGTCAGTTGGCGGGGAACGGCAGCAGGGCGGCACCCTGCAGCTCGTCGACCGCGGCGCGGGCGGCCGCGCGCGGGGTGCGTACCGGGTCGTAGTGGCTGACCACGCTGATCCAGCTGCCGTCCGCGTTCCGCATGACGTGCAGTTCCACCCCGTCCACGAACACCGCGTACCCGGTGCCGTGTCCGTGGTGGTGACCGCCCGCGCCGGTCGTGCCCGCCGTGCCCGCCGTGCTGTCCATGCCGTCCATGCCGTCCATGTGGTCCATGCCGGACGGACGGCCCTGTATCCGGCGGCCCTTGTAGACCTCGTCGAAGGGTTCGAGCGCTCCCTCCCGCGAGTGAGGTGCGGCCGAGGAGCCGGGTGCGAGCAGTGTCTGGGCGCCGGCCGCGGCGGCGAGGGCGGCCGCGCCGCCGAGCGCGCGGCGGCGGGTGAGTCCGGGCATACGGATGCTCCTGTGCTGGGTGCGAGTGGTCACTCCGTATGCCTATCCGCCGGTTTCCACGCGGGAGAAATCCCCCGGATCGGGTTGGCCAGGATCAGGACAATTGACTACATGTCGTACAAGATTGAATCAGGACGATCTTGCCGCGACGCGTGGATCGCCGGTACCGGAAGGGGTAATTCCTTGCCGGGACGCGGGTGTTCCCGGTGATCTTTCGCGGCGATCCACCGTCCGGGTGGCGTGGCTCACGCCGTCAATCTGGCGCGATTCGAAAACCCGGCCGGACCCGCTCGCGCTGCTACCCTGCGGTGCCAATTGACCACTTTCGGTGAGATCCAGGGGTGCGTGTGAAGGTCGTCTGTGTCGGAGGCGGGCCCGCGGGGCTGTATCTGGCGATCCTGCTCAAGCGGCGGAACCCGTCCCACGACATCACCGTCCACGAGCGCAACCCGGAAGGCTCGACCTACGGCTGGGGCGTCACCTACTGGCGTGCCCTGATGGACCGGCTGCACGCCTACGACCCCGAGTCGGCGCGCGCCGTCGAGGAGAGCTCGGTGCGCTGGAACCAGGGCGTCGCCCACGTCCGCGACCAGATCGCCCGGCAGCCCGGCGACCCGGGCCACGGCATCGGCCGTCACCGCCTCCTGGAGATCCTGGCCGACCGCGCCCGGTCCCTCGGGGTGCGGCTGGAGTTCGAGAGCGAGATCACCCCCGACGACCTGCCCGAGGCGGACCTGGTCGTCGCCGCCGACGGCATCCACAGCGCCCTGCGCGCCCGGCACGCCGACGCGTTCGGCGCCGAGGTCTCCGAGGGCCGCAACCACTACGTCTGGCTCGGCACCACCAAGGTCTTCGACTCCTTCACCTTCGCCTTCGCCGAGACCGGGCACGGCTGGGTCTGGTGCTACGGCTACCCCTACGACGACGGGCACAGCACCTGCGTCATCGAGTGCGCTCCCGCGACCCGCGCCGGGCTCGGCCTCGACACCCTGTCCGAGGCCGACCAACTGGCCCTGCTGGAGAAGCTGTTCGCCGACATCCTCGACGGCCGGCCGCTGATCGGCGGCTCCTCGGCGGCGGCCTGGCCCACCTTCCGCACGCTCACCAACCGCACCTGGCACCACGGCAACCTCGTCCTGCTCGGCGACGCCGCCCACACCACCCACTACTCCATCGGGGCGGGCACCACCCTGGCGCTGGAGGACGCCATGTGCCTCGCCGACGTCCTGCGTGAACACGGCGCGGTGCCGCAGGCCCTCGCCGCCTACGAGCGGCGCCGCAAGGCCGAACTGGTCTCCGCGCAGAGCGCCGCCCGCCTCAGCGCCCAGTGGTACGAGAACCTGCCGCGCTACATCGACCTCCCCGCGCACCGCATGTTCGCCCTGCTCGGCCAGCGCCACTCACCCCTGCTGCCCTACGTGCCGCCGCAGCTCTACTACGGCATCGACAAGGCGGCCGGACGGCTCGAGGTGTTGCGCCGGTTCAAGAGGTGGCTCGGCCCGCGGGCGGCGCGCGCCCTGCACTCCCGGTCGTAGCCCCGAGCGCGCCACGGGCACGAGTTGGTGAAAGGTCATTCACTCGATAGGGTGAATGGGAATTCACCTTCATATCTGTGCCGCACGCAGGAGCGCCGATGGACCACCCCGCCCCGACAGCCGGCCCCTCGGGCTCGCCCGCCGCACCGACCCGGCTGCGGGAGCGGCTGACCATCCCGGTACTGGCCTTCGGCGGGATCCTGATGGCCGTCATGCAGACGGTGGTCGTCCCCCTCCTGCCGGACCTGCCCCGGCTCACCCACTCATCGGCCGGCGCCGTCTCCTGGATGGTCACCGCGACCCTCCTCGCCGGTGCCGTCCTCACCCCGGTGCTCGGCCGGGCCGGCGACATGTACGGCAAGCGCCGGGTGCTCACCGGGGCCCTCGCGCTGATGACCGTGGGCTCCGTGATGTGCGCCCTGTCGTCCGACATCACCGTGCTCATCGTCGCCCGCGCCCTCCAGGGCGCCGCCGCCTCGGTCGTCCCCCTGTCGATCAGCATCCTGCGCGACGAACTGCCGCCCGAGCGGCGGGGATCGGCGGTGGCGCTGATGAGCTCCACCGTCGGCATCGGCGCCGCGCTGGGCCTGCCGCTGGCCGCGCTGGTGGTGCAGTACTACGACTGGCACACCATGTTCTGGCTGACCAGCCTCCTGGGCGCGGTGGGCGTCTGTGCCGTGTGGTGGGCGGTCCGGGAGTCGCCGGTGCGCGCGCCCGGCCGGTTCGACGTGCTCGGCGCGCTGGGCCTCGCCGTCGGGCTGACCTGCCTGCTGCTCGGCGTCTCCCAGGGCGGCCAGTGGGGCTGGGGAAGCCCGCGGGTGCTCGCGCTGTTCGCGGCCGCCGTCCTGGTCCTCGCCCTGTGGTGGTGGCAGCAGCTGCGGACCGAACAGCCCCTGGTGGACCTGCACCTGGTCTCCCGGCCCCGGGTCGGCCTGTCCCATGTCGCGGCCCTGCTCACCGGGTTCGCGTTCTACGCCAACTCGCTGGTCACCGCGCAGCTGGTGCAGGCGCCGAAGGCCACCGGATACGGCCTCGGGCTGTCCATCGTCGCCACCGGCCTGTGCCTGCTCCCCGGCGGCGTGACCATGCTGCTGTTCTCCCCGCTCTCCGCCCGGATCTCGGCCTCCCGCGGCCCGCGGATCACCCTCGCCCTCGGCGCCGGGGTCATCGCCTGCGGGTACGTGGTGCGCGTCGCCGACAGCCGCGACCTGTGGCTGATCATCCTGGGCGCCACCGTCGTCGCCACCGGCACCACCCTCGCCTACTCGGCACTGCCCACACTGATCCTGCGGGCCGTCCCGGCGAGCCAGACCGCCTCCGCCAACGGCGTGAACGTCCTGATGCGCACCATCGGCCAGGCCGCCTCCAGCGCCGCCGTCGCCGCCGTCCTCACCCATCACACCAGCCTCGTCGGCGGCGCCCAGGTACCCACGCTGCACGGCTACCTGCTGTCGTTCACCATGGCCGGTGTCGTCGCGCTCGTGGCCGGCGCCGCCGCCCTGTCCATACCCGGCGACAAGGCCACGGAGGAGGCCCCGCCCGTCCGCGGCGGCACCCGGGGCGCCCGCGACGACGCGCTGGAGGGAGCATGAGTGCCGTGAACACCCGACCGGACCACGGCGCCGACGCCGCCCCCGCGCCCGGCCGCCGCGACGCGGAGGCCACCAGGGCCGCCATCCTCAAGGCCGCCCGGCACCTCCTGGCCCGCCACGCGCACGCCGACATCACCCTCAAGGACGTCGCCGAACGCGCCGGGGTCAGCGCGCCGCTGATCCTCAAGTACTTCGGCAACAAGGACGGCCTGTTCGCCCGCGTGATGTCCTTCGACGCCGACGCGGCCGCCCTGCTGGACGCGCCCCTCGACGACCTCGGCCGGCACATGGTCCGGCACGTCCTGGAGGGCCAGCGCGACCGGGGCGCCGACCCGCTGCTGCGGATCGTCTTCGCCCCCCTGCACGGAGACCGCGGGGACGTGCTGCGCGCCAACTTCCGCGCCCAGGTGGTCGACCGCGTCGCCGCCCGGCTCACCGGCCCGGACGCCGGGCTGCGCGCGGAACTCGCCGTCGCCCAGCTGATCGGCCTGGGCGTGATGTACGGCATCGCCCGCGGTACGCGGCTGCGGGAGTCGGCGATCGACGACCTGACCGACCGCTACGGCGCCGCCGTCCAGGCCCAGCTGACCCCCTGAGCCGATCGTCGGAGGCGGCCCCGGAGCGAAGTGGGGCCCACCCCTGACACCGTTGTCGGCGGCGGGTGACAGACTGACGCCATGGACGAACGTGTAATCGGCAGGTCGCAGCAGTGGGCATCCGTCGTCGGCCTCGGCACCTGGCAGCTGGGCGCCGACTGGGGCGACGTGGACGACAAGGAGGCCCTGGCCGTCCTGGAGGCCGCGGCCGAGTCGGGGGTGACCTTCTTCGACACCGCCGACGTGTACGGCGACGGGCGCAGCGAGCAGACCATCGCCGCCTTCCTGCGCGGCAGGCCCGACCTGCACGTGATGGTGGCCACCAAGATGGGCCGCCGGGTCGACCAGATCCCGGAGAACTACGTCCTGGACAACTTCCGCGCGTGGAACGACCGCTCCCGTCGCAACCTCGGCGTGGACCGCCTGGACCTGGTGCAGCTGCACTGCCCGCCCACCCCGGTCTACTCCTCCGACGAGGTGTTCGACGCCCTCGACACCCTGGTCGAGGAGGAGCGCATCGCCGCCTACGGCGTCAGCGTCGAGACCTGCGCGGAGGCGCTCACCGCGATCGCCCGCCCGGGCGTGGCCAGCGTGCAGATCATCCTCAACCCGTTCCGGATGAAGCCGCTGCGCGAGGTCCTCCCGGCCGCGCAGGCGGCCGGCGTCGGCATCATCGCGCGCGTGCCGCTCGCCTCCGGTCTGCTGTCCGGCAAGTACACCAAGGACACCGTCTTCGCGGCCGACGACCACCGCACCTACAACCGGCACGGCGAGGCCTTCGACCAGGGCGAGACCTTCTCCGGCGTCGACTACGCGACGGGCGTCGAGGCCGCCGCCGAGTTCGCGGCACTCGCCCCCGACGGGTACACCCCGGCCCAGCTCGCCCTGCGCTGGATCATCGAGCAGCCGGGTGTCACCACGGTGATCCCGGGCGCCCGCAACGCCGAACAGGCCCGCGGCAACGCGGCCGCCGCGGCGCTCACCGAACTGCCCGAGCGGACGGTCACCGCCATCCGCGACCTGTACGACCGCCGTATCAAGGACCAGGTCGAGAACCGCTGGTAGTGCCCCCGGCCGGGGGCGCCACCATGGGGCGGGGCTCCCGGCAAGGCCCGTTTGAACGACCGGCACGACGGTTACACGCACTCCATGACCGACCGGGTACGGCAGGGGCGCGACGAGAGCGAGGAGGAGCGCGCCGACCGGATGTGGGGCGACCTCATCCAGGAGGTGCGCGTCACCCAGACCGGTGTACAGATCCTCTTCGGCTTCCTGCTCACCGTGGTCTTCCAGCAGAAGTACGCCGAGCTGTCCGGCACGGACCACACGATCTACATCGTGACCGTCGTGCTGGGCGCCGCGGCCACCGGCGCCCTCATCGGCCCGGTCTCCCTGCACCGGCTGGTCTCCGGCCGCAGGGTGAAGCCGCAGGCGGTACGGCTGGCCTCCGTGCTGACCCAGGTCGGCCTGTTCCTGCTGCTGGCCACCATGACCTCCGCGCTCGTGCTGATCCTGCGGGTGGCCACCGGCGACAGCCGGATCGCCTGGGTGGTCGTGGGCGTCGTCGTCTGGTACCTGGTGTGCTGGTACGCCCTGCCGCTGTGGTCCCGGCGCCGTCACACCACCCGCTGAGCCGCCTCCAGCGCGCGCAACTGCCGGTCGTGCGGGCGGCCGAGGAGCAGCACCGACACCGTCGCCCCGACCAGCGCGCAGAACATGTCCCACTGGGTGTCCCAGACATCGCCCTGGGTGGCGAGGAAGGCGTCCGCGCCGTGCCCGCCGACCTCGGCCGCCAGCCACTCCAGCAGTTCGAAGGAGGCGCTGAACGCGAGGCAGGCGCACACCGTCAGCGGGGCCAGCCAGCGGCTGCCGCGCAGCGGTGAGGTACGGCTGAGCAGTTCACGGACCAGGACCGCCGGGACGAAGCCCTGCACGAGGTGGCCGAAGCGGTCGTACGGATTGCGGTCCAGACCGAAGGTGTCCCGCACCCAGTCGCCCGCCGGCACCTGGGCGTACGTGTAGTGGCCGCCGACGGCGAGCACCAGCGCGTGCGCGGTGAGCAGCCCGGCCAGCAGACCCGTCAGCGGGAACCGCCGCCAGGTCAGCACCACCAGCGGCAGACCCACCAGCACCCACACCGTCTCCAGGAACCAGGTCGTACGGTCCCGGGCGCCCCACGCCGACACCGCCATGCCGGCCACCACCGCACCGGCCAGCAGAGCGGGCGGGATCCGGCGCGGCCGTGCCGGAGCGGGGCGCTGGGCGGGGTGCACTGCGGTCATGGCGGACTCCTCGTCGTGGGAGCCCCATCGTGGCCGCGAGGACCGGGCCCGGGCATGAGTACGCCTACTCAGCCGGGCCCGCGGGCACTCAGCCGGTGGCGAGGATCTCCGCCAGCACGTCGTCCATCCGGACCTGTTCCGTCCCGGGCGGCACCGCCATGTAGGTGTCGCCGAGGAACGAGGCCAGCGCGGGCGCCCAGGCGAACACCACCGCGTGGTGCCGCTCGCCACCCGGAAGGGGGTCGCCGAGGAAGTCCATGCGTACTTCCCTCCAGCGTCCCTGCCGCACCGGACGCAGCCGCACGTCACCGTGGCCGACCGGTTCTCTCAGCCCCTCGTTGAGCATCTCCCGGTCCAGCCGCCATCGGGCGAGCACCCGGCCGTCCAGGGTGAACATCACGGTGACGGCGAACGGGTCCTCGGGGTCGTACGAGAGATGGGCGAGGACGGGGCAGCGGGCCGTCCCCTCGGCGCGGAGCTGCACCACCAGGGTCCTGTGCACGATGGGGTTCACGCGAGAGGCCTCCGGAACGATCGGCTTGGTGTCCTCTAGTACCCCTCTCACACGAAAAACGCTCAATCGTGGGCGGAATCCGCGGCGGAATCCCCTTCCGGACGGACCGTGGCCCCGCTCCTCGTGACCCGCAGCGCGTCCAGGCAGGAGCCGATGGCCTGCTGGAGTTCCTCCAGGCGCTGCACCATGTCGTCCTCGTAGAAGTCCTGGGCGTCGTCGAAGGTCAGCTCCTCGAACGCCCTGGTGGCCTTCTGCAGGCTGCTGTAGAACCGGGTGCGCTTCTCCTGGACCCGCAGGTCCGGGTCGGCCTCGACCGTCTCGACGACCAGGTTCTTCATGGAGTCGTAGGCCTCGGCCGCCCACTCGCCGGTGTCCTCGTCCTCGTCCAGTTCGTCCAGGAGCGAGAGATGGCGCTCGGCCTCCTGCCGCAGTTCGACGGGGGCGTCGACGGTCTGCCCGGCCGGCGTCCTGATCTGCCCCGACTCGGCGATCTGGCGGACGTATCCGATGCGGTCGGCGGAGCGGCTCTCGGTGGCGACGGCCTTCTTCAGGTCGGCGGTGCGGACCACGTCCCTGGCCAGCACCGTCTGCAGGTCCGGGTCCTCCTTGATGCGGTCGAGGAGGGCCGAGCGGGCCGCGCGGGCGGTGGAGGGGTCGGCGAGGATCGCGGCCCGCAACGCGGTCGGGTTCTCGGCCACCTCCAGGGCCTTGGTGGGCCGGATGCCCGCCGCCTCGGCGGCCTCGCTGATGGCGGTGCCGCGCTCGGACGCCGCGCCGTCACGGGAGACGTAGTAGTCCAGCCAGACGTCGGAGTCCGGGAGTCCGACCTCCTGGCCCGGGGCGAGGACCTCGAAGTGCGGCACCACGCCGTCGTCGGCGGCCCGGTCCCACGCCTTGTAGTAGCGCATCACCCGTGCCGGGGAGCAGCCGGCCAGTTCGGCGAACTCCTTCGCCGACACCTTCGGCGTCCCGTCCGCGCCCTGCCCGCCGGGCCGCACACTGCGGGCCACCATCAGCCCGAACGCCCAGCCCCCGGAGCGCACATAGGCGCCGAACTCCCGGGCGTCCCGCGCCACGAGGTCGGACAGGGGGACCGGAGACGCGCCGGACGTCCCGGACGTCCCAGACGTCTCGGACGGGTCGATCGCTAGGGTCACGGAGGACACTCCTGGAGGCTGCCGAACTGCGTACGTACCGACCGGCAGCCTATATCGACCCTTTGGCCGGGGTTTGCCGCACGACCGGGACCAGCCACGGACTCAGCCCGCCGACGCCCGGAACGTGGCCAGGAACGTCTTCAGCGCCAGCGTGTCGTCGGCGTCGTCCCAGCGGTCGGCCGGGGCCGTGACCCGCAGCGAGAAGCTGCGGCCGCCGCCGAGCAGGAAACCGCGGCCGAAGGTGCGCAGCCGGCCGGCGCCCGTGCCGGACAGCCACTCCATGTCCGCCGCCCGGTACCCCTGGTAGGTGGTCGCCTCGATCTGCCCGATCCGCCGGTACCCGTCCAGCTGTTCCAGCCCCGGTTCCACGTCGTCGCGCCAGACCGCGACCGGGTCGGGGCCGGCCTGCGTGCTGTAGGTGACCGCCAGCGTGCGCGGGTCGTCGCCGCCGGGGCCGAAGGTGACGCGGTAGGCGGCGTCGTCCCGGTCGGTGCCGAGGCGCCGCCAGCCCGTCGGCAGTGCCACGGAGAAGCCCTCCGGGGCGGTGTGGCGCCGGAACCCGGCCGGCAGCGCGCCGGCCGTGACCGACGGGGAGGGAGACGGCGCCGTCCTCGACGGTGACGGCGAGGAGACCGGCGCCGAAGAGGCGGGGGAGGGCGGGGCGGTGGGGGCGTTGCCGTCCGTGCGGTTGCCCGGGTCCGCGGCCGTCGCGGCGGTGCTCGGCGCCGAGCCGGCCGCGGACCCCACGCCCGGGATCCCCTGGGTGGCGGCGAGCACCGCGACCGACACGGTCACCACCGCCAGCGCGGTTCCCCCGATCATCGTGGTCCGGCTCCAACCCGAGGCCCGCGCCGCCACGTAGGCAGCCCGTGGCCGGGGCACCGGAGCGGGCTGCTCGACCGTGTCGGGATCCGTGTCCAGGACACGTGTCAGCGCCTGCCGGAGCACCGGACGGCTGAGCCGTTCCCGGGAGTTCTTGCGCAGCAGTCCCTGGACGACCTGCGTGAGCGGCCCGGCCCGCAACGGGGTGCGCAGCGGCAGCCGGTCCACGCCCTTCAGCGTGGCGTCCGCCCGGCCGCGGTCCCGGAACGGCGGCCGCCCCTCGACCATCGTGTAGAGGATCGCGCCGAGCGCCCACAGATCGGCGGCCGGGCCGAGGCGCTCGTCCCTGGCCTGCTCCGGGGAGGCGTACGACGGTGCGGTGACCCGGGGGGCCAGGGTCGCGCCCGCCAGGCCGAACCCGGTGATCACGACCGGGCCCGTGTCCCGGACGAAGACCTGGCCGGGGCTCAGTTCGCCGTGCGTGTAGCCCTCACCGTGCGCGCCGTCCAGCACGTCGAGCACCTCGAGGGTGATCCGGGCGGCCCGCGCGAAGTCGAACGGGGTCTGCCGGCCGAGCAGTTCGCTCAGCGGTGTGCCGTCGATCAGCTCCGTGACCGTCCACAGCGCGCCCGCCTCCTCGAAGGCGTCGATCGCCATGGCGACCCGGCCGGGCCGCAGCGCGCCCATGACCTCGGAGGTGCGCAGGATGCGGGAGGTGGTCCGGCGCACCACGTCGGGGGTGAGGGCGTCGGGAACCTCGATCCGGGTCACCAGGCGGGGCCTGCCGGCCTGCGTGTCCTGCGCGTACCAGCTGACGCGGTTCGGCTCGCGGTCGGCGACCTCCAGGAGCCGGTACCTGCCGGCGACCACCTGTTCTGCGGTGACATGCGCCTTGACCATCGTCATCCCTCGCTGGAACCGCTGCGTCGTCTTGACCAGGGGTACGCGGGACCCGCCCGGGTGTGTTCAAAGAATCTGCAACTCCGAGGCCCTTCTTCCCTTTTATTCAAACGGTGTCCCCGGCCCGGGACTTGGGGAAGACGACCGATGGCCGGGGGACGACCTGCGGGTAACCGACGGTAAAGGGCCGGCTGCGGTGCGCCGTTCAGCGCAGTCCGAAGCGGTCGCTCCATTCCGCGATCTCGGCGTGCGTGACATTGCCGCCGCACACCACCAGGCCGAGCCGGGCGCCGTCACCCACCCGTTCCAGTACCCGCCGGGCGGCGGGCAGCAGACAGCCGGCGGCGGGCTCGGCCCACACCTTGGCGTGTTCGGCGAGCAGCAGAGAGCCCTGTACGGCCTCCCGGTCCGGGACCACCAGGACGTCCTCGACCAGCGCGGCCACATGGTCGTACGTCAGCCGGGACGCGGACGGCGCGCTGAGCGTCGTCACGATCGACGACACGGCGACCGGCAGCGGACCGCCCGCCGCGAGCGCCTCGGACAGGGTCTCGGAGCCCTCCGTCTCCACACCCCACACCCGTACCCGCGGCCACCGGGCGCGCAGCGCCGCCGCGACCCCGGCGATCAGCCCACCGCCGCCGATGCTGACGAGCACGTCGGTGAGCTCGTCCGCGTCCTGGGCGAACTCCAGGCCCACCGTGCCCTGGGCCGCGATCACCACCGGGTCGTCGAAGGGGTGCACCAGGGTCAGCCCCTCGTCCCGCAACCGTGTCACCAGCTCGAACGCCGAGGCCATGCCGTCGGTCAGCCGCACCGACGCCCCCGCCGCCTCCACCAGCCCGATCGAACGGGCTGGCGCCGTGCGGGGCATGACCACGGTCGCCTTCACGTCGAGGGCCGCGGCCATCACCGCGAGGGCGATCCCGTGGTTGCCGCCGCTGACGGCCACCACACCGGCCGCCCGCTCGGCCTCGGACAGCGACAGCAGTTTCGCCGTGGCCCCGCGTGCCTTGAACGAGCCGGTGCGCTGGAGGAGTTCGAGCTTGAGGGTCACGGGGACGCCGAGCAGCTCCGTCAGCCCCGGACTCGGGACGGTGGGCGTGCGTACGACGTGCCCGGCGATGCGCCGGGCCGCGGCTTCGATGTCCGAGATGCCGATCAAGGCGGTTCACCCTTCCGGCGCGGGGGTGGAGACCGCGCCCCTCGCACCCTGGCCCGAGGACACCGCGCAGGTCAACACGGTTCAGAGGTCGCGACGGACCAGGAACTCCAGCAGGCCGCGCAACCCGGCAGGTTCGGCCGGCAGTCCGGCGAGCAGCGCCTCGGCACGGGCGGTGTGCCGCCGGGCCTCGGCGACCGCGGCCGCCCGCCCGCCGGCCTCCTCGACGAGCGCGGCCGCCTCCCCGGTCCGCCCTGGGGTGTCGAGCAGCCGGGCGAGCCGTGGGCCGGCGGGGGAGCCGAGCGCGGCCAGCACGGGGAACGTCTTCTTCCGCTCCCGCAGGTCGCCGTGCACCGGCTTGCCGGTGACGGCCGGGTCGCCCCAGATCCCCAGCACGTCGTCGGCCAGCTGGAACGCCACGCCCAGCTGCCGTCCGGCACGGTCCAGCGCGCTCACCGTGTCCGCGGGCGCCCCGGCTAGCGTGGCCCCCAGCGCCAGGGCGCACCCGAGCAGCGCACCCGTCTTGTGCTCGGCCATCAGCCGGTACTCCCGCGGGGAGACGCTTGTCCAGGGCCGCGTGGCGAACAGCAGGTCGTCCGCCTGTCCGCGCACCAGGTCGGTCAGCGCGGCCGACAGCAGCCGCACGGCGCCCGGTCCGCCGGGAGCGGTGGCCAGGGTCTCGACGGCCAGCGCGAACAGGGCGTCGCCCGCGAGCACCGCGGGGCCGGTGCCGTACGCCCGCCACACCGCCGGGCGGCGGCGCCTGAGGTCGTCGCCGTCCATGATGTCGTCGTGCAGCAGGGAGAAGGCATGCACCAGTTCGACGGCCACGGCCGCCGGGACCCCGCGGGCGGCGGGCCCGCCTGCCGCCTCCGCGCCGAGCAGCGCGAGTGCCTGCCGGACGCCCTTGCCGCCGGGACCGCCGGCGGGCGCGCCGCCGACCTCGCACCAGCCGAAGGAGTACGCGGCCATCTCCCCGACCCACGGATGCAACCGCCCCACCGCGGCCTCCAGAGCGGGCCGCACCAACGCGTGGCAGCGGGCCAGGGCGGGCGGGGGAGCGGGCGCGGTGACGGCCGTGGACGCGAGCGGCGTGGACACGGTCGGCGGCGTGCTCGTGGTGGGGGACGTGGACTCGGGCGTGGACGTGGTGAGGGACGTCGTCGTGGTCATCGGGTGGACTCCGTCCCGGTGCCGAACTCCTCCTGCGCGCGGGTGACCATCTCCCGGGCGTGCCGCAGACCGGCGCGGTCCAGCACGCCGGCCAGGTCCGCCAGTTCGGCGGCCGTCTCGGCCCGGGGCCTTCCCAGGCGGGCCCGCGACTTGGCCAGGCCGAGCCGGGCCAGTGCCTCGCCGCGCGGCTCGCTCATCGCGCGGAACTCGCTCAGCGCCAGCTCGTACAGCTCCCTGGCCTCGGCGTAACGTCCCGCCCGGTACAGGACGTTGCCGCGCATCTTGTGGTTGTACGCGAGCGCACTCGACAGGTTCATCGCCCGGCAGGCCGCTTCCGCCTCCGACAGCAGCTCCAGCGCCCGGCCGGTGTCGCCGTCGCGCACCGAGACGATGTCCGCGAGCCCGCGCAGTGCCCAGGCGTGCCCCCGCCGGTCCTCGGCCCGGGCCGCGATCTCCGACGCCTCCTCGAACAGGGCGTACGCGGTGTCGTACGAACCGGTGTTGCGGTGGATCTGCGCGATGCCCTCCAGCGCCCACACCGTGTGCCGGGCCTCGCCTCGCCGACGCGCCTCGGCGAGGAGCTGTTCGTGCAGTCGCGCGACGGCCGCGTAGTCGCCCTGGATCCGGCCGGTCTCGGCGAGCCCCGCGAGCGAGTAGCCGCGCACGACGACGTCGCCGCCCTGCTCGCCGAGGTCGGCGGCCAGCGCCAGCAGGCGCCGGGCCAGCGGGAACGCCCCACGCTGCCGGGCCAGGGTGCCGCCGCTCCACAGCGCCCACGCCCGTGCGGCGGTGTCTCCGGCCGCGCGGGCCGCACGGTAACTCGCCTTCCAGGCCCGGTCGGCGTCCCCCACCCGGCCCAGCCTGCGGTGCGCCTCGGCGACGGCGAGCTGGCAGCGCGCCTCCTCGTCGCGGCGCCCCGACCGCTCGGCCTCCCGGAGCCGCTCGGTGCCCTCGGCCAGTACGTCGACCAGCGAGGAGTTCACGGACAGGGAGGTCAGCGTGCCCTGGTACTCCGGGGCGAATGCCTTGCCGTACATGCGTGCCTCTCCAGACGTGGGCACTGCGCACTTCACGTATACATGTCGTGTATACGCGATGTGTATACATCGTGTGCATAGTGCGCCCGAAATGGGCCCTGGCCGCGGGGGCCAGGGCTTCACTGTTGTGAATCAAGACGCGGGCATGTCCGACGGGGTTGCGCGCGTGGCGCGGATCACCGCACGCGGCCGTCAGTGCTGCTGGGCCTTCTGCGGGGTCGCCTCGCTCGGCCGGACCACGACGTACCCCTCGCCCTGGAGCATCAGCTGGACCGCCTCGCCCGAACCGCCGCGCAGCATCGACCCTATGGACTGCGAGCGGTGCAGCGAGGTCTGGAGCCGGGCCGTCCACCCCACCACCGCGTCCGTGTCGACGTACACCGGCGCCTGCGGCGAGACGGGGATGACCAGCGGGTTGCCCTCGCAGATCAGTCCCAGCCGGCCCTGCCCGGTGAACACGCTGTTGAACAGACCGCCACCGGCGATGCCGGACCCCTTCACGGTCTTGATCTCGTACGACAGCGAGGCGTCGAAACACAGGACGTTGCGGCCGTTGACGGTGAACTGGTCACCGGGCTCGACGGTGACGATGAAGCAGTTCTGCGCCTCGTGCGCGAACCAGGCCTCGCCCTGGCCCTGCACGGACATCAGGGGCAGCCCCTCACCGGTGACCGCGCGTTTGAGCATGCCGCCCACGCCCTGGCCCTTGCGCTCGAACTTCAGGTTGCCGCGGTGCGCGATCATCGCGCCCTGGCGGGCGTACATCTCGCCGTTCACGACGTACCGGACGCACTTCGCGTTCTCGGTCGTCATGCCCGGCTCGACGGCCGGCTCCACCATGTGCTGACTGGAAAAGAGATCACCCTTCATGCCCGGCATGGTGTCCCGGACGAACCCGTTCCGCCAAGATCACGGAACGTGTCGGTTCAGGCACCGAAGAGCTGGGTCCAGTACGTGCCCGCCCGGCCGCCGCCCGCGAAGCCGGTGCCGATGTGGGTGAAGTCCGGCTTGAGGATGTTCGCCCGGTGGCCGGGGCTGTTCATCCAGCCGTCCACCACCTCGGCGGCCGAGCGCTGCCCGCAGGCGATGTTCTCGCCGATGCCGCGCCGCCGGGAGCCCGCGGCGGCGGCCCGGTCCCAGGGCTGGGTGCCCTCGGGGGAGGTGTGCGAGTAGAAGTCCCGGGTCGCCATGTCCGTGCTGTACGCCTGTGCGGCCGTGGCCAGGTGCCGGTCCACCGCGAGCGGCCGCAGCCCCGCCCGGACACGCTCCCGGTTGGTGAGGTCGACTACCTCGGACCGGGTGCGGGTCAGCTCGGCCGGGGTGAGGGGTCTGGCCCACAGCGCGGTCCAGTAGGTGTCCCCGTCCCGCGGCCCGCGGACGTACGCGAGTCCGGCGTGGGTGAACGCCGGGTCGAGCAGGGTGCGCCGGGCGTCCTCGGCACGCAGGCAGTACTCGACGAACTCGGCCGGGGTACGCGGGCCGGAGACGAGATGTTCGCCGACCGTGACGTACGCGAATCCGGTCCGGCCGACCCGCTGGTGGAGCGAGACCCCGTCGGCTCCCTCGGTGGCCAGGTGGCCGGCGCCGGCCATCGCGGTGGCATGGGCGAGGGCGGCGGAGGCGAGCCGGGCGTCCGGCGCCACCGGAGGCCGGCCGGCCACGGCGCGGGCGGAGTTGACCAGGCCCAGCAGGCCGTCCGGGTCCGGAAGGGCGGCCGCCGACGGCCGGGGCGGGGCGGCGGCGGTGCGCTGGGTGGGGATCGTGGGGCGCGGCGCCGGGGCCGGCCGCCGGTCCTCGAGGACGTCGACCCCGAAGTCCCGGGCCAGTCCCGCCAGTCCGTCGGCGTATCCCTGTCCGACCGCGCGCAGCTTCCAGCCGGTGCCCCGGCGGTATATCTCGGCGAGCAGCAGCAGGGTCTCGGTCTGCGGGCGCGGCGGCGCGAACCGGGCCACCGTACGGCCGAGGCGGTCGGTGACGTGCAGCGTGGAGGCGGGCAGGCGGCCGAGCGGGGTGCCGGGCTCGTCACCGGTGACGGCGAGGGTCACGCGCTGGGCGCCGGTCCGCAGCCGGGCCGGCTCGACGGTCAGGGTGTCGCCGCGCAGCCGGACACCGGGCGCGTCCGGCTGGTTGTAGAAGACGAAGTCGCCGTCGCCGACGACCTTGCCGCTCTCGCCGGTGATCAGCGCGCAGACGTCGAACGGGCCGGGCACCCGCAGAGTCAGCGGGCCGTCCGGCAGCGGCAGATTGCCCCCGGGCACCAGCTCGCTCATCGCGCCGCCTCTGCGAGGTCAGGGGCCGAACGTCGCGCCCGGTGGGGAATCCGCCGGTAGAACGTCCGGCCCGACCGCGAGGTTCCCCTGCGGGGAGGCCCCGCGCCGGAAAGCGAGCGCCGTGGTCGCCGCCGCGTCCGGGAGCGGCACAGCGGTCGTCGTCACGGCGGTTGCGGTGGTCCTCGGGTGGGGTTCGGCGGTCGCGGTGGTCCTCGTGCGGGGGGCGGTTGGGGTGGTTTTTGTGCGGGGTTCGGCGGGTGCGGTGGCCGTCGTGCGGGGTTCGGCGGTTGGTCCTCGTGCGGGGTTCGGCGGTCGCGGTGGTCCTCGCGTCGAACGCGACTGTCGCGCCGACCGTGTTCCGGCGGCGCGTGCCGGGGTGGGCGCCGCCCGGGGAACCGCCGGTCTTTCCGCGCCGGGGAGGGGCGCGGTCGCGGCCGGTGTCCGCGCGCCGCGTGGTCGCGCGGCCGGCATTCTCGGCCGGTGCGTGTCCCGGTGGGGTCGCCGTTGCGGTGGCACCCGCCCGTGGGCCGGTGCCACCGCTTCCTCGGGGGGCGTTACTGCTCGCGCGGGGCGGACGGGGCGATGTCCTCCCGTTCGACCGGTGCGCCGGCCCGCCCGGACTTCGCCGCCTGCTTGCCGCAGAACGCCGCCTCCAGCGACTGCGCCAGCGTGTTGAGCACGGCCGAGTTGTTGGAGGTGTTGGCCATCGCGGTCAGGCTGCGCCTGCCGTCCTTCGAGGTGAACGCGTAGGTGTAGTAGCCCTGCACGGCGCCCGTGTGGCCGTACACCGAGATCCCGCACGACAGGTCCCGGCGGCGCAGCCCGAGGCCGTAGGAGGTCGTGGCGTTGACCCGGGTGAAGCGTCCCATGTCGGCGAGCCGGGCGGCCGACATCAGATCGCCCCGGACCAGCGCCGAGTAGAAGGTGTCGAGGTCCCGGGCGGTGGAGATGATCGCGCCCGCGCTCTGCGCCCAGGACACCGTCTGGTCCGTCGCGTCGACCGCCTGCGCACCCGCCTCGTCCGCGCTGAGGTAGCCCTTGGCGTGCTGCCCGGGGATCTTCGCGTCGGGGTGGACGTAGAAGGTGTCGCGCAGCCCCAGCGGCTTGAAGACACGGTTCTCGTACTCGGTCGCCACGCTGTGCCCGGTGAGCTTCTCGATCAGCATCCCGGCGACCACGAAGTTGGTGTTGGAGTAGGAGTAGGCGGCGCCCGGCGCGTTGGTGAGCGGCTTCTCCAGGGCGAGGTTCACCAGTCGGCGGTAGGTGAAGACCTTGTTCCGGACCGACTCGAAGCCCGGGACGCTGTGGGCGAACATGTCGTTGGTGTAGTCGTACAGGCCGCTGCGGTGGCCGAGCACGTGCCGGACGGTGATGCGGTCGTCGGGCAGCAGCCCCGGCAGGTAGCGGTTGACCGGCGCGTCCAGGGCCAGCCTGCCCTCGTCCACCAGTTGCAGGAGGACGACCGCCGAGAACGTCTTGGTGACGCTGCCGACCCGGAACCGGTCGCCCGTGGTGATGACACGCCGGGTGGACCGGTCGGCGACGCCCCGCGTCGTCTTGTGGACCGTCGCGCCGTCGTCGATCCGCGCCATCGCGCCGGGCGCCCCCTTCGCCACCACCGAGTTGAGCACCGCGGCCATGCCCGCGGTGTCGGGCGCCGGCAGGGCGGCGGCCGGCCGGGGCCCCGCTCCCGCCTTCGTGGGTGCCGCGTGGGCCGGTACCGCCAGCAGCGACAGCGCCACCGCTCCGAGCACCGCGCTCGTGCTCACCTTTGCCGAGACCATCCGGACCCTGCTCCTCTCTGTCTGTCTTCGATGCGAGATGGCTCACATTCGGTTCGGGGAACCTTCTCGCATCCCGTCACATCTCCACAGTCGATGCACAGTTGGTGACTTTGCGATCACCACGCGGTGCGAATTCGCAAAGTCTTGCCGCGAACCGCTAGAAAAGCGATGAATTGCGCTTTACATGGACATGACTCGTCCGTAAGGGTTGCGGCGGGGGCCCGACCAGCCCCCTTGGCGCCTCGACGGCGCCGTGCCGCAAGGCGGTCGGTGAGGGATCCCGGCCGCCTTCGAACGTAAGGAACCCTGACCAGTGCGTAGCGCGCACATACGCAGCGTGGCGGTCGCCGTCGCGGTGACCACGGCCGCCACGGGCCTGACCGGTACAGCCTTCGCCGGTCCCGCCACGGGGGTGCGGCAGCAGGCCGGCACCACGGCCGCGCAGGTGGTGAACGCCGCCCGGACCGCGGCCTTCGCCCACTCCTCGGCGACCGGTGTCGGCACGGGCGACGAACTCCACGCCCAGGACGTGATGATCGACCCCGAGGGGGCCCGGCACGTCCGTTTCGTCCGCACCCACCGGGGCATGCCGGTGCTCGGCGGCGACCTCGTCCTCCACCTCTCCCGCCGGCTCGACTACACCGGCGTCACCCGGGCCGCCGACCACGCCGTCCGGCCCGCCACCACCGAGGCGAGGCTGACGGCCCGCCAGGCCGAGGACAGGGCCGCCTCGGCCGCCGACGGCGACGCCGGCACCGCCGCACTCGTGGTCGACGCCCGCCGAGGCGCCCCCGTCCTCGCCTACCAGGTGGTGGTCGACGCAGCGGACGGCTCCCGGACGGTCGTCGTCGACGCCGTGACCGGAACCGTGCGCAGCAGCACGCCGGACAACGACGAGTTCCTGTCGCCCAAGGTGCTGGAGGCCCTGCACCGGCGCGGCGAGAGCCTCGACCCGGCCACGGGCATCGCCGCCCGGGCCTTCGCCGGTACCTCCGTCTCCGCCGCCGCCCACTACCCGGCGACCGCGCACGGCTCCGGCAGGTCGCTCTTCGTCGGCAAGGTCCCGCTCACCACCACGCAGACCGCCCGCAAGAGCTTCCTGCTCAAGGACCCGACCCGGTACGGCACCGAGACCCGGGACGCCAAGGGCAGGGAGACCGAGAGCTTCGCCCAGGGCGCCAAGTTCACCAGCACCACCGACACGTGGGGCAACGGCGCCACCAGCAGCCGGGGCAGCGCCGCCGCCGACGCGCAGTACGGCATCGCCAAGACCCTGGACTTCTACAAGAAGACCTTCGGCCGCAAGGGCATAGCCGACAACTCCAAGCCCGCCCGCGCCATGGTCCACTGGGGCAAGAAGGTCGGCAACGCCTTCTGGGACTCCGACTGCGGCTGCATGCTGTACGGCGACGGTGACGGCCAGGAGATCAGGAAGCCGCTGGTCGTCCTCGACGTCACCGGCCACGAACTGACCCACGGCGTGGTGGACGCGACCGCGAAGCTCGAACCGACCCGCGTCGACGACGACGGCAACCAGTACGGCGAGCCGGGCGCCCTGAACGAGTCGCTGGCCGACATCTTCGGCTCGAACGTGGAGTTCTCCGCGAACAACCCGAAGAACCCGCCGAACTACCTGCTCGGCGAGAAGCTCGGCCTGGCGCAGAAGTTCCTGCGCCGTCTCGACCACCCCTCGCTCGACCGCCTCGAAGGCACCGTCGACTACTGGTCGCCCGAGGTGGCGGACGCCGAGGTGCACGCGGGCTCCGGTGTCTCCTCGCACGCGTACTACCTGCTGGCCGAGGGCAGCGGCCGCAAGAAGATCGGCGCCACCACCTACGACTCGCCGACCTACGACGGCTCCACGGTCAAGGGCATCGGCCGCACCAAGGCCACGGCGATCTTCTACCGCGCCCTGACCCGGTACATGGTCTCCTCGACCGACTTCCACGACGCGCGGACCGCGACGCTGAAGGCCGCCAAGGACCTGTACGGCGCGAGTGGCGTCGAGTACCGCACGGTCGACCAGGCCTGGGCCGCGGTCAACGTGACCGAGGCCGGCACGCCGGCCGCCCGCCACTGACGGGCAGGCAGGACCGCCGATCCGGGTGCCCCGCCGGGGGGCCGGGCGCCCGGATCGGCCCCACCAGGGGGAACGGGGTTGGTCCCACCGGTGGAACGTGGGTCAACGTCCCCATGTCACCCGCCATTTGAAGGCCACGGTGGCCTCACAGTCAACCTTCAGGTGATTCCTGTTTCTTTTATTGACAGCGGAAAATAAGCCACCTAAGTTCCCGGCCATGCGCTCCACCTCCCGTGCCGAGACGTTCCCGGCCCACACGCCGGCCGCCTCGCAGATCTTCACCACGGTCCTGTCCCACGGCCCGCTCACCCGGCTCGAGGCGGCCCGCCGGGCCGGCCTGTCGGCGGCGGCCGTGACCAAGGCCGTCCGGCCGCTGCTGGCGGCCGGATATCTCGCGGAGGACGCCGACGGCGAGGCCCGGCCGACCCTGGGCCGCCCCGCCAACCTGGTGCGGGTCGACGGCGGTCGGGCGCTGTTCATCGGGGTGAAGGTGACCGGTGACGAGGTCATCGCCGTCCTCACCGACCTGTGCTGCCGGATCCGGCTGGCCCGCCGGCAGCCGGTCACCGACCGCGCCGCCAGGGCCGTCCTGACCTCCGTCGCCGAGCTCACCCACGAACTGCGCACCGAGGCCGAGGACTTCGGCGCCCCCGTGCTCGGGCTCGGCATCGCCGTATCCGGCGACGTGGACCGCGCCCAAGGGGCCGTGCGCTACTCGCCCTTCCTCGACTGGCGGGACGTCCCGCTCGCCGAACTCGCCGCCATGACGACCGGGTTGCCGGTCGTCGTCGACAACGACGTACGCGCGCTGACCGTCGCCGAGCAGTGGTTCGGCGCCGGCGTCGGGCTCTCCGACTTCGCCGTGGTCACCGTCGGCGCCGGGATCGGCTGCGGACTGGTGATCCACGGCCGGCTGGTCGCCGGCGCGCACGGCGTGGCGGGGGAGATCGGCCATGTGGCCATCGACCCGGCCGGCCCCCGCTGCCACTGCGGCAACCGGGGCTGCGTGGAGGCGATCGCCGGGGACGCGGCGATCGTCGGCCGTATGCGCGAGGTGACCGGCCGTCAGGTGACCGACTCCGCCGCCGCGGTGGCACTGGCCCACGAGGGCGTGCCCGGAGCGCGGGAGGTGTACGCGAGGGCGGGCGAGGCGATCGGCCGGGGCATCGCCACCGTGGCCAACCTCTTCGGACCCGAAAGGGTGATCATCTCCGGCGAGGGGCTCTCCGCCTACGACCTGTTCGCCGAGCAGATCCTCGACTCGTTCGCCGCGGCCGCCTTCGGCTCCGCCGCGCAGTGCGACGTACAGACCCGCCCGCTCCCCTTCGAGGAGTGGGCGCGCGGGGCCGCGGCCACCGCGATCCAGTCCTTCATCACCTCTTCTCCCACCCCAGCGGGCAAGGGCTGAGCCGCCCGAGACCCCGACCCCAGGAGGGCCCATGCGGTCACCTTCGTACTCCGTCCTGCCCGCACGCGGGCTGAGAGCAGTCCTGGTGCTGGCACTCACCACGGCCTTCGCGGCCGCCGTGCCGGCCGCCCAGGCCCAGACACCCGACGGCGCCACCGCCCCGATCGCCGCCAAGCCCTACATGGGCTGGTCGAGTTGGAGCATGCAGTCGTCCAAGTACCCGGGTCTGAACGACAAGGGCGACTACAGCTACCTCACCGAGGCGAACGTCCTCAAGCAGACCGACGCCCTGGCGGGCAAGCTCAAGAAGTACGGCTACGACCACGTCAACATCGACGCCGGCTGGTGGATGGACTGGAACTGGAAGCAGGGGTACGACCAGTACGGCCGCCAGAAGGCCGACGCGGCCCGCTTCCCCAGCGGGATGAAGGCCGTCGCCGACCACATCCACGCCAAGGGCCTCAAGGCCGGCATCTACCTCCCGGCCGGCCTGGAGAAGGGCGCCTACGGCGACGGCAAGACGCCGATCTGGAACGCCGCGGGCTGCACCACCGCCGACATCGTCTACGACGACCTGCGCACCACCAACGGCTGGGACAGCTCGTACAAGATCGACTTCGGTAAGCCGTGCGCGCAGAAGTACATAGACTCCCAGGCCCAGTTGATCGCCGGCTGGGGCTATGACTTCCTCAAGCTCGACGGCGTCGGCCCCGGCTCCGGCAAGAGCGGCGACCAGTACGACAACGTCGCCGACGTGGCCGCCTGGCACCAGGCGATCGCCGCCACCGGACGCCCGATCCACCTGGAGGCCTCCTGGTCCCTGGACTACGGGCACGCCGCCGACTGGCAGAAGTACACCAACGGCTGGCGCATCGACACCGACGTCGAGTGCTACTGCAACACCCTGGTCAGCTGGGAGAACTCGGTCGACGACCGCTGGGACGACACCCCGGCCTGGACCGGCAAGGCGGGCCCCGGCGGCTGGAACGACCTCGACTCCCTCGACGTCGGCAACGGCGCGATGGACGGCCTCACCAAGGCCGAGCGGCAGAGCTACGCCACGCTGTGGGCCATCGCCAAGTCCCCGCTGTTCACCGGTGACGACCTCACCAAGCTCGACGACTACGGCGTCTCGCTGCTGACCAACCGCGACGTCATCGCGATCGACCAGAGCACGAACCCGCCGGCCCGGCCCGTCACCCCGTCCGACCCGCAGCAGGTCTGGGCCGCGAAGAACGCCGACGGCACCTACACGGTGGCCCTCTTCAACCTCGCGGACTCGCCCGCGGCGGTCACCGCCGACTGGACGTCGCTCGGCTTCACCGGCAAGGCGTCGGTGCGGGACGTGTGGAACCGCGAGGACCTCGGCTCCTACACCAGCAAGATCACCGAGGCGCTGCCCGCGCACGGCTCGCGGCTGTTCACCGTGACCCCGAAGGGCGGCGCGCTCGCCTTCACCGGGTACGAGGCCGAGGCGAGCGGCAACACGCTGAGCGGCAACGCCTCCGTAGCCGGCTGCGACGCCTGCTCCGGGCAGAAGAAGGTCGGCAACCTGTACCAGGGCGGCAAGCTCACCTTCAACGACGTGGTCGTCGCCAAGGCGGGCACCTACCTGGTGAAGGTCGCCTACGTCAGCGGCGACTCCCGGTCGGCCGTCGTCGCGGCCGGCTCCGGGGCCGGCACCAGCCACAAGTTCCCGTCGACCGGGGACTGGGGGACGGTTTCGACGGTGAGCGTCCCGGTGACCCTGAAGGCCGGGGCCAACACGATCAGCTTCGACAGCGGGTCCGGGTACGCGCCGGACGTCGACCGGATCGACGTTCCCAAGTCGCCTCGGTAGTCGGTTCGCTCAGCGTTGTTCGGGGAACTGCGGGCCGGTGGGGGCCGGTCGCGCAGTTCCTCCCCCAGCCTTCGGCCGGGGGTGCCCCCCGCGCCCCCGGCGGAGTGCCCCCCTCACGGACGTTGGATTGGAACCCCATGGACAACCACCCCAGCAGGCGTGGCTTCCTCGCCCTCGCCGCCGCCACGGGCGCCCTCGCCGGACTTCCCGCCTTCACCGCCTCCGCCGCCCCGCAGCGGTCCGCCGCGCCGCTCGCCGCCGCCCGCCACCGGCTCTGGTGGCAGGCGCCCGCAGGAGACGGGTCGATGATCGAGCAGGGCCTGCCCGTCGGCAACGGCCGGCTCGGCGCGCTCGCGAGCAACGACTCCGGCCGTGAGCTCCTCCTGATCACCGACGCCACCCTGTGGACCGGCGGCCTCAACGACACCCTCGACTCCGACGGCCAGTTCCCCTACGGCCGCGCCGACTTCGGTTCGCTGACCCTGCTCGCCAGGCTCACCGTGGAGATCCCCGACCACGACCTGGGCAGCGTCTTCGGCTACCGCCGTGAACTCGACCTCGACAACGGCGTGGTCTCGGCCTCCTACGTCCGCTCCGGCGTGACCTACCGGCGGCAGGTGTTCGCCAGCCGCCCCGACGACGTGATCGTCGTGCACTTCGGCCAGGACGGCGGCGGCCGCTACACCGGCAGCATCACCCTCGAAGGCACCCACGGGGAGACCGGCGGCACCGCCGAGTCGTTCGCCGGCGCCTTCGCCAACGGGCTCAGGTACGCCGCCGCCCTCGACGCCCACGGCGTCGGCGGCCGGGTGCGGGTGAACGGCTCGCGCATCGACTTCGCCGACTGCCGTGAGCTGACCGTCGTCCTCAGCGGCGGCACGAACTACGCGCCCGACGCGAGCACCGGCTTCCGCGACCGTTCGCTCGACCCACGCGCACTCGCCGCCGCCAAGGTCAAGGCCGCCGCCCGGCACTCGGCCGACGCGCTGCTGCGCACCCACGCGGCCGACCACCGTTCGCTGTTCGGACAGTTCGACCTCACCCTCGGCACCTCGAGCGCGGAGCAGCGCGAGCTGGACACCTGGGAGCGCATCCAGGCCCGCACCGACACCGGCGACCCCGACCCGGAACTGGAGGCCGCCTACGCTCAGTTCGGCCGGTACCTGATGATCGCCGGGTCCCGGGACGGCCTGCCGATGGGGCTGCAGAGCGTCTGGCTGGACGGCAACGACCCGGACTGGATGGGCGACTACCACACCGACATCAACATCCAGATGAACTACTGGATGTCCGACCGCCTCGGCCTGTCCCAGTGCTTCGACGCCTTCACCGACTACTGCGTCGACCAGCTCTCGTCCTGGAGCGACCTCACCCGGCGGCTGTACCAGGACCCCCGCAACCGCTACCGCAACTCCACCGGCAAGGTGGCCGGCTGGACCGTGGCCTTCTCCACCAACCCCTACGGCGGCCTCGGCTGGTGGTGGCACCCGGCGGGCAACGCCTGGCTGTGCAACAGCCTCTTCGAGCACTACGAGTTCACGCTCTCCCGCTCCCACCTGGAGAAGATCTACCCGCTGCTCAAGGGCGCCTGCGAGTTCTGGGAGGCGCGGCTGATCACCACCACCCTGGACGACGGGAGGCAGGTGCTGATCGACGACAGCGACTGGTCGCCGGAGCACGGCCCGCAGGACGGCAAGGGGAACACCTATTCCCAGGAACAGGTGTGGACGTTGTTCGGCAACTTCCGCGCTGCGGCCGCCGTCCTCAAGAGGGATGCTGGATACGCGGGTACCATCGGCAGGCTCCGCGACCGTCTCTACCTGCCGGTGGTGAGCCCGAAGACCGGCTGGCTGGAGGAGTGGATGTCCCCGGACAACCTCGGCGAGACCACCCACCGCCACCTCTCGCCGCTGATCAACCTCTTCCCCGGCGACCGCATCCGCCCCGACGGCTCCACACCCGCCGACATCGTCAAGGGCGCGACCGCCCTGCTGACCGCGCGTGGCATGGACAGCTTCGGCTGGGCCAACGCCTGGCGCTCGCTGTGCTGGGCACGGCTCAAGGACGCCGACAAGGCCTACCAGCTCGTCGTCACGAACCTCCGCCCCTCCAGCAACGGCAGCAACGGCACCTCGCCCAACCTCTTCGACATCTACGAGGTCGAGCAGGGCCGGGGCATCTTCCAGATCGAGGCCAACTTCGGCACGCCGGCCGCGATCGCGGAGATGCTGCTGTACTCGCGCCCCGGTCACCTGGAACTGCTGCCCGCCCTGCCCGACGCCTGGGCCGCCTCCGGCCGGATCACCGGCGCCGGTGCGCGCGGCGGCTTCGTCGTCGACCTGAGCTGGCGCGACGGCAGGCCCACCGAGGCCCGGATCCGCAGCGTGGGCGGCCGCACGACGACGGTCGCGTACGGCGGGAAGACCCGGACGATCACGCTGAAGCCCGGCGCGTCCGTCACGCTGAAGGACTTCGCGAGGTGACCGGACGGTTCGCACGCCTCACCGGCGTCGCCGCGGTCCTGCTGGCGACGGTCGCCTGCCAGACCGGACCCGCCCACGCGGCGCCCGCCCGGCACGACGTCGTCACCTGGGGGGCCGCCGCCGACCGGCTGGGGGACGGTGTCGCCGACCGTGCCTACCGGCTGGTGGTGCACACCAGTGCCGCCGGCAGCGGCCTGCGGGTGCGGCTGTCCAATGCCTTCGGCGACCGGCCGCTGACCCTGGACAGCGTCTACGCCGGCCTGCGGAGCCAGGGCGCGGCCCTGCGGCCGGGCAGCAACAGGCGGCTCACCTTCGACGGCGCCCGCACGGTCACCGTGCCGGCCGGCGACACCGCCTGGAGCGACCCGCTGCCCGGCACCCTGCCCGCCGGCAGCGACCTGGTGGTCAGCCTGCACAGCCCGGACGCGGCCGGCCCGGCCACCGGGCACGGGATGGCCATGCAGACCTCCTACGTCGCCCAGGGCGACCACACCGCCGAGGAGAGCGCCACCGGCTGGACGGGCACCACCGGCTCGTGGTGGTACCTGGACTCGGTCTCCGTACGGCCGCCGGACGCGGCCACCGGAGCCGTGGTGGCGCTCGGCGACTCCATCACCGACGGCTGGGCGTCCACCACCGACCTCGACCGCCGCTGGCCCGACTACCTCGCCCGCCGTCTGCAGAAGGCGGACACCGGGATCAAGGGCGTCGCCGACGAGGGCATCTCGGGCAACCAGGTGCTCGCGGACGGTGCCGGGCAGGCCGCCCTGCGCCGGCTGGACCGTGACGTGCTGAGCCAGCCGGGACTGCGCACCGTCTTCCTCTTCGAGGGGGTCAACGACATCAAGGCGCACACCGGGGTCACCGCGGCCGACCTGATCGCCGGTTACCGCGAGATCGCCCGGCGGGCGCACGCGGCGGGCAAGTGCGTGGTCGCCTCGACCGTCGGGCCCTTCGAGGGGTGGCCGGAGTGGGACGCCGCGGGCGAGGCCGTCCGCCAGGAGGTCAACCACTTCATCCGCACCAGCGGGGAGTTCGACGGGACCGCCGACTTCGACCGGATCCTGCGCAGCCCCTACGACCAGGCACGGATGCTGCCGTTCCTGGACGGCGGCGACCACATCCACCCCAACGACAAGGGGATGCAGGCCATGGCCGACTCCGTCGACCTCGCCGGACTCGACTGCGACCGCTGAACCGGAGTTCTGCCCGATCGTCCCGGCGCCGACGGCTCCGGGACGATCGGGCAGAACGCGCGGGCCGCCCCGCACCCCCGGTGCGCTCAGCCCCGCAGCACCTCGGCCCAGTTCTCCGGGACCCTTTCCGCGGGACCCGGCACGGACTGGTTGGCCGGGTGGCTCTCCGGCGGCGCCAGCTCCGGCCCCGCCTCGAACACCTCGTCCGTCTCGAAGTTCCAGAACCAGCCCTCGCCCGGCTCGTAGCTGCGGATGATCGGGTGCCCGGTGTCGTGGAAGTGCGCCGTCGCGTGCTTCGCCGGCGAGTCGTCGCAGCACCCGATGTGCCCGCACTGCGCGCAGCGCCGCAGATGGAACCACCAGCCCCCGTCCTTCTCGCACTCCATGCACCCGGCGCCGCTCGGCGGAACGTTCGGGTCTATCACGGTGTCGCCGCTCATGCCGTCTCCTCAGATGATCGGGGTTCTTCCGACCCCGCCGGGGGCGCCTCGGCGGTCAGCGGAAGCAGAACCTGGAAGCGGGTGTCGCCGGGCACCGACTCCACCCGCATGGTGCCGTGATGCTTGTTGACGACGATCCGCCACGAGATGTCCAGACCCAGGCCCGTGCCCTGCCCCACGGGCTTGGTCGTGAAGAAGGGGTCGAAGATCCGGTCCTTGATCTCCGGCGCGATCCCCGTCCCGGTGTCCCGGAACTCGACCAGCAGCTGCTCGTGGTCGAGTGCCGTCCGCACGGTCAGCGTGCCCTGCCCGGTACCGTCCTCGCCCTTCATCGCGCAGGCCGCGTTGTCGATCAGGTTGGTCCACACCTGGTTGAGTTCGGCCGGGTAGGCGGGGACCGCCGGGACCGTGCGGTCGTACTCCTTGACCACCCGGACGTTCTGCCCGATCTTGCCGGACAGCATCAGCAGCGTGCTGTCGAGGAGTTCGTGCACGTCCACGACCCGGTACGGCGCCCGGTCCAGCTGGCTGTACTGCTTGGCGGCGTCCACGAGGCTGGAGATGCGGATGGTCGAGTCCTCGATCTCGTTCATCAACAACTCGGTCTCGATGGTGTAGTTGAGCCAGTGGATCGAGTTCGGCAGGATCTCCTCGTCCACGGCCGCCGCGACCTGGTCCAGCCAGTCGACGTCGAGCCCGGCCTGTACGAAGGTCGGCGCCACCTGCCAGCCGTTGTCGCAGCCGTGGTCCTCCAGCCAGTCGGTGAGCAGGTCCTCCCGGTCGGCGGCCTCCAGCGGACTGAGCGAGGGTGCCTTGGCGACCCGCTCGGCGGTGCGCTCCTGGATCTCGACCAGACCGGCCAACTGCTCCCGGGAGAACGGACTCTCGGCGATGATCGCGAGCTTGTGCCGCATCTTCGCCACCCGCTCGCGCAGGGACGAGGTGGCCCGGACGGCCGCCGCGGCCGGGTTGTTCAGCTCGTGGGTGAGCCCGGCGGACAACGACCCGAGCGCCAGCAGCCGTTCGCGCTGCCCGATCGCCGCCTGGGTGTTCTTCGAACCGAAGAACAGCCCCTCCAGCAGGTGCACGGCCATCGGGAACCAGTCCTGCATGATCTCCGCGAACGTGTCCGCCGGGAGCACGAAGAACCGCGTCGGCTCGGTCACCCGCATCGAGTTGTTGTACCCCTGCCGCACCCGGTCCCCGAGGTACGCCTGCATGGCGCCCGCGTACACCCCGGGCTGCGAGGTCCGGGTGACCTCGATGTCGTCCCCGCCGACCTGCCGGGACAGCACCACGGTGCCCTCGATCATCACGAAGAAGCAGGTGGCCGGTTCGCCCTCGGCGTACACCGGACCGGGCTCGAACAGCTCCACCTGGCCGGCGGCGCACAGCCGCCCGAGCTGCTCCGGCTCCAGCTTCTCGAAGAGGAAGAGCGCGCCTACCTCCTGCGGACTGCACGGCATCGGCTGCCCGCTCATGACTGCTCCAGATAACGGTGGACGAGCATCACGGCCATGGCTCCCTCTCCGACGGCGGACGCGACACGCTTGGCGGACTCGGCGCGCGCGTCGCCCGCCACGAACACTCCGGGCACGCTGGTCTCCAGGTGGTACGGCGGCCGGTCCAGCTCCCAGGCGGTCGGCGGCCGTCCGTCGGCCGTCAGGTCCGGGCCGGCCAGGATGAACCCGCGCCCGTCGCGCAGCACGGTGTCGCCGAGCCAGTCGGTCAGCGGGGCCGCGCCGATGAACACGAACATCCACTGCGCCTCGACCGACTCGGTCTCCCCGCTCACCGAGTGACGGAGCGTCAGCCGCTCCAGCCGGTCGGACCCGTGCGCGGACTCGACCACCGTGTGGCCGCGCACCGAGATGTTCGGGGCCTCGTTGATCTGCTGGATCAGGTAGTACGACATCGAGGCCGACAGGTCGGCGCCGCGCACCAGCAGTGTCACGGACTTGGCGAACCGCGACAGGTACATGGCCGCCTGGCCCGCCGAGTTGGCGCCGCCGACGACGAACACGTCCTGGCCCTGGCAGGAGGTGGCCTCGGTCAGCGCGGAACCGTAGTACACCCCGCAGCCGGTCAGGGCGAGACAGCCGGCGGCGTCCAGCTGCCGGTACTGCACACCGGTCGCCAGGATCACGCTGTGCGCCGCGATCGCCGAACCGTCCGCGAACCGCACCACCCGCGCGGCCCCGTTGGCCTCCAGGGCGGTGACCTCGCGGGCGGTCAGCACCTCGGCGCCGAACTTGGCGGCCTGCCGCCGGGCCCGGTCGGTGAGCTGGGCCCCCGACACCCCGTCCGGGAAGCCCAGGTAGTTCTCGATCCGGGAGCTCTGCCCGGCCTGCCCGCCGGTCGCCGCCCGCTCCACCAGCACGGTGCGCAGGCCCTCCGACGCCCCGTACACCGCCGCGCCGAGCCCGGCCGGACCGCCGCCGATGACCACCAGGTCGTAGAAGTCCGCCGTGGGCGTGGTCGCGAGCCCCACCCGCGCCGCGAGCTCTGGTGCCTCCGGTTCGATCAGGGGCGTGCCGTCCGGCGTGATCACCAGCGGCAGCCGCTGTCCGTCGGTGCCGGCGGCCGCCAGCAGCCGCCGGCCCTCGGGCTCCTCGACCGAGTACCAGCGGTAGGGGACCTGGTTGCGGGCCAGGAACTCCCGCACGTCCGACGACCTGGCCGACCAGCGGTGCCCGACGACCTTGGTGGCCGGCACCGGCTTGTACGCGCTGCACCGCCAGGCGTCCAGCAGGTCGTCGAGGACCGGGTAGAGCTTCTCCTCGGGCGGATCCCAGGGCTTGAGCAGGTAGTGGTCCAGATCGACGACGTTGATCGCGTCGATCGCCGCGCTGGTGTCCGCGTACGCGGTCAGCAGTACGCGCCGGGCGCCCGGGTACACGTCCAGGGCCTGTTCCAGGAACTCGATGCCGTTCATCTGCGGCATCCGGTAGTCGGCCAGGATCACCGCCACCAGGTCGCCGCGCAGCTTGAGTTCCCGCAGCGCGTCGAGCGCCGACTCCCCGGACTCCGCGCGCACGATCCGGTAGGACGCGCCGTAGCGGCGCCGCAGGTCCCGCGCGACGGCACGGGAGACTCCCGGGTCGTCGTCCACGGTCATGATGACGGTCCGTGCTGCGTCGGCAGCCTGTGCCATACGTCTCCCACCCCGAGCCGTTGGTTCGTCGGTACGGCGGGCCCTCCGTGGGGAGCGCGGCCACCGCACCCGCCCATCGTATGTTCGATCGCCCGCCCGCGCTCTTGTACACGGGCGCGGAGCGGGCACCTGTCCGTGCGCGAGACTGATCGCGCAACACGGAACCGACGAGGAGGCCGGTGCATGACACGCCCGATCACGGCAGGGGTCGACGGTACGGAGGAGAGCCTGGCGGCTCTGGACTGGGCGGCCCGGGAGGCGGTGCGCAGGGGTCTGCCGCTGCGGGTGGTGCACGCCTGGCGGCCCGAGGACCAGGAGGCGGTCGGCGGCGACCGGGAGACGCAGCGCCGATGGGTGTCGGAGGGGGTGGCCGAGTCGGTGCGCGCCGTCACCGGGCGGTATCCGGAACTGGAGGTGGGCGTCGACGTCCTGGAGGGCGGCCCGGTCGAGGCGCTGGCCGCGGCGGCGGCCGGGGCCGAACTGCTGGCGCTGGGCTCGCGCGGCCACGGACCGGTCGTCGGGTTCCTGCTGGGCTCGGTGGGACAGCAGGTGATCGCCGAGGCGGCCCGGCCCGTCGTCCTGGTGCGCGCCGGGGACCGGGCCGTGACCGAGGCCGCGGGGCGGGAGATCGTCGTGGGCCAGCAGGGCGGGCCCGAGGACAGCGCCGCCGTGCTGGAGTTCGCGTTCGGGACGGCGGCGGCCCGCGGGGCGGCGGTCCGGGTGGTCCGGGCCTGGACCCTGCCGCCGGTCTTCGCCTACAGCCCGGGCTCGCTGAGACTGCTGGACGAGTCCGGCGGTCTGGAGCCCTACGAGAAGAAGGCCCTGTCCGAGGCGGTGCGGCCGCTGCGCGAACGGTTCCCGGACGTACCGGTCGCCGAGCACGTGGAGATGGGCAGCGCCGGCCAGGTGCTGCTCTCGGTGGCCGGCCGGGCGCAGCTGATGGTCGTCGGCCGGCGCGCCCACCGCACGGCGGTCGGTGCGCGCATCGGCTCCGTCGCGCACGGGGTGCTGCACCACGCCGACTGCCCGGTGGCCGTGGTGCCGCACGGGCCGGTCACTCCGGGCTGACCGGCTCCAGGGTCTCCCGGGCCTTGGGCAGCACGTTCCTGATGTAGTCCTCGACCGCGCTGTCCAGGCCTATGTCGTGCTGGGCCCGCTCGGACAGGTACCAGCGGTGTTCGAGCAGCTCGTGGTAGATCTCGGCCGGGTCCATGGAACCGCGCAGTTCCGGTGGCACGGCCCGCACGGTGGGGCGGAAGACGTCCCGCACCCACCGGTGGGCCAGCACCTCGGGCCGGGCGGCGAGGGGGTCGCCGGGGGCGTAGTCGTCCTGGGTGGCCATCCAGCTCTCCAGGTCGTTCAGCAGCCGCCTGGCCTGGTTCTCCTCGGCGTCCAGGCCGGTCAGCCGCAGCAGCTGGCGCTGGTGGTGGCCGGCGTCGACGACCTTGGGCACGAAGGTGACGCTGTCGCCGTTGGAGGAGTGCTCGATCTGCATCTCGGCCACGTCGAAGCCCAGCTCGTTGAGGCGCCGGATCCGGCGCTCGATGTAGTGGTACTTGCCGGCCGGGTACACCGAGGTACGGGTCAGCTCCTGCCACAGCTCGCCGTACCGGGTGCAGATCTCGAACCCGAACTCGACCGGGTCGAGCGACGGGTGCAGCGCCCCCGAGGCCTCCAGGTCGAGGAGTTCGCCGCTGATGTTGACCCGGGCCAGGTCGAGGTCGTACTCCCGCTGCCCGTTGCTGAGCTGCGGACGCAGGTCGCCGGTCTCGGCGTCCACCAGGTACGCCGCGTACGCGCCCGCGTCCCGCCGGAACAGCGTGTTGGACAGCGAGCAGTCGCCCCAGGCGAACCCGGCCAGGTGCAGTCGTACGAGCAGCACGGCGAGGGCGTCCATGAGGCGGTGCATGGTGGCCGGGCGCATGGTCGTCTCGAACATCGAGCGGTACGGCATGGAGCCGCCCAGATGCCGGGTGACCAGCACGGACTCCAGCGGGTCGCCCGCCGGGTCGGTACGGCCGGTGATCACCGCGAGCGGGTCGACCGCGGGGATGGAGAGCCGGTCCAGGTCGCGCAGCAGCTCGTACTCGCGCAGCGCGGGGCGCTCCGCCAGCTCCTTCACCGCGATGACCTCGTCACCGGCCCGGGCGTAGCGCACCACGTGCCGGGAGATGCCGCGGGGGAGCGGCACGAGGTACTCCTCGGGCCACTCCTCCAGCGGTACGTCCCACGGGAGTTCGAGCAGGAGCGCGGGGTGTTCCGGGTTGGTGGCGCTGATCTGCAATGCCATGGCCCGACCCTAAGGGCTGTCCCGTAATCCCCGGCGGGCGCACGACGACAGCTACGGCACCTCGCGGCGTTGTCGGGGTCGCCCGAATACGCCCGGTATGAGGGCGATCCTCCGCCTTGCGATGCACCGCATCCGACGCCGTGCGCCGACCCACCGGGGATTACGGGACAGCCCTTAGACGGCGCGCTCACGGGCCTGCCGGGCGGCCGCCGCCACGGATCCCTGGTGCACGGGGCCGTGTCCGGGCAGCAGCACGTCGGCGTCGAGCCCCTCGATGATTCCGAGCGACGCCACGGCCCGGGAGCGCTCGTGGTGGAACATGTCGGGCAGCAGCTGCGGGCCGGCCAGCCGCGACGTGGGGTGGCCGCTGACCAGGGCGTCGCCGGAGATGACGATGCCGGCGTCGGGCAGGTGGTAGACGGTGTGTCCGTCGGTGTGTCCGGGCGTGTGCACCGGGACGGGCCGGCCGGGCAGGTCGAGCGGACCGTCGGCGACCGGGAAGACCTCGGGCGAGGCGACCGGATGCTGCTCGGTGCCGCCGACCCGCAGGACGTGCACCAGCCACGGCACGACCCCCGGCCGCCAGGCGTTCTTCAGCACCGCCCCCACGGACACCTGCTGGAGGAAGTCCCGCCGGGCGTGCGGCACTTCGGCCTCGTGCAGATAGACCGGGGTGCCGTGCGCGTCGCGCAGGTACTCGGCCGAGCCGAGGTGGTCGTTGTGCGCGTGGGTGATGAGCACGGCCGTGAGCGCGTCCGGCGAACTTCCCACCTCCGCGAGGGAGTCGAGCAGTCCGGCACGGTCGCCGGGGTAGCCGGTGTCCACCAGTGTGACGGCGTCGCCGTCCTTGAGGATCACCCAGTTGGTGTGATGCCCGTGCACCAGGTAGATGCCCTTGCCGACTTCGTGTACCTCTGCGCGCATGATCTCTCCGACGTTCCCGCGGCGTGCCGACCGGTCCGGGGGACAGCCAACCAGACGGAGCCGGGGCTCCGGTGACGGGGATCCCGGTCAGCGCACCCCGTGCGGCCGGAACTGGACGCTGATACGCGGACCGGCGGCCCGCGCGGTCTTCGGTACGCAGTGCTCCCAGGTCCGCTGGCAGGACCCGCCCATCACGATCAGGTCGCCGTGGCCCAGCGGACGCCGGACCGAGGGGCCGCCGCGCAGCGGGCGCAGCAGCAGGTCGCGGGGCGCGCCCACGGAAAGGATCGCGACCATGGTGTCCTCCCGTGAGCCGCGGCCGATCCGGTCGCCGTGCCAGGCGACGCTGTCCCGGCCGTCGCGGTAGTAGCAGAGCCCCGCCGTGGTGAACGGCTCGCGCAGTTCCCCGGCGTAGTGCCGGGTGAGCGCCTCGCGTGCCTCGGTCAGGACGGGCTGCGGGAGCGGGTCGTCCGCGCCGTAGAAGGCGAGCAGCCGCGGTACGTCCACGACGCTGTCGTACATCGTGCGGCGCTCGGCGTGCCAGGGGACGTCAGCCGCCAGCTGTTCGAACAGGGTGTCGGCGCCCCTCAGCCAGCCGGGGAGCACGTCGATCCAGGCGCCGGAGCCCAGCTCGGTGCGGCGGATCCCGGTGAGGGAGCCGAGCCGCAGCTCGTCGGTCTGGTCGAACAGGGAGCCCTGGAGGTGCGTGGCCATGGAAACCAGCGTACTCCTTAATCGAAAATGTGTTCCCATTCGATCATGCGGCCTCGCGGGTTCGTGCGATGGTCTTTCGATACGTTCATGTATCCGATACATTCGCGTATCGAACGGAGGTCGGGACATGACGGTCGACGGCGCGCCCCCGCGAGTGACCCGGCGCCGGGTGCGGACCCGGGCCCGGCTGCTCGACGCCGCGTTCACCGTGTTCGCCGCCAAGGGGTTCGGGCGCGTCTCCATCGAGGAGGTGTGCGAGGCCGCCGGTTTCAGCAGGGGTGCCTTCTACTCCAACTTCGCCACCCTGGACGAGCTGTTCTTCGCCCTCTACCGGGACCGCGCCGACCTCATCGCCCGGCAGGTGGCCGACGCCCTCGCCCTGGACCGCCCCGACCTGGACGTGACGGCCTCCGTGGACCGGGTCACCGACGTGCTGCTCCTCGACGTGGACTGGCTGCTGGTGAAGACGGACTTCCTGGTGCACGCGGCCCGGGACCCCGCCGTCGCCGACGCCCTCCTCGACCACCGGGCCCGGCTGCGGCAGGCCATCGCCGACCGGCTCTTCCGGGCCCACGGCCACACCCCGGTCCCGGCCGTGCTCGGCGGGGTGGACGGCGCCGCCCACGCGGTGGTCGCCGCCTACGACGGCGTGACCACCCAACTGCTCCTCGACAAGGACGTCGACCGGGCCCGCGCCTGGCTCAAGCAACTGCTCACCGCGCTGCTGACCGACGGCAGCACCCCCTTCGGATGAGCAGCCCCCTTTCGGACAAGCAGCACCCCCTTCGGACAAGAGAGAGGCAACGGTTGCCATGGACGCGGACGTCATCGTCGTCGGAGCGGGCCTCGCCGGCCTGGTCGCGGCGCACGAACTCACCAGCAAGGGCCGCCGGGTCGCCCTGGTCGACCAGGAGAACGCGGCCAACCTCGGCGGCCAGGCGTTCTGGTCCTTCGGCGGGCTCTTCCTCGTCGACTCGCCCGAACAGCGCCGCCTCGGCATCAAGGACTCCCTGGACCTGGCCTGGAACGACTGGCGGGGCAGCGCCCGGTTCGACCGCGAGGACGACGAGGACTCCTGGGCGGTGCGCTGGGCGCGGGCGTACGTCGAGTTCGCGACGTACGACAAGCGGCCCTGGCTGACGAGCCACGGCATCAGCCTGCTCCCGACCGTCGGCTGGGCCGAGCGCGGCGACCTGCGCGCGACCGGGCACGGCAACTCCGTACCCCGCTTCCACATCGCCTGGGGCACCGGGACCGGCGTCGTGGAACCCTTCGTCCGGTACGCCAGGCAGGCCGCCCGCGACGGACTGCTCACCTTCCACCACCGCCACCGGGTCGACGAACTCGTCGTCGGGGACGGCGCGGCCCGCGGGGTGCGCGGCACGGTCCTCGCCCCCGACGACTCAGCGCGCGGCGTCGCCTCCAACCGCGACCGGATCGGCGACTTCGAGCTCACCGCCCAGGCCGTCGTCCTCACCACCGGCGGTATCGGCGCCGACCACGACATCGTCCGCCGCTACTGGCCCGAGCGCCTCGGCACACCCCCCGCCGAGATGGTCACCGGCGTCCCGGCCTACGTGGACGGCCGCATGCTCGACATCAGCGCCGAGGCGGGCGTCCGCCTGGTCAACCGCGACCGCATGTGGCACTACACCGAGGGCATCCGGAACTGGAACCCCGTCTGGCCCGGCCACGGCATCCGCATCCTGCCCGGCCCGTCCTCGATCTGGCTGGACGCCCTCGGCCGCCGGCTCCCCGACCCCTGCCTGCCGGGCTACGACACCCTCAGCACCCTGAAGTACCTGCGCACCACCGAGGACATCGCGCAGCACGACCACTCCTGGTTCGTCCTCACCCGGAAGATCATCGAGAAGGAGTTCGCGCTCTCCGGCTCCGAGCAGAATCCCGACATCACCGCCAAGGACCGCAAGGCCGTGCTGCGCGACCGGCTGCTCGCCAAGGGCGCCCCGGGCCCGGTGCAGGCCTTCGTCGACAAGGGCGCGGACTTCGTGACCGCGAACTCCCTTGAGCAGCTGGTCGAGAAGATGAACGGACTCACCGACAAGGCACTCCTGGACGCGGCCGAGGTGCGCCGCCAGATCGTCGCCCGCGACCTGCAGATCGGCAACTCCTACAGCAAGGACTCCCAGGTCCAGGGCATCCACAACGCCCGCCGCTACATCGGCGACCGCCTCGGCCGGGTCGCGTCCCCGCACCGCATCCTCGACCCGGCCGCCGGGCCGCTGATCGGCGTCAAGCTGCACGTCCTGACCCGCAAGACGCTCGGCGGCATCCAGACCGACCTGGACTCCCGCGCGCTGGCCGCCGACGGGCAGCCGATCGAGGGGCTCTACGCGGCCGGTGAGGTGGCCGGCTTCGGCGGTGGCGGTGTGCACGGCTACAACGCGCTGGAGGGCACGTTCCTCGGCGGCTGCCTGTTCTCGGGCCGGGCGGCCGGACGCGCGGCGGCGGCGCAGACCGCCTAGGCGGACAGGAGCCGCACCAGCACCGTGGCGTGGCTCTCGTCCGGGGACCTGGACGCGGTGAGCAGGGTCACCGGCCCCCTGCTCACCGACTCCCGCAGGCCGTCGAGGAGTCCGGCGGCCTCGGGAGCGGCCAGCTCCGCCTCGTAGCGGCGGGTGAACTCCTCGTACGAACCGCCGTCGTGGAACCAGCGGCGCAGTTCGTTCGACGGCGTCAGCCCCTTCGGCCACTCGTCCACGTGCGCGTCCGCCTTCGCCACCCCGCGCGGCCAGAGCCGGTCCACCAGGACCCGCAGCCCGTCGTCCGGCTCGGGCGCCTCGTAGATCCTGCGGACACGCACGCTCACGGTCGGACACCTCTCGGCTCGGCGACGGTGCCGTGAGGGTACGCGGGGGGTTCGGGCCACCGGCTGCCGACGCGGCACGGCTTGACCAGCATGAGGGGGAAACGCGGATGCCCGCGCGCCTAGTCTGTGGGCCACTGATCATCGGCCACCGTCCGAAGGAGCGCATGTGCAGGTGCAGGGTGCAAGCAGACGTACGGCAGTCCTCCGCCGCGAGGCCGTCCTCGCCACCGTCCCGGTCGCCGTGGCGGCCCTGCTCGCCGCCGCCGGAACGGCGTCGGCGAGCACGCTCGGAGCCGCGGGCGCGGGCGACCCCTACTTCCCGCTCAGCGGCAACGGCGGCTACCACGTCAGCCACTACGACCTGACGCTGCGCTACGACACCGCCTCCCGCCATCTCGACGGCAAGGCCGTCCTCACCGCCCGCACCACCCAGAAGCTCACCCGCTTCGACCTCGACCTCAGCGGCCTGAAGGTCACCAAGGTCACCGTCGACGGCCGCGCCGCCCGCTTCAGCCGCAGCGGACAGGAACTCGTCGTCACGCCGGCCCGCGCGCTCGCCGAGGGCAGGCAGTTCCAGGTCGCCGTCACCTACAACGGCACCCCCAAGCAGGTCTCCGACCCCGACGGCTCACCGGACGGCTGGATCCGCACCGACGACGGCGCGTTCGTCGCCGGCGAGCCGCAGGGCGCGATGACCTGGTTCCCGGCGAACAGCCACCCCAAGGACAAATCGTCGTACGACTTCACGATCACCGTCCCCAAGGGACGCACCGCCGTCGCCAACGGCGTCCTCCTCGGGCAGCGCACCTCCGGCGGCCGGACCACCTTCCGCTGGCGGCAGAGCGAGCCGATGGCCGCGTACCTGGCCACCGCCACGGTCGGCACCTTCAAGGTCGAGCAGTACACCACCCGCAGCGGTATCAAGGTGTACAACGCGGTCGACCCGCGCGAGGCGAGCGGTTCCGCGGCCGTGCTGAAGAAGCTGCCGTCGGTCCTCGACTGGGAGAGCGAGCTGTTCGGGCCGTACCCGTTCCGCTCGGCCGGCGCGATCGTCGACCACGCGCCGAACGTCGGCTACGCGCTGGAGACGCAGGGCCGGCCGATCTACGACTCCGCGCCCGACCTCGACACGCTGGTGCACGAGAACGCCCACCAGTGGTTCGGCGACTCCGTCTCCCTCACCTCCTGGAAGGACATCTGGCTCAACGAGGGCTTCGCGACCTACGCGGAGTGGCTCTACGAGGAGCAGCACGGCGGCGACAGCGCGCAGAAGACCTTCGACGCGCTGTACGCCAAGCCGGCGGGCAACGAGTTGTGGGCGTATCCGCCGGCCGACCCGGGGAGCGGCGCGAACATCTTCGGCACGCCGGTGTACGCGCGGGGAGCGATGGCGCTGCACGAACTGCGCAAGGCCGTGGGGGACAAGGTGTTCTTCCGGATCCTGCGGGTGTGGGCCGCCCAGCACCGCCACGGGCACGGGACGACCGCGGAGTTTGTGAAGACGGCCGAGGGGCAGTCGGGCAAGGACCTCGGGACCTTGTTCCACACGTGGTTGTACAAGAAGGGCAAGCCCTAGCGGTCGTCGGAGTGCCGGCCGGCGGGGGCCTGTCGCGCGGTTCCTCCCCCGGTCCCCGGCCGGGGGCACGCCGGCGCCCCGGTGGGGCGCTCCAGCCGACGGGAACACGAAGCTGACGGGTTTCTTACAATTTTCGGCCACAGTCGGTCGCATGATCCATCGCAGAACGGCTGTCGCCCTCCTCGCCTCCCCCCTCCTGCTCTCGGGCTGCGGGGGTGGCGCCGAGGCCGCGCCGAGCCGGTCGGGCGACGACCGGCCGGCGGGGACGGCAGCCACCCCCACACCCGAGAGCAGCAGCAGCCCGCGCCCCACCGGCATACCGGGCCTCGGACCGCGGACGACCGCCGCGATACCCGAGCGGGCCGAGCAGGTCGTGCTCGCCAGGGGGCGGGGCAAGAACTCGCCCGTCTCCAGCGTCGTCCTGTACGAGCGCGACGACGACGTCTGGCAGCCCGGAGCCGCCTGGCCCGCGCACAACGGCAAGGACGGCTGGAGCGAGCACCACATGGCCGGGGACCTGCGTTCGCCGGTCGGCGTGTACGGACTCACCGACGCCGGAGGCCTGCTCGCCGACCCGGGCAGCAGGCTGCCGTACGACCACGGATGGGGATTCCGCTCGCCCGGGACCGGCTTCGAGGGCGAGCCGCTGGAAGGCTCCTTCGACTACGTCGTCGCCATCAACTACAACCGCAAGCCCGGCACTTCACCCCTCGACTGGACCCGGCCGATGGGCGCCGGACGTGGCGGTGGCGTCTGGCTGCACGTCGACCACGGCGGTCCCACGCACGCCTGTGTGAGTGTCGCCAAGGCGCACATGAGGCAGCTGCTGCGCACCCTGGACCCCGACCGGCACCCGGTCGTCGTCATGGGGTACGCCGACTGGCTGGCCCGGTAGGCCCCGGAACTCCGCTTAGGATCCGAACCTGTGTGCGCACATGTACTGGTCGCCGAGGACGACGAGATGCAGGCCGAGCTGATCCGGCGCTCCCTGCTGGCCGAGGGCCATACCGCGACCGTGGTCCACGACGGCGCCGCCGCGCTGGACGCGGCCCGGCGGCTCGGACCCGACCTGGTCGTCCTGGACCTGATGCTCCCGGTGATCGACGGCTTCGGGGTCTGCCGGGTGCTGCGCGGCGGTGACCCGGAGATCCCGGTGCTGATGCTCACGGCCCGGTCCGAGGAGGAGGACGTCCTGCTCGGCCTGGAACTGGGCGCCGACGACTACATGACCAAGCCGTACAGCCCACGCGAGTTGATGGCCCGGATCCGGACGGTCCTGCGCCGCAGCGGCCGGAGCGCCGCGGTACGGGAGGAGCCGGCCGTGACGGCGGCCGGGATCAGCGTGGATCCGGTACGGCACGAGGTGCGCTGCGACGGGGTCCCGGTGGAGGTGACCCCGGCCGAGTTCCAGATCCTGCTCGCCATGGCGGGGGAGCCCGACCGGGTGTTCACCCGGCGCCAGCTGCTCCAGTGCACCCGCGGCTTCGACCGGGCCTCCACCGAACGGGCCGTGGACGTGCACGTGATGAATCTGCGCCGGAAGATCGAGGCCGATCCCCGCCGGCCCAGACGCCTGCTGACCGTGTTCGGCGTCGGCTACAAGCTGAGCGGCGGCCGGCCGTGAGGGCCCGGATACCCTGGCGCAAACGGCTGCTGGTCCGGCTGCTGTTCGCCTCGGTGCTGATCGCCGCGTGCTCGGTGGCCGCCACCGCCTGGCTCGCGGTGACGACCACCACCAGCGCGCTGGAGGAGGAGCAGGGCCAGGACCTCGCGGCCGACAACAAGATCCTCGCCCAGCTCAGCGGGTACGCGGCCGACCACCCCGACTGGAGCGGGGTGGCGCACACGGTCCGCGCGCTGGCCGCGCGGACCGGCCGCAGGGTCGCGCTGACCACCGCCGACCGCACCCTGATCGCCGACTCGGCGGTCCGCGGCACCGCGCTGCCGCCCCGGCCGGCCGCGGCCATCGACCCGCTGCACACCGACACCTACACCCAGTCCGGCGCCCAGCTCAGCGGCATCGACCCGCGCGTGGTCGGCCCCTACCGGCTGACGGCGAAGGAGCGCGGGGAACTGGACGCGGTGGCGGACAAGGAGCGGTCCTGCTACGACGTCTACGGCATCCGCACCACCGTCGCCCACACCCCGAGCGGGCGGCCCTACCTGGTCGACGACGACGGCACGGACACCTCGGCCTTCCGCTCGATCGGCTGCGGCGGACTGGACGACCCCATCATGGCGATGAAGAAGGGGTACCTCGGCACCACCCGCACCGAGTCGAAAGCCCTCACCGCGCTGACCGACCTGGTCCGGCCCTGCCTCCAGGCCAAGGACATGGACCTCGCCGGACAGCTGTACCTCACCTTCGACCAGACCGGACGCAACCCGGTCACCGGAGGTTTCCTGTTCACCACCAAGAAGTCCAGGCGCGACCTGGCGCGGGACGACCAGGCCGGGAAGAACTGCGTCACCAGCGCCCGCCGCACCCAGCTCGAACCGTACGCCGCGCCGCCCGCCGAACTCTTCCTGGGCCTCGGCGACCAGACCGCGCCCCGGTTCGACATGTCCCGGACCAACAAGGCGAAGATCGTCGGCGCGGCCGGACTGGTCCTCGCCTTCACCGTCGCCGTCACCGCCGTGGTCGCCACCCGGCTGGTGCGGCCGCTGCGCGCGCTGACCGTCGCCGTGCGCCAGCCGCCCGAACTGCACGCGCGGGCGCCGGTGCGCACCCGGGACGAGACCGGGCTGCTGGCCGAGGCGTTCAACGACCTCACCGAGCGCCGGGAACGCCTCGAGGAGCAGCGCAAGGCGATGGTCAGCGACATCGCCCACGAACTGCGCAGTCCGCTCACCAACATCCGGGGCTGGCTGGAGGTCACCCGGGACGGTGTGGTCGCCCCGGACCCGGCGCTGCTGGCCTCACTGCACGAGGAGGCGCTGCTGCTCCAGCGGATCATCGACGACCTCCAGGACCTGGCGGCCGCCGACGCCGGCACCCTGCGCATGCACCGCGAACCGGTGCGCGCCGCAGACCTGTTCGAGCAGGTCGCCGCCGCCCACCGGGTGGCCGCCGACGCGGCCGGGGTCGCGCTGCTGACTGACGCGGACGGCACGGTCTGGCTCGACGCCGACCCGGTGCGGATGCGTCAGGCGCTCGGCAACCTGGTGTCCAACGCGATCCGGCACACCCCCGTGGACGGCACGGTGACACTGGCCGCCCGCCGGGACGGCGACGAGGTCCTGCTCACCGTCACCGACACCGGCAAGGGCATCGCCCCCGACGATCTGCCGCACGTCTTCGACCGGTTCTGGCGCGCGGAGAAGTCCCGCAGCCGCCGTACCGGGGGCAGCGGGCTCGGGCTGCCGATCGTGCGGCACCTGGTGGCCGCCCACGACGGGACCGTCGAGGCGGCGAGCGAACCGGGCGAGGGAGCCGAGTTCACCCTGCGGCTGCCGGCCGCCGAGGCTCCGGCCGACGTCAGCTGATCCGGCGCGTGGCCCGTTGCCGGCGACGGGCCAGCAGCCGGCGCTCCGCCTCCGTCGTACCACCCCAGACACCGACGGTCTGCCCGGTGTCCATCGCCCAGTCCAGGCACTGCTCCCGGACCGGGCAGCGCTCGCACACGGCCTTCGCGCGCCGCGTCTGGTGCAGCGAAGGCCCGGTGGTGCCGACCGGGAAGAAGAGGTCGGGGTCCTCCTCGCGGCACTCGGCGTGGTCTCGCCAGTCCTCCATCGAATTCACCTGCGATCCATGTCGACTCTGCCGTTTCGGCGCGTACTCGGTTCCGGGTCACCGGAGCGGGCGCCTCCGAAACGGTCAAGTCCCGGAAAATTCGCGGGCGGTCACTGCTCGCGCAGGCCCCAGGGCGAGCCGTACTCGGTCAGCAGGTCGAGGAACGGGCGGGCCGGGAACGCCTCCGGACCGAGGACGCCCGAGCCCGACCACGCGCCGGTGGCCAGGAGTTCGAGGGCGACGACCGGGTTGAGGGCCGTCTGCCACACCACGGCCTGACAACCGTACTCCGCCATGGACCACTCGTTGTCGACGACGTGGTAGAGATACACCTCGCGCGGCCGCCCGTCCTTGACGCCGCGCACCCAGGTGCCCGCGCAGGTCCTGCCGCGCATCCGGTCGCCGAGGGTCGCCGGGTCGGGCAGCGAAGCGGCGACCACGTCCCGCGGCGAGACCGCGACCGGGCCGCCCGGGCCGGGCACGGTCACCGGCGTGGTGCTGTCCAGGCCGAGCAGGTGGAGCGTCTTCAGCGTGTCGATGAACTCGCCGCCGAGCCCGTACTTGAAGGTGACCCGCCGCGCGTCCACCCAGCGGGGCACCAGCAGCACCTCCTCGTGTTCGACGTTGACGCACTCCACCGGTCCGATTCCCTCCGGGAAGTCGAACACCTCCGGCTCGCTGAAGGGTGCGGTGGTGAACCAGCCGCGGTCCTTCTCGTAGACGACCGGCGGGTTGAGGCACTCCTCGATCGTGGTCCAGATGCTGAAGGAGGGCGCGAAGTCGTAGCCGTCGACGGTCAGGTTCGCGCCGTCGCGGATGCCGATCTCCTCGATCTCGTCGAAGAGTTCGTCGGCCGCGTACCGCGCGAACACATCGGAGAGCCCCGGCTCCACGCCCATCCCGACCAGCGCCAGCGCGCCGGCCTCCTCCCACTCCCCGGCCCGCGCGAACTGCTCGTCGCCCAGCTTCACGCCGCACTCCTCGTACGGCCGCTCGGCGTGCGGGCGGGAGAGCGACATCGCCATGTCGAGGTAGCCGGCGCCGGCCGCGCGGGCGGCGCGGAACAGCGGCATCACGAAGCGCGGGTCGGTGGCGTTGAGCAGCACGTCGCAGCCGTGCCGGGCCAGCAGGGCGGTCACGGCGCCCTCGTCCGAGGCGTCGACCCGCTCCGCGCGGAACCGGTCGTCGCCGACGGCGGCCACGGCCGCCTCGGCGCGGGCCGGGTCGTAGTCGGCGACCACCATCACCTCGAAGAACGGGCGGCGGGCGGCGATCCGGGTGACGGCGGTGCCCACACCACCGGCTCCCACGAGCAGTACACGCATGGCGGATTCTCCTTCTCGAACAGTGTGCGAGGCCGGGTACGGGGGCGCCCGGCGGGAATCAAACGCCGGACCATGGCATAAGGTCAATGGCGTTGGCATAAGAGCACCGGCACGAGAGCGCCGGCACGAGAACGTCGGCACGAGAGCGCCGGCACGAGAACGTCGGCACGAGAGCGCCGGCACGAGAACGTCGGCACGAGAGCGCCGGCATGACAGCGTCCTCGGCGCACGGACCCAGGGAGAGCGCCCGATGCCCAAACCGGTCGTACCGGAGGAGAAGCGCCGCCGGCGCCGGCCCACCCGCGGCGGCACCGTGCTGTCCGAGGGGCTGATCGTGGCGACCGCCCTCAGGCTGCTGCGCGAACACGGCAGCGCGGGCCTCACCGCCCGCCGCCTGGGCCTGGCCCTGGACTGCGACCCCAGCACCCTGTACCGCTACTTCCGCGGCATGGACGACCTGACCCTGGCGATCGGCGACGCCCTGATCGGGCAGGCACTGGCCGGCTGGGCGCCCACGGGGGAGTGGCGCGCCGACCTGCGCGGGATCGGCCTGCGCATCCACGCGGAGTACCTGGCCCATCCGCAGGCGGCCCTGCTGACGGCGAACCGGGTGACCGGCCGGGCGCAGGAACTGGCCGCGGACGAGGCGATCCTGGACGTCCTGCGCACGGCCGGCTTCCCGCTGGCGGAGACGGTCCGCGTCTACCACGCCTTCATCGACCAGACGCTGGCGTTCGCGGCACTGGACGCGGCCTCCCTGACCCTGCCGGCGGACTCCCAGCGGGCGGACGAGGCCAAGTGGCATTCGACCTACGCCCGCCTGCCGGCCGCCACCCACCCGCGCATCGCGGAAGCGGCCCCCCTGCTGGCGAGGACGATGGTGACCAGCGCCTATCCGACGGCACTGGAGATGCTCCTGGAGAGTGCCGAACGCTCCCTGTGAACACGCCGTCCACGGACCCCTCAGGGCCGGCGCAACGCACCCCCGGCCGTCCGCACCACCGAATCCGCCAGCGCGCCCAGAGCCGGCGAGTCCAGCTTCCACTGCTGCCAGTACAGCGGCACGTCCACCCGCAGCTCCGGCCCGCCCAGCCGTACCAGCCGCCCCTCCCGCAACCGCGGCGCGGCCTGCACCTCGGGCACCATCCCCCACCCCAGCCCCGCCGTCACCGCGTCCACGAACCCCTCCGACGTGGGCACGTAGTGCCGCAGCGCACTCGCACCCGTGCCGCCCAGCCGTCGTACGAACCCGTCCTGGAAGTCGTCGACCCGGTCGAACACGATCACCGGCGCACCGGCGAGCGCCTCCACCAGCGGCTCCCCGGCGAACTCCGCCGCGAACTCCGGTGCGGCCACCGGCAGATACCGCATCCGCCCCAGCGCCCGCACCGAGCATCCGGGCACCGCGTCCGCCGACGAGGTCACCGCGGCCATCACCAGCCCCTCGCGCAGCAGCGCGGCCGTGTGCTCCTCGTCCTCCCGGCGCAGTTCGACGAAGACGTGCGGGATGCCGTCGAGCGCGCCCAGGAACCACGTGGCCAGTGAGTCCGCGTTGACCGCGACCGTCACCCTGGTCGGCTCCCCGGCACCGCGCATGCCCAGCTCGCCGCGCGCGTCGCGTTCCAGCCGGACCAGTTGCCGGGCGAACCGGACCAGCACCTCGCCCGACTCGGTCGGCCGCACCGGCTTGGTGCGCCGGAGCAGAACCCGGCCCGTCCGCTGCTCCAGCGCCTTGACCCGCTGGCTGACCGCCGAGGGCGTCACGTGCAGGGCCGCGGCCGCCGCGTCGAAGGTGCCCTCGTCCACCACCGCGAGCAGTGTCCGGACCTGGTCGAGAGGAAGCTCCACCGACTCCCCTCCCTTCTGCAGCAGCGCTAAGGGTACGTAAGAATCTTTAGCTGTACGTCCAGAGATCGCTTCCTTACGGTCGAGGGCATGTCCAGCACCCTCGCCGCGGCTGCCGCCGGTTTCGGCAGCGGCCTCTCGCTCATCGTCGCCATCGGCGCCCAGAACGCCTTCGTCCTGCGCCAGGGCATCCGCCGGGACGCGGTCCTCGTGGTCGTCGGGATCTGCGCCCTGTCCGACGCCGCCCTGATCGCGCTCGGTGTCGGCGGGGTGGGCGCGCTGGTGGTGGCGTGGCCCGGCGCGGTGCGCGCCGTCGGCCTGGTCGGCGGCGCCTTCCTGCTCTGCTACGGCGTCCTGGCCGCCCGCCGGGTCCTGCGGCCGGGCGGCGGCGGGCTGCGCACCGAGGGCGGGGCGGCCGGTTCGCGGCGCCGGGCCGTGCTCACCTGCCTCGCCATGACCTGGCTGAACCCGCACGTCTACCTCGACACCGTCTTCCTGCTCGGCTCCCTGGCCGCCGACCGCGGCGACCTGCGCTGGACCTTCGGCATCGGCGCCGCGCTGGCCAGTCTGTGCTGGTTCGCCGCCCTCGGGTTCGGCGCCCGGCTGCTCGGCCGGTACCTCGCCCGCCCGGCCGCCTGGCGGGTGCTGGACGCTCTGGTGGCCCTCACCATGATCGGGCTCGGCGTGATGCTGGTGGCCGGATCCTGACGCTCAGGGCCTCGGGTGCGGCCGGATCCCGAGACGGCTGGTTCGGCGGTCGCGGAAGTTGCTGGGATAGTGATCCTGCAGTCGAAAGATGTAGTGAGCACCAAGAGGACCAGGACACCAGGAACTCCGTGGACACCAGCGAGAGCGGCACCCAGTCCGGCATACAGCCCCCCGAGGACACCACGGCGTCCCCGCCCCCGCCACGGCAGGGCTGGCGACGCTGGGCGATGGACACCCGCCCGCTGGCCGTCCCGGCCTACCGCCGGCTGTGGACCTCGACGATCGTCACCTCGGTCGGCAGCCAGCTCACCGCGGTGGCCGTGCCCAAGCAGATCTACGACATCACCGGGTCCTCGGCCTGGGTCGGCGCCGCGAGCCTCGCCGGACTGCTGCCGCTCATCGTCTTCGCCCTGTGGGGCGGCGCGGTGGCCGACGCGATGGACCGCCGCAAGCTGCTGCTGGTCACCAACTGCGGCATCGCCGTCACCTCGCTGCTGTTCTGGCTCCAGGCCGTCACCGGCATGGAATCGGTGGCCGCGCTGATGGTCCTGCTCGCCGTGCAGCAGGCGTTCTGGGGCCTGAACGCCCCCGCCCGCACCGCCTCCATAGCCCGCCTGGTCCCCGAGGGCCAGCTGCCCGCGGCCAACGCCCTCGGCTCGACGGTCATGCAGACCGGTCAGGTGATCGGGCCGCTGCTGGCCGGTGCCCTGATCCCGGTCATCGGCCTGCCCGAGCTGTACCTGATCGACGCGCTGGCGCTGTGCGTCACGGTGTGGGCGGTGTACCGGCTGCCCGCCCTGCCGCCGCTGGCCCGTGCGGCGGCCCGCCGGGCCGGGGTGCGGGAGGTGGTGGCGGGATTCCGGTACATCTCGATGCACAAGGTGCTGCTGCTGTCGTTCGTGGCCGACATCATCGCGATGGTCTTCGGCATGCCGCGCGCCCTGTTCCCGCAGCTGGCGGCGGAGACCTTCGGCTCGTGGGGCGAAGGGCTGGCACTCGGCCTGCTGTTCGCCGCGATCCCCGTCGGCGCGGTGCTCGGCGGGCTCTTCTCCGGCACGTTCTCGCGGGCCCGCCGGCACGGCTGGATGGTGATCGGCGCGGTCGTCGGCTGGGGAGCGGCCGTCGCCGGGTTCGGGCTCAGCCGCAACCTGTGGGTGGCGGTCGCCTTCCTGGCCGCCGCCGGCGTCGCCGACATGGTCTCCATGGTCTTCCGGGGCGCGATCCTGCTGTCCGCCGCGACCGACGAGATGCGCGGCCGGATGCAGGGCGTGTTCACGGTGGTGGTCGCGGGCGGCCCACGGCTGGCCGACGTGCTGCACGGGACCATGGGGTCCGCGTTCGGGCCGCGTGCGGCCGTCGCGGGCGGTGGGCTGCTGGTCGTGGCGGTGATGCTGGTGCTCGCCGCGGTCGCGCCCGCCCTGCGCCGCTACCGCGTCTGACCGCTGGTGCCGCGACCGGAAGGGTTCACCGGCTCGCGACGCCGGCAGGCCCTAGGCGGGCCGTCGGCCCACGTACGCGTCCAGCAGCTTGCCCCGGGTGACCTCCAGCCTGCTGGCGAGGATCTCGGCGACGGTCCGCACCAGCGACAGCCCCAGCAGCGGATCCTCCACGCACAGCGCGAGCACGGCCGCCGCGTCGTACTCGTAGGCCCGCACCTGGCTGAAGGCCACCGCCCCGAAGTCCCAGGCGTACGGCGGGAACAGCCATGACCAGCCGAGCAGGTCGCCGGCGCCCAGGGTGGCGACGGTGACCCGCTTGTGGGAGGTCACCTCCTGGTCCAGGTTGACCGCGCCCGAGCGGATCACCCAGAACCGGTCCGCGGTGCCCCCGGCCTCGAAGATGCGGGCGTCCTCGGGGAAGGAGACCTCCTCCGCCAGTTCCATGAGGCGCTCGCGCTGCGCCTGCGGCAGCGCGGTCAGCAGTTTGATGGCTTTGGTCATGGCGCGGGGCTCCTCGCCGGCGAGGGTACGGGGGCATTCCCTACGCCCATTTCAGCCGCTGCCGCCGCGCCGGGCACCTCGAAGGGCATGAGAATCGTCTGTCACCGGCGTCCGGGCGTTAAAAAGCCCTGGCTGGACGGGGGAGGCCAGCCAGGGCCGTCAAACGGTGGTGCGGGGAGGACCTGCCGTCGACTCCTCGACCACGTATGGATGAACGCTAAACCATCCAGGGCCTTCTCAGGTACCCGGGAACAGGCTACGTGACCCGTTTCACTCGGGGAAGCCCTTGCCGCCCCCGGATGTGTTTGGCGGCGCTCCTGCCGGTGAGGCGAAGGGGGAAGGCCCGTACCGACGGGCCCGCCGATCCACACCGGTCCACCAGTCAGGGAGCGAAGGGATGCACGAGACGTTCCGGACCGAACCAGCGGTGATACCGACCGAGTGCCGCCGGCCCTCGCTGCGCCCGTCCGACGCCCGCAGAGCGGTCCGCGGCGAGGTCGCGCGACAGGCCGTGCCGTGCGCCGCGGAGGCCCTCGACGACGCCCTGCTCGTCACCTCGGAGCTGACCACCAACGCGATCCTGCACGGCGGCGGGATCACCGGCTTCGACGTGGACGTCGACGCCCGCGCGGTACGCGTGTCGGTCAGCGACCGAAGCGACGCGCTGCCGGTCGCCGACCGGGTCCCGGACGAGCGCGGCCGTCCCGGCGGACGCGGCTGGCCCATCGTCTGCCGGCTGGCCCGTGACGTGGAGGTCGCCGGACTGCCCCGCGGGGGCAAGCGCATCACCGCCGTCGTGCCGCTGGGCTGAGACGCGGACCGACCGCGCCGCGCCGTCAGGCCGAGCCGGCGACCCCGAATCCTCCCCGCGGTGTTTGCGTCCGGCGTCAAGGGGCAGGCGGAGTGTCGTGCTTCGGACCGGAGGCGCGCGCCAGTGGGAGCAGCTCCATCGCCCCCGGCCCGCACAGCGGTCCGGGCGGTGTTCCCGCGGCGACTCTGACACCGCAGTTCGGGGTCGAGTCCCGGAACCACGTTCCGGTGATGCCCTGGAACCCACCGTTCAGGATCGAGTCCGCATGCTCACCGACTTGTCGAACAACCGTTCTCGCACGTCCGGCCACGGCACGCCCACCCCGCCCCGGCGTCCGCACGACGACGCCCCCGACACCGCGTCCAGGTTCGCCCGGCTCGCCGCCCTCGGCGACGGCCCCGAACGCGAGGCCCTGCGCGACGAACTGGTCGCCGCCTGGCTGCCGATGGCACACCGCATCGCGGGCCGCTTCCGCGACCGCGGCGAGTCCGTGGAGGACCTGCGCCAGGTCGCCGCCCTCGGCCTGGTCAAGGCCGTCGACCGCTACGACCCCTCCCGCGGCGCCTTCGAGAGCTACGCCGTACCCACCATCACCGGCGAGGTCAAACGGCACTTCCGCGACCGGATGTGGGCCCTGCGGGTCCCCCGCCGCGTCCAGGAGCTCCGCAACCGCGTCCGCGTCGCCCTCCGCGAACTCACCGAGACCCCGGGCAGCCCACAGCCCTCCGTCGCCGACCTCGCCGCCCACACCGGCCTGACCGAGGACGAGGTCAACGCCGGAACGGAGGCCCTGGAAAGCTTCTCCACCCTGTCCCTGGACGCCGAACTGTCCATGGGCGAGGACGGCTACAACCTCGCCGACACCCTCGGCGACACCGACGGCTCCTACGACACCGTCATCGACCGCGAGGCCGCCAAGGAAGGGCTGCGGCTGCTCCCCGAACGCGAACGCGCCATCCTCTACATGCGCTTCTTCGAGGACATGACCCAAAGCCGCATCGCCGAACACCTGGGCATCTCCCAGATGCACGTCTCCCGCCTCATCAGCCGCAGCTGCGCCCGCGTCCGCAGCCAGGCCCTCGGCCGGCAGTGACCCCGGCCGGACGTCAGACGGGGCGCGGCCGGACCGGCACGTCCAGGGGCCGGGCCAGACCCGTCACCGCCTCGTCGAGACGCTGCAGGTGACGCAGCACCCGGTCGGTGACCCGCCCGTAGCGCGGGGCGCGCAGCGTACCCGGCTCCAGCATCGCCGCGATGCTGGGGCCGGTCTCGATCTCCCCGGCCGGCCGCTCGCCGTCCACCTGGGCGGCGATCGCCTCGATGTTGTGCACGATCCGCCGTCCGGCCCCGCGCAGCCGCGGATCGGCCGCGATCGCGGGATGGGTGGGCAGCAACTCGGCGGTCGCCGCGAGGGACCGCGCGTGATAGGCGCAGGTCTCCAGGAGCGCCACCACATAGCGGGCGGTGTCCCGGCGGGACCGCAGCGGGGTGATCGGATGCGTCAGTGGCTGCACCGCCGCCCGCAGGTCGGCCAGCGCCTGGTCCAGGTCACGGGCTTTCTCCACCAGATCGGCGGGCGGCGCCCCGCTCAACTGGTCGGCGGCGGCCCGGGTCACGTCGGCCAGCCGGTCCAGCGTGGTGACGAGCAGTTCGTCGGTGCGGCGGCCGGTGTGCACCGGCAGCACCACCGCCGCCGCGATCACCCCGCACAGCGCGCCGAGCGCCGTCTCCCCGATCCGCAGCACCAGGACGTCCAGGCTGTACGTGTTGAGCAGCGTGTACAGCAGACCCAGCATCGCCGTGACGAAGAACGACATGAGGGTGTACGACAGCGGCGCCGAGTAGAACATCGCGAAGACGAACAGCAGGACCAGCGCGAACGCGGTCCAGGTGTGGTGCCCGACCAGCCCGGCCAGTCCGATGCCGGCCACCACGCCGAGGACCGTGCCGAGCAGCCGTCGGTAGCCCTTCACCAGGATCTCGCCGGTGGACGCGGTGTTCAGGAACACGATCCAGCAGGTCAGCACCGCCCAGTACCAGCGCTGGGCGGACAGGAACTCGCCGCCCACGATCGCCAGCGACGAGCCGACGGCCACCTGCACCGCCGCCCGCGTGGTGGGCCGGTGCAGTCCGCTCGGCTCCTCGGTCCCGCCTTCCTCCTCGGCGACCTCGATCGCCGCGTCCTCGGCGTCGAGTTCCTCGCGGGACCTGGCGGTGGCCGGGGTGTCGTCGGATTCGTCCTGTGGCCCGTCCAGCGCGATCCGCAGCCCCATGACGGCGCGGGCGGCCTCGCCCACCCCCCGGAAGACGTCCTGCACGGCGGGCTCCGCGAGGGGCAGGTTCTCCTCCTCGCGGTAGCCGAGCAGCCGGTTGCGGACCTGGGACAGCGCGGTCCCGGACCGCGGGCCGGGCGGCCGCAGCACCAGTAGCCGCAGCGCCTCCAGGTCCAGGCGCAGCTGGTCCAGCGCCTGGTCCCGGACCGGCAGCGGGGCCGCGGAGGGCAGGTGGGCCCCCGGCAGATGCAGGGTGAGCGTGTCGGCCCGCCGGGCGCTGCGCGCGGTGAGCAGCATCAGCCCGAGCCGCTCGGCGGCGATCTCGGCGTCCGCGATCCGGCGCTGCACCAGCCGGGCCACCGCCTCGTCGGAGGTGCCGTCCTCGAGCCGCCCCTGGATCAGCAGCGCCGTCTCGTGCAGCCGGGCGGTCCTGACCCGGACCTCCTCCACGGCCTTGTCGAGCTCGTCCGGTTCCGCGTCGAGCAACTCCGCCTGCGCGGCGACCAGCTGGGCGAACCGGCCCCGGAAGGCGCGCCGCAGCCGGTCGAGGACGCCGGCCGGGGTCTGCGGCACGAGCACGAAACGGGCCAGGGCCGCGCCGCCGAAGGCGACCGTGATCACGACGTACAGTTCCGGCAGCATGGGCACGGTGGCGTGCACGAACAGCGAGGCGAAGTAGATCTGGAACCCGATCAGCCCGAGCGCCGTGCCCCGGTCGCCGAACCGGCGGCTGTAGACCGCGCAGAAGATGAGCGCCACGAAGAACAGGTCACCGATGACGACCCGCTGGTTGAGCAGGGCGCCCAGGGACATGGAGGCCAGCGCCACCGGCAGGCCGAGGGCGAGCGTGACGGCCTGCTGCGCGAGCCCCTTCTCCCGGATCGCGAACGTCGCGACCATCGCCGCGATGGCCCCCGCCACCAGATGCGACACGTCGAGCCGCAGGGCCGCGAGCACGACGAGCGTGAGCGTGATGGCGAGAACCGTCCGCAGGCCCGCGGTGAGACGGAGCAGCCCGGGATCGGCCGCCGCGAGCCGTCCGCGGAGCTCCGCGGGCAGCGACCGTCCCGCGGTGCCGGGCCCGGCACGCCCCGCCGTGCTCACCGGCCGCGCCCGGCGTCAGGCGGTGACGTCGCCGGGACTCTCGGCACGGGCCCGGACCTGCTCCGGTGTCAGGTACGTGTTCGTGTACTCGAAGTCCTTCAGCCGGGCGGGCCTGCGGGACTGGAAGCCGGTGCGGACGAAGTCGTCGCCGGCCAGCGCGTTCAGCAGCCAGTTGGTCGCCACCCTGGTCTTGGCCACGTTGGTGCGCAGCGCCGACCAGTGGTAGCCGCGGGCGACCGCCTGGGCGGGCAGCCCCCGCAGTTCGATGCCCAGCGGCTTGGAGACCGCGTCCTTGCCGCCGAGGTCGACCACCAGCCCGAGGTCCTTGTGCACGTAGGGCTGGAGCGCCTGGCCCCGCAGGGTCGCGATGACGTTGTCGGCGGCCACCTTGCCCTGCCGCATGGCGTGCTGCGCGGTCGGCGGGCAGACCGCGCCCGGCTCGTGCTTCGCCTCGTCCGGTACGGCGGCCGCGTCGCCGAGCGCGAACACGCCGTCCTGGCCCGGCAGGGTCATCTCGGCGTTCACCGCGAGCCGGCCCCGGACGGTCTCCGCGCCCAGGGTGGCGATCAGCGGGCTGGCCACCACACCCGCCGTCCAGATCAGGGTGTGGGTGGGCACCACCCGGCCGTCGGTGAAGGTGACCTCCTCGGGACCCGCCTTCTCGATCGACACCCCGAGGGAGATCTCCACTCCGCGGCGGCTCAGGATCTCCTGGGCGCTGCGGCCGAGCTTGTCGCCCAGTTCCGGCATCAGCTTCGGCGCGATGTCGATCAGGTGCCACCTGATCAGCTTCGGGTCCAGGTTCGGGTACCGGTGCAGCGCCGCGTGCGTGAGCCGCTGCAGGCAGGCCGCGGTCTCGGTGCCCGCGTATCCGCCGCCGACCACCACGAACTGCAGCCGCGCGGCCCGTTCCGCGGGGTTGTCGCTGGCGTCCGCCAGGTCCAGCTGGGAGATGACGTGGTCACGGACGTAGGCGGCCTCGGCGAGGGTCTTCATGCCGAAGGCGTGCTCGGTCAGACCCGGGATGTCGAAGGTACGGGTGACGCTGCCCGGGGCCAGCACGATGTAGTCGTACCGCTCGTTCACCAGCTGGTCGGTGATGGTGCGGACCACGCACACCTTGGACTTGAGGTCCACGCCGATCGCGCCGCCCGGGATGATCCTGGTGCGGTACTTCCTGCTGCGACGCAGCGAGACGGCGATCGACTGCGGTGTCAGCACCCCCGAGGCGACCTGCGGCAGCAGCGGCAGATAGAGCTGGTAGGAGGTCGGCGACACCAGGGTGACGTCGGCCTCGTCGGGGCCGAGTCTGCGTTCGAGGCGGCGGACGCACCCCACTCCGGCGAAGCCTGCGCCCACCACGAGGATCCTGGGTCGTGTCACGGTGTCCATCCCTTTCCGTTGCTCCAGGGGCCCGGGTCACGCCGTTCGCATGCCCTGGAACGCCTGCCTCGCACCAGTCCGATCCCACCGTGCCCGGCGCCGTTCCGCCAGCCGGGCGGCGCAGGCAGACGAACGCATGGGCTCCAGCATGCCCCTCGATCAAGAGGAGTAACCGGCTGTCGCACGGATATGCGTCGCACTTCCGTCCGGTGCAAGGTCGTCCACGACGATCACGTACGCCAGTAGAGTGCCCGCCATGGCGCAGATCCAGCCCGGAACGGGCTTCCAGAAGCGGCACATCGACCCCGACCGCGTGACCCCGCTGGTCGGCGCCCTGGACTCCCAGGACGCCAATCCGGGAGTACGGCGACTGCGTGCCTGGGCCGAGGAGTCGCTGGCGATACGGCCCGGCGAGCGGCTGCTCGACATCGGCTCCGGCACCGGTTCGCAGACCCGGGTCCTGGCCGCCGCGCTGGGCCCGGACGGGGTCGCCGTCGGCGTCGAACCCAATCCGAGCCTGCGGGCGGTCGCCGAGGAGCGGTCGCCGGGGAGCCGGGTCCGTTTCATGCACGGCGAGGCGGCCGCGCTGCCGGTGCCGGACGGTTCCATGGACCTGGTGTGGTGCGAGCGGGTGCTCCAGCACCTGACCGACCCCGACCGGGCCGTCGCCGAGATGGCCCGGGTGCTGCGGCCGGGCGGGCGGGTGGCGCTGCTGGACACCGACTGGGGGACCACCGTGCTGCACCCTGGCGACCCGGCGGTCGTGCACGCGCTGACCGGGGTCGCCCTGCAGGGCGCGAACCCCTACTCGGGGCGCCGCCTGGTCGGTCAGCTCAGCGCGGCCGGCTTCGTGGTGGACGACCGCGGCTCGCAGGCCCTGCTCCAGGACCACCGCACGGTCGCCTGGCCGCTTATCCGCATGCTCGGGGAGGCCGCCGTCACCGCCGGTGCCCTCACCGAGCTGCAGCGGGACACCCTGTACGCCGACCTCACCGAGGCCGCCGGGCGGGGGGCGCTGCACATGTCGGTGACGATGTTCGGGGTGGTCGCGCACCGTCCCGAGTGACCGGGACGGCCGCTCACCGTGGCCGGGATCCGCTGCTCACCAGGGCAGGAAGACGTGGATGTCCTTGCCGGTCTCGGTGACGACCACGCTGACCTGGTCGCACAGGGTGTGCAGCAGGTGCCAGCCGACTCCGCCGCCGCCGTGCCGCGGATGGAAGGGCCGCGGCTCGGGCTGGACCTGACTGGTGTCGTGCATGGTGAAGTGCACGCCGTCGTACGTGCGCCGCATCCGCAGCTCGAAGGGCCCCGGCGCGTACTGGACGACGTTCGCGGCCAGCTCCGTCACCACCAGCAGGATGTCGTCCCAGCACTCGGGCGCGGTGGGCGGCGAGGTGCGGGAGAGTTCGGCCAGGTAGCCGTCCGCGGCCAGCCGGGCACCGGTGACGTTGGGCAGCTCGCCGGGGAAGGAGACTGTCCGTTCGAGGGTCTCCTCCGTGGAGCGGCTGTGGTCGCGCGCTGGCCCGGTCGCCATGTCGTCTCTCCCGGCCCTCGGGGATCAGGGCCGTCACTGCTGTCGGATCTCCCCATCGCGGCGAGTTCCCCCTGCCGCCGCGTATACGCGTCCCCGGTTCAGCGGAACACGTCGTCCGGTTCGTCCCAGTCGGCGGGCTCCGCCGGGCCCGTCCGGCGGGCGGCGCGCGTCCGGGCCTGGTACATGGCCTCGATCTCGGCCGCGTAATGGTGCGCGATGGCGTCCCGGCGGAGCTTCAGGGAGGGCGTGAGCATGCCGTTGCCGGGGGCGAACGGTTCCTGGAGCACCCGGTAGACGCGGATCGACTCGGAGCGGGACACCGCGCTGTTGGCGGACGCGATGGCCCGGGCGATCTCCTCGCGCAACGCGTTCTCCTCGCGCGTCTCGCGGCCCGCCGAGTCGCCCGGCAGCGACAGGGCACCCCGCCAGTGCGTCAGGAACTCCGGGTCCAGCGTGATCAGGGCACCCACGCAGGGCCGGTCGTCGCCGACCACCACCGCCTGGTGCACCAGCGGATGCATCCGCAGCCGCTGCTCCAGCGGGGCCGGTGCCACGCTCTTGCCGCTGCTGGTGACGATGACGTCCTTCTTGCGGCCGGTGATGGTCAGATAGCCCTCGGGGTCGAGCCGGCCGATGTCCCCGGTGGCCAGCCAGCCACCGCGCAGCGCGGCCCGGGTCGCGTAGTCGTCACCCACGTACCCCTGGAACACCGACGGCCCGCGGACCAGGATCTCGCCGTCGTCGGCGACCTGGATCTGGGTGCCGGGCAGCGCCTGGCCGACCGTGCCGGACTTCTCGCGGCCCAGCGGCTGCATCGTGATCCCGCCGCTGGACTCGGTCAGGCCGTAGCCGTCGTGCACGAGGATCCCGATGCCCTCGTAGAACAGGGTGAGTTCACGGCTGAGCGAGGACCCGCCCGAGGTGGCGCGCAGCACCCGCCCGCCGAGCACGGACCGCAGCTTGCGGTACACCGTGCGCTCGTACAGGGCGTGCTGGAGCCGCAGGTCCAGCCCCGGCCCGGCGCCGGTGCCCAGCCGCTGCCGTTCCTGGGCGGTGGCGAAGTCCCGCGCGGTGTCCGCGGCGCGCTCGAACAGGGCGCCCCGGCCGTGCTGGTGGGCGGTGCGCAGGAAGGTCTTGTAGAGCTTCTCCAGGACCGACGGCACGGCGTACAGATAGGTCGGCCGGAAGCTGCGCAGCGCGGACGCCAGCGCGCCCTCCGTCATCTCCGGCTCGTGACCCATCAGGACCCCGCCCCGCAGGCACAGCACCATCACCATCAGGCCGTACACGTGCGAGAACGGCAGGTACGCGAGTACGGAGGCCTGTTCGCCGGCAGGGGCGGCGGTGTGCCCCCAGCCCGCGAGCAGGGTGTCGCACGGGTAGGCCAGGCTGCGGTGGCTCAGCGCGCAGCCGAGCGGACGGCCCGAGGTGCCCGAGGTGTAGGTGATCGCCGCCGTTGAGTCCGGCATCACGATCCGGCGCAGCGACTCCACCGTGGTCAGCGGGACGAACGCGCCCTGCTGCACCAGCGCGGGCAGCGCCCCCGCGTCCAGCTGCCAGACGTGTTTGAGCCCGGGCAGGCCCTGGCACACCGTGCCGACGGTCATCACCGCCAGCTCGTCCTCGACCACCACGGCCACGCAGCGGGCGTCCCGCAGGATCCATTCGACCTGGTCCCGGGCGGAGGTCGGATGGATCGGCACCACCTCGGCGCCCACCGACCACAGCGCGAGGCAGAACACGGTCCACTCGTAGCGGGTCCGCGCCATCACGGCCACCCGGTGACCGGGTGAGATACCCGAAGCGACCAGACCCTTGGCCAGGTCGACCACCTCGTCGCGGAGTTCGACCGCGGTGATCTCCTCCCAGCCCACGGCGGCGGTATCGGGCCGGCGCGCCAGCACCGGCAGGGTCGGGTTCCGGTCCGCCGTCTCGAAGACGCTGTCGGCGAGCCCGCCGGCCAGGGTCGAAGCGGTAGTCGGAGCGAGGGCGTAGTCGCGCATGCGCTGCTCCAGATTGTACGGAGGGTGACCCTCCCGATCGGTACTGTTGTCGAGCGGGTCGAATCTAGCCCAGGGGAGGGCGGCCCGTGTCAGGAACGGTCAACTCGTATCCCCCGGACGACAAGACGGATACCGAAGGGGCGACGGAGCGGGATGACCGGAGGTCAGCCCTGGGTGCGGCGCACGCACTCGACGACGACGTCCCGCAGGCTGCCCGTGCGCTCCAGCAGCGAGCGCTGCTCCCCGGCTCCGGTCCCCCGGTGCAGCAGCTGTGCCACGGCCTCCTCCACGCCGCTCGTGTCCCCGCTCCCGGCGAGCGCCTCCGCGGTGTACGCCAGGAGCGCGCCCACCACCTCGGCGGCCGGCCGGGGCCGCATGGTCGCGGGATCGAGCAGCTCCTGGTCGAGGCCGGAGCGGGCGGCCTGCCAGGAGGCCAGCCGCAGCATGCTCACACTGTGGTCGAGCGGCGGCCGGCCGGCCCGCCAGTCGCGGGCCGCCGTCTCCACCAGGGCCCGGGCCAGCGTGGCGATCAGGACGGTGGTCTCCGCCCGCAGGCACACGTCGGCCACCCGGATCTCCACCGTCGGGTAGTGCACCGCCAGCCGGGCGTCGAAGTACACCATCCCCGAGTCGAGGATGACCCCGCTCGCCACCATGTCCGCGACCCGGCGCCGGTACCCCTGCGCCGAGCCGAACAGCTCGGTGGGACCCGCCGACGGGCCGCGCGCCCACAGCCGGCCGCGGAAACTGGCGTAACCGGAGTCCCGGCCCTGCCAGAACGGCGAGTTGGCGCTGAGCGCGCGCAGCACCGGCAGCCACGGCCGCAGCCGGTCCAGGACGGCGACGCCCTCCTCGTCGGACTCCACCGACACGTGCACATGGCAGCCGCACACGAACTGGTCCAGCGTGGCACTGCCGAACCGCCCGGCCATCCACCGGTACCGCTCGTGCGCGGTGAGCGCGGGCGTCACCGGCAGCGGGCAGGTGGCGAGCGCCGCCACCGCGCAGCCGATCTCACCGGCCAGCCGGGCCGCCTCCTTGCGGCAGCGCGCGATCTCCGCGCCGAGGTCCGCCATGTGGAGATGCGGGCTGGTGGCCAGCTCCAGCATCTGTTCGAACAGTTCCTTCTGGAACACGCCCTGCCCGGGGTCGTCCACCGCGGCGCGCTCCAGGACGGCCGCCGACCGGGACATCGGCTCCCCGCTGTCCGGGTGGACCAGCAGGAGTTCTTCCTCCACTCCGACGGTACGCAGCACCGAGGACCGCCCTCCGGCCGGGCCGCGACCGGGCGCGGCGGGGTCTTTCACCCCGAACTGCCCCGGCCCGGGCCCCCGGACACGTGACGGCCCCCTCGGCGGCCTACGGGGCGACGGGCTCCAGCCACACGGTGCCCAGCGGCGGCAGCGTCAGCCGCACGGCGCCCTCGTCGGCCAGCAGCGGCCCCCGGCTGACGACGTCCCCGCCGCCGTACCGCGCGCTGTCGGTGTTGAGGATCTCGCGCCAGACGACGGCGCTCCCGGGCACGGTCAACCGGTAGTCGGGACGGACCACGGGGGAGAGGTTGGACACCGCGAGCAGCGGCCGGGCCTCGGCATCGAACCTCAGGAAGGCGAAGACGTTGTCCTCGGCCGCGTCCCCCACGACCCACTGGAAACCCGCCGGATCGGTGTCCCGCTGCCACAGCGCGGGGTGCGCGCGGTACACGGAGTTGAGATCGCGGACCAGATCCCGGACACCCCGGTGGTCGGCCTCGGCGCCGTAGGCCGGGTCCAGCAGCCACCAGTCGGGGCCGTGGGCCTCGGACCACTCGCCGCCCTGGGCGAACTCCTGCCCCATGAAGAGCAGCTGTTTGCCGGGATGGGCCCACATGAAGCCCAGATAGGCGCGGTGATTGGCGCGTTGCTGCCACCAGTCGCCGGGCATCTTCGACACCAACGCCTGCTTGCCGTGCACGACTTCGTCGTGGGAGATGGGCAGCACGTAGTTCTCGCTGTAGGCGTACACCATCGAGAAGGTCATCTCGTCGTGGTGGTACCTGCGGTGGACCGGCTCGTGGGCCATGTACTGCAGCGAGTCGTGCATCCAGCCCATGTTCCACTTCAGGCCGAACCCCAGCCCGCCGCTGTCGGTCGGCCGGGTCACCCCGTCCCACGCGGTGGACTCCTCGGCGATGGTCACCACGCCGGGTGCCCGCCGGTACACGGTCGCGTTCATCTCCTGGAGGAACGCCACCGCGGCGAGGTCCTCGCGCCCGCCGAACACGTTCGGCGTCCACTGGCCCGAGTCCCGCGAGTAGTCGAGGTAGAGCATCGAGGCGACCGCGTCCACCCGCAGCCCGTCGATGTGGAACTCCTCGCACCAGTACACCGCGTTGGCCACCAGGAAGTTACGCACCTCCGTCCGGCCCAGGTCGAACTCGTAGGTCCCCCAGTCCGGGTGCTCGGCCCGGCGTTCGTCCCCGGGCTCGTACAGCGGGTCCCCGTCGAAGCGGGCCAGCGCCCAGTCGTCCTTCGGGAAGTGGGCCGGGACCCAGTCCATGATCACCCCGATGCCGGCCCGGTGCAGGGCGTCGATCAGGAACCTGAGGTCGTCGGGGGTGCCGAGCCGTGAGGTCGGCGCGTAGAACCCGGTGACCTGGTAGCCCCAGGACCCCCCGAAGGGGTGCTCGGCGACCGGCATGAACTCGACGTGGGTGAAGCCCAGGTCACGCACGTACGCGGGGAGTTCCTCGGCCAGCTCGCGGTAGGTCAGGCCGGGGCGCCAGGACGGCAGGTGCACCTCGTAGACCGAGAACGGGGCCTCGTGCACCGGCGTGTCACCCCGGTGCGCCATCCAGTCGGCGTCACCCCATTCGTGGCGGGAGACCGACACGATCGACGCGGTCGCCGGCGGCACCTCGGTGCGGCGGGCCATCGGGTCGGACTTGAGGAACCGGCCGCCGTGCCGGGAGGTGATCTCGAACTTGTACCGCGCGTCCTCGCCGACGCCCGGCAGGAACAGTTCCCACACCCCGGCCGCGCCCAGTGAGCGCATCGGGTACTGCGTGCCGTCCCAGCACGTGAAGTCCCCGGCCACCCGCACGCCTCGGGCGTTCGGCGCCCACACCGTGAACCGGGTGCCGGTCACCCCGTCATGGGTCATCGGCTCGGCGCCGAGCGCCTTCCACAGCTGCTCGTGCCGCCCCTCACGGATCAGGTGCAGGTCGAACTCGCCGAGCGCCGGCGGGAAGCGGTACGGATCGTCCACCTCCAGCTCGTCGCCGTCGCCGTGGCCGTCGACATCGTCGTTGTCGTCGCCGTACGTGACGAGGAGCTTGTACGAGGGGAGTTCGGCGTACGGGAGCACGGCGGCGAAGAGTCCGTCGTCCTCCGGGACCAGCGGGCTGCGCACCCCGTCGACGAGCACGCTCACCGCACGGGCGTGCGGGCGCAGCGCGCGGACCAGGGTGCCCCCGTCCACCGGGTGGGCGCCCAGCAGGGCGTGCGGGTCGTGATGGGCGCCCGCCAGCAGGCGTCCCCGGTCGTCGGCGTCCAGCGGCGGGGCCGCGGGCCGGGACGGGCCGGAGGGCTCGGGCAGCAAGGAGTCGCGCAGGGCCATCAGGTCAGCCTCCCCAGCGGGCGAGCCGCTCGATCGCGGCCATCGGAACCGGAAGCCAGGCCGGCCGGTGCCGGGCTTCGTACACCACCTCGTACACCGCGCGGTCCGTCTCGTGGGCGCGCAGCAACGCGTGCTTCTTCCGCGGATCCCAGCCGGCCCGCGCAGCGTAACCCGCGCAGTAGGCCTCCCGGCAGCGGCGGGCCCACTCCGGGCGCCAGGGCCGGCGCTGCCGGGCCGCGTAGTCGAAGGATCGCAGCATGCCGGCCACGTCCCGCACCGGGGACTGGGTGCTGCGCCGCTCCGCGAGCGGCCGGGACGGCTCGCCCTCGAAGTCGATGACGAACCACTCGCGGTCCGCCCGCAGCACCTGCCCGAGATGCAGGTCGCCGTGGATCCGCTGCGCCTCCGGACCCGCGTCGCAGCTGGCGAGCGCGTCGAAGGCGCCCCGCAGCCCCGGGACGTACGGGCGCAGCGCGGGCACCGCCTGCGCGGCCTCCGCCAGCCGCGCGGACATGGCCTCGGCGGTGTGCCCGTGGCCGTCGTGGACGGCGGACGGGAAGGCGGCGGCGAGCGCGACGTGCACGTCCGCCGTGGCCCGGCCCAGCTCGTGCGCCTCGGTGGCGAAGTCGTCCCCGGCCGCCAGCGCGCGCAGGGCGAGGGTCCACCCGTCGGCCGCGTCCGGCAGGAAGGGCTGCAACACCCCCAGGGTCGCCGGGCTCGGCTCGGTGGTGCTGAACCAGGCCACCGGTGCGGGCACCCGGGCGCAGCCCTGCGCGGCCAGCGCCCCGGGCACCTCCAGGTCCGGGTTGACGCCGGACTGGATCCGCCGGAACACCTTGAGGATGTAGGAGTCGCCGTACACCAGCGAGGAGTTGGACTGCTCCGCGGTCAGCAGCCGGGGGGCGAGGCCTCCCGGTATGCGGATCCGCGGGGCCGTCTCGAAACGCAGTGGTCCGACCGTGCCGGGCATCCGCAGCCGCTCCAGCAGCAGTTCGGCCGCGCGGGGGTCCTGCAGGGCGTCGTACACGGCGAGTCCGGCCAGCGGGCCCTCCACGGCCCGGCCGATGTACGCCCGTTCCAGCCGGGGCGTGCGCTGCTCGCGCACGCCGAGCAGCAGCTGGTAGCAGTCACCGGAGGGGGCGCTGTCGCCGCCGGGGGAGTGGTCCGCGTGCACGAGGAGATGCAGACAGCCGGGGAAGAGCTCGGTCAGGGAGAGCACGGAGAGATCCGTGACGGGCCGGTCCTTGCCCGCGAACCAGCGCTGCCGGGGCAGCCAGTCGCGCAGCAGGCCGCCGAGCGAGGCCAGTGGCCGGTCCAGACCGGTGGTCGCCGTGGACCGGGGGAGGTCGACGGTCTTCGTCATGGTGACGCGTCCTTTCCTCGGCTCCGCACGATCAGCGCCCGCGGCCGACGGAGGAGGCGACTCGGGGGAGCCGGAACCAGTAGAAGCCGTGGCCGGCCAGGGTCAGCAGATACGGCAGCTCGCCGATGGCCGGGAACCGCACCCCGCCGATCAGCTCGACCGGATGGCGGCCGTCGTAGACCCTCAGGTCGAGTTCGGTGGGCTGGGCGAACCGGGAGAAGTTGTGCACACAGAGGACGAGATCGTCCTCGTACTCCCGCAGGAACGCGAGCACGGCGGGATTGGACGACTGCAGCTCCGTGAACGTGCCCAGTCCGAAGGCGGGATTCTGCTTGCGGATCTCGATCATCCGGCGCGTCCAGTGCAGCAGCGAGGACGGCGACGACATGGAGGCCTCGACGTTGGTGACCTGGTAGCCGTGGACCGGGTCCATGATCGTCGGCAGGTAGAGCCGGCCCGGGTCGCAGGTGGAGAATCCGGCGTTGCGGTCGGGGGTCCACTGCATCGGCGTGCGGACGGCGTCTCGGTCACCGAGCCAGATGTTGTCGCCCATGCCGATCTCGTCGCCGTAGTACAGGATCGGCGAGCCGGGCAGGGACAGCAGCAGGGCGGTGAACAGCTCGATCTGGTTGCGGTCGTTGTCGAGGAGGGTGGCGAGCCGGCGGCGGATGCCGATGTTGGCGCGCATCCGCGGGTCCTTGGCGTACTCGGCCCACATGTAGTCGCGTTCCTCGTCGGTGACCATCTCCAGGGTCAGCTCGTCGTGGTTGCGCAGAAAGATGCCCCACTGGCAGCCGGACGGGATGGCCGGGGTCTTGGCGAGGATTTCCGAGACCGGGTAGCGCGATTCCCGCCTGACGGCCATGAAGATGCGCGGCATGACCGGGAAGTGGAACGCCATGTGGCACTCGTCCCCGCCCTTGGCGTAGTCGCCGAAGTAGTCGACGACGTCCTCCGGCCACTGGTTCGCCTCGGCCAGCAGCACGGTGTCCGGGTACATCGCGTCGATCTCGCGCCTGACCCGCTTCAGGAACTCGTGGGAGGCCGGCAGGTTCTCGCAGTTGGTGCCCTCCTGCGCGTACAGGTAGGGCACCGCGTCCAGCCGGAAGCCGTCGATGCCCAGGTCCAGCCAGAACCTCAGCGCGGCCAGGACCTCCTCCTGCACCGCGGGGTTCTCGTAGTTGAGGTCCGGCTGGTGCGAGAAGAAGCGGTGGAAGAAGTACTGACCGCGCACCGGGTCGAAGGTCCAGTTGGAGACCTCGGTGTCGACGAAGATGATCCGCGCGTCCTGGTACTGCTTGTCGTCGTCGGCCCACATGTAGAAGTCGCCGTAGGGCCCGTCGGGGTCCTTGCGGGACTCCTGGAACCACGGGTGCTGGTCGCTGGTGTGGTTGACGACGAAGTCGATGATCACGCGCATGCCGCGCTGGTGGGCGGCGTCCACGAACTCGACGAAGTCGGCGAGGTCGCCGAACTCGGGGAGGACGGCGGTGTAGTCCGAGACGTCGTAACCGCCGTCCCGCAGCGGCGACTTGAAGAACGGCGGCAGCCAGAGGCAGTCGACGCCCAGCCACTGGAGGTAGTCGAGCCTGGAGGTGAGGCCCTTCAGGTCGCCGATGCCGTCGCCGTCGCTGTCCTGGAAGGAACGGACGAGGACCTCGTAGAACACGGCGCGTTTGAACCACTCCGGGTCCCGGTCCTTTGCGGGAGTGTCCTCGAAGGTGTCCGGGACGGGGTCGTTGACAGTCATGACGCGCTGGGTCCTCCGTTCGCTGGTGTCGGTCGCCCTACCTGGAACACGTGCGCCGGTGCCCGGCCGGGGGTCAGGCGCACGTAGTTGGTCCTGCCCCACGCGTGGGTCTCACCTGTCAGTTCGTCCCGCACGGACAGGGCGGCGCCGCAGTCCAGGCCGAGTCGCGGCATGTCCAACGAGACCGTGGCCTCCTGGGTGTGGTGCGGATCGAGGTTGACGACGACCAGGACCGTGTCGGCCCCCGCGCGCTTGCTGTACGCGATGACGGAGTCGTTGTCCGTTGCGTGGAAGACCAGGTTGCGCAGCTGGCGGAGCGCGGGATGGGCGCGTCGGACGGTGTTGAGGCGGGTGATGAGGGGGGCGATGCCCTCGGTGCCGGCGCGTGTCCAGTCGCGGGGTTTGAGCTGGTATTTCTCGGAGTCGAGGTATTCCTCGCTACCGTCCTTGAGGGGGGTGTTCTCGCAGAGTTCGTAGCCGCTGTAGATGCCCCAGGTGGGGGAGAGGGTGGCGGCGAGGACCGCGCGGACCTCGAAGGCGGGACGGTGGCCGTGCTGGAGGTAGGCGTGCAGGATGTCGGGGGTGTTGGCGAAGAGGTTCGGGCGCATCCA
>NZ_JBIAYD010000008.1:43257-481925 GCF_042897315.1 Streptomyces sp. NPDC001068 | reverse complement strand
CTTCCTTTGTACTCACCCTCTCGGGCTTTCCTCCGGGCTTCCCTTCGTTCTTGCGTTTCCGACTCTATCAGATCTTTCCGATCCGATTTCCTCGGTGCTTTCCAGGTTTCCGCTCTCGCGTTTCCCTTTCCGGCGGTTCCGACTCTATCAGATCCTTTCGGCGTCTGATTCCCAGTCAGCGGGTGTTGTCTTCCCGGCTGTTGGGCCGTTCCGACGTCTCAAACCTTAGCGGATCCGCCTCCCGTTGCCCAATCGGGCCTTAGTGGCTCGACCGGACAGCACGGAGACCCGAAATCGAATTGAATTCGGGCGCGCCGAAATCAACCCGGTCGGGAGATCGTACTGATGGTTTGTGTGCCGCTCATGCGGCGGAGGTGCTGCCGGAGAACCGTTACGGCTCCGTGGCAACCCGAAGAACTTTACGGATCAGCCAGGGGGGTGTCAAGTACCCCCTGTCAAGATTTTTTCCCGGCCTCGTGACCTGCGTCAGTCCAGGTCGGTGAGGCGGCCGCCGGCGTCGGGCTGGGCGTGCTCCACGCGACGCAGCAGCCTGGTGAGGACCTCGCCGAGCACGCCACGCTCCGCCGACGTGAGGTCCTGGAGGAGCTCCTCCTCGAAGACCGAGGCGAGGCGCATCGCCTCCAGCCACTTCTCGCGGCCCTCGGTGGTCAGCTCGACGATGACCCGGACGCGGTTGGACTCGTCCCGCTCCCGGGTGACCAGCCCCTCGGCGACCATCCGGTCGATCCGGTGCGTCATCGCGGCCGGGGTGAGGCCGAGCCGCTTGGCCAGTTCGCTCGGGCCCAGGCGGTAGGGGGCGCCGGACAGGACGAGGGCCTTGAGGACCTCCCATTCGGCGTTGCTGATGCCCAGGCCCGCGGTCTGGCGGCCGTAGGCGACGTTCATCCGGCGGTTGAGCCGGGACAGCGCCGAGACGACCTTCTCGACCTGGGGGTCCAGGTCCTGGAACTCGCGCTGATAGGCGGCGATCTGTTCGTCGAGAGTCGGCTCGCCGGCGCCGGTGGTGTCGGCCATGCCCGCAGTATCGCACGAACGACCTTGGCGTTGAAGTCCTTCGTCATGTAGTCTTTAGCTTCGAACTTTAGCTTCTAAGTCTTCAGACTTCAGTAGTCCGCTGACTTGACGACCTGAGAGAGGTGAACGTGACCAGGGCGATGGGCGCAGCGATGCGCCGGATCCACGTGGGCAACGCACTCAGCGCGTTCGGGCTCGGCTTCACCGTCCCCTACCTGTACGTCTATGTGGCGCAGGTGCGGGGACTGGGGGCCATGACGGCGGGTTTCGTGCTCGCCGTCTTCGCCGTGGCCGCGCTGATCGTGCTGCCGTTCGCCGGCCGGGCGATCGTGCGGCGCGGCCCCCTGCCGGTCCTGCTCACCGCTCTGGTCACGGCCGCGATAGGTGCGCTGAGCCTTGGGCTGGCCGGCCACGCGGGGACCGTGCTGGCCGCGGCCGCACTGCTCGGGGCCGGGCAGGCCGTCATGCAGCCGGCACTGGCGACGATGATCGTGGACTGCTCGACGTCGGAGACCCGGTCGCGGGCGTTCGCGATGCAGTTCTTCCTGCAGAACCTGGGGCTGGGCGTCGGTGGTCTCATCGGCGGCCATCTGGTCGACACCACCCGGGTCTCCTCGTTCACGCTCCTGTTCGCGATCGAGGCGGCGATGTTCCTGCTGCTGGCCGCGGTGATGTCGACGGTGCGGATTCCGCACGCGCCGCGGATCGCGGGTGCTCCGGCGCCGTCGGCGCGGGGCGCCTGGAAGCAGCTGCTCGGGAACCGGGCGATGGTGCAGCTGAGTGTGCTGGGCTTCGTGCTGTTCTTCGCCTGCTACGGACAGTTCGAGTCCGGGCTGAGCGCGTACGGCGTCGAGGCGGCCGGGATATCGACGTCCGCGCTGGGGACGGCGCTGGCCGCCAACACTCTGATGATCGTCGTCGCCCAGTTCGCCGTGCTCAGGTTCGTGGAGCGTCGACGGCGGTCCCGGGTGATCGCGGTGGTCGGTCTGATCTGGGCGGTCGCCTGGGTCACGGCGGGGTACGCGGGACTCGGACACGGCAGCCGGGAGATGGCGACGGCCGCGTTCGTGTCGACCTACGCGCTGTTCGGGCTGGGCGAGGCGATGCTGTCACCCACGGTCGCCCCGCTGGTGGCCGACCTGGCACCGACGGGCCTGGCCGGTCAGTACAACTCGGCGTTCGCCCTGGTGAAGCAGCTCGCGCTGGCGGTCGGCCCGGCGGTGGGCGGCCCGCTGGCGGCTTCGCTGCCCGCGCCGTACATCGTGACGTTCCTGCTGTTCTCGCTGGGGATCAGCGTGCTGGCGGTACGGCTCGGGCGGCGGCTGACCCCCGCGCAGGACCGGCCGTGGCTCGCCTCGAAGAGCGTGGTCGTGGCGAGGGGCGGCACCGCCGCGGAGTCCGTCTCCGCGTAGGGGCGCGACCGGCTCCCGCTCGTCCGCGGCCGGAGCCCGGCCCTCTCACCCCTTCGGCAGCAGGAACTCGCACCAGACGGCCTTCCCGCCCCCGGGCGTTCTCCTCGACCCCCATCCCGAGGCGATCGTCGCCACGATCGCGATGCCGCGCCCCGACTCGTCCCCCGGTTCCGCGCGGCGCCGGCGCGGCAGGTGGTCGTCGCCGTCCGTCACCTCGATGATCAGGCGGCGGTCGGTGCGACGGAGTCGCAGCCGCATGGGCGGGGTGCCGTGCTGGAGCGAGTTGGCGACCAGCTCGCTCGTGGCGAGGACGCCCAGGTCGTGGAGTTCGACCGGGAAACGCCAGCTGGTCAGGACGCCGGAGGCGAACGCCCGCGCGCGCGGCGCCGCCTCGACACCGCCGAGGAGTTCCAGCGCCGCGTTTCGGAACAGCTCGCCGTCGTGGCCGGTGCGCGCCGGATGCTGGAGGACCAGGACGGCGACGTCGTCGTCGTGGTCGGCCGTGACTCCGGCGGAGCGGACCAGGCGGTCGCAGACGACCTGCGGGGTGCCGGTCGCTCCGGCCAGCGCGCGTTCGAGTGCCGCGATGCCCTCGTCCAGGTCCTCGTTCCGGCGTTCCACCAGGCCGTCCGTGTAGAGGACGGCCGTGGAGCCGGGGCCGAGCGGCACCGAGCCCGAGGAGTGGATCCAGCCGCCGGTGCCGAGCGGCGGGCCGGTCGGCTCGTCGGTGCGCAGCACGTTGCCGGTCTCGTCGCGGACCAGGATCGGCAGGTGGCCGGCCGAGGCGTAGACCAGTCGCCCCTCGTTCGGGTCGTGGACGGCGTAGACGCAGGTGGCGATCTGGTTGGGGTCGATCTCGGTGGCGAGTCCGTCGAGGAGCTGGAGTACCTCGTGCGGTGGCAGGTCCAGGCGGGCGTAGGCGCGGACCGCGGTACGGAGCTGGCCCATGACGGCCGCCGCCCGCACGCCCCGGCCCATCACGTCGCCGATGACGAGGGCGGTACGGCCGCCGCCGAGGGTGATGACGTCGTACCAGTCGCCGCCGACCGCGGCCTCGGTGCCGCCGGGCTGGTAGGTCGCGGCGATGCGGAGGTCGTCCGGCTGTTCGAGTTCCTGCGGGAGCAGGCTGCGCTGGAGGGTCACGGCCGTCTCGCGCTGGCGTCGCTCGCTGGCGCGCAGCCGCTCGGCCGCCTCCGCGTGGTCGGTGACGTCGGTGGCGAAGAGGAGGACGCCGCCGTCGTGGTCGGCGTTCTCGGCGACGGGTGTGCAGGTGAACGTGTAGGTGCGGCCGTCGAGTGCCTTGCGCGACTTCAGGGTGCGGGGTCTGCCGCTGCGCAGGACCTGGTCGAGGAGGGGGAGGAGGCCGAGTTCGGCGAGCTCGGGCAGGGCGTCGCGGGCGGGGGCGCCGGGGGGGGCGTACGCCGAAGGCCGTCGTGTAGGCGTCGTTGACGTACGCGATGTGGTGGTCGGGGCCGTGCACCAGGGCGACCAGGGCCGGGACGCGGTCCAGGACGTCGCGGGCGGGCAGTTCGTCGACGGCGGGCACACAGGGCGGGTCGTCGGCCAGTTGTTCGACGCGGGCGGCGGGCACGGAGCCGTCCCCTCGTCGGTCCGGGGAGACCGTGTGTTCGGTCCGCGCTGCGGCGCGGCGCTGCGTTCCGGGGAGCCGGGCGCTCCAGCGCGTGAAGTTCACGAATCCTTGCCTCGTGTCGTCGTCTCCGGCCTGCTACGGGAGCGGCCGGGGGCCGGGGGATGTCCCCCGGTGCAGTTCTGGGAAAGAGCCTTGTGCTCGGTCGGGGGGCAGTCTGGCAGGGTGGCCGTCGGCGGCGACATCCGTCAGACGCCGGGGCGGGCCGTGGAGTTCCTGAGTTCCGTCAGGACGACCCGTTCGAGTCGTCGGAGGGACTGTGAGGAGGCTTTCCACCGGCCGCGAGTTCGAACTCCGCTCGGGGATGTTCGAGTGAGCCGAGCGAGACGATCTCCCGTTTGAAGAGTCCGGCGAGGATCCATTCGGCGAGCACCCGGGCCTTGCGGTTGAAGGTGGGCACCCTGCTCAGGTGGTAGACACGGTGCATGAACCAGGCAGGGTAGCCCTTCAGCTTGCGCCCGTAGACCTGGGCGACTCCTTTGTGCAGCCCCAGAGAGGCGACGGAGCCCACGTAGGCGTGGGCGTAGGTGTCCAGGGGTTCGCCGCGCAACGCGTGGACGACGTTGTCACCGAGGATCTTGGCCTGGCGCACCGCGTGCTGGGCGTTGGGGGCGGTCTCGGTACCCGGTTCGGCGGCGGTGACGTCGGGGACGGCGGCGGCGTCGCCGGCGGCCCACGCGTGGTCGACGCCGTCGATCGTCAGCTCGGCGGTGCATTTCAGCCGCCCGCGCGGGGTGAGCGGCAGGTCGGTGGCGGCGAGCACGGGGTGCGGTTTGACACCGGCCGTCCAGACGAGCGTGCGGGTCGGGAAGCGCTGGCCGTCGCTGAGGACGGCGACGCGGTCGGCGACGGATTCCAGGCGGGTCTCCAGCAGCACCTGGATGTTGCGGCGGCGCAGTTCGGTGACGGTGTAGCGGCCCAGTTCGTGGCCGACCTCGGGGAGGATCCGGTCGGTGGCCTCGACGAGGATCCACTTCATGTCCTCGGGCTGGACGTTGTGGTAGTACCGCGTGGCGTAGCGGGCCATGTCCTCCAGTTCGCCGAGAGCCTCCACGCCCGCGTAGCCGCCGCCGACGAAGACGAAGGTGAGGGCCGCGTCGCGGATCGCGGGGTCGCGGGTGGAGGAGGCGATGTCCATCTGCTCGATGACGTGGTTGCGCAGCCCGATGGCCTCCTCGACGGTCTTGAAGCCGATGCCGTGTTCGGCGAGACCGGGGACGGGCAGCGTGCGCGCGATCGAGCCGGGCGCGAGGACCAGTTCGTCGTACTCGAGGAAAGTGGCGCCTTTTCGCTCCTCGGCGGTGGCGAGGGTGGTGACCTCGGCGGTGCGCGCGGCGTGGTCGACGGACGTCACCTCGCCGATGACGACATGGCACCGGTCCAGAACGCGTCGCAGGGGTACGACGACATGACGAGGGGAAATCGAACCCGCGGCCGCCTCGGGCAGGAACGGCTGGTACGTCATGTAGGGATCGGGGGTGACGACGGTGATGTCGACCTCGTCCCGCCTGAGCTCCGCCTTCAGCCTCCGCTGGAGCCGCAGGGCCGTGTACATCCCGACGTAGCCGCCGCCGACAACGAGAATGCGCGCACGTTCCTTCACCGTCCCATGACGCACCCGTGACTCTTGTTTGTCCACAGCCCCGGCAACTTGTGTGACCGGCGGGCCGCCGCGGGGCGCATCCGGCGCACGGTCAGGAGCGGACGAAAGGGGCCAGGTCAGTGGGGGCGGGCGAGGGGGCGCGAAGCCAGCGAATCGGGATCTATGCGACCCGTACTCCGATCGGGGGGCGCTCCGTGCGGAACGTCCCCCTTCTGAATTGACAGCCTCTCAACTATGTTCGTGTGTCGACGGGGTGTAGGGGATGTGGCCGAACGGTCCGCGACAGGCGGGTCCGCCCGGCCGACGGCCGGTGGACCGGCGACAGTTCCACTCGCTCCGGCTTTCACAGTGCGGGGAGCGTCTCCGGGGGGAGACGTCATTAACCGGGGGAACACAGATGCATATTCAGGACACTCATTGGGCATCGGCTTCCGCGCTCGCGACGGGCGGCGGAACGGTGAGCGCGGCGGCGGGCAGCGGACGCGGCGACGGGCCGCGCACGACGCCGCTGCGGGTGGACGCACAGCGCAATCTGGAGCACGTGCTGCGTGCGGCACGCGAGGTCTTCGGCGAACTGGGTTACGGCGCGCCGATGGAGGACGTGGCGCGGCGGGCCCGGGTGGGGGTCGGCACCGTGTACCGGCGCTTCCCCAGCAAGGACGTGCTGGTCCGGCGGATAGCCGAGGAGGAGACCTCCCGGCTGACCGATCAGGCGCGGGCCGCGCTCGGCCAGGAGGACGAACCGTGGTCGGCGCTGTCCCGCTTCCTGCGCACGTCGGTGGCGTCGGGGGCGGGGCGGCTGCTGCCGCCGCAGGTGCTGCGTGTCGGGGTGCCGGAGGAGGTCGGCGGCTCCGTGGCCGGCGTCGAGGAGGCCCGGGTGCCGCACCAGCGGACCCAGTCCGGCGCGGGCGAGCTGCGGCTGGTGTCCGAGGAGCCGGAGCTGCCGGCCGACGACGACGCGGGCGCGGGCGCGCTGCTCGAGGTCGTCGGACGACTGGTGGAACGGGCGCGTGCGGCAGGCGAGTTGAGGCCGGACGTGTCGGTGTCCGACGTGCTGCTGGTGATCGCCACGGCGGCTCCCTCGCTGCCCGACCCGGCACAGCAGGCGGCTGCCTCGTCACGGCTGCTGGACATCCTGCTGGAGGGACTGCGGTCCCGGCCCTGACGCTGCTGGTGCCGGTGCCTGTACCGGTGCCGGTGCCGGTGCCGGTGCCGGTCGACGGCCGGTCGGCGCGGAGCCCGCACCCCCTCGCGGGGGGACGGGCTCCTGTCCCTCGCGCTTCCCCTCACGGGTGAAGATCGGTGCACCGAGCTGACCCGTGCGCTCGGACGAGTGGTAGGTCCGTCACTCCGGGGGCTGGACAAAAGCCGATGTGGCACTCTGACCCGGTGATTCGGTCGGGTTGGGCTGGGGCGTCGGGGGCGTGCCGCGATGAGCGTTGACGGGTGGGACGAGTCCGCCGGTGAGGAACTGACCTCGCAGCAGGTGCCCAGCCAGGGCGGGCGGGCCGGTGTACCGCCCGCCGAGGAACCGCCGGAGGGGAACGTTCCGGCACAGCGGAGCGGCAGCCTCCTCCCGCCGCCGCGTGAACGGCCCCCAGCCGACAGCCAGTTGATCGAGCGGATGCGGGGCGGCGACGACTCCGCGTACGAGGAGCTGTACCGGCGGCACGCGGACGCGGTACGGCGCTATGCGCGCACCTGCTGCCGGGACGGACACACCGCGGACGACCTCACCGCCGAGGTGTTCGCGCGGATGCTGCAGGCGGTGCGCGGCGGGTCCGGTCCCGAGTACGCCGTGCGCGCCTATCTGCTCACCTCCGTCCGGCGGGTCGCCGCGCAGTGGACCAAGTCGGCCCGGCGCGAGCAACTGGTCGACGACTTCGCCCTGTTCGCCGCGCAGTCCGCGCGGAACCCGGAGGCCGCCGGCGACGACACCCTCGACCTCGGCGCCGACGTGCGCGCGATGCACGAGGCCGAGCAGTCGATGGCGATGCAGGCCTTCCGTTCGCTGCCCGAGCGCTGGCAGGCCGTGCTGTGGCACACCGAGGTCGAGGACGAGTCGCCGAGCGAGGTGGCCCCGCTCTTCGGGCTGGACGCCAACGGCACCCGCGTCCTGGCCAGCCGCGCCCGCGAGGGACTCAGGCAGGCCTACCTCCAGGCCCATGTGAGCGCCTCCCTCGTCGACGACGAGGAGTGCGCCCGCTACGCCGACCAGCTCGGCGGCTACGCCCGCCGCAAGCTGCGCATCCGCGCGGAACGGGGGCTGCGCAAGCACCTGGAGGAATGCGCCAGGTGCCGGCTGGCAGCCGCGCAGATCGAGGAGGTCGCCGCCGGGATCCCGGCCGTCGTGCCGGTCGCGGTCATCGGCTGGTTCGGTGCCGCCGGATACGCCAAGGCGCTCGGGATCATCGCCGGCGGCGCCGGAGCGGGGGCCGCGGGCGCGGCCGCCGCGGCGGGCGGTTCGTCCGGCGGTGCGGGCGGTGGCGGGGGTGCCGCGGCCTCGGAGGGGCTGGGGGCGTCGGTGAAGGCCGGTATCGCGGCAGGGGTGGTCGCCGTGGCCGCCGCCGCGCTGGCCCTCGCCCTGGTGAACGACGGCCATCCGGCCAAGGAGGCCGCCCGTCCGGCCCCGTCCGCGCCGGCGGTGGAGCCGGGGGCACCGACCCCCGCCCCCACCCCGCCGAAGCGGCCGCCGCACCCCGAGCCGGTCGTCCTCGCCCCCGAGCCGACCCCGCGGCCCACCCCGAGCCCGACCCCGAGCCCGAAGCCGTCCCCCACACCGAGCCCCGCGCCGAAGCCGACCCCCGCTCCCGTGCCCAGGCCCGCCCCCACCCCGACGCCGACACCCACCCCGGTGCCCGTTCCGCCGCCCGCCCCGGTCGTCTACCGGTGGAGCGAGCTGCGCTTCGACGTCACCGGCGACGGCACCCGGCCCGAGATGCGGCTCGGCGAGAGCAGCTGGGTGTGGCAGCGGTACGGGGAATCGGTGGCCGGCGAACGGTACGCGAACGGCGTCACCGTGCACGGCTGGTCCTCCGTCACCATCGACCTCAACCGCGAGTGCACCGCCTACGACGCGATGGCCGGCGTCGACGACATGACGCTCGGCCTCGGCAAGGTCGTCTTCTCCGTCTACGCCGACGGGCAGCGGCTGTGGCGGTCCGGGACGGTCGAGGGCGGCCAGGCGGCCGTACCCGTGCACGTGGACCTCACCGGACAACGGACCGTGCGTCTGGTCGTCGAACCGGGGACCGGTCTGGACTCGGTGGCACTCGCCGACTGGGCCGATTCGAGGTTCAGCTGCAACTAGCGGGGCCCGTGGGCGTCCCGCCCAGTTCGCGCAGCACGTCCTCCTCGGTGAGTGACGCGCCCCGGGTGCGCTCGGCGGCGTAGCGCTCGGCGGTCAGCGCCGCCCGGGCCGCGGCGTCGATCCGCTCGGCGCGGCCGCGCTCCGGCTCGGCACGGGCGCCGCCGGCCCGCCAGTGGTCGGTTGCGGCGAACAGCCGTACCGCGCCGGCCAGATCGCCGAGCCGGGCCAGCAGGTCGGCGCCGACGTCCGCCAGCGCCGCCGTGATCACCTCGGCGCACCGGGCCGCCATCGCCTCGCGCAGCCCGTCGGCCACGATCGGCAGTCCCCGTCGCGGGCCCTGCTCCTGGGCCACGATCAGGGCCTCGACGGCCCGGAACCCCGCCATGAACTGGGGCGGCGGGGTACCGCCCAGCGTCGCCGCGCGGGCGGCCTCCCAGAACTCCCGCGCCCCGGCGACGTCCCCCTCGTCCTGGGCCATGTGCGCCCGCAGCAGTGCCACGAACGCCTGCGACTCCGCCACCGCGTACCGTTCGGAGGCCTCGCTCGCCCGGTCCAGGGTGGCCCGTGCGGTCTCCCGGTCGCCGGACCGGTAGGCGATCTCGGCGAGCCGGGCGATCAGGAACGGCGTCTCGGCGTGCGCGCCGACCTCGCCGGCCAGCCGCAGCGCCTCCTCGTACTCGCCCTCCGCCTCCCGGTACAGGCCGCGCGCCATGGCCGCCTCGCCGGCCGCGCTGCACACCTGCGCCCACATCCAGCGGTCCCCGACCCGCCTGCTGAGGATGCGCAGCTCCGCCAGGTCCTCGTCGACGCCCCGTAGATTGCCGGGCGAGTCGACCAGGACGTGGGCGCGGTACATCAGGGTGACGCCGACCTCCCAGTCGCCGCCGTACACACGGCAGTTGGCGACGACCGCGGCCATGTCGGGGCCGACGTCAGCCGAGTTGCCGAGGAACCAGGCGGTGAGCGGCCAGATGAGGCCCGGCAGCCGGGCGGACCGGGGACCGCCCTTCTCGAAGGCGGCCCGGACCAGCGCGATGTACTTCGGGGCCCGCTCGTCCGCCACCAGGCCGCCGGCCGAGGGGGACTCCGACGCGAGCAGCAGGTCGAACAGCCGCAGGTCCATGCGCAGTTCGTACAGCGGGTGCCCGGCCTCGGCGTCCGGAGCGGCCAGCAGGACGCCCACCGGGTCCGCCGCGTCGGCCGCCGCGCCCAGTTCCTCCGGGCCCGCGCCGTCCGGCAGGGCGTCCCTGGCGATGCCCAGACGCAGCACCGCGCCCATCCAGGCGACGGCCTCCAGGCGGTAGTTCCGCAGCCACCAGAACCAGCTGACGGCGAGGACGATCCGGCCCGCGAGTTCCTCCTCGCCCGTGCGTACCGCGCGGGTGAGCGCGGCACGGATGTTGTCGAGGTCGGTCTCCAGGCGGCCGATCCACGGGATCTGGTCCGCGGACCGCAGCTTCGGCGCCGCCTCCTCCACCAGCGTCCGCACCCACGTGCCGTGCCGGCGTTCGGCCGCCGCGCGCAGCCCCGGGACCTCGGCGGCCCGCTCGACGGCGTACTCGTGGATGGTCTCCAGCATGCGGTAGCGCATACCGCCGGCGCCGTCCGGTGCGGCGACGACCAGGGACTTGTCGACGAGGGCACCGACGAGGTCGGCGACGGGACCGCTGCACACGGACTCCGCGGCCGCCAGGTCCCAGCCGCCGGCGAAGACGGACACCTCGCGCAGGACCGTCCGCTCCCGCTCGTCCAGCAGGTCCCAGGACCAGTCGACGACCGCGCGCAGGGTCTGCTGGCGGGGCAGGACCGTGCGGCTGCCGGAGGTGAGCAGGCGGAATCGGTCGTCCAGCCGGTCCGCGATCTGCCGGGGCGTGAGCAGCCGCAGCCGGGCCGCCGCGAGTTCGATGGCCAGCGGCAGGCCGTCCAGACGGCGGCAGATCTCGTCGACGGCGGTCCGGTCGTCCGGCGCGCCGCCCGGGTCGGGGCGGACGGTGGCGGCGCGTTCCTCGAAGAGCCGGTGCGCCTGCTCGGGGGCGAGGGGCTCGACCGGGCGCACCGACTCGCCGGGGACGCCGAGGGGTTCACGGCTGGTGGCGAGGATGGTGAGCCCCGGGCAGTGGGTGAGCAGGGTCTCCGCGAGGGTGGCCGCCGCCTCGACGACGTGTTCGCAGTTGTCGAGGATCAGGAGTTGGCTGCGTCGCGCGCAGTACTCGACGAGCAGGGCCGTGGGGTCGGCCTGCGGGGCCGCCAGTTCGTTGGTCAGGAGCACGGTCTCGCGCAGGCCGAGCGCGCTGACCACCGCGCCGGGCACCGCCTGCGGCCGGTCGAGCGGGGCGAGCTCGACGAGCCATGCCTGCGGGAGCCCGGCGGCGGCCTCCTCGGCGAGACGGGTCTTCCCGGAGCCGCCCGGTCCGGTGAGGGTGACGAGGCGGGCCCTGCGCAATTCGGAACGAACCGCGTCGAGTTCGGGTTCCCGGCCCACGAAGGAGGTCAGCCGTGGACGCAGGTTGCCGGTGCGGGGCCCCGGTGCGGCCGGCGGGGCCGGGTCCCGGCTCAGCAACGACGCGTGCAGGGCCCGGAGTTCCGGACCGGGGTCGGTACCGAGGCCTTCGGCGAGGGCGCGGCGGGCGGCCTCGTACCCGGCGAGCGCGTCCGCCGGGCGGCCGGTGTCCCGCAGGGCGCGGATGAGCAGGGCGTGCAGCGTCTCGTCGTACGGGTGCGCCGCGGTCAGCGCGGTGAGTTCCGGTACGACGTCGGAGGCGCGGCCGAGGCGGAGGGCGGCGGCGGCGCGGCCGCGGATGGCCTCCAGCCGGAGCGCCTCGGGGCGGGCGGCGGCCGTCGCCCGGTCGGGGAGGTCGGCGAGGGCGGGGCCGCGCCACAGCGCGAGCGCCTCGGTGAGCAGGCGGTGCGCGGCGGCCGGTTCGGGGGCGGCGGTGCCTTCGCGTACCAGGCGTTCGAAGACGTGCAGGTCGACGTCGTCCTCGGCGGCGTCCAGCCGGTAGCCGCCGGGCGTGGAGGCGATGCTGCCCCGGCCGAGGACGCGGCGGACCCTGCCGACCAGGGCCTGGAGGGCGGCCGGGGCGTCCAGCGGCGGGTCGTCGTCGGCCGCCCAGATCTCGTGGATGAGGGTCTCGGGGGTGAGGGTGCGGCCGGGGCGGAGGGCGAGGACGGTGAGCAGCGCGCGCAGGCGTGGGCCGCCGACGGGTATGGGCGCGCCCTGGTCGTCGACTGCCTGGGTCACACCGAGGATTCGGTACCGCACCGGGTCATTGTCGCCGGGCCGGCCGGATCGGGCACGGGGGTTTCGCCCCGGCGGGTCACGCTCCCGACGCCAGCGCGCCCCGCATCGGCCGGATCCCCGCGGGGACGGCACGCGCGCGTGCCGGTGTTCCCGTCCAGCACGTGCCCCGGCGGGACAGCAGGCGGCGGAGCCACAGCTCCAGGGAGACCAGGTCGGCCAGCCCGTCCAGCGGGAGGGGTTCGCCCGCCGCCGCCCCGCGGAGCGCCTTGCGGACCACCCGGGCCTCCACCAGGCCGGCCTGCGCCAGCAGCGGTGTGGCGAAGAGGTCGATCAGGTCGTCGGCCGCCACCCGCAGGCCGGTGCGGGTGGCGGCCGCGGAGGAGGCGTGGGAGGTGGCGCCCCAGCCCGGCGGGAGGTCGGCGACGCCGGCGCCCGCCAGGACCGTACGGAGGATGCTGGCGCGGGCGCCGGGCTGCACGCGCAGCGCCTCGGGGAGTTCCCGGCAGGCGCGGACCACCTGGTTGTCCAGGAAGGGTGCGTGCAGGCGCTGGGAGCGGATCTCCGCGGCCTGTTCCAGGACGCGGATGTCGGCCGCGTGCCGGGCCAGCACCGCACGCGCGCGGTAGTCGCCGGGGCGCTGTCCGGGTCCGACGCCGGAGCGGTTCGCCGCCCCCTGGAGCAGAACCGATACTTCAGCCAGTGCCTCACCCGTCAGCCAGCGCGCCGCCGGCCCGGGTCTCGCCCAGCTGAGCGCCGCGAGGGACGCGCCCACCGCACCCGCGGGCTCGTCGAAGCGGCGCCGCAGCAGGCGCTCGGCGAGGGACTCGACGCCCGCGCGGTAGGGGGTCCGGGCCAGCCGCCGCGCCGCGCTGTACACGCGCGCGGAGACCATCACCGAACCGTCCGCCTTGGCGAGCGCGGCGACCGGGCGCACCAGGTGCCGTCGCTTGCGGTCCATGAGCAGGTCGGCGAGGCGGGCGGGGTGCGCGTCCAGCACCTGACGGGCGCCGTAGCCGGTGAAGTGGTCGGCGCTGCCGGCGGCGAGCCGGGCGCGGTGCCGGGCGGCGTGGACGAGGGAGGGGCCCGGTTCGTCGGTCAGCGGGCCCTCCAGGTCGGCGTACGGGAGCATGTCCTCACCGCCGGTCACCACCACGTGGTGCAGGCGCGGGTTGGCCGCCAGGGTTCCCGCGCGTTCCAGTTCCGCCTCCCGGCCGCCGACGGCGAGGTCGTTGAAGGTGACCGCCAGGAGTCGCTCGCCGGCGCCCGTGCCGTGGCCGAGGACCGTGCCGGGCATGCCGGGCAGCCCGGCGGCCAGCAGGGCCAGGGTGCCGGAGGCGGGGCCGCCGGACAGGTCGGCGCCGATGCCCGGCACCGGCATCCCGCGCGCCGCGCGCCGTTCGGCGGGGCCCATGCCGGGCACCGGGCCCGGGTCGATGTCCGGGACGTGCCGTGGGGCCGACAGCCGCGCGCGTACCGCTTCTACGAGCGCGTCCCGTACGGCGTCCACCGCACGGTCGGGGTCGGCGGCGGGGGCGGCGACCGCCAGCGAGGCGACCTGCTCGTACCCGGCCACCTCGCGCGCCCCGGTGCGCAGGATCAGCGCATGCCCGGGCGGGATGCGCCGGACGCCCTCGTACGGGGTGGAGTCGTGCACCGCCGCCGGGACGTCCGGGGCGGCCAGGAGCGCGGCGAGGTGACCGTAGTCGAGGTTGGCCTCGATCAGGTCGGCGAGCGGCAGCGCGGCCGTGGCGTAGGCCGTTCCGCCTGCCCAGGGGGTGTGGAAGACCGGGCGGGCGCCCGCGAGGTCGCCGCAGACGGTGATCCGGCGGCCGACCTGGACGACGGCGGTGTAACTGCCGGACCAGGCGGTCAGATGCCGGAGTGCGCCCCCGCGCGCCGTGAAGAGGCCGAGGCGCAGTTCCTCGTCGGTGGCGCCGCAGGTGCCGAGGACGGCGATGCGGTTCTGGGCGTCGGCCCTGATGACGCGCACCTCGTCGGGGCGCCAGTCGCCGACCGCCCAGAGCGGGTCGGGGTCGCCCCACAGCAGCTGGGAGCCGACGGGGTGGACGGTCTCGCCGTCGTAGCCCGTGGCGCCGGCGGAGCCGGGCGTGGCGGCACCGGAGGCGGTGCTGCTCCATCCCACCAACCACCGCATCGACGCCTCCACAGGCTGTGGACAACCATGCACGGTACGAACCGGATCCCCATGCTGCCATGAAGGACGCGCTCCGGAGTGGCGGTGGGGCCGCCTTTGATCCTCGGAAGATTTCCCGGAGTTGTCGCAGGACCGGCCTGAGCCCGTGTGAGGGGGAAGACTGCCGGAAGAGGCGAACCACCGCACGGGGCAAGGCGACCACGACGCGAATGCGCCCCCTGTACGCTCCCCCAGAACGCCCTTCGCGCCCTCAATTGCCGTGGTGGGAGCGTTGATCGCCCGCAAGAGGAGGGGGCGACTTTCGGCCAATTCGGCGAGGTTCGCGCGGCGGTGCGCACGCTCCGTACATGCTTTGCGCACCGCACGCGCGCGTGCACCGACACGCACAGTCCGGGAGGCGGGCATCGCCTCCCGGACCGGTCCGCCACCCGCGGGGATTGAGGTGGCGGTGTCCCCCAGCCCACTGGATCCAGTACAGCGGGCCGACCCACGCACCAACCATGGAACCGCTCCCCCCGTGGCCGGAGAAGAGCGCACGTACGGGCGCACGGCCACACGGCGGGGGCACGACGCGACACGGCGTGCACGGTGCGTAAATGGGCCGCACTCGCGTACGGACCACAATCCCGCCATCCGGAAGAATGCCCCTTAACGCTTGGGATGCGGCGAACTACGCTGGGTTTACGAATGCCGCGTGGTTATGCCAGCGCGGCAGCCGTCTGTGTCGAGGGGTGGCGCATGTCCAGGGAGCAACGCGGGCCGAACGAAAAACTCGGCACCGTTCTCGCCCTCGCGGGAATCAGCAACGCAGGACTCGCGCGACGCGTCAACGATCTTGGCGCCCAACGCGGGTTGACTCTTCGCTACGACAAGACGTCGGTGGCGCGCTGGGTGTCGAAGGGCATGGTGCCGCAGGGCGCCGCGCCGCATCTCATCGCGGCCGCGATCGGCCAGAAGCTCGGCCGCCCGGTGCCGCTCCACGAGATCGGCCTGGCGGACGCGGATCCCGCGCCCGAGGTGGGCCTCGCCTTCCCCAGGGACGTGGGCCAGGCGGTGCGTTCGGCCACCGAGCTGTACCGGCTCGACCTCGCCGGCCGCCGGGCCGGCTCCGGGGGCATCTGGCAGTCGCTGGCGGGTTCGTTCGCCGTGAGCGCCTACGCGACCCCCGCGTCCCGCTGGCTGATAACCCCCGCCGACAGTTCGGTCGCGCGCGAGGCGAACGCCGCCGAGGCCTCCGGCGCACCGCTCAAAGTCGGCCACAGCGACGTGCAGAAGCTGCGGGAGGCCGCCGAGGACGCCCGGCGCTGGGACTCCAAGTACGGCGGTGGCGACTGGCGTTCGTCGATGGTGCCGGAGTGCCTGCGAGTGGAGGCGGCACCGCTGCTGCTCGGCGCGTACTCCGACGACGTAGGACGGGCGCTGTTCGGGGCGAGCGCCGAACTGACCCGGCTCGCCGGGTGGATGGCCTTCGACACGGGACAGCAGGAGGCCGCGCAGCGGTACTACATCCAGGCCCTGCGGCTCGCCCGCGCGGCGGCCGACGTACCGCTCGGCGGGTATGTCCTGGCATCGATGTCCTTGCAGGCGACCTACCGCGGGTTCGGCGACGAGGGCGTCGACCTCGCGCAGGCGGCCGTCGAACGCAACCGCGGCCTGGCCACCGCCCGGACCATGAGCTTCTTCCGGCTGGTCGAGGCACGGGCACACGCGCGTGCCGGTGACGCACAGGCTGCGGGGGCCGCGCTGAAGGCCGCCGAAGGGTGGCTGGAGCGGGCCCGGGAGGGGGACAACGACCCCACCTGGCTCGGCTTCTACGGGTACGACCGGTTCGCCGCCGACGCCGCCGAGTGCTACCGGGACCTGAAGGCGCCGCGGCAGGTGCGGCGGTTCACGGAACAGGCGTTGTCCAAGCCGACCGAGGAGTTCGTGCGGTCGCACGGGCTGCGGCTGGTCGTCTCGGCCGTGGCCGAACTGGAGTCCGGAAACCTCGACGCGGCGTGCGAGCAGGGGGTGCGGGCGGTGGAGGTGGCCGGGCGGATCTCGTCGGCCCGGACGACCGAGTACGTGAAGGACCTGCTGCACAGGCTGGAGCCGTACGGGGACGAGCCGAGGGTGGTGGAGCTGCGCGAGCGGGCCAGGCCGCTGCTCATGGCACCGGCGTGAGGGGCGCCTGGCCGTCCGCCGGGTTCCGCCCGGCCGGCGGGCGCGGGGGGACCGTGGTCGCTCGTGCGGTTCCTCCCCCGGCCTCCGGCCGGGGGTACCTCCGGCGCGGCTTTCGGGGCGCTCTCCTCGGGCACGTTTCAAAGTGATGTCAGTGGCGCAGTGCACTATCGAGCGTGGGAGGTGGTGCGGATGTCCGCCGGGGTTGCCTATGACTGTGACGTGCTCGTCGTCGGGGGTGGGATCGTCGGGCTGTCCACGGCGTACGCGATCAGCCGGGCCGCGCCCGGCACCCGGGTCACCGTGCTGGAGAAGGAGGCCGGGGCGGCACGCCATCAGACCGGCCGCAACAGCGGGGTCATCCACAGCGGGATCTACTACCGGCCCGGTTCGCTGAAGGCGCGGTACGCCGTCAAGGGCGCCGCCGAGATGGTCAAGTTCTGCGCGGAGTACGGCATCGCGCACGCCGTCACCGGCAAGCTGATCGTCGCCACCGACCGGGCCGAGCTGCCCCGGCTGCACGCGCTCGTGCAGCGCGGCCGGGAGAACGGCATACCGGTACGGGAGCTGGGGACCTCGCAGATCGCGGAGTACGAGCCCGAGGTCCGGGGGCTGGCGGCCATACACGTCGGGACGACCGGGGTGTGCGACTTCGTGGGGGTCGCCCGGCAGTTCGGCGAGGCCTCCGGGGCGGAGATCCGGTACGGGGCCCGCGTCGAGCGCATCGACCGGCGGCCGGATCGGGGTGTGGCCGTGCTCACCGCGCGCGGAGACGTCGTGCGAGGGCGCGTGCTGGTGAACTGCGCCGGGCTCTACTGCGACGAGATCGCCCGGCTGGCCGGGGACGACCCGGAGATGCGGATCGTGCCGTTCCGCGGGGAGTACTACGAGCTGGCCCGGCGGGAGCTGGTGCGCGGGCTGGTCTACCCGGTGCCGGATCCGGCGTTCCCGTTCCTCGGGGTGCATCTGACCCGTGGCTTCGACGGAGGCGTGCACATCGGACCCAACGCGGTGCCGGCGCTCGCCCGGGAGGGGTACGGCTGGGGCGTCGTACGGCCCCGGGAGGTCGCCGGGACGCTGGCCTGGCCGGGGTCGTGGGTGCTGGCCCGGCGGCACTGGCGGTACGGGGGCGGGGAACTGCTGCGGTCGGTCTCGAAGCGGGCGTTCACGGCGGCCGTACGGCGGCTGCTGCCGGCCGTGACGGAGGCGGACCTGGTACCGACGGCGGCCGGCGTGCGGGCGCAGGCGGTGCTGCGGGACGGCTCACTGGTGGACGACTTCCTGATCAAGGAGGGCGCGCGGACGGTCCACGTGCTGAACGCGCCCTCGCCCGCGGCGACGGCCTCGCTGCCGATCGGGCGGGAGGTGGCACGCCGGGCCCTGGACATGCTGGGCGCGGTGTGACACCGGGCGGGACGTCCGGGGTGACCGGGCGGTACCCGGCCGGCCCGTCCCGCACTGGCCGTAAAATCGGCTGCACTGTGTCTGACTCGCTCAATGCCCCAGAGACCCCCAGTCCCGCCGGGACCGTCCCCGGCGCGGACTCCCCGCACGTCACCGGTGTGTCCGTCCGGCACGACCGGGCCAAGGGGGAGCCGCGGTTCCCGGACGGGCCCAGCGCCGATCCGGCCGGGTCCCACTTCGAGCGCCGGATCCGCAGTTTCCAGCCACGGCGCAGCCGCGTCACCGCCGGACAGGCCGACGCCCTCCAGCGGCTGTGGCCCGTCTGGGGGCTGGACATCGACGGGCAGCGCGTCCTCGATCTCGGCGAGCTGTTCGGCAACGGCCGTCCCGTCGTCCTGGAGATCGGGTTCGGGATGGGGGAGGCGACCGCGCAGATGGCCGCCGACGACCCGGACACCAACATCCTCGCCGTCGACGTGCACACGCCGGGGCAGGGCAACCTGCTCAACCTCGCCCACCAGAACGGCCTCTCCCACATCCGGGTCGGCAACGGCGACGCGATCATCCTGCTGCGGGAGATGCTCACCCCCGACTCGCTGGACGGGCTGCGGGTGTACTTCCCGGACCCGTGGCCCAAGAAGCGGCACCACAAGCGGCGGCTGATCCAGCCCGAGTTCCTCGACCTCGCCGCGACCCGGCTCAGGCCGGGGGCGATCGTGCACTGTGCGACGGACTGGGTGCCGTACGCCGAACAGATGCTCGACGTGCTCGACGCGCACCCGGCGTTCGAGAACACCCAGGCCGGGGGCGGTTTCGCGGCGCGTCCCGGCTACCGGCCGCTGACCCGGTTCGAGGGGCAGGGGCTGGACAAGGGCCATGTCGTGAACGATCTGCTCTTCCGCCGCGTACAGCATCCGGTGCAGCAGGGCGATCAGCACCGACCGGAGTCATCTCGTTAGGGTCGATGCCGTGGCCACCTCCCCGCCGCCGTACCCGCCGTATCCGTCGTACCCCCCGGACCCCGCCGGCCGCGGTCTGCGGCATCCCCGCTGTTGGCAGAGGCGCTGGGTGCGGTACTGGGCGCTCGGCACCCTGCTCGCCCTCTCCGGCCTCATCATCCTCGCGCTGGTGCGGGAGCAGACCGGCACGGAGGGCTTCCTGGTCGGGCTCGGGCTCGCGGTGCTGCCCGTGCCGCTGCTGATAGGCGCGTTCCGCTGGCTCGACCGGGTCCAGCCCGGGCCCTGGCGGAACCTGCTGTTCGCGTTCGCCTGGGGGGCGTGCGCGGCCGCGCTGATAGCGATCGTCGCCAACAGCTTCGCGACGCGCTGGATAGCGACGGCGGATCCGAGCAGTGCGGACACGCTCGGGGCGACGGTGATAGCGCCGATCGTCGAGGAGTCCGCCAAGGGTGCGGCGGTGCTGCTGGTCTTCCTGTTCCGCAGACGCGACTTCACCGGGATCGTGGACGGGGTGGTGATAGCGGGCGTCACCGCCACCGGGTTCGCGTTCACCGAGAACATCCTCTACCTCGGTACGGCGTTCGGGGCCGACCGGCTGAGCGGCGGCACCGGCATCGCCTCCGTCACCGCCGCGACGTTCTTCGTCCGCATCGTCATGTCCCCCTTCGCGCACCCCCTGTTCACCGTCCTCACCGGGATCGGCTTCGGCATCGCGGCGTTCTCCGGGGAGCGGGGGCGGGTGTGGCGGGTGGTGGTGCCGGTCGCCGGGCTGCTGCTCGCGATGGGCATGCACGCGTTCTGGAACGGCTCGTCGACGTTCGGGCAGTACGGGTTCTTCGCCGTGTACGGCATGTTCATGGTGCCGGCGTTCGGGCTGCTGACCTGGCTGGCGGTCTGGACGCGGCAGCGGGAGCTGCGGGCCGTGCGCGAGGAGCTGCCCGCCTACGTGTTCGCGGGGTGGCTGGGGACGGTGGAGCCCTTCGTCCTGGGGTCGATGCGGGCCCGGCAGATCGCCCGGGAGTACGCCGCCTACCACTTCGGCAAGCCGGCGGGGCGGGCGGTCGCCGAGTACGAGGGGTACGCGACGACGCTCGCCCTGCTGCGGCGCGCGGGCCGCCGGGGCCGGGCGGGCGCCGGCTTCGTGGGGCGGGAGCGGGAGCTGCTGACGGAGCTGTGGAACCGGCGCGAGCTGGTCCGCCCCGCCCTGGACTACGCGGCCCGCACGGCCGCCCCGCGCGGCCGCCGGGGACCCGCCGGCTTCGCCCCGCCTCTCTACGGCCCGCCCGGCTGGTACGAGGCACCGATGCCGTATCCGGCCTACAACCCGTACCGGAGCTAGTGCTGCGACCGGAAAGGTTCACCGGCTCGCGACGCCCATCACGGCACCAGCCACCGCCACCCTGCCCGGTGCCGGCCACGGCGGGTCAGGCGGAAGCCGCCGTGAGGCGGGTCAGTTCCTGGTCGGTCAGTTCCAGCTCCGCCACCCCCAGCAGGGCCGGGAGCTGTTCCACCGTGCGGGCCGAGGCGATCGGGGCCGTGACCGTGGGCTGGGCCGCGAGCCAGGCCAGGGCGACCGTGGCGATCGGGGCGGAGTGGGCGTCGGCGATCTCGTCCAGGGCGGCCAGGACCTGCCGGCCCCGCTCGCTCTCCAGGTACTGGGCGGCACGGCCCGAGCGGGCGCTGTCGACGGTCGCGCCGGGCCGGTACTTGCCGGTGAGGAAGCCCGCGGCCAGCGCGAAGTAGGGGACCGCCGCGAGACCGGTGCGGGAGGCCAGCTCCTGGAGGGGACCCTCGTAGGTGTCGCGGGAGACGAGGTTGTAGTGGGGCTGGAGGGCGACGTACCGGGCGAGGCCCTCGCGGTCGGAGAGGTCCAGCGACTCCTGGAGCCGCTCGGCGGTGATGTTGGAGGCGGCGATGTGCCGGACCTTGCCCGCGCGCACCAGTTCGTCCAGGGCACCGACGATCTCCTCGACCGGGATCTCGGGCTTGTCGAAGTGGGTGTAGTAGAGGTCGATGTAGTCGGTCCCCAGGCGCCGCAGTGAGGCGTCCGCGGCGGCCTTGATGTTGGCGCCCGACAGACCCGGGTAGTCGGGGTGCTGGCTGACCTTCGTCGCGATGACGACGTCCGAGCGGTTGCCGCGCGCCTTGACCCACTTGCCGATGACGGTCTCGGACTCGCCGCCCTGGTGGCCCTCGATCCAGGCCGAGTAAGAGTCGGCGGTGTCCACGAAGTTGCCGCCCGCTGCCGTGTACGCGTCGAGGACGGCGAAGGACGTGGCCTCGTCGGCGGTCCAGCCGAAGACGTTGCCGCCCAGGCAGAGCGGGAATACCTCCAGGTCGGAGGCACCGAGCTTGCGCAGAGGGCGGGAAGCGGAGGGGGAGGCGGAGGAGTCCGGAGTAGAGGTCATGCCTCAGTTCAACATCGTCGGCCGGGGGTCCGATGCCGCCACAACGCGAAGTTCTCGTAAAAGCGGAAGGCGTCGCTGCGGAAGGCGTTCTCGTAAAAGCGGAAGGCGTCGCGACGGAAGGCGTTCTCGCAAATGCGGAAGGCGTCGCCCGGTCCCGGACACCGTCCCCCGGACGCACCGGACCGGCAGCCCTGACGTCGGGGGGTCGTCGTCAGGGCCGCCGGGGATCAGTGGGGGTCCGTCAGGGGTTCAGGCCCTTGCCGCGCAGCCAGGTCATCGGGTCGATGCCGGTGGCCTGGCCGCCGGGGTGGACCTCCAGGTGGAGGTGCGGGCCGGTGACGTTGCCGGTGGCGCCGACCCGCCCGATGACGTCACCGGTGGCGACCTTCTGGCCGACCTTGACGCCGATCGAGGACTGGTGGCAGAACCACAGCTCGGTGCCGTCGTCGAGGGTGAGGATCGTGCGGTAGCCGTACGAGCCGGCCCAGCCGGCCTCCGTGACGGTGCCGCTGTGCACGGCCTTGATCAGGGTCCCGGTGGGGGCGGCGAAGTCGAGGCCGGTGTGGTAGCCGGAGGCCCACATGGAGCCGGCCTGGCCGAAGGTGCCGGTGATCGTGTAGGAGACGACCGGCAGCGTGTACTGCTTGGCCAGCGCGGCGAGCCGCTTCTGCTCGGCCTGCGCCTTCTCGGCGGCCTGCGCCTTCTCCTTGGCGTCGGCGGCCTGGGTCGCCGCGGCCTTCTCCGCCTTCGCCTCCGCGTCGGAGACCGCCTTGTCGGCGGCGGCGACGGCCTTGGCGGTGGCCTTCACGTCGATCTGGGTCTGCTGCTGCTCGGCCTGGGCGATGATCCGGCTGCGCAGCGCCTCACCGGCGTCGGAGGAGGAGTCGGCGTCGGTGGCGGTCGCCGTGGTGACGCTGCTGAGCGCGGTGGGGGCCGCCTGGTGGCCGCCGTCGTCGCCGAGCAGGGAGTCGACGGAGGACGGCAGGTCGGGCAGCGAGATGGAGACCGGCGGCTTGCCGGTGTTGGCGCTGGCCATGCCGCCCGCGCCGACGGCGGCGATGACGCCGACGCCGAGAACCGTGGAGCTCCGCGCGAGGCCTCCGCCGCGCTGCTTGGCGACGCGGTGCCGGCCGCGTACCGGGGCGAGGGACTCCTCGGTGGGGTTCCACTCCTCCCAGGGGCCCTCGTCGGTGCGCTGTCCACCGAGGCCGTAGGCCTCGGGCTGACGCTGGCTGGGCACGAACGGGGCTGTCGGAGCAGGCCGGTTGGACGCCACGCGGGCGCACTCCTTTCCTTCCGCTGCCTACCGGGTTAGCTGACGGGTTCGGAGCAGGAAGGTCTCCTACGCGCGTATACCGACCGATTTCTACCCGGTGGTATTAGTGCGATTCACCCCAAGGTGGTGGTTCCCCGGTTCCCTTGCGGGATTCGGCGCGTGCGCGCGGAGCCGTCGCGGGTGACGGCTGTGACGACCGCGCTGCGTTATCGAACGTTAATAGACCCGGCTATCAGATTCCAAGCCGTTCTCCTTGATCATTACGCTTTCAAGGCGTGGACTTACCTGCTACGAACGGTCAAAAACGGTCGAGTTGACCATGTGTTCTGTACAGCTCAGGAGTCACAGCAGTTTTGATGGTGACTCAGACGTTATGCGGACGGCTTCCGTCCGCGCACCGTGGGTGACCATCCGCAGTACGGCCCCGTGATCGCGTTCAGGGCCGCCGCACCGCGAGCAGCGCCATGTCGTCCGTCATGCCGCCCCCGGTGTGCCGGCGCACCTCGGCGGCGATCCGGGCCAGCAGCGGACCGGGGGCGGTGAGGGCCCGCCCGGTCAGCCGTCGCTCGGGGTCGTAGAACACGCCGCGCGCGTCCCGCGCCTCGGAGAGGCCGTCGGTGTGCAGCAGCAGCGTGGCCCCGCTCGGGAACGGGTGCTCGGCGGCCCGGTCCGGCCCGTCCCCCAACTCGCCCATCCCCAGCGGCAGCGCGGCCTCCGGCACTCGCACCGGGAAGACCACGCCGTCACCGTGCAGCAGCAGGGGCGGCGGATGTCCCCGGTTGACGATCCGGACCGTGCCGTCCCCGTGCGGGAGTTCGGCGAGCACGGCGGTGGTGAACCCCTCGTACGCGTCGACTCCGCCACGCCGGACGCACTCGCGGGTCATCGCCCGCTCCAGCCGCCCCGCCACCCCCTCCAGGGTGACCTCCTGCTCGGCGGCCTCCCGGAACGCGCCGATGACCACCGCCACCGCGGCGACCGCGCCCATGCCCTTGCCGCGCACGTCGCCGACGACCAGCCGCACGCCGAAGGGGGTGTCCTGGACCGCGTACAGGTCGCCGCCGATGAAGGTGCCCTCCTGGGCCGCCTCGTAGCGCGCGGCGATCTCGAAGCCGCCGATCCGCTCGGCGGGCTCGGGCAGCACCGCCCGCTGCGCCGCCTCGGCGACCTCGCGGGCGGAGGCGAGCCGCCGGTCGCCGAGGCGGACGATCCGGTTGATGCCGGCCGCGAGGGCTGCGACCGTGGCCACGGTCACCATCTCGGTGACGGCGTCCGCGTCCGGCCCGAACCCGAACCGGGCGTGCACGGCGTAGGTGGCGAGGAAGGACGCGATTCCGGTCAGGACGGTGGTGCGCAGGGACGCGAGGGGCGCGGCGATCAGCGGAGCCGCCGTGAAGAAGGGGACGGCCGTGTACCCGACCGGGGTGAGCCTGTCGTAGCAGACGCCGGAGACGATCAGCAGGGCGGGCAGGAACCGGGCCAGGGTGCGAGCGGTCGCGGACCTGCCCTCCTGCGCCTGTCCATGGTCCACCGAACGACTCCCCACATGTCCCGGGTGTCCGAAGCGTGTCCGTCCAGATTTGCGGCTGCGAGCGGGCGGGGGCGAATGCTGTGGGCCGGGCGGATGAGCACGGACGGGTGTGATGACGGACACGTACCGGGCACGCGCCGCCGTACGACTCAGGGCCGGAATCCTGATTCTCGGATTCCGGCCCTGGTCTTCAGTAGCGGGGACAGGATTTGAACCTGCGACCTCTGGGTTATGAGCCCAGCGAGCTACCGAGCTGCTCCACCCCGCGTCGGTGAAACCAGCATACGCCATCGCAAGCACCGAAGTCACACGGGTTGGGCCGGGGTCAGCCCAGCAGGTGATCGTTCGGGGCCTTCGCCAGCTCCTCGTACGCGTCCAGCACCAGCACCGCCACCCCGGCCTCGCGCAGCGCCCCCGTCCCGTCGGCCGCCTCGACGAAGGTGTCCGGCTCGCGCCACGCCGTCACCACCCGCCGCACCCCGGACCGCAGGATCAGCTCGGCGCAGGGGTGCGGCCGGGAGGCGCGGCGGGTGCAGGGTTCGAGGCTGGTGTAGACGGTGGCCGTGGCCAGCCGGGGGTCGTCCGGAGAGATCTTGGCCAGGGCCGCCTCCTCGGCGTGCGCGACGGGGTCGCCGGCCTCCCTGGAGTGGCCGCGGGCCAGTTCCGTGCCGTCGGCCGCGACCACCACCGCGCCGACGCTGAACGCGGTCCTGGAGGGCGGGCAGTCGGCCGCCAGCTCGCAGGCGAGCCGCAGCCAGTGCCGGTCCGCGGCGGACACCGACCCGCCCGCGCCGGGGGCGGTGGGCTCGTACCGCATCAGGACGACGTCCTCGATACGGCGGCTCTCCACGAGCCGCAGCCGCCCCTCCTGGTACCCGCCGGGGCCGAACAGGCGCGGCGCCTTCGGGTCGCCGACGAAGAGGGGGGCCAGGACCAGCTGGAGCTCGTCGGCCAGACCCTGCTGCAGGAGCTGGGTGTGGACGGTGCCGCCGCCCTCGACCATCAGGCGGCCGACCGACCGCGCCTCGTGCAGGTCCCGCAGCAGCGCGGGCCAGTCGAGCTCCGCGCCGAGGGGGACGACGTCGGCGGCGACACCGAGACCGCTGATCCGTGCCGCACCCTCGTCCGTGGTGTACACGACCTTCTCGCCGCCCGTGTGCCAGAACCGCGCGTCCGGGTCGAGGTCGCCGGTCGCGGTGACCGTGACCTTGAGGGGGTACTCGGGCCTGCCGGCGGCGGTCCGGGCCGCGCGCCGCCCGGGGTCGTTGACCAGCAGCCGCGGATTGTCCGCGCGGATGGTGCCGGCGCCGATCAGGATCGCGTCGACCGAGGCCCGCACCTCGTCGACCCGGTCGAAGTCGGCCGGGGACGACAGCAGCAGGCGGTCGGGGCCGGTGTCGTCGAGGTAGCCGTCCAGGGAGACGGCGGCGGACAGCAGGACGTAGGGGTACGGCATCGGACGTACTCACTCCCGGGGGCGGCGGGCATGCTTGGTTAAACTTTGAAACAAACCTACACTGGCGGCATGACGACTCGCTGGCTGACGCCGAAGGAGCAGAGCGCCTGGCGCGCCTACATCTCGGCGACGAACCTCCTGGACGACGCGCTCGACCGGCAGCTCCAGCAGGACGCCGGCATGCCGCATCTCTACTACGGCATCCTCGTCAGTCTCTCCGAGGCACCGGAGCGCAGGCTGCGCATGACCGACCTCGCCGAGAAGTCGAAGATCACCCGGAGCCGGCTGACGTACGCGGTGACCCGCCTGGAGAAGGACGGGCTGATCCGGCGTGAGGACTGCCAGTGGGACAGGCGGAGCAGCTTCGCCGCCCTGACCGACGAGGGCATGGCGGTGCTGGAGCGCGCCGCGCCGGGACACGTGGAGACGGTACGGGCGGCGGTGTTCGACCACCTCTCCCCGGAGCAGGTGGACCAGCTGGCGGAGATCAGCTCGGTGATCGCGCGGGCGCTGGAGGGCAACGCCTCGACTCCGCGGCCGACCTCCGACGAGGTTCCCTGGCGGCGGCGGTCGTCGCCCTGTTCGGGTCCCTCGTAGGGCTCACGGTTATTCCCACGGAACCCTGTTGATTCAAATTTAAAACATGGATAGGGTTCCGATCGTGGATCTGCTTCAAATCTGAAACAGAGGCCGCCGCCGTCCTGCACCCGGACACAGGAGACCCGATGCCCGACTTCCCCGCCGCCACCCAGCGCGCCCGCGTCCGGGTACCGCTGCGCTTCACCGACGGCTACACCGTCGACGCCGAACTCGTCACCTTCCACGGCCTCACCGACGGCCAGGAACACGTCGCCGTCGTGCTCGGCGACCCCGCCCCCGGCACGCCCCCGCTGGTCCGGCTGCACTCCGAGTGCCTGACCGGCGACGTCTTCGGCTCCGCCCGCTGCGACTGCGGCCCCCAGCTGCGCGAGGCGGTCGAGCGCATCGCGCAGCGCGGCGGCGTCCTGCTCTACCTGCGCCAGGAAGGACGGGGCATCGGCCTGTACAACAAGCTCGACGCCTATGCCCTCCAGGACCAGGGCCTCGACACGTACGAGGCGAACGCCGCGCTCGGCCTGCCCGAGGACGGCCGCGACTACACCGCCGCCGCCCAGATGCTGGCCGCGCTCGGCGTCACCGAGCTCGACCTGCTCTCCAACAACCCGGACAAGGCGGAGCAGTTGCGCGGCCTCGGGGTCACGGTCCGCGACCGCGTGCCGACCGGTGTCTTCCGTACCGCGCACAACGTCCGCTACCTGCGCGCGAAGGTCCTGCACACCCAGCACACGCTCCCGCTCGGCGAACTCACCGACCTCAACGCGGGCTGAGGTACGGGCCGGCGGCCGCCGGACACCGCGCCTCGCGGGGGTCGTGGGGGACTCAGAGACTCAGAGACTCAGGGCGATCGCGGCGCCGACGCCGCCGAGGCCGAGCGCGACGGCGGCTTCGGGCCAGCCGCCGGCGCCCCAGCGGAAGAACCGGTCGACCGCCAGCCGGCCCGGGCCGGTCGCGGCGACGCCGATGGCGACCACGGCGATGGCGACGTTGTACTCCACCCCGCCGCTCGTGTCCCACAGCCCATGGGCACCGGTGACGGTCACCATGGCGTTGATCATCACCCCGACCACGGCGGCGGCCGCGAGCGGTGTCAACAGCCCGACGGCCAGGCCGAGGCCGCCCACGAGTTCGGACAGCCCGCCGATCGCGGCGAAGACCTTCCCCGGGCGGTAGCCGAGTTCGGCGAAACCCTTCCCGGTGGCGGTCAGACCGGTCCCGCCGAAGAACCCGAAGAGCTTCTGGCAGCCGTGCCCGGCCAGGAACACCCCGAAGGTCAGCCTGATGAGCAGCAGCCCCCAGTCGCCGGCGGTCACCCGCCGCTCACCGGTCCGCTGCGCAGGCCGCGGCGCGAGGGCCGCAGACCAGTCCGTGATGCGCCTGACCATGTGAGCACTCCGGTACGGACGGACGGCGAGGCGGCTCCCCCACCCGGGCCGGCGGTGCGTCGACGCACCGCATCAGCCGCCCCTACCGATGCTTCCGCAACAGCGCCCCGCGCGCACGCCGGGAGACCGCCGGGCCGGGTCGCGGACCCCGACGGTCTTCACCCGGCGTCCGACGGGTCAGGCGAGCCAGTCGGTGTAGCGGGTCGGCGCGAGCCGCGCGTCCTTGTCGGTGAGGGCGTCCCCCTTGACCAGGGCGAACATGCCCGCGGTGGGATCGGTGACGACGGTGCGGTGATCGCCCTTGTGGGTCAGGGTGATCCGGCCCAGCTCGTCCAGGGTGAAGATGTCGGGGCCGGCGATGTCGAGGATGCCGTTGATCGGGGCGCCCACGGCCACGTCCGCCACGCCCGAGGCCACGTCCGCGGCGGCGATGGGCTGGATGGGCGTGGCCGGCAGCCGCACGGTGTCCGCGTCGGAGGTCCAGGACATGATGCCGTCCACGAACTCCATGAACTGCGTCGCCCGGACGATCGAGTAGGGAACGGGCCCGGTCGCCAGGATGTGCTCCTGAAGCGTCTTGGCCCGGTAGTAGTCCATCTCCGGCACCTGGTCCACCCCGACGATCGAGAGAACGACGAAGTGGCCGACGCCGGCCCGGTCCGCCGCGGCCACGAGGTTGTCCATCGAGGTCTGGAAGAAGGCGGGGGAGGCCTCGTCGAAGGTCGGGGAGTTCGTCAGGTTGACGACGACGTCGGCCCCGGCCAGCGCCTCGTCCAGGCCCTGGCCGCTGAGGACGTCCACGCCGGTGGACTTGGAGTGGGGTACCGCCTCGTGCCCGGCCGCGGTCAGGTTCCTGACGACCTGCGATCCGATCAGTCCGGTGCCGCCGATGACTGCGATCTTCATGGCATGCCTTTCACGGGGGTTGTATCTAGAAATATGACATCGAAACGGTCACCAGGTCGCGGCGAGCGTCAGCGGCCGCCGACGAACGTGACCGTCTCGCGGAGCGGGGCCCGGCCGGTACGCGGGTAGTGCGCCGAGACGTCCTCGTACCCGATCGACATGCCGCAGAAGAGGACGAGTCCGTCCGGCGGTGACAGGACCTCCGCGACGGTCCGGTGGAACTTCGCCCAGGCCATCTGCGGGCAGCTGTGCAGCCCCTCGGAGCGCAGCAGCAGCATGACGGTCTGCAGGTACATGCCGGCGTCGGACCACTGGGGGCGGCCGAGGTCGCGGTCGATGTAGCAGAACAGGGCGGCGGGCGCGCCGAAGCACTGCCAGTTGGCGGAGGCGGCCCGCTGGCGGGCCTCCAGGTCCTCGCGCGGGATGCCGAGGGCGCCGTAGCGCTGCTCGCCGAAGGCGGACCTGCGCTCACGGTAGGGGGACTTCAGCGCGGGCGGGTACTGCTCGTACTCCGGCTCGTCCCAGGGGTCACCCGCGGAAAGGCGCTGATCGGCGCGCTTCTTGATCTCGGCGAGCGGTGCGCCGGTCACCACGTAGGTCCGCCACGGCTGGATGTTCGACCCGGAGGGCGCCCAGGCCGCCGCGGCCAGCACCCGCTCCAGCGTCTCCTCAGGCACAGGCCGCTCTGTGAACCCGCGTACCGCCCGTCGGGTCGTGACCGCCTCGTACACGTCCATGGTCGCCGTCTCCGTCCACCTGTCGTGCCCCCCTTCGGTGTCGCACCCCCATCGACTTCACTCACGACGGTAGCACTCGATACAGTATTGAGTGAAACTAACTCGGCCAGACCGAGTGCCCCCACACCCCGGAGCGATCCCATGACCACACTGCTGCACATCGACTCCTCCGTCTTCCCCGGCGAGACGTCCTCCTCCCGGGCCGTGACGGCCGCCTTCCGCAGGACGTGGGAGGAGCAGCACCCGGAGGGCACGGTGATCTACCGCGACCTCGCCGCCGACCCCGTCCCGCACATCACCGCCGTCGCCTGGTCCGCCGGGTACGCGGCCCCCGACCGGCACACCGCCGAGCAGTCCGCCGCGTTCGCCGAGCGGCTGCGGCTCATCGAGGAACTGGAGCGGGCCGACGCCGTGCTGATCGGCGCCCCCATGTACAACTTCTCGATCCCCTCGACCCTGAAGACCTGGCTGGACAGCGTGCTCCTGCTCGGCCGCACCGCCGGCGAGACCCCCTCGGCGCAGGGCACCCCCACGGTCGTGGTCGCCAGCCGCGGCGGCTCCTACGCACCGGGCACCCCGCGCGAGGGCTACGAGTTCGTACGGAACTACCTGGAGGCCGTACTCGGCAGCACCCTCGGCCTGGACCTCGACTTCATCGTCCCCGAACTCACCATGGCCACCCGCAACCCGGCCATGGCCGACCTGATCCCCCGCTACCACGAGTCCCGTGAGCGCGCCTTCGAGGACGCGACCGCCAAGGCCCTGGAGCTCACCAAGCGCCTGGCCGCGTAGCCCTCCGGGCCACGGGTACGGCAGCGGTCACACGTCGTCGTGCGCGGGATGGGCGAGCCGGGTCAGCAGATCCCTCAACTGCTCGGTCTCGCCCGGCCCGAGGTCCATGGCGAGCCGGTCGGCCAGCGGCTCCGCCGCCGCGTGGGCGGCGTCGAAGAGTTCCAGCCCCTGCGGCGTGATCTCCACCGCCCGCACCCGCCGGTCCCCCGGAACTGCCTTGCGTACGGCCAGACCCTTCCGTTCCAGGTCGTCCACGACCCGCATGATCCCGGCCTTGTCCGTCCCGGTGGCCGCCGCCAGGTCCCGCTGCACCGTGGGCCCGCGGTTGACGAGCACGATCAGCACCGCGAAGTGCCGCAGTTCCACACCGAGCGGCCGCAGCGCCTCGCCCATCACCGCGGCGGCATGCCAGTGCGCCCGGCGCAGCAGCAGCCCCAGCGCGAAGGGCGAGGCGTCCCCGGGACGGTCCGTCGCCCGCGCGGCACTGTTTCGGTCAGGGAGGTCGGCGGCCACGGAGTCAGACTACTTCAGCCGAAACGGTATCGACCGAAACCGACCAGAACCGCGCGCACGACGGCCAGTTGACCCCACGGACACGAAGCGGCGCCCGCGGGGTGTCTTCCCCGCCCACCACCGGTAGGCCGTGTGGGACTCGAACCCACAACCAATGGATTAAAAGTCCTGGCTGGATCCTGCCGGATGGTTCCGGACGCTGCCTCGGTGTCCGAAGCAAGGACGTCAGAGCCAGGACGGAACGGTCGCCGGCCTGTCCCATGCCGACACGTGCCGTCCCGTCCGCTCACGCATCGCTCACGCACCGCAGGCCGGTGACCAGTCGCTTCTCCGCCCCTATGCCCGACGTCGCCACTGCCGCCTCCGCGGCCGCCTGGACTGTTAAGCCGGTGGGTGGCTCATGCCCGGCTAGTCAAGAATCTCGTCGTTGGCATCAAAGCCGTGGCTGTCCGTCGGCAGGTCGGCGAAATACTCGGTCTCGGCCTCGCCGGTCAGGACAGCGAGCACGAAGGAGGCGCACTGGGTGGCGTGGTGTTCCCATTCCGGGCCCCGGCCTTCATTGAGGATGACCGTCCACTCGTCCGGCTTCTGCTCCGGCTGCCTCAGCCAGTACAGGTACATACCGCTTCCCTCGACGTAGGCCCATGGCAGCACCTGGGCGTCGGGGTCCTGGAGTTCCGCCGGTCGGGCCTCGGTCTGCCAGAGGTCCGCGAGGATCTCCGCGCGCTCCGTGGCCTGGTCGACGAGGTTGTAGTTCGCGTCGGGGCATTCCGGGTCCAGGAGCCAGATGGTCTCGTCGAATACGCCACCGCCGTAGGTCTCGACCAACTCCTTGTAGTCGTCCGGCAAAGGCGTGCCCAGTCGCCGCTCGACGGCCGCCCAGTCGCGTGAGCGGTGCGGAGCAGCCGGGGGGATGAGCTCGAAGAGGCGTTCCACGGCGGGATGCATGGCGGTCGGCTTCCTTACTGCGCGCGTGCTACCTGGGTTTGGGTACGTTCAGGACAGTGACGGCGTTCGTCGCGCTGCGGCCTTCGCACGGGGTGAAGGTGATCATCGCACCGGCCGTTCCCGGGCTTGCAGGATCTTGACGAGAACCTGGCTGGTATGCCACCAAGCCTCACGGATAACGTTGGTTCGCTGGTACTACGAGCTGACCCAGCGCGACGGAATCACCGTCCCGGGACCGGAACTCAAGACTGACAGCCGCCGCTTCCGCGTCGGGCAGACCATCACCGTGGTCGAAGACCCCAACGGGAAACTGGCCCCGCAGACACCCGGCCAACCAGTTCGACGGGCGATCTACTCGGTGCGGGCGGTGCCGTCGCCGTATGCCTGGCTGCCGTGGGATGGACCGCCCTACGTGGGCGCAGAGGCGAGAAGGAAGGCGAAGTGCCGTTCTGGAAGAAGAAGCCGACCGAGGCGCACTCCGCTGACCAGGAACAGCGGCTCCGTGAGGTACTGCGGGCCCGGGAGTTCGACCGCCGCGGGTACATCAAGGTTTCTCCCGGCGGTTACCCCGGCATGACGTACCAACGCGCGGCCCAGATCGCCCGAGAGGAGGGCCTGCACGCGGAGGCCTTCGGTAACCGGGGGTCCTGGCGCTTTGGGGAGAAGGTCGTGGAGGAAGTGGAGTAGCGGGCGGGGAGCGGAGGTCGTACGTTCCAGGGTCCTGGTCGAGCGTCGGTTTCTCCCCGCCGAGCGGACCGCCGGCATCCCTCCGCGGAACGCCTCCTTCGCCGGGGCGGGACCACGGTCGTGGCCCTACCCTCGGGCCGGGCCGAACCTCTCCGTCCGCTACCGCTCCCTGGTCGCCGGGCGGGCGCAGGCGCCGGGACTCGGCCACGCGCGGGGCTCGGTGAGGCACGCGGCGAGGCGGATGCCGGTGTAACGGACCTCGGCATACGGCGGCATCGGGTCGTCCAGTACCTGACGGGCGCCGGCCAGCAGGTCACCGGCCGTGGCGAGTTGGGCGGCCCCCAGGTCGTCGGCGAGGCGGAAGCCGACGCCGGGTTGCTCGTGGGTCCCATCAGGCAGCCACCTCCTGAGCGCCGATGAGATGCGCGCCGATCACGTGCTGGTCGAGCCCGACAGCGCATCGACATCGTGCACGTCAGGCTCAAGCACCGCCCCCCCCAGCGATCCGGGCACGAACAAGCAGCCCGCCCAGCCCACGGACCTTGGCCGAACAGATGGAAACACCCCTTGCCCGCACATCCGCTCACGCAGCGCGCACGCACAGCCCCCGAAACGAAGCAGCGCCCGACCCGACCGAAGTCGGATCAGGCGCCGCACAGCAGGTCAGGGGCCATATCCCCCGCCCACCACCCGTAGGCCGTGTGGGACTCGAACCCACAACCAATGGATTAAAAGTCCACTGCTCTGCCAATTGAGCTAACGGCCCAGGCGATGTTGCCTCCCCGAGCATAGCCGGACGGAGCCGTGTCGCCGATCGGGTATCGGGGTCGCGGCCGCGTCGCGTGGCAGAAGTGGTGCCGAGGGTCAGAGATCGACCAGTTTGGCGGTGTCCTCGTGGCGCGCGGTGTCCGGCCGGAGGAACCAGTGCCGGGCCGAGACCTGCCACCAGACCGCGGCGAAGCCGAGGACCGCCAGGACGGCCACCGGGGCGTAGTTGAAGGACTTCCAGGTGACCGGGGAGACCTGCGGGAGCATGAACAGGACGGTGATGACGCAGACCCAGACCACCGAGACCACGCCGATCACCCCGGACCAGCGGCCCAGGTGCCACGGCCCGCGTTCGAACGCGGCACCCTTTCTGACCCGCAGCAGGGTCGGGATCACGTAGGCCACGTACAGGCCGATCACCGCGATCGACGTCACCGCGGCGTAGGCCGTGTAGTTGATCAGGTACGGGAGGCCCAGCGCGAGCGCGGACAGGGCCGCCAGCCAGACCGCCGCGACCGGGGTGCGGGTACGCGGGCTGACGGTGTGCCAGACGCGGGAGAAGGGGAGCGCGCCGTCGCGGGAGAAGGCGTAGATCATGCGGCTGTTGGCGGTCACCGACGCCATTCCGCAGAAGAGCTGGGCGCCGATCACGACGAGGAGCAGCAGCTTGCCCGTGGTCGCGCCGAGCGCGTCCAGCAGGATCTGGGCCGGCGGCACACCCGTCGTGGACCCCAGTTCCTTGTCGTACGACTGGATGGCGAAGGTGAAGCCGAGGAGCAGGACGAAGCCGGCGATCCACGACGTCCAGATCGAGCGGACGATCCCCTTGGGGCCCGCCGTCGCCGCGTCGTGGGTCTCCTCGGTCATGTGCGCGGAGGCGTCGTACCCGGTGAAGGTGTACTGGGCCATCAGCAGGCCGAGCAGGACGACGTAGGGGCCGCTGCTCCAGCCCGTCTCGTTGACGAACTTCGTGAAGACGAAGGACGCCGACTGGTGGTGGTCGGGGACGAAGGTGAGCGCGCCGACGACGACCGCGACTCCCACGACGTGCCACCACACGCTCACGCTGTTGAGCAGCGCGACGATGCGGACGCCGAAGGTGTTGAGGAGGCCGTGCAGCAGGAGGATCGCCGCGAAGAGGAGGATCGTGCGGCCGGGGGTGACGGTGAAGTCGAACTGCAGGTTCAGGTAGGCGCCCAGGAAGGACGCGGCGCCGAAGTCGATGCCCGCGGTCACGGCGACCTGGCCGAGCACGTTGAACCAGCCCGTGAACCAGGCCCAGGCGGCCGCGCTGCGCGGCGGCGCCAGGCGGTGGGCCCAGAAGTAGAGGCCCGCCGAGGTGGGATAGGCGGAGCAGATCTCGGCCATGGACAGGCCGACGAAGAGGGTCATCAGGCCCACGGCCACCCAGCCCCAGGTGATCACGGCGGGTCCGCCGGTGATCATGCCGAAGAGGTACAGGGTGAGACAGCCGGAGAGGACCGAGATGATGGTGAAGGAGACCGCGTAGTTCGAGAAGGCCGACATACGGCGGGCCAGGACCTGGGTGTAGCCGAGCTGGGCGAGCCGCTCCTCGTCGGAGGTCGCTTTGCCTATCGCGTCATCTGTCATGCCCCCAGCGATTCCCTCGCCGGGGGCGTGACATGCGTCACAGCTTGGCCGAAAACGCTCTGGAACCCGCCGGAAACAGACCTAGAAGAGGCCCTTGTAGTACTGCCAGCCCGTCGCGATCTTCACCCGGGCGGCGAAAGTGCCCTTGCCGGTCCCGGTCTGCCGGTACAGGTTGCCCGCGGTGTCCCGCATGACGAGGTCGCTCTTCCCGTCCCCGGTGATGTCACCGACGCCCACGACCGCGTTGTACGACGATCCCCACCCGGTGGCGATCCGCACCCGGCTGCCGAAGCCGCCCTTGCCGGTGCCGTAGTACCGGTAGAGGTTGTTCGCCTTGTCCTGCGCGACCAGGTCCCCGATCCCGTCACCGTTCAGGTCACCGGCGCCGACGACCTTCTTGTACGTCTTCCAGTTGTCGTACAGCTTGACGCGGGCGGCGAACTTGCCGGTGCTGGTGCCCTTGTGGACGTACACCGCACCGGTCTTGGCGTTGCGGGTGATCAGGTCCGGACGGCCGTCCCTGGTCAGGTCGCCGGGGGCGGTCAGGACGTCGTACTGGTCCCAGCCGGTGCCCAGCGTCGTGTACCGCGTCGTCGGCGCCAGCGGGTCGCTGCAGCCGGGCTTGTACAGTCGCAGCGTGCCGTTGCTCAGCCGGATCAGCACGTCGTTGCAGTTGTCGCCGTTCAGATCGCCGACCGGCACCGGCCGGATCGCCGTGGACCAGCCGCCGGCGACCGTCAAGGGCGCGAGCTTCCCGCCGTCGCCCCGATGGAATCTCAGCTCACCGGAGCCGCTGAGGGTGAGCAGGTCGCCCATGCCGTCGCTGGGGCCCGCGTAGTCACGGTGCACCACGCGGCCGTTCAGCAGCCGGACCGACCCCTGGAACGAGAGCGGGGCGCCCGCCCCGTCCGCGGGAGCGACCGACAGCGTCCAGTCGTACGGGCCGCTCGGGAGGAGCTTGGTACCGGCCACGCCGTCCCAGCCGACGTTCAGCAGGCCCCGCGCGGGGCCGCCGGTCACGGTGTCGACGACCTTGCCGGTCGCCTTGTCCCGGACCGTCAGGGTCCAGCCCGCGGCGGGCTTCGACAGCGGCACCCGCGTCACCGGGTACACGACCGGATCGGTGTGCCGGGCCTCCAGGGTCGTCGCGCGGACCACCGGGCCCAGCGTGCGCAGCGGCTGCTGGGTCACCCCGGACGGCACCAGGTGCACCTGTTCCCCGGCGTCCACGTAGGCCACGTCGGCGCCGGACTCGTCGACCGTCCAGCGCACGTCCCGCTGCGAGACCCCGGTGTCGGGCAGCTCGCCGATCACCCGGCTGACGGGGGTCCCCTGGTCGACGGCCGTCAGCACCAGCTTCCCGGCCGCCTTGTCATGCGTGACGACATATCCGTCGCCGAGTTTGGCCTCGTCGGCCGGGACGGACACCGACTTCTTCGCCGTACGGTCGTACACGCCGGCCCGGTCGCCGCAGTTCCAGTACACCCAGCGGCCCAGTGCCTGGAGTTCGCCCGGTGCGCAGCCCGCGTCCGTGGTGACGGTCTCGACGGTCCTGCCCTGCGTCAGGTCGTACGCGCCGAGGGTGCCGGGCGTCGCGCCCGCGGTCCACAGCAGGTCGCCCGAGAGCGCGGCGGGGCCGGATGCGATGGTGCGGACCGGGGTGCCGCCGGCCATCCGGTAGACGGACTGCCGGCCGGACACGGTGTGGATCAGATAGGTGCCGGAGGCGTCGGTGATCCGCCCGCCGGCCGGAACCTCGGCCTCCCAGTGCTGACCTGACTCGGCGACCGTGATCCGGTCGGATCCGCCCGTGCCGCGCCGGAGCCACGCGACCCGCCCGCCAGGCAGGCCGAACACCTGCGAGCAGCCGAGGTCCGTCTCCGGGCAGGTGCCGAGCTGGGTGGAGATCCCGTCGAGGGACGTGCGCTCCCCGAAGGTCGGCGTCCCGGTCGCGGCGACGGTCCGCACGTACGCGTCACGGACACCGGAGACACTCGCGTCGCCGACGACCAGCGTGCCCTGGTCCAGGGACAGGCCCTGGATCCGGTACACCGGTTTGGGCAGCGCCTTGATCTGGGTGACCGTCGGCGAGCCGTCCGGGCCCGGCTGGATGCGCTGCACGCCCCAGTCGTCCGCGGGGCCGCCGGTACGGCCGACCGCCAGGGCTCCGCCGTCGGACGCGGCGGAGACGCCGTAGTTCGCGGTGGGCAGCAGGGTCCTGGCGGGGCCGCCGGCGAGCGGTCTGGCGAGCACCGCCTTGCCGGGCTGGGTCACCAGCCAGTCCCCGACGACCGCGAGGCCCGCCGCGGGGAGCGTGCCGCCGCCGTCCAGTGCGACCGCGGCCGGCGCGCCGGACAGGTCGGTGCGGGAGTACACCTGCACCGTGGGCTCGTTGGTGTTGAAGAGGACGACGTGGTCCGAGGTGACCTGCGCGTTGAGGTAGACCTTGGCGGTGGGCGGCGTCCAGCCCTGCACCTGGCCCGTGTGCCGGTCGACCATGACCGAGGTGTAGGAGCCGCCTCCCGTCCGTCCGGCCAGGAAGAGCAGCCCGTTCGCGTCGCCGCCCTTGGCCATCCCGAGGACGTATCCCTCGGGCACCCCGGTCACCGGCACGTCGCGGGTGCTGCCGTCGTCCTGCGGGAGCAGCAGATGCATCTCGCGGGTCGCCGAACCGTTTCCGTCCGGCACCTGCCGGAAGGCGACCGCCAGGTCGGCGTAGGTGGTGAGGAGCGAGAGCCCCTCGGGCGTACGGATCGTCCGGGTGGTGCCGTCGGCCGCGTTCCACAGGTCGATCCGGCCGTCGGCGAACCGGTACGCGAGGACGTCACCGCCGGCGGTCGAGTAGCTGGTGTAGCCGGCCGGGTGGACCACCGGTACCGAGACGCCGGTGGAGTAGCGCGTCCAGACCAGCCCCGCGCCCTCCAGGCTGTGGAAGACGCCCTGTCGACCGGCGCCGTCGTGGCCGCTGTACGTCGAGTTCCCGTACAGCGCCCCGGATGTGTAGGTGCTGCGCAGGGCCGGCGGTACGACCGTCTCCTGCGCGGTGTCGGCGCTCGCCGACGGGACCGGCAGCAGCGGGCTCAGGGCGGCCGTCAGTACGGCGGTCGCGGCGACGAGGCGCAGGCGGGCAGAGGCATGACGCACCACGAAGGAGTCCCTCCCCAGGAACGGAGACGGGTGCGGCGCCGTTCGCTCCGGCGCTCTCGGCCCCCCGGCCTGTTCACCCGTCACACAAGTGTGCTGATCTTACAGCCAGTTCACAGATCCGCGCTCGACCGTTCCGGGCGGGGACATACGGAGCGGGGACATACGGAAGGGCCCGTACGACAGGTCGTCGTACGGGCCCTTCCTCGGCTCATCGGATGTCAGCCGTTGCGCTTCCAGCGCGGCTTGTCGTCGCGGCGGCCGAAGGAGCCGGTGCCGGAGCCGGAGCCGCGGTGGTCGTCACGGCGGCCGTAGGGGCGGTCGTGGCCGCCGCTGCGGAAGCCCGGACGGTCGTCGCGGTGGTCCCGGTTGAAGGGACGGTCGCTGCCCCGGTGGCCGGACGGACGGTCGTCGCGGCGGAAGCCGCCACGGTCGCCGCCGTCACGACGGTCGTCCCGGCGGAAACCGCCCGAGGGACGCTCGTCACGACGCTCGAAGGAACGGCCGCCACGGTCACCGTCACGACGGTCGTCACGGCGGTCGTCACGGCGGAAACCGCCCGAGGGACGCTCGTCACGACGGTCGAAGGAACGGGCACCGCGGTCGTCACGGCGGAAGCCGCCCGAGGGACGGTCGTCGCGGCGGAAGCCGCCACGGTCGCCGCCGTCACGACGGTCGTCCCGGCGGAAACCGCCCGAGGGACGCTCGTCACGACGCTCGAAGGAACGGCCGCCACGGTCACCGTCACGACGGTCGTCACGGCGGTCGTCACGGCGGAAACCACCGGAGGGACGCTCGTCACGACGGTCACGGCGCTCGTAGTTGCCGCGCTCGTCACGCTGCTGGCGCGGGCGCTCGTAGGAGGAGGACTCCTGACGGACCGGCGCCTCGGCGACCGGCTGCTCCGCCACCTCGGCGGCCGCCTCGGCCACAGCGGCGGCCTCGGCCACGGCCGTCTCCGGGTCCTCACCACGCTCACGGGCAGCCCGGACGACCAGCCGGTCGGCCTCCTCGCGCAGCTCCGCGGCCCGGCGCTGCGCCCGCTCCAGCTCCTTGGTGAGCTGGGTGACCTCGCGCTCGGCCTGCTGCGCCGCGTTGCCCGCGGACTCGGCCTGGACCTCGGTCATCGAGCGGGCGCCGGTGATCTCGGCGACCTCGGGCTCGAAGGCCGTACCGGAGTTGATGATGTGACGGCCGGCGTCGACGCCCGCGTCCTCCATCAGCCGGAAGATCTGCCGGCGCTGGTGCGGCAGGGAGAGCGAGACGACGGTTCCGGTGCGACCGGCACGGGCCGTACGGCCGGCGCGGTGCAGGTAGTCCTTGTGGTCGCCGGCCGGGTCCACGTTCAGGACCAGGTCGATGCCGTCGACGTGGATACCGCGGGCGGCGACGTCGGTGGCGACGAGCGCGTTGACGTACCCGTCCTTGAAGTCGGCCAGCGTCCGGGTACGGGCGCCCTGGGTCATGCCGCCGTGCAGCGCGTCGGCCTTCACACCGGCGTCGCGCAGCTGCTCGGCGATCCGGTCCGCGCCCAGCTGGGTGCGGACGAAGATGATCGTGCGGCCCTTGCGGGAGGCGATCGCGGCGGTGACCGGCGCCTTGTCCTTGGGCTTCACGATGAGGATGTGGTGGGACATCGTCGTGACGTTGCCCTGCGCGCTGTCGACCTCGTGGGTGACCGGGTCGCTCAGGTAGCGCTTGACCAGCGTGGAGATCTCGTTCTCCATCGTGGCGGAGAACAGCATGCGCTGGCCGCCGGCCGGGACCTGGTCGAGCAGCTCGGTGACCTCGGGCAGGAAGCCCAGGTCGGACATCTGGTCGGCCTCGTCGAGGACGGCGATCTGCACGTCCTCCAGGGAGCAGGCGCCGCGGTTGATGATGTCGCGGAGACGGCCCGGGGTGGCGACGAGGATGTCGACGCCGCGCTCCAGGGCGTAGATCTGGTTGCCCATGGACGTACCGCCGCAGACGACCTTCATCTTCAGGCCGAGGACGTCGCCGTACGGCTGGAGGGCGTCCGCGACCTGCATGGCCAGTTCACGGGTCGGGGTGAGGATGACGGCGCGGGGCCGCTTCTTCTCGGTACGGCCGCCGGCCAGCGTGGCCAGGGTGGGCAGACCGAAGGAGAGGGTCTTGCCGGAGCCGGTACGGCCACGGCCGAGGATGTCCTTGCCGACCAGGGCGTCCGGGATGGTCGCGGCCTGGATGGGGAAGGGGGTGGTCACACCGTTCTGCGCGAGCTTGCGCACGACGCCCTCGGGGAGACCGAGGTCGGCGAAGGTGATCTCAGGGGTGGTGTCAGTGGTGTCGGTGGTGGTGTCAGCGGTCTCCTCGGAGACCTGGGTCACCAGCTCGTTGTCGTCCTCGTTGTTCTCGGACACGACGAACTGATCAGTACTGGACACGGACATGCGAATGCGAAACCTTCCGGAGTCTCTTCGGCACGCGCCCGTCAACTCCGTGATTCGCTCACGACCGCCTCAATGCGGTCCGCCACGGCAAGGGAGAGTACGCGCCACACGGCGCGCTCTGCGGTGGCGCCGGGCAAATGGGATCAAACGATCTACCACCATACGCACCCAACACCCCTCAAGGCAAACCCACCATCGAACACGCAGGTCACACGGCTTCTCCGGGGCCCGAACCACCGGGTGAGGCGCCGAGCCGCTACGCCGAACGGAGGCACGGCGAGGTCCCGGCCCGGGCCCCGGTTCACCCGGACGGTCAAGCCGGGGCGCCGGCCCGCGGGGCGGGCTCCCGCTGGAGCAGCTGGGGTCCCGTGTCCTCGTGCGCCGACGAGGACGGCTCGGCGGACGGCGGGTCCGTGACCGGGGGCGGCGGGGTCGGCGAGTCCGGCGGCGGCGTGGGGGAGGCGGGCGGCGGCGTCGGCGACGCCGCTGCCCCGGTCGACCCGCCCGTCGCCCCCGGCGGCACGCTCTGCCCCGGCTTCACCGGAACCGTCGGCCCCCCGCTCGCGCCCTTCGACGGCATCGCGGACGCCGACCCGGACTCACCCGGCTTCGGCTTCCCCCCGTGCCCGCGCTTCCCGTCCGGCGCATCACCGCCGTACCCCGCGCCGCCCCCGCCGGACACCCACGAGTCCGCGCCGCCCCCGCTGCCGTCCCGGTGCCCGGCGGAGTGCGAGGGCCTGGCCTTCCCCGCGTCGTCCCCGACGTTCACACAGCCCGCGGCGGCCGCGACGGCCATCACGGAGACGGCCAGACGGACGGGTACGTACAAGGGGCGCACGGCGGCCACCTCCGGGGGCGAAGACAGGAGTCGCCGTGCCCAACTCCCGCCGCCCGCAAGAGGACACGCAACCGAGGTGTCACCCGTACCCCAGTGCGTGCAGCCGCGCGTCGTCGATCCCGAAGTGGTGGGCGACCTCGTGCACCACGGTCACCTCGGTCTCCGCGACCACCTCCTCGCGCGTCGCGCACATCCGCAGCGTCGGCCCGCGGTAGACGGTGATCCGGTCCGGCAGCACGCCCGCGTACCACTCGCCGCGGTCGGTCAGCGGGGTCCCCTCGTAGAGCCCGAGCAGCTCGGGGTCGGACGGGTCGTCGGGCTCGTCCTCGACGAAAACCGCCACGTTGTCCATCAGCCGGGTCAGCTCCGGCGGGATCCGGTCGAGCGCCTCGCCGACCAGTTCCTCGAACTCCTCGCGCGTCATCTCCAGCACAGGCCCATTGTCCGGCACGGAACGCCCGTACGAGAGGTGCGGACGCCCCGGCATCCGAACCACCGGCCCCGGGCATCCGGGCTCCGAGGCCACGGGGCCACGGGGCCGCGGGGCCGCGGGGCCGCGGGGCCACGGGGCCACGAGGCCGCGAGGCCGCGGGGGCTGGGTCACGTGCCCACGGGGTGCGGACCACGAGCCACGGGCATCCCGACCGCCGGCCACGGCACCCGTACCCGCACCGGCACCGGCACCGGCACCGACCCCCCTCGCATACGCGCCCGCAATCCTGGGCATACGGCACCAATGGCCCGCGTCCGAGCCCGAGACCGCACCCGTCTGCCCGACCTGGAACTCGACCCCGACGCCCACGCACCGCCCGTCTGGATCCGCGCCCTCGGTCTGGTCACCGTCGTCCTGGCCGGCGCCTGGCTCGGTCTGCTGGTGGTCGGGAACGTCCGGGCCCAGGTCGGGCCGATGGACACGACGATGACCCTGCGCCCGTCCCTGCACGGCGGCACGAAGATCAACGTCTCCCCGCTGGGCGCCCTCTCCCTGGACACCCACAGCGGCCCCGTCCGCCTGGACGTCAACGTCGACCAGCTCGACCCGGTCCGCTCGCAGGCGCTCGTCGATCACCCCGAACGCCTCTCCGGCCTTCAGGAGGAGGTGGCCCAGGACGTCGAGCACGGCACCCTCGACGTGGCCGAACGCTCCTGCGTGGCCGTCGTCTGCGGCGCCACCACCCTCGGTCTCGCCGTCTACCGCCGCCCGCGCCGCGCCCTGGCCGCCGGCGGCCTCGCCCTCGCCCTGCTCGCCGGCTCCGGGGTGACCGCGTACGCCACCTGGAACCCCGAGTCGGTCCTGGAGCCGAGGTTCTCCGGCCTGCTCTCCTCGGCCCCCGCCCTGGTCGGCAACGCGCGCAGCATCGTCACCGAGTTCGACGTCTACCAGAAGGAGTTGGCGCGGCTGGTGACCAATGTGACCAAGCTGTACGACGCCACCTCCACGCTCCCCGCCTACACCCCGGACCCCACCACCCTGCGCGTCCTGCACGTCTCCGACATCCACCTCAACCCGGCGAGCTGGAAGATCATCGCCTCGCTGGTCGAGCAGTACAAGGTGAACGTGATCGTGGACTCCGGCGACACCATGGACCACGGCACGGCGGCGGAGAACGGCTTCCTGGACCCGATCGCCGACCTGGGCGTGCCGTACGTCTGGGTCCGGGGCAACCACGACTCCGCCCTCACCCAGCGCTATCTGTCCCGCGTGAAGAACGTGCACGTCCTCGACGACGGCCGTGCCGAGACGATCGCCGGGATGCGCTTCGCCGGTATCGGCGATCCCCAGTTCACGCCGGACCGCTCGTCGGCCCCCGGCGGGGACGCGGCCGAGGAACAGGCCGGGGACCGCCTCGCGACCGCGCTGCGGGAGCAGCGGGCGGCCGACACCCCGGTGGACGTGGCCGTCGCCCATGAGCCGACGGCCGCGCGGATGACGGACGGCGAGGTGCCGCTGGTCCTGGCCGGCCATCTCCACCACGAACAGAACGAGGCCCTGCCGCACGGCACCCGCCTGCGGGTGGAGGGCTCCACAGGAGGCAGCGGGCTGCGCGCGGTCGAGGGCAAGTACCCCGACCCCATCGAGGCCTCGGTCCTCTACTTCGACCGCGACACCCACCGGCTCCAGGCATGGGACGAGATCAGACTGGGCGGTCTGGGCCAGACGACGGCCGAGGTCAGCCGTCACCTCCCGGAGGACGCGCTCGACCGGGGGCGCCGGCAGGGGCGGCCGGACACCACGCCCTCCGCCTCGACGAGCCCGTCGTCCTCGAGGAGCACCCCGCGGACCCCGACGCCGGATGGGCCGTAAACCGTTTTGGCGATACTCCCCGCCATCCCATATGCTTCTCACGTCCCCGACGCGCTGAGAAGCGCCCAGGCGGGCCGATAGCCCTCATCGTCTAGCGGCCTAGGACGCCGCCCTTTCAAGGCGGTAGCACGGGTTCGAATCCCGTTGGGGGCACGCAAGATCGTGTGCGACACTGTTGCACACAAAGCTTGGTCCTGTGGAGCAGTTTGGAGTGCTCGCCACCCTGTCAAGGTGGAGGCCGCGGGTTCAAATCCCGTCAGGACCGCTGGGGTTTCACGTGAAACCTCGTGGCTGGGTAGCTCAGTTGGTACGAGCGATCGCCTGAAAAGCGATAGGTCGCCGGTTCGACCCCGGCCCCAGCCACAACAGACAGCCCCTCCGGGTATCCGGAGGGGCTGTTCTCGTTCTTCGCTTCTCATTCCCCGCCCGGGTCCCTGCGCTTCTTCCACTCCCGGCGCATCAGCTCCAGCTTTTCGTCGAGGTCGGGGTCCTCCAGCATGACCGCCGACGAATAGGGAATGGGCAGCAGAAAAACCGACCCGTCGGTGCGGGTCACCCCTATCTGGGTGATCGTTCCGTAGCGACCGCGGCCCCCGAGCGCACGGATGTTCTCGACATCCCGCCAGGCCACGCGCCGGCGGCCGGTCATCCCGCGGGTGCGCAAGCCCTCCGCGTCGAACCGCGTGACGCCCGTCGTCATCCCCACCAGCACCACGCACACCACCGCCGGTGCCAGCCCGAACGACAGCCACAGACCGACCGCAGCGCCGGTCTGATGATCGGCCAGGAGCTCCCACGACCTCACGGCCGCCCAGCCGGCCCACGCCCCGACGAGCACCGCGAACGCCCACATCACCAAGCGCTGCCTGGCCCTGTACCGGAACACCGTCTCGCTCATCGGTGCAGTGTGACATCGGGCGGCCAGAGGACTCCCGCCGCCTGTCAGCCGGTTCCGATTTGGGCAAGAGCAGGGTGGAGCATTGCGTTCCCTTGAAATGGGGCTGCGATCATGACAGCAGCATGCCAACGCTGAGCTGAACCGCCCCCTGCGCCAACCGGCCGCACTTCCAGGGCAGTTCCCCCCCATCCGGCGTTCTCGTGACCGCACCGCGAACGCTCCCGGGAGACCCCGTGCCCAGACCTCGTCCCACCATCGGACTGCTGTCCCTCGCCGTGATCGTCGTGGCGGGGGTGATGAGCGGCCTGGGCGACGGCCCCGCGATGGCGGAGCCGGCGGCCGGCGGGACGCTGTACGTGGACCACGACATCGCGTGCAGCGACGCCGGGACGGGGACGCAGAGCCTGCCCTTCTGCACCGTGCAGGCCGCCGCGGACGTGGTCGAGCCGGGGGACACGGTCCGGATCCTGGGGAACTCCCTCTCCCCGTACTCGGAACCGGTGACCGTCACCCGGTCGGGGACGAGCGACGAGCCGATCACCTTCAGCGGGGCTCTCCTTCCGCAGAGCCGTTCGGCGGCGGTGCTCGCCGCACCCGCCTCCGGACCGGCGTTGACGCTGAAGGGCGTGCACGACGTACGTGTCGAATCGCTGACCTTCAGCGACGCGCGCCACGGGGACGTGGTGGCGGTGACCGGATCCGGCCATGTGACCCTCGACCGGCTGACGGTGTCCAACTCCGCCCCGACCGTCCCCGTCACCGGGACGGCGGTCGGCGTGGACGGCACCTCCTCGGACGTGACCGTGTCCCGGAGCGCGATCTACGCCGGCACCGCGTACGGCGTACGGGTCGAGCCGGGAGCCGCCCGGGTCACCGTGACGACCGACGTGATCCTCACACAGCAGCACGGCGGCATCGCGGTGTCGGGGGCGACCGACGCGCACGTGACCGGCAACACCGTCTTCGCGCCCTGCGCCACCGCGATCTCGCTGGACGGCGGGAGCTCCGGGGTGCTGGAGAACAACGTGGCCGCCGTCGTCGGCGACGGGTCGGCGCAGACCAGCGCCTGCCAGACGCCGACCGCCCCGCTCTTCGCGGTGTCGGCCGACTCCGCGAGCCGGGTCACCGCCGACTACAACGCGGTGACGCACCAGCAGACCTCCTCCGCCCCCGCCCGTACCGAGTACTCGTGGGCCGGCACCTCCTACACCTCCAGCGGGGCGTTCCGGGACGGGACCGGTCAGGGGGCGCACGACATCGACGGGATCACCGCGACCCCGACGACGCCGTCCGAACACTCCCCGCTGATCGACTCGGCCGACGCCACCGCGCCCGGCGAACTCGGCACCGACCAGGAAGGTCACGCCCGGGTCGACGACCTGCTGGTCGCCGACACCGGCAACGGCACGGGCCACCCCGACCGGGGCGCCCTGGAGCGGCAGGACACCCTCACCGTCTCCGCCGCCGACGATCCGACGCCCCCGAAGGGGCTCGCGCCGCTCGGCATCTCCATGAAGACCGACGCCACCAGCGCCTGGGGGGCGGCCCTCGCCTACTCGGTCGACTTCGGCGACGGCAGCGGCCCGGCCACGGGCACCCCCGGCACCCCGGTCGCCCACACCTACACCACCCCGGGGCCGTACACCACGCGGATCACCGTCACCGAACCCGACGGGACGAGCGCCGAGAAGTCCTACGCCGGAGTGGCGGCCGGCACGGCCACCCCGCCCGCCACCGCCGTGTCCGCCGCTCCGGAGACCTCGGGCGGACAGGTCGTCGCCGGGCTCGCGCGGTTCACGGTGCCGGCCCCGGCCGACCCGTGGGAGATCGCGTACCGCACCCTGGACTACGGCGACGGCACCAGGGACAACCTGGCCGGCGACGCCCAGGTGCCGACCCAGTCCACGCACCGGTACGCGGCCCCCGGCACCTACACCGCCACCCTGACCCAGACCGACCTGTTCGGCCGGGCCACCACCGCGAAGACGACCTTCCACGCCGCCGACGCCTTCATCGCGGTGACCCCGCAGTACGACACCGCCAGGACGATCGCCGCGCACGGGGTCCTGAAGCTCCCGGCGGCCACGCTGCGGGCCGACTCGAACGGCACCGACGCGGTGCAGCTCCAGCTCGTCACCAGCGGCGCCAAGGCGAGCGGCGCGCTCACCCTCTACACCCACGGCACCACCCGTCCCGGGACCTCGGCCATCGCCTTCGAGCCGGGCCGTACGGCCACCGCCGAGACGACGGTGAAGGTCACCCCGACCGGTTCGGTCGACGTCTACAACGGCAGCTCCGGCGCGGTCACGGTCGAGGTCGCGACGGTGGGCCTCCAGTCGCACGGCCAGTACGCCGACACCTACCACCCGGCCACGCCGGTCCGCCTGCTCGACACCCGCACCGGCACCGGCGGCGCGAAGAGCCCGGTCGCCGGCGGTCACTCGGCCACCCTGTCCGCCGGCGGGACCCACGGCGTCCCGGCGAGCGCGGACGCGGTGGTCCTCAATGTCACGGCCACCACCACCAAGGCGTCCGGCAGCCTCACGGTCGCCACGCACGGCACCACGGACCCCGGCGTGACCGGCCCCTTCTGGACCACCGGCCAGACCGCCACCGCCCAGGTCGTGATCCCCCTGCGCGACGGCAAGGTCGTCCTGCACAACCAGAGCAAGGCGTCGGCGAACCTGGTCGCGGACCTCGTCGGCTGGTACGGCACCACCGCGGGCGGCTCGGAGTTCCTGCCCGTCACCCCGGCCCGCATCCTCAACACCCGGACCGGAACCGGCACCGGCAAGGTCGCCAGGATCGCCGCCCACGGCACCCTCAAGCTGAAGGTCACCGGCGCCCACGGCGTCCCGGCGACCGGAGTGACCGCCGTCGACCTGAACCTCACGGTGCCCTCGCCCGCCGGCAGCGGCTACCTCGTCGCGTATCCCGACGGCACCGCGCGCCCCGGCGTCTACTCGCTGAACTTCGCCAAGGCGCACACCGCGGCCGACCGCGCGCTGGTCAAGGTCGGTTCCGGCGGCGTGATCGACCTCTACAACGCGGGCACCGTCCCGGTGGACGTCTGTGCGGATCTCCTGGGCGACTACGACGTCTTCCCGACGGGCTGAGCCGATCTCCTTGGCGACGGGGTCGGCGCGACGCTAGGTTCTGGCGCGTCGACACGTCGTCAGGGTGGGGAAGATGAGCCGGGACCTGGAAGCAGAGCTGGAGAAGGACCGCGCGAGATACGGCCTGCTGGCCGTCGTCATCAGCAATCTCGCCATCGCCGGGGTCGCGGTCTTCGGTGTGTGGCGGCTGAGCGGTGACACGTCGGTGATCATCGGCGTGCTCAGCGCGGCCTTCACGGCGGTGAGCAGCATGACCACGGCCTACCTGGGCATCAAGGCCGTCTCCAACACCGCGAAGTCCATGGCGGCCGCGGCGGCCCCCGCCGCGGCACCGGTTCAACCCGCCCCCGCCGCCGCAGCGCCCGCTGCCGCCCCCGGCACGCAGCCGACCCTGACGGAGCCCACGGCCCCGCAGGCCGGGAGCGAGCCCACCGTCACGCCCCCGCCCCCGGCCGGCACCACTCCCGCCCAACGCACCCGGTAACCGCCGCGCCCAGTCCGGTTCGGTCCCGACCCCAGTCCGGTTCGGTCCCGACCCCGGTCCCGACCCCAGTCCGGTTCGGTCCCGACCCCGGTCCGGTCCCGCCGGGACTCCCCGTCGCTCCGGCCGAACCGGCGGTCTCGGCCTGCCCGGCGCCAGTCGCAGGGGACCCGGTGGACCCGGTCGACCCGGTCGGCCTCGCAGCCGGAGTCGGCATGTCACCCCGGCCGAACCGCCGGAGGCAAAAGCGTTCGCCATGAATTTCCCCGAGGTGAGATCCTGGACCGCGTATGTCTACGCATCCCGCCCCCGCCCTCGGCGCCCTCGCCCCCCGCCTGACCGAGCTTTCGCTGCGCGACGCGCACCGGCTCGGGCGCAGGCTGGAAGGCGCGCGCAAGATCCGTAAGCCCGAGGCCCGGTCCGCCGTCCTCGCGGAGATCGAGGCCGAGGTGGCCAGCGCCGAGGAACGGATGGCCGGCCGCCGTGCCCTGGTGCCCGCCGTCTCGTACCCCGAGCAGCTGCCCGTCAGCCAGAAGAAGGACGAGATCGCGGAGGCGATACGCGACCACCAGGTCGTGATCGTCGCCGGTGAGACCGGGTCCGGGAAGACCACGCAGATCCCGAAGATCTGTCTGGAACTCGGCCGCGGCGTCCGGGGCATGATCGGACACACCCAGCCCCGCCGGATCGCGGCCCGTACCGTCGCCGAGCGGGTCGCCGAGGAGCTGCGCACGCCGCTGGGCGAGGCCGTCGGCTGGAAGGTCCGCTTCACCGACCAGGTGAACCCGGACGCCACCTTCGTCAAGCTGATGACGGACGGCATCCTGCTCGCCGAGATCCAGACCGACCGCGAGCTGCGCGCCTACGACACGATCATCATCGACGAGGCCCACGAGCGGTCCCTCAACATCGACTTCCTGCTCGGCTACCTGGCCCAGCTGCTGCCCAAGCGGCCGGACCTGAAGGTGGTCATCACCTCCGCGACCATCGACCCCGAGCGGTTCTCCCGGCACTTCGGCGACGCCCCGATCGTCGAGGTCAGCGGCCGGACGTATCCGGTGGAGGTGCGCTACCGGCCGCTCCTGGAGGAGGACTCCGAGGACGCCGACCGCGACCAGATCACCGCCATCTGCGACGCCGTCGAGGAGCTCCAGGCCGAGGGCAAGGGCGACATCCTCGTCTTCCTGTCGGGCGAGCGCGAGATCCGGGACACCGCGGACGCGCTGGAGAAGAAGAACTACCGGTTCACCGAGGTGCTGCCGCTGTACGCCCGGCTCTCGCACGCCGAGCAGCACCGCGTCTTCCAGCAGCACACCGGCCGCAGGATCGTGCTGGCCACCAACGTCGCCGAGACCTCGCTGACCGTGCCCGGCATCAAGTACGTCATCGACCCCGGCTTCGCCCGCATCAGCCGCTACAGCCACCGCACCAAGGTGCAGCGGCTGCCCATCGAGCCGATCAGCCAAGCCAGCGCCAACCAGCGCAAGGGCCGCTGCGGCCGGACCAGCGACGGTGTCTGCATCCGGCTGTACGACGAGGACGACTTCCTCGCCCGCCCGGAGTTCACCGACGCCGAGATCCTGCGCACCAACCTCGCCTCGGTCATCCTGCAGATGACCGCGGCCGGCCTCGGTGACATCGAGAAGTTCCCCTTCATCGACCCGCCGGACCACCGCAACATCCGCGACGGCGTGCAGCTGCTCCAGGAGCTGGGCGCGATCGACCCGGACGAGAAGGACCCGCGCAGACGGCTCACCGACAGCGGCCGCAAGCTCGCCCAGCTGCCCGTGGACCCGCGGCTCGCCCGCATGGTCCTGGAGGCCGACAGGAACGGCTGTGTCCGCGAGGTCATGGTCATCGCCGCCGCGCTCTCCATCCAGGACCCGCGGGAGCGTCCGGCCGACAAGCAGACCCAGGCCGACCAGCAGCACGCCCGCTTCCGCGACGAGACCAGCGACTTCCTCGCCTTCCTCAACCTGTGGCGGTACGTCAGGGAGCAGCAGAAGGAGCGCGGCTCCAGCTCCTTCCGGCGGATGTGCAAGCAGGAGTACCTGAACTTCCTGCGCATCCGCGAGTGGCAGGACATCTACACGCAGCTGCGCACGGTCGCCAAGCAGATGGGCATCCACCTCAACGAGGAGGACGCCCCCGGCGACCGCGTGCACGTCTCCCTGCTCGCGGGTCTGCTGTCGCACATCGGCATGAAGGACGTGAAGGACGGCGCGAAGAACGAGTACCTGGGTGCGCGGAACGCCAAGTTCGCGATCTTCCCGGGTTCGGCGCTGTTCAAGAAGACGCCCCGGTTCGTGATGTCCGCCGAGCTGGTCGAGACGTCCCGGCTCTGGGCCCGGGTCAACGCGAAGATCGAGCCGGAGTGGGTGGAACCCCTCGCCGGGCACCTCCTGAAGCGCACGTACAGCGAGCCGCACTGGGAGAAGGACCAGGCGGCCGTGATGGCGTCGGAGAAGGTCACGCTGTACGGCGTGCCGATCGTCGCCGACCGGAAGGTCAACTACGGCCGGATCGACCCCGAGGTCAGCCGCGAGCTTTTCATTCGCAACGCGCTGGTCGAGGGCGACTGGCGGACCCACCACAAGTTCTTCGCCGACAACCGCAGACTCCTCAGCGAGGTCGAGGAGCTGGAGCACCGGGCCCGGCGCCGGGACATCGTGGTCGACGACGACACGCTCTTCGACTTCTACGACCAGCGGGTGCCCGAGCACGTCGTCTCCGGCGCCCATTTCGACTCCTGGTGGAAACGGAAGCGGCAGGAGCAGCCGGAGTTCCTCGACTTCGAGCGCGCGATGCTCATCCGGGAGTCGGCGGAGGCGGTCACCAAGGCCGACTATCCGGACTCCTGGCGGCAGGGGCAGCTCAAGTTCCGGGTGACGTACCAGTTCGAGCCGGGCGCGGACGCCGACGGCGTGACCGTGCACATCCCGCTCCAGGTCCTCAACCAGGTCAGGGACGAGGGCTTCGACTGGCAGATCCCGGGCCTGCGCGAGGAGGTCGTCACCGAGCTGATCCGGTCGCTGCCCAAGCCGATCCGCCGCAACTACGTGCCGGCGCCGAACTTCGCCAAGCGCTTCCTCGACTCGGCGGTCCCGCTGCAGGAGCCCCTGATCACGACCATGGCGCGCGAGCTGAAGCGGATGGTCGGCGTGCCCTTCGAGGCCGAGGACTTCGACCGGGCGAAGATCCCGGACCATCTGAAGATCACCTTCCGGATCGTCGACGAACGGCGCCGGAAGCTGGCCGAGGACAAGGACCTGGAGGCGCTGAAGCTCCGGCTGCGGCCGAAGGCCCGCCAGGCCATCTCGCAGGCGGCCGCGGCCACCGCGGAGCGCGAGGGCGGCGAGTCGCTGGAGCGCACGGGCCTCACGGACTGGACGATCGGGTCGCTCACCCGCGTCTTCGAGACCCGCCGGGCCGGCCAGCCGGTGAAGGCGTACCCGGCGCTCGTCGACGACGGCGACACGGTCTCGGTCCGGCTCTTCGACACCGAGGAGGAGCAGGCCGAGGCGATGTGGAAGGGGACGCGCAGGCTGATCCTCCGCAACATCCCGGTGAACCCGGCGAAGTTCGCGTCCGAGAAGCTGACGAACGCCCAGAAGCTGGCGCTGTCCGCCAATCCGCACGGCACCATCCAGGCCCTGTTCGACGACTGCGCGATGGCCGCCGCGGACAAGCTGATCGGCGACTTCGGGGGCCCGGTGTGGGACGAGGAGTCGTACCGGAAGCTGTACGACAAGGTGCGCGCGGAGATCGTCGACACGACGCTCCGCACGGTCGGGCAGGTACAGCAGGTGCTGGCCGCCTGGCAGGCCTGTGAGCGCCGTCTGAAGGGCGCCCGGAGCCCCGCGCTCCTCGCGAACCTGACGGACGTCCGCAAGCAGCTGGACGCCCTCGTGAAGCCGGGGTTCGTGACGTGGGCCGGCATCCGCCGCCTGCCCGACCTCATGCGCTACCTGGTGGCCGCCGACCGGCGCCTCCAGCAGATGCCGGCCAACGTCCAGCGGGACACCACCCGGATGGAGAAGGTCCACGAGATGCGGGACGAGTACGCCTGGCTCCTGGAGCAGCTCCCCAAGGGACGTCCGGTGCCGCAGCAGGTGCTGGACATCCGCTGGATGCTGGAGGAGCTGCGGGTCAGCTACTTCGCGCACGCGCTGGGCACGGCGTACCCGATCTCCGACAAGCGGATCGTGAAAGCGATCGACTCCGCACTGCCGTAACCGACCGGGCACGCTGGGTGAGTTCGACCAGGACCCTCACCCTCCTGTACAGTCCTTCTCGCAGCACAGCGAAGACAAAGTGCCGCAAAACCTGGTCCTGTGGAGCAGTTTGGAGTGCTCGCCACCCTGTCAAGGTGGAGGCCGCGGGTTCAAATCCCGTCAGGACCGCACAGTGTGGAGGCCCGCATCCCTCGAGGGATGCGGGCCTCTTCGTCGTTCCCGGACCCCGGCCGGGGCCGAGGGCGCGCTCTTGACGCCGTCACATTCGGTCGGTACCCAGAAGACAGGGCTCGCTCCCCCTCGGCCCCCTCTGGAGGTGGCGTATGGCGGCTTCGGTGCGGCACGAGACGCGAGCCCTGTTGCGGGCCCATCTGGCGGCCGCCTCGTCGTACCGGCACCTGACCCGCCACTGTCCGGTCTGCCATCGGCTGCTGCGCCTGGCCATGGACTCCGCCCCGCACACCGCGGAGGCCCCGGCGGAGGCCACGGAGGACGAGGATCCGGTCGGCGCGTGAGCGGTGCCGCCCCAACAGCCGCTCCCCTGTGGGACGGTGGAGCCCGCGACTCTATTAGCGCACCCGGGGCAGTACAAACAAGCCGTGCGGTATGTGACGGGAGTCACCGCATAAGTTCCTGAACCGGCGGTACTTACCCCCCGCCTACAACAAGTCAATTTAATATGTGCAATTGCACTACCCAGGGCCGCCTCCGGCGGTACATCCGCCGGCTCCCCCGTCCCCCTCTCGGGGCGCGTTCACAGGAGATCCGACAGGCCTCCCCAGACTCCGACAAGGCTGCTCACAGGGGCACCGGTCATGATCGAACAGACCTCACGAGCGCACAAAAAAGATCGCGCTGGACCCGGCGGAGTCCAGCGCGATCTACGACGCACCCTGTGTCGCTGCCTGTGAAGTTCTGTCGGCCTGGGCGTGGGTCCCGTTGGGGCAGGACCCGCGTCGCTCGGAGCTAGGGTTCGGGGCGTCCCGGCCAGTTGGGGGACCGGTCGGTTTGCCCGCTATTCAGTTGGTCAGGCCTCGCTGCGCTGCTGCGGAATACCCGCGAGCAGTGCGCGGACCTCAGCCTCGCGGTAGCGTCGATGTCCGCCCAGCGTGCGGATCGACGTGAGCTTGCCGGCCTTCGCCCACCGCGTGACCGTCTTGGGGTCGACACGGAACATGGTGGCGACCTCAGCCGGGGTCAGCAGCGGCTCGGCATCAGGGGTGCGAGCGGTCATGAGCGGCCTCCTCGGGAGAACCGAACCTTCTCGGTTCTTTCCTCTAAATTCTGCACCTTGACCCGCGTTGCCCGAAATGGCGGACGCGAGTCGAGTCGGTTATAGGACGAACGGCTTGTCCTCGGCACTACAACTACACCATCCGTCCAGCCGCGTCGGCCAAACCGATGGAATTGCCCTCCCAGGTAGTCATCAGCCGCGGAAGCCGATGGACCATGCCATAGCGGACAGTCACGCCACTGTGACGATCAGTCACATGGCGATCAGGAGGCACCAGACCCCCCAAAGCGAGTGCAATGCTGAGATTCCACCCACAGTGCACCACAAGCGGACGGAAGGAGCCCTCCCCGGACTCCTTGTCCTATTTTGGCACGAGGAGTGGCAAGAGGCGCAAGAGCCGTGTAAGTGCGGTCCGTCACCCTTGACGCAAAAGCCCGGATCGGGACCTACGCCCCGTGCGTTCACTGAAGTGCCGTCAACGTACGTTGTTTCATGGCATCTGGGCCGTGACCTACATCACTCGGCACTCATACGTCACCTAGGTGTCATCTGACTGTCACACCATCAGGTGATCCGACACTGAGTACGGAGCGGCGGGCTTCGCCGCTCAGTTCGCCGACCGCCGGCCCCGCACGGCCCGCCAACGCTCCACCAGCCGCCCGTACGCCTCCCCGGCCGCGGCCCCGTCGCCCTGCCGAAGCGCCTCGATGCCGGCCGCCACGTCGGCCGCCGAGTGGTCGCCCTCCAGGTCGCCGGCGGGCAGGGCGTGCACCAGGCCGCCGTAGTCCAGTTCCACCAGCGAACGCGGATGGAACTCCTCCAGCCAGCGGCCGACGTCCACCAGACCGTCGATCAGCGGCCCTTCGTCGATGGTGTCCTTGAGCGTGCGCAGCGCCCGGGCCACCCGGCGCCGGGCCTGCACCATGGGCGTGCGGTAGCGCAGCATCGGCGGGATCTCGCCGGTGCCCTTCTCGTACCGGCGCTCCTCGTCGGAGACCAGCACGAACCAGTTCAGCGGCACCTGCCAGGTCGCCGTGCGGATCCAGGGCCGGGAGTCGGGATTGCGGGCCAGCCAGCGCTCGTAGTCCATCGCGGCCTGCCGGCGCACGACCGGCGGCAGCATCGCGTCCAGGACCAGGTCCGGCAGCTCCTCGGGCGGCTCCTGGAGGGCCTGCCAGCCCCGCAGCCGCGTCCGCCACGGGCACACGCACACCACGCCGTCGACCTCCAGCACGAAGGCCTCGGCGCTCTCCTGGACCGGCACCGGGATCGGCGGGGTCGGCAGCAAGTCGGCCAGCGCGCGCCGGAGTTCGTCCTGGTACGAGGGCCTGGTGGCACGGCGGGCGTATCGCGCCCAGTGGCCGCGCTCGGACTCCGGGAAGGCGGCCAGCGGCTCGTACACACGCAGGTACGTCGCGTAGGGGACGATCACCGATGACACCTTGGGCACGCCTGCTCCCTCCCCATCGGACCGGGCTCGAAACCAGCGGGACCCACTACGGAGCAGCCGCGAAACCACAGCAAATCGTCCCACGCTCATCCGTGCGCACGCGGCACGGGAGAGTGATCCTGAACACGGCGCGGATGGTGGGCGGGCAATAGCTCTACGCTCATGCCACGGCCCCCGCCACCCGTACGGAGGCCCCCGTCTCCACCCGCCGCGAACACAACCGGGAGTCACCACAGTGACCGACGTTTCCACCGGCGTCCTGCACACCCTGTTCCACTCGGACCAGGGCGGTCACGAGCAGGTCGTGCTCTGCCAGGACCGCAAGAGCGGCCTCAGGGCCGTCATCGCCATCCACTCCACCGCGCTGGGCCCCGCCCTCGGCGGCACCCGCTTCTACCCGTACGCCAACGAGGAAGAGGCCGTCGCCGACGCCCTCAACCTCGCGCGCGGGATGTCGTACAAGAACGCCATGGCCGGACTCGACCACGGCGGCGGCAAGGCCGTGATCATCGGGGACCCCGAGCGCGACAAGACCGAGGAACTGCTGCTCGCCTACGGGCGCTGCGTGGCCTCGCTCGCCGGCCGCTACGTCACCGCCTGCGACGTCGGCACCTACGTCGCCGACATGGACGTCGTGGCGCGCGAGTGCCGGTGGACCACCGGCCGCTCCCCGGAGAACGGGGGCGCGGGCGACTCCTCCGTGCTCACCGCCTACGGCGTCTACCAGGGCATGCGGGCCAGCGCGCAGCACCTGTGGGGCGACCCCTCGCTGCGCGGCCGCACCGTCGGCATCGCGGGCGTCGGGAAGGTCGGCCACCACCTGGTGGAGCACCTGCTGGAGGAGGGCGCCCGGGTGGTGATCACCGACGTGCGCCGGGACGCCGTCGGCCGGATCTCCGACCGGCACGCGCAGGTGCAGGTCGCCGCCGACACCGAGTCCCTGATCCGGGTGGAGGGCCTCGACATCTACGCGCCCTGCGCGCTCGGCGGCGCGCTCGACGACGTGACGGTGCCGGCGCTGACCGCCAAGGTGGTGTGCGGCGCGGCCAACAACCAGCTCGCCCACCCCGGTGTCGAGAAGGACCTCGCCGACCGCGGCATCCTCTACGCGCCGGACTACGTGGTGAACGCCGGCGGTGTCATCCAGGTCGCCGACGAGCTGCACGGGTTCGACTTCGACCGGTGCAAGGCCAAGGCCGCGAAGATCTTCGACACCACGCTGGCCATATTCGCTCGTGCGAAGAACGACGGGATTCCGCCCGCCGCGGCGGCCGACCGGATCGCCGAACAGCGGATGCACGAAGCGGCAACAGCGGGTGGCCGCTGACCGAACACCGGATTTCCGCACGGAATTCCGGTACCCGCCGGCGGGCACTTGGAGAGAACTCTCACGTTCGTCGGCGGGTCGCCCGCCAGGAAGTGGTTAAAATCGTCGTTGACCAGCGGGGACGGGGCACCTCGCGGGTCGTGCAGCCAGGCGCGTGGTGCGGGCGACGTACCGTATGGGCGCGGGCTCAGGTACCGTGGAAGCCCTACGGACCGGTCTCTCCGAGGAGAGTCCGTTCCGGATCATGAACGCGTGTCAGACTCTGGGGCCGTCGAGCCCCGTCACCGAGGGGGTCGAGCCATGGGGCGCGGCCGGGCCAAGGCCAAGCAGACGAAGGTCGCCCGCCAGCTGAAGTACAACAGCGGTGGGACTGACCTGTCACGTCTGGCCAGCGAACTGGGCGCATCGACTTCGGACCAGCCGCCGAATGGCGAGCCGTTCGAGGACGACGACGAGGATGACGACCCGTACGCCCAGTACGCGGATCTCTACAACGACGATGAGGACGAGGACGAGGACGACCAGTCCGGTCCCCAGTCCCAACATCGTCGCGGTGCGTGATGCCTGCGGCTGCTTAGCCGCGTACACACCCGGTCCGGGGCTTCCAATGCCGGACCGGGTTTTGTGCTGGCCTCGCGGCCGACGCGACTGAGTTCCCGGGCCGGGTCCTACGCGTAGTCGCCGACCAGTTCCGCACCCGTGGTGTGCTCGCCGCGCTCGGTGATCTCGCCGGCCACCCACGCGTCGACCCCGCGGTCCGCGAGGGCGGTGAGCGCCACCTCCACCGACTCCTGCGGCACCATCGCGATCATGCCGACACCCATGTTGAGCGTCTTCTCCAGTTCGAGCCGCTCGACGTTGCCGGTCCGGCCGACCAGGTCGAAGACCGCGCCGGGCGTCCAGGTCGTCCGGTCCACGCGCGCGTGCAGGTGGTCCGGGATCACCCGGGCCAGGTTCGCCGCGAGCCCGCCGCCGGTCACATGGCTGAACGCGTGCACCTCGGCGGTGCGGATCAGCGCCAGGCAGTCCAGCGAGTAGATCTTGGTGGGCTCCAGCAGCTCCTCGCCGAGGGTGCGGCCGAACTCCTCGACGTGGGCGTCCAGGGCGAGCCCGGCCTGGTTCAGCAGCACGTGCCGGACCAGGGAGTACCCGTTGGAGTGAAGCCCGGAGGACGCCATGGCGATCACCGCGTCACCCGTACGGATACGATCCGCGCCGAGCAGCCGGTCGGCCTCCACCACGCCGGTACCGGCGCCCGCCACGTCGAAGTCGTCCGCGCCGAGCAGGCCCGGGTGCTCGGCCGTCTCGCCGCCCACCAGGGCGCAGCCGGCCAGCACACAGCCCTCGGCGATGCCCTTGACGATCGCGGCGACCCGCTCGGGGTGCACCTTGCCGACGCAGATGTAGTCGGTCATGAAGAGCGGCTCGGCACCGCACACCACGATGTCGTCCATGACCATGGCGACCAGGTCGTGGCCGATGGTGTCGTACACGCCCAGCTGCCGGGCGATGTCGACCTTGGTGCCCACACCGTCCGTGGCGGAGGCGAGCAGCGGGCGCTCGTAGTGCTTGAGGGCGGAGGCGTCGAAGAGGCCGGCGAAGCCGCCGAGGCCGCCGAGGACCTCCGGACGCCGGGTCTTCTTCACCCACTCCTTCATCAACTCGACGGCGCGGTCGCCCGCTTCGATGTCGACGCCGGCAGCCGCGTAGGAGGCACCGGTGGAACGGCTCTCAGACATTGCCTGGGATCTTTCGGGTTGATGACGGGGCGTTACGGGCGACGGATCGCGTCGGCCGCGGCCGTGGCTGCCGGACCGGCGGCCAGTTCGGTCTCCAGGAGCTGCTTGCCCAGCAGCTCGGGGTCCGGGAGCTCCATCGGGTACTCGCCGTCGAAGCAGGCACGGCACAGGTTCGGCTTGGCGATGGTGGTCGCCTCGATCATGCCGTCGATGGAGATGTAGGCCAGGGAGTCGGCGCCGAGCGAGGTGCCGATCTCGTCGATGCTCATGCCGTTGGCGATGAGCTCGGCGCGGGTGGCGAAGTCGATGCCGAAGAAGCAGGGCCACTTCACGGGCGGCGAGGAGATCCGGATGTGGATCTCGGCCGCGCCCGCCTCGCGCAGCATGCGCACCAGGGCCCGCTGGGTGTTGCCGCGCACGATCGAGTCGTCGACGACGACCAGCCGCTTGCCCTTGATGACTTCCTTCAGCGGGTTCAGCTTCAGGCGGATGCCGAGCTGCCGGATGGTCTGCGAGGGCTGGATGAAGGTCCGGCCGACGTAGGCGTTCTTGACCAGACCGTTGCCGAAGGGGATGCCCGAGGCCTCCGCGTAGCCGATGGCGGCCGGGGTGCCGGATTCCGGGGTCGCTATCACCAGGTCGGCCTCGACCGGGGCCTCCGCGGCGAGCTTGCGGCCCATCTCCACCCGGGACAGGTACACGTTCCGGCCGGCGATGTCGGTGTCGGGGCGGGCCAGGTACACGTATTCGAAGACACAGCCCTTGGGCTTCGCATCCGCGAATCGAGAGGTGCGCAGGCCGTTCTCGTCGACCGCGACGAACTCGCCCGGCTCGATCTCGCGCACGAAGCTGGCGCCGCAGATGTCGAGGGCGGCGGACTCGGAGGCGATGACCCAGCCGCGCTCCAGGCGGCCGAGGACCAGCGGGCGGATGCCCTGCGGGTCACGGGCGGCGTAGAGGGTGTGCTCGTCCATGAAGACCAGCGAGAAGGCGCCCCGGACCTTCGGCAGGACCGCGTGCGCGGCCTCCTCGATGGTCAGCGGCTTGCCGTCGGCGTCGACCTGGGCCGCGAGGAGCGCGGTGAGCAGGTCGGTGTCGTTGGTGGCGGCGACCCGGGTGGACCGGCCGTGGGTGTCCTTGGGGAGGTCGGCGACCATCTCGGCGAGCTGCGCCGTGTTGACCAGGTTGCCGTTGTGACCGAGCGCGATCGAGCCGTGCGCGGTGGCCCGGAACGTCGGCTGGGCGTTCTCCCAGACGGAGGCACCGGTGGTCGAGTAGCGGGCGTGTCCGACCGCGATGTGTCCCTGGAGCGATCCGAGGGAGGTCTCGTCGAAGACCTGGGAGACCAGCCCCATGTCCTTGAAGACGAGGATCTGGGAGCCGTTGCTGACCGCGATACCCGCGGATTCCTGGCCCCGATGCTGAAGGGCGTAGAGCCCGAAGTACGTGAGCTTGGCGACCTCTTCACCCGGAGCCCAGACACCGAAGACGCCGCAAGCGTCCTGGGGGCCCTTCTCACCGGGGAGCAGATCGTGATTGAGGAGACCGTCACCACGTGGCACGGCACCGAGTGTAGGCGAGATCGACCACTGGTCCGAATTGGGGATACCCGGCCGTAATGGATCTACGAATCGGGTCACCCTGGCGGCTTTCCACATTTCCGCTGGTCAACGCGGCGGGAGGATCGTCCGGCCGGTGCGCGTTCGGTCGGACCTGTGCCCGCGCAACCCCCTCAGACCGTATCTCTGAGTGAGGAGTCGCACATCATTCGGGACACCCGAGGTCACTTCCGGGACAGCTCGACCCGGTCGCCGCCTGCCGCGGTGAGGGTCAGCCTCCCGCCGTCCACATGGATGGTGAGCGCTGCCTCGGTGAGGGTGCGGGCGAGGGCGCGCTCGAAGGTCATGCGGGCGTCGTCGCAGGCCATCCGGGTGGTGCGGACGTTGCCGAGGCGGAGCCGGTCGTCCGTGAGGCGCGCCGTGGCACTGAACTGGTTGCACCCGAGGCCACCGGCCGCCCGGCCGTCGTCGATCCTCACGTGGGCATGCGCCGGGGCGGGCCGGGTGGTGCCCTCCGCCGTCACGCTCCCGACGGTCCAGTCGACCCCGGTCACCGACGGCCGTGGACTCACCGAGCCGCTGCCCGCACCCGCCCGCTCGCCACCACAGGCCACCGCGAGCAGGGCGGCGGCAGCCGTGAGAACCATGCTCTGCCTGTACCCGTACATGCCGGTTCGACGGATCGGACGGGACGATCGGTTCCCTCAGCCCATGAGCGGCAGGTAGGCGCTGATGTCCGCCCGCTCCCCGCTCGCGCTGACCTCGGCGGCCGCCAGCGCCGCCGGCCACCCCACCCGCCCGGTGGCCAGCCGGATCCAGGTCAGCGGATCGGTCTCGACCACGTTCGGCGGGGTGCCCCGGGTGTGCCGGGGGCCCTCCACGCACTGCACCACGGCGTACGGCGGCACCCGGACCTCGGTGGAGCCGCCGGGCGCCTTGACCGCGAGCGTGTCGGCGAGCAGCCGGGTGCAGGCGGCGAGCGCCTGCCGGTCGAACGGCACCTCCGGCCCCGCGAGGGCGGCGTTGAGGTCGTCGGTGTGGACCACCAGCTCGACGGCCCGGGTGACCAGGTAGTCGTCCAGGGACATCGCGCCGGCGCTGGTGGCGAGCAGCCGGGTGCCCGGGTGGGCCGCGAGGAGGGCGCGCAGGCCGTCGTCGGCTTCGGTGAGGTAGGCGTCGAGGTCGGGGTGGCCGTCGGCGAGGCGCCGGGTGAAGTCGGAGATCGCCGAGGAGTTGGCGGCGGTCCGGAAGGGCCAGTCGAGGAGGACCGCGTCCGCCTTGGCCGGCTCCGGCTCGTCCAGGGCCCGCCGGACGGCGGTGACGGCCATGCCGACGTGGGCGACGAGGTCCCGCACGGTCCACCCGCCGAGCCGGGTGGGGAGCGCGAGCTGCTCCGGGGTGAGCGTGCGGACGGCGTCCCGCACGTGGGCGAACTGGGCGAGGACCGCGGTACGGGTCCGGGCCGGGTCGTACGTCCTGGTGCGTTTCCTGGCGGGCGGCATGGCGGTGAGCGTATGCCCTCGGTCCGACAGTGCCCCGCGGTCAGGGGGCGAGGTCGCGGGCCGGGTCGATCACCCAGTGGTTGCTGCGGATGACCCGGTCGGCGAAGTCGACGTCCCGCTCGCCGAGGAGGCGGAAGCCGAGGGAGCGGCAGATGCCGTTCGAGGGGCCGTTGGCCGTCGCAGGGAAGGCGTGGACGGCGCCCCAACGGCCCTCGTCCCTGGCCTGTTCGAGGATCGTGCGGGCGGCGAGCCTGCCGAGCCCGCGGCCCTGGAACTCGGGCAGCACCATCCACCCGATCTCCGAGACCGGCTCCCCGTCCTCGTCGTGCGCCCAGATGCACACATTGCCCGCGACGGTCTCGGGGGCGCCGGGATCAGGAAGGATCATCTTGATCCACCCGACGCCGGCGGCCGCGGTCTCGGCGTCCCGGCGCACCTTGTCCCGCATCCCCTCCTCGGGCAGCGGCCCGCCGAGATCCCGCATCATCACGGGGTCACAGCGCATCCGGACATAGGCGTCCACGTCGTCCTCGGTGACATCTCGCAAGCGCATGCCAGCAGGATGGGCCGTCCGCTCCCCGGTCCGAAAGGGTCCGGACGTCATTCGCGGCGGTCGGAGGCGATCACTCGCGAGTGTGCTGAGCAAGGAATCCCGCCCCACGCCGCCCCGGTGTCCGACGACACTGGCCTTCGCCTGGAAGGGGGTGCAGCATGACGGTTATGGCCGAGCGCACGTCTCAGATGTCGGTGGAGGAGTTCGAAACGATCGCCTCTACTGCTCCCGAGACCGTCACGTTGGAGTTCATCGACGGACGGATCGGGGTCAAAAAGGTGACGGACGGGGACCACGACACCATCGTGTCCTGGCTGGCCCGGCGCTGTATGCAGACCAGGCCAGACCTGGACCTGTATTACGGCCGAGGGCTCCGGGTGGAGGCCCATCGAGAAGGCAGGGCGAGACCGGACGCAGTCCTCGCGCCGGAGGCCCACTTCGCGGGATACGGCGAGTGGGCCGACCCGGACGGCGCGCTCATGGTCGTCGAGATCACCTCGTACGACTCGGACACCGACCGGCGGGACCGGCACGAGAAGCCGACCGTGTACGGACAGGCCGGTATCCCGCTGTATCTCCTGATCGACCGGGACTCCTGCACGGTCACGGTGCACAGCGGCCCGGACCGGCAGATCGGTGGCTACCGCGCCGTCCACACCGCGAAGTTCGGCGAGACGGTGGTGCTCCCGGATCCGATGGGCATCGAGCTCGACACGGAGACCCTCAAGAACTACGTCCGATGAGGCTGCGAGGGCCCCGCCCGGACTCATGTGTCCGGGCGGGGCCCTCGGCGTCGTAGCACCGGCTACGCGAGCAGGGCCTCGATCGTGCCCTCGTGGGCCTCGCGGAGTTCCTCCAGGGTGAGGGCGAACTCGCCCTGGATCTCGACCGTGTCGCCGTCCACGACACCGATGCGCGCCACCGGCAGGCCGCGGGCGCCGCACATGTCGTTGAAGCGGACCTCCTCGGAGCGCGGCACGGCCACGACCGCGCGGCCCGCCGACTCGGAGAGCAGGAACGTGAACGCGTCGAGCCCGTCCGGTACGACCAGCCGCGCGCCCTTGCCGCCGAGCAGCGCCGACTCCACGACCGCCTGGATCAGACCGCCGTCGGACAGGTCGTGCGCGGAGTCGATCATGCCGTCGCGGGAGGCGGAGATCAGGATCTCGGCCAGCAGGCGCTCGCGCTCCAGGTCGACCTTCGGGGGCAGGCCGCCGAGGTGGTCGTGGACCACCTGCGACCAGGCCGAGCCGCCGAACTCCTCGCGGGTGTCGCCGAGGAGGTAGAGCAGCTGGCCCTCCTCCTGGAAGGCGACCGGCGTGCGCCGGGCGACGTCGTCGATGACGCCGAGGACGGCGACGACCGGGGTCGGGTGGATGGCCGCCTCGCCGGTCTGGTTGTAGAGCGAGACGTTGCCGCCGGTCACCGGGGTGCCCAGCACCTGGCAGGCGTCGGCCAGGCCGCGGACCGCCTCGGCGAACTGCCACATCACCGCCGGGTCCTCGGGCGAGCCGAAGTTCAGGCAGTCGGAGACGGCGAGCGGCTTGGCGCCGGTCGTCGCCACGTTCCGGTAGGCCTCGGACAGGGCGAGCTGCGCGCCCGTGTACGGGTCCAGCTTGGCGTAGCGGCCGTTGCCGTCGGTCGCGATGGCGACGCCCAGGCCGCTCTCCTCGTCCACGCGGATCATGCCGGAGTCCTCCGGCTGGGCGAGGACGGTGTTGCCCTGCACGAAGTGGTCGTACTGCGAGGTGATCCACTTCTTGGAGGCCTGGTTCGGGGAGCCGACCAGCTTCAGGACCTGGTCCTTCAGCTCCTCGGCGGTCGCCGGGCGGGGCAGCTTGTTCGCGTCGTCCGCCTGGAGGGCGTCCTGCCAGGACGGGCGGGCGTAGGGGCGCTCGTAGACCGGGCCGTCGTGCGCGACCGTGCGCGGGTCGACGTCGACGATCTTCTCGCCGTGCCAGAAGATCTCCAGGCGGTCGCCGTCGGTCACCTCGCCGATGACGGTGGCGATGACGTCCCACTTCTCGCAGATCTCCAGGAAGCGGGCGACCTTGGCCGGCTCGACCACCGCGCACATGCGCTCCTGCGACTCGCTCATGAGGATCTCCTCGGGCGAGAGCGTGGAGTCGCGCAGCGGTACGTCGTCGAGGGTGACGGTCATGCCGCCGGAGCCGTTCGAGGCCAGCTCGGAGGTGGCGCAGGACAGACCGGCCGCGCCGAGGTCCTGGATGCCGACGACCAGCTTCTCGGCGAAGGCCTCCAGGGTGCACTCGATGAGGAGCTTCTCCTGGAACGGGTCGCCGACCTGCACCGCGGGGCGCTTCGACGGCTTGGCGTCGTCGAAGGTCTCGCTCGCGAGGATGGAGGCGCCGCCGATGCCGTCGCCGCCGGTCCTGGCGCCGTACAGGATGACCTGGTTGCCCGCGCCGGAGGCCTTGGCGAGGTGGATGTCCTCGTGCCGCATCACGCCGATGGCACCGGCGTTGACCAGCGGGTTGCCCTGGTAGCAGGCGTCGAAGACGACCTCGCCGCCGATGTTGGGCAGGCCCAGGCAGTTGCCGTAGCCGCCGATGCCGGCGACGACTCCGGGCAGCACGCGCTTGGTGTCGGGGTGGTCGGCGGCGCCGAAGCGCAGCGGGTCGACCACGGCGACCGGGCGGGCGCCCATCGCGATGATGTCGCGGACGATGCCGCCGACACCGGTCGCGGCGCCCTGGTAGGGCTCGACGTACGACGGGTGGTTGTGCGACTCGACCTTGAAGGTCACCGCGTAGCCCTGGCCGACGTCGACGACGCCGGCGTTCTCGCCGATGCCGACGAGCAGCGCGTCGCTCTGCGGGGCCTTCTCGCCGAACTGGCGGAGGTGGACCTTGCTGCTCTTGTACGAGCAGTGCTCGGACCACATGACCGAGTACATGGCGAGTTCGGCGCCGGTCGGGCGGCGGCCGAGGATCTCCACGACCCGCTCGTACTCGTCCTTCTTCAGGCCGAGTTCGGCCCAGGGCAGCTCGACGTCGGGGGTCGCGGCCGCGTGTCCGACCGTGTCCAGAGGCGTCCGGCTCATGCGCCCACCAGCTTCTTGAGGATCGAGGTGAAGAAGGGCAGACCGTCGGTGCGGCCGCTGCCGATGAGCGGCTCGACGGCGTGCTCCGGGTGCGGCATCAGCCCCACGACGTTGCCGGCCTCGTTGGTGATGCCGGCGATGTCGCGGAGCGAGCCGTTCGGGTTCAGGTCCAGGTAGCGGAAGACGACCCGGCCCTCGGCCTCCAGCTTGTCCAGCGTGTACTCGTCGGCGACGTACCGGCCGTCCATGTTCTTCAGCGGGATGTGGATCTCCTGGCCCTCGCGGTAGTCGCCGGTCCAGGAGGTCCCCGCGTTCTCCACCCGCAGCTTCTGGTCGCGGCAGATGAAGTGGAGGTGGTTGTTGCCGAGCATCGCGCCCGGGAGCAGATGGGCCTCGGTGAGGACCTGGAAGCCGTTGCAGATACCGAGGACCGGGAGGCCGGCCTTCGCCTGCTCGATGACGCTCTCCATCACCGGCGAGAAACGGGAGATGGCACCGGCCCGCAGATAGTCGCCGTACGAGAAACCACCGGGAAGGACCACCGCGTCGACCTGGTGGAGGTCCTTGTCCTTGTGCCAGAGGGCCACCGGTTCGGCGCCCGCGAGCCGGATCGCGCGCTGGGTGTCCCGGTCGTCCAGACTTCCCGGGAAAGTGACGACGCCAATACGAGCGGTCACTTGGCCGCCTCCGCGACTTCGTCGACCCGAACGGTGAAGTCCTCGATCACGGTGTTGGCGAGGAAGGATTCCGCAAGATCGTGGATGCGGGCGAGCGCGGCCTCGTCGACCGGCCCGTCAACTTCCAGTTCGAATCGCTTTCCCTGACGTACATCGGAGATGCCTTCGAAACCCAGGCGCGGCAGCGCACGCTGGACCGCCTGGCCCTGGGGGTCGAGGATCTCCGGCTTGAGCATGACGTCGACTACGACGCGTGCCACTGGCACTCCCGGTGTTGTGGTGCTGGCTGCTGAGCAGTTACCCGCCGAGGCTCCGACAGGCGTCTTCAGACTACCCGCACAAAATTTCTACGCGGGTAGAGTTGTAGGAAACTACGTGAGCCGCATCACGATCGGGTGACAGCGGGGGATCCGCACGAAAAGTTCTGGGAAAGTTCCCCGGGTTCGCCCACGACATCTATTGCGCCGGAGACACGCGGACGGATTTAGTCGGGCTTCACTTTGTATTGCCAGGCACTGTACAAATGAATTGGCAATAGCCGATACTCGGCACGTCATCTCCGCCATCGCGTCATCGCCGGTGAGCTGTATAGACGTGCCACACGAAGGGACCGATATTCGTGGCGCAGAAGGTCGTGGTCACTCTCTTTGACGACATCGACGGCTCGGAAGCGGCGGAAACGATCGCCTTCGGACTCGACGGCAAGTCGTACGAGATCGATCTGAATCAAGCCAACGCCAAGGAACTGCGTGAGGCCCTCGAGCCCTACGTGACGGCCGGCCGCAAGCGGTCGAAGTCGGGCAAGGCGTACAAGCAGACGGAGGTCGCCCCCGACCCGGCGGCCGTCCGCGCCTGGGCGCAGGCGAACAAGATGGACGTCCCGGCGCGCGGCCGTATCCCGAAGAAGGTCTACGAGGCGTTCAGCGCCGCGCAGTGAGACGCCGTCCAGGCCTGTCCTCAGGGACCGTCACCGGCCCCCGAGGACAGCCGACTTGCGCTACCCCCCTGCTGATCAGCTAATGTCTGGAGCACGCCGAGGGGCGAGGCCGAAAGGCCGAATCCCACGGAGTACACGCGGGTGTAGTTCAGTAGCAGAACATCCCCCTTCCAGGGGGAAGGCGCAGTGTGCAATTCCTGTCACCCGCTCTGCACCGCCGGTCCTGATCATGCTTGTGGATCAGGTAGGCTGGTGCTCGCACCGATCGGTGGGAGCCGGTCGGGGGCAGTGCGGACGTAGCTCAGTTGGTAGAGCGCAACCTTGCCAAGGTTGAGGTCGCGAGTTCGAGCCTCGTCGTCCGCTCCAGCTCATAGAAGAAACCCCAGTCCGACGACTGGGGTTTTTTCGTGCGCCCGTACTCCTTCCTCACGCGCTCTGACATTTGTCATGGCGAGTGGTGACACCGCGCACTGCTGCCGGGCCGCTGCGCCGGGGACGCTCGTCCCATGGAAGCCATCGAGGACGACGAGCACGTGACAGGCGAACACGTGATTGAGGTCACGGACCTGCGGCGGGCCTACGGGGGCGGGTTCGAAGCGGTCCGAGGCATCACCTTCTCCGTGAACCGTGGGGAGATCTTCGCGCTCCTCGGCACCAACGGCGCCGGCAAGACCTCCACCGTCGAACTGCTGGAGGGCCTCGCGCCCCCGACCGGGGGCCTGGTACGGGTACTGGGCCACGATCCGCTCCGGGAACGGGCCGCCGTACGGCCACGCACCGGGGTGATGCTCCAGGAGGGCGGCTTCCCGTCCGAGCTGACCGTCAGCGAGACCACCCGCATGTGGGCCGGCTGCACGACCGGCGCCCGGCCGCCCGCCGAGGCGCTCGGCCTGGTCGGCCTCGCCGGCAAGGCGGACGTCCGGGTCAAGCAGCTCTCCGGCGGCGAGCGGCGCCGCCTCGATCTGGCACTCGCCCTGCTCGGCCGGCCCGAGGTGCTGTTCCTGGACGAACCGACGACCGGTCTGGACGCCGAAGGGCGCACCGCCACCTGGGAGTTGGTGCGATCCCTGCGGGACACCGGAACGACCGTCCTGCTCACCACGCACTACCTGGAAGAGGCCGAGGACCTCGCCGACCGGCTCGCCATCCTGCACGAGGGGCGCATCGCGGCCGCCGGAACGCCCGCCCAGGTGACCGCGGGCCGGCCCGCGCGGATCTCCTTCGAGCTGCCGCCCGGCTACTTCGTCGGCGACCTGCCGCCGCTGGCCGCCCTCGGCGTGTGCGGACACGAGACCGACGGCCGCGCCGTACGGCTGCGGACCCGCGAGGTGCAGCGGACCGCCACCGGGGTGCTCACCTGGGCCCAGCGGACCGGAATCGAACTGGACCGGCTGGAAGTGCGGTCGGCCTCGCTGGAGGAGGCGTTCCTGGGGATCGCGAGGGAGGCGGTCGTATGAGCACGGTGGACGTCCGAGAACGCCCGGACGCGTCCCGGCGCCGGGTGGCGCGCGCCGCCTCCCGGCGCCGGCTGAGTGCGCTCGGCCGCGCCGAACTGCTGCTCCTCGGCCGCAACCGCGGCGCGGTGCTCACCGCCCTGCTGGTGCCGCTCGCCCTGCCGTTCAGCGTGCGGCCCGTGATCGACCAGCCCGGCCTCAAGGCCCAGGACCTGAACGTCGGCACGCTGATGCTGACCGCCGCGACCGGCTTCTCCTTCCTCTTCGCCGTGTACACGTCCCTGGTGAGCGCCTACGTGGCCCGCCGCGAGGAACTCGTCCTGAAACGGCTGCGCAGCGGGGAAGCGGCCGACGCGGAGATCCTGGCCGGCACCGCCCTGCCCGCCCTCTGCCTCGGCCTGGCGCAGGCGCTGGTGCTGAGCGTCGGCTGCGCGGTGCTGCTGGACGCCGGGGCACCCGAGGCGCCGTATCTCACCCTGCTCGGGCTGCTGCTCGGCCTGCTGCTCAGTGCCGCGCTCGCCGCGCTCACCTCGGCCGTCACCCGGACCACCGAGAGCGCCCAGGTCACCGCCCTGCCGCTGGTCTTCGTCTCGATGCTGGGCTCGGGCATCGCCGTACCCGTGGACATCCTGCCGGAGCGGGTCGCCCGGGTCTGTGAGTTCCTGCCGCTCTCCCCGGCCGTCCGGCTGGTCCGGGCGGGCTGGACCGGGGAGCTCGGCGCGGGCCAGGCGACCGGCACGGTCCTCACCGCGCTGGCCTGGACCCTGGTCGCGGTGTTTGCTGTACGGCGGTGGTTCCGCTGGGAACCCCGGCGCTGAGCGGAGACGGGACGGGACACCACGGGATGAGCGGGGCAGGGGGCTGGTGGCGGGCGAAGACCACGCCCGCCAAGGTCGAGACGTACACACGCTGGTCGTTCCACTTCTTCGCGGTGATCGAGGTCACCGCGATCGGACTCCCGGTGCTCGGCGAGGCCGGCGGAGCGTTCTCCGGCTGGATGACCGCGATGGTCGTCGTCCACGCGGTGCTCTGCGCGCTGACCGCCTCCCGGGCGCTGGACTGGACGCGCGGCCGCCGGGAGCAGCCGGTGCGGCTGCTGTGGCTGCTCGGCGCCGCCACGTACGCCTTCGCCGTCACCGCTCTGGTACTGCGCCGGCACGGCGCGCCGGGCGACGCCGTGCACAGCGCGGCGGCCACCGTCTTCGTGGGGATCCTGGCCTTCGGGGCGGGCACCACGGCGCTCGGCGTCCGCGACCGGCGCCGGGCGGTGGCGCTGATCGCGGGCTTCGCGTGCGGGGCGGGCGCGGTCTCCGTCCCGCCGGCCGTGCCCGGGGTCGCCGCGCTGGTCACGGCGGCCGTGGTGTTCCTGGCCGCCGGGTTCCTCGCCGCCACCTCGGCCTTCTCCATCTGGCTGCTGAACGCCGTCTACGAGCTCGACGAGGCGAGGGAGACCCGTGCCCGGCTCGCCGTCGCCGAGGAACGGCTGCGGTTCGGCCGCGACCTGCACGACGTGCTCGGCCGCAACCTCGCCGTCATCGCCCTCAAGAGCGAACTGGCCGTGCGGCTGGCCCGCCGCGAACGGCCCGAGGCCGTGGAGCAGATGATCGAGGTGCAGCGGATCGCCCAGGAGTCGCAGCGCGAGGTGCGGGCCGTCGTACGGGGCTACCGGGACGCCGACCTGGCGTCCGAACTCGCCGGTGCGCAGGGCGTGCTGGCGGCGGCCGGCATCGCGTGCACGGTGACCGGGGACACCGCCGGCCTGCCCGCCGAGGTGCAGTCGGCGCTGGGCTGGGTGGTCCGGGAGACGACCACCAACGTTCTCCGACACGGGGACGCGGGGCAGTGCACGGTGAGTCTGCGGGTGACGGAGGGACGTGTGGTGCTGACGGTGGAGAACGACGGAGTCGCCCCCCGGGCCGACGGCGGCGGGAGTGGCCAGGGCGGCGGGTCCGGGATCGCCGGGCTGCGGGAGCGGCTCGCCGCGGTGGCCGGGACCCTGGAGGCGGGGCCGGTGGGGACGGACGGGTTCCGGGTGGTCGCCTCGGTGCCGCTGACCGGCCGCACCGCCGACGTGAACCTGAGCGGAGTCACCTCATGACCGCTGCGGTACGGCTGTTGCTCGCCGACGACGAGCATCTGATCCGGGGCGCGCTCGCCGCACTGCTCGGCCTCGAGGACGATCTCGTCGTGGTCGCCGAGGCCGCCACCGGCCCGGAGGCACTCGCCATGGCGCGGGCCCACCGGCCCGACGTGGCGGTACTGGACCTGCAGATGCCCGGGGCCGACGGTGTGAGGGTCGCCACATCCCTGCGGGCCGAACTGCCCGGCTGCCAGGTACTGATCGTGACCGGTCACGGCCGCCCCGGGCACCTGAAGAGGGCCCTGGCCGCCGGTGTGCGCGGGTTCGTCCCGAAGACGGTCAGTGCGCAGCGCCTCGCGGAGATCATCCGCACCGTGCACGCGGGAAACCGCTACGTCGACCCGGAGTTGGCCGCCGACGCGATCTCCGCCGGGGACTCGCCGCTGACCGCCCGGGAGGCCGAGGTACTGGAACTGGCGGCCGACGGGGCGCCGGTCGCGGAGATCGCCGAGCGGGCCGCGCTGTCGCCGGGAACCGTCCGGAACTACCTCTCCTCGGCCGTCACCAAGCTCGGTGCCGAAAACCGTCATACGGCAGTGCGTCTCGCACGGGAGCGAGGTTGGGTATAGTTGCTCACGCGCCACGGCGCATGCGGACGTAGCTCAGTTGGTAGAGCGCAACCTTGCCAAGGTTGAGGTCGCGAGTTCGAGCCTCGTCGTCCGCTCCATGAGGAAGGCCCCCGGTTTCCACCGGGGGCCTTCGGCGTTCCCGGGCCGGGGCCCGGGGGTTGCCTCCGTCACGACCAGGTGTTGCCCGTCAGCCGCTCGTACGCCTCGATGTACTTCGCGCGGGTCGCGTCGACCACGCGCTGCGGCAGCGGCGGCGGGGGCTGCTCGCTCCTGCGATCCCAGCCGGACTCGGCCGAGGTCAGCCAGTCGCGCACGAACTGCTTGTCGAACGACGGCTGGGCGCGGCCCGGCTCCCACTCGTCGGCCGGCCAGAAGCGGGAGGAGTCCGGGGTGAGCACCTCGTCGGCGAGGACGAGGGTGTCACCGTCGAAGCCGAACTCGAACTTGGTGTCGGCCAGGACGATGCCCCGGTCGCGGGCGATGTCCCGGGCCCGCCCGTACACCGCGAGGGTGGCCTGCCGCAGCTGCGCGGCGGTCTCGGCGCCGACCTGCCGGGCGACCTCCTCGTACGACACGTTCTCGTCGTGCTCGCCGACCTCGGCCTTGGTGGCCGGGGTGAAGATCGGGGCGGGCAGCTCGGAGCCGTCGACCAGGCCCTCGGGAAGGGCGAGCCCGCAGACCGTACGGGTCTCCTGGTACTCGGCCAGACCCGAACCGGTGAGATAGCCGCGGGCCACGCACTCGACCGGCAGCATCTTCAGCGACTCGCAGACCAGGGTGCGGCCCGCCCAGTCGGCGGGGGCGCCCTCGGGCAGCTCGGTGCCGATGACGTGGTTGGGGGCGAGGTCGGCGAGCTTGTCGAACCACCACAGGGAGAGCTGGGTGAGCACCCGGCCCTTGTCGGGGATCTCGGTGGGCAGCACCCAGTCGTAGGCGGAGATGCGGTCGCTGGCGACCATCACGAGATCCCCGGCCGCGTTCTGGTACAGGTCGCGCACCTTGCCGGTGTGCAGATGCACCAGGCCCGGCACCTCGACGGGCTCGGGCTTTTCGACGAATCCGGACACGGTTCCTCCCCGTGGTTCTGTACAGGTGCCCCCGATTCTCCCGTATGCCGGGTTGCCCCCGGACACGGGGTCAGTCGCGTTTGCAGATGCGGTCCAGGAGGTTGGCCGTGGCGCGCTGGACGCGGGGGTCGATGTGACCGGGGCGGTCGAGCGCCGGGGACCAGGCGAAGGTGCCGGCGGCGAAGACCAGGGCGCCGGAGGGGGCCCGGTACAGGGAGGTCTCCTGGTGGCGCAGGGCGCCGTCGCCGTCGGTGTACGGGGAGTGCGCCAGCAGGATGCGCTCCTCGTGCTCGGGCAGCGCGGTGCGCGGGAAGTAGCGGTCGGCCTCCCCGGCCACCAGACCCGGCAGTTCGTCGCCCTCCTGCGCGCCGGAGGCCTCCCAGAGCCAGTGGCCGGCGTTGCGGACGATGAGCGGGTGCGGCTCGGGCACCCGTCCCGCGTACTGGATGCCGATGGTCTGCTGCTCGGCCCGGTCGATCTCGCGCCACAGCACGGGCCTGCCCGGGCCCTTGCGCTTCCGGCAGGTGAGCAGCCGGTCCGCGACCCCGGACGGGGACGGCCCCAACTCCACCTGCCAGTACATGGTGTTGGCGGAGAGGAAGACCAGCGAGGTGCCGCTGTCCCGGGCCAGTTCGACCGTGCGGCGCATCCGGGGCGACCAGTACTCGTCGTGGCCGGGGAAGACCAGGCCCCGGTAGCGGGCCGGGTCGACGCGGCCGGCGTGCAGGTCGCGGGCGTCGGCGTAGGCCAGGTCGTAGCCGTAGCGCTCGGCCCAGCGGATGAAGTCGTAGGCGTGGCCGACGTGCAGGGGCAGGCCCGCGCCCGCGTACGGCCGGTCGAAGGAGACGGTGGTGGCCGCGTCGGCCTCGCCGAGCAGCCGGCCCCGTTCGTCCCAGGCGTGGTAGAGGCTGGCGCCGGTCCGGCCGTCCTCGGGGTAGAGGTTGTAGGCCTGCCAGGTGATGTCCGGCAGCAGCAGGAGCAGGTCGGCGGGGTGGTTGTCGCGGATCGTGAAGGGCACGTGGGAGCGGTAGCCGTCGGCCGTGGTCAGGACGGCGACGTACGCGCCGATGCTCCAGTACGAGGGGACCTGCAGGCGCCAGGACAGCCACCAGTGGTGGCAGGAGACCGTGCGGTCGGCGGCCAGCGGCGGGGGCTGCACGATGCCGGACAGCCGTGGGCTGGTGGTGATCTTCGAGGCGCCGTCGCCGCCGTAGTGACCGATGCGGTAGACGTCGACGCTGAATTCCTGCGGCGGGTCGACGGTGATGTGGAAGTCGACGGCCTCACCGGGGGAGACCGCGCCGGTCGAGGTGAAACCTTTGATCTGCCGGTGCACGTCGTCCGCCGAGCGCGGGCCGACGGCACGGCGGGGTGCCGGGATCCGCGGGTTCTGGCCGGTCGGCTGCGGCAGGCTCGGGTCGACGTACCAGGGGACGACGTGACCGGTGTCGTCGAAATAGGTCTCGCTGCCGCGCAGCCAGGGGACGGGACCCAGGCCGAAAGGGTCCGTGACGGCGTGCGCGAGTGCTCCCGACTCCCAGCGCCGGATCTGCTCCGATGCCATGGTGGCTCCCCTCCCTCGTGCCCCCGTGAGGTGTGCTGATACGAGTCGTCGTGCGTGTGTCGCGGTGCGGAACTGCTCTGCGGTGCTGACGTGCACGGTCGCCGTGTGCGGCCGCTGTGCGGTGGTACGGGGTCTCGTGGCCGATTTTGAGCTGTTCTGATCCTTTTCAGGGTGTTCCGGCTCGCGTCCGCCCGTGTCGGTCCGCGGTGGTCCGGTCGGGTCCGGTCCCGTTCCGGCCGTGGTGTCGCGCGTGCGGTGACTGTGGCGTCTGTCTTATGTCGGATGCGCTTGCCATTTCGCCGAACAGACCCCAGCACATCACATAACGCACGCTTCTGGTCACGGTTCGTCGCGAATTTGCCTGAAGTGGAACGGTTCACTCCGCTGAAGCATCGAAACTCCGAGGTCAGACCAGCCGTACGGGCTTCTCGGGACGTATCCCGGACTCGGCCAACCAGGCCCGGAGCGGGGCCGGGTCTCCCTCCTCGATGAGACTGAGGACTCTGGGCGTCAGGTCGGCGGCCCGCTCGCCGTCGACCAGCAGGGACGGGCCGTCTAGCCAGTCCAGGCCGGGGGTGGCCCCGGCGGTGTCCACGGCCGCGCAGCACACCATCGCCGTGACGTGGTCGGCGAGCAGCTCGCGGGCGGTGCGCGGCGGCTGGAGGGGGAAGAGGGGCAGCGCGCAGTCGTCCCACAGGGCGCTGTCGGGCCCCTGTCCGGTGGGCGCGTCGGGGCCCGCGGTGACGGCGGCGGCCTCCTCACGGGCGAGGGCCGCGGTGAGGCCGGCGGCCAGGGTGGCGCTGCACTCGGTACCGGCGGCCTCGTCGGCGTCCACCAGGCCCTCGACGTCCCTGACGTCCACCGCGTCGGACGCCTCGCCGACGCCCTCGGCGCTCTCGATGCCCTCGGCACCTTCGACGTCCCCGGCACGGGTCGGTGGCTCCTCGGGTCCGCACCGGCCGGCCGGCTCCGTCAGGTGGTCCAGGACCCGGGCCAGAGTGGGGCCGCCGGGATCGGGGGCGGCGGGGTCGAGGGTGGCACGGACGCCGAGGGAGTCCAGGACCCGGTGCAGCCGGGCCGCCTCGGTGCGCCAGGTGCGGTCGACCACCTCGTCCGGGTACTCCTGCCAGGCCACCGGCGACCAGTCCGGCCCCGGCTCGGCGGGGCCGCCGTGGAAGAGGCGGGCGGCGAGCAGCGAGGCGGCCTCGTCGACCAGGCCCGGCTCCTCCAGCAGGTCGCAGGCGGGCCGCTCGCCGAGCCGGGAGGCGAAGCCCTCCGCCAGCCGGTCACGCCGGGAGAGCTCGGTGAGCGCCGAGACCACGCCCGCGTCCAGCCGGGACGGCCAGCGGCCCATCCGCCAGGCCGGCAGCGCCACCCGGGTCAGAAGGCGGTCCCAGCCGGCGTAGGCGAGCCCGACCTGCTCCTGGGCGACGATCCGCAGTCCGTAGTCCACGGCCTGGGCACGCTCGGCGGCCGCGGCGGCCACCCCGCGTTCCATCAGTGCCGCATGCTCCCGGCAGCCCCGCAGCAGCATCCTGGCCACCCAGCCGAGGCCCGCGCACACCAGGCGGCCCGCCGGACCCCGGCCCGCCGTCGAGGAGACGGCGACCGTGGCGTCGAGCCCGCGCACGAAGCGGCGGGCGGCGGCTATGTCCGGCTGCGCGGAGGGTCCCGTACCGGCGACGACCGGCGCGAGGACCGCGCGCAGCTCGCCGACGCGCATCCACCACAGGAAGGGGGACCCGATGACGAGCACGGGGGCCGCCGGGACCCGGCGGTGCGGGCCCGGGCTGCCGAGCTCGTCGCCGCTCCTGGGCGCGGGCGGGCCGTGTGCCGGATGGGTACGGTCCTCCAGCCAGCTGTCGCAGTCCGGGGTGAGCGCTATGGCGGAGGGGACGGGGACGTCGAGGCGGTCGGCGAGATCACGCACCATCCGGTACAGGTCCGGGGCGGACTCCTCCGGGATCGGGACCGTCGGGCTCACGGCCGGCCGCACCCGGGCCACGACCAGCGCCACGCCCGCGGCGGCGAGCAGCACGACGACCGCGAACACGCCGACGGTCCAGCGGGCCGTGTCCCAGCCCCGGCCCACGAAGTGGCCGGTGGAACCGCCGGTCAGCAGGATCACCGTGGCCGCCGCGGGCAGCAGCGCCACGGCCAGCGCCCGGCCGCGGACACGGAGCACGGCAAGGGCCCGGGTACGCGCTGCCTGCGCTCCCGCCTCCACACCGATACCGGTACTGGTCACGTCCGGACCTCACCCCCTCCCTGCTGTCCTCGGCCTGTCCTGGCTGTTGCTCACTCCCCCACTGTGGCACCCGCCACCGACATCGCAATGCCGGTGGGCCAAGTGCCGGAACGCTTGCGCCGCACCCTAGTTGGGGCCTCGGCCCCCGTCAGCCGGTTGGGGCATCGGTCACTCGATGGAATGGCTTTGGTCAGAGGTGATCGACAGACAGCAACGATCAGGCCCCGGATTTCGGGTCCGGGGCCTGATCAGGAACGTTCGACGGCGTACGGGCTCAGGACTCGGCCGCCGCCTTCGCCGCGATGTCCGTACGGTGCTGGGAGCCGTCCAGCCCGATCCGCGCCACGGCCGCGTACGCCCGCTCACGGGCCTGGGTCAGATCCTGGCCGGTCGCGGTCACCGAGAGGACCCGGCCACCGGCGCTGACGACCGCCTCACCGTCCCGCTTCGTCCCCGCGTGCAGGACGTAGGCGTGCGGGGCGTCCTCGGCGGCCACCGCGTCGAGGCCGGTGACGGCGTCGCCGGTGCGCGGGGTGCCGGGGTAGTTGTGCGAGGCGACGACCACGGTGACCGCTGCCTCGTAGCGCCAGCGCAGCGGCGGGAGGTCGTCCAGGGTGCCGTTCGCCGCGGCGAGGAGGACACCGGCCAGCGGGGTCTTCAGACGGGCGAGGACCACCTGGGTCTCGGGGTCGCCGAAACGGGCGTTGAACTCGATGACCCGGACACCGCGCGAGGTGATCGCGAGGCCGGCGTAGAGGAGACCGGAGAACGGGGTGCCGCGGCGCCGCATCTCGTCGACGGTCGGCTGCAGGACGGTCTCCATGACCTCGTCGACCAGCTTCGGGTCCGCCCAGGGCAGCGGGGAGTAGGCCCCCATGCCGCCGGTGTTCGGCCCCCGGTCGCCGTCCAGGGCGCGCTTGAAGTCCTGGGCGGGCTGGAGCGGGAGGACCGTCACACCGTCGGTGATCGCGAAGAGGGAGACCTCCGGGCCGTCCAGGAACTCCTCGATGACCACGCGGTCGCATTCGGCGGCGTGCGCGGTGGCGGTGGCCAGGTCGTCGGTGACGACGACGCCCTTGCCGGCCGCGAGCCCGTCGTCCTTCACGACGTACGGCGCCCCGAAGGCGTCGAGGGCCTCGGCGACCTCCTCGGCGTTCGTGCAGACATACGAACGGGCGGTGGGCACCTGGGCGGCCGCCATCACGGCCTTCGCGAACGCCTTGGACCCCTCGATCCGCGCGGCCTCCCCGGAGGGGCCGAAGACCGGGATCCCCGCCTCGCGCACGGCGTCGGCGACCCCGGCGACGAGCGGAGCCTCCGGCCCCACGACGACGAGATCGGCGCCGGTCTCCCGGGCCAGCGCGGTGACGGCGGCGCCGTCCAGGGCGTCGACCCGGTGCAGTTCGGCGACCTCGCCGATACCGGCGTTGCCGGGGGCGCAGTGCAGCGCGGTGACGTCGGAATCGAGGGACAGGGAGCGGCACAGGGCGTGTTCGCGGGCACCGCTGCCGATGACGAGGACCTTCACGGGGGCCAGCGTAGCCGGGTACGCCGACTGGAGGTTCCTACAAGGGGGCGGTGGGCGGACGGGGGTGGCGGGTGGAGGACCTGGAGGCGCCCTCCGGCCGTGGCCGCCCGGTACCGGCCCCGCACCGGCTCGGTACGCCCGTCACTCGTTCTGGAACTCGTCCACCACGGTCGCCCCCAGCTCCCGCACGATCAGCTCGTGACCGGAGAGGGCCGACTCGTCGAGGTCGGGGTCGTCCTCCTCGGGGATGTCGTCCTCGGGGGAGACCGGGGGTGGTTCGGGGGCCGCGGGCGGCGGTGCCGCGGGAGCGACCGTCCGCGCCGGGCCCTGGGCCGGGGCCGCGGGCGCGGGCTGAGGTGCCGCCGAGCGGGCCGGGGCGGGGCTGCCGTAGCCCGATGCCGCGGGCGCGCCGTAGCCGCCGGGCTGGCCGCCGCCGTACCCGGTGGCTGCCGGGGCCGGGCTGCCACCACCGCCGCCGCCGCTCGTGAGGTCGGCGGCCGCCTCGATCTTCCACTGCACGTTGAACTGCTCGGCCAGGACCGCCTTGAGTACGTCTTCGCTGCCGCTGGCGACGAAGCGGTCCAAGGCGCCCGCATTGACGAATCCGAGCCGGAGGGTGGTGCCGTCGAAGCCCGTGACCTGGGCGTTCGGAGCGTTCAGCAGGGCCCAGGTGAAGCGCCGCTTGTCCTTCACCGCCTCCAGGATGTTCGGCCAGAGCGTGCGGGGGTCGAGGCCACCGACGGGGGCGGCGTCCCTGCTGGGAGCGGGAGCCGCGTGGGCCGTCGGAGCCGCCGGGCCCGCCGGGGCCGTCCGGGTCGGTGGCGGAGCCGGCTGGCCTGCCGGGGCGCCCGCGCCCGCGGCCGTGGGCCAGCCGCCGGGACGGCGGGCGCCGCCGCCCGCCGAGGCAGCGGTCGGCCAGGCGCCGGGGGCGGCAGCGGGCGGGGCGGCCGACGGTGTAGGCGGGGGCGACGTGGGCGACGTGGGCGACGTGGGCGACGGCTGAGGGGCCGGTGTCTGGGGGATCGCGGCGGGTGCCTGCGGGGCCGGTGCGGGGGCCTGCGCGACGGGCGCCGGAGCGGCTCCGCCGCCTCGTACCGCCGCCCGGGCCGCCGCCTGCCCGCCCCCCTGCGGAACCGGAGCCGGGGCCTGGTTCTGGGCTTGGGGCTGGGCTTGGGCTTGGGGTTGGGCTCGGGCTTGCGGGTGCGCCTCGAGCCCGGGAACGTACCCCATCGCGGGCGCACCGCCCCCGCCCGAGAAGTTCACGCCCCGCTCCAGGCGGTCCAGGCGGGCCATCAGGGACCGCTCGTCGCCGTAGGCGGCAGGCAGCAGCACGCGCGCGCAGATCAGCTCCAGCTGGAGGCGCGGGGATGTGGCGCCGCGCATCTCGGTGAGGCCCTCGTTGACGAGGTCGGCCGCGCGGCTGAGTTCGGCGGCGCCGAACGTGCCGGCCTGGGCCTGCATCCGCTCCAGAACGTCGGCGGGGGCGTCGAACAGTCCCTTCTCGGCGGCGTCCGGGACGGCGGCGAGGATCACCAGGTCCCGCAGCCGCTCCAGCAGGTCGGCGACGAAGCGGCGCGGGTCGTTGCCGCCCTCGATGATGCGGTCGACGACCTCGAAGGCGGCGGCGCCGTCCCCGGTCGCGAAGGCCTCGACGACGGAGTCGAGCAGCGAGCCGTCGGTGTAGCCGAGCAGGGAGGTGGCCATGGCGTAGGTCACACCCTCCGCCCCGGCGCCGGCGAGCAGCTGGTCCATCACGGACATGGAGTCACGCACGGACCCGGCACCGGCCCGCACCACGAGCGGGAGCACGCCCTCCTCGACGGGGATGTCCTCCTTGCCGCACACCTCGCCGAGGTAGTCCCGCAGCGTGCCCGGCGGCACCAGCCGGAAGGGGTAGTGATGGGTCCGCGACCGGATGGTCCCGATGACCTTCTCGGGCTCGGTGGTGGCGAAGATGAACTTCAGATGCTCCGGGGGCTCCTCGACGACCTTGAGCAGCGCGTTGAAACCGGCCGACGTGACCATGTGGGCCTCGTCGATGATGTAGATCTTGTAGCGGCTGCCCGCGGGCCCGAAGAACGCCTTCTCGCGCAGCTCACGGGCGTCGTCCACACCACCGTGAGAAGCCGCGTCGATCTCGATGACGTCGATGGAGCCCGGCCCGTTGCGCGCGAGGTCCTGGCAGGACTGGCACACGCCGCAGGGCGTCGGCGTCGGACCCTGCTCGCAGTTCAGGCAGCGGGCCAGGATCCGTGCGCTGGTGGTCTTCCCGCACCCACGCGGCCCGCTGAACAGGTACGCGTGATTGACCCGGTTGTTCCGCAGCGCCTGCTGCAGCGGGTCGGTGACATGCTCCTGCCCGATGACCTCGGCGAACGACTCCGGGCGATAGCGGCGGTACAGCGCGAGAGACGACACGCTTACGAGGTTATAGGCGCCCACTGACAAGCGGCCCCGCCGGGAAACGCGAGCGCCCCCCACGCACCCGCCAGAGCCAACCTACCCTTGCTGCCTTCCGGCCCTGGGGGAGTTCAGTCAGATAGCGCCGCGTGAGGGGCTCCGCACAGAGTACCCGACGTCAGCGGGTAGGAACGAGTTCGCGAGCACTCCTCTCGGTCATGTAATGTTCCGACCGGAGGATTCGCCTAGAGGCCTAGGGCGCACGCTTGGAAAGCGTGTTGGGGGCAACCCCTCACGAGTTCGAATCTCGTATCCTCCGCAGCCGCCTGAACAGGCGAAACGAGAACCCCGGACCGCTTTGGCGGCCGGGGTTCTCGACGTGCCTTGGTCTCAGTCGCGGTCTCATTTATTTCCGACATATACGGCATTCCGCACGGCATGGCGACGTGCCTCCGGCGACGACGGTGGGGCGCCGTCCAAGCGTTCGTTCGCCGACTTGCACGCTGAAGGCCGACGGCCAAGATCAGCCTCAGGTGACGCTTGCCCCACATCGCAGGACGTGCCCCCAGAAGCAACCCGCAGCCAGGCAGTGCACTGACCATCCACGTCTGCCCTACCAGCGCCTTCCATGTCACACGCCGCCCCAGAGGGTCGAGCTGTTTGCGCGGCCGGGCCCTCTGAGCTTGCGCTCAGCCTCCGGCGACCGCCCATTAGTCCCATCGCCTCGCAAACTCGGCACCGGCCAGCAGGTCGCCCGTCCGCACGATCGGATCATCGATCCCCAGGGCCACCATCACATCGGCGGGAAGAGCCACGTATTTTCCCTTCAACTTCGTGACACGGCATGGAAAGCGGTTCGCCCTCACCAGCCCGGATGCCTTCGATGGGTCGACCCCAAGGAGATCTGCCACCTTGCGCAGGGGCATTGGCTCGGCCAGCCACTGCGACAGTCGCCTTGCGCTTGGGCTCACTCGGCTTCCTTCTGCGGTCCGTCGAGTTCGTCGGACTCGCCCTCGGGCACCTGCTCCGAACCCAAGGCGAGGAACTCGCCCAAGAGCCCGAGGCGGTGCAAGGTAGCGCCCATGCGTTCGCCACTGATGCGCCCCCACAACAAAGGGTCCATCTCGTCGACCACCTGGATGTCCGACTCGTTGCGGATGGGCGAGTAGCCGTCATCACATCGGCTCGCGCGGTCGACAAGGCCGTGCGGATCCGTCGTGCGCTCGGCCGGATCAGCCCGTTCCACCGCCCAGCCGGCCGCGTTGGCGGACCGGACACCCTCGCCACGGACATCGTCGCCTTCGGTGGCCAGCGCCAGACCGTACAACGCGCCGAACACCATGGCCGACCTCACCTCGGCGACGTCGACGCAGAGCCTCCTCGACACTCTCCCGGCCGACTTCCGGAGGTAGGGGGTAACGAAACACAGAGCGAGCAACTGGCTACGCTGAGCCAAGTTCGGCAGGTCACTACGGGCATCGCGGCCTACGCATCGCCACAGCGCGTCCCGAAGAGCAACGTCGGTGGCATCTCGCGCCGCCGCATCCTTCGCCTCCGAGAGCGTGAGGTGTTCACCCACCGAACAGCTCTCCCCCGGCGCATGTGGACACACCAACTGCCCACCGAGCAACTGCGAAACCTTTAGCTCGATCGATCTAAAGACGTCTGCCGAAGGCAGCAGGGACACGGCCCCTCCTCTTGTGGTTCCGCCAACGGCAGGAGGCTCACCACGTCGAAGGGCGACTATCCGCACCAGCCGATGCATGCGCTGGCGGGAGTCAACGACATGGGGTGTCCGAGTGAAACGGTGTGTCCCAGCGATCAGCATCGGGGAAGACTCCGGGATCGTCCATCCGCATCCTGGGCCTGGCTGGTTCAGCGACCCTAGTAAGGGCGCATACACCAGGAGTATGGTCTCTAGTATGGCGACTAAAAAAGTCACGGTGACGATCCCCGAAGATCTCCTCGACGAGATCCGCGCCGACGCGGCTGAGCGGGGACTTTCGGCGTATGTAGCCGAAGCACTGCGATTCAAACGCGATCGGGACCGGCTGCTGGAGCTGGTCGACTGGCTGCAGGAGGAACACGGGCCGGTCACCGAAGACGAGCGCGCGGCAGCCCTCGCGGAACTGGACGATCTCGACGCCGAGCACGAGCGCCGTCGCACCGCCGGAGGACACGATGCCGGAGAGGCCGCGTGAAGAAGCGCGCCGGTGAGCACAGGCAGCGGCCACTGCGCGTCTTCGTCCTCGACTGCGAAGCCCTGTCCCTGGCCGTGCGCGGCGACCGCAGGATGATCGCCTGGCTCGACCTCGCGGCCGGAGGTGAGGCCGAAGTGGTGACGTCTCCCATGACGCTGGTCGAGGCGTACGACGGCAGGACCACCGAGCAGCGCTGGGACTGGGTGCTCTCCCGGCTCAAGGTCGCCGATATCGGAAAGGACGAGGCCCGCCAGGCCCGGCGCCTCCTGGCCGACGCCAAGCTGCATGGCCACAAGTACGCGATCGATGCCGTGCTCGCTGTCATCGCACGTCAGCAGAAAGGGCAGGTCACAGTTTTCACCTCGGACGTGGACGACCTGGAGAAGCTCCTCCCGGACACCATCGTCGTCAAGAAGGTATGACCCGGCGCCCTGGTCTCAGTTCCGGTCTCACTCATCCCCGTCCAGCCCCGTCCGCCGCCCTCCCGATGCCCCTCTCCGCCGCAGGTCAGAACGCCCCCGAGTGCGCCTGGACCCCCAGACGAACATTTGGAAAGCGTGTTGGGGGCAACCCCTCACGAGTTCGAATCTCGTATCCTCCGCAGCCGCCTGAACAGGCGAAACGAAGAGCCGAGCCGCAATCGCGACTCGGCTCTTCGTCGTGCGCTGGTTGCAGTTTTGGTTGCATTTACATACGCCCATCAAGGACATTTCGGTGATCGGGCAGCCGGATCTTCTCCTGCCGTGGGCTCTGTCTTCGTACGGCATCCGCGGATCATGGAACTGCGCCATCCTTAGCCTTGGCGCCGAAGCGGCTTCGGCCCGCCTGTGACGTTTCCTGTCAGTCGAGGTGCACCCTCATGAAGTCCCGATCTACGCTTGCGACCTGGCTGAGCGAACTCGACCGTTCCCGCCTGGCACGCGTACTCACCCTGCGGAAGGACGCGGCTTCCTCTCCGGAACCACGCTCGGTGGGGGAACTGGCGGACCGTCTCCAACGTCCGGGGTCCGTGGTACTCGTCCTGCCGCGACTCACGCTGCCGTGCTTGCAGGCCGCCGAGGCGCTGGCAGCCCTGGGGGCGCGGGCGACCCGGGAGAGCCTCGCGGCGTTGCTCGGCTCGACATCTCCTGCGGCGGTGCACACGCTGGACGCGACCCTGGAGGCACTGTCGGACCGGGCGCTCGTGTGGCGCGACGGCAACAAGGCACTCCGCATGTCTACGCCCTTGCGGCAGGCGTGGAGCACGCCCCTGGGACTTGACGCCCCGCTGGAGGAGCTGCTGGCCGGCACCACCTCGGAGGAACTGCGCGGCATGCTGGCGGTCCTGGGTGTCAAGCCGCCCGGCACCAAGCAGCAGCGGCTCGCGGCTCTGGTGGAGCATCACAGTGACGCGGAACGGGTCGCCGCGTTGGTGGCGGAGGCACCGGCGGCCACACGGAAGTTGCTTGAGCAGAGCGCCAGGTCCACGCCACGTCAGTCACCGTTCGTCGTGTTCGGGGCTTCTGGTCGCGACCTCCGGCCGGGCGCCCGTTGGGCACTCGACCGCGGGCTTCTGTTCCAGGACCGTCACCGGTACGGGCCCGTCCGGATTCCGGTCGAGGTGGCCCTGGCTCTGCGGGGGCCCGATTGGCACGCTCCGTTCGAACCTCTGCCGCCCGTCCCACAGTTGGTGCCCATCACCTCGGCGGAGGTGGAGCGGGAAGCCGCGGTGGCCGCCACCGCGTTCGCGGCCCAGGCAGCCTCCGTCCTTTCGGCGTGCGCGACCGCTCCACCGGCCCGGCTGAAGTCGGGCGGGATCGGCGCGCGTGAACTGGCCCGGCTCGGCAAAGTCGCCCACGCGGAGGACGCCGTCGTACGCATCGCCCTGGAGGCCGCGTACGCCGCCGGACTGCTGGCCCGCGACGGCGATCGCGTACCTCCCACCGAGGCGTACGACACCTGGGCCGAGCAGGAGCCCGCAGAGCAACTCGCCGTACTGCTCCGAGCATGGCGGGACCTGCCGCTCACCCCCACCCGGGCGCGCGACGAGGACAACAAGGCGCTTCCCGCGCTCGCCGGTGCGCCTGCCTGCGGCGGCTGTCTGCAAGCCCGCCACGGGCTGCTCACCGCGGCGGCGGGGCTCCCGGCAGGACAGGGTGTGAAGGTCGCTGCGGAGCTGGGGCCGCTCGTGGCCTGGCACCGTCCGCTCGCCGACGACGCCTCGCCCGAGGGCACGGCACTGTTCAGCACCGTGATCCGCGAAGGCGAACTGCTGGGCGTGCTGGCACGGGGTGCGCTGTCCCCGCTAGGTGCCCACCTGGCGGCCCACGCCGACGAAGAGCTCGACATCACGGCCCGGCGGCTGCTGCCCCCCGCGACCACGACGGCCCGGATCGGCGCCGACCTCACCGCCGTCGTCACCGGCACCCCGTCCGCGTCACTCGCAGCGCTGCTGGATTCGACGGCCGACCGGGAGACCAGTGGCACGGCGTCGGTATGGCGCTTCAGTGCCGGCAGTATCCGCCGGGTCCTGGACGCCGGCCGCACCCCGGACGACATCACAGCCGACCTGGCCGCCTGCTCCGCCACAGCCCTGCCACAGCCGCTGACCTACCTCATCGCCGACACCGCGCGAGGTCATGGACGGGTGCGCATCGCCCCCGCGGCCTGTGTCATCCACGGCGACGAACCTGCGCTCCTGGCCGAACTCGCCGCCCACCGCACACTGTCCAAGCTCGCCCTGCGGCCGCTCGCCCCGACGGTCCTGGTCAGCGGCAGCCCACCCGCGACGACTCTCGCCGCGCTCCGCGCTGCGGGTTACGCCCCGGTCGCCGAGACCGCCGGGGGAACGGTACGCATCGAAAAGCGCCTGCCGCAGAGGGCCGCCGCTGCCGTCCCGCCCCCGCGAAGGAACGCCAGGCGGCGCGGCCCCCGGACCACCGCAGCCCACGCCGCGGACATGCCCGCCGACGCCGGGATGAGCGTCCTGGCGGACCGGCTGCTCAAGGCCCCGCCAACCGCACCAGAACCCGACCCGTTCGGCAGCGGGGTGCCTTTCGCGACGGACACCGAGGAGATCGTCGCCGGATACGCGAAGCACCTGTCGTACAGCGACGTCCGCCAGGTCGCCCATGCCATCGACACCGGTGCGGCCATCACGGTCGAGTACATCGCCACCTCGGGCAACCGGACCGTACGCACTCTCAGTGACCTGGAGCTCGACCCGCCCTACCTCGACGCCTGGTGCCACTTGCGCGAGGCGGAACGCGTCTTCACTCTCTCCCGCATCCATGGCGTGATGCCCGCATAGGACTCGACGGCCAAGGCCGGGTGCCCGGGTGCACACCTTGCGGGCACCTTGCGAGATATACTTAGCCCCACATTTGATATCAGGGAGGCGCTCATGAGTAGGACGGTTATCGACCTGGACGACGACCTGGTCGCGGACGTGGCCAAAGCCCTCGGGACGAGCACCAAGAAGGAGACAGTCAACACCGCTCTTCGCGAGGTGCTGGAGAGTCGACGTCGCGCCCTGGCTCTCGCCCGACTGCGGACCGCGGCCGGGGACGGCGCATTCGATCTGGAGCTGTTCGAGAACAAGGGGAACTACCGCCGGTGAACGCGGCCCAGTTCCTGATCGACACCAGCGCACTCGCTCGGTTCATGCGCGAGGACGCGGAGCAGTACGGCTGGGACCAGGCGGCAGCCGCCGGGCTCATCGCCACCTGCCCGATCACCGAGCTTGAGTTCTTCTACAGCGCCCGGTCGGCCGCCGACAGGGCGCGCGGCATCGAGGACATGCGCCTGATCTTCGGTTGGGTTCCCGTCGACGACCGCGCCTACGACCGCGCCTGGCAGGTCCAGGAAGCACTCACCAAACAGGGAAAGCATCGCAGTGCGGGCGCCGTGGATCTCGTCGTCGCCGCGACGGCCGAGCTGCAAGGGCTCACCCTCCTACACCGCGACCACGACTTCGCCTGCATCGCGGCAGTGACCGGCCAGGCTCTCCAGTGGTACGGCCCGGAGAGCGGCAAATAGGCCGGCGATGGTTGCAGTTCTGGTTGCATTCACCTCCGTTCAGCACCGTCCGAAACCTCCAGCGCCACCCGCTCCGCCGCAGGTCAGGACGCTCCCGAGCGTCCCCGAACCCTCGGACGAACATTTGGAAAGCGTGTTGGGGGCAACCCCTCACGAGTTCGAATCTCGTATCCTCCGCCAGTGCCTCACCGGGCACGTTGTCGAAGGGCCCCACCGTTCGCGGTGGGGCCCTTCGACGTTGTCCGTCTCGGTTCCCGTCTCAGTTGGCTTTCGGAAGCTCCCACAGCGCATCGCCGACTTGCAGCGCGACCTTGCGGAGCATGGTCCCCGTCACGTGCATGGAGTCGATCTCGACCTCCGGGACGCCGAGGATCAGGAGGAAGGTCTCGGCGGTGTGGCGAGCGTCATGGAGACGACCGTTCCGTACGCCCGCGTCCCGCAGGAGTCGCTTCCAGACGTGGAAGTCGGTGTGGGGACTCAGCGGTCCGTCGACGGGCGAGGCGAAGACGTACCCCTTGCCCTCCCAGTCGGCACCGGCCTCGCTCCGCTCGCGCTCCTGGGCTTCCTCGTGCTGGCGGAGTCGACGTCTTCCCAGTGCAGCCCGAGCGCCTCCCCTTGGCGAAGGCCGAGCGCCAGGGCGACGACCCAGCGCGCGCTGTTGCGCAGCTTGGCCGCCTCGTCGAGGAGACTCTGCACTTCTTCGATCGTGTACGGCTCGATGTCCTCTTCTTCGAGCCGCGCGGCCTTGGCGATCTCGGCCGCATCGGTGACGCCGTGCCCACGTCGGACCGCTTCACCAAGGTCAGCGCGACGAGGAACCAGCACCACCCGGCCGCCACCAACAGCAGGACGCGTGCGCATCGCCCCTGCCGCCTGCGTCCTCCACGGCGACGAGCCCGCGCTCCTGGCGGAACTCGCCGCCCACCGCAAGCTCGCCGAGCTCGGGCTACGGCAGCCGGCGCCGACCGTGCTGGTCAGCCGCAGCCCGCTCGACAAGACTCTCGTCGCACTCCGGGCCGAGGGATATGCTCCCGTCGCCGAGACTGCCGAAGGCACGGTACGGATCGAGAAGACCCGGCCTCGGCGGTCTGCCGCTCGTGCACCGGTTCCGCGCCGCAGCGGCCGCGTCGCTGCCACGGACGCGGCGAAGGCGACCGCAGCCGACCCGAACATCCTGGCGGCCCAGCTGCTGAACGCCGAGCGCGTCTTCACCCTCTCCCGCATCCGCAGCGTCATGCCCGAATGACGAGGACAATGGTATCGGCAGAGATAGTATCTGCGTCGATACTATCCCTGGCGGGAGGCTGACGTGCATCGTTTCATCGGGCGGGACCACGAGCTGAACGTGCTCGGAAACGCCTTGCAGGCGGTTCACGATGCCGTCGGATCGGCAAGACCGGGGCAGTGCATTCTCATCCGGGGAAGGCGGCGGGTCGGCAAGTCCAGCCTCGTCGAGGAGTTCCTTCGCCGCACCGAAGTGCCTTACCTCTTCTTCACGGCGGCGGGCGGCACGGCGGAGGACGAACTGACGGAGCTGCTCGACACCGTCGCCAGATCCACTCTGCCGAGGCGGGAACTGTTCTCGGAGGAGACCCCGGCGCAGTGGAACGCCGCCTTCAGGCTCCTCGCGGAGATCCTGCCCGACGACAGCCCGAGCGTGGTCGTCATTGACGAGGTCCCGTATCTCATGGACCGAATCGACGCGTTCGAGGGCATGCTCCAGCGGGCATGGGACCGCCTGCTCAGCCGCAAACCGGTACTGCTCCTCCTGGTCGGATCCGACCTCTCGATGATGGAGGCGCTGAACAGCTACGACCGTCCCTTCCATCAACGGGGCCGGGAAATGGTCGTGGGTCCGCTGAACCCGGCCGACATCGGCGAGATGCTCGGGCTTGAGCCGGCGGCCGCCTTCGATGCGGCTCTGGTCACGGGCGGTCTTCCGCTCATCTGTGCGGAGTGGCGGCCAGGAGCCGATGTCTGGGAGTTCCTCCGCGACTCGCTGGACAACCCGATCTCTGCGCTGCTGGTCTCCGCCGAACGCTCACTGGCCGCGGAGTTTCCACCGCAGGCGATGAGCAGGGAGGTCCTGCGGGCCATCGGGAGCGGGGAGCGGACCTTCACCAACATCGCGCGCGCCGCGGGCGGCATCGCCCACACCACTCTCACCCGGGCCACCGACGTCCTGACCGAAAAACGAGTCGTGGCCGCCGAGCTGCCGCTCTCGTTGAGACCGTCGAAGGAACGCCGCTACCGGGTGGCAGATCCCTACCTGCGCTTCTGGCTCGCATTTCTGGATCCGCACATGGCGGAGATCGAGCGGATGCGGGGAGATCTCACGCTGGGCCGGATCAGGGAACGGTGGACGAGTTGGCGGGGCCGCGCGGTCGAACCCCTCGTCCGGGAATCCCTGGCCCGCCTCCTGCCGGACGGGCTCCTGCCAGCAGCCCCGGCGATCGGCGGGTACTGGACCCGCAGCAACGACGTCGAAATCGACTTGGTGGGCGCCGACCGGCAGCCGGTGGCCAAGCAGCTGCTCTTCCTCGGTTCGGTCAAGTGGCTGGAGAACTCCGCGTTCGACAGTCACGATCTGGCCGCACTGCACAAGCACCGGGCCGCGATCACCGACGAGCCCGTACCGCTCGTCGCGGTCTCCCGAAGCGGGGTCGGTTGTTCCGGTCTTCAGGCGGTGTACGGCCCCGGGGAACTGCTCAGCGCCTGGCGCCGGGCGTGAGCGACAACTGCACGTTGTCGAAGGGCCCCCGGAAACAGGGGGCCCTTCGGCGTTGTCCGTCCCGGTTTCCGTCTCAGTCGGCCTCTGCGGAGCACCAACCAGGAGCGCTCTCCCTGGTGACGACCGGTTCCGCCCAGGCCGCGACCGCGAGGACGTCCCGCTTCACCATGTGCCCGTCGACAACCTCGTACAGCAGCCGCCGCACTCTCGGGCCCAGCAGGATCACGTACCGAACACCCTCGACGTCCACCGCACCGATCTCGCCCCGCCCGCTGTCGGCGGTGAACCCTTCGGCCTCGACCACCTGCCAGCCGGCCTTCGAGGCGAGATACACCCAGGTACCGAACGCCCGCTCACGATCCGAGTAGGGCGTCACGCCACCCACGCGCGCGATGATCTCGGCATAGGTTGCCCACAAGCTTGCGATTGATCCGAGGAGGCCCTGCCTGTGACGCAGAGCGTTGCCGGTCCGCCGTACGACCTGGATGACCTGATACCCGAGCTCGCGGTCCTCGGCCGACGGACGACGCTGCTGTTGCCGAAGAGCGGATCTCCCGAAGTCCGGGAGAGCTCCATGGGCGGCCCCATGCTCTGGCCCACCGATGAACCCTGGCCCTCCTGCGGGCAATCAGGTCACTGGGCTTGGCCCAACGACAAGAACCCGGCCGGGACGGTTCCCATGGTCCCGGTGATCCAGCTCTTCGCACGTGACGTACCCGAGCTGTCGTTCCCCGAAGGCAAGGACGTGCTCCAGCTGATCTGGTGCCCCTTGATCCATCCCCACGACCGGGCGTGCGCCGCCCTGCCGAGGCTGTACTGGCGCAACGAGGCGGACGTGCTCGCCACCGGGATACTCGAAGCGATACCCGCCCCCAAGGAGGGCGAGTACGAGGAAGAGTTCATGCCCAATCCGTGCACGGTGTCCCCCACCCCGGTGGTGGAGTACCCGAACTGGGACCTGCCACAGGAACTTCGGCAGATCCTGCAGCCCCGCATCGAGGAGCTGGAAGAGCGCTTCGGCATGGAATACACCCTGCTGGCGTGTGCGCCGCAGAACAAGGTCGCCGGGTACCCGGCCTGGAACCAGCCACCCGACTGGCCGTCCTGCGAGCGCGGCCACCGCATGGAACACCTGCTCAGCGTCACCCCGGAGGAAGACCTGGACATGGTCATGGGAGACCTCGGCGGGATCTACGTATTCCTCTGTCGCCAGTGCCCCGAGCTGCCCTACACCCACCGCTACGACTGCTAAAGCACGACCGGCAGGCGTACCAAATCCGTGTCGGATCACGCGGGGGACGAAGCGCCGGAACAGCCCCTGAACACCGTCAGCTTCCCAAGCTCAAGTTGAGTCCGCAGGTGAGCGCGTCAGGAGGGCGCCGGTTTCTGCCGTGTGTTCTGCATCGAGCCTCGGCAGCAGTGGATGCGTCCCCGACAAGGGCTAGCGAGTGGTCAAGCCTGCCGACCAGGTGCAGCGGAGCCGCGCGGAGCGCACGGGCTGGCTGCCGCTCGTCACTCCCCACGGTCGGTGCCCCGGAGCCGGACGAGCCGGGCGGACAGGGCGGCCGTCGGGTGGCGATCGGATCGAACTCATTGAGCGGGTGTCGCAGGTTCGAATCCTGCCGGGGTATCGGGGAAACCGCACCGGACCGATCATGGTTCGTCATGGTTCGGGTCTCTTTGCCGGCATCAATTGACGGCGCTCGCCTGTCAGGCATTCGGCCGACGGCACTTGAGCAGCCGGTACCTGTGGCCGATGGCCTCTCGCTGGGTGTCGTGCACATGTGTACACGTCCGTCGCGATGCTGATCTGGCCGACCGCGGCCCGCGGTGGCACGCGGGAGGCCCCAGGAGAGTGGTGAGTTGAGGAGAGGACAGAGTGCGGCATGGGGAGAGGTGCCGCGCCGGATCACGTACCTACGATGGGCAGCATGCGATGGGGGACGCAGCCGCGTTGGGCGCGGTGGGTGGCGGCGATATACGTGACCGGGTTCGTGGAAGGAACCGGGTCGCACGCCTACGACGTGATCACGGGTGGACTGCACGCATACCGATATTGGCCCTTGCCGAGTCAACTGCTCTTCCATGCCCTGCTTGTGCTCGACCTGCTCGTCGCCGTGTGGGTCGTCCTGGCGCATCCGGCCGGACCGCCCCTTGGCGCCGCCGTCATGGCGGCCGACCTGGCTGCAAACTGGTGGTCGAACCGGGATGGCATCCTGAGCGACCCACACGATTACGTGAAGCTGTCCGGGTTGACCCCGATCACGCTCTTCGGAATCTTCGTCCTCGCGACGGCGCTCCCACTACGCAGGAGCTTCCAGCAGGGGATGGCGCGTCAACGCCCGTCTTCGAACGCGCCTTCCCACTAGCAGCAATGGCCGTCACGTCATCCCGCTTACATCGGCAACATCAGCCCCAAGGGGAACCGTGGAAACCCGCATAGTCACCTGCACCGTGCTGCTCGCCCTCGCGATGACTCTCACCGCTTGCGGCGGCTCCAGTGCTTCGAAGCCCGACGCTGCCGCCTGCAAGGACGCCTATACCGAGCAGATGCGAAAGGAACGCGCCGCAGGCCGCACCTCTCCCGGTAAGCCGCCGGCCGAGTGCGACGGCTTCGACCACAGGACCATGCTGAGCTTCACCAGGGAGATTCTGGACAAGAGGCTCCCCGTGCCCCGCACTCCCGAGATCACTCCCGAGTGCGAGGCCTGGATCAAGAGCGAGATGCTCAGTCACCCGCACCGCGTGCCCGAGGCATCCGGCACCGGTCCCTGCGGCTACATGTCCCAGGATGAACTCGGTCTGGCCATCCTCAGGACATGACCAGCCGGGACGCCACCTCCGGTGCCGCACGGGCAGGGTGGTGGGGTCGGCGTGGCGATCGGGTCCCTCGGGAACCGACCCGCCTTGGCCATGAACACGGATCGGACTGAGTCCATGGCCAAGGGCGCGCGTCGAGCGCCTTTCAGGGCCGATCACGGGCTCTCCGGATCGAGGGAGCACATGAGTCCGACGAGTCCCGTCGAAGCGGTGCGGCGCTCCCGGAAGGGTGTTCCTAGAGGCGCGGGGCGGTTTCGGTCCACCTGCCTGCGCAGATGCCGTGGTCCGGCGTTAAGGTTTCGCCGCTGCCGTACGGACGACGACACGATGCCGTCCGTTCGCCTCGGGGGAGGGGCGACGCAGCCGTCCATTCACCTGTGGGGGCACATTGAACATCCCTGCGCGTCGCGGATTCGCGGCGCTCACAAGCGTCGCCGCGCTCGCGGCCGGCCTCGTCGCCGGGCTGCCGGGCCAGGCGAGCGCCGACACCGCCGGCTGGCCGGCCACGGACGGCACGCTGCTCTACGACGAACTCGGCTCGCTGCGGTACATCAACCCCGACGGGACCAGGAGCGAGCAGTTCTACGAGACCGCGAACCAGGCCGCCTGGTCCGCCGACGGCAGCCAGATCGCCTACGTGGGCTCCAGCGACAACCGTCTCCGCACGAAGACGTACGCCCAGGAGTCGATATCGGGCGCGGACGTCGTCATGCCGGCGGGCAGTGGCTGGCATCCGGTCGATCCGACGTTCTGGTACGGCGGAGGCGACATCGTCTTCACCGCCGGCGGCAGACTGCGGGTGGCCGTCGCCGACAGTGGCCGCGCTCCTCAGGCCCTGTTCGGCACCGATGTCGACGGCTGTGACTCCGACGCCAGCGGCGCCGTCAACGGCATGCTGGCCTTCGTACGCACCGGGACGAGCTGCTCCACCACCGGCACTCCGGCCGTCTGGGTCTACAACGGCCCCACCAGGAAGTTCACCAAGGTGGCCGCCGACGCGGACGAGCCGAGCATGTCCCCGGACGGGCAGTCGCTGGCCTTCACCCAGACCGTCGCCGGGCACAAGCAGCTCTTCACGGTCAAGGTCGACGGCACCGGGCTGACCCAGGTCACCACGGACCCCGCCGACCACAACCGTCCCGCCTGGTCTCCCAAGGGCGACCGGATCGCGTACGACACCTACGTCACCGGCAGCCCGGACACCGGCCCCAGCGGTTCGCAGGTATGGATCCACGACCTCGGCACGGACACGGAGACGCGTGTGCCCTCGGCCGACGGGACCGACGTGGCCTGGCAGCCGCTCCGGAAGAACGCGATCTCCCGGGTCTACGGCTCCGACGCCTACGACACCGACATCGCGTCGTCCAAGTGGACGTGGAACACCGTCGGCAAGCAGGTGCCGGGCCTGATGACCGCGAGCTCGGCCGTCCTGATCAGCAGGTCGGACTCCGCGTACGCCACCACCGCGACCTCGCTGGCCGGCAAGAAGCACGGGCCGGTGCTGATGACCTCCCGCACGGGCCTGGACTCGTCCAGGCCGAGCTGAAGCGCACGCTGCCCAAGGGCAGGACCGTCTACCTGGTCGGCGGCACCGGCATCCTCAGCAGCTCGGTGGCGTCCAAGGTGACCTCGCTCGGGTACGTCGCCAAGCGGCTGTCCGGCGTCTCGCGCTACTCCACCTCGGTGGCCGTGGCCAAGACGATCACCAGCGCCCCGAAGTACGTGTTCCTGGCGACCGGCACGGACTACCACAACGCCCTCGCGGCCAGTTCCGCCGCCGGCGCCATGGGCACGTCGGGCACCGCGGTCGTGCTGCTGACCCAGGGTTCGACCATGACCGCGTCCGTCTACGGCTACCTCGACAAGTACCGCCCGAGCACGACGAAGATCATCACGGTGGGGGTCGACGCCGAGTCGGCGCTGGCCAAGGCGTACAAGGCCGGCAAGCTGCCCCACTGGCCCGGGAAGTACAGCTACTACCGCTTCGGCGGCAGTCCCGCACCGGTCGCCGCGAGGCTCGCCGAGTTCTGGTGGTCGTCGCCGTCGGACGCCGCGGTGGCCTCGGTGAACAGCTGGACCGGCGGCGTCTCCGCGTCGTCCGCGATGACCACGTTCGGCCCGCTGCTGTGGACCGACGTCACCTCGCTGACGTACGACACCAAGTGGTACATGATGCGCACGTCGGCGAGCCTGAACCACGTGGCCGTGTTCGGCGGCGGCAGCTCCGTCGACGCCAGGGTGGTCCCGTTGATCGGCCGGGCCATCGGCGTGAACGGCGCCTACACGTACACCCCGTACTACAAGGGAGGCGTCCCGCAGAGCGCCGCCTCCCCGGCGTCGTCCGCGAGCTCCGGCGGGCCCGCTCCGAGCCCGGATCTGACCCCGCTCAAGGTGACGGTCTCGAAGTGACCCCCGTCCCGGGCCGCCTCCGGAGGGTGGCCCGGGAACGTCGTCCCAACTCAGAAGCAAGCAGTGGCAGTTCCACCACGCGCCGCGCCGCCCGACGGGCGTGCTCACGGTCGCGGCGCGGCAGGCCGGGGAAGACCAGGCCATCCGCGGACAGGTGGGTCATGGCCGTCACCGCCCCTTCCCCGTCGACGGGCGTCAGGGCGTCGGCGACGCCGGCGGGGCCGGCCGGCCCTTCGGAACCCTCGACCGCGCAGCGCGCCCACGCCTTCTCGGCGTCGAGGACCAGGCCGTACACGTGGTCCTCGACGGGGCCCGCGTCCTCGCTCCCGACCAGGCCGAAGACGCCGTCCTCCGCGGCCAGCGACCCGGGCAGCGCTCGCAGGCGCGTTGCGGTCTCCATGCCCGAATCCTCCCCTGTGGTGCTCAGCCGGCCGGTTCCGGTCCCCAGCGCTCGGGACCCACTCCGCGCCAGTCGATCCACGGCGCCTCCGCCACCTCCGCGGGGTCGATCTCCAGCCCGGCCCGGCGGAGGAACTCCGCGACGTCGACCGCGTGGTGGGCCAGCCCGAGGGGCTCACCGTCCACGTGCACCCGCCTGCCGCCGGCCGGTGACGGCGGGTGGACGGTCACGCGGACCGGGCCGCACCTGCCCAGGGGGCCGCCGTCCGGGACGTGGTCCTCCGGGTTGCAGCGCGTCATGACCGCCCCCGTTCACTCACGCGTCCCTCTGGGCTTCCCGGATGACGCAGTTCCCACCAGGCCGCGGGGCGCGGGCGCCGGTGCCGCCAGTAGGGATGGAAGTACAGCTGGGTCGACAGCCGGTACAGCCGGCGGCGCAGCTCGGTACGGCCGGGCCGTTCGGCGAGCTGCCGGTAGGTGGCACTCCACTCCCGCTGCGCCCGGGTGAGGTCGTCGGGGAACGATCGCATGGCCGAATTCAATCAGGTGTTCGATTTCTGCGTCCACCGGAGACGAGCGGGGAAGTCCTGCGGCCACCCGCGGTCAGCGGAAGGCCGCCGGCGGGTCCGGTTCGCCGATCGCCCGGGGGATCTGCCTCCGGGAGGTGATGCCGAGCTTGCGGAACACCTTGTTCATGTGGAACTCGACCGTCGAGGTGGTGACGAACAGACGCGTCGCGATCTCCGTGTTGGTGAGCCCCGCGGCGGCCATGGAGGCCACCTGCCGTTCCCGGGGCGTGAGACGGAACCTGGTCTCCTCGGTGCGCTTGCGGGCCGTCTCGCCGGTGGCCAGCAGCTCCCTCCGGGCCCGCTCGGCGTACGGCACCGCGCCGAAGGCGTCGAACCCCTCGTACGCGGCGCGCAGTTGCGTCCTGGCGTCGGAACGCCGCTTGCAGCGGCGCAGCCACTCGCCGAACAGCAGCCGGACCCGGGCCCGCTCCAGCGCCAGCGGAACCTGCCCCAGCAGCTCGACCGACTCCTCGTAGAACTTCCCGGCGTCGTCGCCGTCGGCCGTCAGCGCCCGGCCGAGCGCGAGCGTGCCCAGCGCCCAGGGCGTACCGGCGAGCGGTGCCCGCTCCTCCAGCCGGGCCAGGGCCGCCGCGGCGACGGCCCGGTCACCGGTACGCACGCCGGCCTCTACGACCAGCGGCAGGACGAGGTTGCCGCAGGCCGGAGGGTCGTCCTCGAAGACCGCCCGCGCGTGCCGCAGCGCCTGCTCGTAGCGGCCCTGCCCCAGCTCGGACAGCGTCAGCGCGTGCTGCGCGAGCAGCTGCAGCACGCCGTGCCCCATGCCCTTCATCGCGGCGACCTGTGCCACCGCCGCCCGCAGCTCCGCTTCCCGGCCGGTCAGCGCGAACAGCAGGAGCCGGTTGATGTCCCCGCCGCCCTGGAAGCCGGTGTCGGCCGCGATGTCGTCGAACTCGGCGTAGCGCACCTCCGCCGCCGTGAACCGTCCGTCCCAGAGGTCGCAGCTCGCGGCGACCAGCAGCGTCATGCTCAGCGCGTACAGCGCGCCGGTGCCGCGGTCCGCCGCCGCCAGCCGGTCGGTGAGTTCGCGCTCGGCCCGGATGTCCCACAGGTCGTCGCAGGCCATGGAGACCATCACCGCGAACGGACTGTTCGCCGCCCCGCTGCCGCCCCCGTCCCCGCCCCGCTCCCCGTCCCGCAGCAGGTCGAGGGCGGCCCGCAGCACCGGCGCGCCGTGTTCGTACCCCTCGGCCACCCTTCGGGCCAGCCCCTCCATCAGCAGGTCGTGGCCGTACGCGGAGGTTTCCGGGTCGTGGCGGACGGCGACGACGGCCGCCGCGACCTCTGCCGACGTCGTGCCCTGCGTGGAGTCGTGCGCGACCAGCGCCGCGTGCAGCGCCTCCCGGAGCAGCTCCCGGGTCAGCCGTGGATCGCGCGGACCGAGCCTGGCGACGGCGTCCATCAGCATCGCGGGGACGTCCGCGACCGAGATCCGGAACATCTGCGCGGTCGCCCGCATCCGCAGCTCACGGGCCCGCATCACCGGACCGCGGATGCCTGCCCCGGCCAGGTCCAGCGCGGTCTCCGCCGCCGTCGCGTCACCCGCAGTCAGGTGGGCCCGGGCGGTGTCGAGCAGCCGCTCGACCCGTTTGTCCCGGTCGCCGGTGAAGTCGACGGCGCGGGACAGGAACAGGGCCTGCTGGGAGTGGCCGCCGCGGGCGCGGGCCCGTTCGGAGGCGGCCTCCAGGTCGTCGGCGACCCGGTCGTCCACGCCCTCGGTGGCCTCGGCCCGGTGCCAGGCACGGCGGTCGGCGTCCCGCACCGCGTCACAGACGGCGGCCAGTGCAGCGTGCACCCGGCGGCGCGCACCGGGTTCGGCCCCGGCGTACACCGTCGAACGGATCAGCGGATGCCGGAAGGCCATCGGGCCGCCCCGGCCGAGGATGCCGGCGGCGACCGCCGGCTCCATGGCACGGGTCGACAGGCCGAGTCTTCCGGCGGCGCGCCACATCAGCCCCGTGTCGTCCGAGGGGGCCGCCGCGAGCAGCAGCAACAGGGTCGCGGTCGCCTGCGGCAGGGCCCGGACCAGGCGCTGGAAATGGTCCTCAAGGAGCCGGCCCACCGGCAGCGGGTCGGGCAGCGGGGCGACACCGGACAGCTGCTCGGCGGTCAGGGTGTCGGCCAGTTCCAGCAGGGCGAGCGGATTGCCGCCGGTGCCGGCGACGACCGCGTCGGCCACCGCCGGGTCCACCCGCCGCGGGCCGGAGGTGAGCAGGGCCCTGGCCTCCCGCTCGGGCAGACCGGTCACGGGGTGCGCGGGCAGCGCGTCGAACAGGCCCGGGCGTCCGGCCCCCTCGCGGACGGCGATGATCAGACCGAGGGCGTCGGCGTGCAGCCGGCGCCCGGCGAAGGCGAGCGCCTCGGCCGACTCCCGGTCCAGCCACTGCCCGTCGTCCACCAGGAACAGCAGCGGCTGTTCGGCGGCGGCGTCGGAGAGCAGGGTCAGCGTCGCCAGCCCGACCAGGTAGCGGTCGGCGGGCAGTCCGGACGCCAGGCCGAGGGCGGCGTCCAGCGCCGCCCGCTGCGGCTCGGGCAGCCGGGCCGTCCGGTCCAGGAACGGCCGCAGCAGCCGGTGCAGCGCGCCGTACCCGAGGCCGGTCTCCTGCTCGACGGCGGTCAGCCGGACCACGCGCAGCTCCGTGGCCCGGGTCGCCGCGTACTCAAGCAGCCGGGTCTTGCCGATTCCCGGCTCGCCGGTCAGCACCAGGGCGCCGCTCAGGCCGTCGCGCACGGCGTCGAGCAGCCGGCCGACGGCCTCCCGCTCGGCGTGCCGGCCGACCATGGCCAGGGGCCGCCCGGACGCCTGCCGGCCGCCGTTCCACACCATGGGACCGCTCCCCCACTCGTCGACACCCCGGTACGAACCCCCGCACGGGGTACCCGCGCCCCCGGTCCCGGGCCCCGTACGGAGCACGCTAGGGGGCCGCGCGGTCCGCGGCGAGCGTCATGTGACGGTCGTCAGCGCAGTGCGCTGACCACCGAGCGCAGCTCGGCGCGCGAGACCACGCCCAGCTTGGGGAAGATCCGGTGCAGATGGGAGCTGACGGTGCGGTGCGACAGGTAGAGCCGCTGGCCTATCTCACGGTTGGTCAGCCCTTCGGCGGCGAGCCGGACGATCTGCAGTTCGTGCGCGGTCAGCCGGTCACGGGCGTCCGGGGCCCGGCGGCGGCTGGTCTCGCCCGCGGCGCGCAGTTCCCGGCGGGCCTGCTCCCCCCAGGGGATCGCGCCGAGCGCGTCGAACATGTCACGGGCCGCCCGGAGATGGTCCCGGGACTCGACGCTGCGCCGCCGGCGCCGGAGCCATTCGCCGTAGACCAGGTGGGTACGGGCCCTGATGAGCGGCCAGGCGCTGAGGTCGGCGGCCAACGCGGCCGCGAAGAGCGGTTCGGCGGCCGCGTCGTCGACGGCCAGCAGGGCCCGGACCAGACGCAGGTCCGCGTGGAGCACGGGCGCGGGGGTCACCTCGGCGACCGCCTCCAGCTCCGCCACCAGCGGGAGTACGGCCGCCACCCGCCCGCAGCGCGTCGCCGCCTCGACGAGGTCCGCCACCGTGGTCAGGCGCAGGGCGACCTGGAAGGCGGGATCCGCCGGATCGTGCAGCCTGCGGAAGTGGCCGAAGGCCTCATCGAACCGCCCCGCGCCCAACGCGGCGAGACCGCGTGCCGCCGACGCGGTGGCCAGCACGGGACGCGCGCCGACCGGGAGTCCGATGCCCTCCGCCTCCTCGGCCAGGGCGAGGGCGGCGTCCACCTCACCGCGCAACGCGGCCAGCTTGGCCGCGGTGGCGGTCATCAGCGCGTACATCATGGTCTGGCTGGTCTCGCGCGCCAGCCTCCGTGACTCCTCGGTCGCGGCGATCGCGGCACCGAGGTCGCCGGTCACCAGGGCGCTCCAGGCGTCCGCGCCGACCGTACGGGCCAGCAGCCCCAGACGTCCCTGGGCCCGCAGCGGCGCGCCGCCGGCCGCCGAGAACGCCCGGGCCAGGTCGAATCCCCCGGCGAGGAGCGCGGCGGTGCTGAGCATCCGGTAGGCGCGGCCGTCGTCGCCCTCCCGCGGGGTGACGTGCCGGGCGCGGTCCAGCACGAAGGCACCGCGGTCGACCGGCGCGGCGTAGGCGCAGATCGCCAGCCTCCACGGATCCAGTTCGTCCAGCTCCATCCGCTCCACGGCCCGCAGGACCCGGCGGCGGCCCTCGGCGCCCGGTTCGGACCAGAAGCACGACTGCGCGGCGCTCCACAGGATCCGCAGCGCCAGCGCCTGGTCCTCGGCGGCCATCTCCTCGGCGAGGGCCGTCAGCGGGACGGCACCGGAGGAGTGGCTGCGCAGCCCCTCGTCGAAGCTGCCGCGCAGCCAGACGACGGTGGCGTGCTGCCGTCGTGACAGCGGCCCGGTGAGCGCCTGGTCCAGCAGTCGGGTCACGGTCTCGGGACGACCGAGCTCGACGGCGAAGTCGGCAGCGCGCAGCAGCCGTTCGGCGCGGTGGTCGGGATCCTCGCTGAGCGCGGCGGCCTGTTCGAGGGCCGTGACGGCCGCCGCGATGCCACCACGGCGTGCGGCCCGGTGGGCGGCCTCCTCCAGTGCGGCGGCCACCGTCTCCTCCGGGCGGTCGGCGGCGGCGGCCCGGTGCCGCGTCTGCCGGTCCGGGTCGGCGTCGAGCACGGTGGCGAGGGCCGCGTGCGCGGCGTGCCGCAGGCCGGTGGGCATGGTCTGGTGGATCGCCGACCGCATCAGCGGATGCCCGAAACGCAGTTCGGTGCCGACGACCTGGACGAGCCGGGCGCGCACCGCCGGTTCGAGGTCCGCCGGCCCGGCCGGCACACCGGTGAACTCCCGGGTCGCGCGGTAGATCTCGGGGAGCGACGGTCTGTCGTCGAGGGCCGCGATCCGAAGCAGGCCACGGGTGGTGTCCGGCAGGGTCTCCAGGCGGTCGGTGAAGGCCCGTTCGAGCCGCTCGGTGAGGGGCAGCCGGGCGAGGTGCGGGTCGGCGGACGCGCCGAGGGTGCGCGACAGCTCGGTCAGGGCCAGGGGGTTCCCGGCCGCCTCGGCCAGGAGGCGGCGGTGCGCGGCCGGACGCAGCTCCGGGGCGCGGCCCGCCAGGAGTTCCGTGGCCTCGCCGTCGGTCAGCGGTGCCAGGTCGACGGTGGTGAGCTCGTCGGCGTTCAGGCGCGAGCGGTAGCCGTCGCGGGCGGCTCCCACCACGACCACCGGCTCCGTGCCGATCCTGCGTGCCACGAAGGCGAGGACGCCGACGGTGGCGTCGTCGAGCCACTGGACGTCGTCGGCCAGGACCAGCACCGGCGCGACCGCGGCCGCGTCGGCCAGCAGGTTGAGTACCGCCAGACCGACCAGGAAGACGTCGGGAACCCCGGCTTCGGCGCGCCCGAACGCGGTGTCCAGGGCCTGCCGGTGCGGCGCGGCCAGTTCGGCGGCTCCCGCGTCCAACGGGCGGAGGAGGAGCTGGAGGCCGGCGTAGGGGATGTCGCTCTCGGCCTCGGCACCACCGGTGCTCAGCACCTGGTGGCCGAGCCGGCCGGCGAGGGCCGCGGTCTCGCCGAGCAACGCCGTCTTGCCGATGCCGGGCGCGCCCTGGAACAGCACCGCGCTCCGGTGGCCGCGTGGCTCGGCCAGCATCCGGCGCAGCAGGTCCAGTTGGTCGTCCCGGCCGACGAGCTTCACGTTGACCCCCATCAGCGGGGTCCCGGGGCTCGGTCCGCCTGGAAGATCAGGATACTGCGCCGCGGCCCGCCGGCTGAGGGAGAAAGCGGGCCGCGGGCAACCCGCCCCGACCGCCCGGCACTTCCGCCGGGCGGTCGGGGGACGGGCGGGCTGCTCCACGACACCTGTCCACGGCGGCGCCGACGCGGGCCCCATGTCGGTGCGACCGTCCTCGAACGGCGCGTCGACCGGGGCCCGCCGGGGCGTACTTCGCCTTCCTTCCCCAGGGATCTACCGCACCCCCCAGGGATCTACCGCACCGGACCGCGCCGGTCGGGTGCTGTTCAGAGCGTGTCGGTCAGGCCTCCGTCGATCACGAAGTCCGCGCCGGTGGTGTTCCCCGAACGCCGGCCGGCCAGGTACAGCACGAGGTCGGCGACCTCGGCGGGGGTGCTGAAGCGGCCGGTGGCCGCCGCCCCGGCGGCGTCGCGGGCGACCTCGGCCGGATCGATGCCCGCCGACCGCCCGACCGTGTCGGCGACGCCGCCCGCGCCCTTCCACAGGCCGGTCTCCACCGGTCCGGGACTCACCGTGTTGACCCGGACGCCCTGCGGTCCGACCTGCTTGGACAGGGCCTTGCAGAAGTTCGTCAGCGCCGCCTTGGCCGCGCTGTAGTCGATGACCAGCGGATCGGGCAGGCGGCCGTTGACGGAGGAGACGGTGACGATCCGTCCGTCGCCGCTCGCGATCAGGTGCGGCAGGGCCGCCCGGGTGGCGCGCACCGCGGCCATGAGGTTGATCGTGAGGGCCCACTCCCAGTCGGCGTCGGTCACCGCCTGGAAGCCGTCCACCCGGGGGCGCACCGCTCCCACGTTGTTCACCAGCACGTCGACTCCGCCGTACGCGGCGACCGCCTCCGCCACCAGCGCGGCCGGGGCGTCCGGCTCCGTCAGGTCCGACTCTACGACGGTGAGTTCGGCACCGGCCTTGACCAGGGCGTCGAGGGCGTCGGTGCGGGTCCTGGAGCCCGCGACGACGCGGGCGCCGGCGCCGAGGAGGGCCTCGACCACGGCCAGGCCGATCCCGCGCCCGGCCCCGGTGACCACGGCGCTCTGTCCGGCCAGCCCGAGGTCGTGGGCGGCGGGGCCGGCGGGGCCGGCCGTCATCGCCCGGCCGCCAGGTCCTGCCAGCCCAGCCAGGCCAGGACCGTGTCGGCGACCTCGCGCCAGCCGCTGTCGATGGTGAGGGAGTGCCCGCGGTCGGGGAAGTTAATAATGTCGGTGACCGCGTCGGAGTGCCGGTACTGCTTGAGGGTGGCGCGGGTGACGGTCTCGGGCACGGTGTGGTCCTTGCCGCCCGAGATCAGCAGCAGCGGGCCGCGGCCGGAGTTCGCGGTGTCCACCTTCGCCGGGGAGTGCGGGTTGAAGTTGGCCGAGGCCGCTTCGTAGAGCGGCTTGCCGGGGGCGGGGATGGTCCAGCGGTCGTACAGCGCCGCGGACTCCTCCTCGGAGACCGCGTTGCCGAAGGCGAACCGGAACTGGTCGGCGGTCAGGGACACCGCGCGGTGCTTGTTGGCGGGGTTCCTGAACACCGGGAGGGTGGCCTTGAGCGCCGACAGCGGCAGCGGCAGGACGCCCTTGATCTGGGCGGCGTCGATCGCGACGGCCGCGGCGGCGCGGTCCTGGCCGAGCAGCTTCTGCGCGATCATGCCGCCGAAGGAGTGTCCGATCAGGACGGGCGGTGCGGGCAGTTCGGCGATCAGTGCCGCGTAGTGCTCGACGACGTCGTCGATGCCGTGGTCGGCGATGCTCTCCGGGTTCGTCCGGGCGTCCGCCACGGTGTCGGGGTCGCCCGGCCAGCCCGGGGCGGAGGGTTCGTAGCCCTCCTGCCGGAACAGGTCGACCCACGGCTGCCAGGAGGCGCTGTGCAGCCACAGCCCGTGGATGAAGTAGACGGGGATCGGGGCGGTCATGGCTCGGCCCTCCAGTGTGACGGCGTGTCGTTCCTGCGGGAGCCCACACAACCGGGTCCGCCGCGCACTCGAACCGTGGTGGCACCCCAGTCCCGCCGGACTGGCGGGACCGGAAGGACTGGACGGACCGGCAGGACCGGACGGACCGGCAGGACCGGACGGACTGGCGGGACCGGCGGACCGGGACGGCCCCGGGCGGACCGGCGGACCCGGACCGTCAGCCGGCGATCCGGATCTTGTGCGCCACCGTCACCTGGTCCAGGTCCGACACCCGTACCGTCAGGTTCATCGTCCACTCGCCCGCGATCGGCAGGCTGACCGAGTCGGTGGCCCAGTAGCCGCCGCGGTCCGTGAGGCCGGCGGGGAGGGGGCCGATCTTCTGGGCGGCGAGGGTGAAGGAGAGGCGGAGTTCGGGGACGGCGGAGATGCCGTCGTCGGGGCCGAAGACGACCGCCTGGACGGAGTTGGGGCCGACCCGGCCCGGATCCAGGGTGATCTGCACCTTGCCGTGGCCGTTCGGGGTGCCGACGTCGAAGGGGACCATCGCCACGGCGGCCGCCGGGATGCCGCCGGCCGTGGCGGCCCCCGTGCCGGACTCGGCCGCCTCGGCGGCGGCGCGGCCGGGCAGGGTGCCGGTCAGGATCGTGGTGACGACCAGGACGGCGACGCCGATGGCGACCTCGGCGAGCACCGAGCGGCGCAGGGCCCGGTGATGCGCCGCCGGGAGCGGCTCCGCCACGGAGACCGGCTCCGCCGCCGAGACCGACTCCGCCGCCGAGACCGGGGCATCGTGGCCCGTCGCCGCCCCCGGACCCGGCGCTGCCTCCTGCGACGGCGCGGCCTCGCGGGCCGGTGCGCCGACCGTCTGCGGGACCCGGTCGCGGATGTCCGCCGCGGCCTCGGCGGGCCCGTTCGCCGGCATCGCCGTCCAGCGGCGGGACTGGGAGGCCGCCGCCAGCAGCAGGGTCACGGCGACGAGCTTCACGAGCAGGAGACGGCCGTACGTCGTACCGGTGAGCGCCTGCCAGGAGCCCAGGCCGCGCCAGGACTGGTAGACGCCGGTCACCACGAGGACCGTCACCGAGGCGAAGGCCACCCGGGAGAACCGGGTGACGACCGCCGCCGGAAGGGGGCCGGCGGTGGACCGGCGCAGGATGGTGAGGAGGGCCGTCAGCCCGCCCAGCCACAGCGACATGGCCAGCAGGTGCAGCACCGAGGACGTCATCGCCAGGGGTACCTGGATGCCGGCCGACGCGTGTTCGGACGCCGCCCAGGTCAGGGTCAGCGCGACGGCGAGGACTGCGGACGTGACCCGGAACGTGCGGGACGACGGACGCAGCCGCTCCGGCCGTCCGCGGAGCGCCAGGACGTACAGCCCCGCCACGACCGCCAGGAGGGCGACCCTGGCCAGCAGGACCAGGCCGGGGCGGCCCGTCGCGGTCCTGGCGAGCGCGGAGAGGTCGAAGGCGGTCGCCGGGGAGCTGCCCTCCTCGTACGGGGAGCGCAGGACGAAGAGGAGGAGCGTGGCCGCCAGCAGGGCCCACCAGGCGGTCCGGACCGGCTTGTGCAGCGGGGCCGGGTCCGGCGGGCGGCACAGGGCCAGGAAGGCGACGGTGCCGATCAGCAGGGCCACGGCCAGGTAGGCGCCGTAGCGGCCGATGTCGTAGAGGCTGCCGGTGACCGGGTTCTCGTCCGGGCCGGCGGGGACGGCCGCCGTGGTCGCCGACGGCTTGCCCACGGAGAAGGTGAGGGCACCCGAGACGGGGTGGCTGTCCGCGGACACGACCCGCCACGCCACGGTGAACGTGCCGGTTCCGAGCTTCTCCGGGAAGGTGATCCGCGCGGTGTCCGCGCCGGCGGGGCCGTGTTCGGGGTCGCCGGTGGTCACGCGGTGGTTGGTGGGGTCGTACACCCGGAACGAGTCGTCGAGCAGGCCGACGGACTCGGTGAAGGTCAGGGTGACGGCCCCGGGCGCCGACTTCAGGACCGCGCCGTCGGCCGGGTCGCTGCCGCGCAGGGCCGCGTGGGCGGAGGCGGGGGCCGCCGAGGCGAGGAGGAGGGCGGTGAGGAGGGCGCCGAGGAGGGCGAGGGCGCGCCACGCTCCGCGGGGAGCCGTCGTGCGTCGCAGGCCGTGTTCTTCGCTCACGTCACCGTCCTGAGTCCGGAAGCAGGCGTTCACGGGTCATACGGATGGGGGGCCTGCAGCGCTCATTGTGCTGAAAGGTCCCCCGGCCGGGTGATCAGGTCGTCGCGACGGCCTCCGGGAAGGCCGCGGACCGGTCGAGAAACGCCAGTTGGGCATGTTTCGCGGGTATCTGGACGTCCGGGAGGTCGATCTCGGGGAGCACCACGGCCGGGCCGCGGGTGAAGCCCTGGCGGGTGAAGCGGGCGATCGCCTTCGCGTTGCGGACGTCCGGGTCCACGACGATGCGGTGGCGGTCGAGGGTGCGCAGGGCGAACTCCGTGAAGGCGGACAGCAGGCCGTCCGTCCAGCCGGGGCGGGGGCCGTCGGGTCCGGCCGGGGCGAGGAGGACGTGGATGCCGATGTCGCCGGGGCGGACGTCGTAGCACTCGCTCACGCGGTCGGCCGCCGGCTCGTACGTCTGCAGGAGCGCGACCGGGGCGTCGTCCCGCTCGGCGAGGAGGGCGAGATAGGCGTGGTGGGTGTCGAGCGTGGCCATGTGGGCGTAGATCCCGGCGACCCGGTCGCGGGTGAGGCCGGTCATGCCCCAGAAGGCGGCGCGTTCCTCGCTGACCCAGGAGTGCACGACGTCCGCGTCCCGTTCCGGGTCCAGCGGCCGGAGCCGGACGGTGCCGAAGCCGTCGACGGTGTGGTCAGTCATCGGTTTCCTCCACGAGTTCCAGGCGGTCCCAGTCGGTGACGACCGGGGTCAGCTCACCCCTGAGCCACAGGGCGAGCTGATCGGTGTGGTGCGGTGCGCCGGGGACGCCGTCGGCGCCGAACGGCACCACCCAGCGGCTGTTGTCGCGGTCGGCCAGGTCCCAGACGTACCGGGCGGCCGGGCCGCGCGCGGAGAGGTCGGTGAGTCCGGGCACGGCCGAGGTGCACAGCACGCAGTCGTGGTCACCGGACAGGGCGGGCCCCTCGTACGACGGCTCGGGCAGCGCCCGCCACGGGGCGAGGCGATGGGTGTCGCCCCAGGTGGCGGCGCGGGGGCCGGTGTCGGTTCCCGGGCCGGTGTCAATACCGGGGCCGGTGCCGGGGCCGAGGTCGGTGCCGGGGTCGGTGCCCGTGGTTCGCTCGGCGGCGGCTTCCTCGACGGCCGCACGGACGAGGGCGGGACGGTCGATGCCGTACAGCTCCTCCGCCCTCAGGAGGTGTTCCAGCGCGAAGGCGACACGCGGGGTGAGGGCCAGCCAGGGGAGCAGTATCTCGGGGTGGCCGGGGGGCTCGGCGAGGGCGGCGAAGGCGGGGTGCGCGGCGAGCCGGCGTACGACCGCGGTGCGCAGGGCGGCGTAGGCGGCGGCGCCGGTGCTGTCGGCGTCCATCCTGCGGTCCCAGGCGAGCAGCAGGTCGCGGAGGCCGCCGGCCCTGGGGGTGAGGCCGTCGAGGGCGGCCAGGCGGTCGAGGAGGGGTGCCGCGGAGGCGAGGTGGGTGTCGGTGTGGATCGCGGACAGGTCGGCGGCGGACCAGGTGGGGCGCTCGCCGAGGAGGGCGCGGATACGGTCGGCGCGGTGCGGCGGGGCGAACTCGACGCCCAGGGGTGCGGCGGGGCCGCGCTGGTTCGCCATCACGGCCACGCCGTCGGTGAGGTCGCCGTACGGCATCTCGTGCCAGCCCTGCCAGGCGTGGCCCGGGAGCCAGGCGGGGGCGAGGCGGGTGCGGTTGGTGCGGGAGCGGACGGGGACCCGGCCCGCGACGCGGTGCAGGGTGCCTCCGGCGGTGTCGGCGGCGTGGACGACGTTGACGGGTTCGGCCCAGAGGTCGAACGCCCGGTCGACGTCGGCGACCCGGCGGGCCCGGAGGAGCGGGAGGAGGGCGCCGAAGCCGAGGTCGGCGGTGACGCGGGGCGGGTAACGCAACGCCAGTGCCTCGACACCGGTCTCGGGGTCCGGCTCGGCACCGGTCTCGGCGCCGGTCCCGACACCCACCTCTGCACCGGCCTCGGGGTCCGGCTCCGCACCGTGCGGGGCAGCGGGCGTGGGGGGTGTTATCAGGGGGCCTCGATCGGTCTCGATCAGTTCGACGCGTACCGGCTCCCGCCCCGCCACCTCCACCGTCTCGGTGTGGCGTTCGGCCCGCCGCCAGCCGCCGTCCGGTCCCAGTGCCTCCACGCCCGCCTCCGTGAAGCGCAGGCGTTCGCGGTAGAGGTCCTGGTAGTCGGCCATGGCGTTGGTGATGGACCAGGCGACCGTGCCCGCGTGGGCGAAGTGGGCGATGCCCGGTACGCCGGGGACGGCCAGACCGATCACGTCGAACTCCGGGCAGGAGAGGCGGATCTGCTGGTAGACGCCGGGTGCCTCGATGAAACGGTGGGGGTCGCCGGCCAGGAGGGCGTGACCGGTGGTGGTGCGGGAACCCGCCAGGAGCCAGCCGTTGCTGCCCGAGGTGCCCGGCCCGTCCGTGGCGAACAGGGGGACCGCGTCCTCGCCGAGATGCCGAATCGCCTCCTCGCGCCACAGCTTGGCGGGGAAGCCGGCGAACAGGATGTGGGCGGTCAGCCAGACACCCAGCGGATGCCAGGGCTCCCAGGTGCCGGGGGTGAGGCCGGTGCGGGCGAACTCGGGGGTACGGGCGGCGCCTGCCGCCAGACCCTCGTTCACGCCGGTCACGTACGCCCGTACCCAGTCCGCGGTCTCCGGGTCGCGTCCCTCCAGCGCCTCGAAGCACCGTCTCGCGGTGTCCGCCAGGCGGGCCCGGCGGGCGAACACGTCCCAGGGCACGGCCGGGGATCCGAGGAAGGACGCGGACGTGCCCTGGGCCCGGTGGCGTTCGACCTCCAGTTGCCAGGCCCGGTCACGGGCGGTGACCCGGCCCTGCGCACGGGCGAGTTCGCGGGTGTCGGTGGCTCGCAGGTGCGGGACGCCCCAGGCGTCTCGGTACGTCGTGATGGTCACCCTGCGGAACCCCTTGTCTAAGGTTAGGCTTGCCTAATCTGAATCCTGGGAATCGTACGTGAGGGGTGCGGGGGCGGGGCGGCGGGGCCTCCGCGAGCGCGCGGGGCGGATGCGGGCACGGGATCATCGACCCATGGACGCCAACGCCAAGGCCACCCCCCGGGCCGACACCGACACGGCCGCCGACACCCACACCGGGGCCCACACCGGGGTCCTGCGCCTCGCCCAGGACCCCGAGGCCGACGAACTCCTCGGCCGCAGCAGGCTCGCCGCACTCATCGGGATGCTGCTCGACCAGCAGGTCCCGATGGAATGGGCGTTCAAGGGGCCGGCCACCATCGCCCGGCGGATGGGGACGGACGAGCCGGACGCGCACGAGATCGCCGCCCAGGACCCCGAGGCGTTCGCCGCGCTGCTGTCCGAGAAGCCGGCGGTGCACCGCTACCCCGGCTCCATGGCCAAGCGCGTCCAGCAGCTCTGCCAGTACCTCGTCGACCACTACGACGGTGACGCCGAGAACATCTGGCGCGACGCCGGCAGCGGCGCGGAACTGCTGAAACGGCTCCAGGAACTGCCCGGGTTCGGCAGGCAGAAGGCGCAGATCTTCCTCGCCCTGCTGGGCAAGCAGCTGGACGTACGGCCGAAGGGCTGGCGGGAGGCCGCGGGCGCGTACGGGGAGGCGAAGTCGTTCCGGTCCGTGGCCGACATCACGGGACCCGAGTCACTGGCGAAGGTACGGGCGTTCAAGCAGGAGGCGAAGGCGGCGGCCAAGGCGGCGAAGGCCGCGGAGAAGCAGCCCGGAAAGTAACTCGGAGAACGGCCGCTCGAACCAGCCCGGTACGCGGCCGGGCGAACCGGCATGACAGGCAGCCAGGCGGACCTTCCCCGCAGGCAGCCGGGCGTACCGGCGTGACACGCGGCCGGGCAATCCGGCCTAACGGGCAGCCAGGCGGATCGGCCTGGTACGCGGCCGGGCGAACCGGCCTGACAGGCAGCCAGGCGGGTCGGCCCGGCAGGCAGCCCCGGGAGGGACGTCCCGGAAAGCGGCCTGGCCGCACCGTCCGGCAGGCGGCCCGGCCTGGGACCCGGAAGGGACGAGCCGGGCAGGCGGCGTGGCGGGACGTCGGCGTGACGGGACGGCGGCATGGCGGGGCGGCTCGGAAAGCGGGCCGGTGAAGCCGTCCGGGAGGCCGGACGGACGGGGACCGGCCGTCACCCGATCGGCCGCTTCCTGCTGGCAGGGGTGAACCCGCAGGTTTCAGCTGGAACCATGACCGAGCCTCCCAGCACCGGCCCCGCCGACGACGACCGCGCGGCTCACGCCACCGCGGCCGCGGCCTCGACCTCAGCCCCCGCGTCGGCGCGCGCCTCCGTCTCCACGCCCGCACATCCGCCGGCCCCCGCCCCCTCCCGGCACGAGCCCGAACCGCCCTTCCAGGGACCCCTGCACGCCCTCTCGAAGGCGGCCTGGGAGACCGTACTGCTCACCGGGCTCTCCTCCCTGATCCTGGGGATCCTGGTCCTCATGTGGCCGGGTGCCTCACTGCTCGCCGCCGGCGTGCTCTTCGGCGTCTACCTGCTGGTCAGCGGTGTCTTCCAGCTGGTCTCGGCGTTCGGCACGCACAAGACGACCTCGCTGCGCGTGCTGGCCTTCATCAGCGGCGCGGTGTCGATCCTGCTGGGCCTGTTCTGCTTCCGCGGTCCGCTGGAGTCGATCCTGCTGCTCGCCCTGTGGATCGGGATCGGCTGGCTGATCCGGGGCATCACCCAGACGATCGCCGCCGTGCACGACCCCGCGATGCCCGCCCGCGGCTGGATGGTCTTCCTCGGGGTCGTCACCTTCATCGCCGGCGTCGTGCTGATCGTCTCGCCGTTCGAGTCGGTCGGCGTGCTGACGCTGGTCGCCGGCATCTGGCTGGTGGTCGTCGGCCTCGTGGAGATCATCTCCTCGTTCGGCATCCGCAGCCGGGCCAAGCACATCCCGCAGACCCTGTGAACGGCGTCAACCTCGCGCCCCACGGGTACGCCGAGCGAGCGGATCTCGTGCCGGGTGCGATGAACACCGCTCGCCGCGCGGGGAGATGACCCTCATGAGCGGCGGTTCCCCCTCCGGGCACCCGCGGCCGGGACACACCTGGCTGCGGGCGCTCGTGCTGCTGCTCGCCCTGCTGCTGGCCGGCGCCCCCACGGCGGCCGGCGCCAGCGCCACGACCACCGCCCCGGCCGCCGCCGCGGAGACGACCGAGCACGACGTCCTCGACACCCCGCTGCGGCTCCCCGCCCGCGCCGTCCACCGCGCCGACGTACCCCAGCGTCCCGCGCCGCTCCCCGACGCGGCGCCCGCGGACCCGGCGGACCGCCACCGCCCGTGCGCGACGGCACCACGCCGGCCCTGCGCCACGCCCCTGCTGCGCACCGTGGTCCTGCGCTGCTGACCGACCGACAGGTCTCGCATCCCTCAGGTCAGTCGGCACTACGCAAGGAACACAGTCATGTCCTCAGACCCGTACGCGGTCCTGCGCGCCCTGCTGCGCGCGGAGGCCGTCCGCAGCACCCCGAAGCCGGAGGCGAAGACGGCGCGACCGCCGAGCCTGCGTCCTCAGGAGCAGAAGCGCGGTTGACCCCGGCCGGCAGCCGGGCGGCCCGTGCGGGGCGCCCGGCCCGCCGTCCGGCGCGCGTTCCGGACCGGCCCGCCCGGGCCCGGCTCACCTGCGCCGGCGTGCCGTTCCGAACAGTGAGCGGGTGATCTCGCGGCCGAGCTGCGTGCCCACCGAACGGGCGAGGGACCTGAACATCCCGCTGCCGACCACCTGTTCGACGAGCGAGGGCTCCGCCCGCGGTGCGGGCTCCGCGCGGGGCGCGGACGCCGGCGTGGCGGCCGGGTCCCGCCGCAGCTTCTCGTACGCCGACTCCCGGTCCACAGCCTGTGCATAACGTCCGTGGAGGGCGGACGCCCGCACCGCCTCGTCGAGTTCCGCCGCGCCCACCGGGGCCATCAGGGACTCCGGGGCCCGCAGCCGGGTCGCGGCGACCGGCGTCGGCGCGCCGTTCTCGCCGAGCACGGTGACCACGGCCTCGCCGGTGCCGAGGCCGGTGAGCAGCTCCTCCAGGTCGTACGACGACTTCGGGAAGGTCTGCACGGTGGCCCGCAGCGCCTTCTGGTCCTCGGGGGTGAAGGCCCGGAGCGCGTGCTGGACACGGTTGCCGAGCTGGGCCAGGACATCGGACGGTACGTCCTTCGGGCTCTGCGTGACGAAGAAGACGCCGACCCCTTTCGAGCGAATCAGGCGCACCGTCCGGGTGATCGAGTCCAGGAACGCCCTGGAGGCGTCCTCGAAGAGCAGATGCGCCTCGTCGAAGAAGAAAACCAGCTTCGGCCGGTCCACGTCGCCGATCTCGGGGAGGTCGTGGAAGAGGTCGGCCAGCAGCCACATCAGGAAGGTGGAGAAGAGCAGCGGCTTCTCCTGCACGGCGGGCAGCTCCAGGACCGAGACGACGCCCCGGCCGTCCGGGGCGGTACGCAGGAGGTCGGCCGTGTCGAACTCCGGCTCGCCGAAGAAGTCCGCCATGCCCTGCGCCTCGAAGGCGGTCAGGGACCGCAGGATCACCCCGGCGGTGGCCGTCGACAGCCCGCCGATGTCCTTGAGTTCGGCCCGTCCCTCGTCCGAGGTGAGGAAGGCGACCACCGCCCGCAGGTCCTTGAGGTCGAACAGCTCCAGGCCCTTGGTGTCGGCGTAGTGGAAGATCAGGCCGAGGGACTGTTCCTGGGTCTGGTTGAGCTGGAGCACCTTCGAGAGCAGGACCGGGCCGAAGCTGGTGATGGTGGCGCGGACCGGGATGCCGTGGCCGAGACCGCCGAGCGCCAGGAACTCCGCGGGGAAGCCGGTCGCCGTCCACTCCTGGCCCACCTCGGCCGCCCGCCCCGCGACCCGTTCGGTGCCCTGACCGGGGCGGGCGATGCCCGACAGATCGCCCTTGACGTCCGTCAGGAACACCGGGACGCCCTGCGCCGAGAGCTGCTCGGCCATCAGCTGGAGCGTCTTGGTCTTGCCGGTGCCGGTGGCGCCCGCGACCAGGCCGTGCCGGTTCAGCACGGCCAGCGGGATACGCACCGGCACGTCGGGACGGCACCGGCCGCCCCACAGAAGGGCGCCGAGGTCCAGGGCCTGACCGGTGCAGGCGTACCCGGCGGCGATCGCGGCGGCGGCCGGGGGAGGATCGCCGGCCGCGGCGGCTTCACCGGCACTCATCATCGGATCCCCTGTTCCCGTTTTGCGTTTTTGATGACCTTTACGGTGTCTTTTCCAGCGTCGCACTCGGCCGCCATGGCTGCGCCCGGAACGTCAGGACCGGTAGGCTTTCCGTGTGATCTTCAAGCGCATCGGAAACGGCCGGCCGTACCCCGACCACGGCCGGGAGAGCACCCGGCAGTGGGCGGACGTCGCACCGCGCCCGGTCCGCCTCGATCAGCTCGTGACGACCAAGGGCCAGCTCGACCTGGAGACCCTGCTCGCCGAGGACTCGACGTTCTACGGCGACCTCTTCGCGCATGTCGTGAAGTGGCAGGGCGACCTGTACCTGGAGGACGGGCTGCACCGCGCGGTCCGCGCCGCCCTCCAGCAGCGCCAGGTGCTGCACGCGCGCGTGCTCGAACTGGACTGACCCGCCCGGCGCGCCGTCGGTCCGGTCGACACCCGCGCGCCGTCCGGCGTTTGACGCGGGTTGCCCCTTTCGGGTTGGACCGAGGGACGTCGGATGATCATCTATTAGTCAACGCACCCGTGGCGCACTACGCTGCGCTCATGAGCATGCTGACTCCCCCCGGCATGGGCGGCCAGTACCGGATCACTGGGGACAAATACCCTCGCATGCGCCCGCGCCGGCGGCGAGCCCGGCTCGTCCTCTCCACGGTCGCCTCCGTCACCGCGCTCGGCCTCGTCGGCTGGGGCACCCTGCAGCTCATCGACGTCTTCACGGGCGGCGACAAAGAGGCTGCGGCGGCCGGTTCGACGGCGTGCGTGAAACAGGCGGCGGCGAGTACGGGCCCCGCGACCGGCGCGGCGGCGCTGCCGAAGCCGGCCCAGATCACGGTGAACGTCTACAACGCGACGACCCGTACGGGCCTGGCCAAGACCACCGCGGACGCGCTCGGGAAACGCGGCTTCAAGATCGGCGACGTCGGCAACGCGCCGGCGAAGTTCGACGCGAAGGTCAAGGGCACGGCGGTACTGCTCGGCCCGGCCACCGCCCTGCACACGTCCCTGCCGGTGCTGGCCACCCAGCTCACGGCACCGGACCAGCGCACGGAGGCCGGCCGCAAGGGTGCCGCGGTGGACCTGATCCTGGGCGACGCGTTCAAGACCCTCACGCCCCAGGCGACGGCCGCGAAGGCCATCACGGCCCTCTCCCACCCCGAGCCGACGGCAACGACCAAGAAACACTGCTGACACCCGGCCACACGAACCGGGGTGAACCCTCCACCCCGGCCCGCACCAACCAGCGTCAGGGGCGCGGGGAACCGCGCGACCGACCACACGAACCCGGGTGAACCCTCCACCCCGGCCCACACCAACCAACCTCAGGGGCGCGGGGAACCGCGCGACCGGCCCAGACGGACCGGTCGCCGCCACACGACCCGCACCCCCCACGGCACCACCGCGAACCGCGCCACCGCGAACGGCCCCTACTCGGCCGCCCCGTACAGGCGGTCACCCGCGTCGCCCAGCCCCGGGACGATGTACCCGTGCTCGTTGAGGTGGTCGTCGACGGCCGCCGTGACCACCGTGACCGGCGTCCCGGCCAGCTCCCGCTCCATGACCTCGACGCCCTCCGGCGCGGCCAGCAGCACCACCGCCGTCACGTCGTCCGCACCCCTCCTGATCAGCTCACGGATCGCCGCGACCAGCGTGCCGCCCGTGGCCAGCATCGGGTCCAGGACGTACACCTGGCGCCCGGAGAGGTCCTCCGGCATCCGCGAGGCGTACGTGGACGCCTGGAGCGTCTCCTCGTTGCGGATCATGCCCAGGAAGCCCACCTCGGCGGTCGGCAGCAGCCGGACCATGCCGTCCAGCATGCCGAGCCCGGCCCGCAGGATCGGCACCACCAGCGGGCGGGGACGGGCGAGCTTGACGCCGGTCGTGCGTGCGACCGGCGTCTGCACGTCGACGGCCTCGGTCCGCACGTCACGCGTCGCCTCGTAGGCGAGCAGGGTGACCAGTTCGTCGGCGAGCCGCCGGAACGTCGCGGAGTCGGTGCGCTGGTCGCGCAGGGTGGTGAGCTTGTGGGCGACCAGAGGGTGGTCGACGACGTGGAGACGCATGCCCACAACAGTAACCGCGCCCGCGCACGCCTCGCGCGGGGCCGCCCGGGGCCCGGCCTGCATCAAACCCCCCGTCCGGGGGAAAGCGGGAGTGACCGGACTGGGGTGGTGTGACCGTGTCTGATCAGACTGAACCGCAGGAGTGGCCCGACCGGGCGTACGGCGCGCCCGAGGGCGAGACGGAAGCCGAACGGCGTCGCCGCCGCGCCCGCTTCCTGCGCGATCTCGCCGAGGCCAGGGCGCTGCGCGACCGGGTCCAGCCCCGCCGCGTCAAGACGGCCCGGCTGCGACACGCCATGCGCATGCGGACGTTCCGCTGGTAGGAGTCGTAAGACCGCGGGAACGGCGAGGGTCGTACGGCCGATCCTCCGGCAAAGATCCACTGCCCGGGGCCCGTTGCGGTCCGTCACGGGCAAGGCCGTGCGTGGACCGCGGGAAAACCCGCGTACGATCCGCAGGTGGCGGCAACGAGTGCGCTGGTGGCTCCGCACGCGGGTACCTGGATGCCTCTTTGCATACGTGCGATCAAAACTGCCAGACACAGGGAGCCGAAGACGTCCCCTGAGCGCCTTGTTTCTGCCACGATTCCGAGTGGGTGGGGCCTGGAGCCCAGCTCTCCCCGCCCATGACCTCCGCCGGGGGGACCCCCAACCGGCACGCCTAAGACCAGTGGGAGAGTCACGGTGTACTTCGCCGCACTGCTCGCGCGCACCGAAGACGGGTGGGAAGCGAGCGACACAGAGCTCGACGATGTGGAGACCCTGTCGGACCTGGCCGACCTGGCCAGGGAATCGGCGCCCGACGCCGACGACACGGTGCTCGTCTTCATCGAGCAGGAGGACGCGTGGTTCGGCGTCGTACGCGTGGACGGCGAGGAGGACCCCCGGGTCTTCGTCTCCAACGCTGCCGCCGCGGCCCGCAGCTCGTACGGCGAGCTCCTGCTCACGGACGAACTGCTCGGAAGGGAGCCCAAGGACGAGGACGACGACCTGGACGCCCTCGACCTCGACGGCACCGAGGACGGTGAACCGGAGGCCGAGGACGACGAGGACTCCGACACGTCCGCCGTGCCGTCCGGTCCGGTCGGTGACAGCGGGATCCTCGACGACCTGGGCGTGAGCGCGAAGGAACTGCTCTCACTCAGCGACGACGCCCTCAGCGAGATCGCCGAGGTGCTGGGCGCCGCCGAGGTCCTGGAGACCGTCCGCTGACCTCCCACGAGGCAGCCGGGTCCGCGGACCCGGTACGCGACCGCTGGCGGGCCGCGATGCGGCTCGCCCTGGACGAGGCCGGACAGGCCGTCCGGGGCGGGGACGTCCCCGTCGGCGCCGTCGTGCTGTCCCCGGACGGCACGACGGTGCTGGCGGCCGGCCACAACGAGCGCGAGGCCACCGGCGACCCCACGGCGCACGCCGAGGTCCTCGCGCTGCGCCGGGCCGCCGCGACGCTCGGGGAGTGGCGGCTCACCGGCTGCACCCTCGTGGTCACCCTGGAGCCCTGCACCATGTGCGCGGGCGCCCTGGTGCAGTCCCGGGTGGACCGGGTCGTCTACGGCGCCCGCGACGAGAAGGCCGGGGCCGCCGGATCGCTCTGGGACGTCGTGCGCGACCGGCGCCTGAACCACCGCCCCGAGGTCGTCGAGGGCGTCCTGGCCGAGGAATCCGCCGGGCTGCTCACGGACTTCTTCCGCGACCGCTGAGAGACCGCCAAAGGGCCGTCGAAGGACCGTCGCGGGGCCGTCGAAGGACCATCGTGGGGCCGTCGTGGGGCCGCTGCGGGACCTCCCCAGGACTCCCCCGAAGGCGTCCTGGGAACCACCCCGGGGACACCGCCGGGGACACCGCCGCGGACACCGCCCGGGACACCCCACCGGCGTACCCCCTGGGACACCCCGGGACGGCTCCCGGTGCCTCTCCAGGGGCCGCGAACAGCGATTTCGGAGCACGGCCTCCCGTGCTGTAAGGTCTCTCTCGGTAGCGTGTCCGAGCGGCCGAAGGAGCTCGCCTCGAAAGCGAGTGTGGCGCAAGTCACCGAGGGTTCAAATCCCTCCGCTACCGCTGGAAAAGGGCCTCGTCGAAAGACGGGGCCCTTTCTGCATTCCCCGCCGGGCGCACGGCCCGTCGCGCGCCCCTTTCACGCCCCCGAACCCGGCAACGGGCTGGGACCAGCGGGCCGTTGGTCCGCCAGGGGGGCGTGAAGGTTACACTCGCGGCCGGCAGCAGGGTCCACAGGCTACGCAGACACGCCGGCAGAGGCAGGCACAGGGGAGGCCGCGGTGGCGGTGAATGCCAAGAAGATCGCCACGTACGTGCTCGTGGTCTTCGCGCTCTACGTGATCATCACAGACCCGGCCAAAGCGGCCGATTACGTCCAGATAGGATTCGAGGGCATCTCGGACGCGGCCAAGGCCGTCGGAACGTTCATGACCTGGCTCGTCAACGGAGCCAAATAGCGCACCACCCCTGGGAGCAACCATGATCCGCCACCTGGTCCTCTTCAAACTCGACGAGGGCGTGGGGCGCGACGACCCGCGGGCCGTCGCGGGCGCCGCCGCCTTCGAGGCGCTCGGCGGCCGGATCGAGGAGCTGCGCTTCTGGGAGTGCGGCTGGAACATCACCGATCGCCCCATCGCCCACGACTTCGCGATCAACTCGGCCGTCGAGGACGCGGACGCGCTGAAGCGGTACCTGGAGCACCCGGACCACCAGGCGGCCGCCGCGCAGTGGCGGGAGTTCGCCACGTGGGTGATCGCCGACTACGAGTTCTGAGCCGCCCCGCGCCCCGCCGCGGCCCTACGGCACCTTCCGGAGACAGGCCCTCCGCCGGGAACGGCGGGGGGCCTTCTGGTTCTTATGCCCCAACTGACCAACTTTCACCCTCAACACGACGCTATGGGGTGCTTGCGCATGGTGCACATGTCTTGTGATGCTATGACCGCTTTTGACGGATGATTGACCGATGAAGAGGTGGCGTTGACCGTGTCGGCCAGTTCTGCGCCGCCCCAGGAAGAGGCGCCCGCCCCCGCTCCCCCCACTGCTCCCCCCACCGCCCAGCCCCCGGCCCAGGCGCCCGCGCCGCCCCCGGAGAAGCGGCGGGGTGCCGACACCCGGGCACTCACCCAGGTGCTCTTCGGGCAGCTGAAGGACCTCAGGCCGGGCACGGCCGAGCACAACCGGGTGCGGGCGGCGCTCATCGAGGCGAACCTCCCGCTCGTGCGCTACGCGGCCGCCCGCTTCCGCTCCCGAAACGAGCCGATGGAGGACGTCGTCCAGGTCGGCACCATCGGGCTGATCAACGCCATCGACCGTTTCGACCCGGACCGGGGCGTGCAGTTCCCGACCTTCGCGATGCCGACCGTCGTCGGCGAGATCAAGCGCTACTTCCGGGACAACGTGCGCACCGTGCACGTCCCGCGGCGGCTGCACGAGCTGTGGGTCCAGGTGAACAGCGCGACCGAGGACCTCACCACCGCCTTCGGGCGCTCGCCCTCCACCGCCGAGATCGCCGAACGGCTGCGGATCAGCGAGGAGGAGGTGCTGTCCTGCATCGAGGCCGGCCGCTCGTACCACGCGACCTCCCTGGAGGCCGCCCAGGAGGGCGACGGCCTGCCGGGCCTGCTGGACCGCATCGGCTACGAGGACCCGGCCCTGGACGGCGTGGAACACCGCGACCTGGTCCGCCACCTGCTGGTCCAGCTCCCGGAGCGGGAGCAGCGGATCCTCCTGCTGCGCTACTACAGCAACCTCACCCAGTCGCAGATCAGCGCGGAACTGGGCGTCTCCCAGATGCACGTCTCCCGTCTGCTGGCCCGCAGCTTCCAGCGCCTGCGCTCGGCGAACCGCATCGAGGCCTGAGCCACCGGCTCCCTGAGCCGCCGGTCCCCCGAGCCACCGGCCCCCTACGCCGCCGGTCCCCCGAGCCTCGCCCGGAGCCCCTTCGCCGGGCCCCTCACGGCCCTCTCGGCAGCCCTCCCGGCCCTCCCGCACCGCCCGGCGGGGCCCCTCGGGAGCCCGCCACACCGCCGACGCGCCGTCGCACGCGCCGTCGCACGGGCCGCCGCACGCACCGGCGCAGCGCCCGCGGAGGCACTCGTTACCGGCCCGAGACACGCTTCGGTCGACTTGGTGCGGCCGTAACCGCAAGCAGGATCGAGCCATCACCGTCGCGAGCGAATCGCTCACCAGCACATTTCCCGACAGCCTGGGGGCGAAATAGCGTCAGACCCCTTGCATCCAGGGCGGATTCACATTTCACATGTCGACATGTCACTACAGCGTGTTGCCGACATGTGACATTCTGCGGGAAGCGCGTTTGCCGGGGCTCCGGCTCCGGTATTCAGGTGAAGGCGCCGTTCCTCGTGAGGGGCGTCGCCGCGACCGTCCCGCGACCCAAAGGGGGTGGCATGTCCGCAGACCAGGGCAGCTCGAAGGTGCTTACGCCCACGATGAGCGAGGCAGCGCCCAAGGAGCTCGACGCCATCGACGTGCTCGACAGCATCGATGGCGCCATCGAAGGCGCTCCGGCGCTGGAGGCCCCTCCGACCCCGGAAGTCCCGGTGGTCTCGGAGAACCTCGACACCCGCACCCTGTCCCGCTCCCTGTTCCTGCGCCTTGCCGCGCTCGACGAGGACAGCCCCGAGCGTGCCTACGTCCGGGACACCCTGATCGAGCTGAACCTCCCCCTCGTGCGCTACGCGGCAGCCCGCTTCCGCAGCCGCAACGAGCCGATGGAGGACATCGTCCAGGTCGGCACCATCGGCCTGATCAAGGCGATCGACCGCTTCGACTGCGAACGGGGCGTGGAGTTCCCTACGTTCGCGATGCCGACGGTCGTCGGTGAGATCAAGCGGTTCTTCCGCGACACCTCCTGGTCGGTCCGCGTCCCGCGCCGCCTCCAGGAGCTGCGGCTGGCCCTCACCAAGGCCAGCGACGAGCTATCCCAGAAGCTGGACCGCTCCCCGACGGTGACCGAACTGGCCGCCGTACTGGGCGTGTCCGAGGAGGACGTGGTCGACGGCCTGGCCGTCGGCAACGCGTACACCGCCTCCTCCCTGGACTCCCCGGCCCCCGAGGACGACGGCGGCGAGGGCTCGCTGGCCGACCGCCTCGGCTACGAGGACACGGCCCTGGAGGGGGTCGAGTACCGCGAGTCGCTGAAGCCGCTGCTGGCCAAGCTGCCGCCCCGCGAGCGCCGGATCATCATGCTCCGCTTCTTCGCGAACATGACCCAGTCGCAGATCGGCGACGAGGTCGGCATCTCCCAGATGCACGTCTCCCGCCTGCTGACCCGCACCCTGGCCCAGCTCCGCGAGGGCCTGATCGCGGACTGAACCGGTACCGACGGGTTCCTAACTGACGGAGCGTCAGTCACACTGGCGCGATGCCTACCCGTAGCACACCGAGTGGCCGCCGAGCCGCTGTCACGGCAGCGTCGGCGGCCGCCCTGTGCTGCCTGGCCTGCACGCTCACGGCGTGCGGAGGCGGGGGCGGCGGCTACACCGCGGTGGGTGCCGCCGCGGGGCCTTCGGGGGTGCCCGGGGGATCGCCGGCGCCCACGGGATCGGTGACGCTGGTCCCGCTGGACGGCTCCCCCGCGGGGACGTCGCACGGGCCGCCCTCCGCCGGAACGGACTCCGCGACCGCGGCGGCCGAACCGGCAGGACCCGCGGGCCCGGCCCCGACATCGCCGCCCGGCTCCTCCGGCGGGGACGGCGCAGGTACAGGCACAGGCACAGGCAAAAGCACCGGGCGGGGCACAGGCACCGGGGACGGGCGGTCCGCACCGCGGACACCGAACCCGCCGCGGTCGACGGCCACTTCGCGCCCGGCCACGTCGCCGTCCGCCACGGCACCCGCCGGCACCTCGCCCGCCGTCCTCACCTGGAGCGCGCCCACCCGCGAGTCCACGGACCGGCGGTGGTGCGAGAAGGTGACGGTCGACTTCGACAACTCGGGCGGTACGGCGGTCCGTTCCGGCACGGTCACCCTCGGCACGCACATCGTCGACCTGCTGGGCATCGACTGGGCGACGATCAGGTCGACGCGGCCCGTGCCGACCCCCGTCGCGCCCCGCTCGCACAGGAGCGGCACCTGGACGGTCTGCGTGGACGACTGGCGGGTGCCCCTGGGCATGCACGTCGAGACCCGCGTGCTGTCCGTCGACTGGAGCTGAGCCGGACCGCCGGACGGAACCCCGCCGGGCCGGCGGGTCCGCAGGGCACGACGAAAGCCCGGGGCGGCACACCCCGGGTTCCTTCGTCGCGCCGCCACCCCGCCCCTCGTACCGCCGGTGGGGCCGGGTGCGCGGCGGGTGCCTACTTGAGCGCCAGCCAGGCCACCGCCGCGACCACGACCACCACGGCGACGACGCCGAGGATCAGGCCGATGCGGGGGCCGCCGGAGGCGGAGGAGGGGGACGCCGTCTGCTGGGAGGTCTGCGGGGCCTCGTCGACGAACGCGCGGAACATCTGGGTGCTGCCGGCGGGGTCGTAGTTGCCCTGGGGGCCCTGGGTGTTAGCCATGGGCCGAGAGACTAGCGAATCCGGTGGTCCGGCCCAAGTGGGGGGCCTCCCGGAAGTACAAGTCGCCCCACCTGTGTGTTTACGATCGCAATACTTGTCTTTGCCAAGTTTTGGCCTGCCCGTCGGCCCACTTATTTGCCTGTAGCAACCAAGCGGTTCTATGGTTGCCCCAAGCAACGAATACGGGAGGTGTGATGGCGGAGCAGGCGCAGTTCGAGGAGCTGGCACGTCAGCTCAGCGCCGTCGGAGCCGTGAAACGGGACCTCGCGCGGATCCTGCCGCACGAATGCCCGGCCGGCTCCGCGGCCGTGCTGACGCTGCTCGGCCGCTTCGGATCCATGCGCATGAGCAAGCTCGCCGAGCTGCTCGCCGTGGACATGTCCGTGACCAGCCGGCACGTGGCGCACGTCGCCGAACGCGGCTGGATCGAGCGGTCCCCGGATCCGGCGGACAAGCGGTCCCGCATCCTGCACCTCACGCCCGCGGGCGTGGAGACGCTGCAGGACCTGTCCCGGCGCAGCACCGAACTGCTCACCGAACGGCTGGGCGACTGGAGCGACGAGGAGGTCGACCAGCTGATCCGGCTGATGACCCGGCTCCGGGACAGCTTCGGCGACTGCCGGACCCCGATCACCCATCCGCGGCCGACCTCGACGGTCACGGCCGCGACGGTCCCGGCCGAACCGGTCCCGGCGGCCCCGAAGGCCGCCGTCGCGGCCACGGTCGCCTCCGCGGCCCGCGCGCCCACCGCCCCCGTATTCGACCCGACCACCCGTACACCCGCGTAAGACGTAGAAAAGGAAGCCCATGGCAACGACCACACCAGCCGGTGTGCGGGCCCATGCAAGGCACGGGGGAGGCTCCGTCGAGCAGGACGCCCCGATGACGCACCGGCAGATCATGGAAGCGATATCCGGGCTGCTGCTCGGCATGTTCGTCGCGATCCTGTCCTCCACGATCGTCACCAACGCCCTGCCGCACATCATCAGCGACCTGGGCGGCGGCCAGTCCGCCTACACCTGGGTCGTCAGCGCCTCGCTGCTGGCCATGACCGCCACCACCCCGCTGTGGGGCAAGCTCTCCGACCTGTACAGCAAGAAGGCGCTCGTCCAGATCGCCCTGGTCATCTACGTCCTGGGCTCCGCGGTCGCCGGCATGTCGCAGAACTCCGGCATGCTGATCGCCTGCCGTGTCGTCCAGGGCATCGGCGTCGGCGGCCTGTCGGCGCTCGCCCAGATCGTCATGGCCGCGATGATCTCGCCGCGTGAGCGCGGCCGTTACTCCGGCTACCTCGGCGCCACCTTCGCCGTCGCCACCGTCGGCGGCCCGCTGCTCGGCGGTGTCATCACCGACACCTCGTGGCTGGGCTGGCGCTGGTGCTTCTACGTCGGCGTCCCCTTCGCCGTCGTCGCGCTGATCGTGCTGCAGAAGACCCTGCACCTGCCCGTGGTGAAGCGGGACGTCAAGGTCGACTGGTCCGGCGCGTTCTTCGTCGCCGCCGCCGTCTCGGTGCTGCTGCTCTGGGTCACCTTCGCCGGTGACAAGTACGACTGGATCTCCTGGCAGACGTACGCGATGGTCGGCGGTTCGATCGTCCTCGGCCTGATCTTCGTGCTCATCGAGTCGAAGGCCAAGGAGCCGATCATCCCGCTGCGGCTGTTCCGCAACCGGACCATCACCCTGGCCTCGCTGGCCTCCCTGTTCGTCGGTGTCGCGATGTTCACCGGCACGGTCTTCTTCAGCCAGTACTTCCAGCTGGCCCGCGACGAGTCCCCGACGATGTCCGGCGTGCTGACGATCCCGATGATCGGCGGCCTGTTCGTCTCCTCCACCGTCTCCGGGCAGTTCATCACCCGCACCGGCCGCTGGAAGGCCTGGCTGGTCAGCGGTGGCGTGCTCGTGACGGCCGGCCTCGGCCTGCTCGGCACCATCCGGTACGACACGGCGTACTGGAAGATGGCCATCTTCATGGCGCTGCTGGGTCTCGGCATCGGCATGATGATGCAGAACCTGGTGCTCTGCACGCAGAACCAGGTCGAGCCCTCCGACCTCGGCTCCGCCAGCTCCACGGTCACCTTCTTCCGGTCCCTCGGCGGTGCCGTCGGCGTCTCCGCGCTGGGCGCGGTCATGGCCCACCGGATCACGCACTACGTGACCCAGGGCGCCGCCGACCTCCCGCACAAGTACCAGGCCGCCCTGGCGGGTTCCAGCTCGTCCAGCGACAGCCTCCCGGACCTCGGCGCACTGCCGGCCCCGCTGCGCATCCTCTTCCAGAGCGCCTACGGCCACGGCATCGCCGACGTCTTCCTGATCGCCGGCTGCCTCGCGGCCCTCGCGTTCCTGATCACGCTGTTCATCAAGGAGGTCCCCTTGAGGACCAAGGGCGCGCTCGCCCAGGCCGCCGCCGCGGAGCAGGGCATCGAGGCCGCTCCGGCCGCAGCCGCCGCCCCCGTCCCGGCCGCCGCCGCCGAGGAGACGGTCCCCAGCTGGGCCGCCCCGGTCGTCGACAGCACCACGGACGCCGGCACGGAGGCCACCCGGCAGTTCGCCGCCGTGGCGACCATCGCCGCCCCCGAGCAGTCGGCGGGCTCCGGCACCCCGGTGCACGGATTCGTGCGCGGCGCCGAGAGCGCCCCGGTCGCCCAGGCCGCGGTCACCCTCATCTCGCTCTCCGGCCGCCAGCTGGGCCGCGCGGTCGCGGGTTACGACGGGTCGTACCGCCTGGACGCCCCCGGCGCGGGCTCGTACGTGCTGATCGCCTCCGCCGACGGCTACCAGCCGCAGGCCTCCACCGTCCTGGTGGGCGAGGAGCCGCTGTCGTACGACATCCTGCTCAGCGGCACCAGCGGGCTCAGCGGTGTGGTGCGCGGCACGAACAGCGCGCTGCCGGTCAAGGACGCGATGGTGATCGTCACCGACGTGCGCGGCGACCTGCTGGCCACCGCGGCCACCGGCGAGCAGGGCCAGTTCGTCTTCGGCGACCTGGTGCCGGGCGTGGTGACGGTCGCGGTGAACGCGGCCGGGTACCGCCCGCGCGCCCTGCCGGTCCAGATCGGCACCACCGGTGTCACCCGGATCGAGGTCGACCTGGACGCCGGAGCCCAGCTCCAGGGTGTCGTACGGGCCCCGCACGGGCCGCTGGCCGACGCCCGCGTCACCCTCGTGGACGCGGCCGGCAACGTGGTCGGCACCTCCACCACCGGCCTGGACGGCGCGTACGCCTTCGCCGACCTGGACGGCGGCGACTACACCGTGATCGCGACGGGCTACCCGCCGGTCGCCACCGCCCTGAACGTCACCGGCGCCGGTGTCGACGGGCACGACATCGAACTCTCCCACCCCGGCGAGTAGTTCACCCCGGCCCGGGGCAGCGATGGTGCATCGACTGCCCCGGGCCGTCACAATCTGCGCAATTTATAGGGCTTTTCGCTCCTCTAGATCGGTTTTCAGGGAGAATTCGGGATGGGACTCACCGCCAGGATCCGCACCCGGGACGGATGGGCCGTGTCGCACGCGGTCGTCACGGTGACCGACATGACCGGCACCCAGGTGCTGCGCGTCGAGGCGGACGAGGAGGGCACGGTGCGGGACCCGAACCCGCTCGCGCCCGGGGCGTACACCGTCATCGTCACCGCCGTGGGCTACGCGCCCGCCGCCTCCAGCGCCATCGTCACCGCCAGCGGCCGGGCCGAGATCGGCAAGGTCACGCTGGCCCGGCAGGGCGGCACCGAGCTTCCGCCGCCCGGCCCGTGGACCGCCGACCCGGCGCACTCCACCGTCGCCGCGGTCGCCCAGCACCTGGGCATCTCCAGCGTCCGCGGCCGCTTCACGGACTTCACCGCGGCCATCGAGATCGCCCCCGACGACGTCACCAAGTCCCGTGTCCAGGCCGTCATCCGGGCCGCCTCCATCGACACCGGCAACGGCATGCGCGACACGCACCTGCGCTCCGCCGACTTCCTGGACGTCGAACGCTTCCCCGAGCTCACCTACACCTCGACGGGCCTCACGGTCGCCGGATCCGACCGCTGGACGGTCCACGGCGAACTGGCCATGCGCGGAGTGGTACGCCCCGTCGACCTGCACCTCGCCTACCTCGGCACCGGCGCCGACCCCTGGGGCGGCACCCGGGCCGCGTTCCGCGCCACGGCCGAGCTGCACCGCGAGGACTTCGCGATGAACTACAACCAGGTCGTCCAGGCCGGCATCGCGGCCATCGGCACCACCCTCAAGGTCGAGCTCGAGATCCAGGCGGTCCAGGGCGAGTCCCTGCCCCAGGCGTAGGACCGACAGGGACAGGCAGTGACCGGGCGAGGCGGGTCGGGTCCCCCTAGGCTGACGGCATGGCACCGAACATCGCGACGAACACCGCCGTCTCCCTCGACGAACTGCTGGACTTCGTACGGCCCCGCCACCGCGCGATCCTGCTCACCCGCCGCGCCGACGGCGGCCCCCAGGGGTCGCCGCTGACCTGCGGGGTCGACGACTCCGGCCGGATCGTGGCCTCCACGTACCCCGAGCGGGCCAAGACCCGCAACGCCAAGCGGGACGAGCGGGTGAGCGTGATCGTCCTCAGCGACGACTGGAACGGACCCTGGGTCCAGATCGACGGCACCGCCGAGGTCGTCGACTCGCCGGAGTCGGTGGAGCCGCTGGTCGAGTACTACCGGAACATCGCCGGGGAGCACCCGGACTGGGACGAGTACCGGGCGGCGATGCTCAAGCAGGGCAAGTCGATCATCCGGATCACTCCGGCGTCGTGGGGGCCGGTCGCCACCGGCGGCTTCCCGGCGCGACTGGCCGCGCCCGAGGCCTGAGAGGGAGAGAGCGTGGCGCGTGCGCGACTGCCGGTCCGTCCCGGCTGGTCGCGCCCGCGCGGCCGAGCCGCAGACGGGACACGGTGGCCCTAGACGGGGCGACTCACCTTGGCCTCGATGCCCGCGATCAGCAGGTCCAGGGCGAAGGCGAAGTCCCGGTCGAGCATCTCGGCGACCGTGTCGCCGCCCCTGGCCGCCATGAGGTCCGCCGACTCCTCGACGATGGCGGCCGTGCGCGGGGTCTCGGTCACCGCGGTCATCGCGGTGTCGAAGTACTCGTCCGCCGTCATGCCGGCCGCCGCCACCCGCTCGGCGAAGTGCCCCTCGATCGTCCCGTAGCCGTAGACGAACTGGAAGACGGCCGAGATCGCGCCGGTCACCCCGTGCGCGGGCAGGCCGGCGCGGCGGACCACCTGCTGGACGGTCCGGGAGAACGCCAGCGAGTGCGGGCCGATGTTGAGGTAACGGCCGGCCAGCGGGGAGAGCCAGGGGTGGCGGACCAGCAGCGCCCGGTACTCCGTGGCCAGCGCCCGCAGTTGCTCCCGCCAGTCGCCCTCGGCCGCCTCCGGCAGGCGCAGTTCGCCGAAGGCCGCGTCGAGGGCCAGTTCCAGCAGGTCGTCCTTGGTGTCGACGTACCAGTACACGGACATGGCGGTCACGTGGAGTTCGGCCGCCAGCCGCCGCATGGAGAACTTGTCGAGCCCGTCGGAGTCCAGCAGCCGGACGGTGACGGAGGTGATGCGGGACCGGTCCAGACCCGACGGCTGACCGCTACGGGCGCCCTTGCGGGCCTTCTCCCCCAGCCACACACTGGCCCGCGCCATCACGGCCTCCTCCACGACGATCACCTCCGACGATGCTACGGCCGCAACGCCCCTTCGGGAGCGGGGGACTGTGCCCGGTGCGCGGCCTCGCCGGGTGGGCGCGACCGGCCGCTCACAACCGGCGCCCCGCCACCCCACCCGTGCCCAGCCGCCTCGCGTGGCATTCCTCCCCGCCCCGCGAAAAGGTGCCGCCGTCACGAACCCGCCGCCCGACCCGGCAGCCCGCGCCGGTCGGGCGCTCGTCAGCCGCCGCTCGTCTTCCGCGTCAGGTCGTAGAAGGTCGACGTTCCGACCGTCACCTTCTTGTAGTTCTTCTCGACCCATGCGGTGATCTGCGACGACGTGCCGCCGCTGCCGCCTCCCATGCCGCCGCCGGTGCCGGAGGAGACGAAGTAGTGGATCTTCCCGGCCGCCACGTACTCCTTGAACTGAGCCGCCGTCGGGGACGGGTCGGTGCCGTTGAAGCCGCCGATCGCCATCACCGCGTCGCCGGTGGCCAACTGGTAGCTCGCCGCGTTCTGGGCGCCGACGGCCGCCGCGACCCAGGTGTACCGGGACGCGTCCTGCTCCAGCAGCTCCTTGGCCTCGGAGCTGACGGTCGCGCCGTTCAGCAGGCCGCCGACGCCACCGCCGCCGGCCATGCCGCCGCCCTCACCCGTCCGGCCGCCGGGGAACCCGTTGCCGTTCTGCGTGCCGCCGTTGCCGTTGCCGTTCTGGCTCTGGCCGCCCGGCATGCCGCCGCCGGGGAAGCCGCCGGTGCCGGTGCCGCCGCCCGGGAAGCCGTTCTGGCCCTGCTGGTTCTGGCCCTGCGGGCCCTGCCGGCCCTGCTGGTTCTGCTGGCCCTGCTGGTTGCGGCCGAAGCCACCACCGCCGAGGCCACCACCGAGGCCGCCACGGCCGCCGCCGGGACCGCCGCCCGCGCCGAATCCCATCATGCTCGCGCCCGCCGGACCGGCCGTCGGGATGGAGCCGGTGTGCGCGGTGCTCACCGTGCTGAGGGTGTACGCCGTCGGGCCCGCCAGCGCGGCCACCAGGCCCACCGCCGCCGCCCCGAGGGCGAGCCGGCGGCCGATCCGGCCCGCGAGGACCAGGCCGAGCGCGGCCGTCAGACCGCCGACCAGGACCAGCCACTTCAGCCAGGGCAGGTAGGCGGAGGTGCGGTCGAGGAGCACGTAGCCCCAGACCGCGGCCGAGACGACGGCGGCGGCCAGGGTGACCGACGCCCACGGCTCGGCGCGCCGCTCCCACAGCAGTCCCGCGCCCATGCCGGTCACGGCGGCGAGGTAGGGGGCGAGGGCGACCGTGTAGTACTGGTGGAAGATGCCCGCCATGTAGCTGAAGACCACCATGGTGATCACCAGCGAGCCGCCCCACACCAGGAAAGAGGCCCGTGTCACCGAGGTCCGCCGCAGCCCGCGCGTCGCCACCAGGCCCGCGGCCAGCAGGATCAGTGCGGCCGGGAGCAGCCAGGAGATCTGACCGCCGGTCTCGGAGTCGAACATCCGGTCCCAGCCGGTGGCACCCCACTGCCCGGAACCGGTGCCGCCGCCACCGCCGCCGACGCTGCCCGTCTCGTCGCCGCTGAGACGGCCGAACCCGTTGTAGCCGAAGGTCAGTGACAGGAAGCTGTTGTCCTGCGAACCGCCGATGTAGGGGCGGGAGGAGGCAGGCCACAGCTCGACGACCGCCACCCACCAGCCGGCCGAGACGATCAGGGCACCGGTCGCGAGGGCGAGCTGGCCGATCCGCCTCTTCCAGGTGTGCGGGCCGACGGCCGCGTACACGAAGGCGAGCGCCGGCAGGATCAGGAAGGCCTGCAGGGTCTTGGCGAGGAAGGCGAGACCGATCGCCACGCCCGCCCACACCAGCCACCCCGTCCGGCCGTCCTCGACCGCGCGGACGACGAGGTAGCAGGCCAGCGCCATCAGCAGGGCCAGCATCGCGTCCGGGTTGTCGAACCGGAACATCAGCGCCGCGACCGGGGTGAGCGCGAGCACGGCGCCCGCGATCAGACCGGCCGCGGGACCGAACCGGCGGCGCACCGAGGCGTACACGACCGCCACCGTGCCGACGCCCATGAGGACCTCGGGGCCGAGGATCGTCCAGGAGTTCAGACCGAAGAGGCGGGCCGCGATCTCCATCGGCCACAGGAACGCCGAGGGCTTGTCGACGGTGATCGCGTTGCCCGCGTCCAGCGAGCCGAAGAACATCGCCTTCCAGCTCTTGGTGCCGGCCTGGACGGTGGCCGAGTAGAAGGAGTTGGACCAGCCGTTCGCGCTCAGGTCGTAGAAGTAGAGCACCGCGGTGGCGAGCAGCAGGCCGAGGAAGGCCGGGCGGGCCCAGCGGGGGTCCTCGGGGCGGCCGCGCCACAGTCTGCGGGCGAGGGGCTGCCCGGGCTCGGCCGGGCCCGACTGCGGCGCCGGCGCGGCCAGGACGTCCGGCGCGGGCGCCGGGGGAGCCTCGGAGGCCGGGCCACGACCAGTCGTACGGCCGGTGTGGGTGCTGCTCATCGGGGGTCCCCCGGATCGGTGTCGTGGGGGCGCACCGGCCACGACCGCACGGTGGCCTCCCCCCAGGTGTCGTCCGCTGCTTCGCCGGCGCGGAGTCGGGTGGTCGTGGTGCCGCCCCGGACGCTCGGCCGGTGCGCCGGGCGCTGCGGAAGCGGGTCGGGCGCGAGCGGGCCCTGCGGGAGCCGGTCAGGCGCGAGCGGGCCCGACGGGAGCCGGTTCTGCGGCCGGTGACCGCCGGGGGCCGTGGCGTACGTCGTCGGCGACGACGGACCGTGCGAGGCCACCACCGTGGACGGCGCCTCCCGTCCGCCGTCGAGGTCCGGGAAGACCCAGGCGCGGAAGAGCAGGAAGCGCAGCACGGTCGCGGCCAGGTTGGCGGCGACCAGCACCGCGAGCTCGGTGGAGTGCGCGGGGCCGGTGCTCGCCGCGTTCAGGGCGGCGAGCGAACCGCTGGTCAGCGCCAGGCCGATGCCGAACACGACCAGGCCCTGCGCCTGGTGCCGGACCGCCCCGCCCCGGCCGCGCACCCCGAAGGTCAGGCGCCGGTTGGCGGCCGTGTTGGCGACGGCCGACACCAGCAGCGCGAGCGCGTTCGCGGCCTGCGACCCGGCGAACTGCCGGAAGAGGCCGTAGAGCAGGAGGTAGAAGAGCGTCGACAGGGCGCCCACCACGCAGAAGCCGACGAGTTGGCGGGCCAGTCCCTTCGGCACGTCCTGGATGTCGCGGTCGCGCGGGTCGTCGCCGAACGGGCGGGCGATCCGGTCCAGCGGCAGCGAACCGGTGGCCAGTGCCTTGCCGACCCGCCACACCCCCCTGAGGTCGTCGGTGGCCGTCCGCACGATGTGCACGGTCGAGTCCGGGTCGTCGACCCAGTCCACCGGTACCTCGTGGATGCGCAGGCCGGCCCGCTCGGCGATCACCAGCATCTCGGTGTCGAAGAACCAGCCGGTGTCCTCGACCATCGGCAGCAGCGCCTGCGCGACATCGTGCCGGATCGCCTTGAAACCGCACTGGGCGTCCGAGAAGCGGGCCTGCAGCGAACCGCGCAGGATCAGGTTGTACGAGCGGCTGATGAACTCCCGCTTGGCGCCGCGCACCACGCGCGAGGAGCGTGCCAGCCGGGAACCGATCGCCAGGTCGGAGTGGCCGGAGATCAGCGGGGCCACCAGGGGCAGCAGCGCGTTCAGGTCGGTCGACAGGTCCACGTCCATGTAGGCGAGGACCGGCGCGTCCGAGGCCGACCAGACGGTCCGCAGCGCGCGGCCGCGGCCCTTCTGCTCCAGCCGGAACGACCTCACCTCGGCGATCTCCGCCGCCAGGCGCCGCGCCACCTGTGGAGTGGAGTCCGTGGACGCGTTGTCGGCGACGGTGATGCGGAACGCGTACGGGAAGGTCCGCTCGAGGTGGTCGTGCAGTCTGACGACGCACGGGCCGAGGTCCTTCTCCTCGTTGTAGACGGGGATCACTACGTCCAGGACAGGCGTACCGGCGTCGGTGGCCGGGAGGTGCTCCCGCGCCGGCAGACTGCCGGGAGAAGAGTCGGTTCGCATGGGAACGACTCTGGTCAAGTGCCCTGTCGCACCCATGTGGTGGCACTGTGGTGCGCCTGTGAGTGCGATTGCCGGTTCGTTTCCGGGTCGGGCCGCGGAACCGGCCCGGCGAGCGCGGGCAGGAAGAGCGTGAACACCGTGCGGCCGGGGCCGCTGTCCACGGTGACCGCACCGCCGTGCGCGGACGCGACGGCCTGCACGATGGCGAGCCCGAGTCCGGTCGACCCGGTGGCCCGCGACCGCGCGGAGTCACCGCGCGCGAACCGCTCGAAGACGTGCGGCAGCAGTTCCGGCTGGATACCCGGCCCGTCGTCCTCGACGTCCACGCACAACCACGGGCCGCGCCGCTGGATACGGGCGGTGACGGTGGTCCCGGGCGGGGTGTGCTTGCGGGCGTTGCCGAGCAGGTTGACCAGCACCTGCTGGATCCGGGTCGCGTCGGCGGCCACCAGGGCCGGCTCGTCGGGCAGGTCGAGGCGCCAGTTGTGGTCCATGCCGGCCGCGCGCGAGTCGCTGACGGTGTCCACGACGAGCGGGACGAGGTCGGTGTGCTCGAACTGCAGCGGACGGCCCGCGTCGAGACGGGCGAGCAGCAGCAGGTCCTCGACGAGCAGGGTCATCCGGCCGGCCTCGGACTCGATACGGCCGAGGGCGTGCCGGGTGTCGGGCCCCACCACCTCACGGCCGCGCCGGGTCAGTTCGGCGTAGCCGCGGATGGAGGCGAGCGGGGTGCGCAGTTCGTGACTGGCGTCGGCGACGAACTGCCGTACCCGCGTCTCGCTCTGCTGGCGGGCGTGCAGGGCGCCGTGCACGTGGTTGAGCATGCGGTTGAGTGCGGCGCCGACCTGGCCGACCTCGGTGTGCGGATCGCACTCCGACTCCGGGACCCGCTCGCTGAGGTTGACCTCGCCCGTGTGCAGGGGGAGTTCGGAGACCCGGGTGGCGGTGTGGGCGACCCTGCGCAGCGGGCGGGTGGCCACGCCGACCATGACGGTGCCGGCCAGGGAGGCGGCGATCAGGCCGGAGAGGGTGAGGCTGATCTCGACGATGATCAGGGTGTTGATCGTGCCGTCGACGTCGGAGGTCGGGATGCCGACGTAGTAGCCGGCGCTGTCGTTGACCGCGTACCTGACGAGATACGAGCCCAGACCCGGCATGTCGACGCTGTGCACGCCCTGGTCGTGGGAGACGGAGCTGATCACCTTGAGCTGAGCGGAGGTGAGCGGCTTGGCACTCATCGAGAAGTCGTCGCTGGACTTCACACCACGCTCGGAGTCGACGACGGCGCCGTCGACGACGGTGACCGCGACGGTGCCGTCCGGCTGGGGGCCCTTGACGAACTTCTCGAGATCCGTGGTCCCGTCGTCGCCGGTGATGCCGTGGCCGCCCCGCTGTCCGCCGGGCGGGCTGCCGGTACCGGGCTTGCCGGTGAGCGGGCCGTCGAAGCCGCGCGGCGCCACGCGGGCCGCCACCTCGTCCAGTTTTCCGTCCAGCTGCCCGTACAGGTGGTCCCGCAGTACGAGGGTGGTGACGGTCCCGATCACCGCGCAGACGACGGCGATCAGGGTCACGGACACGACGACGAGCCGGGTCCGCAGGGTGCGCGGCTGTCCCACTCGCCGCCTCTGCGCCCGCGGCCGTCGCCGCCCGCTCATGACGCGGCGGGCTTGATCAGGTAACCGGCTCCACGCCGGGTGTGGATCATCGGCTCCCGGCCCGCGTCGATCTTCCTGCGCAGGTACGAGATGTAGAGCTCGACCACGTTGGCCTGGCCGCCGAAGTCGTAGGACCACACCCGGTCGAGGATCTGGGCCTTGCTGAGCACGCGCCGCGGGTTGCGCATCAGGAAGCGCAGCAGCTCGAACTCGGTGGCGGTGAGGTGGATCGAGTCGCCGGCCCGCGAGACCTCGTGGCTGTCCTCGTCCAGGGTGAGGTCGCCGACCACGAGCACCGAGTCCGAACGACGGTCGGCCGCACCGGAGCGGCGGATCAGCCCGCGCAGCCGCGCCACGACCTCCTCGAGGCTGAAGGGTTTGGTGACGTAGTCGTCGCCGCCCGCGGTGAGACCGGCGATCCGGTCCTCGACCGCGTCCTTCGCCGTGAGGAACAGCACCGGTACGTCGGGCAGTTCGCGCCGCAGGCGACCGAGCACGGTGAGGCCGTCCATGTCGGGCAGCATCATGTCGAGGACGACGGCGTCCGGCCGGAACTCCCGGGCGGTCTGGACGGCACCCTGCCCGTCACCCGCGCTCCTGATCTGCCAGCCCTCGTAACGCAGGGCCATGGAGAGGAGTTCGGTGATCGACAGCTCGTCGTCCACCACAAGCACTCGGACGGGGCTCCCGTCCGGCCTCAGCAGTTCGGTGCGCCCCTGGGGCGAGGTCGTGGTCATGGTGGACACCCTGTCGGGGCCCTCTGAGAACACGCTTTCAGCAATCTGTGTTTTCCCTGAGAAACACACAGCAGGCTCTCAGGGAACGCCTGGGAATCTCCTCGCCCGCGCACGGTCCTGGGGCCGGGCCCGGCCCCCGGGCTGTGCGGACCGTATCCGTCCGGTGTGCGCCACGGACCGTCGGCGGGATCTCGGCGAACCGCTGTTGAGAGCGTACCCGGGCGGGTGGCGGGGCGCCTGTCGGGTGACGCCGGGCGGACCGCGGCAGGACCCCGCCCCCGGAAGCCGCCCTCGTCTCCGGAGCGGTCAGAACAGCCCCTCCTGGGGCACCGGGAACTCGCGTACGGGCAGGCCGATTTCGCCCTCCCCGCCCACTTCGCCGGCGGTCAGCTCCCACCCGGGCAGCAAGCGCGTGTCAAGGACGAAGACCCCGCGGCGGGTGGCGAGATGCAGGTCGGGGCCGGCGGCCGCGACGAGTTCGCCGCTCACCGCACCGCCCGCCACCAGCTCGACCACCTCACCGACCGCGGCGGGCACCCCGTCCAGCCCGAACACCTTTACATGGTCGACGACTTGGCAGGGCTCGGGAACGAGCGCCTCGGGCCACGCCCCGAGCGTAAGGGCCCGTGCGTGCAGTGCGGCGACCTCGGCGGCCCGCTCGCTCTCGCCTCCCGGCAGGGCGGCCCGTACGACGCGCTTGGTGCCGTAGGGGATCCGGTCGGGCACCTTGAGGGCGGCCCGCAGCAGTTCCTCGGCCCGCCGGGCGGCCATCAGCGGACCCGCGCCCAACCAGCTGAAGCAGACGGCTCCCTGCTCCAGCAGACGCGTCCGGCCGCGCTCGACGGCGGTGATCCCCACCTTGACCATGCCGGGGCCGAACCACGCCAGATACACGTGGTAGGGCCGGGGATCGTCGGCGATGCCGTCCGCGGCCACCGAGTGCGCCCGGTCCAGCCGGGCGCACTCCTCGCAGCGCGCGCCGGTACTCCGCCCGGACACGGACGCGCGCACCGCGCAGGGGGTCCCCCGCGCCCCCACGCACTGCCGGACTCCTCCGGTGGCCGCCCGGAAGGCGACGCGACTGCCCGGCCCGAGCACACTGCGCCGCCCGCCGCTCCACACCAGCACGGGCCTGTCGTCCACCCACCGCAGCCCCGAGCATCTCCACACCTGTGCCATCACTCGCGAGCGTAGAGGCAGGCACTGACATCGGGGGCGGGGCTGCTGTGGGAGCCGTGGGACACGTGGGTTCCGTGGGACCCGTGGCACGGGTTCTGCGGGAGCGGTGCGACGGGGGCGGGTCTGCACCGGCGGGCGGCGGGCGGCGTCCGCCGGCAGGCACCGGGCGGCAGGCACCGGGCGGCGGCGTCCCGGCGCGCGGCGTTCGGCGCGCACCGTCCGGCGTCCGGCGTGCGGCGTCCGGCGTCCGGCGTCCGGCGTCCGGCGTCCGGCGTCCGGCGTCCGGCGTCCGGCGTCCGGCGTCCGGCGGGACCGATGCTCGTCAGCCGGCAGCCCGGGCCGTCGCCGGTTCGGGTCCCCCGGTGGTGGTCACCGGTTCCGGCAGGGAGTCGGTCCGACGCCCGCGGCCCGCGAGCCGGCACCCCACGCAGCCGGCGTGGCCGTCGCGTGCCGCGGTGTCCCGGACCCCGAGGGGCCACTGCGGCCGGGGCCGGGGGCCGGGCGGCTTGCCCCAGCCTGCGAGATGCAGACACCAGGTGACCAGGACGCTCACGGCGGTCACCGCACCCCCTGCGACCAGGGCGGGGACCGAGACGGCGCACACACCCCACCCGATCAGACCGCTTCCGGCGGTCGCGATCGCGGTACCCGTCCACCCGGCGACCGTATGACCTTCATCGTGCAGACTCACGATCCCGCCTTCCCTTCATGGGTATGTTCTCGGGCGTAGAATCCCTCACGGTCTGAGAAATTCACCCCCTATATCTCTCACATGCTAAGAGAAACCGCCAGGGGGCCGCCACATCTGGCCGCCACATCTCCAAGGAATCGGGACGACCATGCACGGCAAGCCGCGACCGCCAGCGGATCCAGCCCGCGCCCTGTCCGCGATGGACCACCTCATCGCGGCCCATGTGATCGGCCAGCAGGAGCTGGCCCGGCGGCTCGGGGTCAACGTCACGGACCTCACCTGTTTCGGCTTCGTCCTGGAGGCGGGCGAGAACCTGTTGACCGCGGGCGACCTGGCCGCGCGGGCCCACGTGACGACGGGTGCCGTGACGGGCATCCTCAACCGCCTGGAACGCGCGGGCTTCGTGACCCGGCGCGCCGACCCCGCCGACCGCCGCCGGGTACGGGTCGCCGCGGTCCCGGACGCGCTCGGCCGCGTCGAAGCGGTGTACGCCGGCCACTACGGACGCCTCGTCGAGCTCTTCGCCGACTACACCCCCGACGAACTGGCCACCCTCACCGACTGGTTCACCCGCGCGACGCGTCTGGCCCACGAGTCCCTGGAAGGGCTGAGCGACGACGAGTCCGGCGGGTCGAGCGGCTCCGGCGGATGAGGGGGCCCCACGGGGCACGCGGGTCTGGCGAACGAGCGGGCCCGACGGGTGGCGCGGGCCCGACGGGCGGGCGGAGCCGGGCTGAGTCCTCCCCCGGGTAGAGCGACCTCATCCACCCGTTTTCCACCCTGCTTCCACCCATGGGTCCACGTGCCGGACGGGTCCGGAACCGGATAGTCGACGCATGACGATTTCGGACTGGATCATCGATGTGGTGCTCATCCTCGTGGTCATCAAGCAGATGCGGGAGGAGAGGCTGACGGCCTTCAGGCTGCTGCTGCCACTGGGCCTGATCACCTGGGTGGCGACCAGCTACCTGCACGACATCCCGACGGCGGGCAACGACCTCGCCCTCATCGCGACGTTCGCCGGCATCGGCGTCGCCTGCGGCGTCGGCGGCGGCCTGCTCACCCGGGTCCGTCTCGCCGACGGGCACGTCCGGGTCAAGGCGAGCCTGGGCGCGGCGGCCCTGTGGGTGCTCAGCATGGGCTTCCGCCTGGGCTTCGCGGTCTACACCTCCCACACCGCCGGCGAGACCCGCATAGCCCACTTCTCCGCCGACCACGACATCACCAGCGGACAGGCCTGGGTCGCCGCGCTGGTCCTCATGGCCGTCAGCGAGGTCGTCGTCCGGCTGGGCATCATCGTCCTGCGCGGCCAGACCCTCCGCGGCCGCGAGCGCACCCGCGTACTGACCGCCGTGTGACTTCGCCGAGTCGTCTCCCCGAGGCAGCTCCCGGGGCGCCGCCCCGAAAACGCCAAAGGCCCCGGACGAACCCGGGGCCTTTGCTGTCGGTTGCCCGACCGCTGGGCGCTAGGCGGCCTTCGGCCCGGCCGCGGGCGTACCCGGGGCGGTTTCCCGCGTGTCCTCGGACCAGGAGGTCTCGTCCTCTCCGAAGTCCGGGGCCTGGAACGGCATGATCGCCGGAGGCGGCGAGACTACGGTGGAGCGGCGGGGTTGCCCTTCCACGGCGGAGAACAGCGACGTCGATTCGATGAGAGGTCTGCCTTTCGTTACAGGTCTCCGAGGAGACCTGGCGTGCCGTGACCGGGCACAGCGGTCCTACAGCTTGGTCATCTTGGCGTACGGGCTCAGAATCCGCATTTGCGTCGAACCGAAGTCCACGAGGGCCGCGGTTCCGTCTTCGACGCCGATGACCCGGCCGAGTCCGTACACGTCATGAGTGACCTGGTCGCCCACCGCGAAGTGCTTGGGAGCCGGTGCGACCGGGGCCTTGAACGGGCTGGTGGGCAGATGGCGCCTCGGCGCCGCAGGCTTTGTCATGGCTCAGTATGAGCCTACGCACACCCCGTTACGCTGTGGTCGTCGGCACAGATCCACAGCCGACACCTCGCATCACGTCTCTGACCTGGTGTTTCCCGTTTAAATATGACCTGTGTATCCGGGAGGCCCGGATCAGCCCATGAGGTTCCGCTCGAACCAGTGGTACGCGTACCGCTCCGGTTCGCTCCAACTGGTTCGGCCGTAAGCCCGTATTCGGCTGTTCGGGCAACGAAGAGGGATGTCGTGCCAGGCGTCGCGGGTGTCACGGGTCCCCGGCCTGTGATCATGAGGCGTCCGTGACGACGATCGACGAGGAGCTCCAGGTCGCGGGGCCGCTGCACCGCCGCCCCGGAGCGCTCCCGGGAACGCTCTGTGGGTGATGCGGTGAACTGGTTGACCTCGCTGCCGGCGGCGGTACTGGTCGCGGGCGGACTCCTGCTCGCCCTCCTGGTCGCGGCCGTCGCCCGGCGCGGCGTGCGGATGCTCGTACCGGCCGAGGAACGGGACCGGGTGCCGCAGATCGCCACTCCCCTGATGCCGACGCTCGGCGCCGCGTTCGCGATCTTCGCGGCACTCTCACTGGCCAGCGAGGCCGGCTACCTGCGCGCCGCCGAGGGGTTGGTGAGCGACGAGGCAGCCGCGTCCTCCCGTCTGGCATGGGCGGCGACGAGTCCGCACGTCCGGTCGGAGCCGATCCACGCCGCGCTGCTGGACTACTTGCGGACCACGCGCGCCAGGGAGTGGGCCGGCGCGGCAGCGGCCTCCGGTGACGACCCGGCCACCGCCCGCGCGATCGCACGGCTGGAACGGACCGTGCGCACGGAGGCGGCCCGGCCCGAGGTGGGAACCACGACGGGCACGGAACTGGTGGTCTCCCTGGACGGCGTCACCAGCAGTCGTCGCGCCCGCGTCGCGGCGGCCTCGCGCGACGTCCCCTCCCTCTACGTCGTCACCCTGGTGGTCAGCGGACTGGCCTTGATCGTGAACTCGGGCGCGCTGGTCTTCCGCAGCAGCCTGCGAACGTCACTACTGGTCGTAGGTGTTGCGAGTGTGGTCGGGCTGAGCCTGGCGCTGCTCTTCGCACTCAGCGCGCCCTGGAGCGGACCGTTCATCGTCAGCGGACATCCGCTGGACGCCACCATCACGGACCTGAAGTCCGGCTTCTTCCACGGCGGGACTTGATCACCGCACCTGGCCGCCCGCACGTACACGCAACGCAAGAGGCCCCGGATCTCTCCGGGGCCTCTTGTCCGTGTGCACTCGGCAGGATTCGAACCTGCAACCTTCTGATCCGTAGTCAGATGCTCTATCCGTTAAGCTACGAGTGCTTGTTGTCTTGCTTTTTTGTCTTCGCTTCCGGCCCTTCCGGCCCGCTCGCGGCGACAGGAAGAACATTACATGACTGCCGCCGCCATGTGAAATCCGTTAGCCGCACCCCTTGTGAGCTGCGGAAACGCCATATCTGGGGGCTCAAACGACTCAGGGAGCCCGGACCGTGATGGTCGGGCTCCCTGAGTCAGGTGCGGAGGCGGAGGGATTTGAACCCTCGATGGGCTTTAAGGCCCAAACCGCATTAGCAGTGCGGCGCCATAGACCGGACTAGGCGACGCCTCCCGCACAGCCGCCCGCGCGAGCGCGAGTGGTGCGTGCAGATGATGACACAGTCGAGCGTGCTGTCACCAATCGGCTCCCACGGTACTAGGCAGCCGGGTCGTAGAGCAAAGCACTTCCCGTGGTCGGGGCGGCGCGCAACGTCCGCGACCCCGGCGCGTTGGACAGGGCATGTCGCACTTCGCCGTGCGGGGCGCCCTCGGGGCCGTCGCCGCCGTTCTCGGATCCCTGCCCGCCTCCGCAACGGCCGCCGGCCAGGGCGACCATCTCACCGTCACCGTCCGGCACGCCGGGGACGGGCGGAACGGGACGTACGAGCTGTCCTGTCATCCCGGCGCCGGGAGTCACCCGGACGTGGGCGGAGCCTGTGACGCGCTCGACCGCAACACCCACTGGGGCCGCGACACCTTCGCCCCGGTCGCTCCCGGCACCGCCTGCACCATGCTCTACGGCGGCCCGGCCACCGCCCATGTCACCGGCACCTGGGCCGGCCGCCCGGTCGACGCGGACTACGACCGCAGCAACGGCTGCGAGATCGCCCGCTGGAACCGGATGGTGCCCCTCCTTCCCGGCCTGGGCGCGTAGGGCCGCTCCACGCGCCCGCCGCCGGCCGTCGGGACGGCACAGGCGTCCCACATCGGACGCCCCGCTTCCGCAGAGGTCCCGCGCGGCGACCACGAAGGTGAAGCCTGTCGGTCACATGTTCGTCGTCACTTCGTCGTGCGACCTCCCTCTCATCCGGCGTCGTGTGCGCAATCGGTGCCTTTAGACTCCCTCGCGTGACACGTCGCGGGCCGGTTGGCAAGATGGCCCGAGCGGTGGGCAAGGTGCGGTAACAGGGAGGAAGCGTCTCGTGAGCAGCAGGCCATCCCGAGGCGCTGCTCGCCTCGCAGCCATACTCGATGCGCTGCCGGACGCGTTGGTGCTGGTCAACGCCAACGGGACCGTCGTCAACGCGAACACGATCGCTCTGGAGGCGTTCGAGGCACCGGGTACCGCGCTGGTCGGGCGAGGGCTGCTGGACCTGCTGCCCGAATTCGACTCGCGGCTGATCCCGGGGTCGATGCGGCGCCCGGACCACATCGACCCGCGCGGCCGCACCAAGCCGACGCGGATGGTCGCGCGGCGGACGGACGGGACCGAGTTCCCGGTCGAGGTGACCAGCGCCAACCTGGAGAACGGCCAGCAGGCCTACGACGGTTACGGCTACGGCGCCGACGAACTGCTGATGCTCGTCGTGCGCGACCTGACCGGCACCGTGGACACCGAGGCCGAGCTGGCCCGCTCGCAGCGGCAGACCGAGATGATCCTGCGGGCCGCCAGCGAGGGCGTCGTAGGGACGGACACGGACGGGCGGATCGTGCTCGTCAACCCGGCCGCCGCCCAGATACTGGGATACCGGGCCGGTGAACTCGGCGGCAAGGAACTGCACAACCTGGTGCTGCACGCCCGCGCGGACGGCTCGCCCTTCCCGTACGCCGAGTCGCCGCTCGCCGACACCCTGCGCTCCGGACGCAAGCACCGGGTGCGCGGACAGGTGCTGTGGGCCAAGGGCGACAAGAAGGTGCCGGTCGACCTGACGACCGCGCCGGTCCGGGACGGCGACCAGCTCGTCGGCGCCGTGATGACCTTCACCGACCGGCGGCCGTACGACACCCTGGCCGAGGAGAAGGACGCCCGGGAGAAGGCGCACTCCGAAGCACTGGAGCGGCTCTCCGAGGAACACGCCTCAGACCTGACCGCGCTGCGCCAGAAGCACGTCACCGAGGTCGAGGAACTGCTGGAGCGGCAGGCCGAGGAGCTGGCGTCCGGCGAGGAGCGGTACGCGGCCCTCGGCGAGCGCGAGAAGGACCGCTACGAGGCCCTCCACGGGCGCCACGAGCAGCTGCTGACCCTGCTGGCGCAGTCGCTGCGCGGCCCGCTCGACGAGCTGCGCCGGGAACTGGCCGCGCTCGCCGCCGACGACGCCGGGCAGCTGTGGCCCGAGGCCAACCAGGTCCTCCACCACCTCTCGGCCGGTTACTCGCGCATCACCCAGCTCATCGACAACGTGCTCGGCTACCAGGCGCTGGACGCCGGGACCGAGGACATCAACCGCACCAAGGTGATGCTGGACGCCGTCGTCGCGGCCGGTGTGGACGGGGCGGTGGAGCTGATCGGGCCCGGACGGGTCCAGTTCGCCGTGCACGCGCCGCCCATCGAGGCCGAGGTCGATCCGCAGCGGCTCGCCGTCGCGCTCGCCCACCTCGTCGCGGACGTCGCCGGTGTCGACGCGACCGGCAACGCCCCGGTCTCCGCGGGCGGCTACATGGACAACACGGTGGTGGTCGCGGCGGCCCAGCGCGGTGAGGTCGTCCGTATCGAGGTGCGCGGACCGTACCCCGGGGGCGACCCGGTGCACGAGCCGATCGTGCGCGGCATCGTGCGTGCGCACGGCGGTGTGCTGCAGACGCACGAGGTGCCCGGCATGAGCGGCAGCGCGTTCGTCCTGGAGGTGCCGATCGGGGGCGGCGCCGGTGCCGTGGCCCAGCCGGTCGGCGCGGCGGTGGCCACGATCCCGGCCGCCGGGGGAGTGGCGTCCGTCGAGGGCGTGCCGGCCGTCGAGGACGGCGGTGCCGGTGGGCGGCGCCGGGCCCGGCGGTCCTCCGTGGACGCCTTCCTGGACGGCGACGTGCCCGGCGGCGAGGCGGGCGACGGCGAGACGTCGGCCGTGGCGCCGACCGGACGCCGGCGCCGGCGTGCCGCCGAGGCGGCGGACCGGAGCGAGCCGGCCGCGATCGAGGACGCCGCGGGCGTCGAGAACGCGGACCCGGCCTCCGGGGGTACCGGACGGCGGCGCGGGCGTCCCGCCGACTCCGACGCGGGTGCCGTCGAACTCGCCGGTGTCTCCGACGGTGCCCTGGGCGCCGTGGTGACGGCGGCGGAACAGGGCGCCGGTACGGCCGCCACGGGCAGCGGGCTCGGCGGCACCGTTCCGCCGCAGGGCGTGCCCGCTCCCGCCGCGGGGCGCCGCGCCCGGCGGGAGCCCGACGAGCGGCAGGCGCTGCCGCCGGCCCTGCCCGCGGCCCCGGCGCAGCAGGACGACGAGGAACAGCCGGGCGGCCGGCGGCGGCGCGCGCTGGCCGCGGCGGCCGAGCGGGCCGAGCAGCAGCAGGCGCAGGCGGGCCCCCGTCCGGTCTTCGCGCTGCCGCCCGCCGAGGCCGACCGCGCTCCGGAGCCGGTCGGGGTGACCGGCGCGGAGGGTCGGCACGACGCCGTGCCGCTCGACCAGGCCGAGGACCACACCCCGCCGCAGCCGCACCCCACCAACGCGCCGACGGGCCGCCGCCGACGGGCCGTCGGCCAGCCCGACGAGGCCGCCCCCGCCATGATGCCCACGGTGCCCGCGCAGGCGGCCGCCCCCGCCCAGCCGGTCGCCCCCGGGCAGCCCGGGCAGGGGGTCCCGGCCCAGGCCGGTCAGCCGGTTCCGCGGGCGCTGCCGTCCGCGGCCCCCGTACCGGCGCAGGCGCAGAGCCCCGCTCCGCAGGCGCCTGGCCTGCCGGTGCCGGCCCAGCCCGCCCCCGTAGCCGAAGCCGTCCCGGCCGGCGGCCAGCCGCTGCCGGCGGAGGCCGGTTCCGTGGCGCCTGTACCGCAGCAATGGCCGGGCGGCGCCGACGAGGTGCCCGCCCCGCGGCCCGCCCGTACCGCGCAGCCGCTGCCCGCCGAGGCGGCGGCCGGGCCCGCGCCGGTCGACCCGGACTCCACGCAGGGCCGCGCGTTCAGCGTGCGGACGCTGGGGCAGGGGGTGCCGTTCTCACGGCAGGCCGCGCAGGTGCAGCAGCCGACGGCGACCCCGCCGCCGCACCAGCCGGGTGGCAACGGCCGCCGCCGCAAGCTGGGCACCCGCGACGAGCAGCAGCCCGAGCAGGCCGCCGCCCGGCCGCATTCGTCGGGCGAGCAGCCGGCCGCCCAGCCCCTGCCGCAGCCGACCGGGCAGTCCCGGCTGGTGGGGGCCACCGAGGGCGCCGGACGGTCGTACGCGATAGGCGCACCGGACGTGAACGCCGCCGAGGGCCCCGAGCCGCTGGACGGTCCGGGCGGGGCGGTCGAGGTCGCGGATCCGCCGCGCCCGCAGCCGCTCGACGACGAACTGCCCCCGGAGCCGCTGGACAACCCGCGCAGGCTGCTGGTGTGGCCCGCGCCGGACGTCACCACCCAGCAGGCGCTGAGCGACCGCGGCTACCGGCCGGTGATCGTGCACTCCCGTGAGGAGGTCGACGCGCAGATCGCCGCGTTCCCGGCGGCGCTGTTCGTGGACCCGCTGACCGGGCCGATCACCCGGACCGCGCTGCAGTCGCTGCGGCAGGCGGCGGTCGCGGCCGAGGTGCCGGTGATGGTGACGGCCGGACTGGGGCAGGCGACGCGCGAGGCGGCGTACGGTGCCGATCCCGCCGTTCTGCTGAAGGCGCTGGCGCCCCGGGACACCGAGCAGCACCCGCCGCGGGTGCTGCTCATCGAGGAGCACGCGGAGATCGCCCTCGCCCTGACCGCGACCCTGGAGCGGCGCGGGATGCAGGTCGCGCGGGCGGCGAGCGACGCGGACGCGGTGACGCTGGCCGGGCAGTTGCGGCCGAACCTGGTGGTGATGGACCTGATGCAGGTGCACCGCGGCCAGGCCGGCATCATCGACTGGCTCCGTGCGAACGGGCAGTTGAACCGGACGCCGTTGGTCGTCTACACGGCCGCCGTCGAGGAGGCCGACCTGCCCCGGCTGGCGTCCGGGGAGACGGTGCTGTTCCTCGCGGAGCGCTCGACGAGCAACGAGGTGCAGGACCGGATCGTGGACCTGCTGGCCAGGATCGGCACGAACTAGGAGAGCTGCGCCCCGTCCGGACGGGGCGCGGGGAACCGGGCGGTCAGCCGCGGGTCGACGGACGGCCCGGGGCCGAACCGCGACGGTTCCCCGCCGTGCGCCCGGCGCCGGTCAGAGACTGGTCACGTCCAGCGTGCCCTCGGCGTACTGCCTCCTGAGCACCTTCTTGTCGAACTTGCCCACACTCGTCTTCGGCACCGCCGCCACCACCGTCCAGCGCTCCGGCAGCTGCCACTTGGCGATTTTGCCCTCCTCGGCGAGGAAGACGCGCAGGGTCTCGAAGGTGGCCGTGGAGCCCTCCCGGAGCACGACCGTCGCCAGCGGACGCTCGCCCCACTTCTCGTCCGGTACGGCCACCACCGCGGCCTCGGCGACGTCCGGGTGGGACATCAGCGCGTTCTCCAGCTCGACGGAGGAGATCCACTCGCCACCGGACTTGATGACGTCCTTCGCGCGGTCGGTGAGGGTGAGGAAGCCGTCGGGGGAGATGGTGCCGACGTCACCGGTCTTCAGCCAGCCGTCCTCGCTGAACTTGTCGGCGGGGCGCATCGGGTCGGCGTCGGGGCCGTTGTAGTAGGCACCGGCGATCCAGGGGCCGCGCACCTCCAGCTCGCCGGCCGACTCGCCGTCCCAGGGGAGGCGCTCGCCGCCGGGGCCGGTCAGCCGGGCCTGCACACCGGCCGGGAAGCGGCCCTGGGTGAGGCGGTAGGCGAACTCCTGGTCCGTGCCGACGGCGTGGGCCGGCGGGCGGGAGACCGTGCCGAGCGGGGAGGTCTCGGTCATGCCCCAGGCGTGGCAGACCCGCATGCCCAGGTCGTCGAACGCGGTCATGAGGGAGGGCGGGCAGGCCGAGCCGCCGATGGTGACCTGGGTGAGCGAGGCGACGTCCCGGGGCCGGGCGGTGAGTTCGCCGAGCAGGCCCTGCCAGATGGTGGGGACGGCGGCCGCGTGCGTGGGCCGCTCGGTCTCGATCATCTCGGCGAGCGGGGCGGGCTGCAGGAACCGGTCCGGCATGAGCAGGTTGACGCCGGTCATGAAGGTGGCGTGCGGCAGGCCCCAGGCGTTGACGTGGAACTGGGGCACCACGACCAGCGAGGTGTCCTGGTCGGTCAGGCCCATCGACTGGGTCATGTTGACCTGCATGGAGTGGAGGTAGATCGAACGGTGGCTGTACACCACGCCCTTGGGGTCGCCGGTGGTGCCGGAGGTGTAGCACATGGCGGCGGCCCGGCGCTCGTCCAGCTCCGGCCAGTCGTACGTGGTCGGCTTGGCGGCGATCAGGTCCTCGTACTCGTGCACCGTCACGGTCGCGCCGTCCAGCAGGGAGCGGTCGCCGGGGCCGGCGATCACGACGTGCCGGACGGGAGCGAGGTGCGGGAGCAGCGGGGCGAGCAGCGGCAGCAGCGAGCCGTTGACGATCACGACCCGGTCGGCCGCGTGGTTCACGATCCAGGTCAGCTGTTCGGCGGGCAGCCGCAGGTTGAGCGTGTGCAGGACCGCGCCCATGGAGGGGATCGCGAAGTACGCCTCGGTGTGTTCGGCGTTGTTCCACATGAGGGTCGCCACGCGGTCGTCGTCCTGGACTCCCAGGTCGTCACGGAGGGCGTGGGCCAACTGGGCGGCGCGGGCGCCGATCTCGGCGAAGGTGCGCCGGTGCGGCTCGGCCTCGCCCGTCCAGGTGGTCACCTGTGAGCCGCCGTGGACCCGTGACCCGTGCGTCAGGATCGTGGAGATCAGCAGCGGTACGTCCTGCATGGTGCTCAGCACGGCGTCCTCCCGGGGGCGACATTGCCTACTCGGTGGTAAAGGGGCTGCGCTGATTCTTCTCACATACCAGTCGGTATGTCACTAGGGCAGGGCCGACCAACACCGGCGGCGGCCGGTCCAGCTACCGCGCGACGCCCAGCTCGGGGTCCTCACGCAGCTTGCCGAGCGCGCGCGACACCGCGGACTTCACCGTGCCCACCGACACCCCGAGCACCTCGGCCGTCTGCACCTCGCTGAGGTCCTCGTAGTACCGCAGCACGACCATCGCCCGCTGCCGCGCCGGCAGTTTCATGATCGCCCGCCACATCGCGTCGTGCAGCGCCTGCCGTTCGGCCGGGTCCTCACCGCCGCCCACCAGCTCCGGCTCGGGCAGTTCCTCACAGACGAACTCGTCGACCCGGCGCTTGCGCCACTGCGAGGTCCGGGTGTTCAGCAGGGCCCGGCGCACATAGCCGTCGAGCGCCCGATGGTCCTCGATCCGCTCCCAGGCCACGTAGGTCTTGGCGAGCGCGGTCTGGAGCAGGTCCTCCGCGTCACTCGGGTTCGCGGTCAACGAGCGGGCGGTACGCAGCAGGACCGGCTGACGGGCCCTGACGTACGACGCGAAGGACGGGTACGGCCGGGTCTGCCTCGCCGAGACAGCGGCGTCCGAAGCGCTGGTGCAGACGGGTGTGGTCATGGCTCCACGCTATGAGCGAACAGTACGACAGCGGATCGGCCGCAGGTCCCGAAGGCGAGTCCGCCTCAGGTTGTAGGGGTGGGGCTGCCTACACCTCCTGAAGGTGGAGTACGTGCGCAGTACTCCTGCGGGTTTTCCCCTGCGGGGAGCGGTGGGGGCGGGCGGCGGGCCGGGGCAGGACAGGGGGTGCCGGGGCCGCGGTGGGGGTCGCTCGCGACGGGCGGGCGCCGGGGCGGCGGTGGAGGTCGGGAGCGGCGGAGGTCGGGAGCGGCGGACGCCGGGAGCGGCGGACGCCGGGGGCGGGGCCCGGGGGCGGGGCCCGGGTCCGGGCGCGGGCTCAGCCGTCCGAGGTCAGTACCAGCCCCGACGTGGGCACACCGGTGCCGGCCGTCACCAGGACCCGGCTCGCGCCCGGTATCTGGTTCACGCTCGTGCCCCGCAGCTGGCGGACCCCTTCCGCGATCCCGTTCATCCCGTGGAGGTAGCCCTCCCCGAGCTGTCCTCCGTGGGTGTTCAGCGGCAGCCGCTCCTCGGCCACGAAGTCCGCGGCCTCCCCGCGCCCGCAGAATCCGAACTCCTCCAGCTGCATCAGCACGAAGGGGGTGAAGTGGTCGTACAGGATCCCCACGTCGATGTCGGCCGGGGCCAGCCCCGAGGTGCGCCACAGCTGTCCGGCCACCGCGGCCGCCTCCGGGAGCCCCGTCAGGTCGTCCCGGTAGAAGCTGGTCATCTGCTCCTGGGCCCGGCCGGCCCCCTGCGCGGCCGCCGCGATCACGGCCGGCGGACGCGGCAGATCCCGTGCCCGCTCCACGGAGGTGACGACGAGCGCCTGTCCGCCGTCCGTCTCCTGGCAGCAGTCCAGGAGACGGAGCGGTTCGACGATCCAGCGGGACGCCGCGTGGTCGGCGAGGGTGATCGGGCGGCCGTGGAACCAGGCGGCGGGGTTGGTCGCCGCGTACTTCCGGCCGGCCACCGCCACCCGCCCGAACGCCTCCGGGGTCAGCCCGTACGCGTGCAGGTAGCGCTGTGCCGCCATCGCCACCCAGGACGCCGGGGTGAGCAGCCCGAACGGCAGCGCCCAGCCGAGCGCCGCGCCCTCCGCCGACGGCTCCCGGTGCTGCACGCCCGAGCCGAACCTGCGCCCCGACCGCTCGTTGAACGCCCGGTAGCAGACGACGACCTCGGCCGTCCCCGTCGCCACCGCCAGCGCCGCCTGCTGGACCGTGGCGCAGGCCGCGCCGCCGCCGTAGTGCACCCGGGAGAAGAAGGACAGCTCGCCGATCCCGCAGGCCTGCGCCACGGTGATCTCCGGGCTGGTGTCCATCGTGAACGTCACCATCCCGTCCACGTCCGCCGGCGTCAGGCCCGCGTCGGCCAGCGCGGCCCGTACCGCCTCCGCCGCCAGCCGCAGTTCGCTGCGGCCCGAGTCCTTGGAGAACTCGGTGGCCCCGATCCCCACGATCGTCGCGCGCCCGCCGAGCGCGTCCCGGCCCCGGACGCTCATGCCCTCTCCTCGTCGTCGGTGACGGTGACGGTCACCATGGCCTCGGCGAAGGTGAGGGTCACCGTGCCGGTCACGTGGTCGCCGATGGAGTTGACGCCGACCACCCGGACCGTCGCGGTCCCCGCCGCGTCGTCCAGCTCCTCGACACGGCCGGTCAACACCATCGTGTCCCCCGGGTAGTTGGGCGCGCCCAGCCGGATGGCGACCTTGCGCAGCCGCGCCGTCGGACCGAAGTGGTCGGTGATGTAGCGGCCGACCAGGCCGTTGGTCGTCAGGATGTTCATGAAGATGTCCGGCGAGCCCTTGCCGTGGGCCAGCTCGGCGTCGTGGTGCACGTCCTGGTAGTCCCGGGACGCGATCGCGCCGGCCACGATCAGTGTCCGCGTGATCGGGATCTCCAGCGGCGGCAGCTCGGCGCCCGCCTCCAGCCGTGCCGTCTCAACTCCCATACGTGATCAACTCCCCCAGTTCCTGGAGCACTTCGCCCCCGCTGCCCAGATACGCGTCCAGCTGGCGCCCCCAAAGGAAGTGCCGGTGGACCGGATGCCCGACGTCGGCGCCCGCACCGCCGTGCAGATGCTGGCCCGTGTGCACGACCCGCTGCCCCGCCTCGGACGCCCACCAGGCCGCGGTCAGCGCGTGCGTGGCGTACGGCAGCCCCGCGTCCCGCCGCCAGGCAGCCTCGTACGCCGTCACCCGTATCGCCTCGATGTCCATGTGGGCGTCGGCGGCCCGGAGTTGCACGGCCTGCCGGGTGGCGAGGGGGCGCCCGAACTGCTCGCGGGCGTTGGTGTGCGCGACGGCCCGGGCCAGCGAGCCCGCGCACACACCGGCCTGGAGCCCGGCGAAGGCGGTGCGGGCGACGGCCAGGACGTCCGCGTAGGCACCGGGGTCCCCGGCTTCCGGCGCGGTGCCCAGGGGCTCGGCGGGAGCCTCGTGGAGGGTGAGCCGGCCGGCCGACCAGGGCGCGGTGAGCTCGATCGCCTCGACGGCGGTGCCCTCCCCGAGCGGCACCAGCCGGAGCCGCCGGCCGGCGTCCGCGACCAGGACATGCGTGGCGTCACGAAGCCAGGGCACCACGGGGACGGTGCCGGTCAGCCCGCCCCGCGCGGAGGGCCGTACCCCCTGCTGGGCCGGAAACGCCCCGGCGACCACCACCGACCCGTCCCCGATCCCCGGCAGCAGCCGCGCCCGCTGCTCGTCGGTGCCGTGCGCGGCGACCGCCAGCAGGCCGTACACGCAGGTCGCCGCGTACGGCACCTGGGCCGTGGCGCGGCCCTGTTCCTCCAGGAGCAGCACCAGCCCGAGCAGGCCCACATCGGCCACCGCGGCCACCAGCCCGGCCGCGGTGAGGGCCTTCCACAGCTCCGGGTCGCTGCCGGTGCCGGCCGCCCGCAGCCGTTCGGGGGTGGCGAGGTCGGCGAAGACCCTGGCGGCCAGGTCACGGGCCTCGGCCTGCGCCTCGGTGGGCGTGAAGTCCATGTCAGGCCTCCCCGCCGGGAGCACCGGGGCCGGCGAGGGTGTCGGCGGCCCGGAAGACGGGCAGGGTCAGTGCCCCCGCCGCGTCCTCGTACCGGCGGAACTCCACCCGTACCGGCAGCCCGATCCGCACCTTGTCGTACGGCACCCCCACCACGTTGCTCACCATCCGCACGCCCTCGGTGAGTTCGACCAGGCCCACCGCGTACGGCGGGTCGAAGGCCGGGAACGGCGGGTGGTGCATCACGACGTACGAGTAGACCGTGCCCTCGCCCGCCGACTCGACCGTGTCCCAGTCGGGACAGCCGCAGGCGGCGCAGCCCGGCAGCCAGGGGTGGCGCAGGGTGCCGCAGCCGGCGCAGCGCTGGATGAGGAGGCGGCCCTCGGCCACGCCCTCCCAGAAGCCTGCGTTGTCCCGGTTGACCACCGGGCGGGGGCGAGGCGGCGCCTTGACCGGTTTCCCCGCGGGCGCGTACTTGAGGACGCGGAGCCGGTGGACGCCCACCGGCTCCCCGCCGGCCCGGATGTCCATGCGGGTGGTGATGAAGTAGCCCGTGCCCAGCCTGGTGGTCTTCCGGGCGGACACCGACTCGATCACCGTGTCGAAGACCAGTTCGTCGCCCGGCCGCAGCGGGCGCAGATACTCCTGCTCGCAGTCGGTGGCGACGATCGAGACACAGCCCGCCTCGTCGAGCAGGGCGGACATCTCGTCGTACGCGCCGGTGCGTGCCGTGTTCCCGGACAGGCCGCCCATCGTCCAGGCCTGGAGCATCGTGGGCGGGGCGACGGCGCCGGCTCCCCGGTACGCCGGGTTGGTGTCGCCCATCGCCTCGCACCAGTGCCGGATCATGGGCAAATTGACCGGGTCCTTGCCGGTGCCCGCCCGGGAGGCCGGCAGCCCCTCGTACGCCTTGAGCCTCGCGCCCAGTTCGTCAGTCTCCCCGGCCACGGCCGCCCCTCCTCATCCCGAGCCGCATCGTCGCGACGATCTCCCGCTGCACCTCGCTCACCCCGCCCCCGAACGTGTTGATCTGCGCCGCCCTGTTGAGCCGCTCCAGCTCGCCGTCCCCGAACGCCCCCGGCGACCCGGACCGGACCGATGCCGCCTCGCCGACGATCTCCTGACACATGCGATACGTCGCGACTGCCGATTCCGTTCCCGCGAACTTCACCCCGCTGGCCTCCGCCGGGGCCACCCGGCCGGCCCCCGCGTCCCCCACCAGACGCCAGCTGAGCAGGCGGTTCGCCGCCAGTCGGGCATGCGCCTCGGCCAGCCGGAAACGCACCCAGGGCTCGTCAACACGGCGTCGGCCCGTCACCGGATCGGGGGTGCGGGCGGCGACGAGCGCGGCGGTGTAGAAGTCCTCGGCCTGCATGGCGGTCGCGGCGAGGGCGACCCGCTCGTGGTTGAGCTGGTCGGTGATCAGGGACCAGCCGTCGTGCTCGGCGCCGACCAGGTGGCCGGCGGGGACGCGTACGCCGTCGTAGTAGGTCGCCGTGGTGACCTGCCCGCCGACCGTCTCGATCGGGGTCCAGGAGAACCCGGGGGCGTCGGTGGGGACCAGGAGGATCGAGATGCCGCGGTGCCGGGGGGCCTCCGGATCGGTACGGCAGGCCAGCCAGATCCAGTCGGCGTGCTGCGCGCCCGAGGTGAAGATCTTCTGTCCGTCGATCCCCCAGCCGTCGCCGTCCCGCACCGCCCGGGTGCGCAGCGAGGCGAGGTCGGTACCCGCGGAAGGTTCGGTGTAGCCGATGGCGAAGACCAGGTCACCGCTGAGGATGCCGGGCAGGAAGCGGGCCTTCTGCTCGTCGCTGCCGTACTTCATGAGGGTGGGGCCGACCGTGTTGAGCGTGACCATCGAGACGGGGGCGCCGGCCCGGTACGCCTCGTCGAAGAAGACGAACTGCTCGTCGGCACCGCGCCCCTGACCGCCGTACTCGACGGGCCAGCCGAGGCCGAGCAGGCCGTCCGAGCCGATGCGACGCAGCAGGGCACGACGTTCCTCGGGGGCCTCGGGAGCAGGAGAGGGGATCAAGGAGCCGAAGTAGGCGCGGAGTTCGGCGCGCAGCCGCTGCTGGCGTTCGGTGGGGGCCAGATGCATGGTTTCTGACTGTCCGTCAGATACGGCCCACTGTCAAGGTCGGACAGACGCCCCGGGGACACCGCGAGGGGAGGCGGTACCGGACAGACGCCTGCGCGGCGGTACCGGAGTACCGCCGCGCAGGCGCGCTACATCCCCACGGAGCACACCCCACCGGCGCTCAGGCGGGGGCTACCACAGCTGGGTGAAGTGGACGGCGACGTTCTCGTTGCCCTGCTGGAGGGCCGTCCACGCGGAGCCGTTGACCTGCGCGGTGTTGCTCTGGTTCGAGGCACCGTTGCCCACCGCGTTCTGCTGCGTGGTGGAGGAGTTGCCGTTGTTGTCGTGGCCGACACCGCTGCCGATGATGCCCGCCACACCGGTGTTGGCGCTCGATCCGTCGTCCGCGATCGCACCGTTGTCAGCGGCCGCCACCCCGGCGAAGAGCGCGGCGGCGAGCGGGAGGGCGGAGACGGCGGCGAGGAGGCGGGCGGTACGGATGCTTGCCATGTTGTTTCCTCTCAGAGCCCGGCTGAGCCGGTAGGTACGTCAAGTACGGCTGTTCCGAGGGCAGTTGGCCGACCGCCTCGGTGATGTCTGCGACGTCGCGAGATCAGAATTGCCCACCGAATCCCCGGTGAACCAGCCCTTCCGGTCTCATTCGCCCTCAAGCGTGATGACAAGTCGATAAACCCCTTTCGCCATTTTTGGTCGACTCCCACCCCAGTCGGCGCGACTCCGGACATCTCCCCTCCAAGCGCCCCAGAGGGAGAACCGATCCGTCACGTTTCCCGGCCGAACCCCCTCACCCGGCGTGCCGCACCGACCCCCTCTTCCTTTTTTCGAACGCACGTACGAACATGGATCCATGGCCACCACCGACCGGCAGGCCACGACGCTGGCCCTCGCACACGCCCTGTCAGCCGCCGAACGCGGCCTGGCCGTCATCCCTCTGTCCCGGACCAAACTCCCGGCCCTGCGCTCCCCGCACCGCTCCTCCCGCCCCGACGAGCCGGCACCCCCGCCCTGCCACGGCGAGTGCGGCCGCCCCGGCCACGGGGTGTACGACGCCACCTCCGACCCGGCCCGCATCCGCGAGCTGTTCGCCGCGGCACCCTGGGCGACCGGCTACGGCATCGCCTGCGGGCTGCCCCCGCATCGCCTCATCGGTGTCGACCTCGACGTGAAGTCCGGCACGGACGCCACCGGATCGCTGCGCGAACTGGCCCTGCGGCACCTGTTCACCATTCCGCCCACGGTCGTCGTGCTCACGCCCAGCGGCGGCCGGCACCTCTGGCTGACCGGACCGCCGGACGCCGTCATCCCCAACTCCGCCGGCCGGCTCGCCCCCGGCATCGACATCCGGGGCGCGGGCGGCTACCTGGTCGGCCCCGGCTCCCGTACCGAACACGGCGTCTACGCCACCGCCCCCGGCACCGAACACCTGGTCCCGGCACCCTGCCCGCCGTCCCTGCTCCGCCTCCTGCTGCCACCCCCGAGAGCGCCCCACCCCTCGACCCACCCCTCGGTCGGCAACCGCGGCCAGGGCCTGGTCCAGTTCGTCCTCGCCGCCCACGAGGGCCAGCGCAACACCCGGCTGTTCTGGGCGGCCTGCCGCGCCTACGAGAACGGCATCGGCCGCGCCCTGCGGGCGCCCCTCACCGACGCGGCGGTCCACACCGGCCTGACGGAACGCGAGGCCCGCGCGACCATCGCCTCGGCGGCCCGCATGACCGGCCACCACCCCTGACACGGGCGCCGTTGGGCGGGCACGCGAAAGGCCCCTGACCGTTCTCCCGGTCAGGGGCCTCGCGGTGCGCGCGGTGGGTGTGGGATTTGAACCCACGGTGACATCGCTGCCACGACGGTTTTCAAGACCGTTCCCTTAGGCCGCTCGGGCAACCCACCTCGGCCCCGTCCCACCTGGGGCGGAGCGGCTACAGACTACCGGGCTCACGCCTTGCGCGGGGCTCGTGGTCCACACCGGGTCCTCCGGCGAGCGCCGATTCCGGAAGAAGACGAACAGAGCCGAACAGATCGGCCGCCGCGCGCTTCCCGGCCCGTGGACGGACGCGCGGGATTTCGGCTACGCGCGCGACGGCCCGTGTGAGACTTGCGGCATGGATGCAGGGCGGGAGTCGCGTTGGGAGAAGGACGCGATGACGGTGGAGATCATGTTCGCCCTGGTGACCGCCGCCGTCCTGGCCGCGGGCGTGTTCGGTGTGCTCTTGGTTCCGGCGCTGATCGTCGGGGTCGGCAAGCCCGCGGGGAAAGCCCTGCTCGTGGTCGGGATCGCGCTGGCGGGCCTGGCCGCGGTGTGGCGTGTGACGCGGGTGCTGCTCCGCTTCGACGCGCAGAGGCGTCGGGGGCGTTGACCCGGGGACACGGATGTCCCCGTCCGACCATCCGACCCGCATGCCGACAGGCTCATCCGTGCGGGACCGCCGAGCGCCCCTCGATGCGGGGCGCTCCTTCCGGCCGTTCCCTCAGGCCGCTTCGGCGTCCCGTCCCGCGCCGACCGAGACCGGCGCGGGGAACGGGGTGACCGTGCGGCACCCGCGGGTGCGGGTCAGTTGTCGCCCACTCGGGAGCCCAGGGTCATTTCGACCGTGTGCTCCGAACCGCTGCGCTTGTAGGTGACCTGGACCTTGTCGCCGGGCTTGTGGGTCCAGATCTCGCCGATCAGGGTGGGGCCGCTGTCGATCACCGAGTCGTCGAGCTTGGTGATGACGTCACCGGGCTTGAGGCCGGCCTTGTCGGCGGGACCGCCCGACTCGACCGCGGCCGCGCCGCCCGAGCCGGAGTCGGTGATCTGCGCGCCGTTGCTGCTGTCCTCCAGGGACACCGACGCGCCGATCTTCGCGTAGACCGGCTTGCCGGTCTGGATGAGCTGCTGGGCGACGTACTTGGCCTGGTTGATCGGGATGGCGAAGCCGAGGCCGATCGAGCCCGACTGCCCCGTGCTGCCCAGACCCCCGCTGGAGGAGGACTGGATCGCGGAGTTGATGCCGATCACCGCGCCGGAGGCGTCCAGCAGCGGGCCGCCGGAGTTGCCCGGGTTGATGGAGGCGTCGGTCTGCAGGGCGCTCATGTAGGACGCCTTGCTGGAGGCGCTGCCGTCGCTGGAGGCCACCGGACGGTTCTTGGCACTGATGATGCCCGTGGTGACCGTGTTGGACAGGCCGAAGGGGGCGCCGATCGCGATCGTCTCGTCGCCGACCGCCACGTTGTCCGAGTTGCCGAGGGGGAGCGGCTTGAGGTCCGACGGCGGGTTCTTGAGCTTGATGACCGCGACGTCGTAACCCTGCGCGTGGCCGACGACCTCCGCGTCGTACTTCTTGCCGTCCGGGAAGGTCGCGGTCAGCTTGCCGCCGTCCAGGGCGTCCGCGACCACGTGGTTGTTGGTGACGATGTGACCCTGGGTGTCGAAGACGAACCCGGTGCCGGTGCCGCCCTCGCCGTTGGTCGACTCGGCCTCGATGGTGACCGTGCTGGGCAGTGCCTTGTCGGCGACCGCCGCGATGGTGCCGGCGGCCCGCTTGACCTGGGTGGCGCCGCCGTCCGCGGAGGCGGAGACGGTCGTGGAGCCCAGGCCGTCGTTGTTCTTGGCCAGGGTGTAGCCGATGCCGCCGCCGATGCCGCCCGCGACCAGTGCGGCGACCAGGACGGCGGCGATCAGACCGCCGCGCCCGCCGCCCTTCTTCGGCGCGGTCTGCGGCTGCTGGAACGGCTGGTGCTGGTAGTGCTGGTGCTGCTGGTCGTAGGACGAGCCCCAGCCGGCGCCGACACCGGCGGCCGCGCCGGTACCCGCACCCGCGCCGGGGTCCGCGTAGGACGGCGTGGCGGGCGGCGGGGGCGGCCAGGACCCCTCGGGGGCCTGCGGCGCCGCGTACGGGTCACCCGCGGGCGCGCCCTGGGGCGCCGGCGGGATCGGGGTGGTCGGCGCTTCCCCGCCGTCGGACGCGGCCGCCTGCGGGGAGGCGGCGGGAGACGTCGGCGGCACAGGAGGTGCGGACGGGGCCGGAGGTACCGGGTTGCCCTCGTTCTCGGTGCTCACAGCTTCTCTCCTCGGTCCACGGCATTTCGTCTCGGTCGCACTCGGTCACGCTCTTTCACGCTTGCTGTCGGTCCGGCGCGATTCAGCTGAGCACGTGCTTTTGTATGCCGTCAGCTTTTCCCACCGGCCGTCAGAGCACCATAAGCGGTGGCTGTGGGTACACTGACAACCTTTATATAGGGCCTGTCCGACAAAAGTTCCCTTTGCTGGCATCCGGGATGCCCCCCACGCGCGCCCGCGCGGTGGCACCATGTCGCGGTGACCCACGCACCACAGCATCGCATTCAGGTCGTCGCCCACCGCGGGGCCTCCGAGGACGCCCCCGAGCACACCCTCGCCGCCTACAAGAAGGCCATCGAGGACGGTGCCGACGCCCTGGAGTGCGACGTCCGGCTGACCGCGGACGGCCATCTGGTCTGCGTCCACGACCGCCGGGTCAACCGTACGTCCAACGGGCGGGGAGCGGTGTCGGCCCTGGAGCTCGCGGAACTGGCCGCCCTGGACTTCGGTTCGTGGAAGAAGGGGCCGGCCTGGCGGGGGCGGGACGAGGAGCCCGAGTGGGAGGTCCGTCCGGAGGACCGCGGGGACACCTCGGTGCTCACGCTGGAACGGCTGCTGGAGCTGGTCGCGGACGCCGGGCGGCGGGTCGAGCTGGCGATCGAGACCAAGCACCCCACGCGGTGGGCGGGGCAGGTCGAGGACCGGCTGCTGACCCTGCTGAAGCGGTTCGGCCTGGACGCTCCGGCCACGGCGGCCGAATCCCAGGTGCGGGTCATGAGCTTCTCCGCGCGGTCGCTGCACCGGGTGCGGGCGGCCTCGCCGACGCTCCCCACCGTCTACCTGTTGCAGTTCCTCTCGCCCCGGCTGCGCGACGGCCGGCTGCCGGCCGGGGTCCGGATCGCGGGTCCCTCGATCCGGATCGTGCGCAACCACCCCGCCTACATCGAGCGGCTGAAGCGCAACGGCCACCAGGTGCACGTCTGGACGGTGAACGAACCGGAGGACGTGGACCTGTGCCTCGAACTCGGCATCGACGCGATGATCACCAACCGGCCGGGGGCGGTGCTGCGGCGGCTCGGCCGCTGAGCGAACCGGGCCACGGGCCCGGGCCGGCCCATGGAGGCCCGGGAGGCCCGGGATAAAGAGTCGCGTAAGGAATACGCACACCCCTTGACCTCACAGCCCACTCACACCATCCTCACGTATCGGCCACACCATCGAAATCAAGCCACACGACGCCGTACCCGGGGGATACGGCGACGAGCCCGTCACAGGGTGTGCTCCGGCGCGTTCGGTCCGTATTCGCTCGTTGCGAGTGCGTCACCGGGCATTCATTGGCCGGTTTCCGGTTCAGGCCGATGGGGCATCCACACCGTGGCGTGGGGCAAAGGAGGTCTCGGGGGTGGCGTTGGTGGTGGCACAGGACGTGCCCACGTCGTCGAGCATGGCCGTACCCCATGGCCCTGCGGGCGTGGGGAAGGCGAGGCACCGCATGCGTGACCAGTTGCGGACTGGTGGCGTATCGGAATCGGTCATCGACGATGCCGTACTTGTCCTTTCGGAACTCTTGAGCAATGCGTGCAAACACGGGCGTCCCCTGGGTGACGCCCTGGCCGGGGACGGCGACGTCCGGGCCGCCTGGCGGGTGGACACGCGCGGCAGGCTGATCGTCGAGGTGACGGACGGCGGCGGACCGACCCGGCCGGCCCCCATGACCCCGTCGGTCACGGCGCACGGCGGCCGAGGGCTGAACATCATCACGGCCCTGGCGGACGACTGGGGTGTCCGGGACGACGCCCGGGGCGAGGTGACGGTCTGGGTCGTGGTCCACAGGGACGTGAGCGATCCCGACGGCGGCGTCCGCCGCGACGCCTTCGCCACGCGCGTCATGGCGCCCGCGGTCCCGGAACCGGCCGGGCTGGACTTCGCCGACGCGTTCGACGACCTGGACTGACCACCCCGGCGCCGGGTCCGTTGGGTCCCGGCGCGGAGCTAGCCGTGGCGGCCTGTCCGGCGGCGCCGGTTCCGCGGCTCCGTCCACAGGTACCCGTGGCCCGGGTCACGAACGGCTAGGCTCCCGCCAGTACGAGACGAGCCGTAACCGGGAGACACCCAGATGGCCAAGAAGCGACCCCAGACGAAGGCCACGCGGCCGCAGCTCAGCGATGCGGCCCGGACCGGTGGCGCTGATGGAGACTTTCCGGTGGTCGGCGCCCGTGAGCCCTGCCCCTGCGGCAGTGGCCGGCGCTACAAGGCGTGCCACGGCCGGGCGGCCGCGCACGCGGCGACCGAGCTGGTGCACCGCCCCTTCGAGGGGCTGGCCGGCGAGGGCGACTGGGTGGCACTGCGCGAGCTGGTCCCCGCCGCCACCGTCGAGCTGGCCCTGAAGGACGGCCTGCCCGAGGGCGTCCCCTCGGTCACGCTCGCCACGGTGCTGCCGATGGCCTGGCCGGCGCTGCGGCGCGAGGACGGCACCGTCCTGCTCGGCCTGCAGAACGACACGTCGTCCGGCGACATCAGCCGCGACCTCGCCGACACCCTCCAGCGGGCCCTCGCCGCCGAGCCGGGCACCCCGGTGCAGGGCCGCCGCGCCCCGGCCGACAGCCCCCGGCTGCAGGATCTCCTCGACCCCGAGGGCGCTTTCGTGCCGGTCGTGCACGACGGCTTCGAGTTCTGGGTGCAGGACGCGGAGAACGCCACCGCCGAGGTGACCGCCTCCCTGGAGCGGGCCAACGCGGCCGCCATCCCGACGGTCAAGCTCACCGGCGTCGACTCCGCCTACTGGTGCGAGACGCCGGAGAAGAACCATCTGCGGTGGGTGATGCCGTACCCCGAGGAGCAGCTTCTGGACGCTCTCGCGCGGCTGCACGCGGCGGGCAGGTCCGGTCTCGGTGAGGGGACCCGGCTGGTCGGTTCCTTCCGTGCCCACGGTCTCATCGTGCCGGTCTGGGACCTGCCGAGCGGGGTCGGCGCCAAGGACGTGGAGAAGCCGGCGGCGGAGTTCGCCGAGCGGCTCGCGACCGCTCTGGCCTCGGAGGAGCCGCTCACGGCGGACGAGCGCCGGGCCCGCGGCGGGCTGACCAACCGGCAGGTCACCCTCAGCTGACGATCAGGGGCGACGGAGGAGGCGGCTGACCGACCGGTCAGCCGCTCCCGGGCCCGTCGACCCGGGTGACTCCTGTCACAACTTCCCTACGCGGCAAGCAGATACATGTCCGAATAGCCGAGACCGAATTTGCGAACCGCCGATCTCTTGTTACCGTCTCAGTAGCCCGGTTGCTGGTGCATCCCCCGTCGCCAGCAATCGGGCCTTTTCATGCCCGCGGCCGGTGTACGGACCGGCGCGATACGTCAACTCCGGCCAGCTGAACCGGAGTTGCTCCCGACAGCACCGGCCGCCTCCGGCGCGGTCCCACCGCTCCCCGAGCCCCTTCCCGGGACGCTCCCCGAGGCGCCCCTGAAAGCGCTTCCCGAGACGTTCGCGGAGTCGCTCACGGAATCGTTCGCGGAGCCGTCTCCCGAGCCGCCCGCGGAGTTGCTGGCGCTGCGCAGCAGCAGCGGCCCGTCGTCGTCGCGCGCCGCGAACTCCGCGACGGCCGTGTAGGCGTCCAGCGAGCCCCGTGTGTGCTCCCGGGGCGTCTCGCAGGAGGCCGGTTCGTCGGCGGAGTCGGCGGCGCAGTGCGTCTGCACGGTGCGGCCGTTCGGGCCCATCAGGCTCAGCACGGACTCCAGGTCCGACCCGGTGGCGTTGCGGTAGTAGGTGCGCGCCCAGGTGTCCGCGCCCTGGGCCATCACGCAGGTCTGCGCCTCGACTCCGCCCGGAGAGGTGAGTTCGGGACCGCAGCGGGCGGCCGTGGCCAGGCCCAGGCCGAGCACCAGGGGGGACCGGACCGGCGCCGGCAGCTTCTCGTCGTCGCTCCGGGCGGGTTGTCCGGCGGCGTCGCCCACCTGTCCCGCGGACGCCACGGCGAGCGGCAGCGCGACCGCGCAGGCCATGACGCCCGCGATGGCGAGCAGACGTAGTCGGGAGTCCAGGGGTTGCCCCCCAGAATTACGCAGCATGAGCGGAAGATAACCAGTGAGGCGCGAAAAGCGGCGTTCTCGCGCCCGACACCCTTACAACTCGGGCGCACTCACACCCGTACGGGTGAGGGCGTCGACCACCGCGTCCACCACGGCCTCCACGTCGGGCACCCAGGGCGTGGCCGAGCCGGGCAGCGGGGCACGCTCCCAGCGGATGGCGCCCTGCCCGGTCTCCGAGGGCGGCAGGGCGAGATAGCCGCCCTCCCCGTGGAAGCGCAGCGAGCCGGGGACGAAGTCCTTGGCGTACAGCAGCTCGCCCAACTGCTCCATGGAGTAGGGCTTGACCAGCAGCGCCCAGCGGGTGGGCGCGGCGACCACCGGGCCGAGGCGCATGCCGCGGCGGTCGAGCAGGGCGAGGGCGTGGGAGGCGGCCAGGGCGGGCAGGCTGACCGCGCAGGGCGCCGTGCCGCCGGCGGCTCCGGTGGCGAGGATGATCGGCGCGGCCGGCCGGTTCCCCCACCACCAGCGCACCATGCGCTCGTCGGTGGTGGCGGCGAGCAGACCGGGATCGAAGGGGTGCGCACCGGGCACCGTGCACTCCGGGTCGGGGCAGGCACACCGGGCCCGGCCCTGCGGGTCCGGAGCCACGCCCGGGAGTACGGGCCACTGCCATTCCGTCGCGAAGGTCAGGGCCGCGCCGAGAAACTCAGACCCCTTGTCTTTCCGCCTGGACAGGAGCCTGCGTCGCCTTCCGAGGATCTCGCGCATGAGCGCTCGTTCCTTTCCGTTGCACCGCTGGCAACACCGAGGACCACATCACATCATGTGTCGATCACTTCACTGTGCGTACCTGTTGGCGCATCACACCCCTGCACCGGCAAGGGGAACCCCTGGGGGTCGAACTGGTGGCCGCGCCCGCATCCAATACTGCGTCCATCAAAAGCACGGCCACGGCGTGGGGGTGGCGAAGTCTGGCGTTTTGCCGTTCCGAGTGTTTCTCTCCGCCGCCACCACGGGAGGATGGGGCACGGTCGTCGGTGGTTAAGACGCCCGGGTCCGTCGCCAGGTTCCGGGTGGTCCCCAACCACCCCTGGCCTTCTCCGAGTACGTACCCATCACGACCGCTGTGACGCTCCGTGGAGCAAGCCCAGTCGACCGCAATGAACGGTTACCCGAGTCAGTTTTAGGCCAACTTTGCTTTTGTGCAAGCCATCCGGGAGAAGTCGCCGGAAGGCGCACGGACACCAGGAATCCCGGCAGGACAATGCTGGACATCTCCTTACGAGTGCGTGTACATGTGGAGACACTGCTGGCAGTGCAGGAAGACATGGGGGTTTGCGATGCTTTTGAGCAATACGCACAGGCCTGAAAGCCGGACGCGGTGAACGCCCCGCACCCTCCGAAAGTGGCTGGAATCGATTCAACGGTCCCCACGCCCGCACACACTGTCGCGCCGGTCTCCCCCGTCCCGGGCGCCCCGCACGTCCCGAAGGCCCCCGCCGCACCGGCGCCCGGCACCCTGCTCCAGGACCGGCTGGCCGGCTGGGTCTCCGACCTCACCACCCTCCATGAGCTGACCGAACGGCTCGCCCGGACCGACGCGCTGGAGCCCGCTCTCCAGGAACTGCTGCGCGCCGGTGCCGGTCTGGTGGGCGCCCGTCGCGGACTCGTGGCACTGGAGCCCGCCGACGGTCTCGGTCCGCGCGCCACGCTCGGTCTCGGACTCGGCCGGGCGGACCTCGGGCACCTGGAGACCGTCCCGGCCGGCGCCCTGCCGTACGACACCGGCGCCGCGGCCGAGATCGTCCACCGCGACCTGTTCGCCGAGGACGGCCTGGACCCCCGGCACCGCGAGGTCGCCGCCCGCCTCGGCTACGCCGCCAGCTACGCGCTCCCCCTGACCACCGACGCGGCCGCCCGCCTGGGCGCGGTCCTGTGGCTGTACGACGCCCCGACCGCGCCGGACGAACGCCGGCGCCATCTCGTCGGCCTGTACGTCCGCTTCGCCGCCGAGCACCTGGCCCGGCTGCTGGAGGTCGAGCGCACGCGCGCGAGCATGGCGACCATCGCCGAGGAACTGCTCCCCTCCCGGCTGCCCCGGGTGGCCGGGGTCCAGCTCGCCGCCCGGCACCGCACCGGCCCGCGTGGCGGCGGCGACTGGTACGACGCGCTGCCGCTGCCCGACGCCGCCCTCGGCCTCGCGGTCGGCTCGGTCACCGGGTCCGGGCCCAGCGCGGTGGCCGCGATGGGGCGGCTGCGCGCCTCCCTGCGCGCGTACGCGGTGATGGAGGGCGAGGACCCGGTCGCGGTCCTGTCCGATCTCGAACTGCTGCTGCGGCTGACCGAGCCGGCACGCTCCGCCACGGCTCTGTTCGCCTACTGCGAGCCCGCGCTGCGCAAGGTCACGCTGGCCGGGGCCGGGCACAGTCCGCCGCTGCTGATCGGGGAGCGCCGCACCGAGTTCGCCGAGACGTCGGTCTCGGCGCCGCTCGGGATGCTGGCGTGCTGGGAGGCGCCCAGCGTGGAGATCGAGGCCGAGGCCGGGGAGACCGTGCTGTTCTACACCGACGGGCTGCTGCACCGCACCGGCGACCCCATGGACCGCGCCTTCGCCCGGCTGCACACCGCCGCCGCGAGCATCCCGCGCGCGCTGCGCCGCGACCCGGGGGCCATCGCCGACCACGTGCTGCGCACGGTGCTGCCGGACGGGCTGGACTCCGCCGACAGCGCGGAGGACGTGGTACTGCTCGCGGCTCGTTTCGACTGACCGGCCGCCACTCCTCCTGACTGATCGGTCAGTCAAAAGGGCAGGTCAACCGGGTGACCACCGTCCGGCTCTGGGGCACCGTCCGGTACGACCGTACGATGGACGGGATCCAGTGCAGTGTCCGAGGAGGATGACCGTGGCCGACGAGCTCACACCGGCAGTACCTGAATTGGCTGCTGACGCAGCGGGCCCGGAGACCGAGCCGGAGGAGCCGACGAAGCAGCGCAAGAACGGCCTCTACCCGGGTGTGTCGGACGAGCTCGCCGAGAACATGAAGTCCGGCTGGGCCGACACCGAGCTGCGCGGCCTCGAGCCCGTCGAGCAGGCCGGGCACACCGCCCGCCGCCGCGCCGAGCTGTCCGCCCGCTTCCCGGGCGAGCGCCTGGTGATCCCGGCCGGCAACCTGAAGACCCGGTCGAACGACACGGAGTACCCGTTCCGCGCGTCGGTCGAATACGTCTACCTCACCGGCAACCAGACCGAGGACGGCGTACTCGTCCTGGAGCCGAAGGACGACGGCCACGTGGCCACCGTCTACCTGCTGCCCCGCTCCGACCGCGAGAACGGCGAGTTCTGGCTCTCCGGGCAGGGCGAGCTGTGGGTGGGCCGCCGCCACTCCCTGACCGAGTCCGAGGCGCTCTACGGCATCCCCGCCGCCGACGTCCGCGAACTCGCCGACAAGCTGCGCGAGGCCACCGGACCGGTGCGGACCGTCCGCGGGTACGACGCCGCCGTCGAGGCCGCGCTGACCGACAAGGTCACCGCCGAGCGCGACGAGGAGCTGCGCGTCTTCCTGTCCGAGGCCCGCCTGGTCAAGGACGAGTGGGAGATCGGCGAGCTGCAGAAGGCCGTCGACTCCACGGTCCGCGGCTTCGAGGACGTCGTGAAGGTCCTCGACAAGGCCGAGGCCACGTCCGAGCGCTACATCGAGGGCACGTTCTTCCTCCGCGCGCGCGTGGAGGGCAACGACATCGGCTACGGCTCCATCTGCGCCGCCGGCCCGCACGCCTGCACCCTGCACTGGGTCCGCAACGACGGTCCGGTGCGCTCGGGCGACCTGCTCCTCCTGGACGCCGGCGTGGAGACGCACAGCCTCTACACCGCCGACGTCACGCGCACGCTGCCGGTCAACGGCACGTACAGCGAGCTGCAGAAGAAGGTCTACGACGCGGTGTACGACGCCCAGGAGGCCGGCATCGCCGCGGTGAAGCCGGGCGCCAAGTACCGCGACTTCCACGACGCCGCCCAGCGGGTGCTGGCCGAGCGGCTCGTCGAGTGGGGGCTCGTGGAGGGCCCGGTGGAGCGGGTGCTGGAACTCGGGCTGCAGCGCCGTTGGACGCTGCACGGCACGGGCCACATGCTCGGCCTGGACGTCCACGACTGCGCCGCCGCGCGGACCGAGACGTACGTGGAGGGCGTCCTGGAGCCGGGGATGGTGCTGACCGTCGAGCCGGGGCTGTACTTCCAGGCCGACGACCTGACCGTGCCGGAGGAATACCGCGGTGTCGGCGTCCGGATCGAGGACGACATCCTCGTGACCGAGGACGGCAACCGGAACCTGTCCGCGGGGCTGCCCCGGCGGTCGGACGAGGTCGAGAGCTGGATGGCCTCGCTCAAGGGCTGACCGAGACGTGACACGGCCGGGTACCTGGACGGGTGCCCGGCCGTCGTCGTGTTCCGCGGCCGCCGCGCGCCCCAGGGAACCGGTGACGCCGTCACAGGGCCGGATCGCGGTGGTGCAGAACCCGCTGGAACAGCCGGCTGTCCCGCCATTCCCCGTTGATGTGGAGATACTGCGGCGCATCTCCGATCGTCTCGAATCCGCATTTCTTCAGCACGCGTTGCGAGGTCGTGTTGTCGATCAGGGTGGACGCCTCGATCCGGTGGAGCCCCAAGTCGTCCCGGGCGATCTCGCACACCCGCTCCAGGGCGGCGGTGGCCAGCCCCCGGCCCTGTTGATCACCGGCCACCCAATAACCGACGTACGAACTGCAGAATGGCCCCAGGGAAATTCCGGAAAGGGTGATCGCGCCGACGATCCTGCGGTCCTGCTCGGCCTGCATGACCCAGGGGACGATGATCCCGTCCGCGGCCTGTCGCAGCAGGCCATCGATGCGTTCGGTCTGGCCCTCGACGGTGAAGAAGGACTCGGGTCTGACCGGCTCCCAGGGTTCGAGATGCCTACGGTTGCCGGCGTACGCGGCAGACAGCGGTTTCGCGTCGTCCGCGACAATGGGACGCAATATCACGCCGGCCAGGATTGCATTTTCTTTAATGTTTTCGAGAATCATGCGCGCACCTTAGCGCGCGACTTATGCACGAGGGAGACTCATGCCGAAAGCAGGGAAGGATCTTTGGTCCACTTGAGGATCTTGTCGAAGCTGACCACCGTGCCGTCGCGGCCGGGCTTGTCACCGATGTGCACGTGATCGGCCAGTTCCCTGATCAGACAGAGCCCTCTGCCGTGCTCGGCGTCCGGGCGGGCGGGGCGGATCTCCTGGGTGCGGGTGAACCCCGGACCGAGCCCCGGACCCGAATCGGCCACCTCGATACGGCACTTCTCGCCGTCCAGGTACGCGGTGACCCGGTAGGCCTCGGACGGGCGGCCCGCCCCGCCGTGCTCCACGGCGTTCGCGCAGGCCTCACTGAGGGCCACGGAGAGGTCGTAGGAGATCTCGGGGTCCACGCCCGCCGTCTCCATCGTGCCGATCAGCAGCCGCCTGGCGAGCGGGACGCTCGCGGCCTCACGCCGCAGATGGAGTGACCACCAGATGCTCATGCTCCAGCCTCCCGGCCGCGGCTCGACATACCGATACCTATTGCCACCCGTGCGCGTGTGTAAGCACTCCGTTCATGTGAGAACGCCCATCCGGAGGATGCGCCCCGGGAGGTTTCGGTGTATGAGCGGGTGGTTCACGGCAAGGACGATCTATCGGTTCTTTCACCCGTTTCACCTGTAACCGAATCTTGTGGACCTGCCGTATGGCGGGTGCGGGCCCAGTGCGATGATGAGCCCGCCATGAACGCCCCCCACCCGCGCGCGGCGCGCACCGGAAGCGGACTGCGGCTCCTGCGGGCCGCGGTGTTCGCCGCGCTCTGCGTCGTACTGGCCGCGGCGGGGCACACCATGGCGTCCTGCGCGACCGTTCCGCTGTGGACGCTCGGCGCGGGTTTCCTGGGCACCCTGGCACTCGTCGTCCCGCTCACCGGGCGGGCCCGTACGCTGCCGGGCATCGTGGCGGTGCTCGCGGTCGTGCAGACCACGCTGCACACGCTGTTCGGGCTCGGCCAGCACGGCGGCGCGATGTCGGCGGCCTCGATGTCGTCGATGCCGTCCATGGCCTCGATGCCGGGCATGCCGGCGAGTGACGCCTCGCTGGTCGAGCGGGCCGCGCGCCTGGTGTGCGGGGCCGGGGCGGCACAGCTCACCCCCGCCCACGCGTACAAGATCCTTTCCGATGCCCACCTCAGCACCGCCGCCGGCCCGACCGCGGGCTCCGGTGCCGCGGCCCACGCGGCGGACGCCACCGGGGCCTCCGGCTCGCTGCTGCCCTCCGTGCCCATGCTGCTCGGACACCTCCTCGCGGCCGTCGTCGCCGGGTGGCTGCTGCGCCGGGGCGATCTCGCGCTGCTGCGGCTGATCGAGCTGTCGACGCACGGGGTCGCCGAGGTGGCACTCGTACGATCCCTGCGCGGGGCGCTCACGCTGGCGTGCGCCCTGTGCACCGGACTCTCGGCGGTGCCCGAGGCACCCGCGCGCAGCCGTCGCACCACGGGCGACGAGCCACCCGCGCCACGCACCGTCGCACTCCAGCACTCGGTGATCCGGCGCGGGCCGCCCACGGCCGCCGCCGAACTCGTTCTCACCGCCTGACGCGACGCGACCAGAGCACTTCCGGGGATCTGTCCTGATCCGGGGGGTCTGTCGCCGTCGCGCGGCACGCGCGCGCCGGCGCTCCCCGCTGCCCGCGCGCCCCCTCGACGACAGAACTCACCCAGAGTGGAGTGCTCCCTGCCATGAAGGCTTTCCGTGCCATGAAGACCTCGCGTGCCGCCGCCGTCGCCGCCGTCGCGGGTACGGCCGTCCTGGCCGTCTCCTCGCCCGCGTTCGCCCACGTCTCCGTACAGCCCGAGGGCACCGCCGCCAAGGGCGGTTACGCGGTCATCGACTTCAAGGTCCCCAACGAGCGCGACAACGCCTCGACGACCAAGGTCGAGGTCAACTTCCCCGCCGACCACCCGCTCGCCTCCGTCATGCCGCAGCCGATGGCCGGCTGGAAGATCGACGTCACCAAGTCCAAGCTGGCCAAGCCCATGGAGATGCACGGCGAGAAGATCTCCGAGGCGGTCACCAAGGTCACCTGGACCTCCCAGGACGACAAGGGGATCGAGCCCGGCTACTTCCAGAAGTTCCCGCTCTCCGTGGGCGCCCTGCCCGAGGACACCGACGAACTGGTCTTCAAGGCGATCCAGACGTACTCCAACAACGAGGTCGTCCGCTGGATCGAGGTCCAGCAGAAGGGCCAGGAGGAGCCCGAGAACCCGGCCCCCACCCTCACGCTGTCCGCCGCCACCGACGACCACCACGGGACCACCACGGCCGAGGACACCGCGGCCAAGACCGAGACCACCGCCTCCGACGACTCCGGTTCCTCGGGCGGCAGTGACACCACCGCCCGCGTCCTCGGCGTCGTCGGCATCGTGGCCGGCGCGGCCGGGGTCGCCTACGGCGTCCTCGCCGGCCGCCGCCGGTCCACCGGCTCCGAGGCCTGAGCTCCACGTCCGTAACGCGCACAGGGGGTCGTGCGAGGCTGTCGGGGCTTGGACGGTTCTCGTACGCCCCGGTAGCCCTCGTACGCCCCCGGTGCGCGCCGGATCTCTCACATCTGGGACATTTTCGTATGCGCAAGAAGACGTTCGCCGCGGCCGCGCTGCTCGCCGCCGCCATCCTCTCCCTCTCCGCCTGCGGCAGCGGCGACGACGCCAAGTCTCCCGTCACCGTGGTCGCCGGGGACACCTCCGACAAGGCGGCGACGGTCCTGGACCAGCCGTTCGCCAAGCCGGACCTGGTACTCACCGACACCCACGGCAAGAAGTACGACCTGCGCGCCGAGACCAAGGGTCTGCCGACGCTCGTCTACTTCGGCTACACGCACTGCCCCGACGTCTGCCCGCTGACCATGAACAACCTCGCGGTCGCCAAGAAGGCGCTGCCCGAGGCCGACCGGGCCAGGCTGCGGGTCGTGTTCGTCACCACCGACCCCGCCCGCGACACCCCGGCCGAGCTCGGCAAGTGGCTCAAGGGCATCGATCCCCAGTTCATCGGCCTGACCGGCGACTTCCCCACCATCCAGGCCGGCGCCCGCACCATGGGCATCTCCATCGAACCGACCCACAAGGACAAGAAGACCGGCAAGACCGTCTCGGTGCACGGCACCCAGGTCATGGCGTTCTCACCGAAGACCGACGGCGGGTACGTCCTCTACAACGAGGACGCCACGGTCGACGACTACACCAAGGACCTCCCCAAGCTGATCAAGGGGGAGAACCCGTGAGGCGCCCGGTCCTGAGACTCCCGGCCCCGACCGGACGACGGCTCGCCCTGACCGGCGTCGCCACCACCGGCATAGCCCTGGCCGGCGCACTGGTCCTCGTGGGCTGCGGCGGCTCGGACGCCTCCGGCTCCACGGGAACCGAACTGACCGTCGGCGCCTCTTACATGCCCCAGCCGGTCTCCGCCGACATGGCCGCCGGGTTCCTCACGATCACCAACAAGAGCGGCACCGAGGACGAACTGACGTCCGTCACCAGCGACTCCGCCGGTCAGGTCACCATGCACGAGACCGCCGGCGGGGCGATGCAGGAGGTCGACTCCTTCGAGGTGCCCGCCCACGGTCAACTCGTGTTCAAAAGCGGTGGCAACCATCTGATGTTCGAAAAGCTGAAGCGCCGCCCGGAACAGGGCGACACGATCACCCTGAAACTGAAGTTCGCCGAATCCGGTCCGCTCACCGTCGAGATGCCGGTGAAGTCCGCCACGTACAACCCGTCGACCGGACACTGAGGGAGGGACCGACCTTGACGCGGACCATCACCCCCCGCCTGCGCACGCTGGTGCTGCTGTTCCTCGCCGTCACCGGCGCGCTGCTGGCCGGCGCCGGGCCGGCCTCCGCGCATGCCGCGCTGACCGGCAGCGACCCCGCCCAGGGGGTGGTGGTTCCGAAGGCGCCCGACCAGGTCTCGCTCACGTTCTCCGAGAACGTGTCGCTGAACGACGACTCGATCCGGGTCCTCGACCCGAAGGGCAAGCGGGTCGACCTGGCCAAGCCGAACAGCCTCACCGGCACGACCTACGGCGTCCAGCTCAAGAGCGGGCTCGGCAACGGCACCTACACCGTCGCCTGGCAGGTCGTCTCGGCGGACAGCCACCCCGTCGCCGGCGCCTACACCTTCTCCGTCGGCGCACCCTCCGCGACCGTCGCCTCGGTCGGCGACCAGGGCGCGGGCGGCGGAGTCGTCGGCTGGCTCTACGGCTTCGGGCGGTACATGTCGTACGCCGGGTTCATCGTGCTCGTCGGCGGCGCGGCCTTCGTCCTCGCCTGCTGGCAGCGCGGCTCGGGCGTCCAGGCCCTGCAGCGGCTGGTCGTCGGCGGCTGGCTGACGCTCACCGCGGCCACCCTCTGGCTGCTCCTGCTGCGCGGCTCCTACACCACCTCCGGCAGCTTCGGCGACATCTTCGACCTCAACCTGCTCGGCCAGGTCCTCCAGACCAAGACCGGCGCGGCCCTGGTCTCCCGGCTGCTGCTGCTCGCGGCCGCCGCGCTCTTCATCGCCGTCCTCTTCGGGGCCTACGACAAGCGCGAGGAGGGCGCGGAGAAGCGGGACCTGACCTTCGGGCTCGCCATCGGCGGAACGGTCGTGGCCGCCGGGCTCGCGGCGAGCTGGGCCATGGCCGAGCACGCCTCCACCGGGCTGCAGCCGGGCGTCGCGATGCCGGTCGACGTCGTCCACCTGCTCGCCGTCGCCACCTGGCTGGGCGGCCTGAGCGCCCTGCTGGTCGCCCTCTACCGGGCCCCGGCCGACCTCCCCGTCGACTCCACCGCCGTACGCCGGTTCTCCCGCGTGGCCTTCGGAAGCGTGGTGGCGCTGATCGGCACCGGGATCTACCAGTCCTGGCGCCAGCTCGGCTCCTGGTCGGCGTTCACCGACACGGCCTACGGACAGCTGCTGCTGGTCAAGATCGCGCTGGTGGCCCTGCTGGTCGGCATCGCGTCCGTCTCACGGCGGTGGACGGCCCGGCTCGCGGACACGGCCGTGACGGAGGCCGACACGGAAGCGGGCGCGGAAGCGGAAGCGGGCGCGGGCGCGGGCGCGGAAGCCGCGTCGAACGCGGAGGCGGGGGAATCGGTCGCGGCGGCGGAGGAGAAGGAGACCGTCAAGGCGTCCGCCGCCACGAAGGAGGCGGCCGTCCGGTCCGGCGCGTCCGGCGCGTCCGGCGCCGAACCCTCCGCAAAGGGCGCCTCCGACGAGGCCGAGCCCGCGGGGAAGGCCGCGTCCGACGAGAACGGACCCGCGGACCCCGACCGCGCCGCCCAGCTGGCCAGGCAGCAGGCCGCCAAGGACACCGCCCGGCAGAAGCGCGTCCGGGACGCCGATCCCCACCGCTTCGGCCTGCGCCGCTCGGTGCTCGCCGAGGCCGGGGTCGCCGTCGCCCTGCTCGCGGTCACCACCGTGCTGACCCAGACCGAACCGGGCCGCACCGAGCAGGACGCCAAGGCCACCGCCTCGGCGGCGTCCTCCTCGTCCTCCTCGGCGTCGAGCTCTTCCTCGGGCGCGCTGACCCTCGACATGTCCTTCGACACCGGCGGCAAGGACGGCAAGGGTGTCGTCCGGGTGGACCTCGATCCTGCGACCGTGGGCCTCAACGAGATGCACGTCTACGTCCAGCGCCCCAACGGCCGGGCCTTCGACATCCCCGAGGTGAAGGTCGCCTTCACGCTCGCCGCCAAGAAGGTCGGGCCGCTTCCCGTCGCCCCCGACCACGTCACCACCGGCCACTGGGCCGCGAACGGGGTGCAGATCCCCATGGCCGGCGACTGGCAGGTCTCCGTGACCGTGCGGACCTCCGACATCGACCAGGTGACCGTCTCCAAGAACGCGCAGATCGGCTGAACCGCATCATGGCTGAACCGTCCTCGTCCCTCCGCCCCCCGGCCTCCGGGACAAACCGTCCCCCGGCCTCCGAGGAGGGCTCAACGGCTCCCCCGGCCGGTGGCGTCAGCCGGCGCGCGCTGCTCGGCACCGCCGGGGCCACCGGACTCGTGCTGGGCACCGCCGGCGCGGGCGTCGGCTACGCGGCCGCGCCCGCCGGCGCCACCCCGCTCAGCTCGGTGGGCTCCGGCCGGGCGATGTTTCACGGGAAACATCAGCCCGGCATCACCGAGGGTCTCCAGGCACGCGGCCACCTCGTCGCCTTCGACCTGGCCGCGGGCGCCGGCCGCAAGGAGGCCGCCGCGCTGCTGCGCCGCTGGTCTACGACGGCCGCGCGGCTGATGGCGGGCGAGGCGATGACACAGGACGACACGGATGTGGCGCGTGACGCCGGCCCCGCGTCGCTGACCGTCACGTTCGGCTTCGGCAACAGCTTCTTCGCCCGCACCGGCCTGGAGAAGCAGCGCCCGTCCGCGCTGGACCCGCTCCCCGACTTCTCCTCCGACCACCTCGACCGATCGCGCAGCAACGGTGATCTGTGGGTGCAGATCGGCGCCGACGACGCCCTGGTCGCCTTCCACGCACTGCGTGCCGTCCAGAAGGACGCGGGCGGAGCGGCCCGGGTCCGCTGGCAGATGAACGGCTTCAACCGCACCCCCGGTGTCACCGCCCACCCGATGACGGCCCGCAACCTGATGGGCCAGCTGGACGGCACCCGCAACCCGAAGCCGACGGAGTCCGACTTCGACAAGCGGATCTTCGTGCCGGCGTCCGGTTCGAGCGACCCGGCCTGGATGGCCAACGGCTCCTACGCCGTCGTACGCCGGATCCGCATGCTCCTCGACGACTGGGAGAAGCTGTCGCTCGAGGCCCAGGAGAACGTCATCGGGCGCAGGAAGTCGAACGGGGCCCCGCTGTCCGGGGGCACCGAGACGACGGTGATGGACCTGGAGAAGGCCAGGTCCGACGGCGAGTACGTGGTCCCGGTCAACGCCCACGCCCGGATCACCCGGCCCGACCAGAACGGGGGTGCGGCCATCCTGCGGCGCCCGTTCTCGTACCACGACGGCATCGACGCCGACGGGACGCCGGACGCGGGGCTGCTCTTCGTCTGCTGGCAGGCGGATCCGCTGCGCGGGTTCGTGCCCGTGCAGCGGAAGCTGGACCGCGGGGACGCGCTCTCGCAGTACATCCGGCACGAGGCGAGCGGGCTGTTCGCGGTGCCGGGCGGGGCGGCCGACGGGGAGTACGTGGGGCAGCGACTGCTGGAGGGCTGAAGGGGCTGAGGCCCGAAAGTTGCGTTTCCAGGTTTCAAACCACTCGGTCGAGTGGTTACCACGGGACAAGTGAGCCCCGTCCTCCTGCGCCCATTAGGGTGAGGGACATGCCAGCGAGCTATGCGTACCTCGGTCCGGAGGGCACCTTCACGGAAGTCGCTCTGCGGACGCTTCCGGAGGCGGCCACCCGGGAGCTGGTCCCCTTCGTCTCGGTGCAGTCCGCGCTGGACGCGGTGCGCAACGGCGAGGCCGAGGCCGCGTTCGTGCCGATCGAGAACTCCGTCGAGGGCGGGGTCACCACGACCCTCGACGAGCTGGTCGCGGGCGCGCCGCTGACCATCTACCGCGAGGTGCTGCTCTCGATCGCCTTCGCGCTGCTGGTCCGCCCGGGCACCAAGCTCTCCGAGATCAAGACGGTCACCGCGCACCCGGTCGCCCAGCCGCAGGTGCGCAACTGGCTGCGCGACCACCTCCCCAACGCCCTGTGGGAATCCGCCGCCTCGAACGCGGACGGGGCCCGGCTGGTCCAGGAAGGCCGGTACGACGCCGCGTTCGCCGGTGAGTTCGCGGCCGAGCGGTACGGCCTGGAGGCCCTGGAGACGGAGATCCACGACGCGCAGAACGCGCAGACCCGGTTCGTCCTGGTGGGGAGGCCGGCCCGGCCCGCGGCACCGACCGGCGCGGACAAGACGTCGGTCGTGCTCTGGCAGAACGACGACCACCCCGGTGGGCTGCGCGACCTGCTCGGCGAGTTCGCCACCCGGGGCATCAACCTGATGTTGCTGCAGTCCCGGCCCACCGGCGCCGGCATCGGCAACTACTGCTTCTGCGTCGACGCCGAGGGGCACATCTCCGACCGCCGGGTGGCGGAGGCCCTGATGGGTCTGAAGCGGATCTGCCGCCAGGTGCGGTTCCTCGGCTCGTACCCGCGTGCGGACATCGGGCCGGGCGAGAGCGCGCAGCCGACGCGACCGGGGACGTCGGACGAGGAGTTCATGGCGGCCTCGGACTGGGTCGCACGCTGCCAGGACGGCCGCTTCTAACCGGCCATACGTTCATATCTGCGTTATCCACAGGAGTTATCCACAGGTCCTCAACTCGACCTGGGGACAAGTCGACAGCAACACTCGACTCTGTCGACAAATCGGCCTACAAGCCTCCGATCGGCCGGTGATCACTCACATCACCCTTCGTCCACTCGTTTCCCATGGTTCATCTTTTGGAGCGACGCCTTTCCACTCGAAAGTGGGTGTTGTCCAGGTTTGGGCGGGGAATTCCCCTCTTCGGGCATCCACCTCGAAGTGATCAATTCGGAAGCCCACACCTTGTCCACACACCCTGTGGATAACCCTCGGGAAGGCATGCGCACCTGTGGACAACCGGACCCCCAAATCCCGTTCTCCACAAGGGAATCAAGTCAACCCCGGCCCTGGCGCATGACCCGTCCCAGGGAGTGAGACACTTTTTATTGACACGCTCGGCAATTTGCTCATAACGCAACGTAAGCCGCGATTCGGGGCACCGGTCATTAGTGATTAGTGGGGGACAACCCCTCACCGGTAGCCTGGGCTCCGTGATTGACCTACGCCTGCTCCGTGAGGACCCCGACCGTGTGCGCGCGTCCCAGCGCGCCCGTGGAGAGGACGTCGCACTCGTCGACGCCCTCCTCTCCGCCGACGAGCGGCGCAGGTCCTCCGGCGTCCGCTTCGACGAGCTGCGCAACGAGCAGAAGTCGCTCGGCAAGCTCATCCCCAAGGCCTCCGCCGACGAGAAGGCCGAGCTGCTGAAGCAGGCCGAGCAGCTGAAGACCGACGTCAGGGCCGCCGACGCCGAGCGCGACGCGGCCGACGCCGAGACCCAGGAGCTGCTGCTCAGGCTCGGCAACCTCGTCCACCCCGACGTGCCCGTCGGCGGCGAGGAGGACTTCGTCACGCTGGAGGAGCACGGCACGATCCGCGACTTCGGCGCCGAGGGCTTCGAGCCCAAGGACCACCTGGAGCTGGGCCAGCTGCTCGGCGCGATCGACGTCGAGCGCGGCGCCAAGGTCTCCGGCTCCCGCTTCTACTTCCTGACCGGTGTCGGCGCCCTCCTGGAGCTGGCGCTGGTCAACGCGGCGATCGCACAGGCCACCGAGGCCGGCTTCACGCCGATGCTGACCCCGGCGCTGGTCCGGCCGCAGTCCATGGCGGGCACCGGCTTCCTCGGCCAGGCGGCCCAGGACGTCTACCACCTCGACAAGGACGACCTCTACCTGGTCGGTACCTCCGAGGTGCCCCTCGCCGCGTACCACATGGACGAGATCATCGACGTGGAGCGCCTCCCGCTGCGCTACGCCGGCTTCTCGCCCTGCTTCCGCCGCGAGGCGGGTTCGCACGGCAAGGACACCAAGGGCATCTTCCGCGTCCACCAGTTCGACAAGGTCGAGATGTTCTCCTACGTCGCCCCCGGCGAGTCGGAGGCGGAGCACCAGCGCCTGCTGGCCTGGGAGAAGCAGTGGCTGACCTCGCTCGAGCTGCCGTTCCGCGTGATCGACGTCGCCACCGGTGACCTCGGCGCCTCCGCCGCCCGCAAGTTCGACTGCGAGGCGTGGATCCCGACGCAGGGCAAGTACCGCGAGCTCACGTCGACCTCGGACTGCACCGAGTTCCAGTCCCGCCGGCTGTCGATCCGGGTCCGGGACGGCAAGCAGGTCAAGCCGCTGGCCACGCTGAACGGCACGCTGTGCGCCGTCCCGCGCACGATCGTGGCCATCCTGGAGAACCACCAGCTGGCCGACGGTTCGGTCCGGGTCCCCGAGGTGCTGCGCCCGTACCTGGGCGGCCGGGAGGTCCTGGAGCCGGTGTCCCGGTGAGCTTCCCCTACGGGCTCGTCGCCACCGACCTCGACGGCACGCTGCTGGGCGCCGGCGAGTCGGTCTCGTCGCGCACCCGTGACGCGCTCGCCGCGGCCACCGCGGCGGGCGCCGCGCACATCGTCGTCACCGGCCGTGCGGTCCCCTGGACCAGGCCCATACTCGACGACCTCGGCTACCGCGGCCTCGCCGTGTGCGGCCAGGGCGCGCAGGTGTACGACGCCGGGTCGCACCGACTGCTGACGTCCGTGACGCTGGACCGACAGCTGGCCGGGGTCGCCCTGGCGAAGATCGAGGCGGAGGTCGGTCCGCTGTACCTCGCCGCCAGTCGTGACGGTCTCGACGGCGAGGTGCTGGTGGGGCCTGGGTACGCGGTGACGGGCAAGCTCCCGTCGACGCCGCTGACGGACGCGGCGGATCTCTGGGCGGCGCCGCTGAACAAGATCTACATCCAGCATCCCCGGCTCGCCGACGACGAACTGGCCGAGGCGGCCCGGCAGGCGGCCGGCGGTTTCGTCACGGTGGCCATGGCGGGCGCCGGGATCGTGGAGCTGCTGCCGCTGGGCCTGTCCAAGGCGACGGGCCTGTCGCTGGCGGCGCGCCGGCTGGGCAAGAAGGCCGCCGACACGATCGCCTTCGGAGACATGCCGAACGACGTGCCGATGTTCGCGTGGGCCTCGTACGGAGTGGCCATGGCCAACGCTCACGACGAACTCAAGGCGGTGGCCGACGAGGTCACGTCCTCCAACGAGGAGGACGGCATCGCGGTGGTGCTGGAGCGTCTGCTGGGCTGAGGCCCGTCTTCTGTCTGCGGTGCGACCGCTCAGGCGCGAAGACACGTTCTGCGGAGGATGCACGGATCGAACGTGCGCGGGCTTTTCAGGCCCGACCACGGCTTAGCAAGCCGGTGCCTTACCACTCGGCCAATCCTCCGGGTGGGCGGCCCACGCGAGAGCGACCATCGCGTGCTCGAAGCGGCCGCCCCGGGCAGCTACACGGCGATCCGCCGACGGCTGCCCTGACGGGAGCGGGACGTACTGTCGTGCATGGACATCGTCCGGCTCCTCTCCCGGCTCATGGGCTGACACAACAACTGTGCCTTCGAGCCGAGTTGGCCGCCACTCATTTAACAGGCGCCCACTGCCCGCGCCCCTTCAGGGGCGCGGGGAACTGCGCGACCAGCCCCCACCGGCCCGCAGCCGACGTACCACCTACCGGCGCCACCACTTACGCCGCCCTTTGCTGAAGAACCACCCGGCCGGAGGCTCGTCCGACCGCCACGGCTGGGGCTCCGGCTTCTCCGCCCGCCACCTCGCCGCCAGCATCCGAGCCCGCGCGGACGGCTCGGAGGCCTCGGCCGACCGTATGAATTCCTCGTTCAGGACGACGCCGTCCCAGTCCTCGGCCATCCCCGTTCCTCTCCGCAGAACGCCCTCCTCTGCCCAGGGTGCCCGGGCAGAGGTCAAGCCCCCGTCAGTAAGGCGGGCGTCTACTCCTCGCCCGCCAGCGTCAGCGAGCGCAGCTTCTGGCCGGCGTACCAGGTGGCCAGGACCGTCACCGCGATCAGCAGCACCGTGGCCGTCGTCAGGGACACGTCGGACGTGACCAGTTCGCCGCCGGTCACCTTGTGGGCGACCGCGAGCGACCACTGCTGGACGCTCAGCGTGCGCGCGCCGGGGACGAGGGAGCCGAACAGGGCCTCCCAGACCAGCGCGTAGACGAGACCGAAGACCACCGCGTGCCGGGACACCGTGCCCAGCAGCAGGAAGAGCGCCGCGTAGGCGATCGACGCGACCAGCGCGGCGACCGTGTAGGCGACGGCGATCTGCTGGCCGTTGCCGTTCAGGACGAAGCCCGCGACCAGCGTCGGCAGGGCCGAGAAGACCATGGTCACGGCGATGGCCACGATCAGCTTGGTGAGGATGATGGTGGGCCGTTTGATCGGCTTGGACAGCAGGTACACCACCGAGCCGTCGTCGATCTCCGGGCCGATCGCGCCGGTGCCGGCGATGACGCCGATGATCGGCACCATGGTGGCGAGCGCGAGGCCGCCGAGCAGGTCGGAGGCCGTCTGGTCGTCGGCGCCGGCCAGGCCGCGGACGACGACGGAGATCACGACGAGCAGCAGGGGCAGCGCCCCCAGGATGAGGGCGCGGCGGCGGCCGAGCAGGGCTCGGTAGGTGAGCCGGGCGACTGTGGGGTCGTACATCTTCGGCCTCCTACGCCGCGACCAGATAAGAGAACACGGATTCGAGGGACTCGTCGGACGGCGAGACCGTGAGCAGCCGGATGCCCTGGTCGCGGGCGACCTTCGGCAGCAGCGTGGTGAAGCGGCCGAAGTCGACGGCCTGGATCCGCAGCGCGCCCTCGGTGAGGTCGACCTCGATGCCCGAGGTGGACGGGTCGGCGATCAGGGCGGCCGCGAGGGCGCGGTCGTCGCTGGAGCGGACCAGGTAGCGGTGCGGGCGGTCGGTCATCAGCCGGCGGATCTTGCGGAAGTCACCGCTGGCCGCGTGCCGTCCGGCGACCACGACCTCGATGTGCCAGGCGAGCTGCTCGACCTCCTCCAGGATGTGCGAGGAGAACAGCACGGTGCGGCCCTCGTCGCCCATCTTCCGCAGCAGGTCCATCAGCTGCATGCGCTGGCGCGGGTCCATGCCGTTGAAGGGCTCGTCGAGCAGGAGCAGCGAGGGGTCGTGCACCAGGGCGGACGCCATCTTCACGCGCTGGCGCATGCCCTTGGAGTACGTCTGGATCTTGCGGTCCTGCGCGTACTCCATCTCGACCGTGGCCAGGGCCTTCTGGGCGGCCTTGGCGCCGAGGCCGTGCAACTCGGCGTTGGCGACGACGAATTCGCGGCCGGTGAGGAAGTCGTACATCGCCTCGCGCTCGGGGACGATGCCGATGTGCTTGTAGATGGCCTCGTTGCGCCAGGTCGGCTGCCCGTCGAGGGTGACCGTGCCGGTGGAGGGGGCGAGGAAGCCGCCCATCATGTTGATGAGGGTGGACTTCCCGGCGCCGTTGGGGCCGAGCAGGCCGGTCACGCCGGGACCGATGGTCATGGTGATGTCGTTGACGGCGACCACGTTGCCGAACCAGCGGGAGACGTGGTCGATGGAGAGCGTGGTCACAGTCCCACCTTCTTGTAGCGGCGCAGCAGCAGGCCGTAGCAGGCGGCGACGAGGCCGGCGATGACGAGCAGGTACACCACGCCCTGGGCGTGGGAGGGGCCGTCGCCGCCCGGGAACGTGTTGGTGCCGCCGAGCAGGGCGGTGCTCAGCCCGCCGACCAGGGTGACCGGCGAGAACAGGCCGATCCACGGGATGGCGCCGGTGCTGCCCTGGGAGTCGGCGATGGCCTGGAGGGTGGAGACCGCGCCGTAGGAGATGGTCAGCACGGCGATCACGGCGGCGATGCCGAAGCCGCGGCGCGGTGTGACCGACGCGATGACCAGGCCGATGCCGGCGAAGAGGAGCGACAGCAGCGCCACCGAGACCAGTCCCTGTCCGAATCCCTCGCTCTGGTCGGCGAAGTCCATCTTGGCGAGCAGGGCGCCCGCGTACAGCACGACCAGCGGGGCGCCGGTGAGGATGAACAGCGCCGAGGCCAGGGCCGCGAACTTGGCCTGGACGTAGTCGGACGTCTCGATGGGCCGTGAGAAGTACAGCGGGATGGTCTTGAAGCGGAGGTCGCGGGAGACCGCCTGGGGTGCCTGCGAGGCCACGTACAGGCTGATGACGGCCTGCATGATGATCGCGTACCGGGTGTAGGTGACCGGGAGGTCGTGCGCCTTGGTGGCGACGGCGACGGCCACCATGATGGCCGCCGGCACGCACATCACCGCGAACAGCAGCATCGGCAGCACCTTGGACTTCACCGAGCGGCCGAGGCCGTAGGAGCCGCGCAGGGTCTGCGAGTAGAGGGAGACGCGGGCGTAGGCACGGCCCAGACGCGGGCCGTCGTAGCCGCGGTAGCCGATGTCGTGGATACGGGACTGGTCACCCGCGGGGGTGGCCAGGGGCTGCTCAACCGCCATGGACGGCCGCCTCCTTCCGCTGCTCGTCGCTGTTGGTGAAGACCTCGGAGATGTGGTGTCTGCGCTGCTCCATGCGGACCAGACCGAGCCCGAGGTCGGCGACGACGTCACGCACCAGGTCGTACGTCTCCTCGCCCTGGGCGGTGAGCAGCAGGATGTGGCCGGCGCCGGGGAGGCCGCCGCCCTGGGCGTTCGTCTCCACCCCGCGCGCGTGCAGCGCGTCGCGCACCGCGCGGGTGCCGTCGGGGTGCTCGTCGCTGTCGGTGACCTCGATCGCGAGGGTGGTGGTGCTCTGCGTGAAGTCGGTGGTGGAGCTGGAGCGCAGCAGCTTGCCGCCGTCGACGACGACCACGTGGTCGCAGGTGCGTTCCAGTTCGCCGAGCAGGTGCGAGGTGACCAGGACCGAGATGCCGAAGTCGGTGTGGATCCGGCGGATCAGGCCGAGCATCTCGTCGCGGCCGACCGGGTCGAGGCCGTTGGTCGGCTCGTCCAGGAAGACCAGTTGCGGGTCGTGCACCAGCGCCTGGGCGAGCTTCACGCGCTGCTTCATGCCGGTGGAGTAGCCGCCGATGGGGCGGTACCGCTCCTCGTAGAGCCCGACATGGCGCAGGGTGTCGGCGGTGCGCTCGCGCGCGGCGGCGGGCGGCAGGCCGGACATGCGGGCCATGTGCACGACGAACTCGGTGGCCGAGACGTCGGGCGGCAGGCAGTCGTGCTCCGGCATGTAGCCCACCCGCTCGCGGATGGCGGCACCCTTGGTCGCCACGTCGAGACCGAGCACCTCGGCCCGGCCCTCGCTGGCGGGGGACAGACCCAGCAGGATCTTGATCAGGGTGGACTTGCCGGCGCCGTTGGCTCCGACGAGTCCGGTCACACCGGGTCCGATGTCCACGGACAGCCGGTCGAGCGCGGTGACCCGGGGGAACCGCTTGCTCAGGCTTTCGGTCACGATCACAGTCACGCCATCGAAGGTAGTGACCTGGACCACGGGGGTCGTCAGACCCGAGAGCCGTCTTGGCCTCACTCTCGAGTATTACGGGACCCTAGGGGATCCCCTGCCTGAGGGCTACGCGGAGTTGTCCACAGGCCCCGCACCTCCTATTGACGTTGCCTCTAACAACTGTCACATTCACCAGTGTCAAGTTACGGACGCGTACCGCAGTCGACGGGGACGGGGCGGATGACGACGACAGTGCAGGACGTACTCTCCGAACGAACCGCGGAGCTCGAGGGTTTCCGGCGCGTGCAGCGGCTCGCGTACGAATGCGCGGAGGCGGTCGCGGCCCGGCTGGAGCCCGGGATCACCGAGCGCGAGGCGGCCCGGATGCAGCGCGAATGGCTGCGCGCCCGCGGCGTGCGGGACTGGTTCCACCTGCCCTTCGCCTGGTTCGGCGACCGCACCGCGTTCACCGGCTTCCGTGTACCGCTGCAGTTCTTCCCGACCGACCGCCGCCTGGAGCCGGGGATGCCGTTCATCCTCGACATGGCCCCGGTGTACGAGGGCAGCACCGCCGACATCGGCTACTCCGGGTCGCTCGGCGTCAACCCGGTGCAGGACCGGCTGATGGCCGACCTCGAGGCGCACCGGGAGCTGATCCTGCGCGAGGTGCGCGAGCGGCGCCCGCTGCGCGAGATCTACGCGGACGTGGACCGCCTCATGGTCCGCCAGGGCTACGCCAACCGGCATCGCGCGTACCCCTTCGGCGTGATCGCCCACAAGGTGGACCGGGTGAGAGAGCGCCGCTGGTCACCGCACCTGTTCGGGTTCGGCACCCAGTCCCTGAAGGGGCTCGCCGCCGACGCCCTGCACGGCCACCGCGAGGGCTGGTCACCGCTGTGGTCGCCGTACCGCTTCTCCGACCATCCGCCCCGGCCGGGCCTGTGGGCGGTCGAACCGCACCTCGGTTTCCGGGGCACCGGCGCGAAGTTCGAGGAGATCCTCGTGGTCACCGACTCCCGGGACCCCGAGCAGAGCGCCTTCTGGCTGGACGACGATCTGCCGCACGTGCGGCGCTGGGCGGAGGACAAGTGACGGAACTGAAGGGCGCGCGCGAGCGGCGGGTGCACACCGGCGGCATCGAGCTGTGCGTGGCGGAACTGGGCGATCCGGCACAGCCGACGGTCGTCCTCGTCCACGGCTACCCGGACTCCAAGGAGGTCTGGTCCGAGGTCGCGTACCGCCTCGCCGAGCGCTTCCACGTCGTGCTGTACGACGTCCGGGGCCACGGCCGCTCCACCGCGCCGCAACCGCTGCGCGGCGGCTTCACGCTGGCCAAGCTGACCGACGACTTCCTCGCGGTGATCGACGCGGTCAGCCCGGACCGCCCGGTGCACCTGGTCGGCCACGACTGGGGCTCGGTGCAGTCCTGGGAGTTCGTCACCGTAGGGCGCACCGAGGGCCGGATCGCCTCCTTCACCTCGATGTCCGGGCCCTCCCTCGACCACTTCGGACACTGGATCGACGCGCGCGTGAAACGCCCGACGCCTCGCCGGGTGGGCCAGCTCCTCGGCCAGGGCGCCAAGTCCTGGTACGTGTACCTGCTGCACACCCCCGCCCTGCCCGAACTGGCCTGGCGCGGCCCGCTCGGCAGGGCCTGGCCGGGCATCCTCCGGCGGGCCGAGGGGCTTCCGGCCGGCAACTACCCGACCGGATCGCTGCGCTCCGACGCGGCGCACGGCGCCTGGCTGTACCGCGACAACGTCCGGCCCCGGCTGCGCCGCCCGCGCGAGGACGCCTACGCGCACGCGCCCGTGCAGCTCATCACGCCCCTGGGCGACGCGTTCCTCTCCGAGCGCCTCTACGACGACCTGGAGCGCTGGGCACCTCAGTTGACCCGCCGCACCCTGCCCGACAAGCACTGGGTCCCGCGCACCCGGCCGGACCAGATGGCGGCCTGGATCGAGGAGTTCGTGATCTCCGTCGAGGACGGCAGGGGCGCCGAGCCCAGGCGGGCGGACCGCCATGCCCAGCGGTTCGGCGGCCAGTTGGTCCTGGTCACCGGCGCGGGCAGCGGCATCGGCCGGGCCACGGCGTTCGCGTTCGCGGAGGCGGGGGCGCGGGTGGTCGCCGTGGACCGGGACACGGAGTCCGCGACCCGCACCACGGAGCTGTGCCGGCTGATCGGAGCGGCGGACGCCTGGGCCGAGACGGCCGACGTCTCCGACGAACAGGCCATGGAGAAGCTCGCCGAGCGGGTCCACCGCACCCACGGGATCCTGGACGTGCTGGTCAACAACGCGGGCATCGGCCTGTCCGGCTCGTTCCTCACGACGACCACGGAGGACTGGCGCAAGGTCCTGGACGTCAATCTCTGGGGTGTGATCCACGGCTGCCGCCTGTTCGGGGCGCGGATGGCCGAACGCGGACAGGGCGGCCACATCGTGAACGTGGCCTCGGCGGCCGCCTTCCAGCCGTCGCGGGCGCTGCCGGCGTACAGCACCTCCAAGGCGGCGGTCCTGATGCTGTCCGAGTGCCTGCGCGCCGAACTCGCGGGCCGCCGGGTCGGCGTGACCGCTATCTGCCCCGGCATCGTCAACACGAACATCACGTCGACCGCCCGCTTCACCGGGGTCGACGAGGCGGAGCAGCAACGCAGGCAGCAGCGCTCGGCCCGGCTGTACGGGATGCGGAACTACCCGCCGGAGAAGGTGGCTTCGGCCATCCTGGAGGCGGTGGAGCACAACCGGGCCGTGGTGCCGGTGACCCCGGAGGCGCGGGGAGCACGGTTGCTGTCGCGGGTGGCGCCGGGGGTGCTGCGCAGGATCGCGCGGGTGGAGCCACGGCTGTGACGGCCGATCCGCCGCCCCGGACGACCTACCGCATCGAGGACCTGGCCCACCTGTCCCGCACCACCGTCCGCACCGTCCGCGCCTACCAGGACAAGGGCCTGCTCCCCCGCCCGGAGCGCCGGGGCCGGGCCAACGTCTACGGCGACGCCCACCTCACCCGCCTCCACCAGATCGCCGACCTCCTCGCCCGCGGCTACACCCTCGCCTCCATCAAGGAGCTCCTCGACGCCTGGGACACCGGCCGCGGCCTGGCCGGCGTCCTGGGTCTCGTCACCGAGGCCGAGGGGCCGTGGAGCGACGAGGAACCGGCCCGGGTGACCCGCGCCGACCTGGACGCCCGCTTCGGCGGCGTCCCCGACGACACGGCCGTGGCCGAGGCGGTGGCCCTCGGCATCCTGGAACCGGTGGCGGACGAGCCCGGCTCCTTCCTCGTCCCGAGCCCGCAAGAGCTCGCCGTGGCAGCCGAGTTGCACGCGGCCGGGGTGCCGCTCACCGCGATCTCCGACCACCTGCGGGAGTTGAGAGTCCAGGTCGAGCACATAGCCGCCCGTTTCCTGGAGTTCACCGCCGAGTACGTCTTCGCCCGCTACCTCGACGATCCGGGCCACCGCACGGACGCGCAGGCGGCCGAGGCGGCCTCGCTGGTACGACGGCTGCGTCCGCTCGCCCAGCACACCGTGGACGCGGAACTGGCGCGGGCCATGCGCCTGTTCGCGACCCGCGAGGTGCGCAGGCGACTTGGCGCGGGGGAGCGGACCGAGCCCCGGGAGGAGACACGTACCGTGTCCCTCCCCGTCGGCACGATCGGGGCCGTGCGCGGCCTTGTTGGCGCCGACCACGTCGCCGAGTTCATCACGCTGGCCGCCGAACGGGAGGTACGGGCACGGCATTTGGACGCACTCGCCGCAGATCCCCTGCCTGTAAACGATCTTGACCAAACACCCTGAATCGCCCGGTCGTTGTCCACAGCATCGCCAAATCCCCTGTGGATAACCACACTTGGTTGTGGATCAAACCTCCGGCGAAAAAGAACTGCGTGATCCACGTCTCCCCCGGCACTCTGGTGGAGTGAACGACGAGAAGAGCCGGAGACGGCCCGACAAAAAGAACAACGATCCGAACATAGGACAGAATGACAGGGAGCGCGACGAACGGCGCACCGTGAAGGTGTCGAAGTACCTCTCGAAGCACCTGCGCCACCAGCCCGAACGCATCGGCCTCACCCTCGACGAGGCCGGCTGGGTGGACGTCGACACGCTGCTCGCCGCCGCCGCGGCACACGGCTTCCCGGTCACCCGCGAGGAACTCGACCACGTCGTCGCCGCCAACGACAAGCAGCGCTTCGCGATCGAGGGCGCCCGCATCCGCGCCAGCCAGGGCCACAGCGTCGAGGTCGAACTCGGCCCGCCCCCGGCGACCCCGCCGCCGTACCTCTACCACGGGACCGTCGCCCGGAGCCTGGACGCGATCCGGGCCGTGGGTCTCCTCCCGATGAGCAGGCACGACGTGCACCTGTCGGCCGACCGCGAGACCGCCACCCGGGTCGGCGCGCGGCGCGGACGCCCGGTCGTGCTCTCGGTGGACGCGGGCGCGATGCACCGGGCCGGCCATGTGTTCCACCTCAGCGCGAACGGGGTGTGGCTCACCCGGCACGTACCACCGCGCTACCTGCGCTTCCCCGACCCGCACTGACCCCGGCATGATGGCCGGTATGGACCGGAGCGACCGCGAGCACCACCTCCCCACGACCGAAGCGGCCGTGACCGCCCTGCACGCGATCGCCGTCGAGTACGGCCGCGAGATCGAGGTGACCCACGACATCGGCGCCGACCAGACCTCCCGGCGCAGCGCTGCGGGATTCGGCGTCACCGCGGACCCGGACGGCTCGCTGCCGCACGAGGCGTACGCCGAGTTCGGCGGGCTGCCGCGGGTGAGCGTGCGGCTCTACCCGGACGACGACGCCCTGATCACGGTGGAGGGCGTCGAGTTCCACGACCTGCCGCGCGACGACGTCCCCGCGTTCCTGCGCTCCGTCTTCGGCGGACTGGCCCAGGTCCGCTCCCGCCGCTTCCCACCGATGGCGTGGCTGGTCGTACCGCTGCCCGGGGACCGCACGTACACGGAGTACCTCGCCGCGCGCTTCCTCACGCCGTGGCTGAGCGGGCGCATACGGTGACCGTTTCGCCCGCCGTCTCGGACGCCCTTTAGTCTCGAGCGCATGAGTCTGCGCCTGAGCACCGTGATCCTGCCCCACCGCCGCTGGAACGAGGGCGGCCGCACCACCTGGACGCGGGCCGAGGAACTGGGCTTCCACACCGCCTACACCTACGACCACCTGTCCTGGCGCAGTTTCCGGGACGGCCCGTGGTTCGGTGCGATTCCGACGCTGACCGCCGCCGCGTGCGTCACCGACCGGCTGCGGCTGGGCACGCTCGTCACCTCGCCGAACTTCCGGCACCCGGTGACGCTCGCCAAGGAACTGATCTCCCTCGACGACGTCTCCGGCGGCCGGGTGACGCTCGGCATCGGCGCCGGCGGCACCGGCTTCGACGCCACCGCGCTGGGCCAGGAACCGTGGACCGCGCGCGAGCGTGCCGACCGGTTCGCCGAGTTCGTGCCGCTGCTCGACCGGCTGCTCACCGAGGACTCCGTGACGCACGAGGGCGAGTTCTACTCGGCCCACGAAGCGCGCGACATCCCGGGCTGCGTCCAGCGGCCCCGGCTGCCCTTCGCGGTCGCGGCCACCGGACCGCGCGGGCTGAAGCTGGCCGCGCGGCACGGACAGGCGTGGGTGACCACCGGCGACCCGAAGCTGTACGAGAACGGCACGCCCGAGCAGTCCGTCGAGGCGCTGCGCACGCAGACGGCGAAGCTCGGCGAGGCCTGCGCGGCCGTCGGCCGGGACGTGTCGGCGGTGGACAGGATCCTGCTCACCGGCTTCACCCCGGACCGGACCCGGCCGCTGGCGTCCCTGGACGCCTTCGTCGACTTCGCCGGACGCCACCAGGAGCTGGGCTTCACCGAACTGGTGATCCACTGGCCCATCCCGGACTCGGACTTCGCCGCCGACGAGAAGGTCTTCGAGCAGATCGCCACGGAGGCCCCGGCCCAGCTGGGCTGAGGCCGCACGGGCACGGAACGGGCCGCCGGGGGCTTCGGGGCCGGTCGGCCGGAGCCTCGGAAGTCATCTGTGTCTCATCTGTGCGCAGCACCGCACTGGCGTGCGGGCATATGCGCGAGAATGACCCGGTGACCTCAGCGACCAGACAGCCCGAGACCTCCGCCCTCGCGACGCCGCCCCGGCTGATCGCCACCGATCTCGACGGCACCCTGCTGCGCGACGACAAGTCGGTCTCGCCGAGGACGGTCGCCGCGCTGGCCGCCGCCGAGGAGGCGGGCATCGCGGTCTTCTTCGTCACCGGCCGCCCGGCCCGCTGGATGGACGTGGTCAGCGACCACGTGCACGGCCACGGCCTGGCGATCTGCGGCAACGGCGCCGCCGTGGTCGACCTGCACGGCGGCCCCGGCGCCCACCGCTTCGTGAAGGTACGCGAACTGGCCAGGGAGAACGCGCTGGACGCGGTACGCCTGCTGCGCGACGCCGCGCCCGGCACGGTGTACGCGGTCGAACAGACGTACGGTTTCCACCAGGAGCCCGCCTACCCCAAGCTGCACCTGGAGACGCCGGACCGGCTGCTGCCCGCCGAGAGGATCCTCGCGGCCGACGGTCCGGGCTCCGGCGAGCCGGTGCTCAAGATCCTCGCCTACCACCCCGACATGGATCCCGACGCCTTCCTCACCCTCGCCCGCCTGGCCGTCGGCGACCGCGCCACCGTCACCCGGTCCAGCCCCAGCGCACTGCTGGAGATCAGCGGCCCGGGAGTCTCCAAGGCCAGCATGCTGGCCCTGGAGTGCGCCGAGCGGGGCATCTCGCGCGAGGAGGTCGTGGCCTTCGGGGACATGCCCAACGACGTCGAGATGCTGACCTGGGCCGGACGGTCGTACGCGATGGGCAACGCCCACCCGGACGTGATCGCCGCCGCCTCCGGCCGCACGGTCGCCAACAACGAGGACGGGGTCGCGGTCGTGATCGAACGGCTGCTGGCCGCACGCGGCTGACACGGCCGTCGCGCCCCGCCCCGCCGCGCCCCGCCGGGCTCTAGACCGCTCCCACCAGGTCTTCCTCCGACCTGGCCGGCGATTCCGTCGCCGCCTCCCGTTCCGCCATCGTCCGCAGCGGACCGGCCACGGCGGCCAGCTCCGCGTACGGCCCGCGCTGCACCACCCGGCCCTGGTCGAGCACGACCACCTCGTCCACGGCCGCCAGGCCCGCCAGCCGGTGGGTGATGAGCACGGTCGTACGGCCCTCGGTGGCGGCCAGCAGATCCGCGGTGAGCGCGTCCGCCGCGGGCAGGTCGAGATGCTCCGCGGGCTCGTCGAGGACCAGCACCGGGAAGTCGGCAAGCAGCGCCCGGGCGAGCGCCAGCCGCTGCCGCTGTCCGCCGGACAACCGGGCCCCGTGCTCGCCGACGAGGGTGTCCAGCCCGTCGGGCAGCGCGTCCACCCACTCCAGCAGCCGGGCCCGGCCCAGCGCGTCCCGCAGGTCCTCCTCGGCGGCGTCCCTGCGGGCGAGCAGCAGGTTCTCGCGCACGGAGCTGTCGAAGAGGTGCGCGTCCTGGGCGCACAGCCCGACGAGCCGACGCACGTCGTCACCGTCCACGGCGTGCGCGTCCACTCCGGCGAGCGTGTAGGAGCCCGCGACCGGGTCGAGGAAACGCAGCAGGACCTGGGCGAGAGTCGTCTTTCCGGAGCCGGAGGGGCCGACCACGGCGATCCGGTGCCCCTCTTGGAGGGTGAGGTCGATCCCCGCGAGCGCGTCCCGGTGCCGGCCCTCGTGACGGGCGGTCAGCCCCTTCAACACGACGGGGAACGGCGCGGCGGGCGCCTGCAGCGGCCGTTCGGGTTCCCGCACCGGCGCCGGCGCGTCGAGTACCTCGTAGACGCGCTCGGCGCTCCTGCGTACCCGCTGCCGGTGCCGCACGGCGAGCGGAAGCCCGAGCACGGCCTCGAAGGCGGCCAGTGGAGTGAGCACGACGACCGCCATCGTCACCCCGCTCAGCCGGCCGTCGTCGACCGCCTGGGCACCCACCAGCGCTGTGGCCGCGACGGTCAGGCCGGTCAGCAGCGCGGTCAGGCCGTCGCCGAGCGCGGTGGCCGTGGCGGCCCGGGAGGCGATCCGGGTGAGCGTGCCGTCGGCCTGCCGGGCCTCGCCGGTGCGGGCGGGCAGCGCCCCGGCGACGGCCAGTTCGGCCGTGCCGGTGAGCAGGTCCGTGACCCGGGTCGCGAGCCGGCCGCGGGCGGGTGCCAGCCGCCGCTCGGCCCGCCGGGCCACGGCGGAGGTCACCAGCGGGACTCCGACGCCGGCCGCCACCAGCCCCACGGCCAGCACTCCTCCCGCCTCGGGCAGCAGCCAGGCGGTGAATCCCACGGCCCCGGCGGACACGGCCACCGCCGCCCCGGCGGGCAGCAGCCAGCGCAGCCAGTAGTCCTGGAGGGTGTCCACGTCGGCCACCAGCCGGCTGAGCAGATCCCCGCGCCTGGCCGCCCGGAGGCCGGCCGGTGCCAGCCGTTCGAGGCGCCGGTACACGGCGACCCGGGTGTCGGCCAGCATGCGCAGGACGGCGTCGTGCGAGACCAGCCGCTCTCCGTACCGGAACACGGCCCGCCCGATCCCGAAGGCGCGAGTGGCCGTCACGGCAACCATCAGGTAGAGCACCGGCGGCTGCTGCGAGGCCCGCGAGATCAGCCACCCGGAGGTCGCCATCAGTCCCACGGCGCTGCCGAGCGCGAGCGCGCCGAGCAGCAGAGCCAGCAGCAGCCGTCCCCGGCGGGGCCCGGAGTCCGCCCGCACCCGCCTCACCGCGTCCCGTCCCGGCACGGCCGGACCCGTCGGACCGGCCGCCGAAGGAACGGGCTGGTCGATCGCTGCGCCTTCCCACCGGCCGGGAGGGGTGGCCGGTGAGTGAAGGGGACGGTGCTCCGGGGGACGGAGCCCCGTGGCGGCCTCGCCGCCGGAGAGCCGCACCACCCGGTCCGCCGCCGCGAGCAGCGCCGGCCGGTGCACCACCAGCAGCACCGTCCGCCCGGCGGCCAGTCGTCGTACCGCCGCCACGACCTCCGCCTCGGTCGCTCCGTCCAACGCGGCCGTCGGCTCGTCCAGCAGCAGCACCGGCCGGTCCGCCAGGAACGCCCGTGCCAGAGCCAGCCGTTGCCGCTGTCCGGCGGACAGTCCTGCCCCGTCCTCGCCCAGCACGGTCCCGGCGCCCTGCGGCAACGCGTCCACGAACTCCAGGGCCCCCGCGTCCCGCAACGCCCGCCGCACCGCCTCGTCGTCGGCCTCGGGACGCGCGAGCCGTACGTTCTCCGCGACCGTCCCGGCGTACAGACGCGGCCGCTGCGGCACCCACGCGATCCGCGACCGCCATGCCGCGAGGTCCACCTCGCCGAGCTCCACCCCGCCGATCCGTACCCGGCCGGCCGTCGGCCTCACGAACCCCAGTACCACGTTCACCAGCGTCGACTTGCCGACCCCGCTGGGGCCGACCAGTGCCACGGTCTCGCCGGGCTCCACGGTGAACGACACTCCGGTCACCGCGTCCGCCGAGCGGCCCGGGTAGCGGACCGTCACCGCGTCGAAGGCGAGGGAGGCCTCGGAAGGGACCTCGCCCGTACCGGACGCGGGCACCGGTGTCTCCAGCACCGCGAAGATCTCCTCCGCCGCCGCGAGCCCCTCCGCCGCCGCGTGGTACTGGGCGCCCACCTGGCGCAGCGGGAGGTACGCCTCCGGCGCCAGCACCAGGATGACCAGCCCGGTGTACAGGTCCATGTCGCCGTGGACCAGCCGCATGCCGATGGTGACCGCGACCAGTGCCACCGACAGCGTGGCCAGCAGTTCCAGCGCGAAGGACGAGAGAAAGGCGATCCGCAGGGTCCGCATGGTCGCCTGCCGGTACTCGCCGGTGATCCGGCGGATGGAATCGGCCTGCGCCTTGGCCCTGCCGAACACCTTCAGCGTGGGCAGCCCGGTGACCACGTCCAGGAAGTGGCCGGACAGCCGGGACAGCAGCCGCCACTGGCGGTCCATGCGCGACTGGGTGGCCCAGCCGATCAGCACCATGAACAGCGGGATGAGAGGCAGAGTGCCGACGATGATCGCCGCGGACACCCAGTCCTCGGTGACGATCCGGGCCAGCACCGCGACCGGAACGACCACCGCGAGCCCCAACTGGGGCAGGTAGCGGGAGAAGTAGTCGTCCAGGGCGTCGACACCACGCGTGGCGAGGGTGACCAGCGATCCGGTCCGCTGACCGCTGAGCCAGCCGGGACCGAGCGCCACCGCCCGGTCGAGAAGGCGCCCGCGCAGCTCGGACTTGACCGACGCGCTCGCACGGTGCGCGGCGAGTTCGGTGAGCCAGGAGACCAGCGCCCGGCCGAGGGCGACGGCCACCAGGAGCAGGAGAGGGGTGCGGAGTTCGGACACCGGGTCGCCGTGCCGGAAGGCGCCGACCACCACGTCGGCGATGAGCATCGCCTGGGCGATGACCAGCCCGGCCCCGACCGTGCCGAGGCCGATGACCGCGACCAGGAAGAGACGGGTGGACCGGGCGTGGCGCAGCAGACGTGGATCGATTGGTTTCACGTGAAACACCCCTCCCCGTGACTCAGTGCGCGGCTTCGGCCGCGATGTGCTGGGTGCCGATCCGCTTGCGGAACACCCAGTACGTCCACCCCTGGTAGAGCATGACGAGCGGGGTGGCGACCGCCGCCAGCCACGTCATGATCTTGAGGGTGTAGGGGCTCGACGAGGCGTTGGAGACCGTGAGGTTCCAGTCCGGGTCGAGCGACGAGGGCATGACGTTCGGGAAGAGCGACAGGAAGAGCATCGCCACGGCGGCCACGATGGTGACGCCGGACAGGGCGAACGCCCATCCCTCACGGCCCCGCAGGTTGGCCACCAGGGCGGCGACCAGCGCGACGACCGCCACCACCAGGGCCACCAGGCTCTTGCCGTCCCCGCTGTCGGCCTGGGTCCACAGCAGGAAGACCAGCGCCAGCACGGCCGCGACCAGCCCGACCCTGGCCGCCAGCTTCCGAGCCCGTACCCGGATGTCACCGACGGTCTTGAGCGCGGTGAACACCGCACCGTGGAAGGTGAACAGGGTCAGCGTCACGAGTCCGCCCAGCAGGGCGTACGGGTTGAGCAGGTCCCCGACATTGCCGACGTAGTCGAAGTGCCGGTCGATCTTCACTCCCCGCACGATGTTCCCGAAGGCCACGCCCCACAGGAACGCCGGGATCAGCGAGGTCCAGAAGATCGCGGTCTCCCAGTTGCGCTGCCAGTTCTCCTCGGGTCGCTTCGCCCGGTACTCGAAGGCGACACCCCGGACGATCAGGCAGACCAGGATGACCAGCAGGGGCAGGTAGAACCCGGAGAAGAGCGTGGCGTACCACTCGGGGAAGGCCGCGAAGGTCGCGCCGCCCGCGGTGAGCAGCCACACCTCGTTGCCGTCCCAGACCGGGCCGATCGTGTTGATCAGCACCCGCTTCTCCGGCCGGTCCCGAGCGAGCAGCTTGGTGAGGATGCCGACCCCGAAGTCGAAGCCCTCGAGGAAGAAGTAGCCGGTCCACAGGACGGCGATCAGGACGAACCAGACGTCGTGAAGTTCCATGACTGCGTCTCCCTGGGCCTAGTACGAGAAGGCCATCGGCTTGTCGGCGTCCCGCGCCTCGCCACCGATCTTCGTGGGCGGATTGAGGTCGTCGTCGGTGAGTTCGGGCGGGCCGGCCTTGATGTACTTCACCAGCAGCTTGACCTCGATGACGGCGAGGACGGCGTACAGCGCCGTGAAGGTGATCAGCGAGATGAGGATCTCGGTCTGGGAGACACCGGGGGAGACGGCGTCACGCGTCTGCAGGACGCCGTAGACGACCCAGGGCTGGCGGCCCATCTCGGTGAAGATCCAGCCCCAGGAGTTGGCGATCAGCGGGAAGCCCAGCGTCCAGATCGCCACCAGCCAGTACAGCCTGCCGAGCTTCGGGCTGAGGGCCTTGTTCCTGAAGAGGACCAGGTGCGGCACCTCGTCCTCACCGACCCGCAGGTGCTGCGGCAGCATGAACTTCCGCCGGGTCAGCCAGAGTCCGGCCAGGCCGATGGCGAAGGAGGCCATGCCGAAGCCGATCATCCAGCGGAACGCCCAGAAGGTGACGGGGATGATCGGACGGTAGTCGCCGGGGCCGTACTTCTGCTGCTCCGCCTTGTTGGTGTCGTTGATGCCGGGGACGTACGAGTTGAAGTTGTCGTCGGCGAGGAACGACAGCACGCCGGGGACCGAGAACTCGACGCTGTTGTGGCCCTTGCTGACGTCGCCGTAGGCGAAGACCGAGAACGGTGCCGAGTGCTGGCCGTCCCACAGCGCCTCCGCTGCGGCCATCTTCATCGGCTGCTGCTTGAACATGACCTTGCCGAGGGTGTCGCCGCTGATCGCGGTGAGCAGGCCGGCGATGACCACGGTGACCAGGCCCAGTCGCAGCGAGGTCTTCATCACGGTGATGTGCTTCTTGCGGAACAGGTGGAAGGCGGCGATGCCGACCATGAACGCGCCGCCGGTCAGGAAGGACGCGGCCAGCGTGTGGAAGGCCTGGGCCAGCGCGGTGTTCTGGGTCAGGACGGCCCAGAAGTCGGTCAGTTCGGCGCGCCCCTTCACCTTGTCGATCTTGTAGCCGACGGGGTGCTGCATCCACGAGTTGGCCGCGAGGATGAAGTAGGCGGACAGGACGGTGCCGATGGAGACCATCCATATGCAGGCCAGGTGGATCTTCTTGGGCAGCTTGTCCCAGCCGAAGATCCACAGCCCGATGAAGGTGGACTCGAAGAAGAACGCGATCAGTGCCTCGAAGGCGAGCGGGGCACCGAAGATGTCCCCGACGAACCGCGAGTAGTCCGACCAGTTCATACCGAACTGGAACTCCTGCACGATGCCGGTGACCACGCCCATCGCGATGTTGATCAGGAAGAGCTTGCCCCAGAACTTGGTGGCCCTGAGGTACTTCTCCTTCTCCGTGCGCACCCAGGCGGTCTGCAGGCCGGCCGTCAGGGCGGCCAGGGAGATCGTCAGCGGGACGAACAGGAAGTGGTAGACGGTGGTGATGCCGAACTGCCAACGCGCCAGCGTCTCCGGCGCCAGGGCCAGGTACACGTCGTCAGTCTCCTTACGTCGCCGGGTTACAGCGGCTTTTGTCCTCTTTGTCCTGCACATCACATACCAAAGAGGACGAGCTTGTGAATGCATTCACATTCACAAGCCATTATGACGTAACGATTTTCAAAGGATCCAGGGGGGTCGTGTCTTCTGCGTCACGTCGCCGCGGCGGCCCCCGGTTTCACGTGAAACCCCACGCAAACGGGGCCGCCCCATGGACGGCCCCGTACGGGTGCGACTGTTCGGCCACCGGAGCCCGGAAGCTCCCCTCCGCGGGAACTCCCCACGGCCTACGGGCCGGGCTCCTTGCGGCTAGAGCTCCTTGCGGAAGTTCTCCGCGGCCTTCAGGAAGATGTCGTTCGCCTCGGTCTCCCCGATCGTCACCCGGACCCCCTCGCCCGCGAACGGACGGATGACCGTGCCGTGCTCCTCGCAGAGCCGCGCGAAAGCCGTCGTACGCTCCCCCAGCCGCAGCCACACGAAGTTCGCCTGGGTCTCGGGCACCGTCCAGCCCTGGGCACGGAGGGAACCCATCACGCGCTGCCGCTCGCAGACCAGCGAGCCGACCCGGCCGAGCAGTTCGTCCTCGGCACGCAGCGAGGCGATCGCCGCCTCCTGGGCCAGCTGGCTCACGCCGAACGGCACCGCCGTCTTGCGCAGCGCCGCCGCCACCGGCTCATGGGCGATCGCGAAGCCGACGCGCAGGCCGGCGAGCCCGTAGGCCTTGGAGAAGGTCCGCAGGACGCAGACGTTCGGCCGATCGCGGTAGATCTCGACACCGTCGGGCACCTCGGGGTCGCGGATGAACTCCCGGTAGGCCTCGTCGAGGACCACCAGCACGTCACCCGGAACCCGGTCCAGGAAACGCTCCAGCTCGGCCCGCTTCACCACCGTGCCGGTCGGGTTGTTCGGGTTGCAGACGAAGATCAGGCGCGTCCGGTCGGTGATGGCGTCCGCCATCGCGTCCAGGTCGTGCACCTCCCCCGCGGTGAGCGGCACCTGGACCGAGCGGGCGCCGCTGATCTGCGTGATGATCGGGTACGCCTCGAAGGACCGCCAGGCGTACATGACCTCGTCGCCGGGACCGCTGGTCGCCTGGATCAGTTGCTGGGCGACGCCGACCGAGCCGGTGCCGGTGGCCAGGTGGCCGAGCGGGACACCGAAGCGGTCCGACAGCTCGTTCATCAGCGCCGTGCACGCCATGTCCGGGTAGCGGTTGAAGGCGGCGGCCGCAGCGGTCACCGACTCCATCACTCCGGGCAGCGGAGGATACGGATTCTCGTTGGAGGAGAGCTTGTAGGCGACCGGTCCGTCGGCCGCGGCGGGCTTGCCCGGCTTGTAGGTGGGGATACCCTCCAGCTCGGCGCGCAGCTTGGGGCTCGTCTCGCTCACCGCAGTCCTCCTCGCGACCACCGGCGGACCGTCCGCACCGCCGGCATCCAATACTGCTCACCTTATGAGGATTCGGCTCCGCTGCGTACAGGAGCGGAGCGACCCGGTAGGCGTGGACCTGACCTCATCCGTCCCACCGGCATCACGGGCATCACCACACGAAGGCGCATTTTTCGGGGGCGCGCCCTACATATATCTACGCGCCGGTGGCTCGCGCCCTGGCGCGCATCACCCGTGAAGGTGAGTTGAGACCTCTTCGAGACATCGGGAACTTGGCAGGCCCATGCGTGCCGACAAGTCACGTCTCACCATTGGATCATTCAACTGACTTTCTTTCTAAGGTAGTTGACCCCCTTTGACCTTGCAGAAACGTGCCTGTCAACGCGTGCATATGCGTCCGCACTACCCCACCGCATGAGCCCTACTATCGGCTCGCCATGACAGCAGCAGGGAAGCACCAGGTGAGCCGCGCGGAAACCACTCGGCGAGGCAGCCGGCCGGGCCGGGCGGGCATCAGAGACGTGGCCGCCGCCGCCGGAGTCTCCATCACGACCGTCTCCGACGCCCTGAACGGCAAGGGCCGGCTTCCGGATGCCACCCGACGCCACGTCCGCGAGGTCGCCGACCGACTGGGGTACCGCCCCTCGGCCGCCGCCCGCACCCTCCGTACCGGCAAGTCGGGACTCATCGGCCTGACCGTGACGACGTACGGGGATGAACCTTTCACCTTCACCGAGTTCGCGTACTTCGCCGAGATGGCCCGGGCCGCCACCTCCGCCGCGCTCGCCCGCGGCTACGCCCTGGTGATCCTGCCCGCGACCTCACGCCACGACGTCTGGTCCAACGTCGCGTTGGACGGCACGGTCGTGATCGACCCCTCCGACCAGGACCCGGTGGTCAGCGAGCTGGTCCGGCAGGGGCTGCCGGTGGTCTCCGACGGCCGGCCGGCCGGGGCGCTCCCCGTCACCGCCTGGGTGGACAACGACCACGAGGCGGCCGTACTCGGCATCCTCGACCATCTCGCCGACGCGGGCGCCCGCCGGATCGGCCTGCTCACGGGCACCACGACGGACACGTACACCCACCTGTCCACCACCGCCTACCTGCGCTGGTGCGAGCGGGTCGGCCAGGACCCGGTGTACGAGGCCTACCCGGCGCACGATCCCTGCGCGGGTGCCGTCGCCGCCGACCGGCTGCTGGCCCGACCGGACCGCCCGGACGCCGTCTACGGCCTCTTCGACCCCAACGGCACCGACCTGCTGGCCGCCGCCCGCCGCTACGGGCTGCGCGTCCCCGAAGACCTGCTGCTGGTGTGCTGCAGCGAGTCGACCGTGTACGCCAGCACCGAACCGCCCATCACCACGCTCTCCCTGAAGCCGCGCCGCATCGGGACCGCGGTGGTCCAGCTGCTCATCGACGCGATCGAGGGGGTCGAATCGGACCAGCCGGTCGAGCAGGTGATACCGACCGAACTGATCGTGCGTACCTCTTCCCAGCGACGCCCGCCGCGCACCACGGTCAGCCCGCCACGGGCACCGGAGGAGGAGTAGCACGAACGGCCCGTACCCGCGGACGGACGCCCCGCACCCCCGCGCGGCCCTTCCGCACCCACACCCCGGCACGCCACCTCGGCGCCCGCGCCGCGGCACGGCTCCTCGGCACCCGCGCCGCGAAGCCGCGTGCGGCCGCCCCGCGGGTCGGCACCCGCAGCGGGGCCGCCGACGCGCCTGCCGCGCGTCGGCGGAAGGCGGCCGGCAGGTGCGCGGCCGATGGTCGAAGCCCTGCCCAACCGGGGCGAAAGCCGCGCTGAAGTGGAGTCCTGCTCCGATTCACCACCCCTGGGTCATCACACGGCGCGACGGGCATTCCTATGATGGGCCCACGACACCGCGGGCCGCTGCGACCAGGCAGTCCGAAGCGGTGCAGATGCGGCGCGATGGTGGAGGGGTCTGATGACTCAGGGGGCCGGTCAGGGACCCGAGGCGGAACGGACGGCGACGGTGCGCGACTTCCGGGTGCCCGCGTACGTCAACGAGACCGGTCCGTACGCCGAGAGCACCCACCCCGGCGACGTCGTCCCGGCGCTCGACGAGCCGTACCCCGACGGCTATCCCGAGGGGTACACGCCCACCCAGCGCGACCTGCCCGTCATCAACAGCGGCGACACGCTCCGGCTGCCGGTCGAGCCGGCCGCCGAACCGGCCGCCCGGACGGACGCCGGTCCCGGCCCGCTGTACGTCGTCGGGGACGTGCACGGCTACCTCGACGAACTGGTCGACGCGCTGCGCGAGCAGGGTCTGATCGACGCGGACGGGCAGTGGTGCGCGGGCACCGCCCGGCTCTGGTTCCTCGGCGACTTCACCGACCGGGGCCCCGACGGCATCGGCGTCATCGACCTGGTGATGCGGCTGTCCGCCGAGGCGGCCGCGGCCGGTGGCTACTGCAAGGCCCTCATGGGCAACCACGAGCTGCTGCTGCTCGGCGCGAAACGGTTCGGCGACACCCCCGTCAACTCCGGCGCGGGCACCGCCACCTTCCAGGCGGCCTGGCTGCTCAACGGCGGCCAGAAGACCGACATGGACCGGCTCCAGGACCACCACCTCCAGTGGATGGCCCGCCTGGACGCGGTCGAGGAGGTCGACGGCTACCTGCTGGTCCACTCGGACACCACCGCCTACCTCGACTACGGCGACTCCATCGAGGCGGTCAACGACAACGTCCGCGAGACCATCACCCGCAACGACGCGGAGGAGGTCTGGGACGTGTTCCGTAAGTTCACCAAGCGGTTCTCCTTCCGCGACGAAGGGGGTGCAGACGCCGTCCGTTCCCTTCTCGATACGTACGGCGGCACCCGCATCGTTCACGGACACAGCCCGATTCCCTATCTGCTGGGGGAGGTCGGCTCCGAGGACGGCGAGGAGAACGCCGGTCCGGTGGTGGAAGGACCGCACGTCTACGCGGACGGGCTGGCCATCGCCATGGACGGCGGAGTGACCATGGCCGGAAAGCTCCTGGTCAGGCAACTTCCGCTCGACGTCTGAGCGTTCGGCGCGTAATTCTGTACCCCGATGTCACACGCGGGCCACCCCCAATTTCCGGCAACCCCCTGTCACCGCGTGCCTTGACGGCTCTACCATCGGTTTATCCGTAGCAGGCTCCCCTCCGTTTCTGCCCGACGGTTCGCCGGCGTGCGAGCCACAAGCCCTACGGAGCATCGGGGGATGCACATGAACAGCGTTCCGCAGCACCTGCACAGCGAGGACCGCCAGGAATACGAGCGGATCCTCGATGAGGCGCTGCGCTCCGCCCCTTACCGTCCCGAACTGGCCGGTGGCGGCCGGCGTCTGAACACCGAACAGCTGCGCACCATGGCGCTCAACGCCACCGCACTGATAACGGCGGCCGCGGCGACCGAGTACCAGCACTATGTGAAGGTCCGCGAGGAACTGCGCAACCCCGCGCGGTCCACCCCGCCCCCCGTTCAGGAGTCCGGCTCCGCGGAGTCGGCCACGGGCGGTGCGACGGGGCTCGCCACCACTCTCGGCGAGGCCGCCGAGACCACGGGCGCCGGCGGCTTCGCCCTCGCCCTGGTCCTGGCGCCGGTGCTGGCCGGCACCGCCGCCGCGATCTTCCTGCTCGTCGGCTACGTCCTGAAGATGCTGGATCCGGCCCCGGCGTTCGCCCAGACCATGCTGACGGCCGGCTGGGTCTTCGGCGTGCTGACCGCGGCCGCGATCATCATGGCCGGCGCGGGGCTGCTGCTCACCGCCCTGCGCAACAGCCCCTCACTGGAGGCCGGAGCCTACGGCGAACCCGGTGGGGAGGTGGCCAAGGCCCGGGACGCGTGGCGGGACACCCTGCTGGAACGCGGCATCCTGCCCTTCCTCCGGGAAGCGCTGGCCACCGAACCCAGCACGGTCGAACCGCGCCGTACGGCCCCCCCGGATCCGGGGAACCGGATGCCGCGTCTGGGCTACGACCGGCCCGGTTTCAGCACCGACGACGGCACCGCCCCCGCCGCCCGGCCGAGCTTCACCAGCCCGGACTACACCAGCCCGGACTTCGGTGGCCCGGAACACCAGCCGGAATAGCCCGGCCTGCGCCCCCGGCCGGGGGCGCAGGCCGGACGCCCGGTCCCCGCCGCCCGCGAACTCCCCGGACTCCTGCGCCATGCCCTCCTCGACCTCCCCTCGACCTCCACCGTGCTCACGACGGATGTCCTGGGATCCAGGAGTGCCGGACAGTCGGCTTCAAAAAGTCGCCCACTCCGAGGACGGGAGACGGTGGTAGACGTCATCGATCCATTCAGACGCCAGGAAGACCGGCCGGGTCAGGACAACGTCTGCGACCCGCTGCACGCAGACCACAAGACCGAGCGTCTGCGAGCCGGGATCGGCCCCAGGCAGGTAGAAGAGTTCGGAGTAGGGCTCCCTGACCTCGGCTCGATCAGTGATCCACTGCTCCAGCTCCGACGGCACACGGCCGACCAGCGCCGTGCCGTCGGCCAAGACCTGAGGCCCGAGACGCGCGTCCGCCGTTGCGCCGGCCAAGCGGTTCTCATCCGCGTAGTAGACCGTCAGGCCCACATCGGTGAAGCTCTCCTTGCGCGTCACGGTGTCACCCCACGGAATGCTCCTCGAGAAGTCCGCCGCCTCCTGGTCAAGCACAGCGGCCACTTCGGTGGGATCCATCCCGAACCTCAAAGGTCCAACGGACACGAACGGTTCCAGCGCCCACCGCAACCGCTCCTCGTCGGGCTTCACATCCCATATGCCCATGCCCGCGGCCCACCTGCTCCTACCGATCCACCGTCAGGCAGTCAGCCTACGGCGGCTTCTGGATCAAGCTTCGCGACGGAGCGCCGCCCCTCGGAGCCTGGCCTTCTCCGGGACGGCGCTTGCACTCGTGTGAGTCAGTCGGCGATCGGCAGATACACCCTGTTCCCGGTAGCTGCGAACTCCTTCGACTTCTGGAGCATCCCCTCCGCGACCTCCTCCGGTGACGCCCCCTCAGCCGCCTTACCGCCGAACTGCTCTGTGATGCTTTGGCTAATCTTCATCGAGCAGAACTTCGGTCCGCACATCGAGCAGAAGTGGGCGGTCTTCGCCGGCTCCGCCGGAAGGGTCTCGTCGTGGAACTCGCGGGCCGTGTCGGGGTCCAGGGCGAGGTTGAACTGGTCCTCCCACCTGAACTCGAAGCGCGCGTCGGACAGCGCGTCGTCCCATTCCTGCGCGCCCGGGTGCCCCTTGGCGAGGTCGGCCGCATGGGCGGCGATCTTGTAGGTGATGACGCCGGTCTTGACGTCGTCCCGGTTGGGCAGGCCCAGGTGCTCCTTGGGGGTGACGTAGCACAGCATCGCCGTGCCCCACCAGGCGATCATCGCGGCACCGATGCCGGAGGTGATGTGGTCGTACGCCGGCGCGACGTCCGTGGTCAGCGGGCCGAGCGTATAGAACGGAGCTTCATCGCAGATCTCCTGCTGAAGGTCGATGTTCTCCTTGATCTTGTGCATCGGGACATGGCCCGGGCCCTCGATCATCGTCTGTACGTGGAAACGCTTCGCGATCCGGTTGAGTTCCCCGAGCGTGCGCAACTCCGCGAACTGCGCCTCGTCGTTGGCGTCCGCGATGGAGCCGGGGCGCAGGCCGTCGCCCAGCGAGTACGTGACGTCGTAGGCGGCGAGGATCTCGCAGAGTTCCTCGAAGTTCTCGTACAGGAACGACTCCTTGTGGTGCGCGAGGCACCAGGCCGCCATGATCGAGCCGCCACGCGAGACGATGCCTGTCTTGCGGTTGGCGGTGAGCGGCACGTACGGCAGCCGCACACCCGCGTGGACGGTCATGTAGTCCACGCCCTGCTCGGCCTGTTCGATCACCGTGTCCTTGTAGATCTCCCAGGTCAGCTCCTCGGCCCTGCCGTCGACCTTCTCCAGTGCCTGGTAGAGCGGCACCGTGCCGATGGGAACGGGGGAGTTGCGCAGCACCCACTCGCGGGTGGTGTGGATGTTCCGCCCGGTGGAGAGGTCCATGACCGTGTCGGCGCCCCAGCGGGTCGCCCAGGTCATCTTCTCCACCTCCTCCTCGATCGAGGAGGTCACCGCGGAGTTGCCGATGTTCGCGTTGACCTTCACCAGGAACCGCTTGCCGATGATCATCGGCTCGATCTCGGGGTGGTTGACGTTGGCCGGCAGCACGGCCCGTCCCGCCGCGATCTCCTCACGGACCACCTCGGGGGAGACGTTCTCCCGGATGGCCACGTACTCCATCTCCGGGGTGACCTCACCCCGGCGGGCGTACGCCAGTTGTGTCACCGCCTCGCCCTCCCGGCCGCGACGCGGCAGGCGGGGGCGGCCCGGGAAGACCGCGTCCAGGTTGCGCAGCCCACCACGCGGTGAGGTGTGCTTGATCCCGTCGTCCTCCGGACGGGCGGGACGGCCCGCGTACTCCGCGGTGTCCCCACGGGTGATGATCCAGTTCTCCCGCAGAGGCGGCAGCCCCCGGCGCACGTCGGTCTCGACGAGGGGATCGGTGTACGGGCCGGAGGTGTCGTAGAGCGTGACCGACTGCCCGTTGGTGAGGTGCACCTGACGGACCGGCACCCGGAGATCGGGGCGCGAGCCCTCGACATACCCCTTGTGCCAGCCGATGGACTTCCCGGCCCCCGTGGATGTTTCGCCCGCAATGGGCTGTTCGTCCTGGCTGAAGGCAGGCGTGCGTACGTCCTTGTTGGTCATGAGACCTACTCCCTACGCCGGCATTACCCGGTAACAGGTTCGGCGGTCGACGCAGCGGCTTCCGTCTGGCGGCGTTCCTTGTGAAACGTCACTCGTTCCACGTGAAACATCGCGAATACGGAGGTCAGCGCCCTCTCAGCCCGGTGCTCCGAGCTCCCGCGTGTGCAAAGGTGCCTCCACGCTAGCGTCAATTCGGGCGCGGTGAACAGAGGGCCCCTGCCGTTCTTGCGATGATCGGGCGGTGACCACGACACAGCAGCACCCCTCTCCGCCCCCCGACCCGAGGCGCGGCAACGGCGCCGCACCGGGCGGCGGAACCGGCCACGGGGGCCACGGTGCCGGTGACGGACACGACCACGTCCAGGACCACTCGTACGACCGTGGGCACGCGCACCGTCACGACGACGGCCATGCCCATGGCCACCCGCCCGGCCGGGGTTCCGGCCAGGGCGGCTCCGGGTCGGGCGGCGGGCACGGTCACTCGCACAGCCACGGGCCCGCCGCGCCGGTCTCCAAGCATCTGCGCAAGGTCATCGCGGCGATCCTCATTCCCTTCACCGCCGCGGTCGTGGTCGGCCTGGTGGCGCTGTGGCCCGGTGGCGCCCCGGCGCACGAACGCACCGGCGTCGGCTTCGACCGTCAGACCCAGCGGGCGACGGTCGCCAAGGTCGTGGCGGTCAGCTGCAAGTCGGTCAACGCCTCCGGGGGCGGCTCGACCGGTGATACCTCCACCCCGGAGGGCAGTTCGGCGAACCAGGAGGAGAGCGGCACCTGCAAGAAGGCCACGGTCCGGGTGGACACCGGCAAGGACACGGGCCGGACGTTCACCGAGATCGTGCAGCCCGACCAGTCGCGCCAGCTGCACCAGGGCGAGAAGGTCGTGGTCGCCTACGAGCCCTCGGCGCCCAAGGACCTCCAGTACTCGGTCACCGATGTGGACCGGAAGTTCCCGATGGCGCTGCTCGCCGGGATCTTCGCGCTCGCCGTCGTCGTGGTCGGCCGGCTGCGCGGTGTGATGGCGCTCGTCGCACTCGCCGTCAGCTTCATGGTGCTGACCCTCTTCATCCTGCCCGCGATCCTCCAGGGTTCGAATCCGCTGCTGGTGGGGGTGGTCGGATCGAGCGCGATCATGCTGATCGCCCTGTACATGTGCCATGGCCTGTCGGCGCGGACCTCGGTGGCGGTGCTGGGCACCCTGGTCTCGCTGTGCCTGATCGGCGTCCTCGGCTCGGAGTTCATCGACTGGGCCGCGCTCACCGGCAACACCGACGACAACACCGGCCTGATCCACGGCCTGTACCCGTCCATCGACATGAGCGGTCTGCTGCTGGCCGGTGTCATCATCGGTTCGCTCGGCGTCCTGGACGACGTGACGGTGACGCAGACCTCGGCCGTCTGGGAGCTGCACGAGGCCAACCCGACGATGGGCTGGCGCGGGCTGTACCGGGCAGGCATCCGCATCGGCCGCGACCACATCGCCTCCGTCGTCAACACCCTGGTCCTGGCCTACGCGGGTGCCGCGCTGCCGTTGCTGCTGCTCTTCTCCATCGCGCAGAGCAGTGTGGCCACGGTCGCCAACAGTGAGCTGGTGGCCGAGGAGATCGTGCGCACGCTGGTCGGTTCGATCGGCCTCGTCGCCTCGGTGCCCGTCACCACGCTGCTGGCCGCGCTGGTGGTGTCGGCGGACCGGCCGGGCAAGGAAGTGTCCGCGGCCGTGGAGACGGCCCCGGCGCGCGGCGGGCGAGGAGGGCGGCGCCGGAAGCGGTGAGGGGGCCCGCGGGACGCGGTGCGGGGCGGAGGGTTCCGTGCGGTGCGGACTGTTTCGGTGTGGGCGCGCGGTCCGGTGCGGCTCACAGCCCCGTGCGGGGCGGGTCCGCACCAGGAGAGGCGTCTCCGGGGAGAGGCGTTCCCGTGGCTTCCCGGGGACGCGCAGAAGCGTTCCTGCGCGCCCTTGTGCGGCCCGGAGGAGCGGCTCGCGCCCCGTGCCGTGACGCTTCAGCCCGCGCTCTGCTCCTCGGCCAGGATCCGGTCCAGAGCCTCTTCGAGATGGGCGTCGAAGTCGGCGAGCGCGCCTTCCTGGCCCAGCGGAACCAGCTTGTCCGTACGGTCGAGGAACGCCACCAGGGGCGGCGCCGAGGACCGGAAGACCGCCTGGTCGCCGCCGACCTGAAGCCTGATCAGGACCTCACCCAGCACCTCGGAGTCGGCGGGAGCGATGTGCACATCGCCCTCCCCGCACGGCCTGCCCACCCCGTCGATCAGCAGCTCACGGCCGAAAGCCCAGGTCACCGGCGCGTCCCCGGGCAGATGGAAGGTGAGCCGCACGGCGTACGGATCACAGGTCTCGTAACGCAACTCCACGGGGATGCGAAATGAGAGCTCCTCCGAGACGAGAAAGCTCATCATGACTTCTGCTTGTACGGACTCGCGCATCGCCTACCCCGTCATATGACACCGACTGGCCGGGTTTTATCCCTTTGATGGTGGTCAAATCTTGCTGAACGTACACAGCAGATCACAAGGAGTAAGTTTTCAGATACTGATAGCGATGGCCAGAGAGCCCAGACGCCGACCCACCTCCGCCTGCAACTGCCGTGCGGCGGGCAGCAACCGGTCGGCCTGCTGCAGGGGCAGGGAGATGGCCACCGTGGCCGCCGTGGTGCCGACCGTGATGGGGATCGCCGCGCACACCGTGCCCAGCGCGTACTCCTGGCGCTCCGCCAGAACCTCCATGCGCCGGGTCCGCTCCAGCCTCCGCAGCAGCGCGTGGCTGTCGCGGGCCGTGTACGGGGTCAGGGTCTGCAGGGGGTACCGGGCGAGATGATCGCGGCGGGTGCTCTCGTCCAGCTGCGACAGCAGGCACTGGCCGATGGCGTGCGCGTGGCCCGTCTCCCGGAAGTCGGCCCATTCCTCGGCCGCCGGGATGGACGGGGAGTCGGCGACGCCCACGACCTCGATCTCGCCGTCCCGGTACATCGCGTAGTACACCGGGGCACCGATCGAATCCCGCCAGTGCGCGAGGGTGTCGACCACCTCGCTGCGACGTTTCTGCTGCGCCCCGCTGCTGCTCAGCCGCTCAGCGGCCTCACCGAGGAAGAACAGGCCCTTGTCGCGCCGCAGATAACCCTCGTGGACCAGGGTGCGCAACAGGTGGTAGGCGGTGGGCAGTGCGAGGCCGGTCTCGCGCGCCAGTTGTTTCGCGGGAGCGCCGTGTTCGTGTCCGGCGGCACACTCCAACAGGCGCATCGCACGCCGCACGGAGCCGATGAGGGTGGCCGAGTGCGGCTGTGCGGGGTCGGACGGGGTCGCCGGCCGCTGCACGGGGGGTGTGCTGGACCGGCGCTGGGTGGGGGGTGGTGGAAGTTCCGTGAGTGCGGAGGGGGCGTCAAGCGTGGCCAAGGGTCACTCCCAGAGCGCGAGGGGGTCAGCGACTCTAACCGTCTGCCACCGCTCCAAGTCGGCCCGTACGGGAAACTTCCCTCCCCCGAGGGAACCGGCGATTCCTGTTACCGGTCACCGATTCCCATGGCCTCACCAGTCGCTTTTCGACGATGAGTTCGACATGAACTTCCGCACGACGTAGATCAGTCCGCCGACCAGCGCCACGAAGATCAGCAGCTTGAAGAGCAGGTAGGCCAGGAAGCCGACGATGGAGCCGATCAGACCGCCGAACACCACCAGCGCTATGACCGGCACCGCGATCCACTTCACCCACCACGGCAGACCCGTGAAGATCTCTCGCATTGCCCTGCCCTCTGCTTTCCCGTGCGCTTCTGCACGTACCGTCGGTCTCGTGCGCGCCGCACGATGCGATGTCCTGCACTCGATGCTAGAGCCGCGAGGGGGGCGTCCGGGGGCCTCTGATCCCTTGTCCTCCCCTGACCTCTCCCCTAGGGAACCCTGAGGGAAGAGGTCACGCCTCGGGCGGAGAGAAGACGACCAGAACCCTCAGGTCCTCGCTGATGTGATGGAACTTGTGAGCCACCCCGGCCGGCACGTACACGACACTGCCCCTGGCCACCTGGGTGGTCTCCATGCCGACGGTGATCGCGGCGCGGCCGCTGACGACGAAGTACACCTCGTCCTGGTTGTGCGGCCTCTGCGGGTCCTGGGCTCCCGCGTCCAGCGCGTAGAGGCCGACGGACATGTTCCGCTCACGCAGAAACTGCAGGTAGGCACCGTCGTTGGCGGCGCGTTCCGCCTCCAGTTCGTCCAGCCGGAATGCCTTCATCGCCGTCGTTCGCCCTCGCCTCACTGCTCGCGTCCGATCTCTTCTGCCACGATCAGACACATGAAGAATTTCGTAGTCAAGACGATCGTGAACGCGGGCGCCCTCGCCGTCGCCGTGTGGCTGCTCGACAAGATCACCCTGACCGGCGACAGCACCACCAAGAAGGTCTGGACGCTGATCCTGGTCGCCCTGGTCTTCGGCGTCGTGAACTTCCTGGTCAAGCCGATCGTGAAGATCCTTACCTTCCCGCTGTTCATCCTCACTCTCGGCCTGATCACCCTGGTGGTCAACGCGCTGATGCTGCTGCTGACGTCGTGGGTGTGCGACAAGCTCGACCTGAGCTTCCACGTGGAGGGGTTCTGGACGGCCGTCCTCGGCGGTCTCATCATCTCGATCGTGTCCTGGGCCCTGAACATGATCCTCCCCGACACGGACTGAGCACCCGATGACCTACCGCGTCTGTTTCGTCTGCACCGGCAACATCTGCCGTTCCCCGATGGCCGAATCCGTCTTCCGTGCCCGCACGGCCGAGGCCGGCCTGGACGACCGTGTCGAGGTCGACAGCGCCGGCACCGGCGGCTGGCACGAGGGCGACGGCGCGGACCCGCGCACCGTGCGCGTCCTCACGGAGCACGGCTACGACGGTGACCACACCGCCCGGCAGTTCCAGGCGTCCTGGTTCGACCGCCTCGATCTCGTGATCGCCCTCGACTCCGGCCACCTCAAGGCTTTGCGCCGGCTGGCACCCACCGAGGAGGACGCCCGCAAGGTGCGCCTGCTGCGCTCCTACGATCCCGATGCCGGCGACGACCTCGACGTACCGGATCCGTACTACGGCGGGCTGGACGGCTTCGAGGAGTGCCTTGAGATGGTGGAGGCGGCGAGCGAGGGCCTGCTCGCCGCGGTACGCGACGACGTGGAGGGAACAGCGGAATGAACGAAACCGGCTCCAATTCCGACGACGGCTCCGGCCTCGTGACGGGTGAGGGCACGCGCGCGGTGCGCGCGGGACTCCCCGAACCGGTCAAGAACGAGCCGACCCTGCCGGGGCCGGTGTTCGCCGCACACTTCCACCTGCCCGGCGAGGTCAGCGGTCCGTACGCCTACGGCCGCGACGAGAACCCGACCTGGACCCACCTGGAGCACGCCATCGGCGAGCTGGAGGCACCCGGTGAGGACGTCGGGACGCTGGTGTTCGCATCCGGCGTGGCGGCCGTCTCGGCCGTGCTGTTCTCGCAGCTGCGAGCCGGGGACGCGGTCGTGCTGCCGTCCGACGGCTACCAGGTGCTGCCCCTGATCCGTGCCCAGCTGGAGGCCTACGGCATCGAGGTGCGCACCGCGCCGACCGCCAAAGACGCCCAGCTCGACGTCCTGGACGGGGCGAAGCTGCTGCTGATCGAGTCGCCGTGCAACCCCGGGCTCGACGTGTGCGACATCCGGCGGCTCGCCGAGGCGGCACACGCGCACGGCGCCGCCGTCGCCGTCGACAACACCCTCGCCACCCCCCTCGGCCAGCGGCCGCTGGCGCTGGGTGCCGACTTCTCCGTGGCCAGCGGCACCAAGCAGCTCACCGGCCACGGGGACATCCTGCTTGGGTACGTAGCCGGGCGCGATCCCGAGGCCATGGCCGCCGTACGCCGCTGGCGCAAGATCATCGGCGCGATCTCCGGGCCCATGGAGGCCTGGCTGGCCCATCGCTCCCTGGCGACCCTCCAGTTGCGGGTGGACCGGCAGAACGCCACCGCCCTGCTGCTCGCCGAGGCGCTCCGCGAGCGGCCCGACGTGACCGGGCTGCGTTACCCGGGGCTGCCGGACGACCCCGCGCACAAGATCGCCTCCCAGCAGATGCGGCGCTACGGCTCGGTGATCTCCTTCACGCTGCCCACGCGCGCGCGTGCCGAGCGTTTCCTGGAAGCCCTGCGGCTGGTCGACGACGCGACGAGTTTCGGCGGGGTGCGCTCCACGGCGGAGCGGCGGCGACGCTGGGGCGGGGACGACGTACCGGAGGGGTTCATCCGGCTGTCGGTCGGGGCCGAGGACCCGGAGGACCTGCTGGCCGACGTGTTCCGCGCCCTCGACGAGTCGGGGCAGTGACCGGATTACGGACACGCGCGCCGGTCCGGCTACGGAAAACGGACGGTCCGAGCCTCCCCCCTCGTGGCTCGGACCGTCCCGGTTCCCGCGCGCCAAGAACCGCGCGACCAAGGCTAGTTGACTCTGCGTCAGTGTCCAATCACTGTAGGGGCAGAGACCTATCGACTTATTTATAGTTGGGTTCCTGCCTCCTGGGCCGGCACGGGGCGGGGACAAGGGAAGGGTGAACGATGGACCTGGCCTTGCTGCGGACCTTCGTGACCGTGCACCGGGCCGGCTCCTTCACCCGCGCCGCCGCCCTGCTCGGACTCTCCCAGCCGGCCGTGACCTCCCAGATCCGGAGCCTGGAGAGACAACTGGGCCGACCGCTCTTCCTGCGGCAGGCCCGGGGGGTGACGCCGACCAGCATCGGCGACGAACTCGCCCACAAGGCCGCCCCGCACCTGGACGCACTCGTGGAGATAGCCGAGCGCGGTCTCGAGGACGACTTCTCGGTGCGCACCCTGCATCTCGCCGGGCCACCCGAGTTCACCGCCGAGCGAGCCCTGCCCGCACTCTCGGAACTCGCCCGCGACGACGGCCAGGGGTTCGCGCTGCGCGCCTCCTTCGGCAACGCCGAGGAGACCCTGGAAGGACTGTCCGCCGGACATCACGACCTGGCCATCAGTACGGCACGGCCGCGTGGTGCCCTGCTCACCGCTACCGCCCTCTGCGACGAGGAGCACGTACTGGTCGCCGCCCCCCGCTGGGCAGAGGAGATCGGCGGCGGGACGGTACTCGACAAGGGCGCGCCGGTCCTGGAGAACCTCCCTGTCGTCGAGGTCCACGAGTCGCTGCCCTTCGTCTCGCGCTACTGGGGTTCCGTCTTCGATGCCCGGCCTGCCGCCTCGGGCACCGTCGTCGTGCCCGATCTGCGTGCCGTCCTCGCCTGCGCTATCGCGGGCGCCGGCCTCGCCGTCCTGCCCCGCTATCTCTGCACGGGCGCGCTGGACCGCGGTGAGGTCATGGCGCTGCACGAGCCGGCGGTACCACCGCTGCGGACCTACTTCCTGGTGGTGCGGACCGGCACGCTCGCCATGCCACATGTGGCGCGGGCGCACGAGTGGCTCCACCACGCGGCCGTGGACTGGGGCTGAGCGCATCGGGCGGTGTTGACGCGATGCGGCCGCACGATGGCGCTTCGCGATGTTTCACGTGGAACAAGCTGGGCCACATTTCTCCCATGACCGTCCGACCCGTGGTCAAGCGCACCGCGCGTGCCGTTCTCCTGGACGGCGACGACCTGATCCTGATCAAGCGCACCAAGCCAGGTGTCGATCCCTACTGGGTCACTCCCGGTGGCGGGGTCGAGCCGGAGGACACCACCGTCGTCGACGCCCTGCACCGAGAGGTGCACGAGGAGCTCGGTGCCAAGATCACCGACGTGGTGCCCTGCTTCGTGGACACCGTGGAACACATCGGCGACAGCGGCAGCACCACCGGGGTGAAGGTGCAGCACTTCTTCGTCTGCCGGCTGGAGTCCATGGACCCCGCCCTGCGGCACGGCCCCGAGATCGACGAGCCCGCGGGCGAGTACGAGATCGTGCGTGTCCCCTTCACCCGTGTCGGGATCGCTTCCGTGCACCTGGTACCGCTCTCCCTGCGGCACTACCTGGACGGAAACATCGAGGGCGTACGAGCCATGCAGGCCCACGACCTCGGGTGACGGATCAGTCGCCGACGACAACCAGCTCTTCGACCGAGTCGTGCCGTATGCGGTGCGCCGGGATGCCGACGTCCCGCAAGGCGTGCACACCGTTGCGGATCATGCCGGGCGGCCCCGACAGATAGGCGTCGTACTCGCTCCACGATCCGTAGGCCCGGATGGCGTCAGGCAGCTGGAGACGCGCCTGCCGGTCGACGACCGGGCGGACCGAGAGCCAGGGGTGGCCCTGCTGGATCCGGAGCAGGGTGTCGATGTCGTACAGGTCGTGGTCGGTGCGGGCGCCGTAGAACACCTCGACCGGGCGGCGCGCGCCGCGTTCGGCGATGTCCTCGACCAGCGCCTTGATGGGGGCGATCCCGGTGCCGCCGCCCAGGCAGAGCAGCCCGTTGTCCCGTGTGTGGTCGACGGTCATCGAGCCGACGGGCGGGCCGAGGCGGACCACGTCACCGGGGCGGGCTCGGTGCACCAGCGCGTTGGAGACCCAACCCGCCGGCACGGCCTTCACATGGAAGGTCAGCAGCCCGTCCGAACGGGGTGCCGAGGCGAAGGAGTAGTGCCTCCAGACCCTCGGCCACCAGGGCGTCTCCATGCTCGCGTACTGCCCCGCGAGGAAGGGGTACGGCTGGTCCGGGCGCAGCGTGAGGACCGCCACGTCGGCGGTCCTGAGGTCGTGTGCGACGACCTGCGCATGCCACCAGGCCGGTGCGCGCAGCTCGTCCGCCGACGCCGCGTCGATCATCACCTGGGACATCGTCGTGTACGCCCGCACCCAGGCCGCTTCCGTGTCCCGGTCCCAGATCGCCAAGGCGTACTTGCTCAACGCTCCGATGAGGCACTCGCCGACGGCCGGGTAGTGCTCGGGGCGGGTGCCGTACTTGCGGTGGCCGCGGCCCAGGTTCCGGAGGTAGTCGACCAGGACGGGTGTGTCGTCGATGTGCTCGGCCGCGGTGAGCAGCGCCTTCAGCAGCCGGTCCCGCTGGGTGTCCATCGCGGCCGGGAACAGGGGACGCAGTTCTGGATGGCGCACGAAGAGCAGTGCGTAGAAGTACGAGGTGACCTTGTCGGCCACCGGGCCGACTTCGGACATGGTGGCCCGGATGCGGACGGCGTCCGGGGAGGCGTCCGTGCTCGGCTGTGCGGGGTCGTGGAGAGGGCCGGGCTCCTGGCTCGGCCCTATTCGCTCCCGGTCCGCTCCAGGCGTGTACGTGCCGCCCTGCGGCGTCCCCTGCCGTCCGCCCGGCCCCCCGACCGGATGTTCGGCGGCTGGCTCGACCGGAGTGTTGTGGGGGGACGTGAACCAGCTGCTTCCGCCGGCCCCGTCGTTGCCCGCCGACGTGGTGGTCGGAGCATCCATGGTGTGCCTCGCCTCGAACATTTTTCGATCGGTCTGCGCACTTCGCTCGGAAGGCGTTTGTGTTCCCCCGTTGACGGTCGGCTCTTCCTGGTGCGGCTTGTGGCCCACATGGCCACATTGAACCCGTGCCCCCTTCGCGTACGGACAAGTAAGGCGAAAGTGTGACATGGACCGCAGTCGCTCCCGCCGAGGCATCTCAACCCGGACAGGAACCGGAGTCGACCCTACCGGCCGCCGTTGTGCACACAAGTCCCGCCTGCCGCCCCCGCACATCCGGCAACGGGCGAACCACAAGGTCCCTCAACTACCGGGCGTCACGCGCCAATTCGTAGGCATCCCACAGATCCCGCCCCGCGTACGAGTACGTGGCGAGACCGGCGAGATGTCCATCCGCGTTGACGGCCACGGACACCGGGACCACCGAGAACAGCGCCCTGTCCGACATCGAGTCCCCATAAGCGACACAGTCAGCCCGGCCGACCCCGAACTCCGCGCACAGCCGGTCGGCGATGGTCACCTTGGCCGCGGCATCGAGGAGGCCGGCCGGGTCCACCGGGTCGACGAACGGCACCGCCGGGAAGAGCGAACCGAAGGTCGCATGGGCTCCCCAGCCCAACAGGCGGTCCACGAAGAACGAAGGCGACAGCGAGACCACCGCGCAATAGTCACCCGCCGCCCTGATCTCGGCCCAGACCTCCGGGATACGGGCCAGCCAGGGCGCTCCGTCGAAGGCCGCCGTCACCTGCGCGTCGGTCAGCTCGGCCCAGAGGGAGTGCACCCGTTCCGCATACTCCGGCGGTGCTATGCGTCCCGCCGAGATCGCGCGATCAAGCTCCACTGCCTGGGCCTCCAGGCCGAGTTGACGGGAGATCTCGACAGGGGCGGAGGTGCCGTGCAGCAACGTGCCGTCAAGATCGAAGAGATGGAGTCTCGCCATGACACCCGAGGCTAACCGGAGGGGGACGCCGCGCCGAGGGAGTTCTCGGAGAGGGGCTCGGGGCGATGTTTCACGTGAAACGTCCCCCGTCTGTCCTACGGCTGTGCAGGGGGCTACGGCATGGCCAAAAGCACGTGTGTCTACCTCGAAACAGGTGGACGCCACGGGTGCGGGTCGGACAGCCTGACCTGCGTGCCCATTCCTGCCGTCGCCTCTCTGCCCATCCGCCGACTGACGCCACGCGACCTCACCGCATGCGCCGACCTGTCCGAGGACCGGGGGTGGCCGCGTGAGGAACACAAGTGGCGGCTGCTCCTCACGGCCGGAACGGGGTACGGCATCGACGACCCCGACGGAGGCCTGGTCGCCGCCTGCGTCGTCACGGAGTACGGCTCGGGGGAACGCCCGGATCTCGGCGCGATCGGCATGGTCCTGGTCGCCGCACGACATGCCCGTCAGGGTGTGGGCCGCCGGCTGATGCGTCACATCGTCTCGGCGATGGGGACGACCCCCCTGACCCTGTACGCGACCCCGTACGGCCGTCCGCTCTACGAGGAGCTGGGGTTCAAGACCACGGGCCGCTCCGAGATGCTGTGCGGCCACTTCACGCCGGACGGCCAGGAGCCCCGGGTGACGACGCGGGCGGCGACGGCCGAGGACCTCGGTCCCATCGTGCGGCTGGACGAGGAGGTCTTCGGCTCCGACCGCACACCTCTCCTCGCCCGTCTGCCCGCGTTCTCGGACCAGCTGCGGGTGGCCATGGACGGCGGCCGGATCGTCGGCTTCGCGGCCGCCTGGCCCAACATGGACACCCAGGTCGTCGGGCCGCTGATCGCCCGCGACACGGCGACTGCGAAGTCCCTCATCTGCTCACTCGCCGCCCACACCGACCGGCCGCTCCGCACCGACATCGACATCCGGCACGAGGAACTGCTGACCTGGGCGAAGGAGCACGGGCTGGCCTCCGTCGCCATGAACTCCGTCATGGCCTACGGCATCACGGAGCTGCCGGGCGACTGGACACGGCGGTTCGCTCCGCTGACGGTGGCCGCGGGCTGAAGGTGCCCCGGTACGGCGAACGCCGGCCCCTGGCAGGGGCCGGCGTTCCGGACTGGCCGGGATGACGGTCAGACGAGCGCCTTCACGGCGTCCGTGGCGAAGCCGTGGTCCTGGTCGGGGGCACCCCCACCGACACCGACGGCGCCGATCAGCCGGCCGTCGCGGTGGACGGGGACACCGCCCGCTATGAAGAGCAGGGGCCGGTCGAGCGCCGTCGGCAGGGTATGGAAGAGACCGCCGGGCTGGACCGCGTCGACGAGGTCGGCGGTAGGGCTGTCGAGCTGGAGCGCCGTGTAGGCCTTGCGGGTGCTGGTCTCGCCGGAGATCAGCACCGCCCGGTCGTCCCGCCGGAAAGCGAGCAGATGACCCCCGGCGTCCAGGACGGTGACGCTGACGGTGACCCCGGCGGCCTCGGCGGCGCGCCGGGCCTCACTGATCAGGAGTTCGGCGTCCTGCGTGGTGAGCGGGGCGACGGTGGTGCTCATGAAGGTGGTTCTCCTTGGGTGGTGCCGCGGGAAACGGCCTGGATGGTGATGAGGCGAGCCGCGGGGCGGCTCAGTGGTGGACCGACGCCCGCTGCTCGCGCACATCGGCGACGGTCGCGGCGCTCGGGGTGCTGTCGCGGCGCTCCAGTGCTGCGGACAGGAACGCGAGCATCAGGGCGGCCGCCGCGAGGACGGCGCCGACCCAGTTGGGGGAGGTGTAGCCGAAGCCCGCGGCGATCACGATTCCGCCGAGCCAGGCGGACAGGGCGTTGCCGAGGTTGAAGGCGCCGATGTTCACCGCCGAGGCCAGGGTGGGGGCGCCATGCGCCTGGTCGAGGACGCGCTTCTGCAGCGGGGGCACGGTCGCGAAGCCCAGGGCGCCGATCAGGGCGACGGTCGCTGCTGCCGCGATCTTGTTGTGGGCGGTGACCGTGAAGAGAGCGAGAACGAGGGCCAGAGCGCCCAGCGACACGTACAGCATGGGCATGAGGGCGCGGTCGGCGAACCTGCCGCCGACGAGGTTCCCGCCGACCATGCCGAGGCCGAACAGGACCAGCAGCCAGGTGACGGAGCCGTCGGCGAAGCCGGCGACGTGGGTCATCATCGGCGCGATGTAGGTGATGGCGGCGAAGACCCCGCCGAAGCCGAGGACGGTCATCGCCATGGCGAGCAGGACCTGGGTGTTCTTGAACGCGGCCAGTTCGTGCCGCAGGTGCACGCCCTGCGGCTTGGGCAGCTCGGGCACCAGCCTGGCGATGCCGGCCAGGCCGACGAGGCCGAGAACCGCGACGATGCCGAAGGTGACGCGCCAGCCGACGTGCTGTCCGACCAGGGTGCCGAGCGGGACACCGACGACGTTGGCGACGGTGAGCCCGGTGAACATCATGGCGATGGCTCCGGCCCGCTTGCTGGGGGCGACCAGTTCGGCGGCCACCACCGAGCCGATGCCGAAGAAGGCGCCGTGGGCGAGGGAGGCGACCACGCGGCCGATCAGCATGACGGCGAAGGAGGGGGCGACGGCGGAGAGCAGGTTGCCCGCGATGAACAGACCCATCAGCAACATCAGCATCCGCTTGCGCGGGATCTTGGTGCCCAGGACGGTCATCAGCGGGGCCCCGATCACCACCCCGAGCGCGTATCCGGTCACCAGCAGACCGGCGGTGGGGATGGAGACCCCGAAGTCACCCGCGACCTCGGGCAGCAAGCCCATGATCACGAACTCGGTCGTTCCGATTCCGAAGGCCCCGATCGCGAGGGCCAGAAGCGCGAGAGGCATGGGGGGACACCTTCCCAGACGATTGCAGGTGCACTTAGCGTGCGTCCACATTAATTGCATGCGCTGGATATTTGCAACCGCCGGATATTGCGGCATTGCTCTATCCTGGTGTCAGCCGCTCCGGGACGGAGGAACACGCCAATGACAGCGACAGACCCCGCGCTCACCGCCCTTGCCCAGGGCTGGTGCGCTCTCTCCCTGCTCCACGGGAGGATCGAGGCGCACATCGAGCGCGCCCTTCAGGGGAAGCACGACCTGAGCGTGCGCGAGTACTCCCTGCTGGACGTCCTCAGCCGGCAGCACGACGACGAAGGCGGCCATCTGCAGATGAAGCAGGTGGCCGACGCGGTCGTCCTCAGCCAGAGCGCCACCACCCGACTGGTGACACGTCTTGAGGACCGGGGCCTGTTGGAGCGCTACCTCTGCCCCACCGACCGCCGCGGCATCTACACGAACGTCACCGAGACGGGGCTGCGGTTGCTCGAGGAGGCTCGTCCCACCAACGACACCGCGCTGCGCGAGGCGCTTGACGAGGCGGCCCGGAGCCCTGAGCTGGCTCCGCTGGTACGGGTCGTGGAATCGCTGAACGTGCCCGCATAGGCTGCGGGCATGGGAGATCTTGAGATACGCGCCGCGGTCGCCGACGACGTCCCGGCCATCGTCGGCATGCTCGCCGATGACCCGCTGGGCGCCCGGCGGGAGTCACCGGAGGATCTGGCCCCCTACCTCAGCGCCCTGGAGCGGCTCGACGCCGACCCCAACCAACTGCTGGTGGTCGCCGAACGCGAGGGCCGTATCGTCGGCACACTCCAGCTCACGATCATTCCTGGGCTGTCGCGGCGCGGCGCCACCCGGTCGATCATCGAGGCCGTGCGCATCCACGCGGACGAGCGTGGAGGCGGGCTGGGCACCCAGTTCATCGAGTGGGCGATCGAGGAATCCCGCCGTCAGGGCTGCCAGATGGTGCAGCTGACCTCGGACGCGTCCCGCACCGGCGCACACCGCTTCTACGAGCGGCTCGGATTCACCGGTTCGCATGTCGGCTTCAAGCTGGAGATCTGACCACCCGGCACCCGGGGCTCACGTCGTACGGGGGGCGTTTCACGTGAAACGCCCCCCGATCCGTCTAACCGATCCCCCGCCACCCCTCGGAGTCCACCCCACCCGGCACAGGAGCTGTCTCCTCGTACGGCTGACGCGTGAACACGAACGAACCGAGGTCCAGGTGGCTCACCGTGCCGTCCGGTCGCCGTACGGGCCGTAGAAGCTCTCCGGCGTAGTAACCCTCGAGGCCGGTCCAGGTACCGTCGCCGTTGGTCCGGAAGCGCGCACGGCGGCCGGCCCCCGACAGCGGCCCGAGCGACACCAGTCCGTCGGCCGTCACCCGCAGGGCGAAGGGATGCGTACCCCAGTACCACTGGCCCGCCAGCTCCAGAACCGACGGCTCGACCCGGGCCGGCGGACGCCACGGCTCGGGAATACGCGGTTCGGCCTCCGCGACGATGCGGACGAGGTCGGCGCCGACGGCGGACAGCATCGGACCCGAGGTGCAGTTCGCTAGCACCACGGCCGCCACGTCGTCGTCCACGCCGATGGTGAGGTTGGCCAGGAAACCGGGCAGGGACCCGGAGTGCCCGACCAGGAGTCGGCCGTCGCGGCGCTGGATCTGGAGACCGAGACCGTAGGTGGCACCGTCCAGTACGTCGGCGGGCTCGGCGGGCGCCGCCGGGATCCGCATCTCCCGCACGGACTCCGCGCTCAGCACCCGGTCGTCACCGGCCGCCAGGAAGACGGCGAACCGGGCCAGGTCGCCGGTGGTCGACCACAGCTGTCCCGCCGGTGCCATCCGGCCGAGATCCTCCAACGGCTCCGGAAGCAGGGCGTCGGCCCAGGGATGGACCGCCCAGCCGCCGGCGTGCGGCGTCTGCGGCTGGGCGCTCGTACGGTCGAGCCCCAACGGTGCGAGCACCTCCCGGCGGAGCACCTCCTCCCAGGGGGCACCTCGGACTTCCTCCACCAGGGCGCCGAGAAGGGTGTAGCCGGGGTTGGAGTAGTGATGCCGGCGGCCGACCGGGTGCAGCAGCGGCTGTTCGCCGAGGACATCGCTGAGCTCCGGCCGCAGCGAGCCCGGAGTCCGCTCCCACCAGGGAGCGGGTGACTCGGCCGCGAGTCCCCCGGTGTGCGCGAGGAGTTCGGCGATCGTCGCCTCCCCCGCTCCGGCGCCCGGCAGGTACTTCTCCAACGGGTCACCGAGGTCGAGCAGGCCCTCGTCGCGCAGCCGGAGCACCAGAACCGCGGTGAACGTCTTGGTGATCGACCCGATCCGGTACTGCACGTCCTCGTCCGGCTCGTGTCCGTCCACCGAACTCCGCGACCCGTGCCAGACCGCCCGCCCGCCCCGTACCACCGCGGCCACCAGTGACGGCGCCCGTCCTTCGGCCTGGGCGACGGCGATCCGATGCAGCAGCGCCCGCCGGGTGGCGGGCAGCAGCTCTTCCTGAAATGTCGTCATGCGCCCAGTCCACCCGGTGGGCGGGGCCGCGTCGAGTTCATTTCGGTGGTGGGGCTCAGGTCTGCGCCATGTCCACGAAGCGGGAGTAGTGACCCTGGAAGGCCACGGTGATGGTCGCGGTCGGACCGTTTCGGTGCTTGCCGACGATGATGTCCGCCTCGCCGGCCCGCGGCGACTCCTTCTCGTAGGCGTCCTCGCGGTGGAGCAGGATGACCATGTCGGCGTCCTGCTCGATCGAGCCGGACTCACGCAGGTCGGACACCATCGGCTTCTTGTCCGTGCGCTGCTCGGGACCACGGTTGAGCTGCGAGAGCGCGATCACCGGGACCTCCAGCTCCTTGGCCAGCAGCTTGAGGTTACGGGACATGTCCGAGACCTCCTGCTGGCGGCTCTCGGAGCGCTTGGACCCGGACTGCATCAGCTGCAGATAGTCGATGATCACGAGCTTGATGTCGTTGCGCTGCTTGAGCCGTCGGCACTTGGCCCGGATCTCCATCATCGACAGGTTCGGGGAGTCGTCGATGTACAGCGGTGCTGCCGACACGTCCGGCATCCGGCGGGCGAGCCGCGTCCAGTCCTCGTCGGTCATCGTGCCCGAGCGCATGTGGTGCAGGGCGACCCGGGCCTCGGCGGACAGCAGGCGCATCGCGATCTCGTTGCGGCCCATTTCGAGGGAGAAGATGACACTGGGCAGGTTGTTCTTGATCGAGGCGGCTCGGGCGAAGTCCAGTGCGAGGGTGGACTTACCCATGGCGGGCCGGGCGGCGATGACGATCATCTGGCCTGGGTGCAGGCCGTTGGTGAGCGAGTCCAGATCCGTGAAGCCGGTGGGCACGCCGGTCATCTCGCCGGTGCGGGAGCCGATCGCCTCGATCTCGTCGAGGGCGCCCTCCATGATGTCGCCGAGCGGCAGGTAGTCCTCGCTGGTCCGCTGCTCGGTGACGGCGTAGATCTCCGCCTGGGCGCTGTTGACGATCTCGTCGACGTCGCCGTCGGCCGCGTATCCCATCTGGGTGATGCGGGTTCCGGCCTCGACGAGACGGCGCAGCACGGCCCGCTCGTGCACGATCTCCGCGTAGTACTCGGCGTTCGCGGCGGTCGGCACCGTCTGCACGAGGGTGTGCAGGTACGTGGCCCCGCCGACCTTGTTGATCTCCCCGCGCTTGGTGAGTTCGGCGCCGATGGTGATGGGGTCGGCCGGCTCACCCTTGGCATAGACGTCGAGGATGGCCTGGTAGATCGTCTCGTGGGCGGGCTTGTAGAAGTCGTGGCCCTTGAGGATCTCGACGACGTCGGCGATGGCGTCCTTGGAGAGCAACATGCCGCCGAGCACGGACTGTTCCGCGTCGAGGTCCTGCGGGGGCACCCGTTCGAAGGTGGCACCTCCGCCGTCCCAGTCACCGCTGTCCCGGCCGCGGTCGTGGCGGTCGTCCCGCCCCCGGCCGCTCTCACCACGTCCACGGGAGGCGGGCAGACGGTCACCGGGACCTGCCTCGGCCCACGGATCGTCCAAGGGCTCGGAAATGCTCACCGAGTCACCTCCTCCCGTCCGCGCGGCGGACCTCGCCGTGGCCTCTTTTCTACGGCACGGCACTGACATACCAGCGCGCCCCATTCCGGTTCTGGGCGCGTCGGTTTTGTGAGGTTTCCGAGGCCGTGAGGAGGAGTGGGCGCCGGACCACGGTAGGCCCGCGGGCACCGTCAGCCAATCTGGTTATCCACAGGCCATGTGGACGACGGCCCTTATGCTGTGGAGAACCCGCCAAAACCTGTGCACGACGCGGTGGACAGCCCTGTGAACAAGCCCTCCATCTTTCTCTGCGACCGGCTCTGAGCTGCACCTTTCCCGTCCACCGGCTGTGCAGAAGAAAAACTTTCCCAGTCGGATCAAGATCGCATCGAACGATGCGTGAAAGCATGGCCCGCGCACGCTGGAGTAAGGGTCATTACTTAATTGCATCTCTTACCTGTGGACGATTAGATTAGTGCCCATGTCACAGGCTCCCGCGATCCCCGAGGCCACCCGACGGCGCCACGACCGAGAGATCGTCGCACTGGCCGTCCCGGCCTTCGGCGCACTCGTCGCCGAGCCGCTGTTCGTCATGGCCGACAGCGCGATCGTCGGCCATCTCGGCACCGCCCAGCTCGCCGGCCTCGGGGTCGCCTCGGCACTCCTCACCACCGCTGTGAGCGTCTTCGTCTTTCTCGCCTACGCCACCACGGCGGCCGTCGCCCGCAGGGTGGGTGCCGGCGATCTTCCCGCTGCCATCCGCCAGGGTATGGACGGGATATGGCTGGCGCTCCTGATCGGTGCCGGCGTCATCGCCGTCGCCCTGCCCTTGGCGCCCGGCATCGTGGACATCTTCGGAGCCTCGGCCACCGCGGCACCCTACGCGACGACCTACCTCAGGATCTCCGCACTGGGCATCCCCGCCATGTTGATGGTGCTCGCCGCCACCGGCGTCCTGCGTGGCCTCCAGGACACTCGCACCCCTCTGTACGTCGCCGTCGGGGGATTCGTCGCCAACGCCGCTCTGAACGCCGGACTCGTCTACGGCGCTGGACTGGGCATCGCGGGTTCCGCCTGGGGCACCGTCATCGCCCAGTACGCCATGGCGGCCGTCTATCTGACGGTCGTCGTCCGCGGAGCCCGCAGGCACGGCGCGTCCCTTCGTCCCGACACCACCGGCATACGAGCCTCCGCCAGGGCCGGTGCTCCCTTGCTCGTCCGCACTCTTTCGCTGCGGGCCGTCCTCATGATCGCCACGACCGTGGCCGCCCGGCTGGGCGATGCCGACATCGCCGCCCACCAGATCGTGCTGTCGCTGTGGAGCCTGCTGGCCTTCGCCCTGGACGCCATAGCGATCGCCGGGCAGGCCATCATCGGCCGCTGTCTTGGCGCGGGCGACACCGCCGGCGCCCGTGCGGCCTGCCGACGCATGGTCCAGTGGGGCATCGCGATCGGGGCGGTTCTCGGCGTGCTCGTGGTGGCCGCCAGGCCGCTCTTCCTGCCGCTGTTCACCAGCGATCCGGCCGTGAAGGACATGGCGCTGCCCGCACTGCTCATCGTGGCGCTCTCCCAGCCGGTCTCCGGTGTGGTCTTCGTCCTCGACGGCATCCTGATGGGTGCGGGAGACGGTCCGTATCTCGCAGGCGCCATGGTGGTGACCCTCGCGGTCTTCACCCCGGTGGCCCTCCTGGTGCCCGCCGTGGGCGGCGGGCTCACGGCACTGTGGGGAGCCATGACGCTGATGATGGCCACGCGGATGCTGACCCTCTGGCTGCGCACCCGTTCGGGCCGCTGGATCGTGACCGGCGCAACCCGCTGATCGCCGCGGCACCCCCGACCGTTTCACGTGAAACGTGAACCACCGCGAGCCGCCACGTTTCACGTGAAACACCCATCGCGTCATTCCGTGGGCCGGCAACCCGAGAGGGCCGCACCCTCACGGGTGCGGCCCTCTCAGTTACTGCTCGATGCGCACGCAGCCTCAGGCCGCGACGACCTCGATGTTGACCTTGGCGGCAACCTCGGGGTGCAGACGCACGAACGTCTCGTGGGCGCCCAGCGTCTTGATCGGCGAGCCCAGCTCGATGCGGCGCTTGTCGACCTCGGGGCCACCGGAAGCCTTGATCGCCGAGGCGACGTCGGCCGGGGTGACGGAACCGAAGAGACGACCGGCGTCGCCGGAGCGGACGGCCAGACGGACCTTGACACCCTCGAGCTGGGCCTTCACGGAGTTGGCCTGCTCGATGGTCTGGATCTCGTGGATCTTGCGAGCACGACGGATCTGCTCGACGTCCTTCTCGCCACCCTTGGTCCAGCGGATAGCGAACTTCCGCGGGATCAGGTAGTTGCGAGCGTAACCGTCCTTGACGTCGACGACGTCGCCGGCGGCACCGAGGCCAGAGACCTCGTGGGTGAGGATGATCTTCATTAGTCGGTCACCCTTCCCTTATCGCGCGGTGGACGTGTAGGGCAGCAGCGCCATCTCACGGCTGTTCTTCACGGCCGTGGCGACGTCACGCTGGTGCTGCGTGCAGTTGCCGGTCACGCGGCGGGCACGGATCTTGCCGCGGTCGGAAATGAACTTCCGCAGCATGTTCGTGTCCTTGTAGTCCACGTACTGGACCTTGTCCTTGCAGAACGCGCAGACCTTCTTCTTAGGCTTGCGCACAGGCGGCTTCGCCATGGTGTTTCTCCTGTGTGATCAAGAAGTGGGGATACGAGCCGACGCCCTAGAAGGGAGGCTCGTCCGAGTAGCCGCCGCCACCGCCGCTGCCGCCGGAGCCGCCGCCCCAACCGCCGCCACCCTGGTTGCCGCCGCCGGCGGGAGCGCCGGAAGCCCAGGGGTCGTCGTTGGGAGCGCCGCCCTGCTGGCCGCCGCCGGAGCCGCCGCCCCAGCCGCCGCCACCCTGGCCGCCACCGCCGCTGAAACCGCCACCCTGGCCACCGCGGCCGCCACCACCGGCGGTCTTGGTGACCTTGGCCGTGGCGCTCCGCAGGCTGGCGCCGACTTCCTCGACGTCCAGCTCGTAGACCGTGCGCTTGACACCCTCACGGTCCTCGTAGGACCGCTGCTTCAGCCGGCCCTGCACGATGACGCGCATGCCTCGCTGGAGCGACTCGGCGACGTTCTCCGCCGCTTGACGCCAGACCGAGCAGGTCAGGAACAGGCTCTCGCCGTCCTTCCACTCGTTGGTCTGCCGGTCGAAGGTGCGGGGGGTGGACGCGACGCGGAACTTCGCGACCGCCGCACCGGACGGGGTGAAGCGCAGCTCGGGGTCGTCGACAAGATTGCCGACGACCGTGATGACGGTCTCGCCTGCCATGGGGGTACCTCTCGGCGGGTTTGCTGCTGGCTGCTTGCTGCTACTCGAAACCCGAGATCAGCTGAGCTGGAAGCTCAGTGGGTCTCGGGACGGAGGACCTTGGTCCGGAGGACCGACTCGTTCAGGTTCATCTGGCGGTCGAGCTCCTTGACGACCGCAGGCTCGGCCTGCAGGTCGATGACCGAGTAGATGCCCTCGGGCTTCTTCTTGATCTCGTACGAGAGACGACGACGGCCCCAGGTGTCGACCTTCTCCACCTTGCCGTTGCCCTCACGGACGACGGAGAGGAAGTTCTCGATCAGGGGGGCGACAGCGCGCTCCTCCAGATCGGGGTCGAGGATGACCATCACCTCGTAGTGACGCATGTGGAACCCACCTCCTTTGGACTCAGCGGCCACGGTCGTTCCGTGGCAGGAGGGTTGTGATGCGTACGCAACGGTATCGGCCGCCACTGACAAGCGGGGGGCTTCCGTCGGGATCCCCGGCCGCGGGCCTGGGCAGACACCGGTGCAGACGGTACACACTACCCGCACACCTGCTTCCGGTTGAAATCCGGCCGCCGCCGCCCTCAATCTGTACACATCGGGTGTGTACGGCGCTACGATGCGCCGCTTTCCGCAGGAGGTGCCCTATGGCACAGGCATTGCGACCCAACACCGCCGGATCCCTGTTCGCCACCGACGGCAAGACCCATCTGCTCCAGGATTCGCTGATGGCCGTGACGCTGGCGCTCGGGCTGATCGCCTTCATCACGTCGTTCTTCCACAGCCTGCACCTGCTCAGCTCGTGGGCCGGGCTCATCGGCATCTTCACCGGCCTGTACGGCCAGTGGGTCTCGATCACCACACGCGAGCGCTTCGGTCTCATCCTGGGTCTCGGTGCCGCGGGCATCGGTTTCTTCATCGGCATGGCGCACGGCGGCCTGTTCGGATAGGCCCCGGACAGCAGTCGCACCACCGCGCTACGCCCCGGCCGCACCGGTGCCGGGGCGTACGGGGTGTACGCCCAGTCGGGCCGCGAACGAGGCGCAGTAGGCTCTGGCGCGAGAGCCGGAGCCCCTGTACCCATGGGGACACACCAGCCCGAGGAGCGCCCCGACATGAGCCTGACCCTGCGGACCATCAGCCGCGAACAGCATCTGGCATACATCCAGAGCCTGCCTGCGGCTAGCCACATGCAGGTCCCGGCCTGGGCGGATGTCAAGGCGGAGTGGCGTTCCGAGAACCTCGGCTGGTTCGACGAGCGCACCGGCGAGATGGTCGGCGCCGGCCTGGTGCTGTACCGCCAGCTGCCCAAGATCAAGCGCTACCTGGCCTACCTCCCCGAGGGCCCGGTCATCAACTGGTTCGCGCCGAATCTCGACGAGTGGATCCAGCCGATGCTGGCCCACCTCAAGCAGCAGGGCGCCTTCTCCGTGAAGATGGGCCCGCCGGTGATCATCCGGCGCTGGGAGGCCAACTCCATCAAGGCCGGCATCCAGAACCCGGACGTGAAGCGCCTGCGTGACATCGAGGCCGACTTCATCGAGCCGCGCGCCTTCGAGGTCGCCGACAAGCTCCGCCGGATGGGCTGGCAGCAGGGCGAGGACGGCGGGGCCGGCTTCGGTGACGTGCAGCCGCGCTACGTCTACCAGGTGCCGCTGGCGAACCGCTCCCTGGAAGAGGTCCACAAGAACTTCAACCAGCTGTGGCGACGCAACATCAAGAAGGCCGAGAAGGCCGGCGTCGAGGTGGTCCAGGGCGGCTACCACGACCTGGAGGAATGGCAGCGGCTGTACGAGATCACGGCCGTGCGCGACCACTTCCGGCCGCGCCCGCTGTCGTACTTCCAGCGCATGTGGACGGCCCTCAACACCGAGGACCCGAACCGGATGCGGCTCTACTTCGCCCGGCACAACGGGGTGAACCTCTCCGCGGCGACCATGCTGATCGTCGGCGGGCACGTCTGGTACTCCTACGGCGCCTCCGACAACATCGGCCGTGAGGTGCGCCCGTCCAACGCCATGCAGTGGCGGATGCTGCGCGACGCGTACGCGCTCGGCGCCACCGTCTACGACCTGCGTGGCATCTCCGACTCGCTGGACGAGACGGATCACCTCTTCGGCCTCATCCAGTTCAAGGTGGGCACCGGTGGCCAGGCTGCCGAGTACCTCGGCGAGTGGGACTTCCCGCTGAACAAGCTGCTCCACAAGGCGCTCGACATCTACATGTCGCGGCGCTGACGTCACGCTTCGTGCTTCTGTAGCCTGAAACACCCCAGCCATCCAGAAAGGTCCCAGGTCCGGCCATGGCGCTCACGCTCTACGTCGACACCGCGCGCTGGCGTGCGCACCACAAGCACGTGCAGGAGCAGTTCCCGGGTCTCGTCCCGGTCTGCAAGGGCAACGGCTATGGCTTCGGGCACGAACGCCTGGCGGAGGAGGCCACGCGTCTGGGCTCGGACATCCTCGCCGTCGGCACGACGTACGAGGCCGCGCGCATCAAGGACTGGTTCGGCGGCGATCTGCTGGTGCTGACGCCGTACCGGCGCGGCGAGGAGCCGGTGCCGCTGCCCGATCGGGTCATCCGCTCGGTGTCGTCGATCGACGGCGTGTACGGCCTGGTGGGCGCCCGCGTGGTCATCGAGGTGATGTCCACGATGAAGCGCCATGGCATCAGCGAGCAGGACCTGCCGCAGTTGCACTCGGCCATAGAGAACGTCCGTCTGGAGGGCTTCGCCATCCATCTGCCCCTGGACCGCACCGACGGCTCGGACGCCGTCGAGGAGGTCATCGGCTGGATGGACCGGCTGCGCGCGGCCCGGCTGCCGCTGCACACGATGTTCGTCAGCCATCTCAAGGCCGACGAACTCGCCCGGCTGCAGCAGCAGTTCCCGCAGACCCGGTTCCGGGCCCGGATCGGCACCCGGCTGTGGCTGGGGGACCATGACGCCACCGAGTACCGCGGGGCGGTCCTGGACGTCACCCGCGTCGCCAAGGGCGACCGGTTCGGCTACCGGCAGCAGAAGGCGGCCTCGGACGGCTATCTGGTGGTCGTGGCGGGCGGTACCTCGCACGGAGTGGGCCTGGAGGCCCCGAAGGCGCTGCACGGCGTCATGCCGCGCGCCAAGGGCGTCGCACGGGCCGGCCTGGCCACGGTGAACCGGAACCTCGCACCGTTCGTCTGGGGCGGCAAGCAGCGCTGGTTCGCGGAGCCGCCGCACATGCAGGTGTCGATCCTGTTCGTGCCGACCGACGCTCCGGAGCCGACCGTGGGCGAGGAGCTGGTGGCCCACCTGCGCCACACCACCACCCAGTTCGACCGCATCGTGGACCGCTGACGGGGTCTTGGAACGCCGGAAGGGCCGTACACGGGTTCCGTGTACGGCCCTTTCCGTCGACAGGGCTGTCGGCTCGGCCCGTCGGCCCAGCCTGTTCGCTCAGAGCGAACTGTCCCCGGAGGCCCGGCTGCCCCACTCCACCTGCGGTCCCTCGAACTGGACGGCGTGACGCCGGGGCCGGGCCGCCGGACCGACCACGAAGACGTCCGGCGCACCGTCCAGCACTCCGCCCGAGGGGTCGTCGTCACCGGAGCGGCGCACCACGTCCCGCTCGGGCAGCAGGATGTCGCGGACGACCATCGCGCAGAGGTAGAGCGTGCCGAGCAGATGCACCGCGATGGCCCAGTGGTAGCCCTGGGTCGGCAGGCCCTTGTGGGCGTCACCGCTGGTCGTGTACGCGAGGTACATCCAGATCCCCAGGAAGTACGCCACCTCGCACGCCTGCCAGATCAGGAAGTCCCGCCACTTGGGCCTGGCCAGCACGGCCAGCGGCACCAGCCACAGGACGTACTGCGGTGAGTAGACCTTGTTCGTGAGGATGAAGGCCGCCACCACCAGGAAGGCGAGCTGGGCGAAGCGCGGCCGCCGCGGGGCGGTGAGCGCCAGGGCGGCGATCCCGAGGAAGCACAGCAGCACCAGGGCCATCGCCGCGTTGTTCACGAAGCCGGTGCTGGGCGGGGTGGTCGTGTTCTGCGCCCAGATCAGCCAGAAGGAGCCGAAGTCGACGCCCCGTTCCTGGCTGAACGTGTAGAACTTCGACCAGCCGTCGAAGGCGAAGATCATCACCGGCAGGTTCACGACGAGCCAGGCGACGACGGCGCCCCCGGCCGCGGTGACGAAGTCCCGCCACTTGCCCGCGCGCCAGCACAGCAGGAACAGCGGCCCCAGAAGGAACACGGGATACAGCTTGGCGGCCGTGGCAAGCCCCAGGAGGACCCCGAAGGCGAGCGGACGGCTCCGGGACCACATCAGCATCGCCGCGGCCGTCAGAGCGACCGCCAGGAGGTCCCAGTTGATGGTGGCGGTCAGGGCGAAGGCGGGTGACAGGGCGACCAGCAGGCCGTCCCAGGGGCGCCGGCGGTGCGTGCGGACCACGCACACCGCGATCACGGCGGCGCAGATCATCAGCATCCCGGCGTTGACGAACCAGTACACCTGCTCCTGGAGCTGGATGCTGCCGCTGCCCGGGGTGAGCCAGGCGGCCACCTCCATGAACACACCGGTCAGCACCGGGTACTCGAGGTAGTCCATGTCGCCGGGGAGCTTGTCGAAGTACGGCACCAGACCGTCGGCGAAACCGCGGCCCTGGTAGAGGTGCGGGATGTCCGAATAGCAGGCGTGGGTGTACTGGGAGCTCGCGCCGAAGAACCAGCCGCCGTTGTAGCAGGGCGCCTTCTGGATCAGACCCAGGGCGAACATGCCGATCGCCACGAGGACCACGACCCTGAGCGGCGTCCACCAGGACGTCCCGAGCAGCGCACGCCGCCCGATGGGGCCACCGATCAGCTCACTGCCGGCCGCGGCGACCGGGTCTTCCCTGGTCGGCCGCACCGGCTCCGGCTCGCGCACGCCCGTGGGCGTCGTCTCTGCACTGGGCATGGGGCCCATCCTGCCGTACCTCTCTAGGAATACGCCGAGGGCCGCCGCACCTCGTCGGATGCGGCGGCCCATGTTTCACGTGAAACACACTTCGGCGGGCGAAATGGTCACCTACCGGTCAGACCTCGCGGCTAGCCGGTCGAGCCGCCGAAGAGATTCCCGTTTCCTCCACCGTTCCCCCCGCCGTTCCCTCCGCCGTTGGCAGAGCCCGGGCCGGTCGATTCCGTGGCCGACGGAGAGGACGTCGTCCCACCCGCTCCACCCGGTCCGCCCGCTCCGCCCGCGTCGGCACCGCCGTCGGTCGAGCAGTTCCAGGCGAACCGGCAGCTCTCGCTGATCGTGGGTGAGGGCGGAGTAGACGGCTCGCTGGGCGTCTCGCTCGGCGTCTCGCTCGGCGTCTCGCTCGGCGTGATGCTCGGGGTCGGCGTCGGGGACGGAGCGCCCGCCTCGTCGGCGATCTGACCGATCTTGGTCGCCTTCGGGAAGCCCAGGTCGTTCTTGCCCTCCAGAGCGGACTTCATGTACTCGGTCCACACCGAGGTCGGGATGTCACCACCATGGATGGACGCCACGCCCGCCGTGCCGTTCATGGAGAGCAGTTCTGCGTCCTTCGGGTTCTCACGGAACATCGCGACCGAGGTCGACAGCTGCTGCGTGTAGCCGACGAACCAGGCCGACTTGTTGCTGTCGGTGGTGCCGGTCTTGCCCGCCGCCGTACGGCCCAGGGCCTTGGCGTTGGTACCCGTACCGTTCTGGATCACGTTCTCCAGCGTGTCCGTCACGTTGTTCGCGACGTTCTCGGGCATCGCCACCGTGGCCTTCGGCTTGTTGAAGCCCGGCAGGTCGGTTCCGGCCTGCTTGACCTCGGTCACCGAGTACGGGTCCGTGTGCTTGCCGGACGCGGCGAAGGTCGCGTAGGCGTCAGCCATGCGGATCGCGCTGGGGGTGGACGTACCGATGGCGAACGACGGATTGAGGTCCTGCGACATGCTGGCGGGCAGGATCCCGGACGCCTGGGCCATGTCCCGCACCTTGGTCATGCCGACGTCCACGCCGAGCTGCACGAACGGCGTGTTGATCGACTGCTCCATCGCCTTTCGCAGGCTGATGTAGCCCCAGGGGTATCCGCTCTCGTTCCTCTGCCGGAAGATCGAGTTGTCCTTGTTCAGGTAGTACGTACCGTCCGGCCGCCGCACCTTGAGATTGTCGTCGCCGTTGTACTTGCTGAGCGGCGAGACCCCTTCGCCATCGGTCTTGTACGTGCCGTGTTCCATGGCCGCGGCCAGGACGAACGGCTTCCACGTCGAACCGACGGGGACACCGGAGGTGTCGGCGTTGTTGGTGAAGTGGTTGTTCTCATAGCCGGCACCGCCGTACAGGGCGACGATCTTGCCGTCATTAGGGACGACCGATGCCGCACCGAACTGGACGTACTTGTCCTTATCCCGGTGCTTGGGGTCGAGGCGCGCCTTCTGGACCTTTTCCACGGCCGCGCTCAGCGCGTTGACCTTGTCCTTGTCGAAGGTCGTGTAGATCTGGAAGCCGCCCTGGTCGAACCGTGCCTCCGTGATGTTGGAGTGCGCGAGGACGTACTTCTTGGCCGTGTCGGCGAGGTAGCTGATCTGGCCGGTCATCCCCCTGGTCGCCTTGCGGCCCTGGGGCATCGGGTACTTCTTGATCGCTTGCTGGTACTCGGCGTCGGTGAGGTGCTGGTCCTTGTGCATCTCCCCGAGGATCCAGCCCCAGCGATCCTGCGACCGCTTCAGGTTGGCTTCCCTGGAGGCCGCGCGGTCGATGTCCGGGTTGCCGGCGGGGTCGTAGTAGGTCGCGCCCTTCAGCAGGGCCGCCAGGACCGCGCACTGGCTCGGCGTGAGCTCCTTCGCGTCCACGCCGTAGTAGGTCTGGGCGGCGGCCTGGATGCCGTACGCCCCACGGCCGAAGTAGGAGGTGTTCAGGTAGCCCTGGAGGATCTCCGGCTTGGTGAACTTGGTGCCCACCTTGACCGAGATGAACATCTCCTTGAACTTACGGGTGATCGTCTGGTCCTGGCTGAGGTAGGTGTTCTTGACGAACTGCTGGGTGATCGTCGAACCACCCTGCGTCTCACCGCCCTGGGCCATGTTGACCAGAGCGCGGGCGATGCCCTTGAAGTCGACGCCGGGGTCCGTGTAGAAGCTCTTGTTCTCCGCCGAGATCACCGAGTACTGCATCGCCTTGGGGATCTGGTCGATGGTGACGTTCTGCCGGTTGATGCCGGTGCCCGCCGTGACCATCTGCTTGCCGTCGGCCCAGTAGTAGACGTTGTTCTGGGACTTGGCCGCGGTGTTCTCGTCAGGGACGCCCACCATGGCGTATCCGACGCCGACCAGCGCCACCAGGCTGCCGAAGAAGGTGATGCACAGGCCGGAGACGAGCTTCCAGGACGGCACCCAGCGATGCCAGCCGAACCTGTTCGCTCTCGGGTAGTCGATCAGGCGCTTCTTGGCGGGCGCCGCGGGCGTCCGGCCTCTGCCACGCCCCGGCCCGGCAGGACCACCGGGACCGCGGCTTGCGTTGTCGGGGGTTCTGCGGCGGCCTCCGGTGTTCCTCTGCGCCGCCCGGCGTGCCTCGGCTCGGCCGCCGTAGGGGCGCTCTTCACCTCCCGAGTCCTGGGAATCCGATCCGTAGGAACGGGACCCATAGGAGTCGGAAGAAGACCCGGTGGCGCCTCGCGGGGCCGCACGGCGGCCGGCGGACGGGTCGGACTGGCCGCGTCGGGCCGCGGCACGTCCGCCTCCCTGCGGCTGCTGCGGTTTGCGACGGTGCTCGCTCATCGAACGATTACTCCTCGGGCAGGCGCACCCGTGCGCGCCTGGAAACGGCGGCTGGTTTCCGGTCCCCCCGAAGTACGGATGTGGTCGGTCCTGCATTCACCCGTACTGCACCGGGGACAGGGACGCCCCCCAGGCGTCACTTGGTTCCCGGTGGTCTGCATGCCGCACAGACTACGCACCGCCAAAACCCGCCGAGCCCCGAAGTTCACCCCAAATCAGGCAAGTTGCCTCCTGCGAATCGGTGATGTGATCCCGTTCACCGTCGTTCCTCTTGTCGCACCGGGATCGCCGATCTATCGTCGTGATGTATCGAGCCGATACATCAGAGCGAGATAAGCGCATCAGAGACGAGAGGAGGCGACCATGAGCCGACGGTCCGGCATCCTTGAGTTCGCCGTACTCGGCCTGCTTCGCGAGTCCCCGATGCACGGCTATGAGCTGCGGAAACGACTCAACACGTCACTGGGCGTCTTCCGGGCGTTCAGCTACGGGACGCTCTATCCCTGCCTCAAGACGCTGGTCGCCAACGGCTGGTTGATCGAGGAACCGGGAAACACCACCGAGGACGCCCTCGCCGCACCGCTCGCCGGACGCCGCGCCAAGATCGTCTACCGGTTGACGGCCGAAGGTAAGGAGCATTTCGAGGAGCTCCTCTCCCAGACCGGCCCCGACGCCTACGAGGACGAGCACTTCGCCGCCCGGTTCGCCTTCTTCGGGCAGACCTCGCGCGACGTGCGGATGCGCGTACTGGAGGGCCGGCGCAGCCGGCTGGAGGAGCGCCTGGAGAAGATGCGCGCTTCGCTGGCGCGTACCAGGGAACGCCTCGACGACTACACGCTTGAGCTCCAGCGCCACGGAATGGAGTCCGTGGAGCGCGAAGTGCGCTGGCTGAACGAGCTCATCGAGAGCGAGCGGGCCGGACGGGACATGAAGAGTCCCGCTTCCGGGGGGTCCGCTCAGCAGAACACCACCAATGGAACGTCGGGCAACCTGCCCCGGTCCGGGGCGACCCGGCCGGATTTGCCCGACGACACCGCCACGTGAGCCCGGTCAGGGCCTCACTCGTACACACAGGGAGCAACCGGAATGGGTTCGGTTCGCGTAGCCATCGTCGGCGTGGGCAACTGTGCCGCGTCACTGGTGCAGGGCGTCGAGTTCTACAAGGACGCTGACCCGGAGACCAAGGTCCCCGGCCTCATGCACGTTCAGTTCGGCGACTACCACGTCGGCGACGTCGAGTTCGTCGCCGCGTTCGACGTCGACGCGAAGAAGGTCGGTCTTGACCTCGCGGACGCCATCGGCGCCTCCGAGAACAACACCATCAAGATCTGTGACGTCCCGAACACCGGTGTGACCGTCCAGCGTGGCCACACCCTCGACGGTCTGGGCAAGTACTACCGCGAGACGATCGAGGAGTCCGCGGAGGCCCCCGTCGACGTCGTCCAGATCCTCAAGGACAAGCAGGTCGACGTCCTCGTCTGCTACCTGCCCGTCGGTTCCGAGGACGCGGCGAAGTTCTACGCCCAGTGCGCCATCGACGCCAAGGTCGCCTTCGTCAACGCCCTTCCGGTCTTCATCGCCGGCACCAAGGAGTGGGCGGACAAGTTCACCGAGGCGGGCGTCCCGATCGTCGGCGACGACATCAAGTCGCAGGTCGGCGCGACCATCACGCACCGTGTGATGGCGAAGCTGTTCGAGGACCGCGGAGTCCGTCTCGAGCGCACCATGCAGCTGAACGTCGGCGGCAACATGGACTTCAAGAACATGCTCGAGCGCGACCGCCTCGAGTCGAAGAAGATCTCGAAGACGCAGGCCGTCACCTCGCAGATCCGCGACCGCGAGTTGGGCGAGAAGAACGTCCACATCGGCCCGTCCGACTACGTCGCGTGGCTCGACGACCGCAAGTGGGCGTACGTCCGCCTCGAGGGTCGCGCCTTCGGCGAGGTCCCGCTGAACCTGGAGTACAAGCTCGAGGTCTGGGACTCCCCGAACTCCGCGGGTGTCATCATCGACGCCCTGCGCGCCGCGAAGATCGCCAAGGACCGCGGTATCGGCGGCCCGATCCTCTCGGCCTCCTCCTACTTCATGAAGTCCCCGCCGGTGCAGTACTTCGACGACGAGGCCTACGAGAACGTGGAGAAGTTCATCCGTGGGGACGTCGAGCGCTAGCTCGACCCAGCGCCGGAAGCTGACGTCCGTCGCTCGCAAAAAATCGCTCCTGCCAGGGCTGTGAGAGTCCCCGGGTCCGCCGACCCGGGGACTTTCCCCATGTGTGAGGCTGTGCCCCATGCCCGTCGTCCGCGACCTGCGTGGCCTGCTGCGCCTGCGGGATTTCCGTTGCCTCCTCACCGTCCGTCTGCTCTCCCAGGGCGCCGACGGTGTCTATCAGGTCGCGCTCGCCACGTACGTCGTCTTCTCCCCGGAGAAACAGACCTCACCGGCCGCCATCGCCTCGGCGATGGCGGTCCTGCTCCTTCCGTACTCACTCGTGGGCCCCTTCGCCGGTGTCCTGCTGGACCGCTGGCGCCGCCGCCAGGTCTTCCTGCACGGCAACCTGATACGCGCGGTGCTCGCCGCGTTCACCGCCGTCCTGATGGCCGCCCAGGTCCCCGACTGGCTCTTCTACGTCTCCGCCCTGTGTGTCACGGCCGTCAACCGCTTCGTCCTGTCGGGGCTGTCCGCCGCCCTTCCGCGTGTGGTCGACACCGACCGTCTGGTGCTGGCCAACTCCCTGTCCCCGACCGCGGGAACCCTCGCCGCGACGGTGGGTGGAGGTCTAGCCTTCGCCGTTCGGCTGCTCGGCTCCGACTCCGATGCCGCGGTGGTTCTGCTGGGCGCGACGCTGTACCTGTCCGCTGCCCTCGCCTCGCTGACCATGGCTCCCGGACTGCTCGGCCCCGACCGGCACCCGGCGCAGCCGAGCCTGGCAACGGCCGTGATCACCACCGCACGTGACCTCCGGGAGGCGATACGACACCTCGCGGCCCCCCGGCGCCGCGAGGCGGTCTGGGCGCTGATCGCCATGACGGTCATGCGCTTCTGTTACGGCGCTCTGCTCGTCCTGGTGTTGATGCTCTGCCGCTACGCCCTCTCGTCCGACCCCGACGACGGGCTCGGGCTGCTGGGGCTGGCGCTGGGCATCTCCGGCGCCGGCTTCTTCACGGCGGCCGTCGTCACTCCGTGGGCGGTGGGACGGCTCGGCTCCGGACGCTGGATCATGGTGTGCGCCGCGGCCGCCGCTGTACTGGAACCAGCTCTGGGACTCCCGTTCACGACGGTCCCCATGCTCGTCGCCTCCTTCGTCCTGGGGCTGATCACCCAGGGCGCCAAGATCGCCACCGACACCATCGTCCAGTCCTCTGTCGATGACGGTTTCCGGGGCCGGATCTTCTCCGTGTACGACGTCCTCTTCAACGTCGCCTTCGTCGGCGCGGCCGGCGTCGCCGCCCTGATGCTCCCGCCGGACGGCCGCTCCGCCACTCTCGTCATCACCGTCGCACTGATCTACGTCGGGGTCGCATCGGGCATGGCCCGCTTCGAGCGCCGCTGAGGTCGGCCGTATCGGCGCCGGTACGACGAGGGGTGATGTTTCACGTGAAACATCACCCCTCTTAACGCACGGCCGGGTCGTGTTTCACGTGAAACATGACCCGAACCCTCAGCCCTGCTCGGCCCACCACTCCTTGAGCGCGCCCACCGCGGCCTCATGCTCCATCGGCCCGTGCTCCAGCCGGAGCTCCAGCATGTGCTTGTACGCCTTGCCGACCTCGGGACCCGGCCGGATCGCCAGGATCTCCATGATCTGGTTGCCATCGAGGTCCGGGCGGATGGCGTCGAGCTCCTCCCTCTCCTGAAGGTCGGCGATCCGCTCCTCCAGGCCGTCGTAGGCACGGGAGAGCGCCGCCGCTTTGCGCTTGTTCCGGGTGGTGCAGTCGGAACGGGTCAGCTTGTGGAGACGGTCGAGGAGAGGACCCGCGTCACGGACATAGCGGCGCACCGCGGAATCCGTCCACTCACCGGCGCCGTAGCCATGGAACCGCAGATGAAGTTCGACCAGCTGTGAGACGTCCTTCACCAGTTCGTTGGAGTACTTCAACGCCGTCATACGCTTCTTGGTCATCTTCGCCCCGACCACCTCGTGGTGATGGAACGAGACACGGCCGTCACTCTCGAAGCGGCGGGTGCGCGGCTTGCCGATGTCGTGCAGCAGCGCGGCGAGACGGAGGGTGAGATCGGGGCCGCTCTGCTCCAGCGCCATCGCCTGCTCCAGGACGATCAGCGTGTGGTCGTAGACGTCCTTGTGGCGGTGGTGCTCATCACTCTCCAGACGCAGGGCCGGGAGCTCGGGCAGGACATGGTCGGCCAGCCCCGTGTCGACGAGCAGCGTCAGCCCCTTCCGGGGATGAGCCGAGAGGATCAGCTTGTTCAGTTCGTCCCGGACCCGCTCGGCCGAGACGATCTCCAGACGCCCCGCCATGTCCTTCATCGCGGCGACGACCTCTGGTGCCACCTCGAAGTCGAGCTGAGCCGCGAATCGGGCGGCTCGCATCATGCGCAGCGGGTCGTCCGAGAAGGACTCCTCCGGTGTCCCCGGGGTGCGCAGGACACGTGTCGCCAGGTCGTCCAGGCCGCCGTGCGGATCGATGAACTCCTTCTCCGGCAGGGCCACCGCCATGGCATTGACCGTGAAGTCACGCCGGACCAGGTCCTCCTCGATCGAGTCGCCGTAGGAGACCTCCGGCTTGCGCGAGGTGCGGTCGTACGCCTCGGAGCGATAGGTGGTGACCTCGATCTGGTAGCCGTCCTTCTGCGCCCCGACCGTGCCGAAAGCGATACCGACCTCCCAGAGGGCGTCCGCCCAGGGACGGACGATCTTCAGTACCTCCTCGGGTCGGGCGTCGGTCGTGAAGTCCAGGTCATTGCCGAGCCGGCCCAGCAACGCGTCCCGGACCGAGCCACCGACCAGGGCGAGCGAGAACCCGGCCTCCTTGAATCGCCGGGCGAGGTCGTCGGCGACGGGCGCGACCCGCAGCAGCTCGCTCACCGCGCGCTGCTGCGCCAGGCTCAGGACAGAGGAAGGGGTGTCATCATTCGCGTTCGGCACAACAGAACAGGGTACGTGCCCCGAGCGCCCCGAAGCTCCTCCATATACCGGCGGCGTCCCACACAGGACCTCCGTACGAGGAGCGTGGGACAGCTCACTCCAAACCCGCACAGGGGCAGCGCTCAGCGCGTACAGGAGTCTCCCGACGATACTGGATATAGGGGACGGTGCGGTCTCCTCCCACGATCTTGTGGAGCACACCGCGGCACTTCCGCTCAGCGCGCCTCGTTACCATGCGTGGACGCACATTCCGACGACCATTGACGATGACGAGGGACGGACGAACGCGTGGCCGAGGCGGCAGACTTCCAGGGGACGCCCTCACCTGCCCGTCGCTGGCTGCGGCGCACCGGGGCACTGCTCGCGAGTGCGCCTCTGCTGGCCGCATTGGCGCAGCTGCCGGCCGCGACGCCGGCCCAGGCGGCCGACTCGGACACCGTGTCCGTCGCCCTGGACTCGCTCAGCCCCAGCGCCCCCAGTGACGGCGGCACCGTGACGGTCTCCGGCACGGTGACCAACAACGGCAAGCAGGCCGTCACAGGCGCCCATGTGGACCTGCGGGTGGGTTCCCGGCTCAGCGCGCGCTCGGCGATCGACGCGGCGGCCCGGCATCCCGACGACCTCCAGTCGGACCTGGGCACCGCGATCGGCGGCAAGTACACCGAGGACTTCGACTCGCTCGTGCCGGGCGTCGCCGAGCACTTCAGCATCTCCGTGCCGGTGGACAAGCTCGACCTCGGCCAGGACGGCGTGTACCCGTTCGGCGTCTCGCTGTCCGGCCAGACGTCCGCTCAGCCGTGGGACCAGGTTCTCGGCATCCAGCGGACCTTCCTGCCCTGGCAGTCCTCCGAGGCGGACACGCAGACCAGGACGACGTTCCTGTGGCCCCTGATCTCCGATGTCCACGTGACGGCGAAGACGGGGGCGGGCGAGCTGCAGACGCCCGTCTTCCTCGATGACGACCTCGCCAAGGAGATCTCGCCCGGCGGACGGCTGGCGCAGATGCTGGCGCTCGGCAAGGACCTGGACGTCACCTGGGTGATCGATCCGGACCTGCTGGCCTCCGTCGACGCGATGACCCGCAGCTACCGGGTCCAGGCCTCCGGAGACGGCACCACGGCGGGCACCCACCAGGCGGTGGCCAAGCAGTTCCTGGCCGACCTGCAGAGCTCGGTGGCGGACAAGGAGGTCGTGGCCCTTCCCTTCGCCGACCCGGACCTCGCCTCCCTGGCGCACAACGGCACCAGCGTGACCGGATCGCTGAGCCATCTCAAGGACGCGACCGACGTCGCGGCCACCACGGTGGAAACTGTGCTCCATGTCACACCGAGCACGGATTTCGCCTGGCCCGTGAACGGCGCCGTCGACCCCTCGATCATCAAGGTCGCCACCTCGGCGGGCGCGGACAAGGTGATCGCCCGCAGTGACAGCCTCCAGGAGACGGGCGGGCTGTCCTACACGCCCTCCGCGGCCCGCCCGATCGGCGGCGGAACGACGGCGGTGGTCGCGGACGCACGGCTGTCCACGGCGTTCCAGGGCGATCTGACCAACGCCGACTCCAACACCCTCGCGGTGCAGCAGTTCCTGGCCCAGAGCCTGGCGCTGAACGCGCAGAACGACAAACAGCGCAGCATCGTCGTCGCACCGCAGCGGATGCCGTCGTCGGCCCAGATCCAGGCGATGGCGACGGCGATCACCGCACTGCAGGACAGCAACTGGTCGCAGCCCCAGGATCTCGCGGCGGCGGCCAAGGGCAAGCCCGACCCCGGCGCGACCACGAAGATCCCCTCGTCGTCCGCCTACCCCTCCTGGCTGCGAAAGCAGGAGCTGCCCCGGACGGCCTTCGAGCAGATCGCCCGCACCCAGGACAAGCTCGACAACTTCCAGGTGATCCTCACCAACCAGTCCCGGGTGGTGACGCCCTTCGGGCGGGCCATAAACCGTGAGATGTCCACGTCGTGGCGGGGCCGTGCCAACGAGGCGGCCACATTCCGCACGGGCGTGGAGTCCTGGCTCGACAGCCTCATCGGCCAGGTCAAGCTGATCGACAAGTCCGAGACCAAGCTCTCCGGCCGCAGCGCCACCATCCCGGTGACCGTCCAGAACAACCTGGTGCAGGGCGTCGACCACCTCGTGCTGCGGCTCAGGTCGACGATGCCCACCCGACTGGAGATCGGCGGCAAGGCCTACTACGAGCAGCCGGTCGAGGTCTCCGGCGGCCACACCCAGTCCGTGAAGTTCTCCACATCGGCCAACGCCAACGGCAGGGTGGAGGTCATCGCCCAGCTCTACACCGAGGACGGCCAGGAGTTCGGCGCTCCCGTGCAGTTCGACGTGAAGGTCACCGAGGTCACGCCCACCGTGATGCTGGTCATCGGCGGCGGCGTGCTGCTGCTGGTGCTCGCCGGGTTCCGGATGTACACCCAGCGCAAGCGGGCGGCCGCCCGCCGCGCCGCGGAAGGCGCCGAGGAGGGCGACGGCCCCGACGAGGCGGGCGAGGAGACCCCGGACGCTCCGCGGAGCCCGGAGGGCCCCGAAGCCCTGGCGGACGCGGAATCCGACGACACCGGCCGCCCCGGGAACTCCCACGGCCATGAGGATCGTCTCCAGGAAGAGTCCGAGGCACGCTCGGGGGCAGACGACCCTGAGCAGCCGAGTGACCCGACACCGGACACCGCACCGGAAAGCGCCGACCCGTCCGGAACGGGTGAGAGAGTGGACCGTTGAGCGATGTCGTGGCCGGTGTGGCCCGGGACGATGAGGTGGGGTAACCATGAACGCGCCGTACGACGGTGAACGCGGCCAGGGCGCGGCCGGTTCGGGCTACCCCGAGCCGCCGCCGGAGGCCGGCCAGGTCCCGCCGCAGCACGCGGCTGACATGTACCTCCAGGACGCCTACGACCAGGACCCCTACCGGGCGCAGGACCTCTCCGCCCAGGACCCCGTCGCCGAGGCGCTCTACGACCGCGCGGCCCACCCGCCACCGCCCCCCGGCATGTACCCGCAGCAGCCGCTGTACGGCCCGCCCGCCCAGTCGCCCTACGCCCCCGACCCCCAGGTGTGGGCCCAGACCCCGGCTCCCGAACCCGCCGGCCCGACCCAGTACCTGCCGTATGGCGACAACCCGCGCACGACCCAGTTCGTGGGGGTGGACGACCTCGTCACGCACTCCGGTGAGGAGCACCACGAGCCGGACGCCTTCGCGCACCTCTTCCGCGACCAGCAGCAGGGCGGCGGCAACCCGCAGACGGACCCCCGGTCCGTTCCCGGTCCCGGAGGCCGGCACCCGGGGACCGCCGGCCAGTACCCCCAGTCGGCGGGCCAGTACCCGCCGGCGCAGCAGGGCCCCTCCCCGCAGAACCAGTACCAGGCTCCCCAGTACGCGCCGCCCCGGTACCCGCAGGGCCCGTCCGGGCCCGAGACCCCCGTCACCGAGCCGGTGTCCGCCCCGGCGGCGCCCACGGCGTCCTCGGCCCCCACGGCCAAGAAGGGCGGGCGCGCCTCCGGGCTGCTGAAGTCCAGTGCGGTGATGGCGGCGGGCACGATGGTCTCCCGCCTGACGGGTTTCGTCCGTTCCGCGCTGATCGTCTCCGCGCTCGGTGTGGGTCTGCTCGGTGACACGTTCCAGGTCGCCTACCAGCTGCCGACGATGATCTACATCCTGACGGTCGGCGGCGGCCTCAACTCCGTCTTCGTACCGCAGCTGGTGCGGGCCATGAAGGAGGACGAGGACGGCGGCGAGGCGTTCGCGAACCGTCTGCTGACCCTGGTGATGGTGGCGCTCGGCCTGCTGACCGCGGCCACCGTCGCGGCCGCGCCCTTCCTCATCCGCCTGCTGTCCGACTCGGTCGCCAGCGACCCGGCGGCGAACGAGGTCGGCGTCACCTTCGTCCGCTACTTCCTGCCCTCGATCTTCTTCATGGGCATCCACGTGGTGATGGGTCAGGTCCTCAACGCGCGGGGCAAGTTCGGCGCGATGATGTGGACCCCGGTCCTCAACAACATCGTCATCATCGTCACCCTCGGCCTGTTCATCTGGGTGTACGGAACCGCCGCCCACTCCGGGATGAAGGTCACCACGATCCCCCCGGAGGGCCAGCGACTGCTCGGCCTCGGAGTGCTGCTCGGCCTGGTGGTCCAGGCCCTGGCGATGATCCCCTACCTGCGCGAGACCGGCTTCCGGATGCGGCTGCGCTTCGACTGGAAGGGCCACGGCCTCGGCAAGGCCGCCACGCTCGCCAAGTGGACCGTGCTGTTCGTCCTCGCCAACCAGGCGGGTGCGCTGGTCGTCTCCCAGCTGTCGACCTCGGCCGGGAAGAAGTCCCCGGTCGACGGCACCGGCTTCGCCGCCTACGCCAACGCCCAGCTGATCTGGGGGCTGCCGCAGGCCATCATCACGGTCTCCCTGATGGCCGCACTGCTGCCCCGGATCTCCCGCTCGGCCGCCGAGGACGACACCGGTGCGGTCCGCGACGACATCTCCCAGGGCCTGCGGACCACGGCCGTCGCGATCGTGCCCATCGCCTTCGGGTTCCTGGCACTCGGCATCCCGATGTGCACCCTGATCTTCGGCTCCTCGGGCACCAGCGAGGCCACCAACATGGGCTTCATGCTGATGGCCTTCGCCCTCGGCCTGATCCCGTACTCGGTGCAGTACGTCGTCCTGCGCGCCTTCTACGCGTACGAGGACACCCGCACCCCCTTCTACAACACGGTCATCGTCGCCGCGGTCAACGCGGGCGCCTCGGTCACCTGTTACCTCCTGCTGCCGGCCCGCTGGGCGGTGGCCGGCATGGCCGCCTCCTACGGCCTCGCCTACGCGATCGGCGTGGGCGTCGCCTGGAAGCGCCTTCGCAAGCGGCTCGGCGGCGACCTGGACGGCTCCCGCGTCACCCGTACCTACGCGCGGCTGTGCATCGCGTCCGTGCCGGCCGCTCTGCTCAGTGGTGCGGCCTGTTTCGGTATCGGCCACACTCTGGGGCAGGGCGTGATCGGCTCCTTCGCCGCGCTGCTGGTCGGCGGGGTCGTCCTGATCGGCGTCTTCTACGTCGCCGCGCGCCGCATGCGGATCGAGGAGCTCAACTCCCTCGTGGGTATGGTGCGCGGGCGTCTGGGGCGCTGAGGTAGGGGTACGCGCACAACCATCGGCCGCCGCCGTGTGTCGTGCATAGCGGCAGACTGTGGGCACAATTGGTTTCGGCGTCGGACAGCGTGCAACGGATGGGGAGGCAGGGAACGACGGTGGCGGAACGCAGCACGGCTGCCGTCGACGTGGCAGACAACAGCGGTGACAAGCCGCTGACCGCCAAGGCGGAGCAGTCCACGGCCGACGGGGTGGCCCAGAACCCGGAGCGGGACACGGACAGCGAACAGGTACAGGGGAACGGCACGACCGCGAGTCAGGCGAAGCAGGTCTCATCTCCCGAACTGCACAGCGGTCACAAACTCGCCAGACGCTACCGTCTTGAGGAGTGCGTCACCCGTCTGGACGGATTCAGCAGCTGGCGTGCGGTCGACGAGAAGCTGCGGCGTGCCGTCGGCGTGCACATCCTGCCGGCCGACCACGTGCGTACCCGGGCCGTGCTGGCCGCCGCCCGGTCCGCGGCGCTGCTGGGAGACCCGAGGTTCGTACAGGTACTGGACGCCGTCGAGGAGAACGACGTCGTCTACGTGGTGCACGAGTGGCTGCCCGACGCCACCGAGCTGACGGCGCTGCTCGCGGCCGGCCCGCTCGAACCGCACGACGCCTACCAGATGGTCAGTCAGATCGCCTCCGCGATGGCGGCCGCGCACCGTGAGGGGCTGGCCCATCTGCGGCTCAACCCCAACGCCGTGCTGCGTACCTCCACCGGCCAGTGGCGCATCCGCGGCCTGGCCGTGAACGCGGCGCTGCGTGGCATCAGTTCCGACACCCCGCAGCGCTCCGACACCGAGGCGATCGGCGCCCTGCTGTACGCCGCCCTCACCCAGCGCTGGCCGTACCAGAGCGACGCCTACGGCCTTCCGGGGCTGCCCAAGGACGTCGGCCTGATCGCCCCCGACCAGGTCCGTGCCGGCGTCCACCGCGGCCTCTCCGAGCTCGCCATGCGGGCGCTGGTCAACGACGGGGCCACCGCCTCCCGCCACGAGTCCCCGTGCACCACGCCGGAGGAGCTGGTGAAGGCGATCGGCGAGATGCCCCGCATCCGGCCGCCGGAGCCCTCGTTCACGGCGCCGCCCGAGTACCAGCGCACCACGTACCAGCAGGGCACCTACGGCCGTCCGGCGACTCCCGGCGGCACCCAGGTCATCCAGACCCCGCCGCCCCCGCTTCAGAGCCGTACCGGCAAGGCCCTCAAGTGGGCGGTCTCCGCCCTGCTGATCGCCGCCCTGGGACTGGGTAGCTGGCAGCTGGCGGACGCCCTGATGGACCAGGGCGACAAGTCCGGCGACACCACGAACACCAAGACGACCGACGACGGCGACAAGAACAAGGTCAACCCGGCGCCCGTCGCCCCGATAAAGATCCAGAACGCCCAGGAGTACGTCGTCGACGGCGGGGCCCAGCATCCGGGCGACGTCAAGCTGACCTACGACGGCAGCACCGCGACCTCCTGGCGCACGAAGACCTTCACCGAAGGTCCGGAACTGGCGCCGTACAAGGCCGGTGTGGGCATCGTGTACGACCTCGGCTCCGCCAAGGAACTGACCACGGCAAGCCTGGGGCTTCGCTACGCTGGCGATCACACGACGGTCGAGTTGTACGCGGCCGACTCGCTGGCCCCCGGGTCACTCGACTCCATGACGCAGATCGGCAAGGTCACGACCACCGGGAACACCGCCACGGTGAAGGTCAGCAAGAAGACCAAGAGCCAGTACGTACTGGTGTGGATCACCGCGGTCCCGAAGTCGGGCCCGGACCCCGCCACGTATTCGGCAGCCGGCTTCAAACAGGCCATCACGGAAGTGAAGTTCACGGGCTGACGCTCACCGCAGGCACTGAAGGCGCAGGCGCTGAGACGGAGGCACCGAAGGCGGAGGGGCACATGGCGGAGGGGGCCGGATACGACGGTGTGAGCGATCAGGATCTGCTCGCCCGCCATGTGGAAGGTGACCCCGACGCCTTCGGTGAGATCGTGCGCCGGCACCGGGACCGGCTCTGGGCGGTCGCGCTGCGGACCCTGGGGGACCGCGAGGAGGCCGCGGACGCCGTCCAGGACGCCCTGGTCTCCGCGTACCGGGCCGCCCACACCTTCCGTGGCCAGTCGGCGGTCACCACCTGGCTGCACCGCATCACGGTCAACGCCTGCCTCGACCGGGCCCGCAAGGCGGCCTCCCGGAAGACCGCTCCCGTCGACGACACCGAACGGCTGGAGCAACTGCTGGAGCCGCATGAATCGGCCTCAGCTCCGGCTGAGCGCAACGATCTGCACCGCCAACTCCTCGAAGCCCTCGGCACGCTCCCGCACGATCAGCGTGCCGCTCTGGTCCTGGTCGACATGCAGGGCTATCCCGTCGCGGAAGCCGCCCGCATCCTCGATGTGCCCACCGGAACGGTGAAGAGCCGCTGTGCTCGTGGCAGAGCCAGACTCCTGCCGCTGCTCACTCATCTGCGGCCGGAAAAAACCGCCGACCAGAAAGAACCCGACCCGGCACGGAACCGGGCGGAGGGGACATCCGTCCCACCGGCAGCGAGGCCCGGGAACGGGGGCTCGCACCAGACCGGGCCGAGTGATTCGGCCGCAGTGAAGGGCGGAGGTGGGCGAGCGTGACTGCCACGACAGACACGACCGGGCACCCGGATGTCACGGAGATCTCCGACCTCACCGAAGGCCTGCTCCCGGACGCCCGCACCGCGGAAGTGCAGGAGCACCTGGACGGATGCGAGCTCTGTGCCGATGTCCACGCCTCCTTGACGGAGATCCGGGGACTGCTGGGCGCACTCCCGGAACCGCCGCGGATGCCGGAGGACGTGGCGGCCCGGATCGACGCCGCACTCGCAGCCGAGGCTGCGTCGAACACCGCGCCGCCCGAGACGCATGTTTCACGTGAAACATCGCCCGTCCCCTCGCCCTCGCCGGACCGTCCCGCCGGACGGTCGAGCGGTTCGACGGGTCCAGGCCGCAAGGGCCGAGGACAAGGACAAGGGCAGGCGCAGGGACAACGTGGCCGACGTGGACGGACCGTCGCACTCGGCGCTGTCCTCACCGCGGCCGTCCTCGGGGCCGGTTCGCTCTTCCTCCACTCGCTCGGCGGCAACGGATCGCCGACCGCCCAGGGCAGTCCCACTCACTCCGCCGAAGGCTTCTCCAGGAGCACCCTGCAGACGGAGGTGGAGAACATCCTCGGCGGGGAGACCGGTCTGCGCGGCTCCAAGAAGCCGGATCTCGGGATCCAGGGCGAGTCCACTTCCCCCGGCTCGACGGACACGCCGTACACCACCCGGATCCAGCCCTCGGTGTCGGTGCCGCAGTGCGTCCGCCAGGGCATCGGCCAGGCAGCCGACGTCATCGGCGCGAAGCGAGGGTCCTACCAGGGCAGGGACGCCTTCCTGGTCGTGCTCCCCGACACGTCCGACAGCTCCCGGGTGACGGTCTTCATCGTGGACGCGACCTGCGAGAGCCGGCTGTCGGCCGGACCCGGCGAGGTTCTGCTGACGGAGTCGCTGGCACGCCCCTGAGCGACCCCGCAGCGGCCTCGGAGCGATCCTCCTCCAGGGGGGACGCATCGTCCGTGCTGCCGTGGAAATCCGTACGGAGTGGGATGCCCGTGTGCCCGGACACAACGGGAATGCGGGGCCCGTAGGATCCGTTGGGTGGGGTGAGAGCTTCTGACAAGGACTCTCACCGGTCGAATGACGTAGACCAGAGACGAGGAATCAAGCCGTGAGCGACGTCCGTAACGTGATCATCATCGGCTCCGGGCCCGCCGGCTACACGGCGGCGCTCTACACCGCGCGCGCGTCGCTGAAGCCCCTCGTGTTCGAGGGCGCTGTCACCGCGGGCGGTGCCCTGATGAACACCACCGAGGTGGAGAACTTCCCGGGCTTCCGCGACGGCATCATGGGTCCCGACCTCATGGACAACATGCGGGCCCAGGCCGAGCGCTTCGGTGCCGAGCTGATCCCGGACGACATCGTCTCCGTCGACCTGACCGGTGAGATCAAGACCGTCACGGACACCGCGGGCACGGTCCACAAGGCGAAGGCCGTCATCGTCACCACGGGCTCCCAGCACCGCAAGCTGGGCCTCCCGAACGAGGACGCCCTCTCCGGGCGCGGTGTCTCCTGGTGCGCCACCTGTGACGGGTTCTTCTTCAAGGACCAGGACATCGCCGTGATCGGCGGCGGTGACACCGCGATGGAGGAGGCGACCTTCCTCTCCCGGTTCGCCAGGTCCGTGACGATCGTCCACCGCCGGAACACCCTGCGCGCCTCCAAGGCAATGCAGGAGCGTGCCTTCGCCGACCCGAAGATCAAGTTCGCCTGGGACAGCGAGATCGCCGAGGTCCAGGGCGAGCAGAAGCTGGCCGGTCTGAAGCTGCGCAACGTCAAGACCGGTGAGCTGTCGGACCTGCCGGTGACCGGCCTGTTCATCGCGATCGGCCACGACCCGCGCACCGAGCTGTTCAAGGGCCAGCTGGACCTGGACGAGGAGGGCTACCTGAAGGTCGCCTCGCCCTCGACCCGCACCAACCTGACCGGTGTCTTCGGCGCCGGTGACGTGGTGGACCACACCTACCGCCAGGCGATCACCGCGGCCGGCACCGGCTGCTCCGCTGCTCTCGACGCCGAGCGTTTCCTCGCCGCCCTCGCGGACGAGGAGAAGGCAGAGCCCGAGAAGACCACCGTCTGATCATCCCCTTTCCGCCTCACCGCACGAACGAGTAAAGGAGCCCGCCGTGGCCGGCACTCTGAAGCATGTGACCGACGCCGACTTCGATGAGGTCGTCCTCAAGAGCGACAAGCCCGTCCTGGTGGACTTCTGGGCCGAGTGGTGCGGCCCGTGCCGCCAGATCGCCCCGTCTCTTGAGGCCATCGCCGCCGAGCACGGCGAGAAGATCGAGATCGTCAAGCTGAACATCGACGAGAACCCGACCACGGCCGCGAAGTACGGCGTCATGTCGATCCCGACCCTGAACGTGTACCAGGGCGGCGAGATCGCCAAGACCATCGTCGGCGCCAAGCCGAAGGCCGCGCTCCTGCGTGACCTCGACGACTTCATCGCCGAGTGACGTTTCACGTGAAACACGAATGGGCCAACCCCTCGGGGTTGGCCCATTCGCTTTGCGCAGCCGCTCCATGAGGAGCCACGCCATGAAAGAACCGATCCGGCCGAGCCCACGGCCACCTCACAGCGGCCGCAGCGCTGGTTCCTTCTGTACGGCCCCCAGAAGCCGGTCCAGCGCCATCTCCACGTCTTCCTTCCAGGAGAGCGTGGTCCGCAGCTCCAGCCGCATCCGTGGGCGCGTGGGGTGCTGCCGTACCGTCTTGAACCCCACGGCCAGCAGATGATCCGCGGGCAGCAGACAGGCAGGCTCCTTGTAGCGAGCATCCCCGAATGCCTCGATCGCCTTGAAGCCCCGCCGCAGCAGATCCTTGGCAACCGTCTGGACCATCACACGGCCGAGTCCCTGCCCCTGATAGCCGGGCATGATGTAGCCGGTCATGAGCTGGACGGCGTCGGGCGAGACCGGGCTCGTGGGGAACGCGGTGGAGCGCGGAACATAGGCGGGCGGTGCGTAGAGCACAAAGCCCACGGGTGCGTCATCGACATAGACCACCCGGCCACACGATCCCCAGTCGAGCAGGACGGCGGAGATCCAGGCTTCCTTCTCGGCCGCGGGCGTGCCCGCCCTTACCGCTGCTTCGCCGCTGACGGGGTCCAGCTCCCAGAAGACACACGAGCGACAGCGCTTGGGGAGGTCCTGGAGGTTGTCCAGCGTGAGCGGTACGAGCCGACGGCCCATGAAGGCTGTTCCTCGCTTCCTTCGCCCGCGGCATCGCGAGCGGCTGTCAGAGCACTGCGTTCTCTGAGGAGACTGCCGACGAATCCGACGGTCGCGCCCAGTCCCAGGACCGCGCTCACCAGTCCGGTGCGGCTCATCGATCGCATGGCTCCCGCCTCCCGTTCAGAGGTGCTGCCAGCCGTCAGGTGGATCCGCCATACCCGAACGCATCGTATCCACACAGCGATTCCATCGATACCGCCTAAAAGCAAAGAGCGGATCGTGTTCCGGTACACACCGGGACACGATCCGCTCTCCTCGAGACCTGTCAGTCCTCGAACTCGTCAGAGTCCGCGGAATCGCCCTCGGGGATCCCTTGCTGAAGAACCGGACCCTCACCCGGGGCGAGCGTCCCGAGGATCCGCTCAAGGTCTTCCATCGAGGCGAACTCGACGGTGATCTTGCCCTTCTTCTGCCCCAGATCGACCTTCACCCGCGTCTCGAAGCGGTCCGAGAGCCGGGTCGCAAGATCGGTCAGTGCCGGCGAGACCCGGCCGCCCGCTCGCGGTCCCTTGGCCCGGGTGGTCGCCTGCGGCCGCGAACCCATCAGGGTCACGATCTCCTCGACGGCCCGCACCGAGAGTCCCTCGGCCACGATCCGGTGAGCCAGCCTGTCCTGCTCCTCCGAGTCGTCGACGGAGAGCAGCGCCCTGGCGTGCCCGGCAGACAGAACTCCGGCGGCCACCCTGCGCTGGACGGCCGGCGAGAGCTTCAGCAGCCGCAGGGTGTTGGAAACCTGGGGCCGCGAGCGCCCGATACGGTCGGCCAGCTGGTCGTGCGTGCAGTTGAAGTCCTTGAGCAGCTGGTCGTAGGCGGCGGCCTCTTCCAACGGGTTCAGCTGGGCACGGTGCAGGTTCTCCAGCAGCGCGTCCAGGAGGAGCTTCTCGTCGTCCGTCGCCCGGACGATCGCCGGAATCGCCTCCAGGCCGGCCTCACGGCAGGCCCGCCAGCGCCGCTCGCCCATGATGAGCTCGTAGCGCGCGGGACCCAGCTGGCGCACGACGACGGGCTGCAGGAGGCCGACCTCCTGGATGGAGGTGACCAGCTCCTGCAGAGCGTCCTCGTCGAAGACCTCACGCGGCTGACGGGGGTTGGGCGTGATGTCGTCGAGGGGGATCTCCGCGAAGTGCGCGCCCATCGGTGACGTCGGCGTCTCCGGGGCCACACCGAAGACCGAGGGCTCCTCGGTCTCATGTGAGACCGCCGGCAGCGTCGTCACCTTGGCAGCCGCGACCCCACGCTCGGTCGTCAGCACCGGCCCCGCTGCGGGGGACGGGGATCCCGTGCCGCCCACTGCTGCCTGCGCCGGGTTCTTCTCGGTCGGGGCAGCTGGGATCAGTGCGCCGAGGCCACGCCCCAGCCCCCTCCGTCGCTCGCTCACTGAATGCCCTCCACCATGCTCGAATTGCTCTGGGCGCCGATATGGGTCTGCGTCGGGTCGTAGTTGACTCCGATGCCCCTCAGCGCGATTTCCCGGGCCGCCTCAAGGTAGGAGAGGGCACCGCTCGATCCAGGATCGTAGGTCAATACCGTCTGCCCGTAGCTCGGCGCCTCGGAGATACGGACCGAGCGGGGAATGCTCGTCCGCAGCACCTCGTCACCGAAGTGGCTGCGCACCTCGTCCGCGACCTGGGAAGCGAGACGCGTCCGGCCGTCGTACATGGTGAGCAGGATGGTCGACACGTGCAGGTCGGGGTTGAGGTGCCCCCGGACCAGGTCGACATTGCGCAGCAGCTGGCCAAGGCCTTCCAGAGCGTAGTACTCGCACTGGATCGGGATGAGCACCTCGGCCCCCGCGACCAGGGCGTTGACCGTCAGCAGGCCGAGCGAGGGCGGGCAGTCGATGAGGATGTAGTCCAGCGGCTGCTCGTACGCCTGGATCGCCCGCTGGAGTCGGCTCTCACGTGCCACCAGGGACACCAGCTCGATCTCCGCACCGGCGAGATCGATCGTGGCGGGGGCACAGAAGAGGCCTTCGACATCCACCACCGGCTGGACGACCTCGGCCAGCGGCTTGCTCTCGACCAGCACGTCGTAGATCGACGGAACTTCGGCGTGATGGTCGATGCCCAGCGCAGTGGAGGCATTGCCCTGTGGGTCGAGGTCGATCACCAGAACGCGGGCGCCGTGCAGAGCCAGCGACGCGGCAAGGTTGACGGTCGTCGTCGTCTTGCCGACACCGCCCTTCTGGTTGGCAACCACCATGACTCGGGTCTGCTCCGGACGTGGCAGACCTTCGCCGGCGCGGCCCAGAGCTTCTACCGCGAGTTGGGCAGCGCGACCGATGGGAGTGTCGTCCATCGGAGGCGGTGTTTCACGTGAAACATCCGCCCCCATCGACTCGGTACGGGGACCGGGGACCGGATAGGTCATCGGTCCCGCGATGTTGGCGTCGGACCGCAAGGATTCACTCTCCTCGACTTCAGGCTCGCAATGAACAGAGCCTCCCATGCCATCGGGGTCGTGAACCAGTGAGGCCTGGTCTTCTGTGGAGAAATCCACCTCTGTGGACAACTCCGTGCCCCGCAGGGAGGACGGAGTGTTACCGGAGGCTCCCTCTCTGAGGGAGCCGAGAGGCTTTCGGTCGCGTGGTTCGGCCGCGGCGCGACCCCGGCCGATAATGCCGTGCAACAGTGAGCGACGTTTCACGTGAAACACGATGCACAGCCAGCGGTACCGAAAAGCCGCGACACTCCGTCATGCGTAGGTTTGGCAGCTTGTGTGGAGTACGTCGGACGGTCGGGACAGATCAGCGGCGCCTACGTGTCCGGCCGGTGCGAGCGGCCTTCGCTCGCTTCGCCGCGAAGCGCACGCCGCCCGGGCTCTCTCCGACCTCGACCCGCACGAGCGTGGACGGCGGATCCACCACGCCCTCACCCACATGCAGGATGGATGTGGACACCGCACCGAGCTTCGTCAGCGCCGTGGCGGCCGCCTTCAGCTCCTCCTCCGCCGTGTCCCCCTTGAGAGCGAGCATCTCGCCGTAGGGACGCAGCAGCGGGATACCCCAGGTGGCCAGCCGGTCCAGCGGTGCCACGGCACGGGCCGTCACCACATGCACCGGAGGCACCTTGCCCATGACCTCCTCGGCGCGGCCACGCACGACGGTCACATGGTTCAGCCCGAGCAGCTCCACGACCTCCGTCAGGAAGTTGGTGCGTCGCAGCAACGGCTCCAGCAGCGTGATGTTGAGGTCTTCCCTGACCAGTGCCAGCGGAATGCCCGGCAGACCCGCACCGGACCCGACATCGCACACCGTCACCCCTTCGGGAACGGCCTCGGAGAGCACCGCGCAGTTCAGCAGGTGCCGCTCCCACAGTCGGGGTACCTCGCGAGGGCCGATCAGACCACGCTGCACGCCTGCCTCGGCGAGCAGCTCCGCATAGCGCACCGCATCGGCGAAGCGCTCGCCGAACACTTCCCGGGCCTGCTCAGGCGCCGGGGGGAGCTCCGCAGCCTCCGTCACGGGGACCGTCCTTCCGTACAGCGCCGGCGCTGCGCGCACCGGCCACCAGAACTACCAGGCTGACAAAGTTCGGCCCCGCCTGCTCAACAGACGGGGCCGGTGAAACGGGGCGACCGATCAGGCGGGCAGCACGACGACGAACCGCTGCGGCTCCTCGCCCTCCGACTCGCTGCGCAGTCCGGCGGACTTGACCGCGTCGTGCACGACCTTGCGCTCGAACGGGCTCATCGGCTTGAGCTTCACGGGCTCACCCGTGTTCTTCACCTCGGCCGCGGCCTTGGCACCCAGCTCGGAGAGTTCAGCACGCTTCTGGGCGCGGTAACCGGCGATGTCGAGCATCAGCCGACTACGGTCACCGGTCTCCCGGTGTACGGCAAGCCGGGTCAGCTCCTGGAGCGCCTCCAGCACCTCGCCGTCACGGCCGACCAGCTTCTGCAGGTCGCGGCCGCTCGAGTCGCTGATGATCGACACGGAGGCGCGGTCGGCCTCGACATCCATGTCGATGTCACCGTCGAGGTCGGCGATGTCCAGCAGACCCTCGAGGTAGTCCGCCGCGATCTCGCCTTCCTGCTCCAGGCGGCTCAGGGTGTCCGCACCCTCGGCAGCGGAGGTGGTGCCTTCCGTCACGGGATGAGCTCCTTCTTACTTCTTGGACGGGGACTTGGGGCGCTGCTGACCGCCCTTGCGCTGACCGGACTGCGCCCTGCTGCGGCCGTTGGAGCCGCCCTTGGGGGGCTGCTGGCCGGCCGGCTTGGCGTCCTGCGGCTCGTCGGACTTCTCCAGCGAGGTGGTCGGCTCGGAGGGGTCCTCCTTGGCGTCGGAGGCCGACGGCTCACCGGCCGTCCTCGTGGCACCGGACTGACGCTGGGCCTTGGACTGGCGCTTGGGCTGCTGGCGCCTGGCGGCAGCGGTCGTCGCGACGCCGTCCTCGGTCTGCGCGGCGGCCTGGGCCTCGCCCTGCACCACGGTGCCGTCGGTCTGGGCGACGAGGCCCGCCTTGGTCAGCGCGTTGATGAACTTGCGCTCGAACTCGTTACGGTCCCGGCCCTTGGCGACGATCGCCTTGATGATCGTGCGCTCGCTGCGCTTGCCGGCCTTGCCGTGGTGCGTGACGTGCTTGGTCAGGCGCTCCAGGTAGGCGGCCTGGGCCTTGGAGCCCGGGGTCGGGTTGTTGCGGATGACGTACATCTGCTGACCCATGGTCCACACGTTGGTGGTCAGCCAGTAGACGAGGACACCGACCGGGAAGTTGATGCCGAAGACGGCGAACATGACCGGGAAGACGTACATCAGCATCTTCTGCTGCTGCATGAACGGCGTCTTCACGGTGGTGTCGACGTTCTTCGTCATCAGCTGACGCTGCGTGTAGAACTGCGACGCCGACATCAGGACGATCATGATCGCGGTAACGACACGGACGTCGGTCAGGGAGGCGCCGAGCGCCTCCACCTTCGACGAACCGTCCGTGAACTTGGCCGCGAGCGGGGCACCGACGATGTGCGCCTTACGGGCGCTGGCGAGCAGCGACTCGTTGATGACGCCGATCGTCGAGCCCGTGGCGATGCCGTTGAGCACGTGGTACAGGGCGAAGAAGAACGGCGACTGAGCGAGGATGGGAAGGCACGAGGAGAGCGGGTTGGTACCCGACTCCTTGTACAGCTTCATCATCTCTTCGGACTGACGCTGCTTGTCGTTCTTGTAGCGCTCCTGGATCTTCTTCATCTCGGGCTGCAGCGTCTGCATGGCCCGGGTCGCCTTGATCTGCTTCACGAAGAGCGGGATCAGGCAGATGCGGATCAGGATCACCAGAGACACGATGGACAGGCCCCAGGCCCAGCCCGTGTCGGGACCGAAGATCTTCCCGTACACCGCGTGGAACTGGACGATGACCCATGAAACGGGTGTCGTGATGAAGCTGAAGAAGCTGGCAATCGTGTCCACTAATCATGCTCCTTGGGCATGGGACGAAGTCTCTGCGGCCGGGCTCGAAGGAAGCTCTGGTGCGAGCTTCTCCTCGGTGGCCGGTTCGGCGGCGGAGGGCCCGCCCTTGCGTGCACGCCAGGCGTCACGCAGCATTTCGTGCCACCGCGGTCGCTTACGCGGAGGAACATGATCCACACCGCCGAGCGACCACGGATTGCACCGCAGGATGCGCCAGGCAGTGAGCGCCGTCCCCTTGATCGCACCGTGCCGGTCGATGGCTGTGTAGCCGTAGTGGGAACACGACGGGTAGTACTTGCACACCGGCCCCAGCAGCGGACTGATCGTCCACTGGTACAGCTTGATCAGAGCCAGCAGTGGGTACTTCATCGCGCGCCCCCTCCCAGTAGCCGTTCGATGGCGGCGTCCAGGTCTCGGGCCAGCTGTCCATGGTCGGCGTCGCCCGCTCCGGGCAGCGCTCGTACGACTACCAGGCTACCGGGGGGGAACAGGACGACTCGGTCGCGCATCAGGTGACGCAGTCTGCGCTTGACCTTGTTGCGCACGACCGCGCCACCGACGGCTTTGCTCACGACGAAACCCGCACGCGTCGAGGGAGCGCTCTCCCCAGGCGCGTGCGGGTCCGTGTCACCGCTACGAAGGTGGACGACGAGGGACGGGCGGCCGGCCCGGCGACCTCGTCGTACCGCGGTCGCGAAGTCCTCGCGCCGCCTCAGCCGATGCTCGGTAGGCAGCACGACGTCATGACCTGATCAGGATCAGGCGGACAGGCTGGCGCGACCCTTGCTGCGGCGGTTCGCCAGAATCGCGCGACCGGCACGGGTGCGCATCCGCAGGCGGAAGCCGTGGGTCTTGGCGCGACGACGGTTGTTCGGCTGGAAGGTGCGCTTGCTCACTCGGGGGCTCCAGAAATCAAATCGGTGTGGCGGGTGCCGTCCTGGCTGTCACCGTGCGCCCACGAGTAGCTCGCATCACGCCCGAGTGCACCGCTTCCCGATCACCTTCAGCGATCTGTGCCCATCGGAGGCAGGCGGCAGCAGCCATCGACAACTCGACCTGGTTACGGTACGCGGGGCTACGCCATTCGGTCAAACCAGCAGTCACCGAGAGACACTATCCACAGGCTGGGGACAACAACTTGAACCGCACCCGCCACGCTGACTACCGTGGCTGAACTCCGATTCGTTCCTTTATCCCCGCCCGACCCGATATTCATCCCGACCCGTCCGCGAACCACACGTTCGTGGGACCTGTGAGAGAGCGTGCCCTGTGGCTGACGTACCTGCCGATCTTGCCGCAGTGTGGCCACGAGTACTGGAGCAGCTCCTCGGTGAGGGCCGCGGTCAGGGTGTGGAGGGCAAGGACGAGCACTGGATCCGGCGCTGCCAGCCACTCGCGCTGGTCGCGGACACCGCCCTGCTCGCCGTACCGAACGAATTCGCGAAGAACGTACTGGAGGGCCGGCTCGCCCCCGTCGTCAGCGAGAGCCTGAGCCGCGAGTGCGGGCGCCCGATCCGGATCGCGATCACCGTGGACGAGTCCGCGGGCGAACCCCCGACCCCGCCGGCGCCGCCCGCGCAGCCCCAGCGTTACGAGGGGAACGAGCTCCCCTCGCAGCAGTACGAGGGCGGATACGGCAGGCACCGCGCCGACCACTCGCCCGAGCAGGGTGGCCGCGACCAGATGCCGCCCCCGCGCGCCGATCAGCTGCCCACCGCCCGCCCGGCCTACCCCTCCGAGTACCAGCGCCCCGAACCCGGCGCCTGGCCGCGCCCCGGGCAGGACGAGTACGGCTGGCAGCAGCCCCGGCTCGGTTTCCCCGAGCGCGATCCCTATGCCTCCCCGTCGCAGGACACCTACCGCTCGGACGGTTACGGCGACTCCTACGCCCAGGAGTACCGGCCCCAGCAGCCGATGGACCGGCCGCCGTACGAGCAGCCGCGCACGGAGTACGAGCCGCCGCGCCCCGAATACGACCGTCCGGACTACGAGCGGCCCGACTACAAGCAGACCGATTACGACCGCTCGGAGTACGACCGCTCGGAGTACGACCAGCGCGACGCCGGCCGCCGTGACCGGTCGGAGCCTCCGGGCGGGCCGGGACAGGGCCGCCGGGGCGGTCCGGGACGTCCGGACCTGCCCGCGGCCGCCGGCGGCCAGGGCGCGCCGGGACCGCTGGGCGCCAAACCCGCACCGTCGCCGGGGCCCGGCGAGCCGACCGCCCGCCTCAATCCCAAGTACCTCTTCGACACGTTCGTCATCGGCGCGTCCAACCGCTTCGCGCACGCGGCCGCGGTCGCCGTCGCCGAAGCACCCGCGAAGGCCTACAACCCCCTGTTCATCTACGGGGAGTCGGGGCTCGGCAAGACGCACCTGCTGCACGCGATCGGGCACTACGCGCGGAGCCTGTACCCGGGCACCCGGGTGCGCTACGTGAGCTCGGAGGAGTTCACCAACGAGTTCATCAACTCGATCCGCGACGGCAAGGGCGACAGCTTCCGCAAGCGCTACCGCGAGATGGACATCCTGCTCGTCGACGACATCCAGTTCCTCGCGGACAAGGAGTCGACGCAGGAGGAGTTCTTCCACACCTTCAACACGCTCCACAACGCGAACAAGCAGATCGTGCTCTCCAGCGACCGGCCGCCCAAGCAGCTGGTCACCCTGGAGGACCGGCTGCGGAACCGTTTCGAGTGGGGTCTGATCACCGACGTCCAGCCGCCGGAGCTGGAGACCCGTATCGCGATCCTCCGCAAGAAGGCGGTGCAGGAACAGCTCAACGCGCCCCCGGAGGTGCTGGAGTTCATCGCCTCCCGCATCTCACGCAACATCCGTGAGCTGGAGGGCGCGCTGATCCGGGTCACGGCGTTCGCGTCGCTCAACCGGCAGCCGGTCGACCTCGGCCTGACCGAGATCGTGCTCAAGGACCTGATCCCCGGTGGGCAGGACTCGACGCCCGAGATCAGCGCGACGGCGATCATGGCGGCCACCGCGGACTACTTCGGCCTCACGGTCGACGACCTGTGCGGGAGCTCGCGCGGCCGGCAGCTGGTCACGGCGCGGCAGATCGCCATGTACCTGTGCCGTGAGCTGACGGACCTGTCGCTGCCGAAGATCGGGGCGCAGTTCGGCAACCGCGACCACACGACGGTGATGCACGCCGACCGGAAGATCCGGGCGCTGATGGCGGAGCGCCGGTCGATCTACAACCAGGTGACGGAGCTGACCAACCGCATCAAGAACGGATAGCGGTCCGGCCGACGGCCGTACGGCGCTCCAGGCGCCCTCGGGAGGGTTCCCGAGGGCGCCTTCTCGCGTCCGGGGGCGGTCCGGACGGGGGCCGGTGGCGGTCGTCGGGGGCCGGGCGCGCGGTTTCCCACGCGCCCGAGCGGTGCTACACCGAGGCCCGCTGTTCGATTACCCGCCGGGTTACGGGCGTCCTCCACAGATTTGCCAACTTTCTTGCGTCCACACCCTGGGGACTGCGAAGTTGTCCCGAACGCCGTCCACAGGCCGCCGGGTGAAACAGCATCAGGCCAGCTCAGAGGGGTGTGGATTCGTGGACGACGGATCTCCACAGTCTGTGGACGAAGAACTGATCCACAGGCTGTGCATGAAGTTGTCCACCGCTACCCCACAGGCTGAAGGGCAGTTGTCCCCAGCGATCCCCAGCTTCTCCACATCGCTGTCCACTGTTCGGCAACGTGACGCGCCTGCTCACCGTGTCGAGTGAAAGGCGTCACACGAAGCTGCCGGGTTGGGCTGTGGGAAAGGCGGGTAAAGCTGGGGACGGCGTTGGGGAGAAGTGCCCTCACCCTGTGCACGGGATGTGCAGAACTTTCTGTTCTCCACAGAGACACCGAGTTGTCCACCGGCTGAACCCACAGGGGCAGTGGACAAAATCTGGCCCCTGAGCTGGGAAAACGGGGTTATCCACGGTATCCACAGCCCCTACTACTACTGCCAACTAGAGAGAGCTGGGAATCCGTTTCGAAGAGGGCCCTGTGCACAACTCGCTCTTCGGCCCCTGACCGCGCCTCGTCACGACTTGACCCCGAGAGGCACCAGCTGTCAGTGCGGTGCGTCAGACTGGTCCCCGGTGTTCTTCCCCTCCCAGGGACCGACGACACCGAGTCAGACGACGAAGACGCACCAGGGCGAGAAGCCCCGGCAGCAGCAGGAGGCGGGCTTACGGTGAAGATCCGGGTGGAACGCGACGTACTCGCGGAGGCAGTGGCCTGGGCGGCACGCAGCCTCCCGGCCCGTCCGCCGGCGCCGGTCCTCGCCGGCCTGCTGCTGAAGGCCGAGGACGGCCAGCTGAGCCTGTCCAGCTTCGACTACGAGGTCTCCGCGAGGGTCAGCGTCGAGACCGAGGTCGAGGAGGAGGGCACGGTCCTGGTCTCCGGGCGCCTGCTCGCCGACATCTGCCGTGCCCTGCCCAACCGGCCGGTGGAGATCTCCACAGACGGTGTACGGGCGACGGTGGTCTGTGGATCGTCCCGCTTCACGCTGCACACGCTGCCGGTGGAGGAGTACCCGTCCCTGCCGCAGATGCCGAACGCGACGGGCACCGTCCCCGGTGAGGTCTTCGCCTCCGCCGTCTCCCAGGTGGCCATCGCCGCCGGGCGTGACGACACCCTCCCGGTGCTCACGGGTGTGCGCATCGAGATCGAGGGCGACACGGTCACCCTGGCCTCCACCGACCGCTACCGCTTCGCGGTCCGCGAGTTCCTGTGGAAGCCGGAGAACCCCGAGGCGTCCGCGGTGGCCCTGGTGCCCGCCAAGACGCTCCTGGACACCGCCAAGGCCCTCACGAGCGGCGACAGCGTGATCCTGGCGCTGTCCGGCTCGGGCGCCGGCGAGGGACTCATCGGTTTCGAGGGCGCGGGCCGGCGGACGACCACGCGGCTGCTCGAAGGCGACCTGCCCAAGTACCGCACCCTGTTCCCGACCGAGTTCAACTCCGTCGCGGTGATCGAGACGGCCCCCTTCGTGGAGGCCGTCAAGCGTGTCGCCCTGGTCGCCGAGCGGAACACCCCGGTGCGGCTCAGCTTCGAGCAGGGCGTGCTGATCCTGGAGGCGGGCTCCAGCGACGACGCACAGGCTGTGGAGCGGGTGGACGCGCAGCTGGAGGGTGACGACATCTCGATCGCCTTCAACCCGACCTTCCTGCTCGACGGCCTGAGCGCGATCGACTCCCCGGTCGCCCAGCTGTCGTTCACGACGTCGACCAAGCCCGCTCTGCTGAGTGGCAAGCCGGCGCTCGACGCGGAGGCGGACGACGCGTACAAGTACCTGATCATGCCGGTGCGGCTGAGCGGCTGACCGCCCGGAGTTGTCCACAGCTGTGCACGGCGTAGCCCCGCCCCTGTGGGCGGCGGCCGCTGTGCACAGGTGGGTTTCCCCAGGTGAGCGGCTGTGCCCACAACTGTGCACAAAGGGTCGCGATTAGGCTCGGGCGCGGCACGCGAGTGCCTCTCCTGCCCCACCGCAACCTAAGGAACCAACTGATGGAGCTCGGTCTCGTCGGCCTCGGCAAGATGGGCGGCAACATGCGCGAGCGGATCCGCCGCGCGGGCCACACCGTCGTCGGATACGACCGCAACCCGGACCTCGCCGACGTCCACAGCCTGGAAGAGCTTGTGGGCAAGCTCGGCGGGCCGCGCGTGGTGTGGGTGATGGTCCCGGCCGGAGCGCCGACCCAGTCCACGATCGACGAGCTGGCCGAGCTCCTCGAGCCCGGTGACGTGGTCGTCGACGGCGGCAACTCCCGCTGGACGGACGACGAGAGGCACGCGGAGGAGCTCGCCGCCAAGGGCATCGGCTTCGTCGACTGCGGGGTCTCCGGAGGCGTCTGGGGCCTGGAGAACGGCTACGCGCTGATGTACGGCGGCGACGCCGAGCACGTCGAGAAGGTCCGGCCGGTCTTCGAGGCGCTCAAGCCCGAGGGCGACTTCGGCGCAGTGCACGCCGGCAGGGTCGGCGCGGGCCACTTCGCGAAGATGGTCCACAACGGCATCGAGTACGCGATGATGCAGGCTTACGCTGAAGGCTGGGAACTGCTGGAGAAGGTCGACTCCGTCACGGACGTGCGCGAGGTCTTCCGCTCCTGGCAGGAGGGCACGGTCATCCGTTCCTGGCTGCTGGACCTCGCGGTGAACGCCCTCGACGGGGACGAGCACCTGGACCAGCTGAAGGGTTATGCACAGGACTCCGGCGAGGGCCGGTGGACTGTGGAAGCCGCCATAGACAACGCGGTGCCGCTGCCCGCGATCACCGCCTCGCTGTTCGCGCGGTTCGCCTCCCGTCAGGAGGACTCGCCGCAGATGAAGATGATCGCCGCGCTGCGCAACCAGTTCGGCGGCCACGCGGTGGAAACGAAGTAGCAGGTCACGGGGAGGTCGGCGGAACACCCATGCACGTCACGCATCTGTCGCTGGCCGACTTCCGTTCCTACGCCCGGGTCGAGGTCCCGCTCGACCCGGGCGTCACCGCCTTCGTCGGTCCCAACGGCCAGGGCAAGACCAACCTGGTCGAGGCCGTCGGCTATCTCGCCACCCTCGGCAGCCACCGGGTCGCCACCGACGCCCCGCTGATCCGGATGGGCGCCGAGCGGGCGATCGTCCGGGCCCAGGTCCGCCAGGGCGAGCGGCAGCAACTGGTCGAGCTGGAACTCAACCCCGGCAAGTCCAACCGCGCCCGCATCAACAGGTCCTCGCAGGTCAGGCCGCGGGACGTGCTGGGGATCGTACGGACGGTGCTGTTCGCGCCGGAGGACCTCGCCCTGGTGAAGGGCGATCCGGGCGAGCGCCGGCGCTTCCTGGACGAGCTGGTCACCGCGCGGTCGCCGCGGATGGCGGGGGTGCGGTCGGACTACGAGCGCGTCCTCAAGCAGCGGAACACCCTGCTGAAGTCCGCGGCCCTCGCCCGGCGGCACGGCGGCCGTTCCATGGACCTGTCCACCCTCGACGTGTGGGACCAGCACCTCGCGCGCGCGGGAGCCGAGCTGCTCGCCCAGCGGCTCGACCTGGTCGCCGCGATCCAGCCGCTCGCCGACAAGGCCTACGAGCAGCTGGCGCCCGGGGGCGGCCCGGTCGCGCTGGAGTACAAGCCGTCGGCGCCCGGCGAGGCCCACACCCGTGAGGACCTGTACACCCAGCTGACGGCGGCCCTCGTGGACGCCCGCAAGCAGGAGATCGAGCGGGGCGTCACGCTGGTCGGACCGCACCGCGACGACCTTCTCCTCAAGCTGGGGCAGCTGCCCGCGAAGGGGTACGCCTCGCACGGCGAGTCCTGGTCCTACGCGCTGGCGCTGCGCCTGGCGTCGTACGACCTGCTGCGCGCGGAGGGCAACGAGCCGGTGCTGGTGCTGGACGACGTGTTCGCCGAGCTGGACGCCCGGCGCCGGGAGCGGCTGGCTGAGCTGGTCGCGCCCGGGGAGCAGGTGCTGGTCACCGCCGCGGTGGACGACGACGTGCCGCATCTCCTCACCGGTGCGCGGTACGCGGTGGCGGACGGGGTGGTGGAGCGGGCGTGAGCACCGAAGGACCGGTTCCCGGGAAGGAGCCCTCCGGAGTCGACCTGGCGCGGGTGGCGCTCAGGGCGGCGAAGGAGGCGGCGCGCGCGCGTGGCGACGCGGCGCAGCAGAAGAAGCAGGCGCGGCGTGGTGGTCTGCGCTCCGGCGCGCGCGCCGACGGCCGCGATCCCATGGCGCTGGGCTCCGCGATCAACCGGCTGATCACCGAGCGCGGCTGGGAGACGCCGGCCGCGGTCGGCGGGGTGATGGGCCGCTGGCCGCAGATCGTCGGCGAGGACCTCGCCAAGCACTGTGTGCCCGAGCGGTACGACGAGGACGAGCGGGTGCTGGTCGTGCAGTGCGACTCCACGGCCTGGGCGACCCAGCTGCGCCACCTCGCGCCGGCGCTGGTCGCCCGTCTGAACGAGGACCTGGGCCACGGCACCGTGCGCATGATCAAAGTCCTGAATCCCGGCGGTCCGACCCGGCGCTACGGCCCCTTGCGCGCCCCCGGAAGCACCGGTCCCGGCGATACCTACGGGTGACTTACGTCACGCGATGAGCCGAGCGCGGACCCCTCGTCGGGCCCCCTCGGCCGGTCGGCGTACCACCGCACGCGGTTGCGAATCGCGATCTGACCCCGGAGTAGTCAAGGGTTGACAGCCGGAAGCGCTGAGTGCCTCCGTGAGCCTCTTGGAGCCCCCATCCGTATATCGGGAGTCGGCGGCGACCGGTTCAGGGCGGCACATGCGGACTCAGGTACCGGCAAACCCCCATCACTGTCGGCGCTACCGGTAGACTGGAAGACAATCCCGCCCCGACCGTGGGGACCGCCCGGGAAAAGCTGAGCAACGCTGATCAAGGCTTACCAACGCAACATGCCGCAGCCGCTCCGGCAGCCCTCTCCCGAGGGGGATCCCCAGGAGTCAGGCTCGTGCTGTGCCAGTGCCAGAAAGGGCGCTTCGTGGCCGATTCCGGCAACCCCAACGAGAACATCCCGTCCACCGACATCGGCACGAACGGTGAGGTCACCGCCTCGTACGACGCGAGTGCCATCACCGTGCTCGAAGGGCTGGACGCGGTCCGCAAGCGACCCGGTATGTACATCGGTTCCACCGGCGAGCGCGGTCTGCACCACCTGGTGTACGAGGTCGTGGACAACTCCGTCGACGAGGCGCTGGCCGGCCACGCGGACACCATCGACGTGACGATCCTGGCCGACGGCGGCGTGCGCGTCGTCGACAACGGCCGTGGTATCCCGGTCGGCATCGTGGCGTCCGAGGGCAAGCCGGCCGTCGAGGTCGTGCTGACGGTCCTGCACGCGGGCGGCAAGTTCGGCGGTGGCGGGTACGCCGTCTCCGGCGGTCTGCACGGTGTGGGTGTCTCCGTCGTGAACGCCCTGTCGTCCAAGGTGTCCGTCGAGATCAGGACGGACGGCCACCGCTGGACGCAGGACTACAAGCTGGGCGTTCCGACGGCTCCGCTGATGCAGCACGAGGAGACGGCCGAGACCGGCACCTCGGTCACGTTCTGGGCGGACCCGGACATCTTCGAGACCACCGAGTACTCCTTCGAGACGCTGTCGCGGCGCTTCCAGGAGATGGCCTTCCTCAACAAGGGCCTGACGATCCGGCTCACCGACGAGCGCGAGTCGGCGAAGGCCGTCGCCGGCGCCGACGAGGCGGGTGCGGACGAGAAGGCCGAGGTCAAGACCGTCACGTACCACTACGAGGGCGGCATCGTCGACTTCGTGAAGTACCTCAACTCCCGCAAGGGCGACGTGGTGCACCCGACGGTGATCGACCTGGAGGCCGAGGACAAGGACAAGAGCCTGTCCCTCGAGGTCGCCATGCAGTGGAACAGCGGCTACAGCGAGGGCGTGTACTCGTTCGCCAACATCATCCACACACATGAGGGCGGTACCCACGAGGAGGGCTTCCGCGCCGCGCTGACCTCGCTGATCAACAAGTACGCGCGCGACAAGAAGCTGCTCCGCGAGAAGGACGACAACCTCACCGGCGACGACATCCGCGAGGGTCTGACCGCGATCATCTCGGTCAAGCTGAGCGAGCCGCAGTTCGAGGGGCAGACGAAGACCAAGCTGGGCAACACGGAGGCCAAGACCTTCGTGCAGAAGGCGGTCTACGAGCACCTGAACGACTGGCTGGACCGCAACCCGGTCGAGGCGGCGGACATCATCCGCAAGGGCATCCAGGCGGCCACCGCGCGCGTGGCGGCCCGCAAGGCCCGCGACCTCACGCGCCGCAAGGGCCTGCTCGAGTCGGCGTCCCTGCCGGGCAAGCTGTCCGACTGCCAGTCGAACGACCCCACCAAGTGCGAGATCTTCATCGTCGAGGGTGACTCCGCCGGCGGTTCGGCCAAGTCCGGCCGCAACCCGCAGTACCAGGCGATCCTCCCGATCCGGGGCAAGATCCTCAACGTCGAGAAGGCGCGGATCGACAAGATCCTGCAGAACCAGGAGATCCAGGCGCTGATCTCCGCGTTCGGCACGGGTGTGCACGAGGACTTCGACATCGAGAAGCTCCGCTATCACAAGATCATCCTGATGGCGGACGCCGACGTCGACGGCCAGCACATCTCCACCCTGCTGCTGACCTTCCTGTTCCGCTTCATGCGGCCACTGGTCGAGGCCGGGCACGTGTACCTGTCCCGCCCGCCGCTCTACAAGATCAAGTGGGGCCGGGACGACGTCGAGTACGCGTACTCGGACCGCGAGCGCGACGCGCTCCTCGAGATGGGGCGCCAGCGCGGCAAGCGGGTCCGCGAGGACTCGATCCAGCGCTTCAAGGGCCTCGGCGAGATGAACGCCGAGGAGCTGCGGGTGACCACCATGGACCAGGAGCACCGGGTCCTCGGCCAGGTCACCCTGGACGACGCCGCCCAGGCCGACGACCTGTTCTCGGTGCTGATGGGCGAGGACGTCGAAGCCCGCCGCGCGTTCATCCAGCGCAACGCCAAGGACGTCCGGTTCCTCGACATCTGAGTCGGTCTCAGCTGACCGCACAGGGAAGGATCTTCACCAGCAATGGCCGACGAGAACACTCCCGCCACCCCTGAAGAGGGCGGCGAACTCGCGATGCGTGTCGAGCCCGTCGGGCTCGAGACGGAGATGCAGCGCTCGTACCTGGACTACGCGATGTCCGTCATCGTGTCCCGCGCGCTGCCCGACGTCCGGGACGGTCTCAAGCCCGTCCACCGCCGGGTCCTGTACGCCATGTACGACGGCGGCTACCGCCCCGAGCGCGGCTTCTACAAGTGCGCGCGCGTGGTCGGCGACGTGATGGGCAACTACCACCCGCACGGCGACAGCTCGATCTACGACGCCCTGGTCCGCCTCGCCCAGCCCTGGTCGATGCGCATGCCGCTCGTCGACTCCAACGGCAACTTCGGCTCGCCGGGCAACGACCCGGCGGCCGCCATGCGGTACACCGAGTGCAAGCTCGCGCCGCTGTCGATGGAGATGGTCCGCGACATCGACGAGGAGACCGTCGACTTCACGGACAACTACGACGGCCGCTCCCAGGAGCCGACCGTCCTGCCCGCCCGCTTCCCGAACCTGCTGATCAACGGCTCCGCCGGTATCGCGGTCGGCATGGCCACCAACATCCCGCCGCACAACCTGCGCGAGGTCGCGGCCGGCGCCCAGTGGTACCTGGAGAACCCGGAGGCCTCGCACGAGGAGCTCCTGGACGCGCTGATCGAGCGGATCAAGGGCCCCGACTTCCCGACCGGCGCGCTGGTCGTCGGCCGCAAGGGCATCGAGGAGGCCTACCGCACGGGCCGCGGCTCGATCACCATGCGCGCGGTCGTCGAGGTCGAGGAGATCCAGAACCGCCAGTGCCTGGTGGTCACGGAGCTGCCGTACCAGACCAACCCCGACAACCTGGCGCAGAAGATCGCCGACCTGGTGAAGGACGGCAAGGTCGGCGGCATCGCGGACGTCCGCGACGAGACCTCCTCGCGCACCGGTCAGCGCCTGGTCATCGTGCTGAAGCGGGACGCGGTCGCCAAGGTCGTCCTGAACAACCTCTACAAGCACACCGACCTGCAGTCCAACTTCGGCGCCAACATGCTGGCGCTGGTCGACGGCGTGCCGCGCACCCTCTCCCTGGACGCGTTCATCCGGCACTGGGTGACGCACCAGATCGAGGTCATCGTCCGCCGTACGCGCTTCCGGCTGCGCAAGGCCGAGGAGCGGGCGCACATCTTGCGCGGTCTGCTGAAGGCGCTGGACGCGATCGACGAGGTCATCGCGCTGATCCGGGCCAGTGAGACGGTCGAGATCGCGCGCACGGGCCTGATGGGGCTCCTGGAGATCGACGAGATCCAGGCCAACGCCATCCTGGAGATGCAGCTGCGCAGGCTGGCCGCACTGGAGCGCCAGAAGATCATCCAGGAGCACGACGAGCTCCAGGCGAAGATCACCGAGTACAACGCGATCCTGGCCTCCCCGGAGCGCCAGCGCGGGATCGTCAGCGCCGAGCTGGCCGCGATCGTGGAGAAGTTCGGCGACGACCGCAAGACCATGCTGGTGCCCTACGACGGTGACATGTCCATCGAGGACCTGATCGCCGAGGAGGACATCGTCGTCACGGTCTCGCGCGGCGGGTACGTCAAGCGGACCAAGACGGTCGACTACCGGGCCCAGAAGCGCGGCGGCAAGGGGGTGCGCGGGACGAAGCTGAAGGAGGACGACATCGTCGACCACTTCTTCGTCTCCACCACCCACCACTGGCTGCTGTTCTTCACCAACAAGGGCCGGGTCTACCGGGCCAAGGCGTACGAGCTGCCGGACGCCGGCCGGGACGCCCGCGGCCAGCACGTGGCGAACCTGCTGGCCTTCCAGCCGGACGAGGCGATCGCCGAGATCCTCGCCATCCGCGACTACGACGCGGCGCCCTACCTGGTGCTCGCCACCAAGGCCGGGCTGGTCAAGAAGACGCCTCTGAAGGATTACGATTCGCCCCGCTCCGGCGGCGTCATCGCGATCAACCTGCGCGAGCGGGAGGACGGTTCCGACGACGAACTGATCGGAGCCGAACTGGTCTCGGCGGACGACGATCTGCTTCTGATCAGCAAGAAGGCGCAGTCGATCAGGTTCACCGCCTCCGACGACACGCTGCGTCCCATGGGCCGTGCCACCTCGGGTGTCAAGGGCATGAGTTTCCGCGAGAGCGATGAACTTCTGTCGATGAATGTTGTTCGACCCGGTACGTTCGTGTTCACTGCCACTGACGGGGGGTACGCGAAGCGGACCCGTGTCGACGAGTACCGCGTCCAGGGCCGTGGCGGCCTCGGAATCAAGGCCGCCAAGATCGTGGAGGACCGCGGCTCGCTCGTGGGCGCGCTGATCGTCGAGGAGAACGACGAGATCCTCGCCATCACCCTGTCCGGCGGTGTGATTCGTACGCGAGTCAGCGGGGTCAGGGAGACGGGCCGTGACACCATGGGCGTCCAACTGATCAACCTGGGCAAGCGCGATGCCGTGGTCGGCATCGCACGTAACGCCGAGGCCGGCAGCGAGGCGGAGGAAGTCGACGGCGAGGACGTCGTCGACGAAACCGCGGAGACCGCCGAGACCGTCGAAGGTGTCGAGACCAGCGGTACGGACGAGGGTGAGGCGCCCTCGGCCGAGTAGCACGAGGAGAGAGTCATCGTGAGCGGAGCCACGGGCGCCGGGTCGGCCGGTACCTCTACGGGTACGGACGCGGACGGCGGCGGCCGTGGCTCCGCCGCGTCCGGCGGGGCCACCGAGGGCGGTGCGCAGCCGATGGACACGCACACCACCCAGCTGAAGGCGGTCAAGGCGTCCACGCCGGACGCGCAGGGAACCCAGGGGGGCACCGTGACCGACACCCGAGGCGGCCAGCCGGCCGCCGGGCAGCAGCCGAGCGTCTCCCCGCTGCCGGGCGAGCGGCGCCCCGAACAGCCCGCCGGGCCCTACCACCCGCCGCAGGCCTACCCGGCCGGGCAGGCCGCCCAGGCGCCCGCAGGGGCGGTACGACGGCCGCGCACCGGTGCGGGGACCCGGACCGCCCCCCGCACCCGCAAGGCGCGGCTGCGGGTCGCCAAGGCCGATCCGTGGTCGGTGATGAAGGTCAGCTTCCTGCTCTCCATCGCGCTCGGCATCTGCTCGATCGTGGCGTCGGCGGTGCTGTGGATGGTCCTGGACGCGATGGGTGTGTTCTCGACGGTCGGCGGCACGATCTCGGAGGCGACCGGCTCGAACGAGTCGAACGGCTTCGACCTCCAGTCGTTCCTGTCCCTTCCGCACGTCCTGATGTTCACGGCGATCATCGCGGTCATCGACGTCGTCCTCGCGACGGCGCTGGCGACCCTCGGCGCGTTCATCTACAACCTCTCCGCGGGCTTCGTCGGCGGCATCGAGCTGACCTTGGCCGAGGACGAGTAACCGGAGTTCAAACCTCTGCTGTCGGTCCCCCGACAACCGATTTTGGGACTGCCCCGGTCGTGCGCTAATCTTCAGGAGTCAGCGCGCGGGACACACACCGCAAAGCGCGGCGGGGCTATAGCTCAGTTGGTTAGAGCGCATCCCTGATAAGGATGAGGCCACAGGTTCAAATCCTGTTAGCCCCACCAGTACGAAGACCCCCGATCCGCCCGGATCGGGGGTCTTCGGCATTGTCGGCCGGGCTGCGGTCGGTGCCGTGTCGTCGTGGCGTGTCCGGCCGTCGCCGGGCATGGAAAAGCCCGGTCGCTGGCGACGGGGGATGCACCAGCGACCGGGTTGTGGTCAGCCTAACAAGGTGACCTGTGCGGCGGGAGTCAACTTCTCGGCCGTCCTGAGCAGTTGTGATCGGGATCACTCAAAGGTCGACACCGGGCGGGTCGGTTCAGTCGGCGCAGGGCGGGTCGTAGTCCAGGCGGGGGAGGTACTCCCGCCACTTCGCCTCGGTCAGGACGTTCCGGGTGGCCGAACAGATGCGGCTGACGGCCCGGTCGACGTCCAGGCTCCACAGCCGGACCGTGCCCGAACCGCTGGAGACGCCCAGCATGTTGCTCTTCGGGCTGAAGGAGAGGAAGTTGCCCGTCTTGGCGTTGGGACTCATGGACTGGCCGATGGGGTGGGCGGAGGACGGTGAGGAGACGTTCCAGAGGCGGACCGTGTTGTCGTTGCCGCCGCTGGCCAGGATCCGGCCGTTCCGGCTGAAGGTCAGGGACACCACCGCCTCGGTGTGGCCGGTGAGGGCCGCGCCCAGCCGGGTCGCGCGGCCCGGCTCGGAGACGTTCCAGAGGCGGACCGTGTCGTCGTCGCTGCCGCTGGCGAGGGTCGCCCCGTCAGGGCTGTAGGCCAGGGTGTTGATGGGGCCCAGATGGCCGGTGAGGGGCCCGCCCAGGGGCCTGACCCGCTTCCGGTCGGAGACGTCCCAGAGCCGGACCGTGCCGTCCGCGCTGCCGCTCGCCAGTGTCCGGCCGTCGGGGCTGAACGCCAGCGCGTTCACGTAGCCGGTGTGTCCCTCGAGGGGGCCGCCGAGCCGTTCGGGGTGCGCCGGGTCGGTGATGTCCAGGAGCTGGACCGTGCGGTCGTCGTAGTCGGCGGCCAGGGTGCGGCCGTCCGGGCTCAGCGCCAGCGCCTCGGCGCCCGCGTAGCGGGTCCTGAGCCGGACGGGCGCACCGTACCGTCTGGGCCGCGCCGGGTCGGAGACGTTCCACAACTGCACCCGGTTGATGTTGTTCTCGCCGGTCAGGATGACGAGGGTGCGGCCGTCCCGGGTGAACACCGTCGAGCGCAGGTCCCGCCATCCCGTCCTGAACGGCTTGCCGAGTGCCGTGGGCCGGGCCGGGTCCGTGATGTTCCACAGCCGCATCCGGCTGTCGCCGCCGCCGGTGGCCAGGACGCGGCCGTCCGGGCTGAACGCCCCCGTCTCGCCGGTCATGTCCGCCCCGGGGATCGACCACAGCCGCACCTTGCCGTCACCGCTGCCGGTGGCGAGGGTGCGGCCGTCCGGGCTCCAGCCGATGGCGTACATCTCCCCGCTGCTGCCCGCGAGCGGCTCGCCCACCTGGGAGGGGAAGGCCGGGTCGCCGACGTTCCACAGGGTGGCGGTGGAGTCCGCGCTGCCCGCGGCGAGCATCGAGCCGTCGGGGCTGAAGGCCACCGACCAGACGGGCCCGGTGTGCCCGGTGAGCGGCGCGCCGAGGGCCCTGACGCGCGCCCGGTCGGTGACGTCCCACAGCCGGACCGTGTCGTCCCCGCTGCCACTGGCCAGGGTGCGGCCGTCCGGGCTGAAGGCCACCGTGTGCACGGTCCCGGAGTGCCCGGTCAGCGCCGGCCCGACGCGCTGCGGCCGGCGCGGGTCGGACACGTCGTACAGGACGACCGAGTTGTCGTCGCCGCCGGTCGCGAGGGTACGGCCGTCGGGGCTGAACGCGAGGGAGCGGACGGCTTCGGTGTGGCCGGTCAGGGTGCCGATCGAGGCGGGGCGGCGCGGGTCGCGCACGTCCCACAGGCGGACGGTGTGGTCCTCGTCGGCGGTGGCCAGGGTCCTGCCGTCGGGGCTGAAGGCCACCAGGTAGATGGTGCCGTCGTGCCCGCTCGACGGGGCGCCCAGGGATTCCGGGTGGGCCGGGTCGGAGACGTTCCACAGGCGTACGGTGCCGTCGTCTCCGGCGCTGGCCAGGGTCCGGCCGTCCGGGCTGAAGACCGCGCTGGAGACCCAGCTCGTATGGCCGCGCAGGGGTGCGCCCAGCGCCTTGGGACGGCTGGGGTCGCTCACGTCCCACAGGCGGACCGTGCGGTCGTAGGCGGCGGTGGCGAGCGTGGTGCCGTCGGGGCTGAAGGTGGTGAGGTAGACGGCTCCGGTGTGGCCGAGCAGCGGAGTCGCCAGCGGTGCGTTGACGATCGACACCAGCCGGTTGTTGGCGCCCTCGTCGTCCGGCCGCAGGCCGTGTGCGACCAGGTCCAGCTGGGCGGAGAGCGCCGGGTCCGAGTACTGGAACCGGTCGGCCTCCGCGACCACCTGCTCGAACATCGCGTCGTCCCGCTGCTGCCGGGCGACCACCGCGGCGCCCGCGGCCAGCACCGCCAGCACGACGAGCGCCGACACGGCGGCCCTGCTGATCCACACCGTGCGCCGCCGCAGTCGTACGGAGGCCGCCAGGAACTGCACCGCGCTGCGCGTCAGGAAGGTGTCGTCGGCCGACTTCGTCCAGGCGTGGGCCTGTTCCAGCCGCGAGCCCCGGTACAGCAGCGCGGAGTCGTGGCCGGACTCGTCCCAGGACCGGCCGTCCTCCTCCAGGCGCTGACGCAGCAGATTGCCCTTGCGGTCCGCGTCGAGCCAGTCACGCAGTCGCGGCCAGGCGTGCAGCAGTGCCTCATGGGTGATCTCCACCGTCTCCGCGTCCAACGTCACCAGACGGGCCTGTACCAGCGCCTCGAGCGACTCCTCCGTCTTGTCGGGGTCGGTGGACTCGGCGGCCAGCTGGCGCCGGGTGCCGCGCCTGCGGGTCGCCTGGGTGTCCTCGCCGAGCCGGACCAGCCGGAGCAGCAGCAGCCGGGCCGCGGTGCGGGCCGCCGGGTCCAGGCCCGTCCAGGCGCGCTCGGCGGTCGCGGCGACCGCACCCTGGATGCCGCCGGCGGCCCGGTAGCCGGCCAGCGTCAGACGGCCCCCCTTGCGGCGCTGCCAGGTGGCGAGCAGGGCGTGCGAGAGCAACGGGAGGACCCCCGCGTCATGGGCGCCCCGCGGACCGTCTGCGCTCACCTCACGGACGATCAGTTCGGTGAGGCCGGGCTCCAGTTCCAGGCCCACCGCCTTGGCCGGAGCGGTCACCGCCTCGCGGAGTTCGGCGGTGGTCAGCGGACCCAGCACCATGTGCCGGTGCTGGAGCGCGTCGGCCAGCTCCGGATAGCTCAGGCACTGCTCGTAGAAGTCGGCGCGGATCCCGAGGACGACCAGGGCGGAGGCCGGTTCGCCGGGGTGGGCGGAGGTACCGATCGTGTGCAGGAGCCGAACGAAGGCGCGTCGCCGGGTCTCCTCGGCGCAGAGGGTGAAGGTCTCCTCGAACTGGTCGACGATCACGACCGGGCGGGCCGGGGCGGATTCCGAGGATGTTTCACGTGAAACATCGGCCTCCCCGCGGCCGGCCCAGGTCCTGACCGCCGCCCGTATCGCCTCCGGATCGTCCGGGTCACCCGGCTTGGCCGGCTCGGTCGGCTCGGCCAGCTCGGGTATGCGACAGGTCAGTTCGCCGACCGGATCCGTTCCCGGTACGAGCTGCAGGACCCGGTGCGGGCCGGTCTCCTCCTCGGCCAGGGCGCCGTTCTGGAGCGCGGTCACCACGCCGGCGTTCAGCAGGGACGACTTCCCGGCGCCCGAGGCGCCGACCAGCATGACGAGACCGCCGGTGGCCTTCGCCGACCGGAGCTGGCCGATCAGGGCGTCGGTGCTGCGGTCACGGCCGAAGAACCAGCGAGCGTCCTCCCTGCGATAGGAGGCCAGGCCCCGGTACGGGCAGACGCCGTCGACGGGTGGCGGTGCTTCCGTCTCCTCCGGGGCCTCGGGCAGGGACAGCTCGCCGGCCGGATCGGCCACGGCCCGCTCCCACAGCTTCTGCCACTGGGACAGCTCGTAGAGCCCGGAGGAGACCGGAGCCGGCTGGGCGCGGCGGGCCTGGGGGATGAGGACCTGGAGCACGGCGGAGAGTGCGGCGAACTGTGCGGGGACGTTCTTGGCCCGCCGCCAGTCGCTGATCCGCTGGGCGGAGACCCGTACGGGCCGGCCCCGTTCGTCGACGCGGTGCAACCGGTCGACCGCCTCGGCGACGCGCTTGAGCGGTGGGTTGCCGGCCTCCTTGTAGAGCAACGCGAGTCGTTCCGCGAAGGCTGTCCGTGCCCCTGCGTCGGGACCCAAGGCGCTCCACCCCTTACTTCCCCCGCTGCTGGTCATCCGGACCGGAAAACTCACTTTATACGGCTGACCTGCGGCGAAGCCCTGGTCCGGACGTCCTGGACTCCTCAGATGCGCACCCTGACTGGCAGGATTTCGCTCCAGCAAGGCGGTGGCCGGGCGTCGCCCGGCGGGCCGACCAGCTCAGCTCCGTGGAGACAGCGCACGACACCGCATGTTCTCGGTCAGGTTCCACCGGCGATTACCCGCCGGAGTGGCGCGACGACGGCAGCTGCTCTCTCCGACTGAGCGGGCCCCGTGGGGCCCGAGGCCGCCCGCGCCGTTCGGCACCGGTCCCCACGAGGGGAGGGACCGGTGCCGAACGGCACGGGGACACCGTTCGGGATGCGACGGTGCGGTGCCCGGAGCGACACGGGGGAGCCCGGACGCGGGTCGGCCACGCGCCCTCAGTCCGGCATCCAGCCCGCCGTACGGGCCGCCTCGACCGCCTGCTCCTCCGCCTCGTCGGCCGCCGTGTTCAGGGCCGGATCCTGTCCCGCCGCGGTACCCCCGGCCGCCATCGCGGCGGCCCGGGACGCGGTGAGGGCGGCGGTCAGAGCCGCGGCCGCCTCGGGCCGTCGGTCCAGTGCTCCGGCCACCTGGGTGGCCAGTGCCGCGGTGGCGGCGGCGTTGCGGGCGCAGCGGGCGTCGGCCGCCGGGTCCGGTGCGGTCTCCGTCAGGGCGGCGAGGGACCGGGCCGACAGTCGGAGCGCGTTCGCGGCCCGGCCGACCGGGCCGGTCGGCACGGTCTGGGCGGCGTCGCCGTCGATCCCCGCATGGCTGCAGACGGCCAGTGCGCGTCCGTACGCGCGATGCGCACGGGCGGAGTGCACCTCTCTGAGCGACTCCGCCGAGGGAACGGTCATCTCCGCCTCCTTGCCGCGAGGGCTTCGCCGGGTGGGCCGTGAAGTGGGTCGTACGGGCTTCGCCGAATGGGCCGTGAAGCCGTGGGGCTCGTGAAAGGGCCGTGCCGTGCCGGGGGTTATCCGAACAGGCCGAGCGTCGAGTCCAGGGACCAGGTCTGCCAGGACATGGCGAAGAGGCCGACCGCCGAGATCAGGGCCATCATCAGGTTCTGGCCCTGTTCCGCCCAGTCGTGGATCATCAGGGCCAGGTAGACGAGGTTGAGCAGGAACCCGGCCGCCAGGGCGACCGGCGTGAGGAAGCCGAAGGTCAGGCCGAGGCCCAGGGCGAGTTCCGCGTACGCCACCACGTGGGCCATCAGCCGGGGACGTGGCGCGACCACGGTGTCGAAGCCCCGCCGGACCACGGGCCAGCGGTGCTTCTCGGCGACACCGGCCGCCCACCGGATCCCCCCGCCGCCGAACCACTGCTTCTTGTCCTTGTGCCGCCAGCTCTCCAGCCACCACAGGCCGAGCCCGATGCGGAGCACCGCGAACCACTCGGCACCGCTCAGCAAGGCTGATCGCATCCCGCAACCCTCCCGGATCGGTCAACTGTCTGACGATCCGTCAGTTCAGCGGAAGGCGGCGCGGGTCGCAAGAGGTCCGGCGGCTCTTGCTGGCATCGCCCGCCGGGCCTAGCCTGAGAGCCGAGCCAAATCTGATGGACCGTCAGTTTAGTGGATGTCCAAGCAGGCAGCAGGGGGTAGGCATGGCAGAGAACGCGACCGGTACCCAGGATCTGCCCAGGGTCGTCAGCGTGGACGACCACGTGATCGAGCCCGCGCACCTCTTCGAGAGGTGGCTGCCGGGCAAGTACCGCGACAAGGGACCCAAGCCCTTCACCGCCGGCATCGGCGAACTCGCCTACGTCGGCGGCAAGTACCGCTTCACCACCGACCCGGCGGGCCAGATCACCGACTGGTGGGAGTACGAGGGCCTGCTCTTCCCCTACAAGCGGATCATCGCGGCCGTCGGCTTCTCCCGCGACGAGATGACGCTCGACGGCATCACCCGGGAGCAGATGCGCCGCGGCTGCTGGGATCCCAAGGCCCGTCTGGACGACATGGACATGAACCATGTGGAGGCCTCCCTCTGCTTCCCCACCTTCCCCCGGTTCTGTGGACAGACCTTCGCCGAGGCCGAGGACAAGGAGGTCGCGCTGGCCTGCGTCCGCGCCTACAACGACTGGATGGTCGAGGAGTGGTGCGGTGACAGCGGCGGCCGGCTGATCCCGCTCTGCCTGATCCCGCTGTGGGACATCGACCTGGCCGTCGCCGAGATCCGGCGCAACGCCGAGCGGGGCGTCCGGGCGGTCACCTTCAGCGAGATCCCCACCTACCTGGGACTGCCGTCCATCCACTCCGGCTACTGGGACCCGTTCTTCGCGGTCTGCGAGGAGACCGGGACGGTCGTCAACATGCACATCGGCAGCAGCTCGCAGATGCCGGCCGCCTCCCCCGACGCCCCGCCCGCCGTGCAGGCCTCGCTGAGCTTCAACAACGCCATGGCCTCCATGATGGACTTCCTCTTCTCCGGCATTCTGGTGCGGTTCCCCCGGCTCAAGCTGGCCTACAGCGAGGGCCAGATGGGCTGGATCCCGTACGCCCTGGAGCGTGCCGACGACGTCTGGGAGGAGCACCGTGCCTGGGGCGGCGTCAGGGACCTGATCCCGGAGCCGCCCTCGACGTACTATTACCGGCAGATCTTCTGCTGCTTCTTCCGCGACAAGCACGGCATCGAGGCGATCGAGACGGTCGGCGTGGACAACGCGACCTTCGAGACGGACTACCCGCACGTCGACTCGACCTGGCCGGAGACCAAGCGGGTGGCCCAGGAGCACGTGGGCGGGCTGGCACCGGAGGTGGCCTACAAGCTGCTGCGCGGGAACGCGATCCGGATGCTGGAGCTGCCCTTCACGTGACCCGGTTCGGCGGGGCCCGCGGTGGGCAGGGGAGTCCCCATGAAGGTCTCCGTCTCGGTCGACGCCGATGTCTGTTACGGGTCAGGCGAATGCGCCTTCCGGGCGCCCGCCGTGTTCGGCTTCGAGGACGGGTACGGTTTCGTCCTGCCCGGACGGGAGGAGCCCGGGGACGACGAACTGCTCCGGGACATCGCCGAACGCTGCCCGTCCCAGGCGATCCGGATCAACGGCAAAAGGGTCACTGACTAGCGGATGAGCGGCACCGGCACGGAACTCACCGAACTCCTGGCCACCCTCGGCCGCGGCTACGTCCGGGACTTCCCGGGCCCCTGGGGCAAGTCCCGTGCCGCCCGGGTGCTCAACGCACACCTGCGGGACCATCCGCGCCGGCGGGTCGTCGAGACGCGCTCCGGTGCCCGGTTCGCGGTCGACACGCAGGACCTCATCCAGCGCTACCTGTACCTCTTCGGGGTGTGGGAACCGCACCTGACCGGCTGGCTGCGCGGCAGGCTGGCGCCGGGGGACTGCTTCGTCGACGTGGGCGCCAACATCGGTGTCTTCAGCGTCCTCGCCTCCGCACTGGTCGGTGAGCGGGGCCGGGTCGTGGCCGTGGAGGCCTCCCCCGCCTTCCACCGCCGGCTCGAACAGCAGAGCGCGCTCAACGGCTGCCGGAACGTCCGGGCGGTCAACGCCGCCGTCTCCGACGCCCACCGGACCCTCACCTTCGTCCTCGCCAGCTCCGCGAACATGGGTGCCAACAGCATCGTTCCGTGGGACGGTCCGGCCGAGTCGAGCTTCGACATCGAGGCCGTGCCGCTGCCCGAGCTGCTGCGGCCGGAGGAGATCGAGACCGCGCGGGTCATCAAGATCGACGTGGAGGGCGCCGAGGGCGCGGTGGTGCGGGGGCTGGCGCCGCTGCTGGGGAAACTGCGCCCGGACGCCGAGATCACCGTCGAGGTCACTCCCGACCGCATGGCCCGGCTGGGCGACTCGGCGGACGAACTGCTGCGCACGATGACCGACGCCGGGTACCACGTCTACCGACTCGCCAACAGCTACGCGCCCGACAGCTATCCCCGGGCGCTGCACGGCGAGCCGCTGGCCCCGGTCCGCTGGGACGGACCGGTGACGGAGGAGAGCGACCTGATCTTCTCCCGCACGGACGCGGCGACGCTGTAGCCGCGGGCTGCGGGCCGCGGGCCGCGGGCTGCGGGCCGGGCCGGGTCGGGTCGGTCACACGGGTCGGTGTTCCCGTGGCGCGGTGTGGTCGTGTACCTGGGGGTGGTCGTGTACCTGGGAGGCCGGTGCCGGGGCTCGCCAGTCGAGGTGCGCCAGTGCCCGTGCGCGGGCTGCCACGACCGCCATCCTGGCCTGCCGTTCGGCCGGGTCGGTGTGGGCGGGCAGGCCGGTGACCTGGCCCGGCCACTTGCGGTAGAGCATCCCCGCCTCCGCCGTGAACCAGCCCCGGCTCACCGCGTTCAGCGCGAGCAGCAGCCCGGTGTCCTCGGAGGCGGGCAGCGCCATCCAGCCGCCCAGGGCGAGCAACAGCTCACGGCGGACGAAGAGACTGGCCGGATGGACGGGCGCGCGGAAGTCGTTCGCCGTCCAGGAGCCGAGCACCGTCCCGCGCTCGATGGGGCCTTCGGCCGGGTCGCCGGGGAAACCGGCCGTGGAACCGTCGGGCAGCAGGTCGAGGACGCGCGAGGTGGTCCAGCCGATCGAGGGGTGGGTCTCCAGTACGGCCAGGTCACGGGCGAGCGCGCCCGGCGTGAGCTGGTCGTCGGCGTCGAGGACCCGGACGTACGGCCCTTCGGCCCGGGCCAGCGCCAGGGTTCGGGCGACCCCGGGGCCGCCGGTGCGTCCCTGCCGGAACGACACCCGGGCGTCGTCCGGCAGGTAGGGGCCGACCTCGTCGCCGTAGCCGTCCTCCTGGATCAGCCACTGCCACCGCCAGCCGTCCGGCAGCCGCTGCGCGCACAGCGACCGGTAGGCCTCGGGCAGGAAACGGGCCGACGGCGCGTGGACCGCGGTGACGACGGTGACGACGGCGGCACCACGGCTCACGGCGGCGCTCACCACCTTTCCAGGTACGTGGTGAAGAGCAGTTCCGTGCGGTCGCCGGGAAGCGTGACGACGGTGACGTCCACGACGCGGTCGTCGACGTCGTACGACGTCTTGCGCAGCAGGATCACCGAGGTGCCGGCCGGCAGATCCAGCTCCCGGGCCTCCTCGGGCGTCGGCGGCCGTGCCGTGAGGCGTTCCTCGACACGGGCGACCTCGATGCCGACCGTGTACAGCTGGTTCTGGGTGCCGCCCGGCCAGGGTTCGCGGGTCTCGTCCAGCAGCGCCGGGTTCGCGGCGATCATGTCCCGGACGAGACAGGAGCTCACCAGGCTGAAGGGCGCGGGCTCGGCCGAGCAACGGGTCCGGTAGGTACGTTCCAGGAGCGCCGTGCCCTCGGGTACCCCGAACGCTTCGGCGAGGTCGAAGGGCGCGGTCAGCTCGCGGTAGCGGGCGAAGAAGACCAGATCGTCGAGGACCAGCCCGGTCTCGTGCTCGGTCGCGCCGGTGGCGGCCCTGGTCGCCTCCGGCATCCTGGCGCGGTCCTTCTCCCACTGGTACCGGGCGTTGTCGCGGACCGCCCGGGTACGGGGCCCGCGCACGAAGGTGCCGCGGCCGTGCCGCCTGTCGATCAGGCCCTCCGCGCTCAGCATCCGTAGGGCGTTCTGCACCGTGGGTACGCTCCGGCCGTAGTGCCGGGCCAGCGCCGCCTCGGAGGACAGCCGCTCACCGGGCGTGAGCCCGCCGGCCCTGATGGAACGGCGGAGGTCGTCGGCGATCTCCTCGTATGCCTTGGGCACGGCTTCAGCCTACGACTCCTCAGGAGGACTCGAGGAGCCGAGGAGCCGAGGAGCCGGGTGTGCCCCCTGGCGGGCGTGGCCGGACGCGCCGACGGGGTATGGCCGAACGTGCGAAGACCCGCGGCCGGGTCCCGGTCGCGGGTCTGTGTCGCAGTAGGCGCTGGTACGTACGCAAGTCGCCCTTGCGCCGTTGCGTCTGAGCCGTCTGGGGAGGATCAGCAGTCGAGCGGTGCCGCCGGGGGCTCTGCCGGGTTCTCGGACTCGGTGGTGTCCAGGGGCCGGTGGCGGCAGCTCGGGGACTTGCCGTGGGCCTCGGCCCGGATGCGCTGCTTCATCGTGGGGGGCAGGGACCTTGCCTGGGACCAGAGCCAGTGGGTCTGTGCCGGGATCATCACCCGGCCGGCCGGGCCGCGCTCGTCGCCGCTGTTGCTGTTGCGCGGGGTCTCGGTCTGCGGTACCGCGGCGGCGGTGGTGGCGGAGACGAGTCCGAGCGCCGTGCAGAGCGCAAGGAAGGCGGTGACGAAGGCGGTCCACAACTTCATGACCTTGGCGTTCCGGGCCATGGCCCCTCACTTTCAGGTTGGGCGATTTGCGTACTTTCCTCATGATGTGTATGTGGATCGCGAAGTGGGGGACGTCGACCTGTGGCGCGGCGATGTTCTGATGAACACCACCCGGTCGGACGCAAGGGGACCGAAAAATCAGAAGAAAGGCCCGCGAAAGTGGGCGAAAGTCGCAAAGTAACCGTCCGTGGAGGTGTGATCACCCTCCGATCGGAACGGCCCGCCGCTCTGCCGTACGCCGTGCAACACCTTGTGGTGAGCCGGAGTTGGGGGCTGGATGCCAGGTCACCGATCGATATCGGTCGGTGTGTATAGTCGGGCGCCAGAGGTCCCCTACGTCAAGGAAGAGACGAGGTCGCGCGGTGAAGAAGCTTCTCCTGGTCGCACTGGCCGCCATCGGCGGGCTCCTCGTGTACCGCCAGATCCAGGCGGATCGCGCCGAGCAGGATCTGTGGACGGAGGCGACTGACTCCGTGCCCACGGGTTCGTGAGTACCGACAACGAACGACACTGAGACCCCGACCGCCTCGCGGTCGGGGTTTTGCGTTCTCCCGGGCCGTGTGAGGCGGGTGTTTCGGACGGCCGTGTGAATCGCCGGGTGGCGCGGAGACGCGAGCGGCAGTATGGGGCCGGTCCGGGACTTCGACGGCGGACGAGCGACGGCTGGGAGCGCGCGTGATACGACGGTGGCGCAGGGCGGGACGGCGGTGGCCTGCGGCCGGACCGCGGTGGCGCACGGCAACACGGCTTCGCGGCGGCGGCAGCAGCGTTGGCAGCAGCAGCAGCAGCAGCAGCGGTGGCGGCAGCGCCAGCGGCGGCAGCGCGCGGGCCGCCGCCCTGGCCGCGACGGCGGCGCTCACCGGACTGCTGACCGCGCTGCTGCCGGCCTCTCCGGTTGCGGCGGACAGCGGCAGCGGTTACGCCTTCGCCCCGGACGCCCGCACGATCACCGGAGCGACGGGCACCGCGGCCGCCGTACCCCTGGAGGCCGGCAGGACCTACCGCAGCGCCCTGCCGGAGAAGGGCAGGCGCTACTTCCGGCTCGAACTCGCCGCCGACAGCACCGCCTACGTCCCCGTCACGGCCGTCCCGCCGGCCGGTGCCACCGTCTCGGCGAGCGACGGCATCGGGGTCTCCGTGGAGGACGCCAACGGTGTCTCCTGCGGATACGACGGCGCCCGCTTCGGCGCCGGACTCAGCCCCCGGCCGGTCACCGCGCTGGGGCGGCGGGACGCGGGCAGGACACTGTGCCGGCAGGCGGGCACCTACTACGTGATCGTCGAACGGCTCACGTCCGGCTCACGGACCACCACTCCGGGCAGCTGGGACCTGGAGATCGCGCCGGTGACCGAACCGGGCCTGGCCGGGGCGGCCGCCACCACCGCACCGGAGACCTGGAACTCCGCCTCCCCGGAGGCGGTCACCGGCGACCCCCGGCGCCGCGCCGCCGGCGCCGGTTTCGCCACCGCCCGCACCCTGGGCGCGGGCGCCTGGGAGACCGGGATCACCCCGGGCCGGACCCTCTACTACGCGGTCCCGGTCGACTGGGGACAGCAACTGCACGCCACCGTCGAACTGGGCAGCATCGGCGACGGCGCCCACGGCTACGTCAGCGCCGCACTCAACCTCTCCCTGTACAGCCCGGTCCGCGGCTACGTGGACGACCTGTCCCTCGGCTACGACGGCAGGCAGAAGACGTCCTCGCTCGCCACCCTGCCACCCGTGGCCTACGCCAACCGCTACGCCGCCCTCGGAGCGGAGAACTCCGTCCGCTTCGCCGGCGCCTACTACCTCGTCGTCCACCTCACCGAACAGACGGCGGACACGTTCGGACAGGGGCCCTACGACGTCACACTCCGGGTGCGCGTCGACGGCACGCCGGAATCCGGCCCGCACTACGCCGGTTCACCCGTTCCGAAGGGCGTCTTCGACCCTCCGTCGGACCAGTTCGGCGGCCTGGACACCGCGGCCGGCGGCGAAGCGGACCCGACGGCGATGCGGGTGCTCGCGGCCGGCGGGATCGGCACGGGCACGGCCCTGCTCCTGGGCCTGGGCGTGTGGACGCTCACCGCCCGCCGCGCTCAGATCCGGGTCAACGCCCAGAAGCCCACGGCGTAACAGGCCAGCGCCAGCAGCAGGACGGGTACGACCGCCTTCGCCGGAGGCCCGGGTCGGCGGGCCCGCCGCCGACGCCGGCCGTGGGTACGCACCGCCGCCGGCGGGGCCTGCTCCGGTGGCCGCGGGTCATGGGTGGTGTAGGTGGCCGTGTCGGTGGTGCCGGTGCCGCCGGTGTGCGGGTGTGGGGCGGGGGCGTCCGGGAAGGGGGGCAGCCGCGAGTACGACGACGGCTGGGACCGGGGCTCCGGCTGCTGGTGGGAGGCGTACGGCGGGTACGACGGAAACGCCCGATCCGGCGCCTGCGGGTACGACACTTGCGGGTACGGGGTCGGTGGTACCGGCGCCTGGGGCAGCGGGAGCCGGAAGCTGCCGGTGTCGGACATGCCGGGCGAACCTTCCGGCGTGGTGCCCGGTGCGGTACCCGGCGCAGCCGTGATGTGACCCGGCGCACCGCCACCCGCCGCACCCGCGTCGGCCCCCGAGTCCGTCCCCTCTCCCGACGCCATGCCCGACCTCGGATCCGGTCCCGTCCCCGAGACCGCATCCGGTCCCGTCCCCGAGACCGCATCCGTGTCCGTGGTGTCCGCACGCGCCGGATCGGGCGTTTCCGCCGTGCTCGCCGTGCTCTCGCCAACGCCCGGTCCCGTCAGCCCTGTTGGCTCCGTCGGCTGGGTCGGCTCGGTCGCCGACGGCGTTGCCCTCAGATCGATCCCCGAAGCCGCCCGCAACGGTCCTTCGGGGCCGAACCCCGTCGGCAGTGGCCCGAGTTGGTCGAAGATCTCGATCAACTCGTCGTCGGCGCCGGGCTCGGGAAGGAGTTCCATGGCCTGGGCGAGGGCCTTGCGGGCGCCGGTGGCCGTGCGGAAGCGGGCCTCGGGATCGGGCTGGAGGAGGGTGGCGACGGCCTGCCACAGCGGATCCGGGATGTTCTTCGGCGCGCCCGGTGTGCCGTGTTCGGCGAAGTGCTGCACGAGCGCCTTGGCGTCGGGCTTGGCGCCCTCCAGGAGGAACACGGCGACCAGGCCCACGGCGAACAGGTCGGCCGTGAAGTCGGGTTCCGCGCCGAGGAGTTGCTCGGGCGCGATGTAACCCGGCGTGCCGACCACGAGGTTGGTCTCGGTCAGCCGGGCCTCGCCGAACCGCATGGCGATGCCGAAGTCGGACAGGCGAAGGCGCGGGCGTGCGGTACCGCTGGCCTCCAGCAGGATGTTCGCGGGCTTGATGTCCCGGTGGACCACGCCCTCGGCGTGCACCGCGGCCAGCCCGGAGAGCAGTTGGTCGAGGAGCGTGCACACGAAGGCGGGCGGCAGGGGACCGTAGTCCCCCACCAGGTGGAGCAGTGAGCCGCCGGCGACCAGGTCCATCGTGAACAGGACCTTGTCGTCGTCGGCGGCCCAGCTGGCCGGAGCCAGGACATGGGGATGGTCGATGCGCAGCGCCTGCTCCCGCACGAAGCGCAGGAGTGCGTGGGCGTCGCTCTGCTGGAGCACCTTGGCGGCCACGTAGCGCTTGCGCCGATGGTCCCAGGCGCGCCAGACGGCGCCCACTCCGCCGTGGCCGATCGGGTCGGCCAGTTCGTACCGGCCTGCGAAGACCTCACCCATGACTGCCCGTAGCCCTCCCCCTGTGGTCCCCTCGGTCCCCCTGCCTCACACCCCCGTTGCCTTCCCCCCGATGAGCGATACGACCCCTCGCGCCCGATCCCCTCGGGCAGGGCCTGGTCCCGCCCGGTCCACCGGACCCCCTCCGGTGTACCGGGCCGTGACTCAGCTCTGGTGCGACTGGTAGTGCGTGACCGCGTCGGCGGTGCGGCCGGCGCCGTAGACGCGCAGGAACTCCGCGAGCTCCGGATGGGTCGGAGCCAGCGTCTCCGCCGCGTCGATGATGTCACCGGCGGCGGCCACCGAACGCAGCAACGACTGGATCTCACGGACCACCCGCTTGACCGTGGGCGCGCCCGAACCGCTGGTCGTCTGCGTGGTGTTGCTGAGCACCGAGCCCCCCTGGGACTTCTTGATCTCGTCCATCCGCTCGGTCGCCTCGGCCGCGCTCATGCTGCCGTCCGCGGCCTGCGCGGCCAGGTCCTGGAGCAGCTGCACCCGCTGGACCACGGCCGGGTTGCCGATCTTCGCCCGCTGTCCGCTCATCAGCTGCGACAGCATGGGCGCGGACAGTCCGAGGACCGCCGCGAGACGTGCCTGGTTGAGGCCCAGGTCGTCGATGAGCTTACGGAAGAGCGCCCCCAACGGCTCTCCGTACCAGTTCCGCTGCAGCTCCCGCGCTCTGGCGGTGGCTTCCTGCTGTGCGGCGTCCATTGCGTCTCCCCATCGCTTCCCCAAAAAATCCACGGTTCGCTACAGCGAACCTCGCCGAGCATCTTACGGAGCGTGGTCATCTGGGGGGACCCCCAATCTTTTTGCGAGGTACGGGGGGTGACCCGGTACTCTGGTCTGCGGCACCGACCGGTGGAACTCCGCTGGTTCGGCTGCTTCCCGTACGGGGCCTTAGCTCAGTTGGTAGAGCGCCGTCTTTGCATGGCGGATGTCAGGGGTTCGACTCCCCTAGGCTCCACCCCGTGAGACCCCTCTGAACTGCGGAAACGCAGTCGGAGGGGTCTTTTTGTCGAGGTGGGCGCGGGTCCACCGCGGGTAGCCGGGTGACCGCGTCGGGTGAGCGGCCGCACGGGCCCTCACTTCCGGCGGGGATCCTGTGCGTCCGGATGCGGGGAGGGCGCGGGCAGTTCGACGGTGACGCGGATCCCGCCTTCGGTACGCGGGGTGAGGGTGAGCGTCCCGCCGTGGGCATGGGTGATGGTCCTGACGATGGCCAGGCCGAGGCCGACCCCCGCGTGGTCGCTGCGGACGCGCTCGGTGCCGCGCTGGAACGGCTCGGTGAGGGTCGAGGTGAGCTCCGGGGTGAGGGTCCGGCCGGTGTTCTCGACGGTGAGCACCGCGGTCCCGGCGCGGACGCCGGTAGCGACCCACACCGTGCCCCGGGCGGGCAGGTTGTGGACGATCGCGTTGTGCACGAGGTTCGTGGTCAGTTGCAGCAGGAGGGCCGGCGACCCGGTGGCGGGCGTGACGTCGCCGGAGGTCTCGATGGTGACGCCGTGCTTCTCCGCCAGGGGGAGGAGCGTCTCGGTGGCATCCTCCGCCATGAGGGACAGGTCGACGGGCTCCCGGGTGAAGGACCGCCGGCCGGCCCGGCTGAGCAGCAGCAGTGCCTCCGTGAGGTCGATCGCCCTCGTGTTCACGACGCTGAGGCGTTCGATGATCTCGTCGGTCCGGCGGTCGGGATCGCTGCGGGCCACGTCGAGGAGCGCCTTCGAGACGGCGAGCGGGGTACGCAGTTCGTGGGAGGCGTTGGCCGCGAACCGCTGCTGCTCGGTGACGTGTGCTTCGAGCCGCGCGAGCATCGTGTCGAAGGCGTCGGCGAGTTCGCGGAGCTCGTCCATGCGGCCCGGCAGCCGGATCCGGTGGGACAGCGATCCGTCCGTGGCCAGGCGGGTGGCGTCCGTGATCCGGGTCAGCGGGGCGAGCATCCGGCCGGCGAGGAGCCACCCTCCCAGGAGACCGAACACCAGCAGGAACGTCAGCACGGAGACGGCCGTCGGGGCGAAGGTGCGCACGACGGCCAGGCGGTAGTCGGGCACGATGATCAGCCCGGGGTGCGGCACCCGGTTCAGGAACACCCACACCGCCGCCAGCAGCAGGGTGCCGCCCAGCACGACGAATCCGGCATAACTGAGGGTGAGTTTGAGGCGGACGCTCGGGCCAGGGGCTCTATCCACGGTCCCGGTCTCCCTCCGTCGCGTCCTCCGGCCGTCCGTCGATCCGGTAGCCGACGCCCGGCACGGTGGCGATGACCCAGGGTTCGCCGAGCCGCTTGCGCAGCGCCGAGACGGTGATGCGTACGGCGTTGGTGAACGGGTCGGCGTGCTCGTCCCAGGCGCGGGCCAGAAGGTCCTCGGCGCTGACGACCCCGCCCTCGGCGGCCACGAGGACCTCGAGCACGGCGAACTGCTTCCTGGTCAGCGCGACGTAACGGCCGTCCCGGTAGACCTCCCTGCGGAACGGGTCGAGGCGCAGACCGGCGATGTCCCGCACGGGAGGCCTGTGGTGGGCGCGCCTGCGGTCGAGAGCCCTGAGCCTGAGCGCGAGTTCCCGCAGTTCGAACGGTTTGGTGAGGTAGTCGTCGGCGCCGAGTTCGAAACCGGAGGCCTTGTCGTCGAGACGGTCGGCCGCCGTGAGCATGAGGATCGGCATGCCGCTGCCGGAGGCGACGATGCGCCTGGCGATCTCGTCCCCGGAGGGCCCGGGGATGTCGCGGTCGAGGACGGCGATGTCGTACGTGTGGAGGCCCAGCAGCTCCAGGGCGGTGTCGCCGTCGCCCGCGATGTCGGCGGCGATCGCGGCCAGGCGCAGGCCGTCGCGGATGGCTTCCGCCAGGTAGGGCTCGTCCTCGACGATCAGCACACGCATGCGACCGATGCTATGAGTCGGCCCGTATCGTCCGCGTATCGAAAACCGCATACGCGTGGGCGACACCTCGTTGCCTTGACTGGTGCCACGAGGTCGGGAGCCGGCGGCTCCCGCCGGAGGGATCGAGGACGGACGATGACGCGGTTGGGCGGGCCGGGCAGGTCGGGCGAGGCCGATGCGGTCGACACGGCGGATGCGGTCGATACGGCGGATGCGGTCGACACGGCGGATGTGGCCGACACGGCCGATGCGGTGGGGAGCGGGCAGGGCGGCTTCGGGCGCCGGGACACCGGCGCCGGCACCCGTACCCGTACCCGGCCCGTACGGTTGCGTGCGGGGGTCCGCCGGGTGGCGGGGCCCGGACCGTGGAAGCGCGGCCCGGTGCTCGCCGCCCTGGCGCTGCTGCTGGGTCTGCTCATGCTGCTGCATGCCCGGATCCCGAACCGGATCGGCAATCTCGGCAGCCTGGTGGAGAGCCTCCTGCCGTGGTTCGGCCTGGGCGTCCCCGTGCTGCTGGCGGGAGCGCTGTGGCGCCGGTCCGCGGCCGCGGTGACCGCGCTGTCGCTGCCGGCCGTCGTGTGGCTGAGCCTGTTCGGCGGCCTCCTCGCCGACAAGTCCCGTCCGGGCGGCGATCTCACCGTGGTCAGCCACAACGTCGACGCCGACAACCCCGACCCGGCCGGTACCGCCCGTGCCCTGGCCGCCTCCGGCGCGGACGTGCTGGCTCTGGAGGAGCTGACCGGACGGGCCACGGGCACCTACGAGAAGGTGCTGGCGAAGACGTACCCGTACCACGCGGTGCTGGGCACGGTCGGGCTGTGGAGCAGGCTGCCGCTGTCGGACACCGGGCCCGTCGACGTCAAGACGGATCAGGGGCCGCTGGCCGACAGCATCCCGGCCGACGTCAAGGCGGGGTACAACCGGGCGCTGCGCACCACGGTCGCCACCCCCCACGGGCCGCTCGCGGTGTACGTGGCACACCTGGGATCGGTGCGGGTGATGCCCCGGAAGGGCTTCTGGACCTCGCAACGGGACGCCGGCGCGCAGGCCCTCGCCGAGGCCGTCGCCGCCGACCGGAACGAGCGGGTGGTGCTGCTCGGCGACCTGAACGGCACGATGGACGACCGCGCGTTCGCCGGCCTGCGTGACCAGATGCGCTCGGCCCAGGACGCGGCCGGCGCCGGCTTCGGCTTCAGCTGGCCGGCGGCCTTCCCGGTGGCTCGGATCGACCAGATCCTCGTGCGTGGCGTACGACCGCGGAGCTCATGGGTGCTGCCGGCCACCACCGGCGACCACCTGCCGGTGGCGGCCCGGATCAGCTGGTGAATCCCCTGGCGCCCCCGTACCCGCGCGGACGCCGGGCAGAGGGCGAACCCCCGCGCCGCGCGTCCGCGCGGGTACGGGGGTCCGTCGGTTTCACGTGAAACGCCGGCTCAGCGCCCGTTGTCGTCCCGGGAGGTCTGCTCCTCCGCCTCCTTGGCCTGGACCTCGGGGTGCAGGGAGGAACTTCCGTCCACCGAGCTGAGACGGCCCGAATCCGGGACCTCCGTGGCAGCGGGCGGCTCGACCAGCCAGTCCGGGTTGGCCTGCTTGTCCCACCACTTCCAGGTGGCAAAGGCCGCACCGGCCAGCACCCCGGCCACGGCGAAGGCCTTGAACGCCCGGCCGAACGACGAGCGCCGCTGGTTCCTGCGCGCCAGCTTCTCGATCTCCTCGGCCGAGACGTTGCCGCGCAGTGCCGCCAGCGCGGCCGCACCGCGCGCTGTGGCCTCGTCCCGGACGGGCCCGGCCGCCGCCACGGCCTGCTCGATCCTCGGGCGCGAGTAGTCGGCGGCCTGCCGGGCGGCCTTACGGGTCAGATCGGCGGCGTCGTGCGCCGCCTGGTCCACCATCGGTGGCACATGCGTCCGCGCCTGCTCCAGGCGCGGGACGAGACGGGCGTCGTACTGGACGCGGGCCTGCTCGGCGGCCTGCGACATCACGGGCGCGAGCCGTACGCGTGCCTCCTGCGCGTAGTACGCGGCACGCTCCTTGGCCGTGTCGGCGTAGGGCGCCACCACTTCCGCGGCGTGCCGCACGCTGTCCTTCGCCGAGCTGGTCGCGTTGCGCACGCTCTCTTTGCGGGTCACGGGTTTCCTCCTCCTCGGTGGCGTACGGTAATTCGACTTTCCACCCTTTTAGGGATCATGCCTGTCGACGGGCCGACCGGCGCGCGAGGACGGGCATACGGGTGCAACCGGAGCTGAGAGGGGCTTGCCGTCGACAATGCCACGGAACGCCCCCCAGCGCTCCCGCCCAGTGGGAACCCCGCCGCATTTCCGCAAGTGATTCGTGAGGATCCGCGCAGGGACCCGCCAGGCGGGTCACCCGGCCGTCGTACCGTGCGAGGATCGTGAGGGCGAACCCATCACCGGGTTACACGCGAGCACACGAGAGCACAACGGAAGGCGGATCGTGGCCGAGCAGCTCTACGCCACCCTGAAGACCAGTCTCGGCGACATCGAGATCCGGCTCTTCCCGAACCACGCGCCGAAGACGGTCAAGAACTTCGTCGAACTGGCGCGGGGTGAGCGTGAGTGGACCCACCCGGCCACCGGCGCGGTCTCCACCGACCCGTTGTACGACGGCACGCTCTTCCACCGGGTGATCGGCGGTTTCATGATCCAGGGCGGCGACCCGCTCGGCACCGGCATCGGCGGACCCGGCTACAAGTTCGAGGACGAGTTCCACCCGGACCTGCGCTTCGACCGCCCCTACCTGCTGGCGATGGCCAACGCGGGACCCCGCACCAACGGGTCGCAGTTCTTCATCACCGTCAATCCCGCGCCCCACCTCAACCGCAAGCACACGATCTTCGGCGAGGTCGTCGACGCGGACAGCCAGAAGACCGTGGACCGGATCGCCTCCGTCGGCGTCAGCGGGCCGAACAAGCGCCCCGAGACCGACGTCGTCATCGAGACGGTCGTCGTCGAGAAGCGCGAGAGCTGATCCGGCGAAGGGAACCAAACGCCCCGCCCGTCCGTAAGGATGTGCGGGGCAGAGTACTGCGCACGAGGAACGAGGGGACCCCATGGAGGACCAGGCGACAGGCAGCGCGCGCGACGCCCACAGCCTGCCCATGTGCTACCGGCACCAGGACCGGGAGACGGGCGTGCGCTGCACCCGGTGCGAGCGCCCCATCTGCCCCGAGTGCATGGTCAGCGCCTCGGTGGGCTTCCAGTGCCCGGACTGCGTTCGGGGCGCCACCCCCGGCGTGAGCGGCCCGCCCCCCGCCGACACCCGCCCGCGCACCATCGCCGGCGGCACCGTCGCCGCCGACCCCCGGCTGCTCACCAAGATCCTCATCGGCGTCAACCTCGCGGTCTTCCTGGTCCAGATCGCCGTCGGCTGGACCTTCACCGGCGACTTCGAGCTGTTCGGCAGGATCGGGACGGAGGGCGTCGCGGAGGGGCAGTACTACCGGCTGCTGACCGCGATGTTCCTGCACGATCCGCAGAACTACATGCACATCGTGTTCAACATGCTCAGCCTGTGGTGGATCGGCGGCCCCCTGGAGGCGGCCCTCGGCCGCGCCCGCTACCTCGCGCTCTATTTCGTCTCGGGCCTGGCCGGCAGCGCCCTCACCTATCTGCTGGTCGCCCCGACCGGCGCCTCGCTCGGCGCGTCCGGGGCGATCTTCGGCCTCTTCGGCGCGACCGCGGTCCTCATCCGCCGGCTCAACTACGACATGCGGCCGATCATCGCCCTGCTGGTGATCAACCTCATCTTCACCTTCCACGGCGGTATCGCCTGGCAGGCCCATATCGGGGGGCTGGTCGCCGGTGTCGTCACCGGCTACGCGATGGTGCACGCCCCGCGCGAGCGACGGAACCTCATCCAGTACGGGACCTGTGCGCTGGTGCTGCTCCTGACCCTGGTGATCACGGTCGTCCGGACCGCGCAGCTCGGCTGAACCGCATCACGTCGGCGCACCGCACCGATACCGAACCGTTGTCCACAGACTGTCGCGGATCTTGTGCATAGAGTCCGCGCACAGTTGCGCCCCCTGTCTCTCACCTGTGTTTGCGCAGGTGGGGCAGGGGGCGAACGGTTTTTCGGCGGGCGTTGTGGTAGTCGTACCGGCGTCAACGCCCGATGGGTTATCCACAGATCGTCGTCTTTTCCCCAGGTCCATGCACAGGCCTGTGGATAACTCAGCGGATAACCGTGGGCAGAGCTACTTCCACTGCGTGGAGACGCCGAAGCCGGCCGCGATGAAGCCGAAGCCGACGACGATGTTCCAGTTGTCGAGGCTGTCGATGGGCAGCGAGCCGTCGGTCACGTAGAAGACGACGATCCAGGCCAGTCCGATGAGGAACATGGCCAGCATCACCGGCGCGACCCAGGCACGGCTGTTCAGTTTGATGGCGGTCGCCTGCTTCGCCGGGGGCGGCGTGTAGTCGGCCTTCTTGCGGATACGTGACTTCGGCACGAGGGTCTCTCCTGTCGATGCGCTGCGTGGCCGCGCAGGTAACTGGGTCGGGCTCGGAGCAGCGTACAAGGGGACAGTAAGGGCGCACTGACCGCTCCCCCGGGCGTCCGTTAGCGTAGTGCTTCCGCGGCGCCGAAGGAGATAAGGGTACGTTGAGCAATTCTGCCGACTCCAATGCCACCGGATCAACGGGGGCGGACCCGGCGCGCAGGGGAGGCCTCCGGCCGGTACGGATTCTCACCGTGGCCGTCTTCGCCCTGGCCGGTCTTCTCTTCTTCACCAGCTTCAACACGGCCAAGGGCACCGACATCCGCTCGGACGACAATCTGCTGAAGCTGTCCGACCTGATCCAGGAGCGCAGCCGCAAGAACAAGGAGCTGGACGAGTCCAACGCCGGCTCACGGGACCGCAACGAGAAGCTCGCCGAGCGGGACGACGGCTCCAGCAAGGCCGAGGACGACAAGCTCGCCGCCCTGGAGAAGGACGCGGGCACCCAGAAGCTGTCCGGCGACGCGATCACCGTCACCCTGAACGACGCCCCGCCGAACGCCACCGCCAAGCTCCCCGGATATCCCGAGCCGCAGCCCGACTACCTGGTCATCCACCAGCAGGACCTGCAGGCCGTCGTGAACGCCCTGTGGCAGGGCGGTGCCCGGGGCATCAAGGTCATGGACCAGCGTCTGATCTCCACCAGTGCCGTGCGGTGCGTGGGCAACACCCTGATCCTCCAGGGCCGGGTGTACTCGCCGCCGTACAGGATCCAGGCGGTGGGGGACCCGGCGAAGATGCAGAAGGCGCTGGCGGACTCCGAGGCGATCCAGAACTACATGGTCTACGTCAACGTGTACGGCCTCGGCTGGAAAGTCACCGAGGACGGGACGGTGACTCTTCCGGGCTACTCGGGCACAGTGGATCTGCACTACGCGAAGCCCGTGGGGTGAGCAGCCCGTCGTCTTCTGGAGCCGCCGGTGCGCGTGATCGTCAGGACCGTCAGCGAGCTCTGCATCACCGTCGGCACCCTCATGGTCCTCTTCGTCGTGTACGTGCTGTTCTGGACCGGTGTGAAGGCCGACGGCGTCATGCACGACCAGATCGACCGGCTGCAGCGGCAGTGGTCGGCCGGCGCCACGGTGCCCGGTACGGGCGGGGCGGCCGCCACCCCCGCCGAACCGGCCGCGTACCACTACGGCAAGCCGTTCGCGATCATGTACATCCCCCGGTTCGGTTTCACGTGGAACAAGCCCGTCCTGGAGGGCACCGGGACCGACGTGCTGCAGAAGGGCCTCGCCCACTACGCGCGCACCGCCCGGCTGGGTCAGGAGGGCAACTTCGCCGTCGCCGGTCACCGGCGCACGTACGGCGATCCGTTCCTGGACTTCCCGCAGCTCCGCCGGGGTGACGCGGTCGTCCTGACCGACGGTACGACCTGGTTCACGTATCGGATCGACAAAGGCCCATACAAAACAGTTCCGACGGACGTTGAAGTGATCGACCCTGTGCCACGTAAGTCCGGGTATACGCGTCCAGGCCGCTATCTCACGCTGACCACGTGCGATCCGGAATGGGGGCACAGTCATCGGCTGATCGTCTGGGCGCACCTGGACTCCACACAGCCTGTGGAGGCAGGCAGACCCAGGGCGTTGCGCCGTTAGTCTGGTGCAGTACGGCGGGATTCTGGTGCCGTGGTGGAACGGAAGGGACGGCATGTACGGCTGGATCTGGCGGCATCTGCCGGGCAGTGCGTGGGTGAGGGCGTTGATCTCGCTCGTGCTGGTCCTGGCCGTGGTCTATGTCCTCTTCCAGTACGTCTTCCCCTGGGCCGAACCACTGCTGCCCTTCAACGATGTGACGGTGGACAACCAGTGAGCGCGCGGATTCTCGTCGTCGACAACTACGACAGCTTCGTCTTCAACCTGGTCCAGTACCTGTACCAGCTGGGCGCCGAGTGCGAGGTGCTGCGCAACGACGAGGTGTCCACGGCCCACGCCCAGGACGGCTTCGACGGCGTCCTGCTGTCGCCCGGGCCCGGCACGCCGGAGCAGGCGGGCGTCTGCGTGGAGATGGTCCGCCACTGCGCCGCCACCGGCGTCCCCGTCTTCGGCGTCTGCCTCGGCATGCAGTCGATGCAGGTGGCGTACGGAGGTGTGGTGGACCGGGCTCCGGAGCTGCTGCACGGCAAGACCTCGCTGGTGGAGCACGAGGGCAGGGGCGTCTTCGCCGGACTGCCGACGCCGTTCACCGCGACCCGCTACCACTCGCTCGCCGCCGAGCCGGCCACCGTGCCGGCCGAGCTGGAGGTCACGGCCCGCACCCACGACGGGATCATCATGGGCCTCAGGCACCGTGAACTCCCGGTCGAGGGAGTCCAGTTCCATCCCGAGTCGGTGCTGACCGAGCACGGGCACCGGATGCTGGCCAACTGGCTGGCGGAGTGCGGTGACCAAGGAGCCGTGGCGAGGTCGGCGGGGCTCGCCCCGGTGGTGGGCAGGGCCACGGCGTGACCGCGCTGCGCCCCGAGCGCGAGACCGGTACCCCGTACGGGGATCAGTCGTACGGGGGATCGAACGCGCTCGGAGGCACGGCATACATCCCGCCGGCCGACGACGAGACCGTGGCGCTGCGAATCCCCGACCCACCGCCCATATCGGCGTCTGCGGGCACATCGGCATCACCAGCCCCTGGACTACCGGAAGGCGGCCGAGCGGCCCGCAGGAAGGCAGCCAGGCGGCGTGGTGGCCGTCATGGCGGCGCACCGGAGAGCGCGCCGCCGGAGAACACCCCGTCGGGCAGGCCGCTCTCCCGGGTGGAGGCACGCCGGCAGGCGCGGCTGCGCAAGCCGAGTCCGGCCGTCGTGGCGAGCCGGGCGATAGGCGAGGTGTTCATCACCACCGGTGTGCTGATGCTGCTGTTCGTCACCTACCAGCTGTGGTGGACCAACGTCCGGGCTCATGCCCAGGCGGGCAGCGAGGCCAGCAGCCTCCAGAAGGACTGGGCGAGCGGCAAGCGCGCGCCCGGTGTCTTCGCGCCCGGTCAGGGGTTCGCCATCCTGCACATCCCCAAGCTGGACGTGGTGGCGCCGATAGCCGAGGGCGTCAGCAACAAGAAGGTCCTCGACAAGGGCATGGTCGGCCACTACGGCGAGGGCGTGCTCAAGACCGCGATGCCGCAGGACAAGACCGGTAACTTCGGCCTGGCCGCGCACCGCAACACGCACGGCGAGCCGTTCCGGTACATCAACCGGCTGACGGCCGGTGACGCGGTCGTGGTCGAGACGCAGGACGAGTATTTCGTGTACAAGGTGACGTCGATGCTGCCGGTGACGTCGCCGGGCAACGTGAGCGTGCTGGACCCGGTCCCGAAGGGCTCGGGCTTCACCGCGCCGGGCCGGTACATCACCCTGACCACCTGCACGCCGGAGTTCACCAGCAAGTACCGGCTGATCGTGTGGGGCAAGATGGTCGAGGAACGTCCGCGCAGCAAGGGCAAGCCAGACGCGCTCGTCGAGTAAGGGCAGAGGCAGAGGAACAGTGGCAGCGACCGCCGACGACACCCAAGAGCAGAGCGACGCGCAGGACGCGGTGCCCGGACCGGGCCGCCGGCCGATCGGACCGGTCGCCATGGCGGTCAGCGTCTTCGGTGAACTCCTCATCACGGCGGGGCTGGTGCTCGGCCTGTTCGTCGTCTACTCGCTGTGGTGGACGAACGTCATAGCGGACCGCAAGGCCGACCGGGAGGGCGACCGGGTCCGTGACACCTGGGCCCACCAGGACACCGGGCCGGGCGCGCTGAACACGAAGAACGGCATCGGCTTCCTGCACGTGCCGTCCATGCGGAACGGCGAGGTGCTGGTGGAGAAGGGGACGTCGACGGACGTCCTCAACGACGGGGTGGCCGGCTACTACACCGACCCCGCCAAGGCGATGCTCCCCACCACCGGCAAGAAGGGCAACTTCACCCTCGCCGCCCACCGCGACGGCCACGGCGCGAAGTTCCACAACATCGACAAGGTGAAGGTCGGCGACCCGATCGTCTTCGAGACGCGGGACGACTGGTACGTCTACAAGGCCTACTCGGTCCTCCCCGAGACCTCGAAGTACAACGTCAAGGTCCTCGCCCAGATCCCCAAGGAGTCCGGCAAGACCAAGCCGGGCCACTACATCACCCTGACGACCTGCACGCCGGTGTACACGAGCCGGTACCGGTACGTGGTCTGGGGCGAACTGGTCCGCGTCCAGAAGGTCGACAGCGAGCGGACGCTGCCGGAGGAACTGCGCTAGCGCGACGACGTCGACGGTGAAAGGCCGGAGCCCCGGTCCCCTTCCGCACGGAAGGGGACCGGGGCTCCGGCTTGCGCGGGGTGGTCTCAGCCGTTGTTGCCGCCGAAGAAGCCGCCGCCGCCGCCGTTGTTCCCGCCGTTGTTCCCGTTGCCGCCGCCGCCCACCGTGGTGAGGGTGATCGTCGTGCCGCCCGGGTTGTCCACGGGGGTGTTGGCCGGCGGGTTCTGCTGGGCGACGAAGGCGTTGTCGCTTGAGTCGCCGTTGAACTGGAACTGGGTGAAGCCGGCCGCCTGCAGGGTCTGCTTGGCCTGCTGGACGGTCTGGCCGACCACGTTAGGAACGGGGGTCTGCTGCTGCTTGGCCTTGCCGATCTGGATGTTCACCGTGGAGTTCTTGTCGACCTGCCTGCCCGGCTGAGGGTCGGTCGAGACGACCTTGCCGGCCAGGTTGGGGTCGTCGGTGTCGACCTCCGTGCAGTTGCCGACGAGGTTGTTCTGCTTCATCTGGTCCTTGGCCGCGTCACAGGTCTGGCCGCTGACGTCGGGGACCGTCGACTTCTCCTCGGCCTTGGCGATGGTGAGGGTGATCGTGGTGCCCTTCTGGACCTCCGTGCCAAGGGTCGGATTCTGCTCCAGGACGGTGCCGGGGTCCTCGCCGGAGGTCCGCTGCTTCGTCTTGACGACGAACTGGTACTTGTCGCCCTCGAGCGTCGACTTGGCGTCGTCGATGTTCTGACCGAGGACACTCGGTACCGCCACCTTCGGCGCGCCCGTCGACACCACCAGGTTGATCGTGTCGCCCTTGTTGACGTCCGTGCCGGCGGTCGGGTCCTGGGAACAGACCTTGCCCTTGGGCGCCTTCTCACAGGGCTTGCGGGTCGGGTCCGCCAGTTTCAGGCCGGAGTTGTCGGCCATCTTCTGCGCGTCCGAGTAGGTCTGGCCCACGAAGTTCGGGGCGGCGAAGGGCTTGTCCCCGCCGTTGCCGCTGACCACCCACTTGCCGATCAGGATCGAGCCGACCAGCACCAGGATGCCGGCGACCACGAGCAGGATCGTGGAGGTGTTGCTCTTCTTCTGCTGGCGGCGGCGGTCCGGACGCTCGTCGTAGCCGTAGCCCCCGTCGTCCGGGTTCATCGGCGGGAGCATCGTCGTGGCGCCGCCGTCGGAGCGCAGAGCCGTCGTCTGCTGGTCGTCCGGGTAGCCGTAGCCCACCGAACCCATCGCCGCGGTGGCGGCGACCGGCTGGCCGTCGAGGCAGGCCTCGATGTCGGCACGCATCTCGTCGGCCGACTGGTAGCGGTAGTTCGGGTCCTTGACCAGGGCCTTCAGGACGATGGCGTCCATCTCGGGCGTGATCTCGGGGTCGAAGACCGAAGGGGGCTGCGGTTCCTCGCGGACGTGCTGGTAGGCGACGGCCACCGGGCTGTCACCGACGAACGGGGGCCGTACCGTCAGCAGCTCGTAGAGGAGGCAACCCGTCGAGTACAGGTCCGAGCGGGCGTCGACCTGCTCGCCCTTCGCCTGCTCCGGGGAGAGGTACTGGGCCGTGCCGATGACCGCGGCCGTCTGGGTCATGGTCATGCCGGAGTCGCCCATGGCGCGGGCGATGCCGAAGTCCATCACCTTGACCTGGCCGTTGCGCGTGAGCATGACGTTCGCCGGCTTGATGTCACGGTGCACGATGCCGCTGCGGTGCGCGTACTCCAGGCCCTGGAGGATGCCGATGGTCATTTCCATCGCGCGCTCGGGCAGCAGCTTGCGCCCGGAGTGCAGCAGCTCACGGAGCGTCGAGCCGTCCACGTACTCCATGACGATGTACGGGATCGAGACCCCGTCGATGTAGTCCTCGCCCGTGTCGTAGACCGCGACGATCGCGGGATGGTTGAGCGAGGCGGCCGACTGGGCCTCCCGGCGGAACCGGGCCTGGAAGGACGGATCGCGCGCGAGGTCCGCGCGCAGCGTCTTCACCGCCACCGTGCGGCCGAGCCGGGTGTCATGCGCGAGGTAGACCTCCGCCATGCCACCACGGCCGAGCACGTGGCCCAGTTCGTACCGGCCGCCTAGGCGACGCGGCTCTTCCATAGTTCCCTACCAGCCCTCTCCGTCGGTCCCGACCGGCACGGGTGTGCGGTCGGAGGCTGCCGTCCGGGCCTACCGTACCCGGCTGTGTTTGTGTGACCTGGCCAAGCCCGTAACCCGATACAGGACCGGTATGTCAACGTGCACCGATGTGAAGGGGACGTGAGCGGGGTCACTTCCTGGAGTTGATGACCGCCTCCATCACGCTCTTCGCGATCGGGGCCGCGAGGCCGCCGCCGGAGATGTCGTCGCGGTTCGCCTGGTCGTCCTCGATCACCACGGCGACGGCCACGGGCTTGCTGCCGTCGGGGAGCTTGGCGTACGAGATGAACCAGGCGTAGGGGTTCTCGCTGTTCTCCACACCGTGCTGCGCGGTGCCTGTCTTGCCGCCCACGGTGGCGTCGCTGATCTGGGCGTTCGTGCCGGTGCCCTCCTTGACGACCGTCTCCATCATCGACTGGAGGATCTGGGCGTTCGCGGAGGACAGCGGCTGGCTCATCTCCTCGGGGTCGGTCTGGGAGATGGTGTCCAGGTTCGACGACTGCAGCTTGTCGACCATGTAGGGCTTCATCAGCTTGCCGTCGTTGGCGACCGCCGAGGCGACCATGGCCATCTGCAGCGGGGTCGCGGCGGTGTTGTACTGGCCGATCGAGGACAGCGCGGTCTGCGACTGGTTCATGTCGTCGGAGAAGACCGAGGCGCTGGAGCGGACCGGGGTGAACTGCTCCTCGTCGAAGCCGAACTTCTTGGCCTCGGCGAGCATCTTGTCGTTGCCGAGGTCGGCGCCGATCTTGCCGAAGACGGTGTTGCAGGAGTACCGCAGCGCGATCCGCATGGTCGCGTTCTTGCAGGGGATGCTGCCCTCGTTCTTCAGCTCGGTCGTGGTGCCCGGCATGACGTACGGCAGGGGGGACTTCGTGGCCTGGTCCGCGGAGGTGTACAGCCCGTTCTGGAGGGCGGCCGCGGCGGTGACGACCTTGAAGGTGGAGCCGGGCGGGTAGGTCTCGCGCAGCGCCCGGTTCAGCATCGGGTCGTTGGGGTCGTACTTCTTCTGCAGCTTCTTCCAGGCCTCGGCGTCCTTGTCCGAGGTGCCGGCGAAGGCGGAGGGGTCGTACGACGGGTAGGAGGCCAGGGCCAGGATCTTGCCCGTGGCGGGGTCCAGGGCGACGACGGCGCCCTTGCCGCCCTGCTTCTTCAGCCCGTTGTAGGCGGCGTTCTGGGCGGCGGCGTTGAGGGTGGTGACGACGTTGCCGCCCTGCCGCTGCTTGCCCGTGATCATGTCGAGGGTGTTGCGGAAGAAGAGCCGGTCGTCGTTGCCGGTGAGGATGCCGTCCTCGAGGCTCTCCAGCTGGTTGGCGCCGAAGGCCTGGGAGGCGTACCCGGTGACCGGGGCCCACATGGGGCCGTTCTTGTACGTCCGCTTGTACTTCAGGTCGTTGAGTCCCGACGAGCCGGACGCCGTGGAGCCGGTGACCGGGTCGCCGTCGACGATGAGGTCGCCGCGCGGGGTGGAGTAGCGGGCGATGGTGACCCGGCGGTTCTTCGGGTCGGTCTTGAGGGTGTCCGCCTTGACGTACTGGAGCCAGTTGTCGCGCAGCAGCAGGGTGAGGACCAGCAGGCCGCAGAAGAGCGCGATCCGGCGCAGGGGCTTGTTCATGAGGGGCGGACCACCTGGGTCATCTCGGCGTCGGGGGTGCTGGCGGGCGCGGGCGCCGGGCGGCGCGCGGTGTCGCTGATCCTGATGAGGATGCCGATCAGCGCCCAGTTGGCGAGCACGGAGGAACCGCCGTAGGCCATGAACGGCATCGTCATACCCGTCAGCGGGATGAGACCCATGACACCGCCGGCGACGACGAAGACCTGGAGGGCGAAGGCGCCGGACAGGCCGACCGCGAGCAGCTTGCCGAAGGGGTCGCGGGCGGCCAGCGCGGTGCGTACGCCGCGCTCCACGATCAGGCCGTAGATCAGCAGGATCGCCATGATCCCGGCCAGGCCGAGTTCCTCGCCGAAGGTGGCGAGGATGAAGTCCGAGTTGGCGGCGAACCGGATGAGGTCGGAGTGGCCCTGGCCGAGGCCGGTGCCGAGGGTGCCGCCGGAACCGAAGGCCCACAGCGCCTGCATGGACTGCTCGGAGTGGCCGATGACGCCCTGCTGGCTGAGCGTGTACTCCTTCATCGGGTCGAGCCAGGCCTGGACACGCTGCTGCACGTGCGGTTCGAAGCTCGCCACACCGACGGCGCCGGCCGCGGACATCAGCAGACCGAAGAAGATCCAGCTGGTCCGCTCGGTGGCGACGTACAGCATGATGACGAACATTCCGAAGAACAGCAGCGAGGTGCCGAGGTCGGTCTCGAAGACCAGGATCAGGATCGACATCAGCCAGACGACGAGGATCGGACCGAGGTCGCGGCCACGCGGCAGGTACAGGCCCATGAAGCGGCGGCTGGCCAGGGCCAGTGCGTCGCGCTTCACCATCAGGTAGCCGGCGAAGAAGATCGCCAGGGCGATCTTCGCGAACTCACCGGGCTGCAGCGAGCCCAGGCCCGGGACCCGGATCCAGATCTTGGCGCCGTAGATGTTGGCGCCGAGGCCCGGCACCAGCGGCAGGACGAGCAGCACGAGGGCGCCGAACATCGAGATGTACGTGTAGCGCTGCAGGACGCGGTGGTCCTTCAGGAAGATCAGCACGACGACGAACAGGCCGATGCCCAGCGCGGTGTACAGCAGCTGGCGGGGCGCGGCCTGGAAGTAGTTGGGCAGCGACTGCAGCAGCTTCGACTGGTCGAGCCGCCAGATGACCACCAGACCGAGGCCGTTGAGCAGGGTGGCCAGCGGCAGCAGCAGCGGGTCCGCGTACGGGGCGAACTTCCGCACGGCGAGGTGACCGACCGCGGCCAGCAGACCGAGGCCCAGGCCGTAGCTCAGCAGTCCCGCGGGGACCTTGTCGCTGACGGCCAGGCCCACGTTGGCGTAGGCGAAGACCGGGATGGCGACGGCGAACACCAGCAGCGCGAGCTCGGTGTTGCGCCGGCTCGGGGTCCCGATGGAGCCGATGGTGGACGTGTGGTTCGTCGACGTGTTGGTAGTACTGCTCATCGTGTGACAGGGCCTCTCACGGCTTGCCTACTGCTTACCGCACAGCGAGACGACCTTCTGCTCATCCTCCGAGAGGGTGGGGCCGGGGCTGGGGGTCGCTGAGGTGGACGGGGACGGTGACGCCGTGGAGGACGCCGAGTGCGAAGGGCTTGGCGAGGCCTTGGACGTGAGAGAGGTCTTGGTGGTTCCCGAGGTGCCGCCGGTCTCGCCCTGACCGGTCTTGGACCCGGTGGTGGAGCCGGTCTTCGACCCGGACGCGGAGCGCTCCGACTCCTTCTTGCAGGCGGAGGCCTGCACGGCCAGCTCCTGGACCTTCGACTGGGCGTCGGTGAGACCGCCCTCGGCGATGGTGGCCTTGACCTGCTTCTGCTGGTAGGGCGGCAGGTACTTGAGTTCGATCTCGGGGTGGTCCTTCTCCACCTTCGAGAGCGAGACCCACGCCAGGTCCTGGCTGATGCCCTGGTACAGCGCGACGTGCTCGCCGTTGACGCCGACGTAGTACTGGGTCTGCGTCCAGCGGTAGCCGCCGTACAGGCCGCCGCCGATCACGGCGAGGGCGAGGATGCCGAAGAACGATCTCTTCAGCCACCGGCGGCCCTTGCGGGGCTTGACGAAGTCGTCGTCGGTGTAGTCGCCGAAACTGCCGGCCGGGTCGTACCCGGTGGTGTCGCCGGAGCCGGGCGGCCCGAACTCGCCGCCCCCGCCCTGCCCGGGCACCTGCCGGCCGAGGTTCGCGGCCCGTCCGGCCGGGGTCTGCATGAAGCCGTTGTCGTGCAGGTGCTGCTGGTTCTCGGCGACCGCGCCGACCACGACCGGGGTGTCGGAGAGCTGCCCGGCGAGGGTGTCCCCGGTGTCCAGGTCGAGGACGTCCGCGATGATGACCGTGATGTTGTCCGGGCCGCCGCCGCGCAGCGCGAGCTGGATCAGCTCCTGCACGGTCTCCTGCGGTCCCTGGTAGCTGGCGAGGGTCTCCTCCAGGGTCTGGTGGGAGACGACCCCGGAGAGCCCGTCGGAGCAGATGAGATAACGGTCACCGGCGCGCACCTCGCGGATCGACAGATCCGGCTCGACGTGGTCGCCGCTGCCGAGCGCCCGCATCAGCAGCGAGCGCTGCGGGTGGGTGGTGGCCTCTTCCTCGGTGATCCGGCCCTCGTCGACCAGCCGCTGCACCCAGGTGTGGTCCTGGGTGATCTGCGTGAGCAGGCCGTCCCGCAGCAGGTACGCGCGGGAGTCGCCGACATGCACCAGGCCGAGCCGCTGGCCGGTCCACAGCAGGGCGGTGAGGGTGGTCCCCATCCCCTCCAGCTGCGGGTCCTCCTCGACCATGGCGCGCAGCTGGTCGTTGGCGCGCTGCACGGCGTGGCCGAGGGAGGTGAGGATGTCCGAGCCGGGCACGTCGTCGTCGAGCGTCACCAGGGTGGAGATCACCTCCGAGGAGGCGACCTCGCCAGCGGCCTGGCCGCCCATGCCGTCGGCGATGGCGAGCAGGCGCGGTCCGGCGTAACCGGAGTCCTCGTTGCCCTCCCGGATCATGCCTTTGTGCGATCCGGCGGCGAAGCGCAGTGACAGACTCATGCGCACCTCGCCCGTCGGCTCCGGGTACATCCGCACGGTGCCCACCCTCCGGTCGGGAGCGCGCCGGCGACCGGTGTCCGGTCCGCCGCTGCGTGCTCGCTCCGCTCGCGCCTATCCATGATGTAGCACTACTTCCGCAGCTCGATGACGGTTTTGCCGATGCGGATCGGCGCGCCCAGCGGGATCGGCGTGGGAATCGTCAGCCGGGACCGGTCCAGGTACGTGCCGTTCGTGGACCCGAGGTCCTCGACGATCCACTGACCGTCGCGGTCCGGGTAGATCCTGGCATGGCGGCTGGAGGCGTAGTCGTCGTCCAGCACGATCGTCGAGTCGTGGGCGCGGCCCAGGGTGATGGTCTGGCCCTGGAGGGCGACCGTCGTGCCCGTGAGCGTGCCCTCGGAGACCACGAGCTTGCTGGGCGCGTTGCGCCGCCTGCCGCCGCCCCCGGCCGCCTGCTGCTGGCCGCGCTGCTGCGGTGGTGCGGCCTGCTGGCGGGCGGCGGGCTGCTGCCGGCGTCCTTCTTCCCTACGCGATCCGCGCTGGGTGACGCGCGTACCGAACAGGTCGCTGCGGATGACCTGCACGGCCACGATCACGAACAGCCACAGTACGGCCAGGAAACCCAGCCGCATGACCGTGAGGGTCAGCTCTGACATTGCCCCCGCTTCACCCTTCGGCTTGCCGGTAAATGATGGTGGTGCTGCCCACGACGATCCGCGAGCCGTCGCGGAGCGTAGCGCGGGTGGTGTGCTGCCCGTCCACCACGATGCCGTTGGTGGATCCGAGATCCTGGATCGTCGAGGGCGTTCCGGTCCGGATCTCGCAGTGCCGGCGGGAGACGCCGGGGTCGTCGATCCGCACGTCGGCCTCGGTGCTGCGGCCCAGCACGAGCGTCGCGCGGGAGATCTGGTGGCGGTTGCCGTTGATCTCGATCCAGTAGCGGGTCCGGGAGCCGGGCGCCGGGGCGCCGACCGGTCCGGAGGGGCCTGCGGGCCGCTGGGCGGCGGGCTGGCCCGGCTGCGGGTAGCCGTAGCCGCCGGGGCGCTGCGGGGCGCCGGGAGGCGGTGCGCTGGGCATGGGCGGGGCCGCGGCGGACTGCGGGTAGCCGTAGCCGCCCGAACGCTGCGGGGCGCCGCCGGCCGCGGGAGCGCGCTCCGGAACGTCCTGCTGGTTGCTGGAGGAGGCGAGGGTGCGGCTGCGCACCCGGTACAGGCCGGTGTCCAGGTCCTCGGCCTTCTCCAGGTTGACCTTGATCGGCCCCATGAAGGTGTAGCGCTGCTGCTTGGCGTAGTCGCGGACCATCCCGGCGAGCTCGTCGCCGAGCTGCCCGGAGTAGGGGCTGAGGCGCTCGAAGTCGGGCGCGCTCAGCTCGACGATGAAGTCATTGGGTACGACGGTCCGGTCGCGGTTCCAGATGGTCGCGTTGTTGTCGCACTCGCGCTGCAGCGCACCGGCGATCTCCACGGGCTGGACCTCGGACTTGAACACCTTGGCGAAGGTGCCGTTGACCAGACCTTCGAGACGCTGCTCGAACTTCTTCAGGACTCCCACAGGGCACCTCCTCTGTCGCGTTGCCCGTACGGCTTGCCTTACCGCTACTGCTCACTGATCGTATCTACGCGCCCGGCAATCAGCCGGTTCCCCCAGCGGCCCCCCTTCGAACTCCTCGGCGTGCTTCTCCCTGCCCGGGATCGGCACTTCCGCTGCCAAGGATCGTAGAGGCGGCCCCTCACCAGTGTCCCGCACCCGACTGCGGACCTGATCCGTCTCGTGTACAGATGGCCTGGACCGGTACGAGGTTGATACGTGAACGCCGACTGCCCGGTACGTGGGCGTCGGGTGAGCGCTGCCCGCAGACAAGGGATGTGAACCCACCCCTCCCCACGTGCTAGTGTTCTGCATGTCGGAAGGCGACGCGCCGAAGGAAACACAGGGGCGGGACCGGAAGACACACCCAATGCGCGGGTGGCGGAATAGGCAGACGCGCTGGATTCAGGTTCCAGTGCCCGCAAGGGCGTGGGGGTTCAACTCCCCCCTCGCGCACAGAGGCAGAAGGCCCATCGTGATCACGATGGGCCTTCTGTTCGTATCCGGGGGCGACTTGATCCGGTCCGCCGCGGTGTGATGTTCCTTCCGGTGTGAGGTCTCTCTCACTGGAGCGCCGCGGGGCGGCGAGGTGGCCATGACCACACCCGGCGCGGCGGACTCCGGGCGGTGAGCACACGGGCCGTGGGCACGGGGTGCGACCGGACGGTCACACACGGACGCCGGCGGGCGCCGGGGCCGGCGATCGTCAGGAGCCTGCGCAGCCGGGCCGGTTGCCGGTGAGCGGCGGCTCGGCCGGCGAGGGCGCGGCCGTGCCCCGCGTCCACAGGGTCTGACGGGTTCCGGCCCCTCGCTGTACCGTTCCCCGAGTTGATGTTCGTGCGGGCGGGGAGTGCGGGGGAGGCGGTCGGCGTGACCGGAGGGGAAGAGCCGAGGAGGGGCGAGGCGCGCAAGCTGCCCGCGCCCAGGGGCTTCGCCCGGTGGCCGGTGAAGGGCTCGCCCAAGGAGGAGGGCAAGGCGCTGCGTTCGGCCGTGCCGCGCGGTGTGCACGCCGCCCTGGACCTGGACGGCTCCCGGCCCGACGCGGTGAGCGCCGTCGAGGAGTCCAACCGCGACCGCATCCCGGAGCTGGTCCCGATCAGGGTCGGCAGGATGGCGGCGAGCCCGTTCGCGTTCCTGCGCGGCTCGGCCGGTCTGATGGCGCACGACCTGGCCCGCACTCCGATGACCAGGATCGCCACCCAGATCTGCGGTGACGCCCACGCGGCCAACTTCGGTCTGTACGGCGACCCGCGCGGCGAACTGGTCATCGACCTGAACGACTTCGACGAGACGGTGCCCGGCCCCTGGGAGTGGGACCTCAAGCGGCTCGCCGCCTCCCTGGTGCTGGCCGGCCGCGAGGCGGGCGCCGACGAGGACACGTGCCGCAAGGCGGCCGGTGACGCGGCAGGCGCCTACCGCCGCACCATGCGTCTGCTGGCGAAGCTCCCGGTGCTGGACGCGTGGAACGCCATCGCGGACGAGGAACTGGTCTCCCACTCCGACGCCCACGACATGCTCGGCACCCTGCGACGGGTCTCGGAGAAGGCCCGCGCCAACACCAGCGGCCGGTTCGCGGCCCGCTCCACCGAGCCCACCGAGAACGGCGGGCGCCGCTTCGTGGACGCGGCGCCGGTGCTGCGCCGGGTCGCGGACGAGGAGGCGGAGGCGGTCGTGGCGGCCCTTGAGCACTACGTCACCACGCTCTCCGAGGACCGCCACCCGCTGCTCTCCCGGCACGCGCCGCACGACGTCGCCTTCCGGATAGTGGGCACCGGCAGTGTCGGCACCCGGTCGTACGTCGTGCTGCTCCTGGACCATCGCGGCGAGCCGCTGATCCTGCAGGTCAAGGAGGCCCGCCCGTCCGCGCTCGTCCCGCACCTGGCGACGGCCGGATTCGACGCGCCGGCCGTCGACCACGAGGGGCGCCGGGTGGTCCTCGGGCAGAAGCGGATGCAGGTGGTCAGCGACATCCTGCTCGGCTGGACCACGGTGGCGGGCCGTCCCTTCCAGGTCCGCCAGTTCCGCAACCGCAAGGGCAGCGTCGACCCGGCCGCCCTGGCCCCCGACCAGATCGACGACTACGGGCGGATGACCGGCGCCCTGCTGGCCCGCGCCCACTCGCACAGCGCGGACCCCCGCCTGATCGCCGGTTACTGCGGCAAGAACGAGGAACTGGACGAGGCGATCGCCGCGTTCGCGGTGGCCTACGCCGACCGTACGGAGGCCGACCACGAGGTCCTGGCCACCGCGGTCCGGACGGGCCGGATCCCGGCGGAAACCGGGGTGTGACCGCTGGACGGGCGCCCATGGGCCGGGCGGCCGTTCGCGGGCCGGGCGGCTGTCCGCGGCCGGGCGGCCGTTCGCGGGCCGGGGGGCCGTTCGCGGGCCGGGCGGTCCGGAACCCGTCCTCGCCCGCGGAGGCCGGGTCGCCGGGCAGGGCGCCGTCAGGACGCCGCGTGGTCGCCGAGCCGGTGCTGGGCGGTGGTGGACCGGCGACGGGCGGGTGTCGGCCACTCGTGGGGACGACAGGCCCTAGTCTGGTCGGGTGACGACCCCGGAAGCTGAGCAGCCCGACGCCCCGCGGCCCGAGGAGCGCCTGGAGCGGTCCGTGCGGGCCGCCGAGCAGGCGTTGATCGAGTACGAGATCGCGGTCGAGACCTTCCGCGTCGAGGTGGAGAACTTCGCTCGCCTGCACGAGCAGAAGCTCGGCCCGCTCTATCTGCGTCTGGAGGAACTGGACGCGCGGATCGCCGAGGCGAAGGCCGCCCGTACCGGTGATCCCGAGGACATCCGCGCCGCCGAGGAGGCGCGGGCCCGGGTGCTGCCCATTCCCGGCGTCGAGGAACTGCTGCACGGCTGGATGGACGGCGACGGGCTGTTCCCGGAGGCCGTCGCGATGCTCACCGAGCAGGAGGTGCGGCCCCCGCAGCGGGTGCGGCCCAGCGAGGAGGCCCGGCGGCTCTACCGCGAGCTGGCCCGCAAGGCCCATCCCGACCTGGTGCAGGAGGGGCCCGAGCAGCAGCGGCGCGAGGAGTTCCTCAGCCGGGTCAACGCGGCCTACGCCCGCGGTGACGAGGTCCTGCTGCGGGAGCTGGCCGCGGAGTGGGAGGCCGGCCCGGTCCCGCCCGAGCGCAGTCCCAGCCGCGCCGAGGAGCTGTACGCCCGCCTCGAGTGGCTGGCCGAGCGCAAGGAACTGCTCACCCTGGTCGCCAAGGAGCTGGAGGACGGCCCCATCGCCGGCATGCTCCGGCTGGCCCCCGAGGACCCCGACCGGCTCCTCGACGAGATCGCCGAGAGGCTGTACAAGGACGTCGCCGAGCGGGAGGCGGAACTGGCCGCGCTGCTCGCCCAGGAGTAGCGGTCGGGTAGCGTCGGAGCCATGAACTTCGCAGCGCGTGTGCCCACGGTCGAGGTCGCGGACCTCAAGGACGGCGACTTCCTGCTCGACGTCCGCGAGGACGACGAGTGGCAGGCGGGTCACGCCGCGGGCGCCCTGCACATCCCGATCAGCGAGTTCGTCGGCCGCTACGGCGAGCTCACCGAGGCCGCTCCCCAGGACGGCCGGGTCAACGTCATCTGCCGTTCCGGCGGCCGCTCGGCGCAGGTCACGATGTACCTGGTCCAGCAGGGCATCGACGCGGTGAACGTGGACGGCGGCATGCAGGTGTGGCAGGCGGCGGGCCGCGAGGTGGTCACGGACGGGGGAGAGCCGGGCTTCGTCGTCTGAGCCGGCTCGGCAGGCCCGCGCGCCTCCCGGCCGCGCCCCCCGGCCGCGCCTCCTGTCCGCGCCGCCTATCCCAGCGGATGCGCGGCGAGCAGGTCCCCCAGCGCCTCCTCGTGGGCCCCCGCGGACCCGAGCGCCAGCTCGATCTGCTTGGCCCAGGCGTGGTACCGGTGCAGCGCGTACTCCGTGTCGGCCCCGAACCCCCCGTGCAGGTACTGCGCCGTCTGCACCACCCGACGGACCCCCTCCGACGCCCAGATCTTCGCGACCGCCACGTCCCCGGCCACCGGCAGGGCGCCGACCGCCCCGGAGGCCAGCCGCCACGCGGCCTGCCACAGCGTGGCCTCCATGGCGCGCAGGTCGATGTACCGGTCGGCGGCCTGCACGGCGACCGCCTGGAACGTGGCGACGGGATGCCCGAACTGCTCCCTCTTGCCGGTGTACTCGCTGGTCATCCGCAACACCCGCTCACCCACCCCGAGCGCCAGCGCACAGGTCCCGGTCGTCAGCAGCTCCCGCAGCCACTCCCAGGCCCCCTCGGCCGTCACCACGTCCCGCCCCGCGACCCGCGCCGACTCCAGCCGCAGCTCACCGAGCCGTTCCCCGCTGGTCGACACCTGCTCGGCGAGCGTGACCCCGTCGGCCGACGGCGCCACCAGCGCCAGCACGCTGCGGTCGCCGTCGGTGTGCGCCGGTACGACGACGAGATCGGCGTCGTGAACCCACGGCACCGCCGTCTGCACCCCGTCGAGCACCCACCCGGCGCCGTCCCGGCGCGCGGTCACCGCCAGCTCGGCCGGGTCGTGCCCGGTGCGCCCGCTCGCGGCGACGGTCAGTACCAGTTCGCCCCGCCCCGCCCGTGGCAGCAGCCGGCCCCGCTGCTCCTCGTCCCCGTACGCCTGTACGGCCGCCATGGCCGCGCTGTTCTCCAGCAGCGGCACCCGGGCCAGCACCTTCGCCGACTCCCGCAGCACCAGGCAGAGCGCGATCGCGTCCAGCCCGGCTCCGCCGTGTTCCTCGGCCGCCGACAGGCTCAGCAGGTCGGCGGCGGCCAGCCTGTCCCAGAGCTCCCGGTCGAAGTGGTCGGACACGGCGCCGGTGGTCAGCGCGGGGCTGGGCACCGCGTCCGGCGCCACCGCGTCGAACACCCCGCGCGCCGCCTCGGCAGCCGCCAACTGCTCCTCGCTCAAGGTGAAGTCCACGGTCCTGTCCTCCCGGCCGGTCGGTCCGTCTGTCGGTCCGTCTGACGGTCCGTCAAGATAGAACAGGTTCTAGAAGAAGGGAACCGAAAACCGCTGCGATCACCGTCTCCTTCCGTCGTAGGCTGACGGCCGCTGTCCGCCGGCGTGGGTCGGACACACGAAGGAGGACGCATGGGGATCCGAAGCCTGACCCGCACCGAGGCCGAGCGCCGGGCCGCACTGGTCGCCGTGGAGCGGTACGACGTCGACATCGACTTCACCGGCCTGCCCGAAGGGCCGGAGGTCCGCTGCGTCTCGACGGTGACCTTCACCTGCTCCGAGCCGGGCGCCGAGACCTTCGTCGACTGCGCGGCCGAGGTCCGCTCCGCCACCCTCAACGGAACCCCCCTCACCCCGTCCGGCGACGGCCGGATCCCGCTGCCCGGCCTGGCCGCGCACAACGTGCTGCGGGTCGAGAGCGTGCAGGCCGAGACCACCGCAGGCGAGGGCGTGCACAAGGCCACCGACCCCGCCGACGGCGAGGTCTACGTGTGGACGAGCTTCGAACCCGACGAGGCGCACTCCGTCTGGGCCTGCTTCGACCAGCCCGACCTCAAGGCCCCGCACGCCTTCACCGTCACCGCTCCGGCCGCCTGGACCGTCCTCAGCAACTCCGGCGACCCACGCGTCGAGGAGCAGGGCGCGGCCCGCCGCTGGAGCTTCCCGGACACCCCGCCGCTGTCCGTGTACAACACCGTCGTCAACGCGGGCCCCTTCCACCAGATCCGTCGCGAGGCCGACGGCCATGACCTCGGCATCTTCGCCCGCCGCTCGCTCGCCGAGGTCCTGGAGCGGGACGCCGACGAGATCTTCACCCTGACCCGCCAGGGCCTCGCCTTCTACGCCGAGGCCTTCGCGATGCCGTTCCCGCAGCGCACCTACGACCAGGTGTTCATGCCCGAGTTCGGCGGCGCGATGGAGAACTACGGCTGTGTGACCTGGTCGGACGCGTTCCTGCGACGGTCCACGCCGACGCACGCCGAGCGCGAGGTGCTGGCGCTCGTGCTGCTGCACGAGATGGCGCACATGTGGTTCGGCAACATCGTCACCATGCGCTGGTGGGACGACCTCTGGCTGAACGAGGCCTTCGCCGAGTTCGCCTGCCACTGGGCCGCCGAGGGCGCCACCCGCTACACCGACGTCTGGGCCGGCCACCTCGCCGGCGGCAAGCTCAGGGCCTACCTCGCCGACCAGGGCCCCATCTCGCACCCGATCCACCAGCCCATCCACGACGTGGCCGAGGCCGCGTCGATCTTCGACAGCATCACCTACCCCAAGGGCGCCTCCGTCCTCCAGCAGTTGATGACCTATGTCGGCGAGGACCGGTTCCGCACCGGTATGGCCGCCTACTTCGCCCGTCACGCCTGGGGCACCACCACCCTGCAGGACCTGATCGACGCCCTCGCCGAGGCCGGCGGCCGGGACCTCGGTGCCTGGCGGAAGGCCTGGCTGGAGACGGCCGGCACCGACCGCTTCACCCTGGAGCACGACGGTGACGCCGTCACCCTGGTGGCCGACGGCACCCCGCGACCGCAGGTCCTGGCGGTCGGCGCGTACGACCGCGCGGGCGACGCCCTCGAACGCAGCGCCCTGGTCCGAGTCGAGGTGACCGAGTCCCGTACGCCGGTCGAGGGCCTTCCCGCCGGCTCCGACCTCCTCCTGATCAACGACGACGACCTCACCTTCGCGACCAGCCGCCCGGCCGCCGCGACCCGGGAGGCCCTCTTCCACTCGGCGGCCCGGCTGCCCACCGCGATCTCCCGGGGCGCCGCCGCCGCCACCGTCTGGGACATGCTCACGGCCGGTGAGGCCACGGCGGCCGAGGCCGGACGGTGCCTCACCGCGGTCCTCGCCGCGGAGACGTCCGACGCCGTGATCGAGCCCCTCCTGACGCTCGTCACCAACATCGCCGAACTCTGGGCACCGGACGCCGACCGTCCGGCGCTGACGGAGGCCGTGGCCGGGGCCTGCCTGCGGCTCGCCGAGGACCCGAACCGCCGCCAGGTGGCCCTGCGCGGCCTGGCCCGCACCGCGTCGGGTCCCGAGGACCTGGCCGGGCTGCGCGAGCGGGCCGGTGACGACGTGGACCTGCGCTGGCGCGCCCTGGTCCGGGAGGCCGAACTCGGTGGCGACGTCTCCGCCGAGTCCGCCGCCCTGCTCGACCGGGACCCCGACCCCGACGCCTGGGTCCGGGTCCTCATCGTCCGCGCGGCCGTGCCCGACCCGGCCGCGAAGGCGGAGGTCTGGCAGCGGCTGGCCGTGGACCGCACGGTGCCCGTCCAGTCGGTGGGCGCGGTGGCGGCCGCCTTCTGGCGCCCCGGCCAGGACGCCCTGCTCGCCCCCTACGCCGAGCGCTACCTGGCCGAGATCCCCCGGCTGGACCAAGGCGGAATGATCCCGGCGATGGCCTACACCTCCCAGCTCTTCCCGCTGTACGCCGTCGACTCCGCGTACGTCGAGAAGGCCCGGCAGGCGGTCCGGGAAGCGGCTCCCGTGGTCCGCAAGACCCTCCTGGAACGCTCCGACACCGTCCTGCGCATGATCCGCACGCGGACCGCGGACGCCTGACACACCCGTCACCTCCCCCGGTACGTCCGCCAGGCCCGGGATCGGGTCCGGCGGGGCTGATCCACAGTTTCAAGGGGGAGGTCCACGGCTTCAACCGCTGTGGAAAACCTCCGGCGCGGCCTGTGGACAACTCGCGGGACCGGATTCCGCGGGCCGCCCCTGTCCGTCGCGGAACCCCCTGTGACCTGTGCGGCAGACCCCGGCGGACGACCGCCGGGACCCGGTCCGGGCCTCGGCGGACGGCCACCGGGACCCGGCCCGGGTCGGCCGGAGTGGTGATGGCCACGCTCCCCGGCCGCTCCCCGGGGCTGCGCCCGACGGCCGCTGCTGAGTACCGTTCCGTGCGAGTGCCCCGCAGCGGCACACCGGACGGCCCCGAACGGGCCGTCCCGGGCCGTCCGGTCGGGACGGGACGACACGGCGGTACCGGAGAACGGGGCGGCATGGACGCGTACGACGGCGACTCGGACGCCCGGCACGGGCCGGAGGGTCCGGACGGGCCCCGGCCGGACCCGGCGTCCGCCGGACCCGTCGCCCCCGTCGCCCCGGAGCCCGAAGAGGTCCGCCGGGATCGGGAACCCCCTGTCCCGCCCCGCACCGGGGTCGCCGCGCTCTCCCCCCGCTACCAGGTCGGCGCGGCCTTCGCGGTGGCCCTGGTCGCGGTCGCCGCCTGTGTGCACCTCGGGATGGTGTTCCTGAGCGTCGCGCCGGCGAACACGGTGACCAAGCAGCACGGCAAGGCGATCGAGGAGTGGGTGTACCCGGAGTTCGAGCAGAACTGGAAGCTGTTCGCGCCGAACCCGCTCCAGCAGAACATCGCAGTGCAGGTGCGCGCCGACGTCCGGACGCGGGACGGGTCCACGACCACCACCGGCTGGAACGACCTGTCCGCGCAGGACGGCAGGGCCATCGACGGCAGTCTGCTGCCGAGCCACACCGTGCAGAACGAACTCCGCCGGGCCTGGGACTTCTTCGTCAGCACGCACGGCAACGACAACCGCGCGATCGGTCTGCGCGGCTCCCTGTCCGAGCAGTACCTGCGCCGGATCGTCGTGATGCGGCTGTACGAGGGCGACGCGACCGCGCGGAAGGGCACCGTCGAGCGCGTGCAGGTGCGCTCCAGCACCACCAACGTGCCCCCGCCGGACTGGAGCGGCGAGAAGGTCTCCGACGCCCCGGTCTACCGGGTGCTGCCCTGGTGGACGGTCACGGCGGACGACGCCGAGGGAGGTGTGCGATGAGCCGCCTCGCCCTGTGCCTGTCCCGCGCCGTCGCCCGGGTCACCGGGTCGGTGCTCGGCCCGTACCAGACGGCCGTCGTGCGCATCGGGTTCGCCGCGACCTGGCTGCTGTTCCTGCTGCGCGAGTACCCGCACCGCCAGGAGCTGTACGGCCCCGACGGCCCCTGGAGCTTCGGTCTCGCCCAGCAGCTGACCGCGGACAACCACGCCTTCACGGCCCTGCTGGCCGCCGACGGCCGGGCCTACTTCGAGGTCTTCTACCTCCTGGCCGTTCTCTCCAGCGCCCTTCTCCTGGTGGGCTGGCGTACCCGGGCGACCTCCCTGCTGTTCATGGTCGGCGTGCTGTCCCTGCAGAACCGCAGCGTCTTCGTGGGCGACGGCGGCGACAACGTGCTGCACCTGATGTCCTTCTACCTGGTGTTCACCCGCTGCGGTCAGGTGTGGTCCCTGGACGCGCGGCGGGCGGTACGCGCGCGTGCGGAGCGGCGGCCGGTCACCGACCGGGCCGGACCGGCACTGTGGGCGGTGTCCGGGGTCCTGCTGACCGTGGGGGCCCTGACCGGCCGTACCGGCGGCGGCTGGCTGGTGCCGGCCCTCATGTGGGCCACCTGGGCGGGCACCGCGCTGTGGTGGGCGGCGGGCCGCTGGGCGCGTTCCCCCGAGCCCCGGATCCTGCTGGACGTCGTCGCCAACGTCCTGCACAACGGCGCCCTGTTCGTGATCATGGCCGAGGCCTGCCTGATCTACGCCACGGCCGGCTGGTACAAGATCCAGGGCTCCCGCTGGCAGGACGGCACCGCCGTCTACTACCCGCTCCACCTGGACTACTTCTCGCCCTGGCCGGCCCTCGCCGACCTGCTCTCCGCCAACGGGACCCTGGTGCTGCTGGTGACCTACGGGACGGTCGTCGTGCAGGTCGCCTTCCCGTTCACGCTGTTCAACCGCCGGGTCAAGAACGTGCTGCTGGCGGCGATGATGACCGAGCACGCGGTGATCGCGGTCGTCCTGGGACTGCCCTTCTTCTCGCTCGCCATGATCGCGGCGGACTCGGTCTTCCTGCCGACGGTCTTCCTGCTCCGGCTGGGCGGCTGGTCGGCCCGCGCGCGCGACCGCGTCCTGCGGCGCGATGCTCCCGTGCTGCCGCCCGCCCGCACCCCGGAGGCCGACGAACAGCCCCGCGTAGGCTTCGGGGCATGACCGACCCCCTCGACGAATGGGCGCTGCTGGCGGGTTCCGCCGTCCTCCTGGACGGCTTCCACGCCCTCAAGCACGCCCTGCGCTTCGACGCGCGGGTGCCGGTGGCGGTCACCGCGGACCGGGCGGCCACGCTGGCCCTGGCCGACGAACTGGCGCCGGACGTGGTGGAGCGGCTGGCCGCGCTGCTGACGGAGGTGCCGTCGGCGACGTACGCGTCGCTCGTCCCGCGCCCGCACCCCACGGCGGTGGCCGCCCTGGCGGTGCGGCCGCCCCGCGAGGCCAATCTGCGTGCGCTGGCCCACCTCCCGCGCACCGCCCCGGTCGTGGTCCTCGACGAGCCGCGCAACCTGGGCAACGCGGGCGCCGTGATCCGCCTGGCGGCGGGCTTCGGAGCGACCGGGGTCATCACCACCGGAACCCTCGACCCCTGGCATCCGACGGTCGTCAGGGGCGGCGCGGGTCTTCACTTCGCCACGGCGGTGGAGCGTCTGACCGTGCCGGAGCTGCCGCCGGGCCCGGTGTACGCGCTGGACCCGGAAGGCGAGGACATCCGGGACACGAAGCTCCCGGACAACGCGATCCTCGCCTTCGGATCCGAACGGACCGGCCTGTCGGCGGAGCTGCGAGCGCGTGCCGATCACCTGCTGCGCCTGCCGATGCGCCGACAGGTCAGCAGCTACAACCTGGCGACCAGTGTGGCCATGACCCTGTTCCACTGGAGCGCCGCGTAACGGCTGCGGCTACGCCTCCCGGCGCACCTCGATCACCCGGAACCGGTTCGCCACGAACGCCCCGTCGCACAGGGCCGCGTTGGCCGCCGCGTTTCCGCCGGATCCGTGGAAGTCGGAGAACGCGGCCGTCTGGTTGACGTACACCCCGCCGACCAGGTTCAGGGACAGCTGGGCCGCCTCCTCCAGGCAGACCTCCTCCACGGCGCTCTCCACGTCCGGGTCGACCGTGTAGGCGCCGACCGTCATGGCGCCCTTCTCCCGGATCGTGCGCCGCAGCAGTTCCACCGCGTCGGCGGCCGAGTCGACGGCGACCGCGAAGGAGACCGGCCCGAAGCACTCGCTCATGTAGGCGGCCTCGCTGTCCGGCTTGGCGCCGTCCAGCTTCACGATCACCGGGGTGCGCACGACCGCGTCCGGGAACTCCGGGTTGACGACCTCGCGGGAGGCGAGGGCGACCTCGCCGAGTCCGGCGGCGGCCTCCAGGCGGGCCTTGACGTCGGGGTTGACGATCGCGCCCAGCAGCGCGTTCGCGCGGGCGTCGTCGCCGAGCAGGCCGTCGACCGCGCGGGCGAGGTCGGCCACCACCTCGTCGTACGTCCTGGGACCCTCGTCGGTGCGGATGCCGTCGCGGGGGATCAGCAGGTTCTGCGGGGTGGTGCACATCTGGCCGCTGTAGAGGGAGAGAGAGAACGCCAGGTTGGAGAGCATCCCCTTGTAGTCGCCGGTCGACTCGACCAGGACCGTGTTGACGCCGGCCTTCTCGGTGTACACCTGGGCCTGCCGGGCGTTGGCCTCCAGCCAGTCGCCGAAGGCGGTCGAGCCCGTGTAGTCGATGATCTTGATCTCGGGGCGGGTGGCGAGCGTCTTCGCGATGCCCTCGCCGGGGCGCTCCGTCGTCAGGGCCACCAGGTTCGGGTCGAAGCCGGCCTCGGCGAGCACCTCGCGGGCGACCCGCACGGTGAGGGCGAGCGGCAGCACCGCGCGGGGGTGCGGCTTGACCAGGACCGCGTTGCCCGTGGCCAGGGAGGCGAACAGGCCCGGGTAGCCGTTCCACGTCGGGAAGGTGTTGCAGCCGACGACCAGCGCGATCCCGCGCGGGACCGGCTTGAAGGTCTTGGTCAGCGCGAGCGGGTCCCGCTTGCCCTGCGGCTTGGACCACTCGGCCGTGTCGGGGGTGCGGACCTGCTCCACGTACGCGTAGGCCACAGCCTCCAGGCCGCGGTCCTGGGCGTGCGGGCCGCCCGCCTGGAAGGCCATCATGAACGCCTGGCCGCTGGTGTGCATGACCGCGTGCGCGAACTCGTGGGTCCGGTCGCTGATCCGCTTGAGGATCTCCAGGCACACCACCGCGCGCGCCTCCGCGCCCGCGTCGCGCCACGCGCGCTGCCCGGACTTCATGGCCGGAAGCAGTGTGTCGACGTCGGCGTGCGGGTAGGTCACGCCCAGCTCGATGCCGTACGGGGAGGTCTCGCCGCCCAGCCAGTCGTCGGTGCCGGGCTGGCCGAGGTCCACGCGGGTGCCGAGGAGGGCGTCGAAGGCGGCCTTGCCGGCCGCCGCGTCCAGGCTGCCGTGCTCGCCGTAGGCCTTGGGGTGCTCGGGGTGGGGGGACCAGTACGCGCGCGTGCGGATCGCCTCCAGCGCCTGGTCAAGCGTGGGCCGGTGCTTGGCGATCAGCTCGTGCACGGTGAGTTCGGCGGTCATGCGGGACCAACTCCTCGTCTGATGAGCTCCCCTTCGAGCTCATGACCTGGGCGGAAACGGCCGGACAGAGTTAGAGTAACCGAACGATCGGTCGGGACAAGGGGGCCTGCCGCATCTGTGGAAATCCCCGTGCGGGAGGATCGCGCACATGACAGCACTCGACCTCAGCAGCCCCGTGGGGGTCGCCGGCGCCGGCACCATGGGCCAGGGCATCGCCCAGGTCGCACTGGTCGCCGGCCATCCCGTCCGGCTGTACGACGCCGTCCCCGGGCGGGCCGCGGAGGCCGCCGCGGCGATCCGCGCCCGGCTCGACCGGTCGGTCGAGAAGGGCCGCATGACGGCCGCCGACCGGGACGCGGCCCACGCCCGGCTGCTGCCCGCCGGCGAACTCGCCGATTTCGCGGACTGCACCCTGGTCGTGGAGGCCGTCCAGGAGCGGCTCGAGACCAAGCAGGAGCTGTTCCGGGCCCTGGAGGACATCGTCGACGACGACTGTCTGCTGGCCACCAACACCTCCTCCCTGTCGGTGACCGCCATCGGTGGCGCCCTGCGCAGCGCGGCCCGCCTGGTGGGCCTGCACTTCTTCAACCCGGCCCCGCTGCTGCCGCTGGTCGAGGTGGTCTCCGGGTTCGCCACCGACGTCACGTCGGCCACGCGCGCGTACGAGACGGCCCGCGCCTGGGGCAAGACGCCGGTCGCCTGCGCGGACACCCCCGGCTTCATCGTCAACCGGATCGCGCGGCCCTTCTACGCCGAGGCGTTCGCGGTCTACGAGGCGCAGGCCGCCGACCCGGCCACCATCGACGCGGTGCTGCGCGAGAGCGGCGGCTTCCGGATGGGCGCCTTCGAACTGACCGACCTGATCGGCCAGGACGTCAACGAGTCCGTCACGCACTCCGTGTGGCAGGCGTTCTTCCAGGACGTCCGCTTCACACCCTCCCTGGCCCAGCGCCGGCTCGTCGAGTCCGGCCATCTCGGCCGCAAGTCCGGACACGGCTGGTACGACTACGCGGACGACGCCGAGCGCGCCGAACCGCACACCGCCGAACCCGCCGAGCGCCCCGCCTATGTCGTCGCCGAGGGCGATCTGGGTCCGGCGGCCGAGCTGCTCGCGCTGATCCGCGAGGCGGGCGTCCAGGTCCGCGAGGAGGACGAGGACCACGGCACCCGGCTGGTCCTGCCCAGTGGCGGACAGCTGGTCCTCGCCGACGGCCAGACCTCGGTGGAGTTCCGGGACGTCGTCTACTTCGACCTGGCGCTCGACTACCGCCGCGCCACCCGCATCGCCCTGTCCGCCGGACACGACACCCGGCCCAGGACCCTCGGGGAGGCCATCGGTCTCTTCCAGGCGCTCGGCAAGCAGGTCAGCGTCATCGGTGACGTGCCCGGGATGATCGTCGCCCGTACGGTCGCCCGGATCATCGACCTCGCGCACGACGCCGTCGCCAAGGGCGTCGCCACCGAGGAGGACATCGACACCGCGATGCGCCTGGGGGTCAACTACCCGCTCGGCCCCTTCGAGTGGAGCCGCAGCCTGGGCCGCGACTTCGCCTACGACCTGCTCGACGACCTCCACCTGCGCGACCCGAGCGGCCGCTACGCGCCCTCCCTCGCGCTCTACCGCCACGCGTACGCCACCGAGAAGCGGGAGGGTGCCTCATGACCACCGCCAAGCGCGACACGTACACCCCGGAGACCCTGCTCTCGGTGGCCGTGCAGGTCTTCATCGAGCGCGGTTACGACGGCACCTCCATGGAGCACCTGTCCAAGGCGGCCGGCATCTCCAAGTCGTCCATCTACCACCACGTCGCCGGCAAGGAGGAACTGCTGCGCCGGGCCGTCAGCCGTGCCCTGGACGGCCTGTTCGGGATCCTCGACGAGGAGCACGCGCGCGTGGGGCGCGCCGCCGAACGCCTGGAGCACGTCGTACGCCGCATGGTCGAGGTGCTGATCACCGAACTGCCGTACGTGACGCTGCTGCTGCGGGTGCGGGGCAACACCGGCACCGAGCGGTGGGCGCTGGAGCGGCGCCGGGAGTTCGACCACCGGGTGGCCGACCTGCTGAAGGCGGCCGCGGCCGAGGGGGACGTGCGCGGCGACATCGAGGTGCGCCTCGCCACCCGGCTGGTCTTCGGCATGGTCAACTCGATCGTGGAGTGGTACCGCCCGGACGGGCGCGGTGCCACCGAGCGTGAGGTCTCCGACGCGGTGGCGCGCCTGGTGTTCTCGGGACTCCGCGCGGCCTGATCCCGGGCAGTGCGGCCTCAGCCGCCCGGGCCGAGGTCCTCCTCCTCGAACACCAGCAGCGTGCGGGTGCTGAGCACCTCCGGGATCGCCTGGAGCCGGGTCAGCACCAGCTCGCGCAGCGCCCTGTTGTCGGGCGTGTGCACCAGGAGCAGGACGTCGAAGTCCCCGCCCACCAGGGCGATGTGGTCGGCACCCGGCAGCTGCCGCAGCTCCTCGCGCACGGTGCGCCAGGAGTTCTGGACGATCTTCAGCGTGATGTAGGCGGAGGTGCCGTGGCCGGCCCGCTCGTGGTCCACCCGGGCCCCGAAGCCGCGGACCACTCCGTCCTCGATGAGCCGGTTGATACGCGCGTAGGCGTTGGCGCGCGAGACGTGGACACGTTCGGCGACCGACCGTATCGAGGCCCGGCCGTCCGCCTGGAGGATCTGCAGGATGTCCTGATCAATGGCGTCCAGCGGACGGGCGGGCGGCAGCCCGACGCGGTCCTGCGGGCCCTCGGCCATTTGTTCAGGTGGCATGTCCCCCCGCCTTCCGGTCATGGACGTACTGCGTTCATTCCAGGCTGTGGAGAACCGTTTGTCCACAGCCTGGAGCCGCCTGTAGCCAAAATGTGCCGACGACCGAACAATCGGTAGGTGAGACGGGTCACAGCCGACCCGTCTCCCGTAGCCACCCCCACGAGGAGGTGCCGTCATGACGGTCCTGGAGCAGCGAGGCGCATACCGCCCGTCGCCGCCGCCCGCCTGGCAACCCCGGACGGACCCCGCGCCCCTGCTGCCCGACGAGCGGCCCTTCCGCGTCCTCGGGACCGAGGCGGCCGGCAAGGCCGACCCGGAGCTGCTGCGCCGGCTCTACACCCGGCTGGTGCACGGCCGCCGGTACAACACACAGGCCACCGCCCTCACCAAACAGGGCCGTCTCGCCGTCTACCCCTCCAGCACCGGCCAGGAGGCCTGCGAGGTCGCCGCCGCGCTGGCCCTGGAGGAGCGTGACTGGCTCTTCCCCAGCTACCGCGACACCCTCGCGGTCGTCGCCCGGGGCGTGGACCCCGTGGAGGCGCTCACCCTGCTGCGCGGCGACTGGCACACCGGCTACGACCCCTACGCCCACCGCGTGGCCCCGCTCTCCACCCCGCTCGCCACGCAACTGCCGCACGCAGTCGGCCTCGCCCACGCGGCCCGCATCAAGGGCGACGACGTGGTCGCGCTCGCCATGGTCGGCGACGGCGGCACCAGCGAGGGCGACTTCCACGAGGCGCTGAACTTCGCCGCCGTCTGGCGCGCCCCGGTCGTCTTCCTGGTCCAGAACAACGGCTTCGCCATCTCCGTCCCGCTCGACAAGCAGACCGCCGCGCCCTCCCTGGCCCACAAGGCCGTCGGATACGGCATGCCGGGCCGCCTGGTCGACGGCAACGACGCGGTGGCCGTGCACCAGGTGCTCTCCGACGCCGTGCGCCACGCGCGCGAGGGCGGCGGCCCCACCCTGGTGGAGGCGGTGACCTACCGGATCGACGCCCACACCAACGCCGACGACGCCACCCGCTACCGGGGCGACGCCGAGGTGGACGCCTGGCGCGACCACGACCCGATCCTGCTGCTGGAGCGCGAGTTGACCGACCGCGGACTGCTCGACGACGACTTCGCGCAGAACACCCGGGACGACGCCGAGACCATGGCCGCCGACCTGCGCGAGCGCATGAACCGCGACCCGGAGCTCGACCCCATGGCCCTCTTCGACCAGGTGTACGCCGAGACCACCACGCAGCTGCGCGAGCAGCGCGGCATGCTGCGCGCCGAGCTCGAGGCCGAGCAGGACGACCGGGAAGGCGGCGACCGATGACGACCGTCGCCGTCAAGCCCGCCACCATGGCACAGGCCCTCAACCGCGCACTGCGCGACGCGATGGCCGCCGACCCCGCCGTGCACGTCATGGGCGAGGACGTCGGCGCCCTCGGCGGGGTCTTCCGGGTCACCGACGGCCTCGCCAAGGAGTTCGGCGAGGACCGCTGCACCGACACCCCGCTCGCCGAGGCCGGCATCCTCGGCACCGCGGTCGGCATGGCCATGTACGGGCTGCGTCCCGTCGTGGAGATGCAGTTCGACGCGTTCGCCTACCCCGGGTTCGAGCAGCTGATCAGCCATGTCTCGCGGATGCGCAACCGCACCCGCGGCCGGATGCCGCTCCCGATCACCATCCGCATCCCCTACGGCGGCGGCATCGGCGGTGTCGAGCACCACAGCGACTCCTCCGAGGCCTACTACATGGCCACCCCCGGCCTGCACGTCCTCACCCCGGCCACGGTCGCCGACGCCTACGGCATGCTGCGCGCCGCCATCGCCTCCGACGACCCGGTCGTCTTCCTCGAGCCCAAGCGCCTGTACTGGTCCAAGGACACCTGGAACCCCGAGCAGCCGACGGCCGTCGAGCCCATCGGCCGGGCCGCGGTGCGCCGCCCCGGCCGCAGCGCCACGCTCATCACCTACGGCCCGTCGGTACCGGTCTGCCTCGAAGCCGCCGAGGCCGCGCGGGCGGAGGGCTGGGACCTGGAGGTCGTCGACCTGCGCTCGCTGGTGCCCTTCGACGACGAGACGGTCTGCGCCTCGGTACGGCGCACCGGCCGCGCGGTCGTCGTGCACGAGTCGGGCGGGTTCGGCGGACCGGGCGGGGAGATCGCGGCCCGGGTCACCGAGCGCTGCTTCCACCACCTGGAGGCGCCGGTGCTGCGCGTGGCCGGCTTCGACATCCCCTACCCGCCGCCGATGCTGGAACGCCACCATCTGCCCGGTGTGGACCGCATCCTGGACGCGGTGGCGCGTCTGCAGTGGGAGGCCGAGGGCTGATGGCACAGGTGCTGGAGTTCAAACTGCCCGACCTCGGGGAGGGGCTGACCGAGGCGGTGATCGTCACCTGGCTGGTCCAGGTCGGCGAGGTCGTCGCGATCGACCAGCCGGTCGTCGAGGTCGAGACGGCCAAGGCGATGGTCGAGGTCCCCTGTCCCTACGGCGGTGTGGTCACCGCCCGCTTCGGCGAGGAGGGTGCCGAACTGCCCGTCGGCGCCCCGCTGCTGACGGTCGCCGTCGGCGAGGCCGCCCCGGCCCCCGAGTCCGAGGGCTCCGGCAACGTCCTGGTGGGCTACGGCACCGGGGCGCCCCCGGCGCGCCGCCGCCGGGCCAGGCCCACCGCACCGGAGCGGGCCAACGGCACGGCGGGGAGGGCGGCCGTCGCGGAGACGGCGGTCCACGCGTCCGTGCCCGCACCGCCCACCGTCACCGAGGGCCCCGTCCCGGTGATCTCCCCCCTGGTCCGCAGGCTCGCCCGGGACAACGGCCTCGACCTGCGCGGACTGTCCGGTTCGGGCCCCGACGGCCTGATCCTGCGCGCCGACGTCGAGGACGCCCTGCGGGTCGGCGTCGTCCGCACCGCCACCAGGGCCCCGGCCGCGCCGCCGGACTCCGTCGCCATTCCGGCGGACGCCACACCCGGCACGGCGACCGACCGGGCCGGCACCCGTACACCCCTCAAGGGCATCCGGGGCGCGGTCGCCGACAAGCTCTCCCGCAGCCGCCGGGAGATCCCCGACGCGACCTGCTGGGTGGACGCCGACGCGACCGAGCTGATGCGCGCCCGGACCGCGATGAACGCGGCGGGGGCGCCGAAGATCTCCCTGCTCGCGCTCCTCGCCCGGATCACCACCGCCGCCCTGGCCCGGTACCCCGAGCTGAACTCCTACGTCGACGTCGAGGCACGCGAGGTCGTCCGGCTCGACCAGGTGCACCTGGGCTTCGCCGCGCAGACCGACCGGGGCCTGATGGTCCCCGTGGTGCGGGACGCCCACACCCGCGACGCCGAGTCCCTGACGGCGGAGTTCGCCCGGCTGACCGAGGCGGCGCACGCCGGAAGGCTCACCCCCGGCGAACTCACCGGCGGTACCTTCACGTTGAACAACTACGGCGTCTTCGGCGTCGACGGCTCGACGCCGATCATCAACCACCCCGAGGCGGCGATGCTGGGCGTGGGCCGCATCGTCCCGAAGCCGTGGGTGCACGAGGGTGAACTGGCGGTCCGTCAGGTCGTCCAGCTGTCCCTCACCTTCGACCACCGGGTCTGCGACGGCGGCACCGCGGGCGGCTTCCTCCGCCACGTGGCCGACTGCGTGGAGAACCCGGCGGTACTGCTCAGGAAGCTCTAGCCGAGGCGTCCGTCGGCGGCGCCCGGCAGATCACCGGCCCGCTATCGGTTCCCAGTGATCCACCCTCCCCCCATACTCGAAAGGTGACCGACACCGAGCCGCCGGCCTACGACGCCATCGTGTTGGCCGGCGGCGCCGCGAGACGCCTCGGCGGGGCCGACAAACCCTCCGTGCGGGTGGGCGGACGTGCCCTGCTCGACCGGGTGCTGACGGCTTGCGCCGGCGCCCGGAACACCGTCGTCGTGGCGGCCCCGCGCGCCACCGTCCGCCCGGTGCGCTGGACCCGCGAGGACCCCCCGGGCGGCGGCCCGGTGGCCGCCCTGGACGCCGGACTGCGGCACACCACAGCCGACCGGTTGGCCGTGCTCTCCGCGGACCTCCCCTTCCTCGAACAGCTGACAGTGGAGCGGCTGTTGGCGGCCCTGGACGCCACCGGCGCCGATGCCGCCCTGCTCAGCGACGCCGACGGCCGGGACCAGCCGCTCGTCGCGGCCTACCGCACGGCACCGCTCCGCCGCGCTCTGTCGGCCCTGGCCGAGGGCGATCCCGACGCGGGCGCGGCTCCGGGGCTCACCGGCCTCCCGCTGCGGCGCCTGACCGCCGCACTCGATCTCACCCGCGTCCCGGACCCCCTCGCGTCCTTCGACTGCGACACCTGGGACGACATCGCCGACGCCAGGGCACGCATCAGGGAGCATGGTCACGTGTTGGATGAATGGATCTCCGCAGTCAAGGACGAACTGGGCATCGACCTGGACGTCGACACCGGCCTCCTGCTCGACCTGGCCCGGGACGCGGCGCACGGCGTGGCCCGCCCGGCCGCCCCGCTGACCACCTTCCTCGTCGGCTACGCCGCCGCACGGGGAGAAGGAGGCCCCGAGGCGGTCGCCGAGGCCGCGCGCAAGGCCGTCGCGCTGGCCCTGCGGTGGGAGGAGGAGGCGAACGCGGCCGAGCGGTCCGCCTCCGGGAACCCCGCCTCCGGCTCCGGGCCCGGCCGGTGACCGCCCCCGGGATCCGGGTGGGCGTGTCCGCCGGGGACACCGGTGACGATCTCGACGTCGAGGAGGCGCTCGCCCTCGTGAGGGAACCCAGGGAGCGCAGGCAGTTCGCGGAGGGCGCCCCCGGCGGGCAGCAGCGTCCGCCGGCCGGCCAGGACGAGCTGGAGCGGAGCGGCGGCTCGGCGCACCAGCACCGTGCCACCTCCTGGCCGCGGGCCCGGGAAGCAGCCGCCCGTGCCGCGCGCTCGGGTGCCCGACGGGCCCCCGTCTCCGTGCCGCTGGCCGATGCCCTGGGTCTGGCCCTGGCCGCACCGCTGGACGCGCTCACCGACCTGCCGTCCTTCGACACCTCCGCGATGGACGGCTGGGCGGTCGCGGGTCCCGGGCCCTGGGACGTGCGCGAGGAGGGTGTGCTGGCGGGACACGCGCAGCCCGAGGCGCTCACCGACGGCGAAGCGGTACGGATCGCGACGGGTGCCCGGATCCCGGCGGACACCACCGCGGTGCTGCGCAGCGAACACGGGCGTGCCGACAGCCAGGGCCGGCTGCACTCCACCCGTGAGGTGGTGCACGGTCAGGACATCCGACCGCGCGGCCAGGAATGCCGCAGCGGCGACCAGTTGCTGTCCGTCGGAACGCTGGTGACCCCGGCCGTGCTCGGCCTCGCCGCGGCCGCCGGGTACGACACCGTCACGGTCGTCCCCCGGCCCCGGGCCGAAGTCCTGATCCTCGGCGACGAGTTGCTCGCCGAGGGGCTTCCGGGCGAAGGACGTATCCGGGACGCGCTCGGCCCGATGCTGCCGCCCTGGCTGCGTGCGCTCGGCGCCGAGGTCAGTGCCGTGCGCCGGATCGGGGACGACGCCAAGGCCCTGTACAAGGCGATCACCTCGTCCGCCGCCGATCTCGTCGTCACCACCGGCGGCACCGCGTCCGGCCCGGTCGACCATGTCCACCCCACCCTGGAGCGCATCGGAGCCGAACTCCTCGTGGACGGCGTCGAGGTCCGCCCCGGCCATCCCATGCTGCTGGCCCGCACCCAGCAGAACCAGCACCTCGTGGGCCTCCCCGGCAACCCCCTCGCCGCCGTCTCCGGCCTGCTCACCCTCGCCGAACCCCTGCTGCGCACCCTGGCGGCCCACCCCGCGCCCGAGCCGTACGCGGCGCCCCTGGCGGAGGCGGTGCAGGGACACCCGTACGACACCAGACTCATCCCGGTCGTCCTGCGCGGTGACGCGGCCGTTCCGCTGCACTACAACGGCCCGGCGATGCTCCGTGGCATCGCCGCGGCCGACGCGCTCGCGGTCGTACCGCCGGGCGGGGCGCAGCGCGGAGAGGAGACGGAACTGCTGGACCTGCCGTGGGCGGCCGCGGGGATCGAGGTGTGTTTCACGTGAAACTTCCGGGCCATGACGCCATCGCCCGCCAGGCGGACGAACATCTGATGACCCGGCGGGTGAAACTCCCGACGAAAGTGGTGGAGCGTCCGTTCCGCCAGGTCGCCAAACGGCTGTCACTGGCCCTGCTGGTGCTGGTCGCCACCGCCTTCATCGTCTGGGCCGACCGTGAGGGCTACAACGACACCTCGGACGGCGGCGTCGACCTCCTCGACGCCTTCTACTATGCGACCGTCACCCTCTCCACCACCGGATACGGCGACATCACCCCGGTCAGTGACGCCGCCCGGCTCACCAACATCTTCGTCATCACGCCGTTGCGCGTGCTGTTCCTGATCATCCTGGTCGGCACCACGCTCGAAGTCCTCACCGAACGCACCCGGGAGGAATGGCGCCAGAACCGCTGGAGGTCCGCCTTGCGGGATCACACCGTCGTCGTCGGGTTCGGGACGAAGGGCCGGTCGGCGGTCCAGACCGTCTGCGTGACCGGGCTGAAGACCGATCAGGTGGTCGTGGTCGACCCCAGTACCAAGGCGATCGACGCGGCCACCGCGTTGGGATACGCCGGGGTGGTCGGGGACGCGACGCGCAGCGAGGTGCTCAAGCGGGCCGAGGTGCAGCGGGCCCGGCAGGTCATCATCGCGACCCAGCGGGACGACACGGCCGTTCTCGTGACCCTGACCGCCCGGCAGCTCAACAAGGGCGCGAAGATCGTGGCCGCGGTCCGTGAGGAGGAGAACGCGCCGCTGCTCAAGCAGTCCGGCGCCGACGCCGTCATCACCAGCGCCAGCGCCGCCGGACGTCTGCTGGGGCTGTCCGTGCTCAGTCCGGCCGCCGGCATGGTCATGGAGGACCTGATCCAGCAGGGCACCGGCCTGGACCTGGTGGAGCGCCCGGCGGTCAAGGCCGAGGTCGGCAAGACCCCGCGGGAGACGGCCGACCTGGTGGTGAGCGTGCTGCGCGGACACCGGGTGCTCGGCTACGACGACCCGTCGGTCGGCACCATCCAGGCGACGGACCGGCTGATCACGATCGTGCGGGCCACCCCGGGCAGCCAGACCGCTCCGGACATACGGCCGCTGCCCCGGGCCTGAGCGCGACATACGGCCGTTTCCCCGGCCTGACCGGGAGCGCGGCCGGTCGAGGGGTAGCGTCGGCCGCATGTATGCGATCACGATTCCCGAACCTGGTGGTCCCGAGGCGCTGGTGTGGGACGAGGTCCCCGATCCCGTGCCCGGCGAGGGCGAGGTGCTGGTCGAGGTGGTGGCCAGCGCCGTCAACCGCGCCGACATCCTGCAACGGCAGGGCAACTACAACCCCCCGCCGGGCGCTTCCGCCTATCCCGGTCTGGAGTGCTCCGGCCGGATCGTGGAGATCGGCCCCGGTGTCCCCGGCTGGTCGGTGGGCGACGAGGTGTGCGCCCTGCTCGCGGGCGGCGGTTACGCGCAGAAGGTCGTCGTACCGGCCGGACAGCTGCTGCCGGTGCCCGAGGGTGTGGACCTGAGGCAGGCCGCCGCGCTGCCGGAGGTGGCCTGCACGGTCTGGTCGAACGTCTTCATGATCTCCCACCTCCACCCCGGCGAGACGCTGCTCGTGCACGGCGGCAGCAGCGGCATCGGCACCATGGCCATCCAGCTGGGCAAGTCGGTCGGCGCCAAGGTCGCGGTCACCGCGGGCTCCAAGGAGAAGCTGGACTTCTGCGCGGAGCTGGGCGCGGACATCCTCGTCAACTACCGCGACCAGGACTTCGTCGCCGAGGTGCGGCAGGCCACCGACGGCGCCGGGGCCGACGTCATCCTCGACAACATGGGCGCGAGCTACCTGGACCGGAACGTACGGGCTCTCGCCGTCAACGGACGGCTGGCGATCATCGGCATGCAGGGCGGGGTGAAGGGTGAGCTGAACATCGGAGCCCTGCTGGGCAAGCGGGCCGCGATCAGCGCGACCTCGCTGCGCGCCCGTCCGCTCGCCGAGAAGGCGGCCATCGTCGCCGCCGTGCGGGAGCACGTGTGGCCGTTGATCGCGGGCGGACATGTGCGGCCGGTCGTCGACCGGGAGCTGCCGATGGCCGAGGCGGCCGAGGCACAGCGGCTGGTGGAGGCCAGCGGGCACATCGGCAAGGTCCTCCTCGTCGCGCCTTGAGCCGTCGCGCCTTGAGCCGTCGCGCCCTGAGCCGTCGGGCCCCGAGCCGTCGGGCCCCGGGTGTCGTCCCCGGGGCCCGTCGGCTAGCTCCGCCGCACCCGTAGGGCCACGAAGGCGAGGCCGAACCCGAGGCCGATCAGGATCAGGCCGCTGCCCAGCGGAAGGATGTGCAGCACGGGCTCGGAGCCGTCGTCCTCGCCGGGGGCCGCGGCCTGGTGGGCGGTGTTCGGGCGGGGGGTGCCGGGGATCACTCCGGCGTCCTGGGACGGCGGAGCCGAGCCGGCGGACGGACCTGTCGTGCCGGTCTCGTCCTCGTCATCGTCCTCGTTCTGTCCCTGGACGGCCGCCGCCGGACCCTGGGGCCGTCCCGGTCGCAGTCTGCCCTCACCGGCCGGGCTGCCGGCCCGGGACGGTTCGGGGGACGGGGAGGCCGAGGCGCTCCCGGAGGGCGAGGGTGCCGCCTCGGGGTCATGGGCGACGACGGGGCCGGGGTCGTACGCGACAGCCGTGCCGTACGGCAGCAGGACCGTCGCGAGGACCAGCAGCAGGCGGGGCAGGGCGAGCCGTACGCCGCCGGTGGTGGATCGCGGCCTTGGAGTCACGGGGGTGACCTCCTGGAACACAGTCGTCAGAGCCGACGATCACCAGCCTCACACTCGCCGGCGGGCCCGGCATGTCTGATTCGGCCGATGGGTCTACGTCCGGCGGAGACCGCTCGATGTGGTGGATCGGCCCCAGCGGGGGGCACCACGGTGGTGAGGTGTACCGGTGCGAGAGAATGGCGGCATGGAGATGCCGAGGAACGAACGGTCGCCCGAGAATCCGCAGATTCTGGTCGTGGGCCAGGACGGGATGGCACTCGGGGGCGGCAACGGGGACGAGGACTCCCGCGAGATCCCGGTGACGGAGATGGTGGAACAGCCCGCCAAGGTCATGCGGATCGGCAGCATGATCAAGCAGCTTCTCGAGGAGGTGCGCGCGGCACCTCTCGACGAGGCCAGCCGGGTCCGGCTCAAGGAGATCCACGCCAGCTCCGTCAAGGAACTGGAGGACGGTCTCGCGCCGGAGCTGGTGGAGGAGCTGGAGCGGCTCTCGCTGCCGTTCACCGAGAACTCGACCCCGTCCGATGCGGAACTGCGCATCGCGCAGGCCCAGTTGGTGGGCTGGCTGGAGGGCCTCTTCCACGGCATCCAGACGACCCTATTCGCCCAGCAGATGGCCGCCCGCGCCCAGCTGGAGCAGATGCGCCGGGCGCTGCCGCCCGGCGTCGGCCACGAGGGCGAGGAGGGCGGGCCGGCGGCCGGGCGCTCCGGAGGACCGTACCTCTAGGACACCCGGACGGGCGTCCTGGTCCCAGAGGCCGCCCGAGCAGGATTCCCGAGACGGCCGAGGGCCCGGCGGTGGTACCGCCGGGCCCTTACTGCTGCGGTCCGCGTCTCAGCCGGTGGGCGGGTTGCCCGTGGAGACCTTGAGCTCGATGGTCGGCATGTTCCTGGGGTCGACATCCGTGCCGGCGGGCGGGAACTGGTCCATGACCGTGCCGTCGCCGAAGGTGTTCTCGTCCGTGGAGGTGGGCTTCATCCGCCAGCCGGCGGCCTGGAAGCACTCCTTGACGGACCTGATGTACTTGAACTTGAACTCGGGCACCTGGATCTTGTCGGGGTCGTCGTACGACTCCTGCGGCTCGGTGCACACGGTCTTCGCGACGGTCTTCGAGGTGTCCGGGCCGCGGTAGCCCGAGGCCCGCGAGGCCGATGTGCTCGTGGTGGCGCCGCCCTTGTCGCTGCCGCCGCCCCTGTCGTCGTCACCGCCGCCGCTGTTCAGCACCAGCGCGACGACCAGGCCGACCACGGCGATCAGCGAGACCGCGACCGACCCGATGACCACCGGCCGGTTGCCCCGGCCACCGCCGCCGGACGGCGACGTCCGGGTCGTGAGGTCGTAGGGCGGCGGGGTCGACTGCCCGCCGTATCCGGCGGGCGCCTGGTAGCCGGACTGCTGCGGATAGCCGTACGCCGGAGCGGGCCCCGGAGCCGGGGTGCCGTACGGGTTCGGCGTCGGGTGGTACGGCGTCTGCACCGGCCCCGGAGGCGCCGGAGCCGTCTGGTCGACCGGCGGGAACACCGCGGAGCCGACCCCGGAACCGCTCTGCGTGGGCGGGATGCCCGGGACGATGCTCGGCGCGGCCGGCTGGAGCGAGGCCGCCACCCGAAGGCACTCGTCACGCATCGCCTCGGCGGTCGGGAAGCGCTCGTTCGGGTTCTTCTTCAGGGCGCGGGCGACCAGCGCGTCCACGGCCGGCGGCAGCGCACGGTTGACCGAGGACGGCGCGACCGGCTCCTCCTGGACGTGCGCGTAGGCGATCGCCAGCGGTGAGTCCGCGTCGAACGGCAGCCGACCGGTGACCAGCTGGAACAGCATGATGCCGACCGAGTAGAGGTCGGAGCGGGCGTCCACGCCCCGGCCGAGCGCCTGCTCCGGGGAGAGGTACTGCGGGGTGCCGACGACCATCCCGGTCTGGGTCATGGAGGTGACCCCGGACTGCATGGCACGGGCGATGCCGAAGTCCATGACCTTGACGACCCCGCGCTTGGTCATCATCACGTTGCCGGGCTTGATGTCACGGTGGACCAGCCCCATCTCGTGGCTGATCTCCAGCGCGGCCAGGACGTCGGCGGTGATCTTCAGCGCCTTGTCGGCGGGCAGCGCGCCGAACTGCCGTACGTCCTCGTCGAGCACGGAGCCGAGCGGGCGGCCCTCGACGTACTCCATGACGATGTACGGCATGGTCGAGCCGTCGAGGTTCTCCTCGCCGGTGTCGAAGACGGAGACGATGTTGGTGTGCGTGAGCTTGGCCACTGCCTGGGCCTCGCGGCGGAAGCGTTCGCGGAAGGCCTGCTCCCGGCCGAGTTCGGTGTGCAGGGTCTTGATCGCGACCTGGCGGTCCAGGACCGTGTCGTACGCCAGGTGCACGGAGGCCATGCCGCCCGCGCCGAGCAGGTCGCGCAGTTGGTAACGGCCACCCGCCAGAGCCCGCCCGACATAACGGCCGTCCGCACCGTCCTGGCCCATTTCGCCCGTCCCCCGTCGGGCGCGCAGGCACCCTTGTTGATCGAATGTCCCATTCCTGGTCAAGTTCCGGCCCAAGTCTGCCCGAGGGCACTGACACGTCAAGCGCGGTGCCCGTTCCGTGACCGTACGCGAAAGAAGAGGCGCGGAAGCGTTACACCTGCTGTACGCCCGGTACACAGAATTTGCGTGACCGCGCGGGGTACCGGTTTGATGGCCGGTCCGTCCATGGGACGGAACCCGGACCTGGGGGTTGCGCGGAGGCTGTAGCGTGGCCGACGGAGACCGTGACAACACCGCGCGCACCGCGGGCAGAAACGACGGCGAGGACCGATGGCACAGACGCACAGCGCCCAGGGCCCGTCCGACCCCGAGGCGACTGGCGGCGGCATGTCAGACACGCCGGAGATGTGGGGCAACGGCGGCCTGGTCGGCGACGGCCGTTACCGGCTCACCCACCGGCTCGGCCGGGGCGGTATGGCCGAGGTGTTCGCCGCCGAGGACGTACGGCTCGGCCGGACCGTGGCCGTCAAGCTGCTGCGCGCCGACCTCGCCGAGGACCCGGTCTCCAAGGCCCGCTTCACCCGCGAGGCACAGTCGGTCGCCGGGCTCAACCACCACGCGATCGTGGCGGTCTACGACTCGGGCGAGGACGTCGTCGGCGGCCAGTCCGTGCCGTACATCGTGATGGAGCTGGTCGAGGGCCGCACCATCCGCGACCTGCTGATCAACGCCCAGGCCCCGGGCCCCGAGCAGGCCCTGATCATCACCTCCGGGGTGCTGGAGGCGCTGGCCTACTCGCACCAGCACGGCATCGTGCACCGCGACATCAAGCCCGCCAACGTGATCATCACGAACACCGGCGCGGTCAAGGTGATGGACTTCGGCATCGCCCGCGCCCTGCACGGCGCGTCCACGACGATGACGCAGACCGGCATGGTCATGGGCACGCCCCAGTACCTCTCGCCGGAGCAGGCGCTCGGCAAGGCCGTCGACCACCGCTCCGACCTGTACGCCACCGGCTGTCTGCTCTACGAACTGCTGTCGCTGCGGCCGCCGTTCATCGGCGAGACCCCGCTGTCGGTGGTCTACCAGCACGTCCAGGACATCCCGGTGCCGCCGTCCCAGAGTTCCGAGGGCGCCGCCCCGCCGGAGCTGGACGGCCTGGTCATGCGCTCCCTCGCGAAGGAGCCCGACGACCGCTTCCAGACCGCCGAGGAGATGCGCGGGCTGGTCCAGTACGGCCTGCAGATGCTGTACGACCAGGGCGCCCACACCGGCACCTGGAACACCGGCCCGGTCACCGTGCACGACGGCCGGCACGCGGCGGGCGGTTTCGCCGGCACGACGGCGATGCAGAACCCGATGAACTCCGCCGGGACCTCGCAGATCCCGCAGCCCATCCTGCCGTCCGGTTACGGCGGCGGCGACGAGGGCGGCTTCGAGGGCCACGGCAACAGGGGCAGCGGCCGCGGCAAGCTGTGGATCCTGGCCGTCCTCGCGGTGATCGCGATCGCGGCGGGCGTGGCGCTGGCCCTGAACAAGGGTGGCGGTGGCGGCGCCGACCCGGGCACGTCCACGTCGCCGAGCGTCACGCACTCCACCAAGGACGACACCCCGAGCGCGAGCCCCTCCGACAAGGCCAGCGACAAGGCCACGGACACGGAGACCGACACCAGCGGCTCGGGTGACGGCGGCGGCTCCCACTACACGCCGTCGCAGACCCCGTCGTACACCCAGTCCGAGACGGAGAGCAGCAAGCCGTCCGACGAGCCCTCGGACACGGCGAGCGCCTCGCAGCCCACCGACACCCCGAGCTCCCCCGAGACGGACCCCACGGAGTCGACGGGCACGGACGGCGGCAACACGGACGAGGGCGCCGTGGCCGGCACCGGCCTGGGCAACCCTTGAAGGACGCTGACACCCCTGCGGGGCTGAGCGACGTGCCGGCTCACCGGACGAACGCGTCGCACACCGCGTCGTACTCGCTGGTCCACCACACGGCCAGCGCGGAGGCGGCCGGGAACTGCGGGTCCGCGCGGGTGTCGCCGCGCTCGTAGTGCCAGCGCAGCATCCAGAAGTCGTTGAGCCGTTCCCACCACACGCGGTGCACGGCCGCCGCCAGTTCCGAGGGAGTGGCACCGGCCGCCCGCCGGTACGCGCGCGCGTACGCCCGCACCTTGGGCAGGTCGAGCGCCCCCGCCGGGCGGACGAAGAAGATGGCCGCGGCGCGGACCGCCTCCTCGGCGCGGGGCTGCACACCGAGCCGGTCCCAGTCGACGATCGCCGCGGGCGCGCCGTTGCGGTAGAGCAGGTTGAACGGGTGGAAATCGCCGTGCACCCAGCCCACCGAGGCGCCGCGCGGCGGGCGCCGGACGGCGTGCTGTTCCAGGAGCGCACGGCGTTCGAGCAGGCGGTGACGGGCGAGCTCGTCGAAGGCGTCGGCCGGGCGGTGCCGGCTGACGTGGCCGAGCAGGTCGTCGATGAGCGCGAAGGTGTCGGCGGGATCGGCGCTCTCGACGGGATGCGGGCCGGTGGCCGGGCGGGTGCGCGCCTTGGGCGGCATCACGCGTTCCAGGCAGGCGTGCACGGCGCCCAGGAGCGCACCGAGCCGGGCGCTCTCCCCGCGTGTGAGCTGTCCGCCGTGCCGGTGTCTGCCGTCGATCCAGGGGTGCAGCGCGTAGGCGTGACCGCCGACGACGGCGACCGTACGGCCCTCGCGGTGGGCCAGTGGCGGGGCGACCGGGACACCGAGGGCGGCCAGCCGCTGGGTGGCCAGATGGCGGCGCTCGATGGCGGCCGGGTCGGCGGTGTCGGGGTCGAAGTGGTGCTTGAGGAAGTAGCGGCCGAGGGTGGTGCGGACGCGGTAGCCGCGGTTGAGCAGACCCTGTTCGACGGGTTCGCAGTCGAGCGCGGAACCGGCGGCGTACAGCCGGAGCAAGGCGCCCAGAGGGGGCGCATGGGGCGCGACGGGTGGTACGGATAAGAGCGGCACGCGGCAGATGTTAGGGCAACGTCCGGGCCTGTGAGCTGGGGATTGTCACAGGAAGTCGCTGTTGGTCGCTTTCGGTCACGACGCGGACGGCGGGCGACCCGGGTGCGCCGACCGGGTGCAAGGGAACGAACGTTTCGCCGCGCAGGCCGTACACGCGGACTCTTCCCGTGGCCCGGTGCGGCGGGATAACGTGCGGTAGCTCCGGCCTCCTGCAGGGCTCTGACCAGCAACCTTCCGGCCGCTGTCGATTTACTAGGAAACCCAAGCAAAAAGTACTTGGATTTCCAAGCAAAATCGCAGGTCAGGAGGGGTTTCACAGAAATGTGGAGCACTGGGTAACGTGCACCCTGCAGGGCGCTCGCCGGGGCACCTGTCACGCCTGTTCCCGGCCGAGTGGCACCCACCCCGTGTCACAGGGGTCGGAAACAGGTGAGCCGCACTGGTTCACCCGGCAACCCCGGGGGCCGGACCGACGGAGGAGCACACGTGACCGTGGACAGCAGTGCCGCGAGCCAACCGCGACGCAGCGCCGCAGGCAAAGCCGGAACCACCGGCAGCAAGACCGGCACCAAGCGCACCACTCGCACCACCACGAAGAAGAGCACCGAACCCGAGCTCGTGCAGTTGCTGACCCCCGAGGGCAAGCGGGTCAAGAACGCCGAGTACGACGCCTACGTCGCCGGGATCACCCCGGAGGAGCTGCGCGGCCTGTACCGCGACATGGTGCTCTCCCGCCGCTTCGACGCCGAGGCCACCGCCCTGCAGCGCCAGGGCGAGCTGGGCCTGTGGGCGTCCCTGCTCGGCCAGGAGGCCGCCCAGATCGGCTCCGGTCGCGCCACCCGCGAGGACGACTACGTCTTCCCGACCTACCGCGAGCACGGCGTCGCCTGGTGCCGCGGGGTCGACCCGACGAACCTGCTGGGCATGTTCCGCGGTGTCAACCACGGCGGCTGGGACCCCAACAGCAACAACTTCCACCTCTACACGATCGTCATCGGCTCGCAGACCCTGCACGCGACCGGCTACGCCATGGGCGTCGCCAAGGACGGCGCGGACTCGGCGGTCATCGCCTACTTCGGCGACGGCGCCTCGAGCCAGGGCGACGTAGCCGAATCGTTCACCTTCGCCGCGGTCTACAACGCCCCGGTGGTGTTCTTCTGCCAGAACAACCAGTGGGCGATCTCCGAGCCGACCGAGCGGCAGACCCGCGTACCGCTCTACCAGCGCGCCCAGGGCTTCGGCTTCCCCGGCGTCCGCGTCGACGGCAACGACGTCCTGGCCTGCCTCGCGGTCACCAAGTGGGCGCTGGAGCGCGCCCGCAGCGGCGAGGGCCCGACGCTGGTCGAGGCGTTCACCTACCGGATGGGCGCCCACACCACCTCCGACGACCCGACCAAGTACCGGGCCGACGAGGAGCGCGAGGCGTGGGAGGCCAAGGACCCGATCCTGCGGCTGCGCCGGTACCTGGAGGCCTCGAACCACGCGGACGAGGGATTCTTCGCGGAACTCGAAGCCGAGTCCGAGGCGTTGGGCAAGCGGGTGCGCGAATCGGTCCGGGCCATGCCCGACCCGGACGACTTCGCCATGTTCGAGCACGTGTACGCGGACGGGCACGCGCTCGTCGACGAGGAACGAGCCCAGTTCGCCGCCTACCAGGCGTCGTTCGCTGACGTAGAGGGGGCCTGACCATGGCAGCGGAGAAGATGGCTCTGGCCAAGGCGATCAACGAGTCGCTGCGCCGCGCCCTGGAGACCGACCCCAAGGTCCTCGTCATGGGCGAGGACGTCGGCAAGCTCGGCGGTGTCTTCCGCGTCACCGACGGCCTGCAGAAGGACTTCGGCGAGAGCCGCGTCATCGACACCCCCCTCGCGGAGTCCGGCATCGTCGGCACCGCGATCGGCCTCGCCCTGCGCGGCTACCGCCCGGTGGTGGAGATCCAGTTCGACGGTTTCGTCTTCCCGGCGTACGACCAGATCGTCACCCAGCTGGCGAAGATGCACGCGCGGTCGCTCGGCACGGTCAAGATGCCGGTCGTCGTGCGCATCCCCTACGGCGGCGGCATCGGCGCGGTGGAGCACCACTCGGAGTCCCCCGAGTCGCTCTTCGCGCACGTGGCGGGCCTGAAGATCGTCTCCCCGTCCAACTCCTCGGACGCCTACTGGATGATGCAGCAGGCCATCCAGAGCGACGACCCGGTGATCTTCTTCGAGCCCAAGCGCCGCTACTGGGACAAGGGCGAGGTGAACACGGAGGCCATCCCCGGCCCGCTGCACAAGGCGCGGGTGGTCCGCGAGGGCACCGACATCACCCTGGCCGCCTACGGCCCGATGGTGAAGCTCTGCCAGGAGGCCGCCGACGCGGCCGCCGAGGAGGGCAAGTCCCTGGAGATCCTCGACCTGCGGTCGGTCTCCCCGCTGGACTTCGACTCCATCCAGGCCTCGGTCGAGAAGACCCGCCGCCTGGTCGTGGTCCACGAGGCACCGGTGTTCTTCGGCTCGGGCGCGGAGATCGCCGCCCGCATCACGGAGCGCTGCTTCTACCACCTGGAGGCCCCGGTGCTCCGGGTCGGCGGCTACCACGCCCCCTACCCGCCGGCCCGCCTGGAGGAGGAGTACCTTCCGGGCCTTGACCGGGTGCTCGACGCCGTCGACCGTGCCCTGGCGTACTGAGGAGAGGGTCGTGACGACGATGACGGAAGCGTCCGTACGCGAGTTCAGGATGCCGGACGTGGGCGAGGGGCTCACCGAGGCCGAGATCCTCAAGTGGTACGTCCAGCCGGGCGACACGGTCACCGACGGCCAGGTGGTGTGCGAGGTCGAGACGGCCAAGGCGGCCGTCGAGCTGCCCATCCCGTACGACGGCGTGGTGCGCGAGCTGCGCTTCGCCGAGGGCACCACGGTGGACGTGGGCACGGCGATCATCACGGTCGACGTGTCGGGCGGCGCGGCCGCTCCGGTGGACGAGCCCGCCCCGGCCCCCGAGGCGGCGCCGGCACCGGAGCCCGAGGAGAAGCCGCAGGGCCGTCAGCCGGTCCTCGTCGGCTACGGCGTCGCGGCCTCCTCCACCAAGCGGCGCCCGCGCAAGGGCCCCGAGGTGCCGGTCGCCGAGGCGGCCGCGCGGGCGGCCGTCCAGCAGGAGCTGAACGGCCACGGGCGTGCCGGGGCCCCCGAAGCCGCCCCCGAGGCCCCGGCCGCGGAGCGTCCGCGTCCGCTGGCGAAGCCGCCGGTGCGCAAGCTGGCGAAGGACCTGGGCGTCGACCTGGCCACGGTGACCCCGTCCGGCCCGGAGGGCGTCATCACGCGCGAGGACGTCCACGCGGCGGTGGCGGCCGTACAGCCGGCCGTCCCGGAACAGGCGCCGGCCGCGCCGACGGCGCCCGCCGTGCAGGCGGCCCCCGTGGCGTCGTACGACGGTGCGCGTGAGACCCGGGTCCCGATCAAGGGTGTCCGCAGGGCGACGGCCGCGGCGATGGTGGGCTCGGCGTTCACCGCGCCGCACGTCACGGAGTTCGTGACGGTGGACGTGACCCGGACGATGAAGCTGGTGGAGGAGCTCAAGCAGGACAAGGACCTGCAGGGCCTCCGCGTGAACCCCCTGCTGCTCATCGCCAAGGCGCTGCTGGTCGCCATCAAGCGCAACCCGGACATCAACGCGTCCTGGGACGAGGCGAACCAGGAGATCGTGCTCAAGCACTACGTCAACCTGGGCATCGCCGCGGCCACCCCGCGGGGCCTGATCGTCCCGAACATCAAGGACGCGCACGCCAGGACGCTGCCGCAACTGGCCGAGTCCCTCGGCGAACTGGTGTCCACGGCCCGGGACGGCAAGACCTCGCCCGGCGCCATGCAGGGCGGCACGGTGACGATCACCAACGTCGGCGTCTTCGGCATCGACACGGGCACGCCCATCCTCAACCCGGGCGAGGCCGCGATCCTGGCGGTCGGGGCCATCAAGCTCCAGCCGTGGGTCCACAAGGGCAAGGTGAAGCCCCGCCAGGTCACCACGCTCGCCCTGTCCTTCGACCACCGTCTGGTCGACGGCGAACTGGGCTCCAAGGTCCTCGCGGACATCGCGGCGATCCTGGAACAGCCGAAGCGGTTGATTACCTGGGGCTGAACCCGGATAGATTGAGTCAGTGGGCGGTCGCAACTAGGTTTTGCGACCGCCCACCCTCTTTCAGACCCGGTTCAGCACGTAGACCGGCGCACCCTCCTCCGTCCCGCCCCGCGAGTGGATGCAGGCGTGCTTGCGCAGCAGCCGCAGACACTCGTTGACGCGGTGCACCGTCAGCCCGGTGCGGGCGGCGATCGATTCGAGCGGCTCGCGCAGCTCACCCTTCTCCACGAGGACCGGGGCGATGACGACGGCCACCGTCCACACGTCCTCGGTCACCGACAGCCGCCCCCGCCAGTCGGCGAGCACGGACTCGGTGGTCGGCAGCGCCACGGGCGGCCCGTACGGCCTACGACGGTCGAGGACGAGTTCGTCGAGCCGGTCGGCGATCCGTTCCATCGCCCGGACCATGGCCTGCTGCACGGCGAGTGTGCTCTTCTGCAACTCGATCAGTTCGCGCTGCCCCTTCACCAGTTGCTCGTCCAGCTGAAGGTTGTGCGCCTCCAGCCGCACGATGGCCTCCGCGATCTGCTCCGGCATGGCGTAGGCGATCGGGGCACCCGGCTCGGTGGGCTGGACCTCGGCTTCTTCGAGAGTGTAGGAACCCTCTCGCTGGACTGTCGCGATGACTTCGACGACCCACTCCTTGAAAGGCCTGCACGCAGGCTTCGTGCAGGCTCCGACGAGCAGGATCAGGCCCTGGAGACTGATCAGATTCATGTCTCGACGCCACTCCCTACCTGCGGGAATGCTGAGACCGTAAGCTCCAGTTACGGTCTCAAGACACTCTCGGTGGGCTTCGGGGACGTGATCGGCGAGAGCCTGCCGAGAGTTGCTGTGCCCGAGTTCCTTGCACACGTCCACCGCCGGGAACCAGTGCGTTCCGTCCGGCATGGTCAGTCGTCGTACCCGGGCTCCGGTCGCCGCGTACACGAAGTCACCGACGTCGATGGCCTCGTGGGAACTGGTGGGCTTGGCCTGCTTTTCGGGTTCGTTCATGTGAACCACCTCCGCTGCGGAACTTAGGGCGGAGAAAATCGAATATGCCAGTCACATACTGCGATGTTCACGATTGCGAGCGAGAAACTCGTGTTCTGCTGCGCGGAGTCGTTCGGGTATGCGAAAGGCCCGCCGCGCGGATCGCGGCGGGCCTTCGGCGGTGTGGCTCAGATCGTCGCGAAGCCGTAGTTCAGGAGCTTCGTGGCGTCCGTCGCGCGCTGGTTGATGGAGGAGGAGGCGAGGACGGTGCCGATGACCGTCTTGCCGTTGCGGGTCGCGGCGAAGACGAGGCAGTACTTGGCCTCGGGGCCGGAGCCGGTCTTGATGCCGATGGCGCCGCTGTAGCTGCTGAGCAGCGTGTTGGTGTTGACCCACGGTGCCATGGTGCGGGTGGAACCGGTCTTGGTGATCGTCTTCGCCGTGTACTTCTTCGTCTTGACGATCACGCGGAAGTTGGAGTTCTTCATCGCGCTGCTGGCGATCTTCGTCAGGTCGCGCGGCGTCGACCAGTTGTTGCCGTTGCCGATGCCGTCGAACGAGTCGAAGTGGGTGTGGGTCAGACCCAGGTTCTTCGCGGCGGTGTTCATCTTGCCGATGAAGTTGGCCACGCGCTTGGCGCGGGTGGTGCCGGTGCCGTACTTGTCGGCGAGCGCGTAGGCGGCGTCGCAGCCGGAGGGCAGCATCAGCCCGTAGAGCAGCTGGCGGACGGTGACCTTGTCGCCGACGATCAGGTGGGCCTGGGAGGCGTTGTTGCGGACGATGTAGTCGCTGTATTCCTTCTGGATGGTCACCTTGGCGTCCAGGTTCAGGTTCGACTGCGCGAGCACGACCTTGGCGGTCATGATCTTCGTGGTCGAACCGGTGGACAGCTTGGTGTCCGCGGCCTTGGTGTACAGCGTCTTCGCGTTCGCGTTGTTCATGATGTAGCCGCCCTTGGCCACGATCGAGGGCTTGGTGACGGCCTGCGCGGGCGCCGCGGTGAGGGCCCCGGTCGCCAGCAGTGCGCCGGACGTGACAGCGACGGCGGCGGCCTTGCGGAGGCGAGTGCCCTTAATACCGGTAATCAACTGAAATACCCCGAGTCGAGTCGAGTCGTAATGCCCCTGGCGTGCGGCCGAGTTGGGGGTGCCAAAGCGAATGGAGCCGCACGTGTGTGACATGTAAGTAGCACAGATGGTTGTGCAGTTGCTGAGGGCGATTTTCGTCACGTCCGCATGATGGACGCCCCACCGCATGGGTACGTGTTGTATCTATGCTGTGGGCATGAGCCTGGCCGTCAAGCAGCCCGCCGCCGCCGATCGCGTGTACTCCCATGTCAAGCAAGCCGTCCTCGACCGTCAGTACGAGGGCGGCACCCTCCTGACCGAGGGCGAACTGGCCGAGGCGGTCGGGGTGTCACGCACCCCGGTCCGTGAGGCGCTGCTGCGTCTGGAGGTCGAGGGCCTGATCAGGCTCTACCCGAAGAAGGGCGCCATGGTGCTGCCCGTCTCCGCGCAGGAGATCGCGGACGTGGTCGAGACCCGGATGCTGGTGGAGGAGCACGCGGCGCGCAAGGCCGTGCCGGCGTCGGCGCTGCTCGTGGCCCGCCTGGAGGAGCTGCTGGAGCGGCAGAAGGCCGAGGCCGCCGCCGGCGACCTGGCCGCCGCGGCCGTCACGGACCGCTGCTTCCACGCCGAGATCGTCCGCGACGGCGGCAACGAGATCCTCGCCCGCCTCTACGACCAGCTCCGCGACCGCCAGCTGCGGATGGGCGTCGCGATCATGCACGCGCACCCCGACCGGATCGCCAAGTCGCTCACCGAGCACGAGGAGATCCTGGACGCGCTGCGTGCCGGGGACGCCGACCTCGCCGTCGAGCTGGTCCACCGGCACGTCGACTGGTTCGCGCACCTGGCGCGGGGTGAGGTCCGATGAGCCGCGGCGGCGTCTCGCTGCCCGGCGATCCGCCCGGCGGCCGGCGGGCCGTGGCGATGTGGTCCATAGGCGTCTCGGTCTACTTCGTCGCCGTCATCTTCCGCACCTCCCTCGGCGTCGCCGGTCTCGACGCGGCCGACCGCTTCCACGTCAACGCCTCGGCGCTGTCCACCTTCTCGATACTCCAGCTGCTGGTCTACGCCGGCATGCAGATACCCGTCGGCCTGCTGGTGGACAGCCTCGGCACCAAGAGGGTGCTCGCCATCGGAGCGGTGCTGTTCACGGCCGGCCAGCTGGGTTTCGCGTTCTCCCCGTCGTACGGCACCGCGCTCGCCTCGCGGGCGCTGCTCGGCTGCGGCGACGCCATGACCTTCATCAGCGTGCTGCGGCTCGGCACCCGCTGGTTCCCGGCACGGCGCGGTCCGCTCGTCGCCCAGCTCGCCGGCCTGGTCGGCATGGCGGGCAACCTGGTCTCCACGCTGGTCCTGGCCCGGCTGCTGCACGGCATCGGCTGGACCGCGGCGTTCGCGGGCAGCGCACTGGCCGGCGTGGTCGTCCTGGTCCTCGCGCTGTCCTTCCTGAAGGACCACCCCGAGGGGTACGAGCCGGCGCCCCTCCCGCACCGGGGCGCGGCGTACGTACGGAAGCAGATCGCCGCCTCCTGGCGGGAGCCGGGGACCCGGCTCGGGATGTGGGTGCACTTCACCACCCAGTTCCCGGCGATGGTGTTCCTGCTGCTGTGGGGGCTGCCGTTCCTGGTCCAGGCGCAGGGGCTGTCCCGGGCCACGGCCGGGGAGATGCTGACCCTGGTGGTGCTCTCCAACATGGTGATCGGCCTGGTCTACGGCCAGGTCGTCGCCCGGCACCACGCGGCCCGGCTGCCGCTGGCGCTGGGCACGGTCTGCGCGACGGCCACCGTGTGGGCGGCGACGCTGGTGTACCCGGCCGCGCACGCGCCGATGTGGCTGCTGCTGGTGTTGTGCGCGGTGCTGGGGGCGTGCGGCCCGGCGTCCATGCTCGGCTTCGACTTCGCCCGTCCGGCGAATCCGCCCGAGCGGCAGGGGACCGCGTCCGGGATCACCAATATGGGTGGCTTCGTGGCGTCGATGACGACGCTGTTCGCGGTGGGTGTGCTGCTGGACGCGACCGGCGACGACTACTCGGTGGCCTTCTCGTGCGTGTTCGTGCTCCAGGCGCTGGGGGTGAGCCAGATCCTGCGGCTGCGGGGCCGGGCGGCCCGCCGGGAGCGGGAGCGGCTGGTGGCCAGCCGGGTGGAGACGGTGCACGTGCCCGCGTGACCCGACGCCTCCGCCCGGCTCTGCGAGTCCCTCAGGCGCGCGGCGGGCCCGCCACCGGGACGAGGGTGAGGTAGGCCAGGCCCAGTACGCCCCGGTAGGTCAGCCACGACGACCGGTGGGTGTCCAGGCGGGCCCGGGTCTCCGTGGCCAGGGGGTGGCCGGGGTTGGCCGCCAGCCACACCTCCTGGTCGGCCTGGTACGCCGACTCGAACTCCTCCCATTCCGCCGGGCTCGCGGTCTCCGTCCACTCCGGGCGGAAGCCCGCCGCCACCGCCAGGCCGATCAGCGTCGCCAGGTCGTGGTGGTCGGCGGCCGAGGCGCCGGGCCACATTCCGGAGAGCTCTTCCTCGGTCGGGGTACGCTGCCAGAAGCCCTCGCCGAGCAGGACCCGCCCGCCGTCGTTCACCAGCCGCCTGAGCTCGCGCAGGGCCGTCTCCGGGTCGTCGCCGAGCGCCTGGCTCGCCCCGAGGCACAGCACCACGTCGGCCGGGCCACGGGCCGTGCCCTGCGCGGACTCCTCGGCGAACTCCACCCGGCCGGCCAGCCCGCGCTCCCCGGCGGCCCGTCGGCCGCGTGCCAGGTCCCCGGCGTGCACGTCCAGTCCCACGCCCCGCGCGCCGGGCACGGCCTCCAGCAGGCGGAGCATCAGCTCGCCCCAGCCGCAGCCGATGTCGAGCAAGGTGGTGGGGTGCGGGTCGGCGAGCCGCCGTACCAGCGCGGCGGCGCGGTCCTCGGAGAGCGGACCGTGGAAGGTGAGCCGGGTCAGGCGGGGCGGGAGGTCCGCGTACGGCGCGGTGTCGGCGGTCATGCCGGGCAAGTTAGATCCCGACGGCCCCCGTGCCCACCGAATTACCGCTGTCGGCCGCCGTGTCGCGGACGGTCCGCCGCCCGCCGCCGTGCCGCGGGTGACCGGCGCCTGCCGCTTCCGCCGGGTGGGGCCGGGCGTCCGCTACTGGGTGACGGTGAAGTTCCGCAGGATCGCCGCCGTCAGTTCCGGGTCGCCCTCCGCCTTCACCCGGTCCGCGACCGCGTCCGGGGTGGTGCGCCCGCAGGCCAGGCGGACGTAGGTCTCCCAGTCGAGGGTGAAGATGGCGGCGGGGCCGAGCGCGGGGGTGGTCTCCAGGGTGCCGCGGCCCTGGATGTCGATGCGGATGGTGCGCAGGAACTCCACCGGACCGTGCACGTCGAAGATGACGGACGAACTGCGCGGGGCGTCGGACTCGTTGGCGACCACCCGGGGCAGCTCGTCCAGCAGTACGTCCCGGGCGATCAGCGCGCCGGGCGAGTCCAGGTTGCCCGGCCGCCCGAGTGCCGCCCGCAGGTCCTGCTCGTGCGCCCACACGTTGAACGCGTGGGTGCGCATGGCCGCTTCGAGGGTGATCTCCTTGCTCATCGGCCCGCGTACCAGGTGTCCCGGCTCCCGTGACTCGTTGCGCAGCTGGCGGTTGCGGCGGATGACCGTGTACTCCAGCTCGGAGGTCATCTCGGGCGCCGTGTGATGGCGCCGTACGTCGACCTGCATCTCCATGTAGCGCTGGTGCTCGTTGGTGACGTGGTAGAGGTCACGCGGCAGGGTGTGGATGGGGCGCGGGTCGCCGAGCATCTCGCAGTCCATGCCGATGACATGGGAGACCACGTCCCGCACCGACCAGCCCGGGCATGGTGTCCGCCGGTTCCACTCGCCCTCGGCAAGGGGCGTCACCAGCTCGGATATCGCTTCGATGGAGTGGGTCCAGGCGTCGGCGTAGGGCTGGAGGGTGGGATGCAGACTCACGGAACGGGACCCCTCGGCGGTCGGTACTCGGGCAGTTTGTGGCGGCGCTGCCAGCGGGAGGTGGCTGCTGTCGGCGGGTGTCTGGAAACTCCCCCGACTTCGCTCGAACCGGGGAGACCCCCAAGTTACGCTGCTGTGAGGCACCCCGGCAGTGCTTTCGTGTGACGATCGTAGGCCCGTGTGGACGGCTCGAATGCCAGGACGGTGGTAGTGTGCGCGCCTCGCTGATCCAGATCGACGTAAACGAGGACGAATCGGTCGAAGCGCGTCGGCGGCGCGTGACCGCACTGGTGCGCGAACAGGCGGACGCCGATCTCGTCGTCCTGCCCGAGCTGTGGACGACCGGCGCCTTCGCCTACGAGGCGTTCGCCACCGAGGCCGAACCCCTCGAAGGTCCGACCTACGAGGCGATGGCGAAGGCTGCGAGCGACGCGGGGGTCTGGCTGCACGCCGGCTCCATCCCCGAGCGGGACCCCGAAGGCCCCCTGTACAACACGGCTCTCGTCTTCTCCCCCTCCGGTGAGCTCGCCGCCGCCTATCGCAAGATCCACCGCTTCGGCTTCGACAAGGGCGAGGCGGTGCTGATGGGTGCCGGGCGGGACCTGGTGACCGTCCGGCTCCCCGCGACCACGCTGGGCGTGGCGACCTGCTACGACCTCCGCTTCCCCGAGCTCTTCCGCGCGCTCGTCGACGGCGGCGCCGAGACGCTGGTGGTCTCGGCGGGCTGGCCCGAGCGGCGACGCTCGCACTGGACGCTGCTGGCGAAGGCGCGGGCGGTGGAGAACCAGGCGTTCGTGCTCGCGTGCGGGACGGCCGGGACGCACGCCGGTGTGCCGCAGGCCGGCCACTCGATCGTGGTCGACCCGTGGGGCGAGGTGCTGGCCGAGGCGGGCGCCGGCGAGCAGGTCCTCACCGTCGACATCGACCCGGCCAGGGTCGCCGCCACCCGCGAACAGTTCCCGGCGCTCAAGGACCGCCTGCTGGGCCTCGAGGCTCCCCGCCGCTGAGGGGACCCGGCCGCCGGGGAGACCGGGCGCCGGGCGGACCGACCGCCGAGGAGACCCGCAGGTCAGTCCTCCTCGCGCTCCTTGTCGGCGAGGTGGATCACACAGACCGCCACCGCGATCAGCAGCGCCGGATCCGCGTCGTCCCGTACGACGTCGACGCCGTAGGTCTCCCGGACGTGCAGCCAGCGCCGGGAGATCACGGCCAGCAGTTCGCCGTCGTACTCCACGGCGAACTCCCGGTCGAGGATCCTGCCGCTGACGTCCAGCTCGGTGCCGTCGACCAGGTGGACGCGGTAGTGGTTGCGCAGCAGCGAGAGCCGCTTGCGCCGGATGGTGGCCAGGGGTTCGCCGTCGCGTTCGATCACCATCGTGTCGCGCAGGGCGAACATCTTCTGGTGGATGTCGACGAGCACCCGCCCCTGCCGGTCCTTCAGCTCGAAGGTGTCGCGCACCCGCATGGCCTTGCCGTCGACCAGGTAGACCTTGTCGCCGTGGTCGTCCTCGATCCAGTAGTCCTCGCCGAAGCCGAGGATCCGGTCACGTACCAGGAATCTCATGCCATTACCCCTTCCCGGACATCCGGCCACAAACGCCGCCGGTGGTCCGACGGACTGAGCGGGTGGGGCGGAGAGGGGCGCGCGGAATAGCGCCAGGGGGGCGTGTGGTTTGGTTGAACCATGGCGAAGCGCGTACGTGTCCGGGCCCCCGAGCTGGTCGGCAAGGGTGGCTGGATCAACACAGGTGACAAGCGGCTCGGTCTCGCGGAACTCCGCGGGCGCATCATAATTGTTGATTTCTGGACATTTTGCTGCATCAACTGCCTGCACGTCCTGGACGAGCTGCGGGAGCTGGAGGAGCGGCACCGGGACACCGTGGTGATCGTCGGAGTGCACTCGCCGAAGTTCGTGCACGAGGCGGAGCACCAGGCGGTCGTCGACGCCGTCGAGCGGTACGGCGTGGAGCACCCCGTGCTCGACGACCCGGAGCTCGCCACCTGGAAGCAGTACGCCGTGCGGGCCTGGCCGACGCTGGTCGTGATCGACCCCGAGGGGTACGTCGTCGCCCAGCACGCCGGCGAGGGCCACGCGCACGCCATCGAGCGGCTGGTGGAGGAGCTGGAGGCCGAGCACGAGGCGAAGGGCACCCTGCGGCGCGGGGACGGCCCCTACGTACCGCCGGAGCCCGAGCCGACCGCCCTGCGCTTCCCCGGCAAGGCGCTGCTGCTGCCCTCGGGGAACTTCCTGGTCAGCGACACCACCCGGCACCAGCTGGTGGAACTGGCCGAGGACGCCGAGACGGTCGTGCGGCGGATCGGTTCCGGCGCGCGCGGCTTCACCGACGGCCCGGCCGCCGACGCCGCCTTCAGCGAACCCCAGGGGCTGGCGCTCCTGGACGACGGCTCGGTGGTCGTCGCCGACACCGTCAACCACGCCCTGCGCCGCCTCGACGCGGCCACCGGTGAGGTGACCACGCTGGCCGGCACCGGCCGCCAGTGGTGGCAGGGTTCCCCGACCTCGGGGCCGGCCCGCGAGATCGACCTGTCCTCCCCCTGGGACGTGGCCGTCTTCGGCGGCAAGGTGTGGATCGCGATGGCCGGCGTGCACCAGCTGTGGACGTACGACCCCGCCACCGCGACCGTCGAGGTCGCCGCGGGCACCACCAACGAGGGGCTGGTGGACGGTCCCGCGGCCGAGGCGTGGTTCGCGCAGCCGTCCGGACTGGCCGCCACCGCCGACCGGCTCTGGATCGCCGACTCGGAGACGAGCGCGCTGCGCTGGGCCGACCCGGACGGACACGTCCACACGGCGGTGGGCACCGGCCTGTTCGACTTCGGCCACCGGGACGGCGCGGCCGGACAGGCACTGCTCCAGCACCCGCTGGGCGTCACGGCGCTCCCCGACGGCTCGGTCGCGGTGTCCGACACCTACAACCACGCGCTGCGCCGCTACGACCCCGCGACCGGCGAGGTCACCACGCTGGCCACCGACCTGCGGGAGCCGAGCGCCGCGGTGCTGGCCGGCGACGACATCGTGGTGGTCGAGTCCGCCCGCCACCGGCTGACCCGGCTGCGGCTGCCCGAGGAGGCGGTCCGGGTGGAGTCGGTCGCCCACCGCACGCGGCGGGCGGCGACCGAGGTTGCCCCCGGCCGCCTGCGGCTGGACGTGATCTTCCAGGCCCCGGCGGGCCAGAAGCTCGACCTGCGCTACGGACCGTCGACGCGGCTGCTGGTCTCCTCGACCCCGCCGGAGCTGCTGCTCAAGGGCGACGGCCCGGACACGGACCTGTCCCGGGAGCTGGAGCTGAACCCGGCCGTGACCGAGGGCGTTCTGCACGTCTCGGCGATGGCCGCGTCCTGCGACGACGACCCGGCCAACGAGTACCCGGCCTGCCATGTCCACCAGCAGGACTGGGGAGTGCCGGTCCGCCTCACGGAGGGCGCGGCGGACCGGCTGCCGCTGGTCCTGGCCGGCATGGACGAGAAGGCCGAAGAGGCCTAGGCCGCGGCGCCCGCGTCAGACGCCGTACCCGTTGCCGTAGTCGTCCTGGTGGTGATGGTGCCGTTCCTCGACGACCGTCGCCGGGGGCACCATGACCCGCCGGCGACGGGCGATGTTCGTGAACGTGGCGACGCCGATGATGCCGACGGCCATCAGGATCAGGCCGACGACGTCGAGGTTGACGCCCTGCATGTGCCAGTCGGTCGCGAACGTGAGGATGGCCCCCACGGCGATGAGGATGATGCACCCGCCAAGGCCCATGAGCGTTGCCTCCCCTTCAGGTTCGGTGGTTCCGGTGCACACCGGGTACCCAGGGGCGGGCGCGACATGTGCAACTACCCCTCCAGGAAAGCCGTCAGGGCGTTCGCGAGGAGGAACGGGTCGTCGGCGCCGCACAGTTCGCGGGCGCTGTGCATGGAGAGGATCGCCGCGCCGATGTCGACGGTCCGGATGCCGTGGCGGGCCGCGGTGATCGGACCGATGGTGGTGCCGCAGGGCATGGAGTTGTTGGAGACGAAGGTCTGGAAGGGGACGCCGGCCTTGTCGCAGGCGGCGGCGAAGACCGCGCGGCCCGAACCGTCCGTGGCGTAGCGGTTGTTGACGTTGACCTTGAGGATCGGGCCGCCGTTGAGCCGGGGGTGGTGCGTGGGGTCGTGGCGCTCCGCGTAGTTGGGGTGCACGGCGTGGCCGGTGTCGGAGGATACGCAGACGCTGGCGGCGAGCGCGCGTGCCCGGTCCTCGTGGGATCCGCCGCGGGCCAGGACCGAGCGCTCCAGCACGTTGCCGAGCAGCGGGCCGTCGGCGCCGGTGTCGGACTGGGAGCCGGTCTCCTCGTGGTCGAAGGCGGCGAGCACCGGGATGCAGGGGAGCTGCGGGTTTCCCGCCGCCACGGCCGCGAGGGCCGCCGTACCGGCGTGCACGGACAGCAGGTTGTCCATCCGGGGGCCGGCCATCATCTCCTGGTCACGGCCCAGGTAGGCGGGCGGTTCCACGGGGTGGGTCATCAGGTCCCAGCCGGTCACCGAGCCGGCCGGCAGACCCGACTCCTGCTCCAGGAAGGCGATCAGGTCGCCGTCGCGGACGTCGTCGCCGAGCCCCCAGACCGGTTGCAGGTGGCGCTGCTTGTCCAGCTTGAGGCCGTCGCTGCTCACCGCGCGGTCCAGGTGGATGGCGAGCTGGGGGACGCGCAGCAGCGGACGGCGCACGTCGACCAGGCGGGTGGTGCCGTCGCGCAGGCTGAGCCGGCCGGCCAGGCCCAGGTCCCGGTCGAGCCAGGAGTTCATGAGCGGCCCGCCGTAGATCTCCACGGCGACCTGGCGGAAGCCGTGCGCCCCGGTGTCCGGGCGGGGCTTCACCCGCAGGTTCGGGGAGTCGGTGTGGGCGCCGACGATCCGGAACGGCGTGTGCGGCGCGGCGCCCTCGGGGACGTACCAGGCGATGATCGCGCCGCCGCGCAGCACGTACCTGCCGCCCGCGGTCCCGTCCCAGGCGTCCGTCTCGGCGACCTGCCGGAAGCCGGCCTTCTCCAGCCGTTCCCCGGCGTTCGCGACGGCGTGGTACGGCGTGGGGCCGGCCGCGAGGAAGGACATCAGGTCGTCGGTGTGGCCGCGGTCGAAGCGGGAGGGTTCGCTCATGCTCCTCACCTTAACGACGTACGGTGGCCCGCTCCCTCGCGAGGGAGCGGGCCACCGTGGACGCAGTGGGCGGGCCGGATCTAGAAGGCGGCCTCGTCCAGCTCCATCAGGTCGAGGTCGACGTCGGCCGCGACCTTGCGGGCGAGGGTGACGCCCGGCAGCACGTTGGCCGCGAAGAACTTCGCCGCCGCGATCTTGCCGGTGTAGAAGGGGACGTCCTTGGCGGACGCCGTCTCCAGCTTCTCGGCGGCGACCGCGGCGCCCTTGAGCAGCAGGTAGCCGACGATCACGTCGCCGGAGGCGAGCAGCAGGCGGGTGGTGTTCAGACCCACCTTGTAGATGTTCTTGACGTCCTGCTCGGTGGCCGCGAGGTCGGTCAGCATCAGGCCGACGATCGCCTCCAGCTCCACGGCCGCCTTGGCGAGGTGCTCGCGGGCGCCGGCCAGCCGCTCGCCGCCGGTGGCGAGCGCCAGGAACTTCTTGATGTCCTCGGCGAGGGAGTTCAGCGCCGCGCCCTGGTTGCGGACGATCTTCCGGAAGAAGAAGTCCTGGCCCTGGATGGCGGTGGTGCCCTCGTAGAGGGTGTCGATCTTGGCGTCCCGGATGTACTGCTCGATCGGGTACTCCTGCAGGAAGCCGGAGCCGCCGAAGGTCTGCAGCGACTGGGCGAGCTGCTCGTAGCCCTTCTCGGAGCCGTAGCCCTTGACGATCGGCAGGAGCAGGTCGTTGAGCGCGTGCTCGGCCGCCGGGTCCTCGCCGTTCGCCTCCTTGACCATGATCGCGTCCTGGACCGAGGCGGTGTAGAGGACGAGGGCGCGCATGCCCTCGGCGTACGCCTTCTGCGTCATCAGCGAGCGGCGGACGTCGGGGTGGTGGGTGACGGTGACCTTGGGCGCGGACTTGTCCATGAAGTTCGCGAGGTCCGGACCCTGGACGCGCTCCTTGGCGTACTCGAGGGCGTTGAGGTAGCCGGTGGAGAGCGTGGAGATCGCCTTCGTGCCGACCATCATGCGGGCGAACTCGATGATCCGGAACATCTGGCGGATGCCCTCGTGCTTGTCGCCGATCAGCCAGCCCTTGGCCGGGTGGCGGTCGCCGAAGGTCATCTCGCAGGTGTTGGAGGCCTTGAGGCCCATCTTGTGCTCGACGTTGGTGGCGTAGACGCCGTTGCGCTCGCCCAGCTCGCCGGTCTCGAAGTCGAACAGGTACTTCGGGACGAGGAAGAGGGAGAGGCCCTTGGTGCCCGGGCCGGCGCCCTCGGGACGCGCCAGCACGTAGTGGAGGATGTTCTCCTCCATGTCGTGCTCACCGGAGGTGATGAAGCGCTTCACGCCCTCGATGTGCCAGGAGCCGTCCGCCTGCTGGACCGCCTTGGTGCGGCCGGCGCCGACGTCCGAGCCCGCGTCGGGCTCGGTGAGCACCATGGTCGAACCCCAGGTGCGGTCGACGGCGATCTGCGCCCACTTCTTCTGCTCCTCGGTGCCCTCCTCGAAGAGGATGCGGGCGAACGCCGGGCCGGAGGAGTACATCCACACGGCCGGGTTCGCGCCGAGGACCAGCTCCGCGTACGACCAGATGAGAGACGGGGGAGCGGTGGTGCCGCCGATCTCCTCGGGCAGGCCGAGCCGCCAGTACTCGGAGTCCATGAAGGCCTTGTAGCTCTTCTTGAACGAGGCCGGGACCGGCGCGGTGTTGGTCTCCGGGTCGAAGACCGGCGGGTTGCGGTCGGCGTCGGTGAAGGACTCGGCCAGCTCGTTCTCGGCGAGCCGGGTCAGCTCCTCCAGGACGCTCTTGGCGGTGTCGGTGTCCATCTCGCCGAACGGGCCGGTGCCGTACAGCTTGTCGCGACCGAGCACTTCGAAGAGGTTGAACTCGATGTCGCGGAGGTTGGACTTGTAGTGCCCCATGGTGACGGCTCCGTATCCGGATCGGCGAGGCACTGAATCCCCGCGCAAGCTTTCACATACCAACGAGTGGCTCCGATGATGCTACCCGTCGGTAATAAGACGCAACCCCCACCGGTCGAAGTGTGAGAAGGGTCTACCTTCTCGCGGCGGCCGCGTGTCTCGGTAGGCTTGCGCGCATGTATGGATACGGCCAGCCCATGGACGGTGGGGCCGCGCAGCAGCAGTACGCCCAGCCGCAGCAGCAGATGCCGGGCGGACTCGGCGGCTACGGCCAGCAGGCGCCGCTCTATCCCGAGCCGTCCCCGCCGTCCCTCGCGGACGCGGTCCGTGCCTTCACCACCGGTCAGGTGACCGCCGAGGACTTCCAGCAGGTCTTCGCCACCTCCAAGGTGTACTGCCCGCGCGGCGACAACCCCGGGTTCCTCGCGCTGCACAACACCCAGCAGCCGGTGATCCCGATGTTCACCTCGCTGAAGGAGCTGCGCAGGTACGCGGGCAAGGAGTCCAAGTACTTCGTGATCACAGGCTCGGAGGTCATCGACCTGCTGCCGACCGGCTACGGCTTCGTCCTCGACATGGAGGGCGAACACCGGATGGTCTTCGACGCGAAGGCGGTCGAGCAGATGGTGGACTTCGCGATGCGGCGCATGTACGGCTGAGGGCCGGGCCGTCCGCGCGCCGGAAAAACCCGCTCCCCCATTGTCACAGCCATGCCATAGGCTGCCCCCGGCAGCCGCGCCCCGCGCGCAACCGCTGATCAGCGGTCACGCACGGGCGCCGCGCGGCGCTCTCATCCACCCGGCGAACCCGGGTATGCACTGGGGGTTTCATCACTGTGCGCATGCGCAGCACTTCGGTCGCGACCTCGCTCGCGGTCCTCTTCAGTTCGGCGGCCCTGAGCGTCGTGGCGGCGGGGACCGCCTCGGCGGCGACCGCCACCGTCACCGGCGCCGGCGGTCTCGTCGTGGACGGCCCGCTCCAGCGGGTGTTCGTCGGCGACGCCGGGAACGGCCGGATCCTGGGCACCGACTACAGCGGCGGTGTCGTCGACTCGCACACGGGCTTGGGCAGCGTCAGCGACCTGGCCCTGTCGGACGACGGCACCACCCTCTACGCGGCCCTGCCCAACACCCACCAGATCCTCGCCCTCGACGCGGCGACGCTGGACGTGAAGGCGACGTACGCCATCCCGACCGACACCGGCCCCCGCCACCTGGCCTTCGCCGGCGGCAAGGCGTGGTTCTCCTACGGCGACCAGTGGGACGGTGACATCGGCTCCGTCGACCCGGCGGTGGACCCGGCGAGCGGGACCGACCCGGTGGCCATGGCGCAGTTCCCGACCGAGGGCACCTCGAGCGGCATCTGGGGTCAGGCGCTGCTGGACACCGACCCGACCCGGCCGGGCCTGCTGGCCGTCGGTGAGACCGGCATCTCCACCGACTCCATGGCGGTCCTCGACGTCTCGGAGGGCGCCGCCAAGGTCACCGGCTGGTACGACGGCGACTACACCCTGAACGACGGCATCCGGGACATCGACCTCGTCCCGGGCGCCGACCAGGTGCTGGTCAACGGCACCGACCGGGACGGGTGGGCGGACGGCAGGTTCGGCAAGGCCGGCGCCTACCCCACCGGGTGGAGCGCCGACGTAGCGGCGGACGGGCTGGTCGCCCAGGCCGGCGCGGGCAAGGTCGCGGTCTACCGGCCGAACGCCACCAAGCCGCTGCGCACCTACGCCGTCGGCTCGTCCGCCGACTGGCCCGGCAGCACCGTGCGCTGGGCTCCGGACTCCTCGCGGATCTTCGCCCTGGTCCCCAGCGGCAGCACCTCCACGCTCAAGGTCCTGACCCAGCCGACGCTCAACGTGCCGACGCTCACGGTCAACGCCCCCATCTCGGCGACCCGCGCCAAGAAGCTCACGGCCACCGGCAAGATCTCGGCCACGGTCCCGTTGGCGGCCGGCACCAGGCTCGCCGTCACCCGCACCGACGTCGAGAGCCCCAGCGGCAAGGCGCTGCCCTCCGTCGCGGTCAGGGCCGACGGCACGTACTCCTTCTCCGACACCCCGCCGGCCGGCGGCACGGTCACCTACAAGGTGAGCTACGCCGGTGACGCCGCGCACACCGCGGTCTCCGCCTCCGACAAGGTCGCGGTCTCCCGGGCGTCGACGAGCCTGAGCCTGAACAACAACGGCAAGCTGTACGACTACGGCACCGACGTGAAGTTCACCGCCCACCTGGGGACGTCGTACAAGAACCGCTCGGTCAAGATCTACGCGGACCCCTTCGGCGGCGACAAGGGCAAGAAGCTGATCAAGACCGGCAAGGTCGACTCGCACGGCAACATCGCCGCGTGGGTGGACATGACCCGGGACACATCGGTCTCCGCGGTCTTCGACGGCGACGCCCGCTACGCCCCGAAGACCGTGAAGGCCACGGCCTACGCGCGGGTCAGGATCTCCACGTCCTTCTCCAAGTACTACAAGACGGCGAAGATCGGCTCGACGTCGTACTACTGGTTCCACAAGAACACCGGCCCGGTGTTCAACACGACCATGACCTACTACCCGGGCCGGTCGCACCGCCTGGACCTGGAGATCTACTACCAGGGCAAGTGGTACTCGGGCGACTCCGAGTACTTCCGGCTCGGCACGAGCGGCAAGTCGTCCGTCCAGTTCGACGCCGCCGGCGAGTCCGGCATCCGGGCGCGGATGCGATCGGTGTACGTCAACGGCACGTCCGGCGACACGGTGAACTCGACTACGTACGGTGCCTGGAAGTACCTCTACTTCAGCAACTGATCCACCGGCAGGCGATCCGGTCCACTGATCGACGGTGAACGGGCCCGGAGGGAATTCCCTCCGGGCTCTCTCCGTTAGGGGTGGCAGAAAGTTCAACGCTCAACTAAAGTGGGCGTACAAGGAGGAGCCAACATGCCTGCAGTGACCGTCGAGAACCCGCTGACCCTTCCCCGCGTGGCCGCACCGGCCGACGCCGTGGCCCGTCCCGTGCTCACCGTCACGACCGCGCCGAGCGGTTTCGAGGGCGAGGGCTTCCCGGTACGCCGGGCGTTCGCGGGGATCAACTACCGCCACCTCGACCCGTTCATCATGATGGACCAGATGGGCGAGGTGGAGTACGCGCCGGGCGAGCCCAAGGGCACGCCGTGGCACCCGCACCGCGGTTTCGAGACCGTCACCTACATCATCGACGGCATCTTCGACCACCAGGACAGCAACGGCGGCGGAGGCACCATCACCAACGGCGACACCCAGTGGATGACGGCCGGTTCCGGCCTGCTCCACATCGAGGCGCCGCCGGAGTCCCTGGTCATGTCCGGCGGCCTCTTCCACGGCCTGCAGCTGTGGGTGAACCTCCCGGCCAAGGACAAGATGATGGCCCCGCGCTACCAGGACATCCGCGGCGGCAACGTCCAGCTGCTGACCACCCCCGACGGCGGCGCGCTGCTGCGGGTCATCGCAGGCGAGCTCGACGGCCACGCGGGCCCCGGCATCACGCACACCCCGATCACCATGATCCACGCGACGGTGGCGCCGGGTGCCGAGGTGACGCTGCCGTGGCGCGAGGACTTCAACGGCCTGGCCTACGTGCTGGCCGGGCGGGGCTCGGTCGGTGCCGAGCGCCGTCCGATCCACCTGGGCCAGACCGCGGTCTTCGGGGCCGGCGGTTCGCTGACCGTCCGCGCGGACGAGAAGCAGGACTCGCACACCCCGGACCTGGAGGTCGTCCTGCTCGGCGGTCAGCCGATCCGGGAGCCCATGGCGCACTACGGCCCGTTCGTCATGAACACCAAGGACGAGCTGATGCAGGCCTTCGAGGACTTCCAGAAGGGCCGGCTGGGCACGGTCCCGGCGGTCCACGGGATGACCGAGACCGGCCCGCAGGCGTAACCCACCGCCGCACCGGAAGGCCCGACGCCCACCCGCGTCGGGCCTTCCGCCGTCTCGACCTGGCGGGACGCGTCGGGGTGGAGTGGGGACAGGGACCGGGGACCGGGTCACCCGGCAGGGGGTGTACGGCAGGGCATGCGGTGGCCTCGCGTGATCCGCTGGACGCGTGTCCCTGTTGCCCGAGCCCGTGCGCCGGTTCGCCGCCTGGTGTGCCGTCCTGCTGCTGGCCGCCGGCGTCGGCTGGGTCGGCGTCCAGCTCTGTTCGGAGCTGCGCACCGCGGTGACCCCCGTGCTGCTCGCCCTCCTCGGCACCGCCCTGCTCGGTCCCCTGTACCGGCGCCTCGTCACGGTCGGTGTCCAGCGCTCCCTGGCCGCCGGTCTCACCTGCGTCGCCGTCGTCGCCGTCGTCGGCGGGGCCGTCTACATCGTCGTCACCGCACTCGTCGACACCGGCGGGCAGATCGCCTCGTCCCTCAAGAACGCCGCCAGGTCGCTCGCACGGCACTTCGGCGCCGCGGGCACCTCGCTCGACGACATCACCGGCAACGCCAAGGAACTGCTCGCCAAGTTCGGCGGGACGGCCGCGTCCAACGTCATCAGCGGGGTGAGCGTGGTCGCCGAGTCCGTCGCGGTGGCCGTGCTCGCGCTGCTGCTCGTCTTCTTCTTCCTGCGGGACTCGCACCTCTTCGTCGGCTCCCTCCGGGCGGTGGCACCCGGCGACAGCGCCGATCTGCTGGAGGCCATGGCCCGCAGGGCCTTCGAGGGCGTCGAGGGCTTCATGCGCGGCACGACCCTCATCGCGCTGATCGACGCCGTGTGCATCACCGTCGGCCTGCTGATCCTCCGGATCCCGGGCGCGGTCGGGCTCGGCGCGCTCGTCTTCGTCTTCGCCTACATCCCCTACCTCGGCGCGTTCATCTCCGGTGCCGTCGCCGTCCTGGTCGCCCTCGCCGACCGGGGCTTCGTCATCGCGCTGTGGACGCTCGGTGTCGTACTCGCCGTGCAGGTGCTGGAGGGGCACGTGCTGCAGCCGGCGATCCAGAGCCGGACCGTGCAGATGCACCCGGCGGCGGTGATGCTGACGATCACCGCGGGGGCATCCGTCGCCGGGATCCTGGGCATGCTGCTCGCCGTACCGCTCACCGCGGCCGCCTTCGGCGTCGTGCACGAGCTCCGCGGCCGTTACGCCACCGGTCAGGACCCGCAGCCCTCGTAGAGCTCGAACCAGATGCTCTTGCCCTCGCCGCGCGGGTCGACGCCCCAGGCCTCGGCCAGCAGCTCGATCAGGACCAGGCCGCGGCCGGAGGAGGCCAGTTCACCGGGGCTGCGCTTGTGCGGGAGGTCGTCGCCCGCGTCGGTGACCTCGACCCGCAGCCGGCGCTCCGGTGCCTGTCCGTCCACCTGGGCGAGCAGCAGGGCGTCCGCGTCGGTGTGCACCAGAACGTTCGTGAGCATCTCGGAGACCAGCAGCACCGCCGAGTCGACCTGGTCGGGCGAGCTCCAGTCGTACAGCAGCTCGCGCAGGTGCTGACGGGCCTCCGCGATCCGTTCGGGCTCGTCCTGGCCCACCGACATCAGGGTGCGGCGGACCCGGGGCCGTACCGCCAGCGACCCGTCGCCCCGCCCGGCGACCGGCCGGGAGAACAGCAGGACCGCGATGTCGTCCTCGCGGCGGTCGGCCAGCGGCCCGGTGGTGTGGTGGGACGAAGGGCCGTGCACCGCCTGGACCAGGGCGTCGGCCATCTTCTCCAGGTCGCTGTCGTGGTCCTCCATGATCGCCCGGACCCGCTGCCAGCCGCTCTCCATGTCATGCCCGCCGGTCTCGATCAGCCCGTCGGTGCAGAGCATCATGATCTCGCCGGGTTCCAGGGTGAACCGGGTGGTCGGATAGTCCGCGTCGGGGTCGATGCCGAGCGGCAGCCCGCCCGCCGTCGGGCGCCGCAGCACCGTGCCTTCGGCCATCCGGATCGACGGGTCGAGATGCCCCGCGCGGGCGATCTCCAGCGCCCCGGTCGCCGGATCCGCCTCGACGTACAGACAGGTCGCGAAACGGGTGTCGGTGATCTCCTCGTCGTAGGTGATCCCGTGCAGGAACCGGGAGGCCCGGGAGAGGACCGCGTCGGGGCGGTGGCCCTCGGAGGCGTAGGCGCGCAGCGCGATCCGGAGCTGGCCCATCAGACCGGCGGCCCGTACGTCATGGCCCTGGACGTCTCCGATGACCAGGGCGAACCGGCCGGAGGGCAGCGGGATCATGTCGTACCAGTCGCCGCCCACCTGGAGTCCGCCGCCGGTGGGTATGTAGCGGGCGGCCACGTCCATGCCGGGTATCTCGGGACCGAGGGTCGGCAGCATGGAGCGCTGGAGCCCGTCCGTCAGTTCCCGCTCCGAGTCGGCGATCCCGGCCCGGGACAGGGCCTGCGCCAGCATCCGGGCCACCGTGGTGAGCACGGAGCGCTCGTCAGGAGTGAACGACACCGGGTAGGCGAAGCCGGCCATCCAGGCGCCCATGGTCCGCCCGGCCACCGTCAGCGGCAGGAACGCCCAGGACCGGCGGTGGAAGCGCTCGGCCAGCGGCCAGGTCACCGGGTAGCGCGACTTGTACTGCTCCGGGGAGGACAGATACACCGCCCGGCCGGTCCGCACCACCTCCGCCGCCGGGTAGTCGGTGTCCATCGGCATGCTGCTGAAGGGGCTGTCCTCGTCGATGGTCTGGCCGTGGTGGCCGATGATCGACAGCCGGTCGCCCTTGGCTCCGAAGACGGCCAGCCCGTCCGGGGAGAACCCGGGCATCGACAGCCCCCCGGCGACCCGCAGCACCTCCTCGGTGGACCGTGCCTCGGCCAGTGCGCGTCCCGCGTCCAGCAGGAACGCCTCGCGGGAGCGCCGCCAGTCGCCGGTGACCGGATGCTGGGCGGCGGAGCCGGGGGACGGCTCGGAGACCTCCTGGATGGTGCCCGTCACCCGGTACACGCGCTCCTTGGCGTCGTACACCGGCCGGAAACGACTGCGGACGGTACGGATCAGCCGGCCCCGCTCGTCCATGACGCGCAGTCGCACCTCGCCGAGCGTGCCCTCGGTGGCGGCAAGCCGGGTGATGCTGGTGTTCTCGTTCCAGTCCACGGGGTGGAAGCGGGACCTGACCAGGGCCTCCGAGAGGACGGACGGTTCGGCCGGCAGCCCGATGAGCCGTGCCGCCTCCGCGTCCGCGGTGACCAGCCCGGTGGCCGTGTCCCAGTGCCACAGCCCGGTCGCGAGGGCGGCGAGCACGTCCTCCACGGCGGGCAGGGGCTCGCCAGTTCGCATTGCCCCACTTTAGGAAGATGAGATCGAAAAAAGCTACCGATCAGCTACCGGGTAATGGGGAGAGTCGGCCCTGAGGGGCCCGGTACGCTGGGTGGTGTTTCACGTGAAACACCAGGCTGACACCACACCCCGATCCGCGAAGGCTGGATGAACCACGATGCATCGGTACAGGTCCCACACCTGCGGCGAGCTCCGCTCCTCTGACGTCGGCACCGACGTCCGACTGAGTGGCTGGCTGCACAATCGGCGCGACCTGGGCGGCATCCTCTTCATCGATCTGCGCGATCACTACGGCATCACCCAGTTGGTGGCCCGTCCGGGTACCCCCGCCTACGAGGCCCTGGACAAGCTCAGCAAGGAATCGACGGTCCGGGTCGACGGCAAGGTCGTCTCCCGCGGCGCCGAGAACATCAACGCCGACCTGCCCACCGGCGAGGTCGAGGTCGAGGTCGGCGAGGTCGAGCTGCTGGGCGCGGCCGCCCCGCTGCCGTTCACGATCAACGCCGAGGACGGGGTCAACGAGGAGCGGCGCCTCGAGTACCGCTTCCTGGACCTGCGCCGCGAGCGCATGCACCGCAACATCATGCTGCGTACGGCCGTGATCTCGGCCATCCGCCACAAGATGGTCGCCCTCGGCTTCAACGAGATGGCCACCCCGATCCTCACCGCGACCTCCCCCGAGGGCGCCCGTGACTTCGTGGTGCCCTCCCGCCTGAACCCGGGCAAGTTCTACGCGCTGCCGCAGGCCCCGCAGCAGTTCAAGCAGCTGCTGATGATCTCCGGCTTCGACCGCTACTTCCAGATCGCACCCTGCTTCCGCGACGAGGACGCCCGCGCCGACCGCTCGCCGGGCGAGTTCTACCAGCTCGACGTCGAGATGAGCTTCGTCGAGCAGGAGGACGTCTTCCGCCCGATCGAGCAGCTGATGACCGAGCTGTTCACGGAGTTCGGCGGCGGCCACGAGGTCACTTCGCCGTTCCCGCGGATCCCGTTCCGCGAGTCGATGCTGAAGTACGGCTCCGACAAGCCGGACCTGCGCGCCCAGCTGGAACTGGTCGACATCACCGACATCTTCGAGGGCTCGGAGTTCAAGGCCTTCGCCGGCAAGCACGTCCGCGCGCTGCCGGTGCCGGCGGTCCAGGACCAGCCCCGCAAGTTCTTCGACCAGCTCGGTGACTACGCCGTCTCCCAGGGCGCCAAGGGCCTGGCCTGGGTTCGCGTCGCCGAGGACGGCACGCTGTCCGGCCCGATCGCCAAGTTCCTCACCGAGGAGAACGTCGCCGAGCTGACCAAGCGGCTCCAGCTGGCCGCCGGGCACGCCGTCTTCTTCGGCGCGGGCGAGTTCGACGAGGTCTCCAAGATCATGGGCGCGGTGCGGGTCGAGGCCGCCAAGCGTGCCGGGCACTTCGAGGAGAACGTCTTCCGGTTCTGCTGGATCGTCGACTTCCCGATGTTCGAGAAGGACGAGGAGACCGGCCGGATCGACTTCTCCCACAACCCGTTCTCGATGCCCCAGGGCGGCATGGAGGCCCTGGAGACCCAGGACCCGCTGGACGTCCTGGCCTGGCAGTACGACATCGTCTGCAACGGCGTCGAGCTGTCCTCCGGCGCGATCCGGAACCACGAGCCGGACATCATGCTCAAGGCGTTCGGCATCGCGGGCTACGACGAGGAGACCGTCGAGCGTGAGTTCGCCGGCATGCTGCGCGCGCTGCGCTTCGGCGCCCCGCCGCACGGTGGCATCGCCCCGGGCGTGGACCGCATCGTGATGCTCCTCGCCGACGAGCCCAACATCCGCGAGACCATCGCCTTCCCGCTCAACGGCAACGCCCAGGACCTGATGATGGGCGCACCGACCGAGCTGGAGGAGACCCGCCTGCGCGAGCTGCACCTCTCCATCCGGAAGCCGCAGCCGAAGTAGATCTGGTCGCAGAAGTAGCCCGGCGCTCCGAAGACCCTAGGTTTTCGGAGCGCCGGAGGCTTGTCAGATCACCACTGCTCGATGCCTGCCACCGACTTCGCGATGACGTCCGCCACCCAGGCCACGCCGGCCACGTCCAACGTGACGCCGTCTACGGAGAGGAACACCTGGTAGGCACCCTTATTGCCGGCGTGCCGTCTGACTCCGGGGAGCTTGGCGACGACCTTGTCCAGCCGGATGTTGATGGACTCACGAGCGGAACGTCCAGACTTCAGCGATGGCACTGGGAGCTTGTCGGTGACGGAGCATTCCAGCTCCAGCGACGCTTCCCCCCTGCTGTTGACGTTTTTGAACCGAACGACGATCTCCACCTGGCCGGACCGGCTGTTCATCCGGCACTCACCTTCGGTGGCGGAGTAGTTGTTCAGTCCCGCGTACAGCTGGCCGACTCGGCGGCAGAAGTCCGCCTCGAGGATCTTGTCTGTACCGCTGGCGATCTGGATGATGGACTCCGCGTGGCGGAGATCGCTCACGAAATCCACCACAGACTGGGGCCGAACGCTCGGCTGCTTCGAGGTGGAGCACCGGTACAGGTCGATGAGCGTCTTGGCGGCCCGGTCGTCCACCCAGCTGCCGAGGTCGTGGGTCAGGATCTCGACGTTCTTGGTGAAATTCTCACCGCTGGGGTCCCGTCCTGTGATGATGAAGAACATCAGTTGAGCGAGGCTGAAGACATCTACCGTCTCACTCCGCGCTGTCCTTGCGTTGGGCTCGAACAGTTGCTCAGGCGCAGCGTAGTTGATGACGCCACCCACGCCGATGTTCGTCGTGACCGTCCGATTCGTCTCGTGGTAGGCCAGATCGAAGTCGGTGAGGTAGGGAACCAGGCGTCCATGGTCGCCGTAGGCGGCGATGATGTTCTCGGGCTTTATGTCTCGGTGCCTGACCTGTTGTGAGTGCGCGTGTTGAACGGTCTCACAGATGTCGATCATCAACTGGAGCACGGATTCCGGGTCGTTGCGGTCGATGTACGCCTTTCTCAGATTCTCGCCTGCGATGGAATCCATGAGGAACCCGTAGGGCGCGGCGAGCATTTCATGAACGCGCACGATGTACGGATGCTCCAGCTTCCGCATGTTGTTGTAGCCGTTCGCGAAACGCCTGACCTTTACCTCGTCATCCAGTTCGTTGCCATGAAAGATCTTCATGGCGTAGCGTGCTCCGCTTTCGTCCTCCAGCTCCCATACATGACCGTACCCGCCGTGGCCGAGGTGCCGGATGACTCGGCCGAAGCGGGTCAGCTCGCCGACGCTGATGTCGGCGAGGTTCTTCCTGAATTCCCGCACCCGGGCGCACAGGTTCGTCCAGTCCTCCTGACGCTTCAGGTCTGGGAGAGCCTTTTCGGTCTCTTCGAACCAGTGCACGACAGGTTCCAGTTCGATGGAGCACCTCTTGGAACCCTGCTGCAGCCTGATGTTGCGCTCGGAGAGTTCGGTGAGCTGGAGGTAGTGATACTGGTCGACGAAGTGGTGTGCCTTGGCCAGGTTCTGAGCCAGCTCGCTCTTGTCAATGGGCGGTCCCTCACGCTTCGGGAAGCCTGAGCCGAGGACCACCGTGCCCGCGATGTCGCCTTTGAAGACAGGTGTCTGTAGTTCTGACGAGAGTGCGGCGCTGACGTACTCGAAGACACCGAGCAGCGTGACGTCACCGTTCCAGTTCACCGCGTCTCCGAGCATCGCGCTTGTCAGGGCATCGGTGAAGATGCCGTGTCCGCGCCGCTCGGCCGCCGTCTCCTCCGGTCGGCAGGCCGCGAGGATGCAGCGGCTCTCGTTCACCGTAGGGACCTCGCGCTCGATGTCCCCCGCCTGCAGCGGTCTGCTGTTCGACCAGCTGTACGCCGAACCCGAATGGCAGCAGTCGAGAATGGTGACCACGTGGTCGAAGTTGCGGCTGGCAGATTCCATGATCTGCGCCAGCTGACTCAGCGAGATGCCGGGATCGAACATCTCGGCGTCGTGTGTGACCAGGTACCCCGCTTGGCCCAGCACCTGCCCGTGCCCGGCGAAGTAGAAGACGAGAGTGCCGCCCTCCTCTTCTCCGTAAGCCAGTTCGTGCAGATTCCTCAGTACGCTGCTGCGGGTTGCCTGGCTGTTCAGCAACAACTTGCTGTCGAAGTCGTACTGCTCCAGAGACAGGCAGTCGGCCATGTCCTTGGCATCGTTCACGCAGCCGAACAACCGCGCATCCGGGTAACTGTCAATGCCTACGATCACTGCCTTGTTCAAAGGCCCCCCACGCATATGAGCATTGGACAACATTGTCCAATTGATCAGGTAGTGCGACAGCCTAGCCCGATTTTTACGCTCCAGGATCGAAACCGATGCCTTGTTTCAGTCTTTCGCTGGTGCCTCCTGTTGCGCAGCTCTCTCCGGCGTTCACGGAGGCAGGCTCCTGCCAGAGGTGCGTGCCACGTGCTGACCTCCGAGCTGGAGGGTGACGGTGGCCGGTAGCCACCAGGACCCGACCGGCGACAAAGCGGCCATACCGGCCGGCTCTTGTTCGACGAGAGGTCGGTCCTGCTGTCGGCCGAGGTGGAGCCGTACGCGAGCAACACCACCACCCGCACCACCCTCGACGAGGACACCATCTACCCGGACAACGGGCCCGAGGGCGGCCTGCTCCACCTCACCTACGACCGTCACCACATCGCCCGCGGTGTCCGCGGGCGTCTGACCCTGGGCGTGGAGCCGGACACGACCAACGACGGCTGACATCCGTGAGGCGGCCGTGACGCGGTCGTCCGGGAGTCACGGAGGAGACCCCGGGCGCCCGCGGCGCGTTCAGATCACGGAGAGCAGTCCGTCGCCGCCCAGCAGGGTGCCCCACTGCTGCGTGAGGCCGACGGCGTTCGGCGTGATGACGCGGCTGCCCGTGGCAGTCGGCCGGGTGGAGCCACCGGGGAAGACCCAGACGGCTCCGGTGGAGTTGTTCTCGCCCGCCGCGCCGACGAACAGCTCCGGCCTGCCGTCCTTGTCGATGTCCCCGACCGAGACCGTCGTACCGAAGAAGTCGTCGGTCTCGGAGGCTCCGGGCACCCCCGCGGTGTCCTGGGAGAAGGAGTACGAGCCGGTGCCGAGCGCCCCGCTGCTGAGGCCGGGGATGACGGTGACCTGCCCGGCCCTGCTTCTGGCGAGGTCCTCGAAAGGCGACCCCACCACGATGTCCGCCCGGCCGTCCCGGTTCAGGTCGGCCACGGTGACGGACGTGCCGAAACCGTCGTACTTCTCGCTCGCACCGGGGACGCCTGCGGTGTTCTGGGTGATCTGGACCGGTTCGGCGTCGGTCGCGATGCCCTTCTCCGAGCCGTACCAGAGGAGTACCCGGCCACCCGGTGCCCCGTCCACGCCGGCCTTCTCGGGCTCATCCGGGTCACCGGCCACGAGGTCGGTGAAACCGTCGCCGTTGACGTCGCCGGCGGCCACGATGAGGCCGTTGCCGCGCAACTCGTTGTCGTGCCACGGGTTCACGTAGATGTTGCCGCCGGTCAGGGCGGAGTCCCGGAAGGTGGCGGAAGCCAGGTCCGGTGCCGTGTCGCCGTCGAAGTCGCCGAGTGCCACGGACAGCGGGGACAGGGTCCCCTCGTTGTCCACGGCCGACCCGAACGTGCCGCTGCGGGTGAACGGTCCGGTGAAGTACACGGTCGAGTCCATCGCGCTGACCGCGACCCGCGTATGCCAGCCGGCTCCGAGGCCGAGCGCGGCGACATCCTCGCCGTAACGGTGTGTCGAGGACAACGGAGACGGCAGGTCCGTGCCGCTCGTCAGGCCGCTCCGGCTGCCCCAGAGCACCGTCACCGCACCGGAGTCGGTACCCTTCGAGCCGTCCTCGTCCGGTGTGCCGACCACCAGGTCGGCATAGCCGTCCCGGTTCACGTCGGCGGTGGCGGTGGCGGCGCCGAAGGCGTCCCCGGTCTCACTGACGCCCGGCACACCCGGAGTGTTCTGGGTGATGGTCTTACGGCGGCTCGTCGACAGCCCCGAGGCGGCGCCGTACAGCACGACGACCGCGCCCGCGCCCCCCTTGCCGGACACGTTCGCGCCCGGCGCGGGCAGGACCGCGTCACGGTAGCCGTCGCCGTTGAAGTCACCCGGCACGGCGCCGTGCACGGCCCCGGCCGGGACGGCCGGCAGCAGCACGCCGCCGACCAGAGAGGCGGCCACGAACGCGGCGACACCCCATCTGCGCATGAGTCCCCCCTGAGGATTCCCCGGCGCGGACCCCCGGACGACCGCGTGCCATCGCGGTCGTTCCGGTCGATCGGTGCGGGCCGGGCGACAAGTAAGCGGACTTTACCAGCGCTTGGCCCGGCGACGAGCGGTCAGGTGTCGTACCGGCCGTCCCAGGGCTCGCCGAAGCCCAGGTGGTCCGGGTAGAGCTCGGCCCAGCCCCCGTCGTCGTCCTCTTTCGCGACCAGCCCGAAGAACACGCCGTCCACGATGAGCTGGAAGGGGCGTATCGCGATGTCCTTGTACGTGCGCCTCGGCAGGCTGCGCAACATGCCCGCCATGTGCGCGCGGGCCCGCGCCAGCACCGAATCGGCGCCGTCCGGCTCGCGCTGCTGCTCGGCCCAGCTGCCCGCGCACCAGATCTGCGAGTCGCGGTAGTGGCCCTCTGCGTCGAAGAGATGGAGCACGGCGTAGAGCCGTTTCTGCTCCTCCCAGCCCTCGTCGAGCCGGAACCCCTCGGGGAACGCGTAGGTGACCGACGCCAGGAACTGGCCGCCGGTGTAGTGACCGATGGCCTCGGTACGGCCGTGGGGCTCGTAGGCGATCGGGATGAGGTCAGGGGTTGCCATGGCGAAACCATACGGAGGTGTGGTGGACGTAAAGAGATCGGGGCGGGCTGATTCCCCACCGGTCTCTTCGGCCGGGAAACAGCTGCCCGCGTCAACTTTCGCCGCTCTCCCCCCGGATGGACACCGCACCGGAGGAAAATTCACGGCAACGTTGTCGATCTGCACAACCGGGGCCGGCGGCCCTCAGTCCTGGGTGGGCTTGGGCTTGGACCGGTGAACCCGGCGGCGCAGGGCGGGGCCGAGGCGGACCAGGAGGCGCTTGTCGATGCCGGTGACCCGGCGTTCCACCGCCGAGAGCTGCTTGGTGGCGGCCTTCAGCTCCTTGTGGAGGGCGTCGAGCCGGCGGCTGGTCTCGGTGGCCTGCTTCTCGGCGGTGGCCAGCCGGGAGCGCAGTTCCCGGTTCTCCTTGGCGTGCTGGGCCGCCTTCGCGTCGGCCGCGGTGATCCGCTCGCGCAGCCGGCTGACCCGGTACCGCATCTGGCCGTCGTCCCCGCCGTCCCAGACCGGCATCGACGCGGGCAGGTCCAGGGCGGCCAGGCGGGCGTCGAAGGCGGCGCCGCCGTCGCCGTGGGTGTAGGTGTTCTCCAGGCCGTTGCGGTCGAGGAAGGCGGTGATGCGCTCGAAGCGCTCGCCGTGGCCCTTGAGCATCGCGGAGAAGTCGGCGCCCTCGTACAGGTCCCGCGGATCGGTGCCGGCGTCCAGCTCGGTGAGCGGGCGGTGCGGGATGTCGAAGTAGCGGCACAGTTCGAGGGTGCGCGAGTCATGGGTGAGGACCACGCTCGGGGTGCCCGCAAGCAGGGCGGCGACGTTGCCGTGGATACGGGTGCCGTAGGCGAAGTCGTAGTCGCGCAGTTCGTCGATCCAGGTGGCCGGGTCCAGCGGCATGCGGACCTTGTTCTCCCGGAGCAGGGCGTGGCTGAGCTGGAGCGGGAACGGGTCGGTGTGCCCGGACTCCGGTGAGGTGTCGCCCCACAACAGGAGTTCCGCGTCGACGGTGTTCTGCGCGTAGTAGGTGAGGTGGGGGTAGCGCTCCCACGCGTGCCGGGCGATGCCCGCTATGTCGCCGACGGGTATCGCGTCCGGGGAGAGGCTGAGCGCGATGCGTGAGGCGGCGTCCGGCTCGGTGGCCCGGATCTCGGGGAAGGTGTCGCCGTACAGGAACATCGACGGACAGCCGATGATGTCGACGTCCTTGAAGCCGAGGCCCTCGAGGTAGCCCGAGGTCAGCTCGCCGCGGACGCCGATGGAGGCGGAGCGTTCCAGGACGGCGCGGGCGAAGCGGCGGACCGAGTCGGCCATCGGCTTCAGCCACTCGGTGTCGTAGTCCGCGGGTGCCTGGGCGCCGACGCCGAACACCACCACCGGGATGGTGAGTTGCTCGATCAGCGTGGTGAGCCGGTCCAGGGAGGCGCGGAACGTCGGGCGGAAGGCGTTGGCGAGCGGGACGACGAAGACGTCGTACTGCTCGTTGATCTCCGCGGCCCGTCGTGCCGAGGGGTCGGTCCTGATGCCGTTCGACGTCACCTCGGTGTCCGGGGTGGTCAGCATCTTGTGGGCCGAGTCGCTGAAGAGCAGGTTCCCGGTGTTCGTTCCGATCAGGTCCTGGTGGATGAACTCCGCCGGAGTGGCGACACGGAACGGGCTCTTCCCGGAACGGATCAGAATTCGCTTCACGGGCGGCAGACTATCCCGATGGTAAACGTGAGGTGAAGGAGAGGTAAGGGTCGGATACGTCTCTTTCCCGGGCCTTACCTCACGACCTCGCGCCGAAGGCCCGGCGGAGGGGGTCCTCCTGCCGGGCCTTCGGCGTGCGTGCGGTGCGGGGCTACTCGGCGACCGCGCCGCCGAACCGCTCCTTGTACGTCTCCAGGTCCTCGTCCGTGAGCTTGGCGAAGAGGACCGGCGGGACGGTGAAGGGGGTGCCGGCGGGGACGGAGACCAGCGCCTTCGCCTCCTCGGCGGTGACCCAGGCGGCCGTGTCGTCGGTGAGCGCGAACGCCTCGCGCATCGTCTTCGCCGTGGCCGGGATGAACGGCTCGGAGACCACCGCGTACAGGTGGATCAGGTTCATCGCCGTGCGCAGGGTCAGCGCCGCGCCGTCCTTGTCCGTCTTGATCTCCAGCCAGGGGGCCTTCTCCTCCAGGTAGGAGTTGCCGGCCGACCACAGGGCGCGCAGGGCGGCCGCGGCCTTGCGGAACTGGAGGGACTCCATGTGCGACTCGTACTCGGCGAGGAGCTCGGCGATCTGGCCGCCCAGCTTCGTCTCCGCCTCGCCGGGCTCGCCGCCGGCCGGGACGTCGTCGCCGAACCGCTTCCTGGAGAAGGACAGGACGCGGTTGACGAAGTTGCCGAGGGTGTCGGCCAGGTCCTTGTTCACGGTGGCCGTGAAGTGCTCCCACGTGAAGGACGAGTCGTCCGACTCGGGGGCGTTGGCGATCAGGAAGTAGCGCCAGTAGTCGGCGGGCAGGATGGCTAGGGCCTGGTCGGTGAAGACGCCGCGCTTCTGGCTCGTGGAGAACTTGCCGCCGTAGTACGTCAGCCAGTTGAAGGCCTTGACGTAGTCGACCTTCTTCCACGGCTCGCGCACGCCGAGTTCGGTGGCCGGGAACATCACCGTGTGGAACGGGACGTTGTCCTTCGCCATGAACTCCGTGTAGCGGACGTCGGCGTCGACGTCGTACCACCAGGACTTCCAGTCGCGGTTGCCCGGGTCCTGGTCCGCCCACTCCTTCGTCGCGCCGATGTACTCGATCGGGGCGTCGAACCAGACGTAGAAGACCTTGCCCTCCGCCGCCAGCTCCGGCCAGGTGTCGGCCGGGACCGGGACACCCCAGTCCAGGTCGCGGGTGATGGCACGGTCGTGCAGGCCCTCGGTCAGCCACTTGTGGGCGATCGAGGAGGCCAGCTGCGGCCACTCCTTGTCGTGCTTGGAGACCCACTCGCGAACCTCGTTCTCCAGCTTGGACTGGAGCAGGAAGAGGTGCTTGGTCTCGCGGATCTCCAGCTCGGTGGAGCCGGAGATCGCCGAGCGCGGGTTGATCAGGTCGGTCGGGTCGAGCACGCGGGTGCAGTTCTCGCACTGGTCGCCGCGGGCCTTGTCGTAGCCGCAGTGCGGACAGGTGCCCTCGACGTAGCGGTCCGGGAGGAAGCGGCCGTCGACCGGGGAGTACACCTGGCGGATCGAGCGTTCCTCGATGAAGCCGTTCTCGTTCAGACGGCGCGCGAAGTGCTGGGTGATCTCGCGGTTCTCGGCGCTGGAGCTGCGGCCGAAGTAGTCGAAGGCGAGTGCGAAGCCGTCGTAGACCGCCTTCTGGGCGTCGTGCGCCTGCGCGCAGAACTCGTCGACCGGGAGACCCTGCTCCTTGGCGGCGAGCTCGGCGGGGGTGCCGTGCTCGTCGGTCGCGCAGATGTAGAGGACCTCGTGGCCGCGCTGGCGCAGGTACCGCGAGTAGACGTCCGCCGGGAGCATGGACCCCACCATGTTGCCCAGGTGCTTGATCCCGTTGATGTACGGAAGGGCGCTGGTGATGAGGTGTCGAGCCATCGGGGGCTGCTCCCAGGTCGGTTTCGTTGCTGCTTTTGCGAGCCTTGAAATCGTAGCCGACATGTGTATGCCGCCCGCTTCCCGTTTTACGGGGTGAGAAGCGGGCGGCACGGGGCCTTGCGGTGGAGCCGGGGTGGAGCCGGAGGCTCAGGGGACTACGGGCGCCAGTCGATCAGTACGCCGTCGTACAGCTCCGCGTCCGTGAGCTCCAGGGGGGTCGGGCCCGCGTGGAAGAAGGCCGCGTTGTCGCTCTTCAGCTTGCGGAGGTAGTCGAAGGCCTTGTTCTCGTGCTCGCCGAACGCGACGAAGGAGAAGAACACCGAGGGGTGCGACTTCGCGGCGTCGGTCAGCGACTGGGTCGCGGGGGTCTTCGCGTCGGGGGCGCCGTCGGTCTGGAAGACCACGAGGGCCGGGGTGCCGGGGGCGATGTTCTTGTCGTAGTGGGCGAGTACGGCTTCCACGGCGGCGTGGTAGCTGGTGCGGCCCATACGGCCGAGGCCGGCGTGCGCCTCGTCGATCGCGTTCTCGGAGGAGGCCGGGGTGAGGTCGATGGTGCCGTCGACCTCGGTGGAGAAGAAGACGACGTGGACGGTGCCGGTGCCGGTGCCGGTGCCGGTGCCGGTGGCCGGGGTGAGCTGCGTGGCGAGGGCCAGGGTCTGGTCGGCGAGGGCCGCGGCGGAGCCGTCCTTGTAGTACGAGCGCATGCTCGCGGAGCGGTCGAGGACGAGGTAGGTGGCGGCGTGGGTGCCGGTGAGGCCGGCCTTGGCGAGGGCGGTGGCCGCGGCGTCGCTGTCGGCGTCGCTGTCGGCGGCGGCCTCGGCTTCGCCTTCGGCGGTGTCGCTCCCACCCGCACCACCCGTGACGGTTTCGCTGTCGGCTGCGGGTGGCCCCTGCGGGGCGGACCCGCCGTCGGCGGCCGCGGCTGCGACGGGCTCCGGGGTGGGTTCCGGGGCGGATTCCGGTGCGGATTCCGGTGCGGCCTCGGGCTCCGGCGTGACTTCGCCGACCGGCTCGGCCTCGGCAGCGGCCTCCGGTGCGGCCTCGGCGACCGGCTCGGCCTCGGCAACGGCCTCCGGTGCGGCTTCGGTGAGGGCTTGGGGCTGTGCTTCGGCCCCGACCTCGGCGGACGCCTCGGCGACGGGATCGGCCTTGGCCTCCGGCGCGACCTCGGCGTCGGGCTTGGGCTCGGCGTCGGGCTTGGGCTCGGCCTCGGCCTCGGTCTGGGCGATCGGCTCGGCAGCGGGCTCGGGCTCCGGCGCGACCTCGGCCTCCGGCGTGACTTCGGCGGCCGGCTCCGGCACAACCTCGGCCTCGGGCTTCGGCTCGGCGTCGGGCTTCGCCTCGGTCTGGGCGATCGGCTCGGCCGGAGCCTCCGGTCCGGTCTCGGCCGGGGCTTCGGCCCGCGCTCCGGTCTCGACTTCGGCAACCGGCTCCGGCTCGACCTCGACCGCGGGCTTCGGCTCGGCCGTGTGCTCGGCCTCGGCCGACGGGTCGGCCTCCGGCTTCGGCTCGGTGTCGGCGGTGGGCGCCGTCGTGGCTTCGGCCTCGGCCTGCGGCTCGGTGACCGGCTCGGCCTCGGTCTGCGGCTCGGTGACTGCTTCAGCCGCGGCCTGCGGTTCGGTGACCGGCCCGGCCTCGGGCTCGGGCTCGGGTGCAGCCTCCGGCTCGGTCCCGGCTTCCGGGGTCGGCGTTGTTTCGGATGCCGGGTCGGTGTTCGGGGGCAGGGTCGCCTCGGCGGCCGCTTCTGCCACCGCCTCCGCTTCGGCCACCGTTTCGGCCTCGGCCTCGGCCACCGACTCCGGGGTGACCTCGATCTCCGGTTCGATGGTGCGTGACGCCTGCTTCGGCACGGTCACGTTGTCAAAGGCCGCCGACACCAGATCGTGCTCGTCGGTGTCGGACGGACGGGGTTCCGGGACCACCGCGGACGCGGCCGGTTCCGGTGCTTCCTGCTTCGACGCCGGTTCCGGCGTCGGCTGCGAGGGGAGCTGGTCTGCACCCTCTGCCTCGGCGGGGCGCGGCTTTCGCGACCGGCCGAATGCGTTCCGCAGGAGAGTGAGAATGCCCATGTGCGCAACCCTTCGCGTGAGTTGATACCCGTCAATCGCTGGCCAGGACGGACACGTAAGGTTAGCGGCCCCAGGTTGCGATCTTGGGGAGGGTCGATGACTCCTGTCGGGCGTACGGCGGTCCAGTTCCGGCCGCCTGTCAACTCCCCCCAGGCTCACTCGGGTTCATTCTCCGTTCAATGATGGTCATGTTCAGGTCATAGATGCCCCGGCGGGACCGTGACCTCCGGCCGCCGGTTCCGGCCGAGGCTAGTGGGGGGACGTGATCGCCCGGGCCGCCGCCACCTCCTGGCGCAGCGGCTCCAGGACGCTGTCCGGCGGCCCCGTCAGATCGGTGCGGACCTCGACCAGGGTGTCGGCCTCCCGGACGCCCTCCGCCAACTCGCGCAGCTGGAGCGCGATCTGCTCCACCTCGGCGTGGGACGGGGGCGGCGCTCCGTGCCGGATCCGGACCCGGGCCGCCGTCGTCGCGTCGACGATGCGTTCCACGGCGACGACGAGCGGCCACCAGGCCGCCGCCCGCCGCCCGGTCGGCGGCGGCTCGCTCAGGGCCCGCTGGAACTCGGTGCGGACGGTGGACAGGTCACGGTAGAGGCGGCGCCGCATCCGGGCGCGGGCGGCCGGGTCCGCGCCCTCCGCGAAGGCCAGGTCGACATAGGCCGCCGTGTCCGCCACCGCGTCGGCGAGCCGGTCGCCGACCCTGGTGTGCCAGCTCTCCGGCCACAGCAGGTACCCGGCGATCAGCGCGATGGCACAGCCCAGCAGGGAGTCCAGCAGGCGCGGTGCGAGCAGACCGGTGCCCATGTGGTTCAGGTTGTCGGAGAGGAGCAGGATCACCGGGGTGACGGCGGCGGTCTGGAAGCCGTAGCCCCGGGGGGTGAGCGCGGGGATGAGGGGAGCCAGCACCATCATCACGGGCACGTCCGACCAGCCGCGCGGCACCAGCGCGAGGACGGTCGCCGCCACCACCAGCCCCACCACCGTGCCGAGCGCCCGCAGCAGCGCCCGGGAGAAGACCGAGCCGAAGTCGGGCTTGAGGACGAAGGTGATGGTGAGCGCCACCCAGTAGGAGCGCGGGACCGGCACCAGGGACACCAGTGCCTGCGCGATGCCGATGCACAGGGCCAGGCGGATCCCGTAGCGCCAGGAGTTGGCGGACAGGGCGACGCCGCGTGTGGCACGGGCGGTGCGGATGCGGAGCGCGGCGGGGCGGCCGAGGCGGTCGTCGATGCCGCGCGGATCGACGTCGGGGCTGCCCGCGACCTCGGCGAGGTGGCGCAGGGCGTGGTCGACGGCCCGGCCGGTCTCGCCGCCCGGCTCGGGCAGGTCGAGGGCGATGGGGCCGGTGCGGCCGGTGCCGACGGCGTCGGCGATCCGCTGGACCGCCGCCGGGATCTCGGGCGGCAGCGGCTTTCCGGCGAGCCGGGCGGCGGGCGCGGCCTCCACCACCGGGGTGATCGCGTTCAGCTGGGCCAGCAGGCGGGTGAGGTCCTGGCTGCGGCCGCGGTAGCGGGCCCGGCGGGCCAGGATCAGGTCGTAGGACTGGTTCAGCGACTGGGTGACGGTGTGCCGGGCGCGGTCGTACTCCTCGGCGTCGGCGGTGCCGATCGCCGTGAGCTGGTCGGCGACCGTGCGGTAGGTGGCGGCGACCGCCGAACGCTCCGGTACGCCCGAGCGCAGTGGCCAGGCCAGCAGGGCGACGAGGAGGACCGTCAGGCCGCCCGCGGTCATCAGGACCGGGGTCAGCCACCAGGCGCCGGGCAGCGGCAGGCCGGCGCCGATCACGGAGTTGAGCAGCAGGAGGAGGCCGGAGACGGAGGAGACCGCGCCGATCGTCGAGATCATCCCGGAGACCAGCGCGATGGCGGTGATGACGGCGACCGTCAGCCAGCCCTGGCCGTAGACCAGCGCGCCCGCGGTGACGCCGGCCGCGCCGAAGAGCTGCGGGACGGCTATGTTCAGGATCCGCATGCGGTAGGCGTCGGCGGTGTCGCCGATGACCGCGGACAGGGCACCCATGGAGGCGAGCGCGCCGTACGAGGGCTGTCCGGCGGCGAGGCCGATGGCGAGCGGGGCCGCCATGCCGAGGGCGGCGCGGGCCAGGGCGGGCCGGTTGAGGGGCGCGGCCTGTTGCGGCCGGAGGTTCCTCACCAGCCAGTCGGGAGGAGTGAGGCCGGCGGGAAACTCGCGGGACATGCCACCCATTATCGACGTCGCCGCTGGTGGATCGTGCTGACGTGCCGTCCCCGGCGAGGGGCGAAGGCGGCCGGCGCGGCGCGGGCGAAGGTGGCCGGCGCGGTGCGGGCGAAGGTGGCCGGTGCGGTGCGGTGCGGTGCGGTGCGGTGCGGTGCGGTGCGGTGCGGTGCGGCGCGGCGCGCGGGGCGGCGCGGTGGGGGCGTGGTGGCCGCCGTCCCGGCGGGGCTACGGCCGTTCGTCCACCCGGGTCAGGAACTCGCCCAGTGCCCGGTCGAACTCCTCCGGCCGTTCCAGGTTCGGCAGGTGGGCCGCTCCGTCGACGATCCGCAGGGTGGCGTCGGGGAGGAGCGCGCACATGGACTCGGCGTCGTGGACCGGGGTGTACTCGTCGTCGGCGCCGACCACCACCAGGGCGGGGACCGTGACCTTCGTCAGCAGCGGGCGGTAGTCGGGACGCTCGGCGCGGCCGCGCAGTGCCGCCGCGGCGCCCGCCGGGTCGGTGGCCGTCATCATGCGGTGGACGTGGGCCTTCACCTCCCGGCCGGCGCGGGGCGCGACCATCTTCTCCAGCACCTCGTCGGCGTAGCCGCGCATGCCCTCGCGGAGCAGTCGGTCGGCCATGGCGTTGCGGGCGCTCCTGCCCTCCGGTGTCTCCGGGGCGGGAGAGGTGTCGGCCAGGACCAGCCCCCGGATCCGGTCGGCGCCGAGGCGGTCGTAGCAGGCCATCGCGATCTGGCCGCCCATCGACAGGCCCGCGACGACGCAGGTCCGCACGTCCAGGGCGTCGAGCAGGTCCTCCAGGTCCGCGGCGAAGCGGGTGAGCGGGGTGCGGCCGGGGGTGACCGGGGAGGCGCCGTAGCCGCGCAGGTCGGGGGCGATGACCCGGCGGGAGGGGGCGAACGCGGTGCGCTGGGGGTGCCACATCGTGCGGTCGAAGGGGTGGCCGTGGATCAGCAGCAGGGGAGTCCGCGAAGTATGGGGGTTGTTGTCATCGTATGCGAGGAAGGGGGGCATGTGGACGACCCTAGGTCCCGCCAACTCGTCGGTGCAATAAGATCTTTGCGCTCGGTGCAATGTCGACGGGGTGGGAGCGGGGCAGGTCGTGGACGACTTCCGGGGGATCGCCGACCGGATCGCGCTGGACATCGCGCGCGGGCGGCTGCGGAGCGGGCAACGGCTGCCCCCGCAGCGGGCGTTCGCGCGACGGCACGGGATCGCCGCCTCGACGGCCGGGCGGGTCTACGCGGAACTGGTGCGGCGCGGGCTGGTGGTGGGCGAGGTCGGGCGCGGCACCTTCGTCCGGGCCACCGGGGTCGCCGCGCAGGGACGCGCGCTGGTCGAGGACGGCACCGCCGCCCTCGTCAACCTGGAGCTCAACTACCCCTCGGTGCCCGGACAGGCCGAACTGCTGGCGCCCGCCCTCGCTCCCCTGCTGCGGCCCGACGCACTCGGCGACGCGTTGCGCACCGGCGCCGCCGGCGGCACCCCGCGGGCCCGGGAGGCCGTCGCCGCGCTGCTCGCCGCCGGCGGCTGGCAGCCCGCCCCCGGCCGGGTCCTCTTCACCGGCAACGCCCGGCAGGCCGTCGCCGCGACGCTGGCCTCGCTGGTACGGCCCGGCGGCCGGGTCGGCGTCGAGCCGCTGACGTATCCGCTGGTCAAGGAGGTCGCCGCCCGGCTCTCCGTCACGCTCGTCCCGGTGGAGACGGACGCCCGGGGGCCCGTCGCGGAGTCCGTGCGCGCCGTGCACCGGTCGGCGCCGCTCTCCGCGCTGTACCTGCAGCCGACCCTGCACAACCCGACGTCCCTGACCGTGCCGGCCGGACGGCGGCTCGAACTCGCCGAGTGCGTGGAGGACCTGGGGCTGCCGGTCGTGGAGGACCGGGTCTGGTCGTTCCTGCACACCGGTCCCGAACCGCCGCTCGCCGCCCTCGCGCCCGGCCTCGTCCATGTCGTCGACTCGCTCTCCAAGCGGGTCGCGCCGGGCCTCACCGTCGGATTCGTCGTGGCGCCCCCGGACCGGGTGGACGCGGTGGCAGCGGCCGTACGGTCCGGGGGGTGGGGGCCGGGGGCGTTCGCGCTGGAGGCGGCCGTGCGGTGGATCGGCGACGGCACCGTGGGGCGGCTGGTCGCGGCCAAGCGGGAGCAGGCCGGGCGGCGGCAGGCGCTCGTCCGCGAGCTGCTCGACGGGTTCGCCGTACGGACCGACCCGTACGGGTACTTCGCCTGGTGGGAGCTGCCCGCGCCGTGGCGGGCGGACGACTTCACAGCGGCCGCGGCGGCGGTCGGCATCGGGATCACGCCCGGCACCGCCTTCCGGGTCGACCCGAGGCGGACGCCGGACGCGGTACGGGTCGGGCTCGCCTCCGCGGCCGAGCCCGAACTGGTGGGCGCGCTGCGCACGCTCGCGGAACTCGCGCGGCGAGAGCCGGGGGAACCCCGGCCGGCGGCCGACGGCAGCCGGGCAGGGCAGGACGTCACATGATGGGCATGTTCTCGCCGGCGGGCCGTGAGTCCGTTCTCAGGGAGGCGGGGTCGGCTGGGGCGGCCGGTGGCTCCTGCCCGGCGTCGGGGCGTGGGCGCAGCCGCCCGGTGAGCCAGGCCAGCGCGGCCACCGCCAGGCCCACGCCCAGCAGCAGCCAGGAGACCGTGCGCAGGGTGGACGTGAGCGCGTCGTAGACGGCGGCCGCCGCGGGGTGCGAGACGTCGGGCGGCAGACCGGCCAGTGTGAGCCGGCGCCCGACGGTGAGGGCGAGCCCCAGCAGGCCGCCGCCCAGCGCCGTGCCCAGCGCGGTCGCCATCACCGCACGGCGGCGGTGGACGGCGACGGCGATGCCGCCGAACGCGAAGGCGACGGCGGCGACGGGCAGCCAGAGGCCGGCGACTTCGAGCACGTGGAACCCCTTCCGGAGCCGGTCCAGTTCCGCCGCCGGGAGCACCGCGACGGCCGTGTGCTGGACCGGGATACGGGCCGCGAGCGGCACGTGGTCCTGGGTGAGCTGGTCCTTGACCTGGGCGGTCACCGGCGCGAGGTCGACCGTCACGGCCTCCTCGCGCTCGTCCTGGAGCGCGCGCAGGATCGCGTCGTGGGTCGCCCGGTTGCCCGCGTCCCAGGCCAGCCGGAACGCCCGGGTCTGGGTGAACGAGCGCACCGCCTCCCGTACGAAGGGCGCCACCGTGGCCTGCATCGGCCGGCCGACGTCCACCTCGCGCATGATGCCCTCGCCGACGGTCTTGGCCACCGCGTCCCGGACGTCCGGGTCGTCGGCCAGCGGGGCCATCGAGCTGACGTACTGTCCGGTGTCCGCCAGCCCGTACGCCGCCCAGGCCGCCAGCGCGCCGAACGGCAGCAGCAGGCAGGACAGCACGATCAGCAGGGCCGACAGGGCGTTCCGGAGCGGTACGGCCCGGATGCGCCGTACCGGCCGCGCGGCTTTCGCGGGCCCCGAGGGCACGGCGAGCACGGAGGGCACTGGGGGCACGCTTCCAGGCAAGCCCCTGAGGGCGGGTCAGGCGACCGGAGGGACTGCATCCGGGGCACGGCGGGGCGGCAGACGGGGCCGAACGGAGGACAGGACGGCCGGGGACGGGCGGCCGGGCGCCGGAATCCCTTGGGGCGTCGCGCTCCGGTGGAGGGTTGGCCCGAACGGGTGTTTATTGGTGCTGAGGAGCCGTCCTGGCCGGTGGAACGGCCGGAGCGGCTTCCGCAGGGATGTCGCCGGGCGGCTTCGGCGGTCCGGCGGCCGGTGAGGGGAATCACCCTGAGGGGAATCACCCCGGTGGGAAAAAGGGGAACGCGTGGGCCCCGGCCGCACGGCCGGGGCCCACGCGTGGCCGGCGGTGGTCACCGGATGCGATGACCGGCCGCGTCCTCGTGCGTGTAGAAGCGGTAGAACATCACGATGAAGGTCACCGCCGCGACCGACAGGGACATGGCGACGCAGCGCAGGATCGACTCGCCGCTCTGGCTGTACAGGAAGCCGAAGGCGATACCCATGAACGCCGTCCACATCACCGCGTGCACCTCCCGCCGCAGCCGGGAGGCGATCGTCAGCACGGCGAACAGCACCAGGGCGAAGACGACCGCGGTCACGAAGCCGAACAGCAGGTTCCAGCCCGTGATGGGACCGCCGCTGCGCCGGTTCGCGGCCGCCCAGTAGCCGTAGATCAGCCCGGTCACGACCGGGAAGGCCAGCCTGCCCATGAGGTGGGTCTGCGGGCTGAAGATGTCGGGAGTGGGGCCGCGCCGGGGCATGCCGGTCGTGGGTGCCGCTTGAGTCATGAGAGTGCTCCTCTCTCCTCGCCCCCGGATACCAGGGCACACCTGTGGGTACCCCCTGGCAAGTCGGCCGTCCGGGGTTGCCGCGGCCGCCACGGCGTGCGGCGGCTCCCGGCGCGGTCCGCCGACCGCCGTGACCGACCGCGCGGGGTGCTCCGCCACGGCCGGGGCCGTGTCTCCGACGGCACCACGATCTTCCCGATCCGCCGGTCGAGGTCCCCGTGACAGCACCCGGGCCGTGCGCGGGCGGCGGGCGACGCGCCGTCGGGCCCGGTAGCGCCCCGTAACACCCCGATCCCACCCCAAACCCCTCCCGTGCCCCCGCTTCGCAGGCGCAGCGGTTACCGTGCTGACGTAAGTGGACCAGGGGAACAAGGGGGAGGGCCGATGCCCGGAACCGTGCTGCTGCTCGCGGCCTCGCCGTCGGGCAGGGGGCGCCTGGTGGACGCGGCCTCCGTGCTCCCCGTACTCGCGGCCGTACCCCCGGCGGTACTCTCCGGCACCGACACCGCCAACGTCGTGGAACTCGCCGACCCGCTGGAGCCGCAGGCCGTGCTGACCCGGCTGCGGGCCGCCGCGGCCGCTCCCGGCCCGCTCACCGTCTTCGTCACGGGCCAGCTCCAGCTGGACCGCAGGCAGCGGCTGCCGCATCTCGCGCTGGCCCGGACCAAGCCCGCCACCGTCCGGTACACCGCCCTGCCCTGGCACTGGATCCGGGAGGAGCTCAGGCTGCGGCCGCCCGGGGCGACCACGCTCGTCCTGGACCTGCACACCGACCACGAGACCTGGGAGTGGCTGCGTACCGCGCCCCTGGACTCCGGGCGCAACAACGCGGTGTACGGGCGCATCGCACCGCCGCCGGCCCGCCGGGAGGTCGCCTCGCCGTCGTACATGAAGGCGGCGGCGACCGTGCTGCGCAGCGGACACCGGCCGCCGCCGGCGCAGCTGCACCAGCAGGTGCTCGGGCGGCTCGGCGCCGAGGCCGCGACCTGCATCCTGCTCAGCAGTCACACCCCGGACGGCGGGGATCCGCACGACGTCATCAGCGCGGCCGCGCGGGACGGCCGGTACGCGGAGGCCGACGGGCTGGCCGCCCGCTGGGAGGAGGCGGCCGCGCGGGCGCACGGGCCGGCCTCCGAGGAGGCCCTGCACTGGTCCGAGGTACGGGCCGACCTGGCGATGTTCGCGGGGGACGCGGTTCGCAGCTGCCGTACCTGGCTGACGGTCGCGCACGCCCGGCTGAACGCCGGGCAGCCTGCCGACGCGCCGTCCGTCGAGTCGGCCGTGGACCGCGCCCACCACCAGTGGGGGGCCATCGAGGACGCGGCGCGGGCCCGTGAACTGGGACCCGCGCTCGCGGAGTTGAGACTCAGGGTGCCGGGCCGCCGGGAGGGCGCCCTGGAGAACGTCCAGCAGCACCTGCGGCAGCTTCAGACCAGCTGAGGCACTAGCTCGTGAAGGTGAAGTACTTCCACGCGCCGTAGGTGGTGGAGTTGACGGTGTCGCCGGACGTGCCGTTGATGTAGTCGGAGCGGACCCGGAAGCGCCGGCCGACGTCCTGCTTGTGGTTGCCGGTGAACTCGACCCGGGAGACGCCGCTGGTGGCCAGCGCGAAGTACTTCGAGTCGTCCGCGTACCACCGGCCCCGGTAGTAGACCTGGAAGTCGAAGCGCTGCGAACGGCCGCCGTAGTACGGCATCTTGGTGGTGAACAGCGGGTTGTTGGTCCTGTGGAAGAAGTAGTAGGTCTCGTCCCAGGCCTTCTTCGTCCGGTACTGGCGGCTCACCGACATGGAGACGCTGACCTTCGCGCCCACCGAGGCGGACACCGACCGGGGCTGCCAGCGCGCGTCGCCGGAGAACTTCGCGGTGACCTTGGTGTCGCGCCTGAGGTCCAGGGTCACTGACAGGTTGCCGTGCGAGTCGACCTTGCCCGACCTGACCAGCCTGTCGGGCTTGTCGGCGCCGAACGGGTCGGCCCAGATCTCCACCGAGCGGTTCTTGTACGTCGTACCGAGGTGGGCCGTGAACTTCACGTCCTGCCCGTACGCGTACACCTTGCCGTTGTTGTTCAGCGTCAGCGTCGGTCTGGCGCGGGAGACGTCCACGGTGTCCTTGCCGGAGGCGGCCGTGTGCTCGGCGTCGCTCGCGTAGGAGACCCGGTACGTCACCTTGCCGCCCGCCTGCGGGGTGTCGGTGAACGTGTAGCTGCCGTCAGCCTTCACGGTGACGGCGGGCAGCGCCTTGCCGCCGGGCGCGTCCAGGTCGGTGCGGACCACCGTGACCTGGGTGCCGGCGGGCAGGGCTGCCGTCGAGGTGACCGTGCCGGTGACCGTGAGCGGCTTGGCGCGCGTGGCGGTCGCCGGGGCGTTCACCGTGACGGCGGTGGCCGCCCGGCCCGGGGTGTCGTACTCGCGCAGGGAGTACACGTCGTCGCTGTTGGAGGTGACCGCGAACAGCCGGGAGCCGTCCGGGGCCCAGGCCAGCCCGCCGGCGGCGAGGGTGTCCGATCCGGTGGTGGCGGCGGTGCTGGGGAGCTCGTAGGAGCGGACGGCCTCGCTGCTGCCCGGGTGGAAGATGTAGATGTCCGGGGCGTACCAGGCGAAGCTGCCGCCCGCGACCGTGCCGTCGGGCGCGATGGCGACCGCGTTCGGGTAGGCGCCGCTGGTGTACTTGCCGTCCTCGTCGAGGTCCGAGGTCTTGAAGATCTGGTGGTAGTAGGGCGCCCCGCTCGCCACCACGACGTCCTTGCCGTCCGGGGTGACCTGGAGGTCGTTGAGGTTGCTGCTGTTGGTGTGGATGTGGGCCAGCTTGGTGGCGGTGCCCGACGAGACGTCGTAGGAGGTCAGCGAGAAGGGGCTGGAGTCGCGGTCGCCCGCGATCAGGGTGTCGGAGCCGGGGGCCGCGTCCAGGACGGGCGCCGAGTACCAGCTGTTGTCCTGGCCGAGGGTGACCGTGTGCTGGTCGTCGGCGATGTCGACGGAGCCGATGTTGCCGGCGACGTCCCCGCCGTAGCCGAACCACAGCTTGCCGCCCGCGAGGGCGACGCTGAGCGGCTTGTCGCCGACCGGGTAGCGGGTGGTCTCGGTGTCGGTCGCGGTGTCGACGACGGCGATGGCGTCCATGTCCCGGACGGCCGCGTAGAGGGTGCCCGAGTCGGCGGACAGTTCGAGGCCGGCGACCCCGGAGAGATCGGTGGTGAGCTGCTTGATCACGTTGCCGGCGTAGTCGGTGACGACGATCTTGCCGTTGTCCGGGTCGCTGATGAAGATCTGCCGGTGCACGCCGTCGACGGCGACGTCACCGACCCACTTGATCGGCAGCGGGGCGCTGGTGTCGGCGAGGGCCGGCGTGGTGGCGGCCAGGGCAGCGGAGCTGAAGAGGACCGCCAGTGTGGTGGCGGCCGTGACGGTGCGGGTGCGCATACGCACGCTGATTCGAACCCCCCGGATCGAATGAAGTGAGTGTCACGGAGACGCGGCGCACGTGGGTGTGCTGTGGGCCGCGTGTGACGGACGTGCTGAAGAGTAGGTCATGCCGATGACACTCAGCACTCGGGAATCCGCACCGGGCCGGGTGGGGGTGCGTCAGCGCGACACGTGTCCGACGGCCGCCGGGGCGGTGGAACGCGGGCCGTCGTCCGTCGCCCTGGCGGGCCCGGCGTTGGCCGCCGTGATGAGCGCGGCCACGGCTATCACCGCGGCTGCCACACTACGGGCGGTAGGTGTCCCCCCGATCGGGCGAAGCCGGAAACGGGGCAGTGCGGTGGGGCGTGCGGATGTGCGTCCGAGCACGGCGACCTCGCAACGACAGGGGCGGGTTAAGCGTGTTTAATTCGCCGTTTAACCTAGGGGCTGACAGAGGTCAACGGCAAGAGGGCCAGGGGGAGTTGGGGGGAGTGACAGAATGCGGGAACGGGACGACGCGGAAACCATCGGACGGCGGGTGCAGCAACTGCGCGCCGAACGGGGACTGACACAGCGCCAGTTGGCCGAACCGGCCTACACACCGGCCTACATCTCCACGCTGGAGGCCGGACGGGTGCGGGCCTCCGACGAGGCGTTGCGGCACATCGCCGGGCGGCTCGGGATCGGCTTCGAGGAGCTGGCCAGCGGGCGACCCGCCCATCTCGCCACCGACCTCAGGCTGCGGCTCACCGAGGCACAGCGCACCCTGGCCACCGGCGCCGCAGAGGAGGCCGCCGCCCTGTACGCCGCCCTCTTCGAGGAGGCGGAGGCGCACGGACTGGCCGCCGAACAGGCCACCGCGCTGCTCGGGATGGGCGAGTGCGCCCTGGACACCGGCGAGCTGGGCCGGGCCAGGGAGTTCTTCGAGCGGGCCGAACTGTGGACCGCCGAGGAGCCGCTGCCGGTACGGGTACCGGCGATCCGCGGGCGGGCGGTCAGCCACTACCTCGCCGGTGAACTCCGGTACGCGGTCTACCTGCTGGAGTCCACGCTCGACGAGCTGAACCGGGGCGGCCTGCACGACCCCGACGCGCTGCTGCTCCTCTACGCCTCCGCCATCGGCCCGTACATGGACATGGGGGCCCACGCCCGTGCCGCCCAGGCGGCCGAACTCGCCCTGGCCCTGGCCCCGCAGGCCGGCGACCCGGCGCTGATCGCCCGGATGCACCGCTCGGTGGCCCGCACCCTGCTCGCCGAGGGCCGGGTGGCCGAGGCGGACGCCTCGCTGGCCAAGGCCGCCGAGCTGTACCGCCAGCTCCAGCTGCGCACCGAACTCGCCAACTGCCACTGGATGCGCGGCTACGTCTACGCCCAGAACGGCGAGCTGGAGCGCGCGGAGGCGGAGCTGCGGGACGCCCTCGCGATGCTGTCGGAGACCCGGGCCGCCCTGTACCGCAGCCAGGCGGCCGTGGAACTGGCCGACGTGCTGCACCGCCGGGACAAGTCCGAGGAGGCGGCCGCGCTCCTGCACGACGTGCTCGGTGACTTCTCCTCCGAGCGCGGCGCCGTGCACGCGGCCGCCGCGCACCGCCTGCTCGGGATCATCGCCGAGGACGCCCGGGAGACGGAGGCCGCGGAGGAGCACTACGTACGCGCGCTGAGCCTGCTGGAGCGGGCGGGCGCCGCCGGCGACCTGGCGGACCTGTGCCGGCTGCTGGGAGACCTGCTGCGCCGCAGCGGCCGGGTGGAGGCGGCCCTGGACGCCTACCGCACCGGACTCGGGCACCGCACCGCGCCGGGCACCACGACCCTAGGCCCGGCCCCGGCACAGCCACCGCTGTAGGAGGCCGGGTCCGGGCGCGGGGGCCGTCCGGGCGCGGGGGCGGCGCGTGCACGGGTGGGGGCGGCGGTCCTCGGAGCGCCGGGGGACATGGGTCCTCGGGCTCCCCCGGGGCGCGCCGTAGCCCGTTCGGACCAGGTGGCCGGGTCGGGCCGTCGCGGATGACGGACGGTGGCTTGCGTAGGCAGCGGCAGCCGGACCCCGGCATTCACAGGTGGACGAAGGGAACTCTCCCGCCCATGCATATCGATCTGACAGGACGCACCGCACTGGTCACCGGCTCCACGCAGGGCATCGGTGCCGCCATCGCCGCCGGGCTCGCCCGGGCCGGAGCCCGGGTGGGGGTCAACGGCCGTGACGAACGCCGGGTGGCCGACAGCGTACGGGCGCTGGCCGGGCAGGCGCCCGGCGCCGACCTGGTGCCCGTGGCCGCCGACGTCGCCACCGAGGAGGGCGCGGCCCGGGCGGTGGAACTGCTGCCCGAGGTGGACATCCTCGTCAACAACCTGGGTGTCTTCGGGTCCGCCGACCCGCTGGAACTCAGCGACGACGAGTGGCGGCGCTACTTCGAGGTCAACGTGCTCGCCGCGGTCCGCCTGACGCGGCTGTACCTGCCGGGCATGACCGGACGCGGCTGGGGGCGCGTGCAGTACATCGCCAGCGACTCGGCGGTGGTCATCCCGGCCGAGATGATCCACTACGGGATGTCGAAGACCGCGCTGCTCGCGGTGAGCCGCGGCTTCGCGAAGAAGGCGGCCGGCACCGGCGTGACGGTGAACTCGGTGATCGCCGGCCCCACGCACACCGGCGGCGTCGAGGACTTCGTGTACGAACTCGTGGACCGGGACCTGCCGTGGGAGGAGGCGCAGCGGACGTTCATGCGCGAGTACCGGCCGCAGTCCCTGCTGCAACGGCTCATCGAACCCGAGGAGATCGCCCACATGGTCGTCTACCTCAGCTCCGAGCAGGCCTCGGCCACGACCGGCGGCGCGCTGCGGGTGGACGGCGGCTACGTCGACGCGATCCTCCCCTGACCGGCCGGGCCGGGCGCTACGCCTGCGCCCGGCCCTGCTCCCTTACCTGGGCGAGGCGTTGGACCCCGACGTCGAGGCTCTGCCGGGCGGTGTCCGCAGGGAGGCTGCCGAGGGCGCCTGCGGTGAGGACGATCGCGTCGTCGCCGACCCGGACGACGGCGACGTCGACGGTGAGGGTGGTGGGGTCGTCGTCCGCCGCCGGCTGCGTGGTGAGGGTGACCCGCAGGCCCTGGCGGGCCTCGCCGAAGGCGGGCAGTCCGGAGTCGGCGACCTGGACGGTCTCGGTGCCGGCCGAGGTCGTCTGCGCGGAGAACTGCCCGCAGACACCGGGTACCGCGCGCAGCCACGCCAGGGTGCGGTCCACGTCGGCGGCGCGGCTCGCGTAGACCTGGTAGCGGAGCTGGGCGTCGTCGTCGCCGTCGTCGAGGACGGTGACCGCGTGCGGGCCGGCCGGTTCGAGCAGTTCGTCGGCGTACAGGGCGTCGAGCAGGCGCTGGCAGTCGGGCTGCGCGGTGACGGCCTTGAGCAGCCCGTCGTGCCAGGTGGCGGTGGAGTCGCCCGCCGTCCACGGCACCCCGAGGTCGGCCTCGCCGATGAGCGCGGACTGAGCCTGGTCGGGGGTGAGCGCCGGGACGCCGGGCGAGGCGGCCGGGCTGGCGGGCGCGGGGCGCTCCGCGGTGGTCGCGGCGGTCGCCGGGGAGGCGCCCGGCGCGGACGCCTGCGGCGGCCGGCCGGCCGTGCAGGCGGAGGCGGCGAGCAGGCCGGCCACGGCAAGACCGGAGGCGATGACTCTCATGGCGGGGGCCTCTCCGGGAACGGGAGCGGTGGGCGCGTGAGATCACGCCACCACCACCGGCGCGGGCCCACCACCGCTCCGGTCCTTCCGGGTGAGTCCACCACCCGGAAGGAGCCCCGCCGAAGCGGCCACCCGTGCCGGGGGCTCCCGTACCGGCCGTCGGGACGTTCCGGTCGGCGCATAGGGTCGGGGTGACGGAAGGAGCCGCTCGTGGCCGCTCAGCCCATCCCGGTGATCATCGACTGCGACACCGGTGTCGACGACGCACTCGCCCTGCTGTTCGCCGTACGGCACCCGGGGATCGACCTGCGCGCGGTCACCTGTGTGGCCGGGAACACGGACGTGGACGGGGTGGTGCGCAACACGCTGACCGTCCTGGAGCGGGCCGGGGCCGGGGACGTACCCGTCGCGCGGGGGGCCGAACGGCCGCTCATCGAGGCGGCCCGGTCGGCCAGGCACGTGCACGGCACGGACGGCATGGGCGACCTGGGGCTGCCCGCGCCCGCCCGCCGCCCCGCCGACGTCGACGCGGTCACGCTGCTCCGCCGCGAGATCCTCGCCTCGCCCCGCCCGGTCACCCTCGTCCCGACCGCGCCGCTCACCAACATCGCCCTGCTGCTGCGCACCCATCCCGAGGTCACCCGCAACATCGAGCGGATCGTCTTCATGGGCGGCGCCGTCGCCACCGGGAACGCAACTCCGGTCGCCGAGTTCAACGTCTGGCACGACCCGGAGGCCGCCGCGGTCCTGCTCACCGCCGGAGTGCCGATCACCATGTACGGCCTGGACGTCTTCCAGCGGGTCGTGGTCCCGGGCGCGGACGTGCGGAGGCTGCGCGCGAGCGCGGAACCGGGCGCCCGGCTCGCCGGCGACCTGCTGGCGCACCGGCCCGCCGCCCCGGACCCGGACGGTGACGACCCGGCCGGCGGTCTCGGCGACGCGGGCGCGGTCTGCGCCGTCGCCGACCCGGCGGGCCTGACGACCCGGCACCTCCCCGTGGAGGTCTCGCTGGCTCCGGGACCGGCCAGGGGCCAGACCCTCGTGGACCGCCGGCCCCGACCGGGCGAGGCCGAGATCCACGGCGGCGGCCGCGAACGGACCATGGTGGACGTGGCGCTGGACGTGGACGTCGCCCGGTACGTGCAGCTGTACCTGGACACCGTCGTCACCGACCGGGTCAAGACTGCGGCGGGCAAAGACAACTGAAAACACCCTTGCCCGCTTCGCGCGGGACGGGTGACGCTCGTGGGGCAACCCGGTGACCGACCACCATCGGAGAACCCCCCATGTTGCGGGTGCACTTCACGTCCGACGACGTCGCGCGGGTACGTGTCGCCGCCGGGCCCGACCATCTCTGGGAGATCGCCAACAGTTTCCAGGGACTGTTCCGCGACGCCGACGCCGTGTCCTTCGGGCCGTGGCGGCGGCTGGTCCGCCCCCGGCTGGGCGGCCCGGCGGACCGGCTGCTCGCCGGTCTGCTGCCGGGCCGCGGCTACTTCCCCGACTTCCTCACGCCCGCCGCCGGCGGCCACGACGACCTGACGACCGCCCTCGACACCGTGCTCCGCGCGCCCCGCACCGCGCTGCGCGACGACCTCACCCTGCTCGCCGCCTCCCCGTACCGGCGCCGCCCGCTGCCCGACCTGGCCCGGGCCCTCGCCGACGGCGACCCGGGCGCCCTGCGCCGGCTGGGAGCCGCGCTGCACGGCTACCACGGGCGGGCCCTCGCCCCCTACTGGCGGGCGATCCGCGGCCAGATCGACGCCGACCTCGCCACCCGTGCCCGCGCGGTCCTGGCGGGCGGCGCCGACGGACTGCTGGCCAGCTTCGACCCCGTGCTGCGCTGGCGTCCCCCGGTGCTGGAGGCGGACTACCCGGTCGACCACGAGGTCCGCCTGGAGGGGCGGGGCCTGTTGTTGCAGCCGTCGTTCTTCTGCACCCGAAGACCCGTCACCCTGGCCTTCCCCACGCCCGACTGGACCCCGGTGCTGGTCTACCCGATCCACCACACCCCCGGCTGGCTGAGCGGCGGGTCCCCGCGCGCAACCGAGCTGGGCGCGCTGCTCGGCCGCACCCGCGCGGCCATCCTGGAGGACGTGGTCACCGGCCGCACCACCGGGGAGCTCGCCGCCCGCTTCGGCATCTCAGGGGCCGCCGCCAGCCAGCACACCGCCGTGCTGCGCCGGGCCGGCCTGCTGCTCAGCGTCCGGCGCAGCAGGTACGTCGTACACACCATCACCCCGGCCGGGCTCACCCTGCTGGAGGCCGGGCCCCGTAGCCCGGCACCCTGAAGCCAGGGCTTAAACATGTGGTGGGGCGACGGCGTGACGGACAGCCTGGTGGGCGTCCAAGTCGCCGTTCCTCACAGGGGGTTCATCAGAATGCGCGACATACGATCGGTCATCGGGCTGCTCGGCGCTCTCGTGCTGGCGCTGGCGGCCCTGTTCGTGGCGGGGCCGGCCCAGGCGGTGCCGCAGCGGACCGGCGGGCACGTCCTCGTCCTTCCGCCCGCACCCGTGGGGGCCGCGTCGCAGTCCGTGGCGGCCGCGGTCTCGCCGACGTCCTCGCCCGCCGTGCGCACCGCGCACGGGAGCCCGGGCCAGACCTACACCTGCGCCTCCGGCAACCTCTGCGCGGTCGTCTGGGACCCGACGACCAACGACTACAAGCAGTTCTTCTTCTACAACTGCGCGCGCTACTCGCTGTCCTACTGGAACGGCACGGGCAACTTCTACGACGCCCAGACCGGCGGGGTCACCTCGTACTTCTACGGTCAGAGCGGCAACGTGCTGAGGTCCTTCACCCCGGACTTCACCAACCACGACCAGGACTGGGGTCCGGTCTGGTCCATCCGCAACTGCTGACCACGGCAGCGGGTGCGCCCCGGCCGCTCCTCGCGGCCGGGGCGCACCCGTGTGCGTCGCCCCGGGTCAGCCGGTGGCCTTGCGGCGACGGGTGGCGACGACGATCGCCGCGCCGCCGGCCAGCAGTACGGCCGCGCCGCCCGCGATCAGCGGGGTGGTGGAGCTGGCGCCGGTGTGGGCCAGGTCGCCGCCGCCGGAGCCGGAGTCGGTGCTCGGGGCCGGCGCGGGGGCGGTCGTCGACTCGGAGGCGGAGGCCGACGGCGTGGCGGTGCCGGTCGACTCGCTCGCCGAGGGCGAGGGAAGCTGCGCGGGCGGCGGGGTGGTCTCCCCGGCCGGGGTGGACTCCGAGGCGGAGACCGACGGGGTCGGGGACGGGGAGGACGACGCCTCGCCGGTCGCGCAGTCCTTGGTGCCGCCGTTCCAGGACGCGATCAGCTTGTCCTTGATGACCGCGTGGTCCGGGCCGGCCGGCAGGTCACCGTGTTCGAACCCGTCGTTCGCGTCCTTCTCGCCGTCGAACTTGACCGCGCCCCGGTACAGGTCGATCTGCGCGAAGCAGCCGGCGTCCGGGACCGCGATGTCGAGGGAGTCGGTCTGGCCCTGCTTGACCGTCACCGAGTCGAAGTCGACGAAGATCTGCTGCCCGGAGGTGGCGAAGGAGGCGCCGTGGGCCAGGTAGGAGGCGAGCGAGGCGGTGCAGCTCGCGGCGCCGGCGGCGGCACGGACCTTGATGTGGACCTTGCCGTCGTCGGTGACCTTCAGGTTCTGGTCGTCGACCTTCACCGAGTCGAAGAAGTCCGAGCCGTCGACCGAGAACTGGCACCTGTCGGTGCCGGTCTCCCTGCCGGCTCCGGTGCCGGGGCTGTAGTGGCCGCCGGACTTCCAGCCGTCACCGCCCGGCGCGCCGCCGTGCGCGAAGGCGCCGGACGCCCCGGCGACGGAGGCGGCACACAGGGCGAACGACGCGAGGCCCGTCCCCAGCAGGCGGTGCGCGGTGACATGTCTGGTTATGGACATGGATATCCCATCGTGGATCTCGCGAGGAGAGCAGCGGAGGCTGCGGAAAGAGAAGAGGCACCAGGCTCATTGGTCACATGCGCCACGGTGTGGGCCCATGGTCGTGTGACGTGTCGAAGCCTGTCAACCTGCCCTGAATCAAGTGGTGTTCAGGACTCATCACAACTCCTGCACAGGGGGAGCGATCCACTCCGGCCCGTGTGAAGGTTCGCTTTCTCGGCAATCTGGACAGACTTGTTCTCGGTTTCCCTCCGCCCGGTTCTGCTCCCGTCCGAAAGGAACGCGCGTGGCCGACCTCTCCTCCCGTAACCCCGACTGGTGGCGCCAGGCCGTGATCTACCAGGTGTATCCGCGCAGCTTCGCCGACGCGGACGGCGACGGGCTCGGTGACCTCCGGGGCGTCACCGAGCGGCTGCCCCATCTGGGCGCGCTCGGCGTGGACGCCCTGTGGCTCAGCCCGTTCTACCCGTCCGAACTCGCCGACGGCGGCTACGACGTCGCCGACCACCGGGACGTCGACCCGCGCCTTGGCACCCTGGACGACTTCGACGCGATGGCCGCCGAGGCGCACCGGCTGGGTCTCAAGGTGATCGTCGACATCGTCCCCAACCACACCTCGCGGCTGCACCCCTGGTTCCAGGAGGCACTGCTCGCGGGTCCCGGATCGGCGGCCCGGCAGCGGTACGTCTTCCGCCCCGGCCGCGGCGAGCACGGTGAGCTCCCTCCCTCCGACTGGCAGTCGGTGTTCGGCGGCAGCGCCTGGCGGCGGGTCCCGGACGGCGAGTGGTACCTGCATCTCTTCGCCCCCGAGCAGCCGGACCTGAACTGGGACCACGAGGAGGTCCGCGCCGACTTCCGCACCACCCTGCGCTTCTGGTCCGACCGGGGCGTCGACGGCTTCCGTGTCGACGTGGCGCACGCCCTGGTGAAGGACCTCGCCGAACCGCTGCGGGACGTGGCCGAGTTCGGCGCGACCGGCGAACAGGCGCTGGAGCGGGTGCCGCCCGGCACGCACCCCTACTGGGACCGTGACGAGGTGCACGAGGTCTTCCGGGACTGGCGCGAGATCCTCGACGCCTACACCCCGCCCCGTACGGCCGTCGCCGAGGCCTGGGTGCCGGGTGCCCGCCGTGCCCTGTACGCCCGCCCGGACGAACTCGGCCAGGCCTTCAACTTCGAGTACCTGCAGACGCCCTGGGACGCCGGCGCGCTGCGTGAGGTGATCACCGGCTCCCTGGCCACCGCCCGCGCGGCCGGCGCCTCCGCCACCTGGGTGCTCTCCAACCACGACGTCGTGCGGCACGCCTCCCGGCTGACGCTGCCGCCGGACACGGACGAGAACGCCTGGCTGCTGTCGGGCGGTCGCGCGCCGCGGATCGATGTCTCTCATGGCCTCCGCCGGGCCCGCGCCGCCACCCTGCTGATGCTGGCGCTGCCCGGATCGTCGTACGTCTACCAGGGTGAGGAACTGGGCCTGCCCGAGGCCGCCGACCTGCCCGCCGACGTCCTCCAGGACCCGGTCTGGGAGCAGACCGGCCACGCCCGCAAGGGCCGCGACGGCTGCCGGGTGCCGCTGCCGTGGACGGCGGACGGCCCCTCCTACGGCTTCGGGGCGGGCGGTGCCTGGCTGCCGCAGCCGACGTGGTTCGGGTCGTACGCCGTCGGGACGCAGGCCGGTGCCGCGGGCTCCACCCTGGAGATGTACCGCACCGCGCTGCGGCTGCGCCGCAAGCTGGTCGAGGGCGAGGCGCTGACCTGGGCCGCGGCGCCGGACGGGGTGCTGCACTTCGCCCGGTCGGACGGCTGGCGGTGCGTCACGAACGTGTCGGACGCGCCGGTGCCGCTGCCGCCGGGCGAAGTGCTGCTGGCCAGCGTGCCGCTGCCGCTGGACGGCACGCTGCCGCCCGACACCACGGTGTGGCTGGGCGCCTGACGCGGCTCAGCCGGTGGTGGGACTGGCCCCCGGGACCACGTTCACGGCCGTGGTGGGGTCGGTTCCCGCTCCGGTCCCGGTCCCGGTCCCCGCTCCCGCCCCGGTGTCGGATCCGGTCCCGGCCCCGGTGCCGACACCCGCACCGCTGCCCGTGAAGCCCTTCTCCCCGGGCAGGGCCGGCGGCTTGGTCGTGCTGTTGACCGGCGGGGTGAGCACGACCTGCGGCTGTCCCCCGTCCGGGGGCGGCGGGGTCAGGTCGGTGGCCGGCAGCTTCGGCGGTGTCGTCTCCTGGAAGAGGACCGACGGGAAGTCGACGAGTCCGGTCTGCTCCATCACGGTGATGTGGTCGAGGACCGTGGCGTTGGCCTGGTCGGCCAGGATCCGTACCAGGGTGTTGCGGGTGGTGGAGCGGATCTTGGCGATCGTGTTGAAGATCGACCCGTGCGTGACCCGCAGGATGTTGGCGAAGTCCGTGTCGAACTTCTTGCCGCTGTCCGCGCTCAGGGTGTTGACGAATCCCTGCTGCTGCGGGGAGGGCAGGTTCGGGATGCTGATGTTCAGCATCGGCGCGATCTTGCGGCAGCTGGCGTCCAGTGCCGCGTGCCCGTCGATCAGGTGCTTGCTCGCGGTGATGACCGCCTGGCTCTGCCCCTTCTTCAGACCGAGCTGGCCCACGGGGTACTCCCACAGTCCGGCCGCGCGCACCTTCACCACGAAGTCGCGGTCGCCCTCGGTCAGCGGTCCCCACTGGGTGTTGGCGATCACCCGGTTGGTGTCGCTGGAGACGGTGTTCACGCCCAGCATGCTCGGGTAGGCGAGTGCCGCGAGGGTGATGCTCAGCGCTCCGCCCACGAAGAGCGTTCCCGTCGCGTTCCGCGAAAAGCGCACCGGTGCCTCCTGCCGGTAAGGGATCCCGCGCAGGGGCGGGGTAGGTCGCCGATGAATACGGATGAGGGAACGGCCGGAAACCTTTTGATTTGGCAAAGAAACTGTGAGGGCTTGCTCTGCCCGGGGGGCCGTCTTCCCATGTCTTGGCCAGAGGAAGGTGATGACTTCACCTGGTGAGTGTGGCCATGACAAGGCTGCGCCTAGCTTCGCCGCATGCCCCCACAGCCCCCCTTCCCGCGCGTTCCCCACGGCGGCGCCCCCGGCCGTGGGCCAGGCCGCGGACCCGGACCAGGTCCCGCCGCGCTGCCCGTACTCCCCTACCGCAAGCCGACCAGGGGCCGCGACTACTGGGTGTTCGACGACGTCCTGCCGGACGTGGACGCCGTGCGCGAGCGCTGCCTGGACAGGGACGACTGGGTCCAGGGATACCCGTACACCGCGGAGACCTGGCCGGGCCTGCGCACCATGCCCGGCCTGGAGCCCGACGAGATCGCCGTCGTGGAAGGCCTGGTGCGGAAGGCGACCGGCGCCGGGAAGCTCTGGGTGCAGCGGGCGCCCGGCGGCGGCACCCTCAACCACAACTGCGTCCAGGTCGTCGGCGCGGGCGAGAGCGAACCGCGTCCGCACACCGACTCGCGGGCGCTGTGCCGGTACGCGGCGGTCCTGTATCTCAACCCCGGTGTCGCCAAGGACTGCGGCACCGCCTTCTACCGCCAGTCGCTGCCCGGCGGCCGGCTGGGCGGCAACATCGTCCAGGCTCCGCACAACAACCTCGTCGAGGCGCTCGGGACACGGTTCGTCCCGGCCGACCACTTCGAGGAGGACGTCCGCGTCCCGCACCGGTACAACCGGCTGCTCCTCTACAACGCCAACCTCGTGCACAGCGCCACCGGTTACGCCGGCAGGACGCTGGAGGAGAAGCGGATGACGGCGGTCTTCTTCTGGATGGCCTGACGGCGCGCGGCGAACCGGGCCGCCTGACTCCGTAACGGCGGGCGTGACACGACCACGACGGTGCCGTGACGGCGGACCCCGAACTTCCCTGTCCGGGGCCGCATCGAAAGGGGTGTCCGGCAGAGAGCCGGGAAGGCACACCACCGCTGGGGACCCCATGTCGAACCGTCACCGCAACCTGAGCAGGACCGCCGCCGCGCTGACCGGTGCCGCCGCGCTGGCGGGCCTGCTGACCGCCTGCGGCGGCGGCGCGTCCGGCTCCGTCGCCTCCGAGGGCGGTACGGCGGTTCCGGCCGCGGGCGACGCGGCGAGCGGCACGGGCACCGGCACGGCGAGCGGAACCCCCGGCCGTGCGGCGGGTTCGGGCGGCACGGCCGGGACCGGAGCGACCGGGACCGGAACGAACGGCTCGACGGGGTCCGGGGCCACGCCCGACGGGAACACCGGGTCGGGGAGCGGCACCGGCGGGAGCACCGGCTCGTCCGCCGCGGGCGGTTCCTCGGCGGCCGGCGGCACGGCCGGCGCCTGCCAGGCCTCCGGGCTCGGTTACTCGTGGGCGGACACCGGCAGCGGCAGCGGCCAGCGGCACGCCGTCGTGGCGCTCACCAACAAGAGCGGCCGCACCTGCACGCTCTACGGCTTCCCGGGCGTCGACCTGGTCAACAGCGGCCGGCAGTGGTCGCTGCGGCGCACCGACGCCACCCCGCAGCGGGTCACCCTGGCGAGCGGCGCCGCCGCCCACTTCACCCTCACCTACCTGACGTCGGACGCGGACGACTCCACGGCGTTCACGCCGACCACGGTCGTCATCACGGCGCCGAACCAGCGCACCTCGTACGACCTGCCGTGGCGCGGCGGTGCCGTGGTGCTCCAGGACGGTGCGACCCACCCGGGCACGTACGTCGGCCCGGTCGGCAGGTGAGGGCCGGGGTGCGGGGCCCGCGTTCACCCGTTCGGAGCAGCCCCCGTGGTGAGGGGCCGAGGGCGGCCGGATCGTCGTACCCATGACACAGCAGACGCATCCGGCGCCGGCACCGGCGCCCGCACCGACCAGCGGCTGGGCCACCGGCGGGGTGGTCTTCGCGGGGGTCCTCCTGCTGATGAACGGCATCTTCGCCATCCTGCAGGGCATCTCCGCCATCGCCACCGACGACGTGTACACCCGCATCCACGACTACATCTACAAGATCAACCTCACCGGCTGGGGCTGGATCCTGGTGATCCTGGGCGCACTCGGCGTCATCGCCGGCGCGGCCCTGCTCAGGGGCGCCCCCGGCTGGGCCCGCGGCGTCGGCATCTTCCTGGCCGCGCTGAGCATGATCGCCCAGTTCCTGTTCCTGCCCTACGCCCCGCTGTGGGCGCTCATCATGATCGGCATCGACTTCTTCGTGATCTGGGCGCTGGCGGTCCACCGGCCCGAGCACGCCTGACCGGGCGGCTCCCCGCGCGCTCAGCCCGCGTCGCGGACGCAGCGGAAGCCGGTGTGACCGGTCGAGCTGTCGGGGGTGTTCGCGGTGCGGGCGGCGACCCGGTAGCGGTTGCAGTAGGAGGCGTGGCACAGATGCGAGCCGCCCCGGACGACCCGGGCGGCTTCGTGCCCGGTACCGGGGGCGTGCCCGGCCGTCCACCGGTCGGCGCACCACTCCCACACGTTGCCCGACATGTTGTGCAGGCCGTACCCGTTGGGCGCGAACGCGTCGACGGGAGCGGTGCCCGGGTACCCGTCGGCCGCGGTGTTGCGGGTGGGGAAGGTCCCGCGCCAGATGTTGCACCGGTACTCGCCGTCCATGTCCAGCTCGTCCCCCCAGGGATAGCGGGCCTGCACCAGACCGCCACGGGCCGCGTACTCCCACTCCGCCTCGGTGGGCAGCCGCTTGCCGGCCCAGGCCGCGTAGGCGGCGGCGTCGTACCAGGAGACGTGCACGACGGGGTGGCGGCCGAGCCCGTCCAGCCCGCTGCCGGGCCCGCCCGGCTCGTGCCAGGCGGCTCCCGCGACCGCGCACCACCAGGGCGTCCCGGGCGGCCGGGGCGCGTCCCGGGCGCGCGCGGCGGGCAGGAAGCCGGCGAACACGTAGGACCAGCCCAGCCGTTCGGCGTCGGTGACGTACCCGGTGTCGGCGACGAACGCGGCGTACGCGTCGTTGCTCACCGCGCAGGCGTCGACGAGGAACGGCGCCACGCGCACGGTGCGCACCGGCCCCTCCCCGTCCGCGGGAAAGCCCTCCGGGTCCTCGGCCCCCATGAGGAAGTCACCGCCGGGGAGTGCCACCATGCCGCCGCTCTCCCGGGCGTCTCCGGAGGCGAGGTCGGCCGCGTCACCCGTGCGGGGACCGGTGTCGGGGTCGGCCGTGGTGTCCGCGGAGGTTCCGGTGGCCGGAAGGGACCGTGCCGCCGGGTGGCCGGCGGGGGCGGGGGGTGTGCAACAGGCGGACGGCGGACGGGAGGAGGGCTCCATGTGCGGAGTGTGCCGCAGGGGTCCGCGGCGACGCGACGCCGGGTCCGCGGGACCCGTCCGCGCCGTACGACGGGACGCGGTCCGGACCGCGCGGTCGCGCGCCCGCCCCCTCCGACCGGCGATAATCCCCCACATGGCACTTCCGGCACCCCTCACGGCAGTCCGACCCGCCCGCCGCGCACCGGCCGCCTCGTGAACGTCGGCCTTCCCGAACTCCACCGCCGGCTGCTGCCCGACCTGCTGTCGGCCGGTGCCGCCTACCCCCTGGCCCTGACCGGCGACTACGCGGCCCTGGCCCACGGCCTGTGCGACCGCCCCGGCCGCACGCTGGAGGCCGCCACCCAGCACCCGGCGCCGATGCGGACGATCGCCGGGACGGTGTCCGCGGTGCTGCGCGACCGGGGCTGGAGCGTGGACCCGCGCGAGACGGACCCGCTCTCCGCCCGGCTCCTCGTCACCGACGCGGTGTCGGAGGAGTCGGCCGAGGTCGACCTCCTCAAGGAGGCCCTCTGGCACCCGCCGGTCCGCACCGGACTCGGCCTGACCCTCTCCGCAGAGGACACGGTCGGCATGCGGGTGTGGGCACTGACCGACCGCGGCCTGCCCGGCGACCTGGCCGTCGTGCACGCGGCCGCGGACCGCTGGAGCCTCCCCGATCTCGAGGACCTCGGCCGCCGCCACGCCCGCGACACCTTCGACCTCGCCGACCTCCAGTCCCGTCTCACCGGCACCGACTGGATGGACGACCGCCGGTTCACCGCCCAGGGCCTGGACGACCAGGCGGTCCTGAACCTGCGCCGCTGGGCCCAGACCTGGGCTGACGACATCGCGGAACGCCTGATGGAGGCCCGGCCGCCCGAGGAGTGACACCGCACTAGGAGGAGTGACACCGCACTAGGGCGCGGCCGGACGCTCCCGCTCCGCCAGGAACTCCACCACCGCCAGCGCGAACAGCAGGCACAGCGCGATGCCCACCACCACCCAGCCGGTCGGATACGACCACAGCAGGTAGACCAGGAGGGACACCGCGACCAGGAGCCGGCCGATCCAGGCGCGGTGGCGGCCGACGAAGGGTCCGACCGGACCGGTGCGCAGGCCCGCGTGGTCGGCGGTGGCACGCACCGCGCCGATCCCGGAGGACCACAGTCCGCGTACCAGCCCGGCATACCGGCCGGGGCCGGTGAGCCAGGCCCCGACGGCGACCACCACGGCCAGGGCCACCACCATGCGCACGGTGGTGCGCAGGAAGCGGACCAGCGCGTCGTAGACGGCGGCGGCGGCGTCCGGGGAGACGTCCGCGGGCAGCCGGTCGAGATAGATCGCCCGGAACACGCTCAGCCCGACGCCGAGGAGCCCGGTGGCGACGGCGACGCCGACGCAGCCCGCGACCAGGGCCCGCCGGCGCCGGACCGCGAGCAGCACCCCGGCGGCGACCAGCAGGACGGCCAGCACCGGCAGCCAGTTCCCGGCGAGTTGGAGCAGCCGCACCCAGGTCCTGACCTTGCCGATCTGGTCGGACCTCACCAGGGTGAAGTCCGCGTGCACGGCGGGGATGTGCTCGGCGGGGGTCAGACCGGCGTCCACCAGCCGTTGTTTCACCTGGTCCACGAGGGGGCCGAGGTCGAGCGTGACGGCGTCGCCGGTCAGCCGGACCGCGCCGCCGCCGCTGCCGGTGAGGGCCTTGTCGACGCTGCTGTGGATCCGGCGGTTGGCGTCGGTCCAGACGGTTTCGAAGGCGCGCGACGAGGCGACCTTGAGGGCCTGGTCGTGGACGAAGCCGCGGACGGCCCCTCCGAGTGCGCCCCCCAGCCTGCCGCCGAGCGCCTGCTGCAGCCGGGGCCGGTCCGCGGGGGTCACGTCGGCGAGGAGGGCCGGCAGGTCGAGGCGGGTCATCAGCGCGTCGGTGGCCCGGTTCGCGACCGCGTCCCGCACGGCGGGGTCGGAGGCGAGCGGGGCGACGGTGGCGACGTAGCGGTCGGTGTCGCCCACCACGTCGGCGGCCCACGCCGCGACCACGGAGAGCGGGGCGAGGAGGCAGCCGAGGACGACGAGCACGGCACCGAGGAGGGACCTGCCGTGATGCCGGGAGACCCGCAGGGCCCGCTCGTTCTCCAGCGCCGTCAGACGCCCCCTCAGCTCCGCCAGCTCGTCCCGCGGCGCGCCGTCGCCGTCCTCCATCGGTGCCTCCTCCCGGCCGCCGGCCGGACCGCGGGCCCGGCGTCGGTCGGAGGGCCGCGCACGGGCGTGGCGCACACCGCGCCGACACGGCGGGCGCGGCCACTGCCACCCTCACCCGGCGCGTCCGCGCCCACGAGCGCACGAGGGCCGGACGGGTGACACGGCCCTCGTCGCCCGCCCGTGTGTCGTCGCGGGGGGTGCCGGTACGCGCACGTGTGAAGTCCGGGGCCGCGCGGTACGGAGCTAGTGCTGTGACCGGAAGGGTTCGCTGGAAGGGTTGGCCGGAAAGTTCGTGCCGCGCCGGGCGTCGCGAGCCGGTGGGCCTTTCCGGTCGCAGCACCGGGTACACCTCGCCGTTCCAGCCGTCAGGAGTCACGTCGTGAGCAGTGTCGCCATCGTGGGTGCCGGGCCGGGTCTGGGCGCCGCCGTCGCCCGGCGGTTCGGGCGGGAGGGGTTCGGTGTCGCGCTGCTCGCCAGGGACGCGGACCGGCTGGCCGCGATCGCCGGGGAACTCGCCGGTCACGGCGTCGACGCGCGCGGGTACTCCGCCGACGTACGGGATCCGCTCGCCCTCACCGGTGCGCTGGAGCGGGCCGCCGAGGAACTCGGGACCGTGGAGATCCTCCAGTACAGCCCGGTGCCGCAGCGGGACTTCATGCGGCCGGTGCTGGAGACCGGCTACGCGGACCTGCTGGGCCCGGTCGAGTTCTCGGTGTACGGGCCCGTCGCCGCGGTGCGGCAGGTGCTGCCCGGGATGCGCGAACTGGGCCGCGGGACCGTCCTCCTCGTCAACGGCGGGACGGCGGTCATTCCGCATCCGGACCGCGCCGGGACCTCCATCGCCTTCGCGGCCGAGAGCGCCTACGGGCATCTGCTGCACGACCGGCTCGCCGGCGAGGGGATCCACGTGGCGCAACTGGTCATCCCGGGGGCCATCGTCGCGGGGCACGCGCGCAAGGATCCCGCGGTGCTCGCCGAGACGCTCTGGTCGATCCACCGCGACCGGCACGGATTCCGGCACTACGCGGACGACCTGGACGGATAGCCGCCGCTCCGGCGCGGGCCGTGGCCTCCGCCGAGCGCGCCGGGCCGATCTGCGCGAACATCATCTGTGGGTCAATGTGATGTTCGGCCCGATTGATCCCCTCGGGGAACCGGCGACGGCCAAAGGGGGCCAGCGATGGCGGTGGAAATATCTCCTCTCCTCAAGCCCTCCCGACTCAGAAGCCGTGGGGGGCTGCTCGGTGAGTGCATGGCCGAGTTCCTCGGGACCTTCGTCATCGTCTCGTTCGGCGCCGGTGTCGTGGCGATGGCCGTCGCGGCGCTGCCGGGGTCGGGGCGTGCCGCGACCGCCACGACGATCTTCCTGGCCGCCGGTGACTGGCTCCTGATCTGCTGGGGCTGGGCCCTGGCCGTGACGTTCGGCATCTACGTGGCCGGCGGTGTCAGCGGCGCCCATCTGAACCCGGCGGTGACCCTGGCCTTCGCCGTGCGCCGCGGGTTCCCGTGGGCGAAGGTGCTGCCCTACTGGGTGTCGCAGGTGCTGGGCGCCTTCACCGGGGCCGCGTTGGTCTTCCTGGTGTACCACGACGCGATCAACGCGTTCGACGCCTTGTCGAAGCCGCCGAAGGTGGGCGGGCACACCGAGGCCACCTTCTCCATCTTCGCCACCTTCCCGGCGCCGTACTTCCACGGCGGGATCTGGGGTCCGCTGATCGACCAGATCGTGGGCACCGCGTTCCTGGTCATGTTCGTCGTCGCGGTCATCGACCTGCGCAACACGGCCGCGGGGTCCAACCTCGGCCCGTTCGTCATCGGCCTCGCCGTCGCCGCCATCGGCATGTCCTACGGCGCGAACGCCGGCTACGCCATCAACCCCGCCCGCGACTTCGGGCCCCGCGTGCTCACCTGGCTCGCCGGGTGGAAGAGTCTGGCGTTCCCCGGGAACGGCGCCGGTTTCACCGACTACTGGTGGATCCCGATCGTCGGCCCGCTGGTCGGCGGTGTGATCGGGGTGCTGGTCTACGACCTGTTCATCGGCGACGTCCTGCACGCCCGGCTCAAGCGGGGCGAACTGCCGGAGCCGGGCCGGGTCCGCCCCAGGCCGCCCGACAAGTCGTCCTGAGGGCGCGAAAGGAGCGCTCGGGCGTTTCCCGCGACAGGTGACGGTGGAGACTCGACGGGCAAGCACCGCCACCCACGCCTGGAGACGACGCCATGAGCATCAGCCCCCTCCTGACCGGACTCGCCGGGACGCTCCCCGGACTGCGTGCGCTCTACGAGGACCTGCACGCGCACCCGGAGTTGTCCTTCGCGGAGGAACGGACCGCGGGCGTGGTCGCCGAGCGGCTGCGGGAGCAGGGCTGGGAGGTCACCGAGGGGGTCGGCGGCACCGGCGTGGTCGGGGTGCTGGCCAACGGGGACGGGCCGGTCGTGCTGCTGCGGGCCGACATGGACGCGCTGCCCGTGCGGGAGGAGACCGGACTGCCCTACGCCTCGCGGAACGACGGGGTGATGCACGCGTGCGGCCACGACATGCACGTCACCTGGCTGTTGGGGGCCACCGACCGGCTGGCGGCCGTGCGGGAGGGGTGGCGCGGGACGGTGGTGGCGGTGTTCCAGCCGGCCGAGGAGGTGGGCGGGGCGCCGAAGATGCTGGCGGACGGGTTCGCCGAGCGGTTCCCGCGGCCGGACGTGTGCCTGGCCCAGCACGTGGCGGCCGCGCCGGCCGGACTGGTCGGGACCCGGGCGGGGGCGCTGATGGCGGGCGCCGACAGTATGCGGGTCACGCTCTTCGGGCGGGGCGGGCACGGATCCACCCCGGAGGCGACCGTCGACCCGGTGGTGCTGGCCGCCGCCGTGGTGATGCGGCTGCAGACGGTCGTCTCGCGTGAAGTGGGCGCGGGCCAGCAGGCGGTGGTGACGGTCGGTTCGATCCACGGCGGCACCAAGGAGAACATCATCCCGGACACCGTCGAGCTGAAGATCAACGTACGGTCCACCACGGCGGCCGTGCGGGAACGGGTGCTGGCGGCCGTCGAGCGGATCGTGCGGGCCGAGGCGGTCGCGTCCGCCGCGCCGAAGGAACCGGAGATCGTCCCGATCGAATCCTTCCCGGTCACCCACAACGACCCCGCCGCCACCGAGGCCGTACAGGCGGCGATGGCCGCCGCGTTCCCGCACCTCACCTTCGAGTTGACGTCGCCGGTCCCCAACAGTGAGGACTTCGGGGCCTTCGGCACCGCCCTCGGGGTGCCCTCGGTGTTCTGGTTCGTCGGCGGCGCCGACCACGGCCTCTTCGCCGACGTCGACCTGGAGGCCCTGGTCCGGGACGGGATCCCGCCGCAGATCCCCTCCAACCACTCCCCGCACTTCGCCCCCGTCCCGGACCCCACGATCGAGACAGGCGTACGGGCGCTGCTCGCGGCGGCGGGCCACTGGCTCGCTCCCTGACACCGGGCGGCCGCTCGCCGGGGCGGCCGGCCTACGGCTGGGGCGCGCCCCGGTCCAGGGTCGGGCGCAGCTCGGCCCGCCGGCGGATGCCCAGCTTCTTGTACGTGTGGGTGAGATGGGTCTCCACGGTACGGCGGGCCAGATGGAGCAGGGCCGCGATCTCCACGTTGGTACGGCCCTCGGCGGCGAGCTCGGCGATCCGGCGCTCGCTGTCGGTCAGCGAGGCGGTGCCGGTACGGCGTCCGGGGGAGCGGGAGCCGCCCTTTCGCAGCGTCTGCTCGGCCAGCTCCACCAGCCGTACGGCACCGGCCCGTTCGGCGAGTGCCATGGCCTCCCGCAGGCTGGCCCGGGCCCGGGCCGCCTCGCCCACGGCGCCGAGCCGGTGGCCCAGGGCGAGCAGCGCGCGCGCCGGTTCGATGCCGGCGGGGGCGCCGTCGGTCAGCAACGCGACGGCCTCCTCGGTGAGTTCCAGACCCCGGCGGCCGCCGGTCGCGGTACCGAGGACGCGCAGGGCCCGTCCCACCGTGCGCGGAGTGCCCCAGACCCTGGCCAGCCGCAGTTCCTCCTCGGCGAGGGCGATGGCCTCCAGGGGGCGGCCGAGGGCCAGCCGGCACTCGGCGGCCGCCGTGCGCCAGGGAGTGACCACCGGGCTGGTCACCTCACGGGCGGACTGCCGGCGGCCGCACTCCAGGAAGTCGTGGAGCGCCGCCGCCGGATCACCGGCGGCGGCCCGCACCACCCCCCGCGCGTAGAGGAACCGGTTCAGCTCCCAGGAGTCCGCCGCCTCCCGCAGGTCCAGCCCGGCGACCAGGCGCTCGGCCTGCGCGGTCCGGCCGGTCTCCACCAGCTCGACCAGGACGTGCGCGTGGGCGTTGTCCGGCGTCACCGACTCGGGCACGCGCGTCGGGCGGGTGTAGTCGGCGCGGGCGGCCGCGATGTCCGAACGGCAGTTGAGCAGGGCCTGGTGCATGGGGTGCAGCAGGTCGGGGCGCTGGCCGGCCAGCCCGCGGTCCACCAGCCGGCCGGCCTCGTCGAGTTCGTCGGCCCACTGGGCGACCGTGGCGGCCGTACCGACCAGGAACGGCTCGGTGAGCGGGTCGCCGGGTTCGGTGAGCAGGGTGCGCAGCCTCCGCATGGCGTCCCGGGCCGAGACGAGGCCCGCCGACGCGGCGTGCCGTACCAGCAGGGCCTGCCCGGCGGGGCCGACCAGTTCGGGGGAGCGTTCGGCGGTCTCGGACAGCCGGCGGTACACCTCCTGCCGTATCTCCTGGTCCTGGTCGGAGAGGAGGACGGTGGCGGTGTGCAGGGTGCGCACCAGGTCGGGGTGGTCGATCAGCTCGCCGTCCACGGACCGCAGTACCTCGACGGCCTTGCGGGTGCGCCCCCGGCCGGTCAGCGCGGTGCCGAGGGCGACGACGGCGCGCACCCGGTCCTGCGGGGCGGCGGGCAGCCGGACCGCCTCGGCGAGCCGGGGGATCGCCGCGGAGGAGCGGGGTGCCGCGTACTCCAGCGAGCCGAGCTCGGTCAGCACCCGCTGCCGGCGGTCGTCGGAGAGGGGTTCGTCCAGGGCCCGGCGCAGATAGCCGACCGCGTCCGCGTCCCGGCCGTCGAGGAGGGCGAGCGCGGCCGCGTCCTGCAGCAGGGTGACCGCCCAGGGGGCGGTCACCGGTCCGGTCGCGAGCAACTGCCGGGCCACCGCCTCGGCGGGGGCGTCCTGGCGCAGCATCGCCTCGGCGGCCGCCCGGTGCACTGCCCGGCGGCGGCTCGCGGGGACGCCGGCGAGGACCGCGTCCCGCAGCAGGGGATGCGGATAGTGCGGCCGGCTGTCGGGGCCCGGGGTGAGCAGCCCGAGGTTGGTCATGGCGGTGAGCCAGCCGGCCACCCGGGTGGGGTCGGCGCCGGCCAGCTCGGCGAGCAGGGGGGTGATGTCGGCCTCCGGCAGCGCGGCGGCGTTCTCCTCCAGTACGGCGAGGGCACGCGCGACCTCGGTGGTGGCCGGTCCCGCACTGTCCAGCCACCAGTGGACGGCGGCCGGGTAGGCGCCCGGGTACAGCGCGGCGGTGGCGGTGGGCACCGAGGGCTGCCGGGCCTCGCGGAGGTCGTCCAGCAGGGCCCGCAGCAGCAGTGGGCTGCCGGCGGCGGCCCGCACGCAGTCGTCCACCCAGGTCCGGTCCGCGCCGGGGAAGACGTCCCGCACCCGGCCGGCCGCGGCTTCCGGGGTGAGCGGGGCGAGGGTGTGGGTCCGTACGAGCGCCGGGGGGAGGGTGTGGGCGAAGCCGGGGCCGGGCGGGTCCAGGTCGTACTGGCTGCGTTCGCCGACGACCAGGAGGATGGGTAACCGGTCTATGTGGCGGGCGGACTCCACCAGCCAGCGGTGCGAGGCCGCGTCCGCGAGGTGCACGTCGTCCACGGCCACCAGCAGCGGGGAGTCGTCGGCGTAGGAGCGCAGCACCCGCCACAGTCCCGCGGCGGTCGCCCGTTCGTCGCCGTCCACCGCGAGGTCGGCGAACTCCGGCACCGCGCCCAGCAGTTGCAGGACGGTGGAGAAGGAGATGCCGGAGTCGGCGGGCGAGCAGCGGGCGCGGAGGGTGACGAGACCGAGGGCGGACGCCTGCTCGGCGACGGCCTCCAGGACGGTGGTCCTGCCGGTTCCGGTGGCGCCCCGCAGCAGCACGAGTCGGCCGGTCCCGGACCGCGTGCGCGCCGCTTCATCGGCCAACAGGTGCATGGCGTCGACGAGTTCAGGGGACGAATGCATCATTCCTGGCTCCTCGCGGTGCGCTGGTGGGTTCGGGGGGCGTTCGGGGGGTTAGAGGGGGTGCCGGCGGGAGAGGTTGTGGGGAGCCGTGACGACCGCCGGGTTTGTTGCCGGGTCGGCACAATTCGGGGTGGGACCAGTCGCCCGGCCTTCTCGGGGCGCGGGGAACTGCGCGAGCGACCCCCACCGGCCCGCGGTCACCCACCACCCTCGCCGCCCCCCACATCTCGTGGTCCACCTCGTGGTCGTCCACGATTGTCGTTGCCCCTTTGGACCCATCAGGCTGGGTACTCCCGCCCGTCACCATTCCCTCAGGGGTGACGGGCACGTGGACATTGGGGAAGAGGTTGGTCATCAACAGCTCGTCGGCGCCGGGCGTCCGCACGCCCGTCGCGGTGTACGCACCGGACCCGATATCCCGTGAGGGTGCGCTCAGCCAGCTGCGCCGGCACCCGGAGATCGAGTTGCGCGATGAGTCCGAGACCGGCCCCGGTACGGTCGCCCTGCTCATCAGCGACAGCCTGGACGAACCGGAACTGACCCGGCTGCGCCGCGTCGTGCGCAGCGAGGGCGCGCGAGCCGTGCTGGTGGTCGGGGCGCTGCGCGAGACCGAACTGCTCGACGTCATCGAGTGCGGGGTCGGCGCCATCGTCTGGCGGCACGAGGCCACCGAGCTGCGGCTCGTGCAGGCCGTGCTCGCGTCCGCCCGCGGCGACGGCGACCTGCCGGCCGACCTGCTCGGCCGGCTGATCAACCAGGTCGGTACGTTGCACCGTAACGCCGCGGGCCGCCCGGGCGCCCCGGCCTCCGGGCTGTCCGCCCGCGAGGTCGACGTACTGCGGCTGGTCGCCGAGGGACTCGACACCGGTGAGATCGCCAGCAAGCTGTCCTACTCCGAGCGCACCGTAAAGAACGTCATGCACGGGCTGACGACCCGGCTGCACCTGCGCAACCGGGCACACGCCGTGGCCCATGCCCTCCGGGAAGGCTACATCTGACCGAACGGGCAGCACGCACCGGTTCCCGGGCAGCGTGGTCTGCCCGGCCGTTCCTGCGGGTGCGGCGGGCGTGAAGGGCAGGATGGGGACGAGTGCGTACAGGTCCATGGGGTGGTGAGTGAGGCGTGATCCACGAGGTGGACCAGGTGTTGCGGAACCTGCTGACCGGCGGTGCGCTGGCGGGTTCCGGTATCGACGTCGCCTTCGACGCCCCGACCCGCGACTGGGCGGCCCGCCGCAACGGCCCGGTGATCAACACCTATCTGTACGACATCCGCGAGGACGTGAAACGGCGTCAGCGCGGGCACATCGACGTCCGCGACGACCGGGACGTCGTCGTCAAGCGCAGGCAGCCGCCCCGCTGGTTCCGGCTGTCGTACCTGGTGACGGCGTGGACCAAACGGCCCGAGGACGAGCACCGGCTGATCAGCGCCGTGCTGGCGACCCTGATTCCGAGGGAGCTGATCCATCCCGGCGAACTGCCGCCCTCCCTGCGCGAACTGGGGCTGACCGTGCAGCTGTCGGTGGCCGGTATCCAGACCGAGGCCCGTTCGCTGGCGGAGATCTGGTCCGCGCTCGGCGGTGAGCTCAAGCCCTCCCTGGACGTCGTCATCACGGCCCCCTTCCCGGCCTACCCCGAGTACGACGCCGGTCCGCCGGTCACCGAGGGCGCCGCCGTCCGCGTCCGCTCGGGGCTGGAGGAGGACGCCCCGGTCCTGGAGGAGCGGGCCCACCGGCCCGGCCAGATCGAGCAGGCCAAGGCCGCCCGGGGGACCCGGGCGTGACCCTCGACGTCTCCCTGACGCCGGCCGCACCGCTGCTCACCAGGCTCGCGGAGCTGCGGGACCGGGTCGCCGCGCTGGTCGCCCACCGGTCGGCCGACGATCCCACGGCCACCGACCCGCTGCGCGGCCTCTACCTGTCCGAGGACGCGGTACGGCACTTCCTGCGTCCGGTGACCCCGGCCGAACTGCCGGACCTGAAGGCGGACTTCCCCGACCGGCTGGCCGAGCTCGCCGCCCGTCTCGGGCTCACCCCGCTCGACATTACGATCCTGCTCATCGCGCTCGCCCCGGACCTGGACCGCGCCTTCGAGCCGTTGTACGGCTACCTCAACGACGACGTCGGCCGCCGCCGCGCCACCATCGCCCTCGCCCTCGACCTGTTCGGCGTCCCGGCCCACCTCGCCGAGGCGCGCGCCCGCTTCCACCCCACCGCCCCGCTCACCGCGCTCGGCCTGCTCGTCGTGGAGGAACCCGAACGCCCCTTCCTCAGCCGGTCGTTGCGCGTACCCGACCGGGTCCTGTCCCACCTTCTCGGCGACGACACCCCCCACCCGGCGCTGGCCGGGCACCTGCGCGTGCCGTCGTACGACGGTGCGACCGCCGTCGAGGAGGACGCGGAGTTCGTCGGGCGGCTGGCCGCACGGATCGCCGCCGGGCCGTTCTTCGGGTACCTGCGGGAGCGCCGGGAGGGCGAGGGCCTCGGCTGCGCGGGCGCCGCCCTGCGACTGGCCGGCCGTGAGGCCCTGCACTACACCGGCCCCGAGGAGCACGTTGCGGAGCTGCTCCGGGAAGCCCGCCTCGGCGGCCGCGCGGTACTCGTGGACACGGCTCGGCCCCGGCCGTTCGCGGTGGAACTGAGCGGCCTCTCCGACGTGACGGTGCTGATCACCACCTCGCACCCCTACGACCCCCAGTGGTGCGACCACCGCGACCCGCTCGTCCTGGAGGTGCCGTCCCGGCGCGCCGTCGCCGTGGACGCCTGGGCGGCCGCACTGCCCGACTCGGCCGGGTTCGACCTGGCCGCCACCGTCGCCCCGTACCACCTGGGCGGCGACCGGCTGGCCCGCGCGGCGCGGGCGGCGCGGGCGCTGGCCGCCTTCGACGGCACCCCGCTGTCCGCGAACCACCTGCGGCTGGCCGCCCGCCAGCAGTCGGCGTCCGGGCTCGAACAGCATGCCCGCCGGATCCGGCCGGCCGTCGACTGGCGGGACCTGGTCCTGCCGGAACGCCCGCTCACCGAGCTGCGCGAACTCGCCCTGCGGGCCCGGCACCGCGACCGGGTGCTCGGTGACTGGCGGCTGAGCGCGGGCGGCGGCCGGGGCCGTGGCGTCCTCGGCCTGTTCGCGGGCGACTCGGGCACGGGCAAGACCCTGTCGGCGGAGGTGGTGGCCGCCGAGCTCGGACTCGACCTGTACGTCGTCCAGCTCTCCTCGGTGGTCGACAAGTACGTCGGCGAGACCGAGAAGAACCTGGAGCGCATCTTCACCGAGGCCGACCGCACCGACGCCGTGCTGCTCTTCGACGAGGCGGACGCCGTGTTCGGCAAGCGCTCCGAGGTCAAGGACGCCCACGACCGGTACGCCAACCTGGAGTCGGCCTATCTCCTCCAGCGACTGGAGGCCTTCGACGGCATCGCGCTGCTCACCACGAACCTGCGCGCCAACATCGACGAGGCCTTCACCCGCCGCCTGGACCTGGTGATCGACTTCCCGTTCCCCGAGGAGGAGCAGCGGCTTGCGCTGTGGCGGCACGGGCTGGTCCATGTGCCGAGCGAGCCGGACATCGAACTTGGCCCGCTGGCGCGTGACTTCGAGCTGGCCGGCGGTGCCATCCGCAGTGCCGTGGTCACCGCCGCCTACCTGGCCGCCGGGTCCGGTCAGCCGGTCTCCGCGGCGGATCTCCTGGAAGGCGCCCGCCGCGAATACCGCAAGGCGGGCCGCCTGGTGCCGGGCACCTGGTGACGGGCCGTCTGGTGCCGGGCACCCGCTGACGGGCGCCCGGTGCCGGACCTAGGGCGCCGAGGGGTGCACGATGTGCCACTCCTGGTCGTCGCTGACCGAGCAGTTGAACAGGGTGAGGTCGGTGTCGTTGCCGCCGGTGCTGGAGCCGGCCACGTCCAGGCAGAGGTTGTCGCTGGCGAAGTTGCGGATCCAGTAGGCGCCGCTGGGTGTCTTCTCGATCCACCAGAGCTGGTTGTCGTTCTTGGTGCCGTCGCACTTGAACTCGGTGATCGGTGTGGACAGTGCCGCCGGACCGTTGTACGGCAGGTCCATGCAGAGCTGGTCCTTCACGTTGCGGATCTGGAAGAGCGCGGCCGAGCCCGGTCCGTCCTTCGGGTAGCGCACCTCCAGGTTCCACAGCTGGTTGTCCGCGGTGGTCTCGTTGCAGGTGTACTCCCGCACCGGTCCGTTGCTGGTCCCCTTCTCGTATCCGGGGATGTCCACGCACTTCTTGGTGGTGGTGTTGCGCAGCAGGACGTTGTACGCGGTTACGACGGGCTTCGGCGCCTTCTTCTTCGTGGCCTTGGGGGACGGCTGGGCCTGGCCGCCGCCGCCCGCCTTGGTCCCGGACGGTGCGCTGTCCTCGTGGGGCGGCTGCTCGACCGGTGCCGGTGAGGGCGGCGGCGCGGCGGCCAGGGGTGCGTTCGGGGTGGCACTGGGCGGGAGCGAACTGACGACCCCCGTCTCCTGGACCTCCTGGGCGAGGGTCTTCACCTGGGGTTTGTAGGCGAACCAGATCAGGGCGAAGGTGATGGCGAGTGCCAGCAGGGTGCCGAAGAGGGTGGCCAGCCAGCGGGGCAGGAAGCCGCGCTGGACGTACGTCCCGTCCACAGGCTGTGGACTGACTCCGGTGCGCAGCACGGTGAGGACGTAGGGCCGCTGTTCCTTCGGCCCGAACCAGATGATCTTCCGGGGCTTGAGGGTGGCCTTGATGAAGGCGGCGCGGCCGGGTTCGATCTGGACGTTGCTCGGGTGCAGGTCGTAGGCGAGCTGGTCGCCGTGGTCGCTGCCGCTGACGGAAGCGGTGAGCCTGGTGTTGCCGAGGTTGTCGATGGCGAGCTTCGGACGGCCCCGGAAGCGGCCCTTGACGACGGGCGGGACCAGCTCGGCCCGCAGCTCGGTGAAGGGCGTGATGGTCAGGTTGCCCTCGGGGACGGTGACGGCCTCGGGGTGTTCGGTGGGGGTGATGCGGACCGCGTACGGGTTGGGTCCCGCCGCCGCGTCCGGAGTGCGGGGCGGGGCGAAGGCCAGCTCCACCGTGCCGGTGGTGCCGGGGTAGAGCCGGAGCGTCCGCGGCTCGACGGCCGTCCAGGGGGAGACCGGCCCGACGGGCTCGAAGTGGTACTCGTCGACGACGTCCCCGGTGTTGCGCAGCCGCAGCCGCACCCGCGTGCTGCCACCCGGGTCGACGGTCGCCGAGGCGGGTTCGAGGGAGGTCCACAGGGTCACGGGGTCACCGTCAGCTTGAAGGCTTCCAGCCACAGCGTGTTGTCGAGGGTGCCGACGAAGTCGAGGTCCGGGCGTGCGCCCTTGCACCACTGGTCGCCCCAGTCGTGGTCGCGGACCTTCGCGTAGTTGCAGCCCTGGCCGTTGCCGACGTTGAAGGCGAAGCCCTCGATGTAGGGATCGGCCGCCTTGGTGCCGCCGATGTAGTTGTCCTTGCCGTCGGGGACGATCGCCGTCCAGTTCGGCTTCCACCTGCCCTGGCCGTTGGTGGACTGGGGGTCGTAGACGAAGGCGTTGGCCGCGGAGCCCTGGACGCCGTACACCGCGATGTTGATCGCCTTGATCGGTACGTTCTTGCCGACCGTGCCAGCCATGGTGCCGTCGCAGACGGGCTTCTGCCAGCCGCGGCCCTGGACGTAGGCGCGGTAGCAGATGTGCCGGCCGGACGGGTCGTCGGCGGCCAGGCGGTTCACGGCGGTGGCCGCGGTGTCCTGCTTGGGCTTGGCGGTCACGGTGGCCGTCGCACCGCCGCCACCGCCACCCCCGCCGCCTCCGCCGTTGCCGCCGCCGTCCCCGGCGTCCGGGGCGACGGGCGGGGTGGAGGCCGTGAAGCTGGGCGCCGGCGGCGGGGTCGGCGTGGCCGAGGGGCTGGGCGCGAGCGAACTCACCCCCGCCTCCTGGATCTGCTCCTCGGCGAGGGTCCTGACCTGCGGCTTGTAGTTGAACCAGATCAGGGCGAAGGTGATGGCGAGTGCCAGCAGGGTGCCGAAGAGGGTGGCCAGCCAGCGGGGCAGGAAGCCGCGCTGGACGTACATCCCCTCCACGGGCTCCGGCTTGAGGCCCGAGCGCTGGATGGTGAGCCGGTACGGCCGCTGCTCCTTCGGCCCGAACCAGATGATCTTCCGGGGCTTGAGCGTGGCGTCGACGAAGACCGCGCGGCCGGGTTCGATCTGGACGTTGCTGGGACGCAGGTCGTAGGCGAGCTGGTCGCCGTTGTCACTGCCGCCCACCGAGGCGGTGAGCCTGGTGTTGCCGAGGTTGTCGATGGCGAGCTTCGGGCGGCCCCGGAAGCGGCCCTTGACCGTCGGCGGGACCAGCTCGGCGCGCAGCTCGGTGAAGGGCGTGATGGTGAGGTTGCCCTCGGGGACCGTGACGGCCTCGGGGTGCTCCGTGGGCGTGACGCGCACGGCGTACGGGTTCGGCCCGGCCGTCGCGTCGGAGGTCCGCGGCGGGGCGAAGGTCAGCTCGACCGTGCCGGTGGTGCCCGGATAGAGCCGGAGCGTGGCAGGCTCGACGGTCGTCCACGGGGAGACGGGACCGACCGGTTCGAAGCGGTACTCGTCGACGACGTCACCCGTGTTCCGCAATCGCAGACGGACGCGGGTGGAGGACCCGGGGTCCACGGTCGCGGAGGCGGGTTCCAGGGAAGTCCACAGGCTCACGCGTCGACGCTATGCGGGGCGCGAAGCGGACGCAGCGGACCACGGGGCAGACCGCGGTGCCGCAGGGGCCGGGCTCGTTGCCCCCGCGGCCGGTCCAGGGGCCGGATCGCCCGCCGGCCGGGTCCCGGTGGAGGGCCGCCCTCCCCTCGCCGGCCGCCGCCCCGGCGAGTTCGGCCCTCCGGGCCGCCTCCGGGTCCTCGAGCGGGGGTCCGGCCGCCCGGCCCGGTGGTCTCGGTCCCCACCTGAAGTGCCCCGCCGCGAGGCCCTCGGCAAGGGCGTCCCTCCTCCGTACCCGGCGGGCGCCGGACACCGGAAGGTCCGCACGGGCAGCCCCCGGGGCAGTTCCGTCCCCCGGCCGGGCAGGGGGAACGGGGCACCTGCCCTTGGGGGCAACGACGTTGCCCGCGAACAGGCACCGGAGGACGTTTCGGGATGCGCGCTTCGCGCGTGAGGGTGGGAATGTTCCTGTCTCGTACCCCGAGGAGAGCAGAGCATGCCGTCCTACCTGTCGCCCGGCGTCTACGTCGAGGAGGTGGCCAGCGGCTCGCGCCCCATCGAGGGGGTGGGCACGTCGGTGGCGGCCTTCGTGGGCCTGGCCCCGACCGGTCCGCTGAACGAGCCGACGCTGGTGACCAACTGGACGCAGTACGTCGCGTCCTTCGGTGAGTTCACCGACGGGTACTACCTCGCGCACTCCGTCTACGGCTTCTTCAACAACGGTGGCACGGCCGCCTACGTCGTCCGTGTCGGAGGCACCAAGGAAGGCGCCGAGGGCGCCGTCGACGCGCCCGCCGCCGTGTCCGGTTCGGCCACGCCGGCCGCGCTGCCGCCCGGCGAGGCCAAGCAGCTGGGCACCTTCACGGTGAGCGCGGTGGCCTCGGGCGACCTGAGCGTCGAGGTCTCCGACCCGGAGGGCGAAGGCCCCGCCGAGCGCTTCAAGCTCGTCGTCAAGGACGGCGGCAAGGCCGTCGAGTCCTTCGACGTGACCGCGAAGAAGGGCGGCCGCAACTACGTCGTCACGCAGGTCAAGGAGCGCTCCAAGCTCATCACCGTGACCGAGGCGGCGCCCGCCGCGCAGCTGGCCCGTCCGGACAACCAGACGGTGGCCCTGGTGGCCCCGACCCCGTCCCCGGCGTCCGCGTCCCCCGTCGCGGACGCCGGCTCCCACCCCGGCCCCGCCACCTACCTGGGCGACTCGGCCGACCGCACCGGCTTCGGCGGCCTGGAGGCCGTCGACGAGGTGTCCATGGTGGCCGTGCCCGACCTGATGGCCGCCTACCAGCGCGGCGCGATCGACCTGGAGGCCGTCAAGGCCGTCCAGCTCGGCCTGATCGCGCACTGCGAGCTGATGGGCGACCGGGTCGCGGTCATCGACCCGCCGCCGAGCCTCAACGCCCGCCAGATCCGCGTCTGGCGCCAGGAGACGGCCGGCTACGACTCCAAGTACGCGGCCCTGTACTACCCCTGGATCAAGACCTTCGACCCGGCCTCCGGTCAGTCCCGGCTGATCCCGCCGTCCGGCCACGTGGCCGGCGTCTGGGCCCGCAACGACGCCGAGCGCGGTGTCCACAAGGCCCCCGCCAACGAGGTGATCCGCGGCGCGGTCGACCTGGAGCTCCAGATCACCCGCGGCGAGCAGGACCTGCTGAACCCGATCGGCGTCAACTGCATCCGTGCCTTCCCGGGCCGCGGCATCCGCATCTGGGGCGCGCGCACGCTCTCCTCCGACCCGGCCTGGCGCTACCTGAACATCCGCCGGTACTTCAACTACCTGGAGGAGTCGATCCTGATCGGCACCCAGTGGGTGGTCTTCGAGCCCAACGACCACAACCTCTGGGCCCGCATCCGGCGCAACATCTCCGCGTTCCTGGTCAACGAGTGGCGCAGCGGCGCCCTCTTCGGGCAGCGGCCCGAGGAGGCGTACTACGTCAAGTGCGACGAGGAGACCAACCCGCCGGAGTCCGTCGACGTCGGCCGCGTGATCTGCGAGATCGGCATCGCGCCGGTCAAGCCCGCCGAATTCGTGATCTTCCGGCTGGCCCAGTTCTCCAGCGGCAGCGGCGAACTCCAGGAGTAGCGGACCCCCGGGTCCCCAACCCCTTATTTTCCAGGCATCTTGAGAAGAACGGGCAGTAACACATGAGTCTCCAGCCGGGTGACGCCCTCACATCGCACAATTTCGGCCTGCAGATCGACGGCGTGATGGTCGAGTACCTCGCCGAGGTCAGCGGCATGACGATGGAGCAGGACGTCATCACCTACCAGCAGAACACGCCGGACGGGAAGAACCACGTCCGCAACCTGCCGGGCGTGAAGAAGAACGGCACCTGCACGGTCGTACGCGGTATGACCCAGTCCTCGTCGTTCACCCAGTGGATCAACGAGTCGATCAACGGCCAGATGGCCACGGCCCGCAAGAACGCCTCCATCATCATGATGGACTTCGAGAACAACCCGGTGAAGCGCTACAACCTGCGCAACGCCTGGTGCAGCAAGATCGACACCAGCACGGTCAAGGCGGGCGAGGCGTCCGCCCTGACCGAGTCGGTGACCATCACGTTCGAAGAACTGGTCATCGAGTAATGAGGCGTTCGGCTGTCAGGGCCCAGGGCGTGGGCGCGCCGCTCGCATCGGAGGAGCCCGCGCCCCAGGCCCCTCAGCAACCGGAGACACCCGTCGAGGTGCTGCGCACGGAGTTCCCGTTCCAGCTGCCCCGCGGGTACGTCGACGAGCAGGGCACCGTCCACCGCGACGGCGTGATGCGGCTGTCGACGGCGCGGGACGAACTGATCCCGCTGCGGGACGTGCGCGTCCAGGAGAACCCCGCGTTCCTGTCGGTGGTGCTGCTCGGCCGGGTGATCACCCGGCTGGGCACGCTCGCCTTCGTCCACGACGGGGTGGTGGAGAACATGTTCGCCTCCGACCTGGCGTTCCTGCAGGACTTCTACCGGCAGATCAACGCGGAGGGCCACACCCGGGCCGCGGTCAACTGCCCGCACTGTTCGGAGCCCTTCGAGGTGGAACTCGGCGGGAGCCGCCTGGGGGAATCGTGACGTACGCGACCGACCGGCTGCACGAGGAGATCGCGTACGTCGCCTACCACTTCCACTGGAGCCTGGAGGACATCCTGGACCTGGAGCACGCCGATCGCCGCCGGTACACGGCGGAGATCGCGTCCCTGGTGACCCGGGCGTCCTCCGCAGGGGCGGAGGGCTGAGCAAGTGGGCTTGTGGGAACGGATGCGGGGACGCGGGGCGGCGGAGAGCACGCCCGAAGCCGTCGTCGAGACGCCGCGACCCGCGCAGGCGGCGCCACCCGTGGTGGCGGCGGCCTGGTCCGGGCTGCCGCCGATCCAGCGTGCGCTGGGGCGGGCCGGCGGACCGGTCGCCGACTCCGGGTTCGGCGGCAGGCTGCCGACCTGGCAGAACCCGTCGTTCATGGGCACGCGTTCGCACGCGGTCCTGGACGGCGAGTCGAGCGCGGGCCTGTCCGGCCGCGGCCGCACCGGCCTGACGGGCACGGGAGCCGTGTCCGGCCTGGAACGCCCGGTGCAGCGGCTGCCGGTGTCCGGCCCGGCCGGCCCGGCCGCCGCGACGGGCCCGGTCGCCGGCCGGGCGTCGACCGTCCCTCTGGTGCCGCTGCGGGCGGTACGGGCACCGTCGGCGACGCCGGCCGCGACCGGCGGCCCGGCTTCGGCGCCGGGACCTTCCGCCCCGGCCGGCCCGGCCGGCGGCGGGCGTTCCGCCGGTGGTGCGGGTGCCGTTCCGGGGGTGGTCGCGAGGTCGGCCGCCCCGGCGAGCCCGGCCGCCGCGAGTCGTCCGGGTGCCCTTCCTGCGGTGGCCGCGAGGCCGGTCGCCTCCGCGAGCCCGGTCACGTCCACGCGCCCGGCGGCCTCCACGCGCCCGGCCGCCTCCGGTGCCGGGAGTCCCGGCACCGTCCCGTCCGGGACCGCGGCTACGACCACGGCGGGTGCCGTGCGGTCGTCCGGGTCCGCCGGTGGCAGCGGGTCCGCCGGTTCGGCCGGTGGCAGCGGGTCCGCCGGTTCGGCCGGTGCGGCGGTCCAGCGGGCCGTGGCGGTGCAGCGGGTGCCGTCGGCGGGGCGACCCGCTGGTGGCGCGACCGCGGGGCCGACAGCGGCCGGAGCGGGCGCGGGAACGGTACAAAGCGGGGGGAGCACGCCGTCCGCGTCCTCGTCCCCGGCGCCTTCGGTCCCGTCGGCGTCCGCCACACCGTCCGCCTCGTCCGCCTCCTCGGCTCCCACGGGACCCTCCGCCGGGCCGGTCTCCTCGGCCCCGTCGGTCCGGTCGGCGTCCGCCGCCGCCTCTTCCTCCTCTTCCGGCTCGCCGGCCTCCACCGGCTCGCCGGCCAACACCGGCTCGCCGGTCTCCGCCGCCCCGTCGGCCTCCGCGGCACCCGGCGTCCCGAGGAACTCAGGGGCCGGGACGCGGGCGGTGCCGGCTGTGCAGCGGGCCGTCGCTCCGGCAGCCGTGCCGGTGGCATGGGCGCCGCAGTCGCTTCCCGTCGCGCCCGCTCCGGCCACCGGCCCGCGGGTCGCGGCCGCGCCGCCCGTCCCGGCTCGCCGGGGCGCCCTGACCCACGCGCCGGTGGGCCCGGCCGTGACGGCCGTGCAGCGGCGGACGCTGCCGTCGGCACCCAGGAGGCCGGCCACCGAAAGCGCGGTGCCGCCGTCCGGCGAGGGCGACCGAACCGGAGGCGTACGGCGCGCGGCCGACGCCGGGGAGCCGGCGGTGAGCGACGGCCGGCCCTCGCCCCCGGGCGGCGGCGGTGGTACCTCCGTAGGCACCGACCCGGTGACGGCACCGGCACCGGCCGTCGTACAGCGCTCCCTTGGCGCTGCCGCGGTGTCGGCTCCCGAGGTTCCCCGGGATCCCGGGGGAACGCGGAAGCCCGGGGGCGCGCCGTCCTCCCCGCCCGCGCCGGCATCTCCGCGCCCGCCGTCCCCGACGCCCGCGCCCTCCACCGAGTCCCCGGACCGTGGTGGGCCCTCCGGCATGTCCGGCGCCGGGACGCTGCCCCCGGTCCAGCGCCGTACGGAAGCCACCGCCGCCGTCCCGCACCGCCCGGCCACGGCGAGCCCCGCACCGCCGCCGGTGACCGGCACCGCCGCCGAGGCCGCGCCTGCCGCCGGGTCACCGAGTGAGCGCGCCGCGGCCCCTCGGGCCGCGATCCGTGGCCGCGGGACGACCGTGCAGCGCCGGGTTCCGGAGAACCCGGCCGTCCCCGATGCCGTTCCGGCTGCCGTGCCGATGCCGTCGCGTGGGCCCGACCGGGCCATGCCGTCCGGCAGTTCGACGTCGTCCCCGGCCGGGGTTCCGGCTCCCGGCGCCCCCCGCCCGGGTCTCGGCGCTCCCGTCGCGGGTCCGGCCGGTGCCTCGGTGACGGACGGCGGCAGGGACGGCGGGGGCGGAACGGCCGCGACCGTGCAGCGGCGGCGGACGACGGGGAACGCCTCGGTGCCCTCCTCATCCGCTGCCCCTACCCCGGCGCGTGCGCGGGCGGACGTCCCGGCCGCGACGACCGGGCCGACCTCCGTGCCGCCGTCCCCCGTTACGTCCACCCCCACCACGTCGACTCACACCACGTCCGACCCCGTATCGACGTCCGCACCGGTGTCCGGTCCGCCGTCCGGTCCTCCGTCCGGCCCGGCCCCCGTGCAGCGGGCCGTGCCGACCGCGGCCCGTGCCCCCCGCCTCGGTCTCGGCGCCCCCGTGGCCGGTCCGGCCGCGAGCGCGGCTCCCGCGCAGCCGGCCGGTCGTGGGGCCGCGGTTCCGCCCGTGCAGCGCAGGCAGGCCCCGGGCGGCCCCGTGGACCGGCCGGCCACCGTCCCCGGTCCGGCTTCCGAAGCGCCCCGGCGGGAACCGCGGGCCGCCGCGGCAGGTCTGCCGGGTCCGGCGCCCGAGGCCGTCGGACCCGCCCCCGCCGCTCCGGTGAAGCCGCCGACCCCGTCTCCCTCCGCACCCGCCACGCCAGGTCCCTCGCCGATGCCCCCCTTCGTCCAGCGTGCCGCGGCCGATGCCGCGGGCGGTCGCCCGGCCGCCGCTCCGCGCGGTCCGCTGCCGGCCCCGCCCGCGACCGCGCCGCCGTCCGTCGCCGGACCCGGGCCGGTCACCCGGTCCCCCTTCGTGCAGCGGGCGGTGGCTCCTCCCGCCGCGTCGCCCGTCGGGCGGGCCGGCACCGCCACGCCACCCGCGCACCCCGTGGCCCTGCGCGCCACCACCCCGATCTCCGCCACCGCGCCGCTCCCGGTCGCGCCCCTCGGCCGTCCGACCGTGCAGCGCGACGCGCTCCCCGTCACCGCCGTGAAGGAGCCGCCGGTCACCGTCGCGGGTCCCAAGGCCACGGTGACCCGGGCCGAGCGGCAGCCGCCGCACCCCAACGGTCCGCCACCCCCGTTCCCCGGCTCCGGGTCCGGATCGTCCGGGTCGTCCGGGTCGTCCGGCTCCTCGGCCGAGGAGCCCCCGCCCGGGTACTCGGCGGTCGAGGCGGGCGGCTTCGATCCGCGTGCCCTCACCGAGTTCCAGGTCGACGCCCTGGTCCACCGGATCATCGACCGGATCACCCGGCACGTCCGCACCGAACTCCGCCGCGACCGCGAACGCGTGGGAAAGCTCCGCGACTTCCGCCCCTGACCACGACTTCAGCGCACCCACCCCACAGAAAGGCCCCCGATGGATCGCCAGGACCCGGGAACCACGGTCTGGTTCAGCCTCTCCATCGACGGCGAGGACCTCGGCTACTTCAACGGGTGCGAGGGACTGTCGTCGCAGGTGGAGATCGAGCAGCGGCAGGAGGGCGGCAACAACGGGTTCGTGTGGCAGCTGCCGACCCGTGTCACCTTCTCCCACATCCGGCTGACCCGTCCCCTCACCCCGGACACCTCGAAGGTGGCCAAGTGGATCTCGTCCGTGCAGACGGGGATCGAGCGGCCCACCGGGCAGATCACGGCGCTGCGCGCGGACGGTTCGGAGGTGGCCCGGTGGGGGCTGCTGGACGTGCTGCCGGTGAGCTGGCAGGGGCCCTCCCTGGACGCGGGCAATCCGTCCGTGGCCACGGAGGTCCTGGAGATAGCCCACCACGGCTTCACGGACTGACACAGAGGCGGACGGAGACATCATGGCCAGGAGCAGCCGGGGCGCCGGCAAGAGCCTCGTACGGGCCACCCTCGCGATCCATGAACCGCCCGTGGGCACCAGCACCAGCCCGGGCGGCATCATCAAGACGTTCGGGTTCGAGTTCAACCCGGCGGAGCTGTCGATCGGCCGCCGGGCGGACTGGAAGTCGTCGGCGGCGCCGATCGAACGGGACGGCGCGCTCCCGGAGTTCCTCGGCACCCACCCGCGTCAGATGAGCGTGGAGATCTTCCTGGACCGGTCCGACGACCCGGACAGCAACGACGTGATGAAGAAGGTGGAGTCGCTGCTGGCCTGCTGCGAGGTCACCGGCAAGAGCATCGCCGCCAAGCAGCCGTCGCCGCCCTGGGTGGTGTTCCAGTGGGGTTCGTTCTCGACCGCCCACTTCACCGCGTACGTGGCCTCCGTCGACGTCTCCTACTCGCTGTTCGGGACCAGCGGGATGCCGATCAGGGCCAGTTGCCGGCTCCAGCTGCACGAGATCCCGAGCAAGACCGCGGGCCAGAACCCGACCTCGGGCGCGCTCACCGCGCAGCGCGTGCACCGGGTCGTGGCCGGGGACTCGCTGCAGTCGCTGGCCTGGCGGGAGTACGGCAACGCGGCCGCCTGGCGGGCCATCGCCGACGCGAACGGGATCGACGACCCGGGGTGGCTGCCCACGGGGACGGAACTGGTGTTGCCGGCCGCCGAGGAGGTGCGGTCCTGATGGTGAAGCACGCTTTCTCGAACGTCGTCAAAGTCGTCATCGGCGGCAAGGAACTGACCGCCACCTCGGAGTACGGGCGGTATCTCGTCGACGCCCACGTGGACCAGGGCGTCGGGGTGCCCGCCGCCTTCCAGCTGACCTTCCGCGACCCGGGGCGCAAACTGCTGGGCAAGCTGGGCGTCCAGTTCGGCACCCCGGTGGTCATCACGCCGGTGTCCGACGGCCAGGGCACCGGCGACCCGCTGCTCACCGGCGAGGTCACCGGGATGGAGGCCGAGTACGACGGCACCGGCAGCTACGCGGTGGTCCGGGGCTACGACTACGGGTTCCGGCTGATGCGGCAGCGCCGGGTGGTCGCCTACCGCAACCAGACCGCCTCCGACATCGCCCGCAAGCTGGCCGCGCAGGACGGGGTGCCGATCGGGCGGATCCAGGCCACCAAGACCGTCTACGAGTTCATCTCCCAGTCGAACGTCACCGACTGGGACTTCCTGGCCAGGCTCGCCGACGAGAACGAGATGGTCATGTCGGTGGACGCCGACGGCAAGTTCCAGTTCGTGAAGCAGAAGAGCGCCTCCGGGGCGCCGTCGCCGCAGACCGACGGCGACAAGAGCCCGTTCGTGCTGGAGGCCGGGCACGACATCCTGCGGCTGCGCACCGCGGTCACCGCCTCCGACCAGGTGAACAAGGTCGAGTCGCGGGGCTGGGACGTGCGGACGAAGAAGACGCTCACGGCGACCGTGACCCCTGCCTCCAACACGAGCTACAGCATCGGCACCACCCCGGGCGCGGCGGCCGGCGAGTTCAAGACGACGAAGCTGGTCGAGACGCGCACGCCGTACGACAAGCAGTCCGAGGTGAAGTTCGCGGCCGACGCCCTCTCCGACGACGTCACCTCGACGTTCGCCGAGGTGGAGGTGGTCGTGCGGGGCAACCCGAAGCTGCGGCCGGGGGTTCCGGTGGCGCTCGCGGACGTCGGCGACCCCTTCGAGGGGAAGTACACGGTCACCTCGGTACGGCACGTCTTCGGCGACGCCAAACACTACGAGACCTGGGTGACGGTCAGCGGCCGCCAGTGGCGGTCCCTGTACGGTGTGGCCTCCGGCGGCGCCTCGGACGCCGGGACCGACCGGCAGCTGAGCGTGGCGCAGGCCCTCGTCACCGACGTGCAGGACCCGCTCCAGCAGGGGCGGGTGAAGCTCAAGTTCCCGTGGCTGGACGACACCTACGTCAGCGACTGGACGCGGAGCATGCAGTGGGGCGGGGTGCGCGGCGGCGGAGTGTTCCCGATGGACGTGGGGGACGAGGTGCTCGTCGCCTTCGACCGGGGCGCCCTCGACCACGCGTACGTCATCGGCGGCCTCTACAACGGCAAGGACAAGCCGACCCGGGTCAAGGACGTGCCGCTGCACGACGGCATGCGCGGCCGGGCCACCCGGCACACCGTCTCCGACCGGACCGGCAACCGCATGGACCTGCTCGACCAGCGGGGCCGTAAACAGGGCGTCCGGCTGGCCAGCGGCGACGACAGGCTCACCGTCTTCCTGGACCGGCAGAAGACCGAGATCACCGTGGACAGCAAGGGCAGCGTCTCCATCAAGGGCAGCAGGTCGGTGTCGGTCGAGGCCGGTGCCGACCTGTCCCTGAAGGCGGGGGGCGCGCTGAACATCACGAGCGGGGGACCGCTGTCCCTGCGGAGTGCGGCACTCGTCGACATCAAGGCGGGCGGCGCGGTCTCCATGACCGCCGGCGGCGCCGTGAACATGACGGCGGGCGGTGCGGCCTCGCTCACCGCGGGCGCCACGGTCCAGCTCACCGCGGCCCTCAACGTCGGCATCAAGGGCGCCACCTATCTGCTCATGGGCAAGGGCAGCGCCAACGGCCTGCCGCTGCCTCCGCCCTTCTGAGACGACCGACAGATCTGAGACGCCCCCGAACTCGAAGGAACACACATGGCAGAGCAGTTCGTAGGCTCCGGCTGGTCCTTCCCCCTGCGTATCGGCCCCACCGGAGGCATCGCCCTGGTCAGCGGGGAGAAGGAGGTGGAGGAGGCCATCCGCCTCATCCTCTCCACGGCCCCCGGCGAGCGCCCGATGCGGCCCGAGTTCGGCTGCGCCATCCACGACCTCGTCTTCGCGCCGGTCAACGAACAGACCGCCGGCCGTATCCAGCACGAGGTGCACGCGAGCCTCGACCGCTGGGAGCCCCGGATCGAGGTCGAGGACGTGGAGGTGACCACCGGCGCCGACCCGAGCGTGCTGATGATCGACGTCCGCTACTCGATCCGCGGCACCAACAACCCGCGCAGCCTGGTGTTCCCCTTCTACGTCATCCCCTCCCACGACGAGCCGGACCTGCCCCCCGCCTCCTCGGACTCCTCCGAAAGCGACCGCTGATCCCGATGGCCCTGCCCTCCCCGAACCTCGACGACCGCCGCTTCCAGCAGTTCGTCGACGACGCCAAGCGTTACATCCAGCAGCGCGCCCCGGAGTGGACCGACCACAACGTCTCCGACCCCGGCATCACACTGGTGGAGACGGTCGCGCACATGGCCGACCAGATCGTGTACCGCCTCAACCGGGTCCCGGAGAAGAACCACCTGGCCTTCCTGGACCTGGTCGGCATCACCCTGTTCCCGCCGTCCGCCGCCCGCACGGAGGTGACGTTCTGGCTGTCGGCGGCCCAGGAGGAACCGGTCCCGGTGCCGGTCGGCACCGAGGTGGCGACCCGCCGCACCGAGACCCAGGAGGCGGTGGTCTTCGCGACCGAGCGTGAACTGACCGTCGTGCCGAGCGAGCTGCGGCACCTGCTGCGCCAGCAGGAGGGCTCGGCCGTCGTCGACCTCACGCACGAACTCGCCGAGGGCAAGGACCTGTTGTGCTTCACCGAGTCGCCGAACCCCGGTGACTGCATGCTGCTCGGCCTGTCCGCCGCCGTCCCGCACTGCGCGGTCGCCCTGGACCTGGACAGCCGGGTCGACGGTGTCGGCGTGGACCCGCGGCAGCCGCCGCTGGTCTGGGAGGCGTGGACGGAGGACGGCTGGAAGGAGTGCGAGGTCGACCGGGACGGCACCGGCGGCCTGAACCGGCCGGGCGAGGTGGTGCTGCACGTCCCCGGCGGTCACGTGCTGTCCCGCAACGGCGGCCTGGAGGCCAGCTGGCTGCGCTGCCGGGTCACCGAGCCCCGCGCCGACCAGCCCTTCTACACCACCTCCCCGACGGTCAGGTTCGTCGAGGCCTGCACGGTGGGCGGCACCACCCGCGCCGTGCACGCGGAGACCGTGGAGGACGAGGCGCTCGGCGAGTCGACGGGCCTGCCCGGCCAGCGCCTGCGGCTCGCCCACGCCCCGGTGGTCGGGGACACCCCGCCGCTGCTCCTGCAGACCGCCGAACACGACGGCGACGGCGGCTGGGTGGACTGGCAGGTCGTCCCGCACTTCGCGGCCTCGGGACCGCGGGACCGGCACCTCACCCTCGACGCGACGACCGGTGAGATCGCCTTCGGCCCCGCGGTCCGGGAACCGGACGGCTCGCTGCGCCAGTACGGCACGGTGGCCCCGAAGGGCGCGGTCATCCGGGCCCGCCGCTACCGCACGGGCGGCGGCCGGGACGGCAACGTGGCCCGCGGGGCCGTGCAGATCCTGCGCTCCTCCATCCCGTACGTGGCGGAGGTCGTCAACCGGGAGGCCGCCCGCGGCGGGGTGGACGGCGAGACGGTCGCCGAGGCGAAGGTCCGCGCGCCGATCACGCTGCGCGCCCAGGAGCGTGCGGTGACCCTGCGCGACTACGAGGAACTGGCTCGCCGCGCCGCCCCCGAGACGGCCCGGATCACCTGCCTGGAGGGCGAGGAGAGCGAGCACGGGTCGTACGCGGTACGGGTGCTGGTGGTGCCGCAGGCGGTTCCGGACCCCGGTGGCCGGCTCCGGTTCGAGCAGCTGGTCCCCGGTGACGCCCTGCTGGACCGCATCACCCGCTACCTGGACGAACGGCGCCTGATCGGGACCCGCCTGGCGGTCGGGCCGCCCTTCTACCAGGGCGTCACGGTCGTCGCCACGGTCCACGCCTTCCGTGGCGTGGACGTCGACCGGGTCCGCCGCCAGGCCCACGACGCCCTCTACCGCCACCTGGACCCGCTGACCGGCGGCGCGGACGGCAAGGGCTGGCGGTTCGGGCGTCCCGTGCAGTCGGGCGAGGTCTTCGCGGTGCTGCAGCGCGTCCCCGGCATCGAGCTCGTCGACGAGGTGGTGCTGCACCCCGCCGACCCGCTCACCGGCAAGCGCGGCGACCCGACCGACCGCATCGACCTGGACGCCCCGTCCCTGGTCTTCTCCTACGACCACCGGGTCCGGGTGATCGGCGAATGACCGCGAACGACCGGATGGGAGTCGTCCGTTGAGAGGTTCCATCGACGGTCTCGGCTCCTCCGTCCCGATCGGTGCGATGCTCCCGGCGGTCTTCGCCGACGACGACCTGGCGCTGCGCTTCGTCGCCGGCCTGGACGACGTGATCGCCCCGATCCCGAACGCCCTGGACTGCCTGCCCAGTTACTTCGACCCGGCGCTGGCCCCGCTGGACTTCGCGGAGTGGCTCGGCACCTGGGTCGGCGCCGAGACGGACGGCACCGAATCCGAACCGCTGCTCCGCGCGGCCGTGGCGGCGGCCGCCTACCTGCACCGCATCCGGGGCACCCGGCTGGGGCTGTCCGAGACGGTCCGCCTGGCCTTCGGGGTGACCCCGGACATCACGGAGAGCGGCGGCGCCGAGTGGAACGCCCGGCCGCTGGGCTCCTTCCCCGGCCGGCCCCGCCCCGGCCTGCACGTCCACCTCGCGCTGCCTTCCCCCACCCCGGCCGACGAGGTCCGCCTGGAACACCTCGTGGCGGCCGCCCGCCCCGCGCACATGCCCTACACGGTCCAGGTGACCGCATCTTCTCCGTCCGCCGAAAGGACCCCGCAGCAATGACGACCAACCGGAACTGCACGGAGTGCGGCACGGTCGCCGACCCGGGGCAGTCCTTCTGCGACGCCTGCGGCTCGGTACTGACCTGGGCCGTCACCGGGGAAGACGCCCCGAAGCAGTCGGCCACCCCTGAGCCGACCCCGACCCCGACCCCGGCTCCGGCTCCGGCTCAGACCCCGATCCCGACCCCGGCTCAGACCCCGACTCCGGCTCCTGCCCCTACCCCGGTTCCCGCTCCGGCTCCGGCTCCGGCCGCCCCGGTCTGGGACGGTTTCGCCCGCCGGGACGCGCTGGCCACGGCCACGGCCGCGCCCCGGGAGGGTCGTGAGGCCGACCCGGAGGCGCGGCTGCCGTCGCGTGAGCGCGACCAGCCCGCACCCGCCGTGACCTCTCCCACGGCGGAGACCACTCCCATCCCCGCGCCCGCCCCGCGGGCCGCCGACACCGTTCCCCAGCCCACGCAGCCGCAGGGTCCCACCGAGGACGAGCAGGACCGAGCCCGCCGTCTCCTCATCCCCGTGACGGACCCCACGCCGCCCGCACCGGCGCCCGCCTCCGTCAGCCCCGTCCTGCCCGGCCGCCCCACACCCCAGCGGCCGCAGACGGTCCGTGCCCCCGGCGAGGACCTCGGCGCCCACGGCGGCACGCCCTGTCCCTGGTGTGCCACTCCCAACCGCCCCGACCGCCACTTCTGCACCCGCTGCGCGATGCCCATGGCCGGCGGCGGACCCGACGCCGCCACGGCACGCCGGCCGTGGTGGCGCCGCATCTTCGACTGGCGCAACCGGGAGACCCCCTGGGCCGGCGACCGTCCCCGGCTGCGCCGCACCTTCGACCGCGTGCTGACCTGGATCGGTGCGGCCGTCGCCCTGACCCTGGTCACCGTGCTGGCGATCAACATCCCGAACGCGGTGAGCGCCACCCGCGACCACTTCGCCAAGCGCGCCTCGGTCTCCCCGGACAAGGTCAGCGCGTCCCGCTCCTACGCCGGTCACAAGCCGGACCTGATGTTCGACAAGCTGAGCAACACCTGGTGGGGCCCCGGTGTGAACGAGGGCGGCCAGGGCGAGTGGGTCGAGGCCCGCTTCGACGAGCCGACCCGCCTGCTCAACGTCATCGTCACCTCGGGCGAGTCCAACCACTTCGACCAGCTGAAGAAGTCGGCCCTGCCGCACCGGATGGAGGCGGTCATCAAGACGTCCGACGGCAAGACGGAGACCCGGGAGATCGTCCTCGACCAGGTGCCCGGCGGGCAGACCCGCAACTTCCGCGCGCAGAACGTCCTCTCGGTCAGGTTCACCGTCGAGTCCTCCTACCAGGCCTCGCCCAAGACCCAGGTGGCCATCGCCGAGATCGAGTTCTTCGGCCCGTCGAGCGCGAACTCCTCCTGATGTCATAATCCGGCCATGGCCGAAAAGGACACGGGCGGGCGGCGTTTCGCGCGCACACTCCGGCGCAACACCTCGCTCGCCCACGTGGCCTTCGTGCTCGTGACCCTCCCGATGACCAAGTTCGTCGTCGCCGTGGTGTCTCTCGCCGTCGGTGCCGTCCTGGGGCACGGGTTCTCCACGGGGAAGCTGCTGCACGACGTGGGTGACCTGGTGGCCGGTCTGGTGTTCGCCTGCCTGTTCGTCCTGGTCGCCGTCCCCGTGCGGTCGAGATGGCGGAGGCGGCGGCCGGTCCCGGAGGGGTGAGGATCCCTACTTCCTCATCAGGGACCGGTAGACGGCCGTGGACCTGGGGTTGCCCCGGCAGCCCCACACCCCGTGCGGGCAGTAGTCGGTGATGGTCTGGTACAGCGGCCGGTTGGCGGCGAACCACTCCACCATGCCCCTTATGTACGCCGGGTCGTCGCCGTTCTCGAAGAGCCCCCACTCGGGGTAGGAGACCGGCTTGCCGTGCGCGCGGGCGAAGTCGACCTGCGCCCGCAGCCCGTACGGCTCGGTCACCTGTTCCGCGAAGGGCAGGCCGCGCGGGGAGTCGTAGGCGTCCATGCCGATGACGTCGACGAACCGGTCCCCCGGGTAGCAGCGGGTCCAGGGGATTGCGTCCCGCCCGCGGTTGGGCGCGAAGTCGAACCGGAACCGCTGGCCGGGCACCGACCGCATCGCCGTGACGATCCGCGCCCAGTAGGCCTTCCAGGCGGCCGGGTCCGGTCCGCAGCGGTGCGTGTACGTCACCCCGTTCATCTCCCAGCCGAGCACCACCACCGTGTCCGGCGCGCCGACCGACACCAGCCGCCGGGCCAGTGTCCGGAAGTGACCGTCGTAGTCCCCCGCCGCACCGGAACGCAGCCGGCGGCGCACCTCCGCGTCCGGCAGGTGCGCCTCGGTCCCCTCCAGCATCGGCACGTTGAGCACCAGGAGCCGGTCCGGCGCGGCCCGCCGCCACTGTGCCCACAGCCGGACGAAGCCGGGGGCGCCCTCGATGTTCCGCCACACGTCACCGGGGAGGTAGGTGTGCCCGACCCGGGGTTCGTCGCGGCCCAGCCAGCTGCCGAGCGCGCTCACCCGGCGCACGCCCTCGGCGCCGTAACCGAGGTACGCCCCGAACGGGCCGGGTGCCGCGGGCCGGGCGGTCTCCGGGCGGGAGACGGGGAACAGGAACAGCGCGGCCAGCGCGGCGACCAGGAGCAACCTCAGACGTGCCATGGGGTGCAGTCTGGCCGCTCGGGCAGGGCGAGTTGCCCGTTGTGGGCATCTTGGACTGCTGTGCGAGGGCCGGGGTCGTGGCGGTGGCGCCGCGGTCACGGCGGCACGCGCACCCCGTGCCGGCGCAGCCACGGCAGCGGGGGCACCGCGGAGCCCATGGCGGGGCCGGTGCGGACCTCGAAGTGCAGGTGGGGGCCGTCCGCGTTGCCGGTCGAGCCGGCCGAGCCGATGCGCCGGCCGGCCCGGACGATGTCGCCGGGGCGGACGCTGATGACGGACAGGTGGGCGTACTGGGTGTAGAACCCGTCCGGGTGGTGCAGGACGACCTGGTTGCCGTAGCCGTCGCCGCAGGACGCGGTCACGACCCGGCCCGGTCCGACGGCGTACACCGGGGTGCCTGCCTTGACCGCGAAGTCCTGCCCGGTGTGCCGGTGTCTCCAGTGACGGCCCTCGGCGGAGTAGCCGGCGGAGAGCCGGTAGTGGACCGTGGGCGCGGTCCAGCGGCCGGCGGAGGCCCCGGCGGACGGGGGACTGAGCGGCCCGAAGGCGCAGTGTCCGGTGCCGAGGGCGGGGTCGGTGCCGAGGCCGGCCCGGAGATCGGAGTAGGGGTCGGTGCCGAGGCCGGCGCGGAGATCGGAGTAGGGGTCGGTGCGGAGACCGGTGCCGAGGCGGGAGCGGAGGCCGGTGCGGACATGGGTGCCGGTGCTGTGGCCGGTGCGGACACCGGTGCCGGTGCGGAGGGCCGCGGGGGCGGCCTTCGCGGGCGGGATGAGGAAGGCGCCCGTCATGAGGAGGACGACCGCGGCCGTCACGAGTCGTTGGTCATCCGTTCTCATTGTCGGATCCTCGGACGGACGGCCGGGCCCCGGGCGGCCTCACACGCCGGGTGCCGTCACTTTCGCCCGTTCGGGTCCGGCGGTCAGATCGGCGTGTGGTGGCCGACCAGGGCACTGGCGAGCAGGGAGAGCGTGCCGCGCTGGTCGTCGGTGAGGTGCGCGGTGAGTTCCCGGATCGCGCGCTCGACCTCGGCCTCGCAGCGCCGGATCAGCTTCCGCCCCTCGGGGGTGACCGAGACGAGGGTGCTGCGTTTGTCGTGCGGTGAGGGGGACCGGCGGACCAGGTCCCGGCGTTCGGCGCGGTCGACCAGGCCGGTCATGGACGACTTGTCCAGGCCCAGGTGGTGGGCGAGTTCCTGCATGCCGGGGGTGCGGTCGCGCAGCACGCCGAGCAGCCGCAGCTGGACGACCGACAGGCCGTGCTCCGCCGCCACCGCGCCGAGCGCGGCCTGCACCAGGAACGACAGCTGGGCGAGGCTGTCCACGATCCCCAGGTCCGTCACGTTCTCCGGTTCGTCCGACATGGCAGTCATCCTACGAGGATTAGTACGTGGCGCCAACCACTTGACTCGGTACGTGACACGAACTAATTTAATTGGTGTCACGTACTAAATCTGGAAGGGGTCGTCATGCACGCAGCCGTGGTCCACTCGTTCGACCGAGCCCCCCGGTTCGAGGAGTTCGCCGCTCCCGAGCCCGCCGAGGGCACACTGCTGGTGGAGATGGTCGCCGCCGGCCTGCACCCCCGGGTGCGCTCGGGCGCCGACGGTACGCACTACACCAGCGACGGCCGGCTCCCCCTGGTCCCCGGCGTCGACGGCGTGGGCAGGCTGCCCGACGGGCACCTCGTCTACTTCGTCGCCGGCGACGAGGGTCCGGGAACCATGGCCGAGCGGGCCCTCGTCGACCCCCGCCGGTCCGTCGCCCTCCCCGCCGACGCGGACCCGGTGACCGTCGCCGCCGCCATGAACCCGGCGATGTCCTCCTGGGTGGCACTGCGCCGCCGGATCACCTTCAGGTCCGGGCAGAGCGTTCTGGTCCTCGGCGCCACCGGCAACGCGGGCCGGATGGCCGTACAGATCGCCCGGCACCTCGGCGCCGCCCGGATCGTCGCCGCCGGCCGCGACCCGCGACGGCTGGAACTGCTCCCCGGCCTCGGCGCCACCGACGTGGTCCCGCTGGCCGGGGACCCGGACCAGGCCTTCGCCCGGCTCGGTGAGGCCGCCGCGGACGTCGACGTCGTCCTCGACTACACCTGGGGCGAGCCCACCGAGCGGGCCCTCCCGGCCGTGCTGACCCGGCGCACCGACCGCAGCGCCGCTCTGGACTGGATCCAGATCGGCTCCCTGGCCGGACCGGAGATCACCCTGCCGTCCGCCGCGCTGCGCGCCGCCAACCTGCGGCTCATGGGCAGCGGCCAGGGCTCGGTCACCGCCCGCGGGATCGTCGCCGAACTGCCCTCCCTGATCACCGAACTCACCCGGGGCACCCTCACCGCCGACGCCCTGCCGATGCCGCTGTCCCAGGTCGAGGAGGCCTGGACCGCACCCGTCGAGCCCGGCCGGCGGATCGTCCTGACCATGACCGGGAACTGAACACCGGCCCCCGCTCCGACCGTACTTGCGGGGACAGCGTTCGTCCGCAGATCGGAGTCCCCCGTGCACGCATCCGCAGCCATCGGCGTGACCGGCCTCGGAGTGATGGGCCGCAACCTGGCCCGGAACTTCGCCCGGCACGGCTACCCGGTCGCCGTCCACAACCGCACGCCCGCCCGCACCCGCGCCCTGGTCGACGAGTACGGGCACGAGGGCACGTTCGTCGGGGCCGAGACCGCCGCGGACTTCGTCGCCGCCCTCGAACGCCCCCGGCGAATCATGATCATGGTGCAGGCGGGTGCCGCCACCGACGCCGTCATCGACGAGTTCGTACCGCTCCTGGAACCCGGTGACATCGTCATCGACGGCGGCAACGCCCACTTCGCCGACACCCGCCGCCGCGAGGCCGCCCTGCGCGCGAAGGGCCTGCACTTCGTCGGGGTCGGGGTGTCCGGCGGCGAGGAGGGCGCGCTCAGCGGGCCGTCGGTCATGCCCGGCGGTTCCGCCGAGTCGTACGCCGTCCTCGGGCCGATGTTCGAGGACATCAGCGCCAAGGTCGGCGGCGAGCCGTGCGCCACGCACGTCGGAGCGGACGGTGCCGGGCACTTCGTGAAGATGGTCCACAACGGCATCGAGTACGCCGACATGCAGCTCATCGCCGAGGCGTACGACCTGCTCCGCCAGGTCGGCGGGTACGAACCCGCCGAGATCGCGGACATCTTCCGCCAGTGGAACGGCGGCCGGCTCGGCTCGTACCTCATCGAGATCACCGCCGACGTGCTCGCCCACGTGGACGCCGCCACCGGCGAGCCGTTCGTCGACGTCGTCGCCGACGCGGCCGGGCAGAAGGGCACCGGGCGCTGGACCGTGCAGACCGCGCTGGACCTCGCCTCGCCGGTCACCGCCATCGCCCAGGCGACCTTCGCCCGGGCCGCCTCCGGCCGCCGCGAACTGCGCGCCGCCTACGCCGGGCTGCCGGGCGGCACCACACCCCCGCTCAGCGCGACCGAGGCCGACCGCTTCGCCTCCCGCGTCGAACACGCCCTGTACGCGTCGAAGGTCATCGCCTACGACCAGGGCATGACGATGATCCAGGACGCGGCCGCCGAGTACGGCTGGAAGATCGACCTGGGCGCGGTGGCCCGGATCTGGCGGGGCGGCTGCATCATCCGGGCGTCCTTCCTGGACCGGATCCGCGCGGCCTACCGGGCCGACCCGGACCTCGTCAGCCTGCTGGCCGAGCGGGAGTTCGCGCGGGAGATGGCCGACGCGCAGGTGCCGTGGCGGGAGACGGTCGCCTCCGCGGCCCGCCGGGGCATTCCGGTGCCGGCGTTCTCGGCGGCCCTGTCCCACTACGACACCCTGCGGTCACCGCGCCTGCCGGCCGCCCTCCTCCAGGGCCAGCGCGACTACTTCGGCGCGCACACGTACGGCAGGATCGACCGCGCCGGGTCCTTCCACACCCACTGGGCGACGGCGGGCCGCCCCGAGACAGAGGGCTGACAAGCGCCCCCGCCTTTCAGGGGCGCGGGGAACTGCGCGGCGAACCACGACGGACCCGCGGTTCGCCGCGCTCCCCCGGGGCGCCGATTCAGACGCGGACGCCGAACATGAACGGTCCGCCGATGGTGCTCATCGACTCGTAACGGACGACCGTGCCGGTACGCGGGGCGTGCAGGATCTGCCCGCCGCCCGCGTACAGGCCCACGTGGTGCAGGTCGTTGAAGAAGAAGACCAGGTCGCCGACCTGGAGCCCGGACGTCGAGTAGATCCTGGTGCCGATCGTCGTCTGGGACTCGGAGGTGCGCGGGATGGAGACCCCGGCCTGCGCGTAGGCCCAGGAGGTCAGGCCCGAACAGTCGAAGGAGGACGGACCGGTGGCGCCGTAGACGTACGGGGTGCCGATCTTGGACTGGGCGGCGGCGAAGGCGGCGGCGGCCCGGCCGGTGGCGGAGGTGGCGTTGCCGAGGTCCACCCGCTCGCTGGAGGAGCGGCTGGCGCGGTCCTGCTCGGCGGCGAGCGCGGCCTTCTCGGCGGCGGTGAGGCTGTTCAGCAGCTTCTGCGCCTCGGCCAGCTTGGCCTGGACCTCCTTCTTCTTCGCGCCGAGTTCGGTGCGGGTGGCGGCCAGGTCCTTGAGCTTGCCGGTGGCCTCCGCCCGCTGCTGCGCCAGCTCGCGCTGCTTGGCCTGGATCTTCTTCAGCGTCTCGACCTGCTGGCCGCTCAGCTGGTCCAGCGTGGACGCCTTGTCCAGGTAGTCGTCCGGGTCCGCGGAGAGGAACAGCTGGAGCGACGGGTCGATGCCGCCGCTGCGGTACTGGGCGGTGGCCATGGAGCCGATGCCGTCGCGCAGTTCGTTCAGGTCGTCCTGACCACGGGCGACCGAGTCCTGCAGCGCGGATATCTGCTTCTGGAGCTTGTCCTGCTTCTCCTTGGCCCCGTTGAACCTCTCGGTGGCCTGCTCGGCCTGCTCGTACAGCTTGTCGACGCGGGACTTGACCTCGTCCTTCTTGGGCTTGGCGGCGGGCGCGGCCTCGGCCGCCTGCGAGGAGAGGACCACGGCGGCAGCGGCGGCCGTGGTGAGCACGGTGACCCGAGCACGGCTCGGCTGCTTGGGACGACGGTGGAACGCCACGGAGGCGATCTCCTTCCGAGCAGAGGTTCGGGTAACAGACCTTAATGACTCTCTTATGGTCGGCTCAAATCTTCGCATGAAAATTCCAGACCGGAACTGACCGGAGAGGTACGTCACTTGGCGCCGTAGCGAACGGTCGGGTCTGGGGATCGCAAAGAACCTTGACAGTCAATTGGTCTAGTCCAACTATGGGCGTCCATGAGACGCACTCGTGCACTGCAGGCCGCCCTGACCGCAACCGCCCTGTCCACCGCGCTCGTTGCTCTCGGAACGGGCGCCGCGCACGCCTCCCCGCACCACACCGCGAAGCCCATGCCCGCCCGGGTCGCGGCCCCCTACTTCGAGGCCTGGACCGGAGAGAGCCCCGCCGCGCTCGCCGCCGAGTCCGGCAACAAGTACCTCACCCTCGCCTTCCTCCAGACGCCCGCCGCCGGCTCCTGCGCCGCCGACTGGAACGGCGACGCCACCACACCCATCGGCCGGTCGGCGTTCGGCGCCGACATCACCGCCCTCCAGGCCCGCGGCGGCAACGCCATCCCCTCCTTCGGCGGCTACGCGGCCGACACCACCGGCACCGAACTCGCCGACAGCTGCACCGACGTGGACGCCATAGCCGGGGTGTACGAGAGCCTCGTCACGACGTACGGCATCTCCCGCATCGACCTCGACATCGAGGCGGACTCCCTCGCCGACACGGCGGGGGTCGACCGCCGCAACCAGGCGATCGCCAAGGCCGAACGGTGGGCCGACCGCACCGGCCGCCCGCTCCAGTTCTCCTACACCCTGCCGACCACCACCAAGGGCCTGGCGCCCAGCGGCCTGGCCGTCCTGCAGAACGCCGTCACCCACCACGCGCGCGTGGACGTCGTCAACATCATGACCTTCGACTACTACGACGGCGCCACCCACGACATGGCCGCCGACACCAGGACCGCGGCCGACGGGCTGCACGCACAACTGGCCGCCCTCCACCCGCACAAGAGCTCCAAGGAGCTGTGGGGCATGGTCGGCGTCACCGAGATGCCCGGCATCGACGACTACGGTCCCGAGGAGACCTTCACCACCCGGAACGCCGTGGACGTCGAGCGCTGGGCCGTCGCCCGGGGCATCGACACCCTCTCCCTCTGGGCGCTCCAGCGCGACAACGGCGGCTGCGTCGGCACCGGCGGTGCCAACTCCTGCTCCGGAATCGCCCAGGACACCTGGCAGTTCAGCCGCACCTTCGCCCGCTTCGCCCGTTCCTGGCGGTAGGCGACCCGTCAGCCACAGGAGTTCACCCCGTTCCCGTACAACCCCGGCCCCCCTCCGGAGGTCTTGGCATTGCCACGGCACCACACCCGGTCTGGACCGACCCACGGGGGACCCCTTGCGTACGCGTACCGTTCTGCTCGCCGCCGCGCTGTTCGCCTCCGGGCTGACGCCGCTGGCGCTCACCGCGCCGGCGGCCGCGGCCACCGCGAAGTTCCCGGACGACTTCAACGGCGACGGCCACCGCGATCTCGTCCTCGGCGACAGCACCGCCACCGTGGGCGGCAAGAAGGAGGCCGGGGCGGTGGTCGTCGTCTGGGGCACCGCCCACGGCCCCGACTTCGCCAAGCGTTCGGTGATCACCCAGAACACCCCGTACATCGCGGGCACCGCCGAGACGGACGACTTCTTCGGCACGAAGGTCACCGCGGCGGACGTGAACGGCGACGGCTACGGCGACGTCGTCGTGACCGCTCCAGGCGAGGACGACGGCGCCTACCACGGCACCTTCACCATCCTGTGGGGCTCCAAGTCCGGGCTCACGAACGGCACGTCCTTCGCGAGCCCGGGCTGCAAGGCCTGCGACTTCGCCAAGGACGTCGCGGTCGGCGACTTCACCGGGGACGGCCGGCCGGACGTCGTGGCCGTCACCAGCGACTACGTGTACGTGGAGCGCGGCCCCTTCACCAAGACCGGCGGACACGGCAAGGCCACCAACCTGGACCCCGTCGACGGCGAGAACATCGAGCCGGACCTCGTCGTCTCCGGCAAGGTCACCAAGGACGGCATCGCCGACTTCGCGGTCCTCGGCTACGACCTGGACACCCGCACCAACCGTGTCTGGTTCTACCGCGGCCGCTCGGGCGGCCCCACCGCCCCGCCCCGCAAGATCGGCCTGCCTGCCTCCGCCGACGACACCCACGCGAGCGCCGCCATCGCCGACTTCGACCGTGACGGTTACGGTGACCTCGCGATCGGCGTCCCCCGCTCCGGCAAGGGCGGCGCCGTCCACATCCTCAAGGGCACCTCGGCGGGCCCCGGCACCACCGTCAGGACCATCACCCAGAACACCACCGGAGTGCCCGGCACCAGCGAGTCCCCCGACTACTTCGGATACGACGTCTCGGCGGGCGACGTCAACAACGACGGCTACCCGGACCTCGCGGTGGGCGTCCCCACGGAGCAGTTCACCACCGGCGGCCTCTACCCCGGCGCCGTCACCGTCCTGCGAAGCGGCACCACGGGCCTCACCGGAAAGGGCTCCCGCCAGTACGACGTCAGGACCCCCGGTGTCGCGGGCGAACCCGGAGAAGGCGACAGCGCCTGGTTCGGCGCCTCCGTCCTGCTCCGTGACTTCACCCACGACGGCCGCGCCGAACTGATCGCCTCCGCCGACGAGGCCGGCCGCCTCTACTACCTCCCCGGCACCGCCACCGGCCCCACCGGCACCGGTTCCACACTCCACACGGGTCAGCAGCTCGGCCTGGGCGACCGCCCCTACTTCGGCGCGGTCCTGGCCGACTGAGCGGCCGCCCTCGCCACCGGCGTGGCGGTTCTGGACGACTTCTGGACGACTTCTAGACGACGCAGAACTCGTTGCCCTCGGGGTCCTGCAGCAGGACGGCGTAGGACCCCGCGTCCGGCTCGTCGGTGACCCGGAGCACGCCCGCGCCGGCCGCGACCAGTCTTTCCACGGTGGCGGTGACCCGCCGCGTGCGGACCGCCAGGGGGACCTCGCGTCCGCCGCCCACCTTCAGGTCGAGGTGGATCCGGTTCTTGGCGGCCTTGGGTTCGGGAACGAGCTGGAACCACACCCGGGGCCCCCGCCCGGCGGGATCCACGATCGACTCCGGGACGTCGCCCGCCCCGTCGGGCAGCTCCTCCTCGGGCACCCCGGCGGCTTCCCAGTACGCCCGCCAGGTGGCGTGGCCCGAGGGCGGGGGCTCCGGCACGTAACCCAGAGCCTCGCTCCAGAACGCCACCAGCCGCCGCGGGTCGGCGCAGTCGATCGTCAGCTGCAGAGTCGTCTCCATGACCTGAGGGTGGCAGACGGGTCCGACAGGGCCGTGGGACCGCCGGACGGGCCGTCGAAGAAGGCGTCCAGCAGGCCGGTGAGCGGTGCGGGCGCGTGGTCGGGGCCGAGTGCCTCGACCAGGACCCGGCCGTAACGGATCTTCCGCCCCTTCTTCGTGCCGAGGAACCGGCGGAGTTGCTGCTGCGGGGTGCGGCCCTGCTGGGCGGGCTGGTTCAGGAAGGTGTTCAGCGGGCGCGCGTCGCCCTCGGCCCGGATGAGTTCCGTGACCCGGGGCGGCCCGAGCGCGCGGATCAGCTCGTCCTCCAGGTCGGCGGCACAGACGAAGAACCCGTGCTGCGTGGCACCCGCCCGCTCCAGGCCACGGGCGTAGTAGGGCCACTCCCGCTCGTCGCACAGCCCGGTCAGCCGCAGCCCCAGGCCGGGTGGTCCGAGCAGGCGGGCGTAGCGTCCGATGTTCATCGCCCCGCCCATCGACAGAACGCACACCCCCTCGGCGGCCGGGTCCCGCCCGCGCCGCGCGGCCAGCGCGTCCACGGCGGCGACGTCGCTCGGTCCTTCGAGCAGCACGGCGACCCGCACGCCCAGCCGGTCCCTCAGCCGCACGGCCGAATCCCGGCCGGGGCCACCGCCGTCCCCGCCCGCACCGCCGGCACCGCTCGCGCCGCCCGCCCAGTCGGCGACCGCGTCGCGGAACGTCCTCATGTCGGCCATGGCGCGAGTCTCCGCCCGCCCGGGCGCCGGTGCCACGGAATTTCCCTGTCGGTCACCGCGGTCCGAGAGCGGTTCGCCGGCCGAGGGCGTGCCGTCGGTCCGCCGCCGTTCCCGATCGGGCTGCCGCACACCTAGCGAGTGTTCCTCATGCCCGGCCAAGTCCGGTGACGAGGAGGGCGACGAGCCGGCGGGCGTCGTAGCCGGGGTCGTTCTCCGCGCCGATGCAGAGATTGCCGACGCCGCGCATCAGTTCGACGGCGGCCAGGTCGGTGCGGATCTCGCCGGACTCGGTCGCGGCGTCGAGCAGTCGGGTACAGACGGGGACCAGGCGGTCCAGGAAGTAGGCGTGCAGGGTGTCGAAGCCCGTCTGGTCGGAGCGCAGGGCGGCGGCGAGACCGTGCTTGGTGACCAGGAAGTCCACGAAGAGGTCGATCCACCGGCGCAGCGCCTCGTAGGGGCTGGACGCTTCGGCCAGCAGCGACGGACCGGCCTCGGCGCAGGCCTCCACCTGGTGCCGGTAGACGGCGATGATCAGGTCCGCGCGGGTGGGGAAGTGCCGGTAGATCGTCGCCGTGCCGACGCTCGCCCGGGCCGCGATGTCGCGTACCGGTGCCTCCACGCCCGCCGCGACGAACGCCGCGGCGGCGGCCTCCAGCAGGGTCGTCTCGTTGCGCCGCGCGTCCGCCCGGCGGGGCCGGACCGCCTGCTCCTCGTCCTTCATCGACCGTCCCTCATCTCCGACCGTCTGCCGTCTGCCGTCTGCCGTCTGCCGTCGGCGGTCGTCCGGCGGCCGCCGTCGACCGTCCCGCGTCGGGTGCCTTCTCCGCTGTCACCCTATCGGGGCGTTGCTAAACGGGACAGCGTTCCGTATCGTCGGAGACATGAAACGGGACATCGTCCCGCTTGTGGGTTCAGTCATTCTCATACGTCCGTGAAGGAGACCAGGTCATGCAGTACCGCACCTTGGGCCGTACCGGTGTGCAGGTCAGCGCGTTGGCGCTGGGCGCGATGAACTTCGGCGCGATCGGCCGCACCACGCAGCAGGACGCGACGGCGATCGTCGACGCGGCGCTGGACGCCGGGATCAACCTGATCGACACGGCCGACATGTACGGCCAGGGCGAGTCGGAGCAGATGGTCGGCAAGGCGATCGCCGGCCGCCGTGACGACATCGTGCTGGCCACGAAGGCGGGCCTGCCGATGGGCGACGAGCGCAATCACCGCGGGGGCTCACGACGCTGGCTGGTCACGGAGCTGGAGAACAGCCTGAGGCGGCTCGGCGTCGACCACGTGGACCTGTACCAGATACACCGCTGGGACCCGGCCACGAGCGACGAGGAGACCCTCTCGGCGCTGACCGATCTGCAACGCGCCGGGAAGATCCGTTACTTCGGCTCGTCGACGTTCCCCGCCTACCGGATCGTCCAGGGCCAGTGGACGGCACACGAGCACCGCCTGAGCCGCTACGTCACCGAGCAACCCAGCTACTCCCTCCTCCAGCGCGGCATCGAGGCCCATGTGCTGCCGGTGACCGAGGAGTACGGGATGGGCGTGCTGGCCTGGAGCCCGCTGGCCTCGGGGTGGCTCTCCGGGGCCGTGCGCAGGGGCCGGTCCATCACCACCAGCCGGTCCACGCTCCGTCCCGAGGGCTTCGACCTCGCCCTGCCCGCCAACCAGGCACGGCTCGACGCCGTGGAGCGGCTCGCCGTCGTGGCGGAGGAAGCCGGGCTGACCCTGATCCAGCTCGCGCTCGGCTTCGTCACCGCGCACCCGGCCGTCACCAGTGCCCTCATAGGCCCCCGCACCCTGGGCCACCTGGAGTCGCAGCTGGCCGCCGCCGACACCGTGCTCTCCGCCGACGTCCTCGACGCGGTCGACGCGATCGTCGCCCCCGGCACCGACCTGGCCGCGCACGAGAAGCACGACACCCCGCCCGCCCTCCTCGACCCGGTACTGCGCCGCCGCTGACCGACGGCAGAGAGGCCATCCCATGACATCCACCATCACGACCCCGCCCCGCTTCGGGATCATGACCGCCCCCATGCACGTGTCGTACGAGGACGTCCTGCGCGTCTGGCGAGAGGCGGACGGGATCCCGCGGATCGAGCACGCGTGGCTGTTCGACCACCTCATGCCGATCGGCGGGGATCCCGACGGCCCGGTGCACGAAGGCTGGACACTGCTGTCCGCCCTGGCCGCCCAGACGCGACGGCTGCGCCTCGGTCTCCTGGTCACCAGCAACCGTTTCCGGCCGCCCGCCGTGCTGGCCAAGATCGCCACCACCGTCGACATCGTCTCCGGCGGCCGGCTCGACTTCGGGATCGGCGTGGGCTCACGGCCGCATCCGCCGGAGGCCCGGCGCGAGTACCCGGCGCACGGGCTGGCCTTCACTCCTCCCGCGCAGGCCGTGGAGAGTCTCGCCGAAGCCTGCGCCCTGATCCGCCGTCTGTGGACGGCAGCGGAACCCTTCGACTTCCACGGCAGCCACCATCAGCTCACCGGCGCCTTCGCGAACCCCAAACCGGTCCAGCGTCCCCACCCCCCGATCCTGATCGGGGGCCGGTCGGCGGCGGCCCTGCGGGTGACCGCCGAACACGCCGACCTCTGGAACATCCCGGGCGGCGACATCGAGGACTGCGTCCGGCGCAGCGCCCTCCTGGACCGGTACTGCACGGAGATCGGGCGCGACCCCGCGGAGATCATCCGCTCCGTCCACCTGCCGGTCTCCTACGACCGCCCGGAGACGACCCGCGCGGCGATGGCCGAGGCACTGGAGGCCGGCTTCCGGCACATCGTCCTGGGCCTGCCGGCCCCGTTCCCGGAAGGGGTCGCGCACTGGGTGGCGGAGGAACTCATCGCCAAGGAGGCCTGACCTCCCACGGACATCCCACGGGCATCCCGGGGGCCGCCCGCACGGCGGGGCACCGCACACCGTGCCCTGCACGCCGGACCCCCGCACGCGGGCGACCGGTTGTCGCCGGGCAGCCCCGCGGCGACAACCGGCTGATCGGGTCGCTCAGGTCAGCGCGGTCCGCGGCACGTGGCCGAACCGTCGGCCGCACCGGCCGGAGTCCGGCCCGCTCAGGATCCGAGTGCCACATCCGCGGCCGCCCAACCCACGAACGGCTCACTCCGGCGTACCGCCCAGTCCGGCGTACCGCTCGGTACTCACGGCGGTCCGGAGAGCGTCACCAGCCGAGGATGTCCTCGTCCGCCCGCGTCTCCTGGACCGGCGTCACCGGACGGGCGTCGTGGCAGGTGAAACCGAGCCGGGTCAGCGCGCGGCGCATTTCGAGGGCCGTGAAGTCACGACGGTTCTGCCGGGTGATGACTTCCCCGACCTGCATCACGGGGTAGACGCGGCTGTCGATGGTCACGCTGACGCCGGTGACGGTTTCCGGCGTGTGGCTGCTCATCGACTGCTCGACCTCGCTCTTGGTCAGGTCGAAGGGAAAACGGGCGATGACAACACGCATGGATGCCTCCTCAGAGAGCGACCGCGGGGCGCGGCGGGGGACGGGGTTTCGGACGGCTGTCGAAGGGTGAGGGCGAGAACGCCCGAGGTGTGTCGGTGGTCGTCGATCACGGGGAGGGGGACACGTCCGGGAAGCGGTCCGGCGGTCGGGCCGGGCGGGACACGAGCCTGGTTGGGCCGGTCCGCCGGGAACCGTCCCCATGCTCCGGCCGGGGGCGGCTGGTCCTCCTTCGGCTACGAGTGCTGCGAGTGGCTACGAGTCGGTCCGTGAGGTGCCACGGCGGGTCCGGGCGGCGGACGAGCGGGTTCCGCGGCCACGTCCCCGACCACGGCCGCGGCCGGCGGGGCGTGCGCCCTCGCGGGGTGTGTCGGTGGCCGGTGGGGCCAGGGTGACGGGCACGCCCGAGGGGGTGCGGGCGCCGGTGATGCGGTGCAGTTCGTCCTCACCGGGGCGGACCTGGACGGCACGCGCGGTGATCCCGGCGTCCGTCATCAGGCGGTCCACGGCCCGTCGCTGGTGCGGCAGGACGAGAGTCACGACGGTGCCGGTCTCGCCGGCGCGGGCGGTACGGCCGCCGCGGTGCAGGTAGTCCTTGTGGTCGGCGGGCGGGTCGAAGTTGACGACGAGGTCGAGGCCGTCGACGTGGATGCCGCGGGCGGCGACGTTGGTGGCGACCAGGACCGAGACGTGGCCGTCCTTGAACTGGGCGAGTGTCCTGGTGCGCTGCGACTGGGACTTGCCGCCGTGCAGTGCCGAGGCCCGCACGCCGACGGCGAGCAGCCGCTTGGCGAGCCGGTCCGCCGCGTGCTTGGTGTCCAGGAACATCAGCACCCGTCCGTCCCGGGCGGCGATCTCGGTGGCGGCGGTCTCCTTGTCGACGTCGCGCACGTGCAGCAGGTGGTGCTCCATCGTGGTGACCGCGCCCGCGGACGGGTCGACCGAGTGCACGACGGGGTCGTGGAGGTAGCGGCGGACCAGCAGGTCGATGTTGCGGTCCAGGGTGGCCGAGAACAGCAGTCGCTGCCCGCCGGTGGGCACCTGGTCGAGCAGCGCGGTCACCTGCGGCATGAAACCCATGTCGGCCATCTGGTCGGCCTCGTCGAGGACGGTGATGTCGACCTGGTCCACACTGCAGGCATCGCGTTCGATGAGGTCCCGGAGGCGGCCGGGCGTCGCGACGACCACCTCGGCACCGCCGCGCAGGGCGCTGACCTGGCGGCCGATCGACATGCCGCCCACGACGGTCGCGAGGCGCAGCCGCAGGGCGCGCGCGTAGGGGGTGAGGGCGTCGGTGACCTGCTGGGCCAGTTCCCGGGTGGGGACGAGGATCAGGGCGAGCGGCTGCTTGGGCTGGGCGCGCCGCCCGTCCAGGCGGGCCAGGAGAGGCAGGCCGAAGGCGAGTGTCTTGCCCGAGCCGGTGCGGCCGCGGCCCAGGACGTCCCGGCCGGCCAGCGCGTTCGGGAGGGTGGCCGCCTGGATGGGGAAGGGGACGGTCACGCCCTCGGTGTTCAGGGCGGCCGACAGCCGTTCGGGCATGTCCAGTTCGGCGAAGGTCTCGACGGGCGGCAGCGGCTCGGTGAGGGTGACCGGCAGGGCGAACTCCTGGCGGCCGGTGGCGGGGCGCCGGGTCTGGTGTCCCGATCCCTGGGATCGGACGCGGTTCCCGGAGGGGGCGCCTGCCGAGCGGGCGGCGGTTCGGTCCGTGCGGTGGCGGCCGGAATTGCCGCCGGTGCGGCGGGTGCGGTTCAAGAGGGACCTTCCTCGATGCGGCGTATCGAGGAATTCCGCCTGGGCGGACGGAAGACCGCGCGAGGAATCACAAGAATGAGCCGGGGAAAAAGAGAAAAGCTGGGGCCCGCACCCCAAGAGCGCGGGCCCCAGCCTCAAAACGCGCGAGCCAGTGGCTCGTAGCGGTTCGCGTCAGCTTCAGGCGGGAACGATGTTCTCGGCCTGCGGGCCCTTCTGGCCCTGCGTGACGTCGAAGGTCACCTTCTGGCCTTCCTGAAGCTCGCGGAAGCCCTGGGTGGCGATGTTCGAGTAGTGGGCGAAGACGTCCGGGCCGCCACCCTCCTGCTCGATGAAGCCGAAGCCCTTTTCCGCGTTGAACCACTTCACGGTGCCAGATGCCATATTGAATCTCCCTTGAGGGGCAGTGCCGGACTCCGCACTTTACGAAGCCGAGTCGCCGCGATGATCACCCCTCCGGAATGATCCGGAAAGCTTTACAAAGAAAAAGATTTCTCTGGCAACCAAAACTGCAACTGCTATCACGCTAACACAGGCAGGCTGTAAGCGGCCATGTGTTTTCGGCGCCGTACGCGCATTCTAGTGCCGCCGTCGGGGGTAATTCTGTACCGGCGATGCTAGATATTTGGGCCGTGGCCGCCCTGTCCGCCGTGGGCGCCGTGCCCGCCGTGGGCACCGAGCTTCCGGCTGATTTCCCTGTTGAGCCGCAGGGCGTCCGCCAGTTGGTTCTCCAGGGAGATGATCCGGCACGCGGCCTCGACGGGGGTGCCCTGGTCGACCAGTTCCCGGGCGCGCGCGGCGATGCGCAGTTGCCGCCGCGAGTACCTGCGGTGACCTCCTTGCGAACGCAACGGAGCGATCAGTCCTGTCTCGCCGACGGAGCGGAGGAATGCGGGGGTGGTACCGAGAACGGCGGCGGCCCGGCCCATGGTGTAGGCGGGGTAGTCGTCATCGTCGAGGTTGCCGGCGACCGGGGCGTTCTCAGCGGGCATGACACCTTCGTTTCGGGGACGCGGCGAAGGGCCCGGGCGGGCCTGGCACCGGTCTCCGGAGGATCCGGCGCCATCCGCGTCGCACCGCAACCCTAACTCCGGCGCCGCCGGAGATGTGGCTCCGCCGTGGCAGATTTCCGTCGGCCGTCTCGGCCTGGCGCGAGACGGCCGGTCGGTCCGCGCTCGCCACGCCGTCCGTCCGTTCGGCGTACCGGCCGCGCCGGCGGTGGCTGCGCGGTGTCAGCCCCGGGCGCCGAGCAGGTCGTGGGCGGCGACCCACAGGGTGTAGGGGTTGGCGAGGTCGGGATGGGCGGCCGTCATCCTGTCGATCAGTTCACCGGGCGTGGAGCTGTCCGCCAGGGCCGTCTCGAAGTCGGCCAGGTAGCGGCGGCTCTCGTCGATCTGGCGGCGTGCGTCGTCGTCGGGGGCCGCGGGGTGGCGGTGACCCGCGATCAGCGTGTCGGCCTCCAGCGCCGCCACGGTGTCCAGGGCCCGCGCCCAGTCGGCCCGGGTGCCGGGGGTGGAGCCCGCCAGCCACATGTGGGTCCGGTTGTAGGCGACGTCGCCGGAGACCACCAGACTCAGCGCGGGTACGTGGACGACGCTTGAGTGCCCGGTGTCGGTGGTGCCGACCGGGATGACCGTGGCCGTCGCGGCGCCGACCGGGATGGTGGTGCCCGCCAGCGGTCCCGGCGCGACGGGCGACCCGGTCAGCTCACCGGGGAAGAAGCCGCCCCAGACCCTCAGGTATCCCGGCGAGATCTGCTCCCGCATGGCGGGCACGGAGTCGGCGAGCGCCACCGGCCTGGCCCGCGGGAACGCCTCGAGGATCTCCGACAGCGCGAGGAAGTGGTCGGCGTGCGGATGGGTGATGTAGACGTGGTCGGGCTCGCGGTCGTGGGCCCTCACCCATTCGGCCAGCTCCCGCCCCTCCCGCACGGTGATCAGACAGTCGACCAGCAGGGTGCCCTCGTCGTCGCCGATCAGGGTCGAGGTGCTCGGCGGCCAGGTCGCCGGGCCCACCGCCTCCTCGAAGCCGGGCACCGCGCTCGGGACCGGCTTGGGCTGTGCCACGAACACGTCGAAGTCAAGGCTCATGGCCACATGATCGCGCCGCCACGGCCCGGTACGGCCCCGGCGCGGCCATGGCGTGTCCGCGCGACGGCCGCACGGCCCGCCTCGCCCGGTCCACGGCGCCTGGCGGGTGCGGCTCGTTCAGCGTGCGGCGCGCAGTTCGGCGTAGAGCTCCGGGCCCGTCCAGGTGCGCGGCGCGGCCTCCGCCGCCCGCACCAGGTCGGCGAGGCGGGCGTTCGCGGGCGCGCGGCGCCCGTGGGCGGCGGCCAGGGCGACGATCTCGCCCTGGAGGGAGTCGATCTCCGTGGCCCGGCCGCGTTGCAGGTCCTCCCACATCGAGGAGCGGGCGTGCGCGTCGATCCGCAGGGTCGCCCCCGCCAGCCGCCGGAAGAGGCCGTCGGGCAGCCCCAGCACGTAGGGGGTGACGCCGGGCGCGGTGGGGCCGAGGCGGGCCGGGGTGACCCCGGCGGCACGGTAGACGGCGAGGGCCTCCCGCTGGCACAGCGCGAGGCAGCGGCGGTAGGACCGCCGGCCGAGCTGGTCGCGGAGGGGCAGCCCGGACAGGGCGTTGATCGCGTTGTTGAGGTTCAGCAGCAGTTTGCCGTGCTGCACCTCGGGCATGTCGGCACGGGCCTCCACGGCCAGGTGCGCGGTGCGCAGGGCGGAGACGAGCCGGTCGTCCGGCTCGGTCATCAGCCGGCCGGGCATGCCCTGGTGCACGGTGCCCGGCTCCGACTGCACCACGTTGTAGGGGACCATCCCGGCCAGCACGGTGTGCCCGGGGAGTGCGGCGCGCAGGGTGGCGGGGTTGTGCAGCCCGTTCTGGAAGCTCACCACGACCGTGCCGGGGGCGAGGTGGGCGGCGAGTTCCCGGGCGGCGGCCGCGGTGCCGGCGGACTTCACGGTGACCAGCACGTAGTCGGCGCCGGCGGCGCCCTCCGGGCCGGTGGCCAGCGTCAGGAGTTCCGGCGCGAGCCGGACCGGCGGGCGGACGGAGGTGCTGAGGGTCAGCCCCCGCTCGCGCAGCACCTCCATGGCGGCGGGCCGGCCGATGAACGTCACGTCGTACCCGGCGGCGCGCAGATGGCCGCCGACATGGCACCCGATGGTGCCCGCGCCGAGAACGGCGAAGCGCGGCCCGGGCAGCGGGTTCGCGGGCGGCACGGCTGGTACGGACGGCTCGGCTGGCATCGACGGCTCCTGCGGAAGGCGGCTCACGATCAACCGTATCCACGCGCACACCCCCTTGGCGATGGCGTCGCACGACAGCGGTCCACGACGGCACCGGGCGGCGGCACTCGGCGGTGGCGGCACCCGGCGGCACTTGGCGGTGGCGGCCGACGGCGGCGCCCGGCGGTGGCTGTTCACGGTCCGGGGCGTGACCGTGCCCGTGCCCGGCGGACGGCGTTTCTCCCGGCCGTGGCCGCCCTCCCGCGGTCTGATACAGGCCCGTCCCTGATCAGGCGTCGGTCTTCGCCGGAGGAGCACACACCATGTCCGCGTCCGAGAACATCGCCCTCGTCCGCCGCTTCTACGAGTCCAGGGTGGCGCCGGAGGTCTTCCAGGAGGTCATGGACCCGGAGCTCGTCTGGGACATCACCCCCGGCTTTCCCGGCGGCCGGGTCTACCACGGCCCGGAGAGCGTGGGCCGGGACTTCTTCGGGCCGCTGATGGAGAACTTCGAGACCTTCTACCCCGTGGGCGACGAGTACTTCGCGGACGGGGACGGTCATGTCTTCGCCCTCGGGCACTACCACGCGGTGGGCAGGCGGGGGGCGAGCGCCGACGCCAGGTTCGTGCACGTCTGGACGGTCCGGGACGGCAGGCTCGTCAAGCTTCAGCAGGTCAGCGACAGCCTGGTGGTGGACCGGGTGATCAACGGCTGACTCCGCCGGTGCCGTCGGCGCCGCCGGATGCCTCGAGGCCGTCGAGCAGCATGCCGAGCCCGCCCAGGAACTCCCGGTCCGGGTCGACGGCCTGGGCGGCCCGGGCGGTCTCGGCCATGTGCGGGAAGTCGTCGGGCGACAGCGCGGAGATGGCCGCCGTGCCCGGACCCGCCAGGGGTCCGAGGTGTTCCAGCTGGATCGCCCCGGTGAGGTGGGCGAGCAGGGCGCGCAGGGCGACGACCCGCCGCTCGCCCACCACCCCGGCCTCGTCGAGGACCACGAGCACCGTCTCCGACCAGCGCAGCACCCCGAGGGAGTGGTGCCGGTGGGCGATGACCAGCGGGACGACCGCGGGGTGCGCGCCCACGGTGTCGCGCATGCGCCGCACCAGGACCGTGATCCGTTCCCGCCACGCGGCGGCGGGGTCCGGCGGCTCGGTGTCCACGGCCTCCAGGACCAGTTCCACGACGAGCCGTTCCAGTTCCCCGCGGTCCCGTACGTACCGGTAGAGCCCCATGGTGCTCATGCCGAGTTCCTTGGCGACGGCCCGCATCGACAGCCCGGCGAGTCCCTCGCGGTCGAGGACGGCGAGTGCGGCCGAGGCGAGCTGGTCGGGGGCGAGAGAGCGCGGTCGTGGCATGGCGGTTGACAGCGTACGGCATACGCTTACGCTGGTAGGCGTATGCCGTACGCTTACGGAGGGGAGCAGTCATGCGTACGTCCCGTAACCCGATGACCCCTGGTTCCACGGTGCCCGGGCGCGGTCTCGCCGCGGTCTCCGGCGACCTCGTCCCCGTCCCCGACCCCGACCACCTCGTCCACCTGCAGTTCCGGCGGTTCGCCGGCTGCCCGGTCTGCAACCTGCATCTGCGCTCGGTGGTGCGGCGGCACGACGAGATAGTGGCCGCCGGTGTGCGCGAGGTGGTGGTCTTCCACTCGCCCGCCGACGAACTGCGGCCGCACGCGGCCGACCTGCCGTTCGCCGTCGTCGCCGACCCGGACAAGCGGCTGTACCGGGAGTTCGGCGTGGAGCAGTCGCCCCGCGCCCTGCTGACCCCGCGGGTCTGGGGGCCGATCGTCCGCGCCGTGGTGAGCGGCGCGTGGCACGTGGTCCGCGGCCGAGAACGCCTGCCCGCCAACCGCCCGCACGGCGGCCGGCTCGGCCTCCCCGCCGACTTCCTCGTCGCCCCGGACGGCCGGGTGCTCGCCGTCAAGTACGGCGAGCACGCCTACGACCAGTGGGCGGTGGACGAACTCCTGGCGCTGGCCGCACGGCAGGCGCGCACCCCGTCCCCCGGGCCCCGGCCGGGTGCCGAACGGCCGTGACCGCGCCCGGCACGGCGTGCGGGCCGCCCACCGGCCCGGCCGCCCACCGGCCCGGAGCGGTGCGGTGTCCGCGGCCGGCTCAGGGTGGTGTCAGGCGGGGCGCGACCGCGGCGGTCTGGGCGCCGGACAACTCGTCGAGGGAGCGGCCGCGGGTCTCGACCCGGAAGGCATAGGTGATCACGAAGCCCAGGGCGCAGGTGACGGCCACCCCGAACAGCAGGGTGCTCGCCCCGACGCCCGCCAGCAGGACGGGGAAGAGGAACGTCCCGAGCGCGGCGCCCAGTTTGCCGCAGCCGGCCGCGAAGCCGTGGCCCGCGGTGCGCATCTCGGAGGGATAGACCTCGGCGGGCAGCGTGAACGTGGTGGCGTTCGGCCCCAGGTTCATGAACGTGTTGAACAGCGCGAAGCCGACGGCCACCATGCCGAGGTGGGCGTCGGCGCCGCCCGGGAGCCGGTCGGCAAGGGCCAGCGCGCACAGCGCGACGGCCATCACCGCGAACCCGGTGAGCTGCAACGGCACCCGCCCGACCCGGTCGACCAGCACGATCGCCAGGGCGAAGCCGACGGCCAGGAAGACGTCCAGGAGGGCCGTGCCCGTGGTCGAGGCGATGTCGTCGGCGATGAACGTGGTGTTCGCGCCGGCCAGCGACATCGACGCCAGCAGGGTGGGGGTGAAGATGCCCACCCCGTACGTCGCGATGTCCATCAGGAACCAGGGCGCCGCCGAGAAGACGGTCCGCCTGCGCCAGCGGGGTGCGAACAGCCGCGGCTGGATGAACGCCCGGATCCCCTCGGGCGGCGGCTCCTGCCTGGCCCGGTCGGCGTCGGTCACGGCGACCGGCGTGCCGGTCAGCGCCTCGCCCACCTCGCGGGCCGCCGCGTCCTGTCCGTTCTGGGCCAGCCAGCGGGGACTCTCCGGCACCCGCCGGCGCAGCCAGATGATGACCAGCGCCGGCAGCGCCCCGAACCCCAGCAGGATCCGCCAGGAGCCGGACCGGGGCCAGATCTCCAGGATCACCACCCCGGCCACCGCGCCCAGCAGGATCCCCGCGGCCTGCAGACTGAACGCGGCCACCAGCCACCGGCCGCGGTTCTTCGCGGGCAGGATCTCCGCCAGGTAGCTCGCGGCGATCGGGTAGTCCAGGCCGATCGCGACACCGAGGACGAAGCGGAACGCCATCAGCGACCAGATGTCCCACGCGACCGCGCACAGCAGCGAGAAGACGACGAACATCCACAGGTCGACCCGGAAGATCCGGCGCCGGCCGACCCGGTCCCCGAGCGGCCCCAGCAGCGCGGCCCCGACGACCGAGCCGACGATGGCGGCCGCCGACAGCAGGCCCTTCTGCGCCGCGCTCACGTGGAAGTCGTGGGCCACCAGCGGGTTGGCGACACCGATGACGAAGAAGTCGAAGCCGTCGAGCAGGACGCCCAGTCCGGCCAGCAGCCAGAACAGGACGTGCAGGCGGGACATCGGGGCCCCGTCGAGCGCTTCGCCCAACGGCCGGACCTGAGGGGGAGTCGTCGGCCGCGTGGTCTCGGTGGTCATGGTCCTCACCAGGCCGGGGGCGTGGGGGGGGGGGGGGGGGCCCCCCCCCCCCCCGGGGGGGCGGGGCCCCCCCCCCCCCCGGGCCGGGGGGGGGGGGGGGGCGCCCGCGGGGGGGTTCGCCGCCCCGGGGTGGTTGGTGGGGGGGTTTT
>NZ_JBIAYD010000008.1:0-43247 GCF_042897315.1 Streptomyces sp. NPDC001068 | reverse complement strand
GGGGGGGGGGGGGGGGGGCGGGGGGGGGGGGGGGGGGGGGGGGGGGGGGCCCCCCCCGGGGGGGGGGGGGGGGGGGGGGCGGGCCCCCCCCCCCCCGCGACAGGGCGGTCGGAGCCATCCTGCGGCAGGTCCGGCGCCGTACCCGTACGGCGGGCCAGAGCGGCGCCCGAACCCACGCGAACAGCCCAGCGGGCCGCGCCGACAGCGGCGGGCGTGGGGACCTTCGTCGCCTCCGGGGCCGTCGCCGCCCTGTTCGACCCGCCGCGCCCCGACGACCCCCGTCCGCCTCTCTGTCCCCGTCCGCCCCTGAGACCGTTCCGACCGTACGGCCGGCTCCTCGGCGGTCCGTACGACGTGCGGGGTGTTTCCGATGCGCGGGCACGCGTCGTTCGACGAGGACGGCCGGCCGGGGGCGCGCCGGGGGTTCGGATGCTCGGATCCCCGAGGCCGGTTCCCGAGGCCGGATTCCGGGGTCGGTTCCCGGGGCCCGGGGTTGGGTGAAGTCGTCCCCGGTGGGTCGGGGATGCTCTACCGTGAAGCCCCTCAAAGCGGTCCGAGCCTGGCGGATGCCGGCGAGGGGGAGCCACGGGTGCACGCAGGTGACGGCCGGACACGGCACTCCGGCGACGACGAACCGCGCCCCCGCGCCGGGGACCGTGCCGACGGCCGGACCGAGGAGTACTCCGGCGACCATGTCGACTTCCGGCGGGGCACCTTCCTGGGGCCCGTCGTCGGGCAGGTGGTCGTGCGGCACGGGGCACGGGCCGAGCGGGCCGGACCCTGTACGTTGCCCATGGCCCAGCCCGACTTCACTGGGCGCGATGAGGAGCTGACCGCGCTCGCGGAGCGGCTGCGGACACCCGCCGACCCGGTCCCGGACGCACCGGTCGTCTGTGTCGTCACCGGACTCGGCGGCATGGGCAAGACCGCCCTCGCCCTGAAGGCGGCGCACCGGGCGCGCGCCGCCGGCTGGTTCACCGGCGGCGCCCTCTTCCTCGACCTCGCGGGCTACGACGACAGCCCGGTCACCCCCACCCAGGCGGTGACGTCGTTGCTGCACGCCCTCGCCGCCGGTGATTTCGCCGCCGGCGCCGACCGGATCGGGCACTTCGGGGAGGAGGGCCGCCAACTCGACGCGTACCGCAGCCAGCTCGCCACGCTCGCCGACGCCGGCGACCGGGTGCTGCTGGTGCTGGACAACGTCTCGGACTCGGCGCAGGTCTCCTCGCTGCTGCCCGCCAGCGGCCTGCACTGCGTCCTGATCACCTCACGGGAGTGCCACGAGTCCCTGGCCGCCGACGAGTTGCCCCTCGGACCGCTCAGCCCCGACGAGTCCGTGCGCCTCATAGCCCCGGCGCTGCGCCGGCCCGGTGGCGGGACCGAGTGGACGCCCGAGGAGAGCGAGGCGGTCCGCGAACTGACCCGGTTGTGCTGCCGCATGCCGCTCGCGCTGCGGATAGCCACCGCCCTGCTGCACCGGCGCCGGGTCCGTGACGACCCGCTCGGATCCCTGGTGGAGGAACTGCGGGCGGTCGCCGACCGCAGCCGGGTCCTGCGCAGCCGGGGGGTCGACGAATACGGCAGGGCCCTCGTCCTGGCCCCGGTGTTCGCCATGTCCTTCCGCCGGCTGCTCCCGGACCGGCGACGCGCGCTGTGCGGTCTGGCCCAGGTGCCGTTCCCCGACTTCAGCACCGAGACCGCGGTGGTGGCCACCGGCCAGGACCGGCCGCTGGCGCTGGAACTCCTCGACGACCTGGTGGGCACCCACCTGATCACGGGTGAGGGGCGCGGCGGCCGGCTGCCCGAGCGGTGGCGCATCCACGACCTGGTCCGCGGTTACGCGAGCGCGCTGGCCGCGGACGATCCGGCGCTGGAGGAGGAGGGACGCGAGGCGCGCCGGCGGATACGCCGCCACTACCGGACGACGGCGGAGGCGGCCGACCGCCATCTGCGGCCGCCGGGCGACGGCCCGCCGCCGGGCGTGTTCAAAGACCGTACGGAGGCACTCGGCTGGCTGGAAGCCGAGCGGGTCAACCTCGTGGCCGCGGCCCAGTGGCCCGACGAACACGGGGCCCGCGGTGACTGTGATGCGCGTGGCGACCGCGGTGACTGCGATGTCTGTGGCGACCGTGCCGCGAACGGTGCGCGGGAACCGGTTCACACCGTCGCGCTCGCGCTCCACCTCGCCGGGTTCCTGCGTGAGCGTAGGTTCTTCGAGGACTGGGTGGCCGTCGGCCGTGCCGCCCGGCAGCGGGCGGCGGAGTCGGCCGACCGGCACGCCGAGGCGGCCGTCTGCAACAACCTCGGCAACGCGCTGCTGCGGGCGGACCGCTCGGAAGAGGCCGTCGAACCCCTCGTCCACGCCGCCGACCTGTTCCGCGCCCTCGGCGATCCGAACGGCGAGGGCATGGCGTGGAACAACCTCGGTCTCGCGCTGCGCCGGTCCGGCCGTCTCCGTGAGTCCCACGTCACCCACCGAAAGGCCTGCGAGCGGTTCCGCGACACCGGCGACCTCTCCCACGAGGGCCGGGCGTGGCACAACCTCGGTCTGGCGCTGGACGGCCTGGGCCGGTACGAGGAGGCGGTCGCCGCGTTCCGGCGGGCCTGCGCCCTGCACCACCGGACCGGCAACCTCTTCCTGCACGGCGACTCCCTGAACAGCCTCGGCCACGTCCTGCACGAGGCGGGCCGGACCGAGCAGGCCGTCGACGTCCTGCGGGATTCCATCCGGGTCCGCCGGGACTCCGACAACTGGTACGCCATGACGCTGACCTGGAACAACCTGGTCCGGGTGCTGGAGAGCACCGGCCGCGCCGAGGAGGCGGCCCGTGCCGGGAGCCGCGCCGCCGAGGCGGCCGCCCGCGCCGGAACCAGCACGACGGCCTACGGTCACCACCACTGAACCCCGAGTCCGGCGCGGTTAGGATCCGGGCATGGCCCAGACCACGAGCGAGGTGGACCGGTTCGAGGCGGCCCGGCCGCGGCTGGCCGCCATCGCCTACCGCATGCTCGGCTCCGCCGGCGAGGCCGAGGACGCCGTTCAGGAGACGTACCTGCGCTGGCAGGCCGCCGACACCGCCCGCATCGAGGTCCCCGAGGCCTGGCTGACGAAGGTGCTCACCAACCTGTGCCTCAACCAGCTCACCTCGGCCCGTGCCCGCCGCGAGACCTACGTCGGCCAGTGGCTCCCCGAACCGCTGCTCGCCGGGGACCCGATGCTCGGCCCCGCCGACACCGCCGAACGGCGCGAGTCCGTGTCGTACGCCGTCATGACCCTGCTGGAGCGGCTCGCGCCGGGCGAGCGGGCGGTCTACGTGCTGCGGGAGGCCTTCGCCTACCCGCACCGGGAGATCGCCGGGATCCTCGACATCACCGAGGCGGCCAGCCAGCAGACCTATCACCGTGCCAAACGGCATGTCGCGGCCGGCCGGACGCGCGTCGAGGTGGACGAGGCCGCCGCCCGGCGGATCATCGAGGAGTTCCTGGCGGCCGCCACCAGCGGCCGGACCGAGCCGCTGGTCCGGCTGCTCACCCAGGACGCCGTCGCGGTCGGCGACGGCGGCGGCAAGGTACCGGCCCGTGCCAGGGCTTTCGAGGGGGCGCTCGCCGTCGCGACCTTCATGCGGGGCCTGTTCAGAGCGGGTCCGGCGCAACGGGCCCTGGCCGGCGGCACCGTCGCACTCCACCTCTCGGAGGCCAACGGCGGCCCCGCCCTGGTGGCGGTCGTCGACGGCCGGGTCTTCGGGGTCATGTGCCTGGAGATCACGGACGGGGGCATCGCCGCGCTCCGCAACCAGGTCAACCCCGACAAGCTCGAACGGGCGACCAGGCAGTGGGCGGCCGGCGACCACGGCGAGCCCCTGATCCGGCTCTTCTGACCCCGTGTGAGCTGCTTCACTCCGCGTTCCTGTCAGGAAACGGCGGGCCGCCCGGTTCAGGGGGCGACCCGCCGTTCCCGACCCGCCCCTTCCCGACAGGAGCACGGACATGCAGCACCGCATCGTCGTCCTCGGCGCCGGATACTCCGGAGCCATCGCCGCCGGCCGTCTCGCCCGGCGACTGCACCGCGAAGACGTCGCCATCACCCTCGTCAACGCCGAACCCGACTTCGTCGAACGGGTCCGTATGCACCAGCTCGCGACCGGACAGGCCCTCAGGTCCCGGCCGTTCGCCGAGATGTTCGCGGGCACCGGGGTGCGGCTGCGGCTCGCGAGGGTCACCGCCGTGGACGTCGACCGCAGGACCGTCACCACCGTCCCCGCCGGGACGGCGGGGGAGGAGACCGGGGCGGCCGACACGACCGAGGTGCTGGAGTACGACACCCTCGTCTACGCCCTCGGCAGCGCCTGGAACGACCAGGGCGTCCCCGGCACCGCCGAGCACGCCCACCAGATCGCGAGCCGCCCCGGCGCGCTCCGGCTGCGCGACCGCCTCGCCGCCCTGCCGGCCGGGCAGCCGCTGCTCGTGGTCGGCGGCGGGCTCACCGGCCTGGAGGCCGCCACCGAGATCGCCGAGGCCCGCCCGGACCTGACCGTCGCCCTCGCCGTCCGCGGTGCCCTGGGCGACGGGCTCTCCCCCAAGGGCCGCCGCTACCTGCGGAAGGTCCTCGACGGCCTCGGTGTCACCGTGCACGAGCACACCGTCGTCACCTCCGTGGCCGCCGACGCCGTCCGCACCGCCGACGGCGGGACGATCCCCGCCGCGGTCACGGTGTGGGCCACCGGCTTCACCGTCCACCCCATCGCGCGGGCCACCACGCTGGAGGTCACCGACTCCGGCCGGATCGTGGTCGACGGGACCATGCGGTCGGTCTCGCACCCCGACGTGTACGCCGTGGGCGACGCGGCGATGGCGGCGGGCCCCGGTGACAAGCCGCTGCGGATGTCCTGCGCCAGCGGCACCCCGATGGCGTGGCAGGCGGCTGACGCCCTCGCGGCCCGCCTGACCGGCGGAAAGCTCCCGAAGGTGCCGCTGCGCTACTTCAACCAGTGCATCTCGCTGGGCCGCGGGCAGGGCCTGATCCAGTACGTCACCGCCGACGACCGCTCCGTGGCGGCGGCCCTGACGGGACGCACCGCCGCCCTCTACAAGGAACTGGTCTGCAAGGGCGCGGCCTGGGCCGTGGCCAACCCGACCCTCGCCCTCCCGACCCGCCCCCGCCGCACGCTCCCGACCCCGACCCACACCCCCGCGGCCACCCCCGCCTGACATCACGCGGCCGCCGGCCGACACCGGCCCGGAGGCACCCGGCGCGGGCCCGCCACCTCGGCGGACCGCGCCGCGATCCACCGGAACGCCCTCAGACGCTCTTCGGCCCGGCCGACTGCACGACGTCGAAGGACCACAGCGTCGACCCGGAGGCCGCCGGCTTCGGACGCTCCCCCTCCGCACCGCCCTGGTGCGCCGCCTTCATCGGCCCCTCCATCCACGCCTGGAACGACGCCTCGTCCCGCCACCGGGTGTACACGAGGTACTGATCGGTCCCCTCGACGGGCCGGAGCAGTTCGAACCACTCGAACCCGTCCGAGTTCTCCACGGCGTGCGCCCGTGACGCGAACCGCTTCTCCAGCGTCTCCCGCTGTTCGGCGGGGACGGCCAGCACGTTGATCTTCACTACGCTCATGCCCGCATCCTGCCCCACGGACGATCAGGAGAGCGTGAGCGCCTCGGCACCGCCGTCGCGGCCGCGGCGCCCCGGACCGCTCGGATCTGTCCGGGTTCTCCGCGGTGCGGATCCGCGGTGCCGGTCCCCGGTCTCGATCCCCGGTCCCGATCCGCGGTCCCGATCCGCGGCGCGGACCCGTCTCCGGGGCACAGGCCTTGACCAGCGGATTCGTGTCGCTGAGAGTGGCCCTTCTGATCGACTGGGGTGGGAAGCATGACGCACGACGACTATGCCGGCCGCTGCGAGGAGTTCTTCGCGGTCGGCGGATTCGCGCAGGTCCGTAAGGTGGCCGGGTCCGGGCTGGAGGAACTGGGGCCCGATCCGGTGCTCTACCGGTGGCTCGGCCTCGCCCATGCGGCGGAGGACGAGGACGACCACGACGCCGAAGCGGAGAAGGCCTACGAGGCCGGGCTGGCGCACAGCCCCGACGACCTGGGACTGCTCGTCTCCTACCTCGAGCTGTGCCTGCGGGCCGACGGGTGGACGTATCCCCGGCGCAGCGGTCGGGTGGCGTCACTCAAGGAGCGGATCGCCGTGCTGGCTCCGGCGGGTTCGCCCGAGGCGGCACAGGTGGAGGACGCGCTCGGCTGGGCGGGGCGCGGCTACTGGCAGGACGTACGGGAGCAGACGGCCACGGCGCGCGCGGAGCGGGCGGCTCTGAAGTCCCACAGCGACGATGTCGCGGAGGCGCTGGAGCGGGGCGGCCAGGAGGCCGCACATCCCGAGGACCTGCGCGCCGCCGAGGTGGCGGCCGCGCTGGAACTGCTGTCGGGTCCGTGGCGGGCGCCGCTCCGGTTCATGGTCCGTCACCGGGGGGCCGCGTACGTCGCCACCTTCGTGCTGGTCCTCGCGACCAACAAGGCGCTGGTGCTGAGCGGGACCGTCTCCTACAGCCTGTGGGGCTGGATCTGGTACGTGCCTCTCCTGCTGGCGGACGCGCAGCTCAGGCAGGCGCGGCGGCTGGCCCGGCAGCGGGTGATCGCCGCGATGGAGGCCCGGCACGCGGGTTCCGAGCCCACCCCCGCGGATCCGGAGACCTCCACCCCCGCGGATCCGGAGACCCCCGCCCCCGCGGATCCGGAGACCCCCGCCCACGCCTCTTGACCGGTTCTCCACCCGTGGACGCGGCGGCCGTGTCCGGTCCGGCGCGGCGGGGGCGGGCGGGAGCCGTCGCGGTGGGGGATCGCGCCGAACACCACGCGGCTCACAGCGGGTTCGAAGATTTCACCGAACCCTCGTACAACCCTTACTGATCGACGCGGGTCTCCTGATCGCTGGACCTCACTGACCCCGGCCGCCCGCCGGGAGGCGGACGGCCCCCGCATGCCGCAGGAGACGACCCGCATGCACACGATCCCGCGACTCGCCCTCGCGACGGCCACCGCGGCCGCGCTGACGGGCGGTCTGCTCACCTTCTCCGCCGTGTCCGCGAACGCCGCCGACTCCTTCAAGGTCGCCCGCGCGGACTTCAACGGCGACGGCTTCGGCGACATCGCCACCTCGGCCGCCACCGCCTACGTCAGCGGCCACAAGGGCGCCGGCCAGGTGGTAGCCCTCTACGGCTCCGCCTCGGGCATCACCACCACCAAGCGCACCACCCTCAGCCAGAACAGCGCCGGCGTCCCCGGCACCGCCGAGGCCGGCGACAGCTTCGGCGAGACCCTGGCGTACGCCGACTTCAACGCCGACGGCTACGACGACCTGGCCGTCGGCTCCCCGGAGGAGAAGGTCGGCTCCGACACCGACGGCGGTACGGTCACCCTCCTGTGGGGCTCCAAGAGCGGCCTCACCGGCAAGGGCGTCGACATCAAGGACCCGTCGCCCACCAGCCACGACTTCTGGGGGCTGCAGCTGGCCGCCGGTGACTTCGACGGTGACGGGAAGGCCGACCTCGCCGTCGGCAGCTCCGCCGCCACCCTGTGGGTGTTCAAGGGCGGCTTCTCCGCCAGCGGCACGCCCGGCGGCCGGTACACGGTCAAGCCGCCGATCCAGCCGGGCACCAGCTCCTACCCGTACGGCCCGATGAAGCTCACCGCCGGTGACGTCAACGGCGACGGCCGTACCGACCTGATCGTCGACGGGTACGAGACGAAGACCAGCAGCCACTGGAACACCAACTACTGGCTGCCGGGCAGCTCCAAGGGCGTGATCGCGACCGGCGCCAAGGCGCTGAAGAGCGGCATCGTCACGGGCGTCGGCGACATCAACGGCGACGGCTACGGCGACATCGTCAGCGGCGCCTCCTGGGACGCCAGCAGCGGCGGGACCGTGTTCCCGGACTCCGCCAACGGCGGCCGGGTGGCCATCACCTACGGCAGCGCCTCCGGCCCGGCCAAGGCCACCATGTTCAACCAGAACTCCTCCAACGTCCCCGGCACCTCCGAGAAGGGCGACGGGTTCGGCTGGGAGATCGACCTCGGCGACGTCAACGGCGACGGCTACGCCGACCTGGTCGTCACCACCCCGAACGAGGACATCGGCAGCAACACCAACACCGGCCAGGTCACCGTCCTCTACGGCTCGAAGACCGGCGTCAACCTGGCCTCCGGCGCCCAGTCCTTCGCGCAGAGCACGGCCGGCGTCCCCGGCGACGACGAGAAGAACGACCTCTTCGGCGCCGACGTCAAGCTCGACGACGTCACCGGCGACGGCAGGGCCGACCTGATCGTCGGCTCGTACGAGAACGCGGGCGACGGCGCGGTCACCTACCTGCCGTCCAACGGCTCGAAGATCACCACAACCGGTTCCCGGGCCCTCTCCGCGAGCCAGCTGGGCGTGTCCACGACCGGAACCCCGCAGCTCAGCGCCATGTTCGCCGACTGATCCCGCGGTCCGCGATCCGCGATCCGCGGCTCGCGGTCCGCAGGAGCCGCTCCGGTCGGTGCGGGGGCAGTCCCGTGGTCGGTCGCACGACCGACCACGGGACCGCCCCCCTCGCCTCGGTCCCGCGCCACCGCACCCCGCCTCCGCACAGAAGTGCCGCCCTGCCGCCGGCACCGCGTCCGTGTATCCGCGTATCCGCGTACCCGCGTACCTCCGGCACCCGTGCCGCCGATCTCAGGAGCACCCACCCCGTGAACTTCTCCGTGAACGCCTCCGTGAACGTCCTCGTGAACGGGCGTCACCGCCGCCGCCTCGCCCTCGCGACGGTCACCGCCGCCGCACTGACCGGTGGTCTGCTGATCCTCTCGGCCCCCGTCGCGTCCGCCGCCACGGCCCACGCCTACAAGGCCGACTTCAATCACGACGGCTACGGCGACGTCGCCTTCGCCGCCCCCTACGCCCAGGTCGGCGGCAAGAGCATGGCCGGGTACGTCGCCGTGGTCTACGGCAGCGCCTCCGGACTCAACCCCGCCAAGCGCACGATCGTCAGCCAGAACACCGCCGGAGTGCCCGGTACCGCCGAGGCCGAGGACTTCTTCGGCCGGGCGCTCGCCGTGGCCGACTTCGACAAGGACGGCTACACCGACCTCGCCGTCGGCGCGCCCGGCGAGAGCAACGGCTCGGACACCGACGGCGGTTCGGTCACGATCCTGTGGGGGTCGGCGAGCGGCCTGAAGAACGGTACGACGGTCAAGGACCCCTCCCCGGTCAAGCACGAGACGTGGGGCTCGGTGCTGGCCGCCGGCGACTTCAACGGCGACGGCAAGGCCGACCTGGCGTCCGGCACGGCCGCGTCGTACGCGTACATCGTCAAGGGCGGCTTCACCAAGTCCGGTACCACCGGCGGCGTGCAGAAGGTGCCCACGCCGCAGAAGGCCCAGTTCGGCATCGACGCGCTCGCCGCGGGCGACACCAACGGCGACAAGAAGGCCGACCTGGTCCTCACCTACCGCACGGCGCTCGCCTCGGACCCGTCGGGCAGCTGGTCCAAGGGGGCCGCCTACCTCGGCGCGTCGGGCGGCGTGGTCGCGACCCAGCCTCGCCCGCTGAACGGCGGCACTTCCCTCGCCCTGGGCGACATCGACGGTGACGGCTACGACGAGATCGCCATCGGCAACGTCTTCGCGAAGGAGGACGACCACACCGGCAGCCTCGGCGGCCAGGTCGTCGTCATCCGCGGCAGCAGGGGCGGCCCGGTCAACGGCGACGCCCCCATGGCGCAGCTCACCCAGTCCTCCACCGGCGTCCCGGGCACCGACAAGGAGGGCGACGGCTTCGGCGGCGCCGTCTCCATCGGGGACACCAACGGCGACGGCTACGGCGACCTGGCCGTCGGCGTCGTCTTCAAGGACATCGGCGCGGCCGAGGACACCGGTCTGGTCGTGCTGATGAACGGTTCGGCCGACGGCGTCTCCCGCACCGGCGCCCGCACGATCTCCCAGAACACCGTCGGCGTCCCCGGTACCTCCGAGACCATGGACTACTTCGGTTCGGAGGTCGTGCTCTCGGACGTCAACAAGGACGGCAAGGCGGACCTGACCGTCGGGGCCGACTTCGAGGACCGCGGCGTAGGCGCGGTCACCGCCCTGCGCGGCAGCGCCTCCGGTATCACCGCCACGGGCGCCAAGTCCTTCGGCCCGGGCACGTTCGGCCTGTCCCGTACGTACGGCGCGTTCGGCATGGGCCTCACCGGCTGACACTCCCGAGCAGGCCTCCGGAACCGGCCTCCCGGTGGGGGCCGGTTCCGGAGAGCGTCGCCGTCCACGGCGTCACCGCGGGCGGCTCCAAGAAATCCACCGGCACCACCTGGGCGGTCCGTCGGACGCCCGCCTCGGCGATGTACTGGCAGGCTGATCATGCGCATCCGTACGGCGGCGACCTTCGCCGCACTCCTCACCACGGGCCTCGTCCCGCTGGCCGGCACCGCCTCGGCCACACCCCCGCCGGCCGTGTTCGGCCCGTACCCGGACGACTTCAACGGCGACGGCTACCACGACCTCGTCACCGCCGCCCCGGGCGCCACGGTCGGCGGCAGGAACGACGCCGGCGCGGTGGTCGTCAGCTACGGCTCCAGGTCCGGGATCAAGGCGTCGAACCGCACGGTCCTCACCCAGGACTCGGCGGCCGTCCCCGGCACCGCCGAGAGGGGCGACGAGTTCGGCTCGGCGCTCGCCTTCGGCGACCTGAACCGGGACGGCTACTCCGACCTGGTCGTCGGCTCCGTCGGCGAGGACGGCGGGGCCGGTTCGGTGACCATCGTCTGGGGAAGCAGGAAGGGCCTGACCGGGGGCCGTCTCGTCGCCGACCCGGACGCCTCCTCCCACCACCGCTTCGGCATGGCCCTGGCGGTCGGCGACTTCACCGCGGACGGCCGGGCCGACCTGGCCGTCGGCAGCACCGGCGCCGACGTGCAGATCTTCCGGGGCGGCTTCACCAAGACCCACGGGGCCGCCTCCCGGACCTGGGTGGTGCCCGAGATGGAGACCGGTGACAGCCACGGCTCCCGGTCGCTGGCCTCCGGCGACGTCAACGCCGACGGAGTGGCCGACCTGGTGGTCAGCGGCACGTTCCACTCGGGGGACGGCTCGTGGGTCGACGGCAACCTGGTGTACCTGGGCGCGGCCTCCCGGCCCAAGTCGCTGCGGACGCTGGCGGACGGCGGCCGGCAGCGTGCGGTTCTCGGCGACGTCAACGGGGACGGTTACGACGACGTCATCACGTCCGACGTCGTCGTCCACGACGGCAAGGCCGGGCCCGGCAGGGTCGTCGTCTACCCGGGCGGTGCCCACGGCATGAGCCCCGCTCCGCCGGAGCTGCTCAGCCAGGACAGCCCGCGTGTTCCCGGCGCCGGCCGGGCGCCGGGCACCGACTCGTTCGGCGCCGCCCTCTCCGTCGGCGACGTCGACGGCGACGGCTACGAGGACGTGGCGGTCGGTACGCCGTACGAAGGGGTCGGCTCGGCTCCGCGGACCGGCACCGTCACGCTGCTGCTCGGCTCCGTCTCCGGACTGACCGGCCGGGGTGCGACCCGCTGGACCCAGAACACCCCCGGTGTCCCCGACCTCGACGAGGCCGACGACCTCTGGGGCAGCGCCGTCCGCCTGGCCGACCTCGACGGCGACCAGCGGGCCGACCTGGCGGTCGGTGCCCGACGCGAGAACGGCGGAGAGGGCGCGGTGTGGACCCTGCCCGGCTCCGCGGCGGGCCTGAGGACGGCCGGCTCGGTGTCCTTCCACGCGGCGTCGCTGGGCGTGTCGGGGACGTCGGCGCAGCTTGGTTCGCTGTTCGGGCAGTGAGCGACAGGGCTCGGCAGGGCCCTGGGGGTTCCCCTTAGGGGATGTCACAGCTCTGCGGCAATGGCGGGCTCGGGTACCCGAGCCCGCCACACTGATCTTCGGGACCAGGTACGTTCGAAGACGTGGCTGGATTCAGGAACGGACGCGGCGGCCGGGACAACCGTGCCCCGCAAGCGCGACCGCAACAACCCGCGTACGGGCAGCAGGCCCCGCCGCAGAGTTTCGGCGGGCAGCCGGCGGGACCGTCGTACGGGTACCCGTCGGCTCCGCAGCCGTACCCGCAGCACGGCGGCGGGTCCGGGTGGCCGCACCCGCAGGCGCGCGGCGCCCACCCGGGACAGGGCGGCGCGGACGGCCCGGAGTACTTCGGCGACGATCACGGTTACGGCGGCGGCAGCCCCGACCCGTACGCCGCGAACCAGCCGGGCCACACCCAGGCCTTCTCGGTCGACGAGGCCGGCGCATACACGCAGGGCGCGACCTACCACGCCGGCTCGGCGGCGCCGTCCGGCCCGATCGGCCCGCGGCTGCACTGGAAGGACCTGCTGAAGGGCATCGTCCTCGCCCCGAACCAGACGTTCCTGCAGATGCGGGACTACACGATGTGGGGCCCCGCCCTCGTCGTGACCTTCCTCTACGGCCTGCTCGCGGTCTTCGGCTTCGACGGCGCCCGCGCGGACGCGATCAACGCGACCCTGACCAACGCGGTGCCGATCGTCCTGGTGACGGCGATCGCGATGGTGCTCTCCGCGTTCGTGCTGGGCGTGGTGACCCACACCCTGGCCCGTCAGCTCGGCGGGGACGGCGCGTGGCAGCCGACGGTCGGCCTCTCCATGCTGATCATGTCGATCACCGACACCCCCCGGCTCCTGTTCGCCATGTTCTTCGGCGGCGACGCCGGCTTCGTCCAGCTCCTCGGCTGGGCCACCTGGGTCGGCGCGGGCGTGCTGCTCACCCTGATGGTCGGCAAGTCCCACGATCTGCCCTGGCCGAAGGCCCTGGGCGCGTCGGCGATCCAGCTGATCGCCCTGCTGTCGATCGTGAAACTCGGCACGTTCTAGCCACACCCGAGCACACAGGAGGGGCCCCCGGCGACGCCGCCGGGGGCCCCTCTCACACCCGTCCCCGGTCAGGCGTCGAGAACCTGCCCGCCCCGCTCCACCACGGGCGCCCGTCCCGGTGCTCAGGGCAGTCACAGCCCCACGGGGTGCGCGCAGGGACCGTGTGGGGCAGGGCGAAAATTCGGTTTCAACCTTTACCGTGCGGCAGCGCTCTGAAGAGGGGTGACAGGACACGACCCCCTGACGGGGTCCGGAGAGGAGAGCAGATGCCGGAGAACGGCCGAGGCTCCGATGCGCCGCGGGAATCCCAGGCGCCCGAGAGCTTCGAGGCCTTCGCCCAGGCGAGTCAGAGACGGTTGTACCGGACCGCGTACCTGCTGTGCGGGGATCCGGACAGGGCCAGCGACCTGACGCAGACCACGCTCGCCAAGCTGTTCCAGCACTGGCGGCGGGCGAGTGCCGCCGACCACATCGAGGCCTACGCCAGGACCGTGCTGACCCGCACCTACCTGGCCGAACGGCGGCGGCGCCTGCGGGACCTGCTGGCGCACACACGTCCCGATTCCCGGCCCGCGTCCGACCACGCAGATCTGCGGGTGACGTTGATGGCAGCGCTGGCCGGGCTGCCGCCCAGAGCGCGAGCCATGGTCGTGCTGCGGTACTGGGAGGACCAGAGCGTCGAGTCAGTCGCCACGCTCTTGAAGTGCAGCGAATCCACGGTCAAGAGCCAGTGCTCACGCTCCCTGGCAAAGCTGCGCGCCCAACTGGGCGAGGCCCACCTCTACGCCACGGGGAGCTGAGGAACTGTCATGAACGACAACATCACCGATGAAGACCACCGCAGCACCCTGCTCGTCAGGGACGCGATGGAAAGCGTAGTGGCCCAACTTCCCCCGCTGCACGACCTGGCGCCCGCCGCGCTCGCCCAGGGCCGTCGACGCAAGGCGCGTGCCCGTCTCGCGGCCGTCGCCGGGATCGCCTGCGTGGCGGGGGCCGTGGTCCTCGGCTCCCTGACACTCTCCGCCGGAGGCGGCGCCGACGGGACGGTCAGTCCGGCCACGAGTGGCACACCCTCGCCGCACGAGTCGGTCAAGGAGCCGGAGCCCTACCGCACGCCGGTCCACATCGACCCCACGAGCGACGACGAACGGCCCACGGCCGGCCTGTCCTCCACGGAGCGGGCACGGCGAGCACAGTTCCAGCAACAGGCCGCCGCCGTCCTCGACAAACTGCTTCCGGACGCCGTCGGCCTGATCCGGCCGGTCGACATCGATGTGTCGCGCTACCAGGGCGGAACCACGGACGGGAAGGTGTTCACCGTCGTCTTCTCCGTGCAGCCCTCCACCGGCAGCCCGGACCCGAAGCCCTGCCCTCCCGCCGCCGCGCTTGCCGGCAAGGGTGGAACCTGTGAGCAGACCACACTGCCGGGCGGCATCAAGGCCACATCACTCCGCGTGGCCACCGACTCGCCCGAGACCACGTCCACCGACGTCCGTTTCCGCTACGGACACAGTGATGTCCGCGTCTCCATCGAACCGGACGTGCACGCCAAGGCCTCCGCCCCCGTCACCAGCAAGGAACTCCTCGCGGCGGTCGGCGACTCCCGCTTTCTCGAACTGGTGCGGTACGCAGACCAGCACCCTGTGGAGAAGAAGCAGACCACCGTCGTGGGCGGCTGACAGCGGGTAGCGGCGCCGGAGTCGGGACCGGTACGGCAGCAACCACACACCTCGCAGAGCCGTAGCACGACCGCCGGACAGGGGCGAACTGCGACAGCTCTGTCCGGCCGCCGGACCAGGCGACCGAGGCATCAGGACCGGGCCCGGATCGAACCCCTGAAGCGGGTGCCGGCCGGCGAGGTCCACCAGCACCCTTCCGGCAGCCAGTACGACCGCCCATGACCGATCTCTGCAGAGCCACGGATCAGAAGGTGGTCCGAAGGTCCGGATAACAAGAGAGTCCCTCGCCGATCCAGCGAGGGACTCTCACATACCTGGAAAAGGTGCAGGTCAGAGCGCTTCTTTCGATGGCGTGACCGGCTCTCCGGACTTACGTACCACAGGCAGAACGCTCCACGGGAAGTTGATCCAGTCGTCGGTCCGCTTCCACACGTACTCGCATTTCACGAGGGAGTGGGACTTCTCGTAGATCACGGCGGACCGGACCTCGGCGACGGTGTCCAGGCAGAAGTCGCGGACCAGCTTCAGCGTCTTGCCGGTGTCGGCGACGTCGTCGGTGATCAGCACCTTCTTGTCGCTGAAGTCGATCGCGTTGGGTACGGGCGCGAGCATGACCGGCATGTCGAGCGTCGTCCCCACGCCCGTGTAGAACTCGACGTTGACCAGGTGCAGGTTCTTGCAGTCGAGGGCGTACGCCAGCCCGCCGGCGACGAACACGCCACCGCGGGCGATGCTCAGCACTATGTCGGGCTCGAACCCGTCGTCGGCGATGGTCTGCGCCAGCTCGCGCACGGCCGTGCCGAAGGCTTCGTAGGTGAGGTTCTCCCGTGCGTCACTGCTCATGACCGGCTCCTCACACCTGCGTCCGGTGGAAGTTGAGGTAGGAACGGGACGCGGTCGGTCCGCGCTGCCCCTGGTAACGGGAGCCGTAACGCTCGCTGCCGTAGGAGTGCTCGGCGGGGGAGGAGAGCCGGAACAGGCACAGCTGCCCGATCTTCATGCCCGGCCACAGCTTGATGGGGAGGGTCGCGAGATTGGACAGCTCGAGCGTGACGTGTCCGCTGAACCCGGGGTCGATGAACCCGGCCGTGGAGTGCGTGACCAGGCCGAGCCGTCCCAGCGAGGACTTGCCCTCCAGCCGCGACGCGAGATCGTCGGGCAGCGAGATGACCTCGTACGTCGACGCGAGGACGAACTCCCCGGGGTGCAGGATGAAGGGTTCGTCGCCCTCCGGCTCCACCAGCCGGGTCAGGTCCGGCTGCTCGACGGACGGGTCGATGTGCGGGTACCGGTGGTTCTCGAACACCCGGAAGAAGCGGTCCAGCCGCACGTCGATGCTCGACGGCTGCACCATGGTTTCGTCGTAGGGATCGATCCGTACCCGCCCGGCGTCGATCTCGGCCCGGATGTCCTTGTCTGAGAGAAGCACGCCCCGAGGATACGCAAGGCGCGCGGAGCCGCGACAATCGCGACAGTCCGCGCGCCCCTGTTACCGCGGGTGGCTGTTCCCGCTGCTACTGCCGCTGCTTCTCGAGAGCGACCGGCACGACGCTGCGCAGCCGGGTGCACTTGGGGCACCGGACGAGCCGACCGGGGCCGAGCCGCTCGGCCTGCTGCATCGGGAACGAAGTGGTGCTGAACACGTGCCCTTCGGCACAGCGGACGACGGTGCGTTCCATCAAGTCCCTTGAATCCCTTCCCAGGAGCCGCGTCGGGCTTACTGCCGTGACGACGGAAAGCCACATTACGGGATCAAAGCGGCGGCTCTCCAGGCGGCACTCCGGCCCACCCGGCCCCTCTCCCGCATCCACACCGTACGCCCCAACTCCGGCCGCCCGCACCCGGATCCCACCCCGTGAAACACACACGGACCCCACGGTGAGAGCACCGGGGGTCCGTCATGAGGTACAGTGAGCGGGCGTTCCGACACCGACAAGATCGGCGTCTTACGCGGGTGTAGTTTAATGGTAGAACATCAGCTTCCCAAGCTGAGAGCGCGAGTTCGATTCTCGTCACCCGCTCCAGATTGAAACCCCAGGTCATCGGCCTGGGGTTTGTTCGTTGTCCAGCTCGATTCGGGGTTCCGTGCCCTTGTGTGCCCTGAGCCGATGGTTATTCGTCGCCCCCGGGGCGGTCGAGCGCGATTTTCGACGCGGCAGCTCCGGAAACTCTCGAACAATGAGACGCATTTCGAGGGACCTGCGGCACCCGCTTGCCTTTGCTGAGTGAAGTCGCCAGTGCGGAGCGGCGGTTGGGCAGGGCTTTCATCCGGGCGTGCCGAGCCGGCGGCTGGCGTCAGGAGGGGAGCAGTTCGAGGTTGCGGGTGACTCGCCCCCGGCCTTTCCAGGCGCGGCGTAGTGCGAGTTGGGGCCGGGAGTGTGTTCGGCCGGGCTCCGTCGGCGATCGTATTCACGCATCTGCGGTCCCCGTCCCTCCGCGGCTGCCTCGCCAGATCGACACCGCGACGGCGCGGCTCGGCAGGGACCGCCGCCATCGGCCCGGTCGCGGTCCCGCCACCTCGCGTGAGTGTCGTACCGGCGATGGCCGCACCAGGACGGCGAGGGGACGGCCCCACCGCGGTGTCGTGGAGGCACCGTCGTGCCGGTCGTGCGGGCGGGTGCTCGGCGGGGGACCATCGGGGTACCGACGTCTCCGCGGCCCGGAGCCAGGTGGCGGTGCGGCCGGTGCGGTCGTTTCGTGAGAGCGGTGGCGGTGCGACCGGGGATTCGAGGTCCGGCGAAGGGCACGAGAGGCGGCTGTCGGCGGTGGAGCCAGGTCTGTGGCAGCAGGTCGTGGAGCGGCTGGGCACGGCGATGGCCCTGCTCGACCCGGCCGGGCGGATCGTCGCGGTCAACCCGGCCGCCGAGCGGCTGCTGGGCCGCCCGGCGGCGGTGGTGCACGGGCAGGACCTGCATGACCTGTGCCACCGGGACCCGGGAGGTGCCCCCGTCCCGCGAGAGCGCTGCCCGCTGCTGCGGGCGCTGGCCGAGGGCCGTCCGGCTCGCGGGGACGACGACAGTTGTCTGCGGGGGGACGGACGGCTGGTCCCGGTCTCCTGGTCGGCCACGCCCCTGACCGGCGACGACCTCTCCGGCGTTTCCCCGGGCATGGTCGTGCTGATCGTCGAGACGGTGGAGGACCGCCGTGCCCGCAGGGAGCGTGCGGAGCGGGTGGAACCGGATGAGCAATCGGAACGGGAGGAACGGGAAGAACGGGAGCAACGGGCGGAACGGGCGGAACGAGCCGCTCGTACGAGCGCTCTGGAGAGTCTCGCCGAGCGGCTGACGCTCGTCGCGGAGATCACCGATGTGCTCGGTCAGACCCTGGAGGTCGACGAGGCTCTCGCCCGGTTGAGCCGGCTCCTGGTTCCCCGGCTGGCCGACTGGGCCGCGGTGGACCTGTTGGTCGGTGCCCGTCGGGTGCACCGGGTGGCGGTGACCGGTCCCGAGGGCCGTGCCGCCGGGCAGGAGGACTGGCGTGGTCAGCTGCCCCCTGCCGGGGAGTCGGTTCACTCGTCTCTGGTCCAGGTGCTGAACGGAGGCGGGCCCGTCCTCCAGGACCGCCCGGGCCTGGACGCACCGTCCGACTCGCCGCTGGCCACCGTCCACAGCGCCTTCCTCAGGGCAACCGGCGCGGCTTCCGTCATCACGGTGCCGCTGGGGAGCAGACGGCAGGTCACCGGTGCGCTGACGCTGGTGCGCACCGACGCGGCACGGCCCTTCTGGACCGGCGATCTGGAGGTGGTGAGCGACATCGGCCGCCGAGTCGGCCTGGTCATCGACAACGCCCGCCGATTCGGCCGGCAGCGCGCGGTCGCCGAGGCCATGCAACGCAACCTCCTCCCCCCACTGCCCGAGCACGGCCGTATCCAACTGGCGGCCAGGTACCAGCCCGCTCCGGCCGGCTCGCAGGTCGGCGGCGACTGGTACGACGCGTTCACGCTGAGGGACGGTGCCCTCGCCCTGGTCATCGGCGACGTCGTGGGCCACGACCTGACCGCCGCGGCCGGCATGGCCCAGTTGCAGGGCGTCCTGCGCTCCCTCGCCTGGGACCACATCGGGCCGACCGGTGCCGTGGTGGACCGCCTGGACGACGCTCTGCACGCCATTACGACCGTCTCGATGGCCACCCTCGTCCTCGCCCGGCTGGAGGGCACTGACACCGGCCCCTGGACGCTGCGCTGGACCAGTGGCGGTCACCCGCCGCCGCTGCTGCTGACACCGGACGGGAACGCGCGGTACCTCGAAGCGGGGCAGGGACTGATCCTCGGAACCGGCCTGGGCGGCGGCAGCCGTCGGCCGAGCGCCGCCCAGGCCGTGCTGCCGGGGTCGACGCTCCTGCTCTACACCGACGGCCTGATCGAGTCTCCCGGCAGCGACCTGGACACCGGGCTCTGCCGACTGCGCCGCCACGCCCTCACCCTCGCCCACGAACCGCTGGACACGCTGTGCGACGAGTTGGCGTCCAGGATGCCGCCCGGCAGCACCGACGACATCGCCCTGCTCGCGCTGCGTCTGCCCCTGCCTCCGGCCGGGGCCGAGATGTGATCCGTGCGGAGACGGCCGCTCACGTCCCCGGAACCAGTACCAGAAGGCGGAACGGACCGGGCGGCACGGCCACCGGCACGGCCGGGAGGGTGCCGTCCCCCGCGTCCCGCCAGCCCCAGGACCGCAGGGTCTCGACCGTCCTGGCGTCCCGGGCGTCCACCAGCGTGACGCCGAGCGCGGCGCCGTGATCGGAGAGCAGCCGCCGCTGCAGGCGTCGGGCGAGGTTCCAGACCTGGTCCTTGTACTCCCGGCGCACGCGAGGGGGCACCACGATGCCGGAGACGACGAAGAGCCCGCCGGTGACGGCACGGCGCAGCAGGCCCTCCCTGACGTGGCCACGGAACCTCGGTCCCCACGGACCTGTGCCTGCCGTGGGAAAACCGTAGGCGTATCCGGCCAGCGCCGTGGTCTCCGCGACCAGCAGCGAGAACCCCGGTCGCCGGGAGTCGGCGGCGAGATGGAGCAGGAAGGTCGCGCGCGCCTGGTTCCACGCCCACGCGTCACCACCGGAGGTTTCCGCGTACAGGTCGCCCAGTTCCTGCAGGCGATCCGCGACCTGACCGCGGGACAGCGGGCGGACACGCTCAGCCACCTCGGGTGAGGACCGGCGCTCCGCCTTCGTGGAGTCCGGGGCCGGCAGGCGGGTGCGCGGCCTGCCCCGTGCGGGTCGGAGCGCGGGGAGGGTCGACGTCATCGGGAGGAACATGTGCGCGGGCATGAGCAACCCTGCCCCGGGCACGGGCGAAGACCGACCCGGCGTCGTCGATCCCCGAGAACGGCACCGGCGTCGGAGGCGGTGCACGGCATGCCCTCGGTCTCTCCACCGTACTCCTGGCGTCCCGGCGTCCCGGTGGCCGCCGGGAACAGGGCGGGTGCGTGCGGGTGGATCAGGGCGGGAAGGCCGGCGGGATGTCACGGCGTCCGGGTCAGCCTGCCCCGGGGGCACCCGCCGCGGCCGCCATGATCGGTTCGGCGGTGTCCTCGGTGGTGTCCGGAGGCACGACCACGAGGTCCCAGCGCCCCAGGCCGGGGGCGAGCAGGACGACGGTGTGCGGGGCGTTCGCCGCCAGGGCTCCGTGCAGTCGTACGACCTGGTTGGAGACGAGTATCCGGCTGGGCGCCGCGGACCACACGGCCCCGTTGACGGTGACGCTGGTGATGTGCCCCCATTCGCGCGGCAACCCGGCCAGCAGTCGCGGGAGTTCCACGAGGAGGTCGTAGGAGCGCGGCCACCATGCCCCGTCGATGGACCGGGGCAGGTCGCTGCGGGGCGCCAGGCGCAGGCGGAGGACGGGGTGGGAGGGAAGCGGGGGTTGCAGTGCGGTGGTCATGTGGCTGCTGCCAACTTCCGTATATGGGTGTGTGGTTGCCGTCAAGTGCGACGCGCGGCCCCTGTGTCCGGTGGCGCCGGGTGTGCGACGCGCACCGGACGGAGGCGTTCAGGAGGCGGGTGACGGCGGCCAAGGGGTCCCTCTGTCCGGGGTCCATGTCGCGCGCGGGCGCAGGCCCGTCCGGTGCGAAGGGGAAAGCGCCGATTCGGCCTCGGAGCGGCGAGGCTGTGTCCGTTGGGGTGGGCGTCGACCGGCTGGGGCGCATGGAGGGGGCCTTGACCTCGGTGGAGGCCGCTGGGACGAAGGTGCGGCCGGGGTCACGGACTGCCCCTGGGATGGGTGGTGTGCTGGTGACGACCTGTCGGATAGGCACGACACACCCTCGTTGCCCCCACCGTACTCCTCGGGCCGGGGGATACCTGGTTCCGCTGATCAGCGGCCTTCGGCCGGACGCCATCGGGCGGACGTCGCGTTGACACCGATCGTCGCCGGACGTTGACTGACAGGACGGCCGAGGGCCATGAAGGGCAGGCGGACCGGGTCCTCGGGAGCCCGATTCAGGCCGTAGGGGGAGCGAAGGGCGCCTCCCGGCGGTGATCCGCATCGCGAACGGAAGCGGTACACACGACGATGTACGACCAGACACGCGCCCAGCAGCCCGCGGGCCGTCCCTCGGACCTCGAGGGACGCCGCACCGCGGGACCTGAGCCGCTGCTCCCCCCGGACGAACGGGCCGAGATCGTGCGCCGCCTCGGGCATGCCGTCAACACCTTCGCGGACACCCCGCGCGAGGCACTGGAGGAGGCCGAGGGCGCCTTCGACGAAGCCGCCGCGCAGCTCGCGGCCGCGCTTTCGGAGGTACGGCAGGTCCTCCGCACAGGCTGGCAGGACCGGGACCCCGAAACGGACTCCGCCGAACTCCGTGCCTCGCTGAGGCAGTACCGGGAGCTCACCCAGCGGCTGCTGCGGGCATAGGCGGAGCCTGAGGCGGCAGGCTCCCGCCGGAAAGCGGCGGGGGCCCACGCCGAGTCCTTCCCGGCAGCGGCGAGAGACGAGCCTCCGGCCGGAGGCGCTGGCCCGGGCCCGTCGTGTTCTCCGGCCGGTCACCGCGGTTTGCGACGGCCGCCGTCGGTCGTCCGGACCCCGACGGCGGCCGCACGGGCTCCCCGCGCGCCGCTCCCCCCTTGTTCGGGCGCGTCAACGAGAGCCGGGTGCCCCACGTCGGACCGGGCGGCGCAAGCGGGAAGGTCACCGCGCCGGTGTCGCGACGAGGGGAAGTGGACGGGGTGACGCACAGGGGCAGCCGGCTGGGGGCCATGAGAGGCGGCTGTTCTGCGGAGGCTGCGAGTTCGATCCTTGCCCGGGTTCGGGGGCACGGGCGGCCGACGGGCTGCCGAACGGTGTGCCTTCCGCGGAAACCTGTGGCACGGCGGAATGCCGCAAGCCTAGGTGGGTTTCCTCCGGATGAGAACCTTCCGGAGAGGTTCTCGTCCTGGCCCCCACCGCCCACCGCCCACCGCCCACCGCCCACCGCGGCGGGCCCGCCCTGCGGGCGCCCTTGGCCCGGCTGCTGCTCAGCGCGGGGAGGCGTCCGATCTCGTGAGGGGACGATCCCTGCTCCCGCTCCGGTCGGCTGTCCGGACCACGTGTGATCGTGGCACGTACGGCCGGTCCTCCCCGGCGTACCCTTCAGAAAAGGGGGCGCTGCTGAATTCGGCCGGGCCCGCGTCGGACGCACCGCGGCCGCTCCGCTCCGCTCCGTCTCCCGGCGTACCGGGCAGCGACGCGTTCGCGTCCTGCCGGTCGCCCGTCAGGAGGTCCCTGTGGAGTACGACCCCCTGCCCTCCCGGGGCCACGCAGAGGTGCGCATCGTCGCCGCGACCCCGGAGGTCGCCCGGCGCGTGGCCGAGGTCCTCCGTCATTGCTTCGCCTCGACAGAGCAGCGCAGCTACCCCGCCGGAGAAGGCGGAGGCACCCGGCTCCATCTCACCCTCGACACCGCCCGCACCGCGGAACCCGCACGGTCGTGGCTCGCGGCCGGCGAGTCGACGGGCCAGGCGTCGGCACACGCCGATGAGGTGTGACCCGGGCTCGTGCGGTCAGGAGGGTCCGTCGTCCCGGTCTTCCCCACACGGCCGTCGAAACTTCGGAGGACGACAGACATGACGAAACTGCGCGAACGCAAGAACCACCGGAAGGCGGTCCTGCGGTCCCTGTACGGGGCTGTGGAGCACAACCGCTCCGAGGTCAGCGGATCGGCGCTCCGTACCGAACTGGGCCTGCCCGACGAGGACCTCTCCGCCGCCTGCGCCTACCTGGCCGACGAGGGCCTGATCAACGTGGACTGGACCTCGCACCGGACCCCGGCCGCCGTGTCGCTGACACACGAGGGCATTCGCCTGATGGAGGAGCAGGAGGAGGAGCGGGAGGAGCGGGAGGTGCAGGAGTAGCGGGATAGCGGGAGATACGGGAGTAGTGAGAGGCACAGCAGGAGGACCGGCCCCGTCCGCTTCTCCGCGATCAGGAGTAGCCTGACGACACCGAGAGCTTTTCGCGCAGCGCGGTCCGCGGTGCCGTTCCCGGCGAGTGACGCGACGGGCGGCCCGTTCCAGGGTGCCCGAGACGGGACCGCACGATGGGAACCAGCAGAACGCCGCCCCCTGCCGCGTCCGCGCCCGACGCGCACACGTATCGCATGCCCGTGCCTCGCCTGACCGTCACCCGGGACATCAGTCATGGCCCGTTGGACGGTGCCTGGTGGCCGCGCTGCGACGCCCTGGAACTCGAACTGCCCTCACTCGTGGCCGCGTTGGAACCGGACCTGGACGCCGAGGTTCGGGTCACCGTCGACCCCGCCGAATGGCCCGGTGCCCCGCACGCGGTCATGGCGCCCGGCCGGGTGATCACCGTGGAGCCGGCTGGTCCCGGAGGCGCGGCGCACGTCATCACCCTGGACTGCGACACCGTGGGCCGCTGGGTGCTTCTGGTGGTCCCGCCCGAGGAGTCCGTGGGAACGGCCGCCCGGCTGCTGGCCGCGGTCGACGACCCCGAGAACCTGCTGACCGCGGTGCGGATGCTGGCGCTCGCCCGCACCGGCCGCCTCGGAGGCACGGCAGGGAAGACCGGATGAGGACCGCGTCCCCCGCGGAAGCCGCGACGGGCCCGGCCGCCCTGCCCCGATCCCCCGCACCGCGCGATCCGTCGCCCGGTCAGGGCGAAGCGCACGCGCTCATCGAGGAGTGCCGCATCGCCCGTGCGCACGGTGAACCGGACGCGCGGACCGTCGCACCACCGGCCGACGCCCTGGCCGAGGTCTCGAGGCCCGGCTCGGACGGCTCATGATCATCGTGGACCTGACGCCCGGGGCGGATGGAACCGTGCAGAGGACGGGCGGTGCGCGGGACTGGTCACCCGGGCCCGAGCCGTCGCGCTCCGCGACGGCTCCTGGTTCAGCGACCGCACTCGGCCCCTGACCCGGCTCGGGTTCACCTGCCACGACGCGCCCCCGGTGAGGTGGCCCCGGGACGCCCGTGCCGACGAGGACGCGCTCGGCTGGTGACGATTTCCGAAGGCACGGCAATTCATGTGCTGTTTTCCGGTTGAAAAGCCGAGGGCCTGGCACTCGGTCTGTGAGTGGGCCGGACAGTGAACCCTCCCGTGAGGTCCGACGGTTTGGCAAGAAGCCGTCAGCCGCACGAGAACGGTATGGTCCGCTCCGCCCGGTTGCCGCCATGAGGACGCACGGCGGCGACCGGCGCGGCCCGTCTGTTCTCCCGGGCACTGTGCATTCGCGAACGCAACTCCCACGGCCCGTCCACCGTGCGCCACGACCGGCTGACCGAGGCCGCCGGGTCCGCGCTGAGAGCGGGAGTTCGATTCGCGTCACCCGCTCCAGCGGAAACCCCAAGGGCGTGGACCCGGGGGTTCCTTGTCGTCCGGACCGGTGAGCGATGGCCCGACGTCGGCGCCTCCACCTGGTCGACCGGGCGGTCGGTGACCTGCGGGAGTGCCTGGTGATCACCGCACGAGTCCTGTTCCACGCCCCCGACCGTGATCAACGGCCGGGAGGTCGTCAGGTGCGGATCGTGAAGTAGCTCCAGCCGCTCCACGTGGGCGAGTTGGCCGTGTCGGTGCCCTGCGGGTCGGACTCCGCCCTGACGCGGAACCGGTCGCCGGTCGGCCCGGTGTAGGAGAACGAGTAGGTAGAGCCGCTGGTCGCGTTCAGGCGGACGCAGCTCAGGTCCTTCGAGGTCTGCCAGGACCCGGAGTGGTAGTGCTGCACGAGCAGCCGTACGCATGCTCCGGGCTTCGCGGGGGCGACGGTCACCGTGTACTTCTGCTTCGCGGTGTGGTGGTAGACCCGGTACGACGTGTTCCCGTAGGACGTGGTCGTGTAGTAGCCGCTCAGCGAACCGTGAACCGAGGCGTGGACGCCCGCCGATCTGGTGGCGGTGGCGGCGTAGTAGTCGTGGGCGCCGGCGAACACCGCGGTGAACGTCGTGTCTCTGGTGACCTGGTAGCTCGCGGTGAGGTTGCCGGAGGAATCCACGGTGCCCGATTTCAGCAGCCGCTTGCCGGCGCCGGCGGGCTGAGCGTAGAGGGAGACCTTCGCGCCCTTGAAGTCCACGCTCAGGTGCGCGGTGGCCTTCGCGGTGGCGCCGTAGGCGTAGCTGCCGGCGTCGGTGGCGACGCCGAGCACCTTGGCCACGCGTATCGTCGCGGTGGTCTGCGACGGCAGGTGGTCGGCATCGCCGGGATATCGCACCTGGTAGGTGTACGTCCCCGTGCCGGGCGGGGTGTCCCGGACGGCGAAGCCGCCGTCGGGGGTGAGGGGTGCGTCGGGAAGCACGACACCGCCGGGATGTGCCGCGTCCGTGCGGCTGATGTGGACCAGGGCGCCGGTCGGGAAACGGAGTGAGCTGTTCACCCTGCCGGTCTCGGGGACGGCGGTTCCCGTGTTGAGGGTCAGATCGTCGTAGGTGACGGCCATCGAGGTCTGGGCCGCTCGCGGCCGCGTCAGTTCGTGCAGCCGCAGGGTGCCCATGGTGTCGATCACCGACAGCAGACGGGAGCCGTCGGGAGTCCACGCGATGTCCTGCACCGTGATCCCGGTGGACTGGAAGTCCGGGAAACTGTAGCTCCGCAGGGTCTGAGTGCCTTGGGCCGACAGGGTCGTGACACTCTCGTGGACCGAACTGCCCATGCCCTCCCAGTTCCCCACGGCCATGGTCCCGTCGGAGGCGAAGGCGAAGCTGTTCAGCGATCCTCCCGCGGGAAAGGAGCTGTAATCGGTGTCCCGGGAGAGGTCGGCGAGCCGCAGGACGCCGTTGCCGTCGGTGGCCACGCCCTGTCCGTCGGGCGTGATCGCGAGGCGGGACGACCAGACGCCGGGCGCGTGCGCGGTGATCCGGGGCGTGCCGGTGGCGACGTCGACGACGTCGAGTTCCGGGTGACCGGCCACCTGGAGGGAGACCGCCAGGGTGCCCGGCGCCTCGGGGCTCGCCTGCACGGCGTACCCCCGGCCCAGTTCCGTGCGGGTGGCCGGCGCGGCCGGATCCGCGGGATCGAGGGATCCGAGCCCGCCGCTGTCGCCCTGTGTATAGGTGAACCAGATCCTTCCCGCGCTGAACGCGAGTGAGGCGGGGACGGGGCGGTCCGCGGTTCCGGCCTTGCCGCCGGTGTCGTAGCGGGCGACCTCCGAGAGCGTCGTCGTGTCGACGGCTGAGATCGCGCCCTGGTCCGGCAGCAGCGCGTACAGGGTGGTGCTGTCGGGCGACAGCGCCAGCTTGGTCGCCCCCGGCTCGTCCGCGATCTCGCCGATCTCGGCACCGGACAGGTCCGTGACGAGGATCTTGTCGGCGCGGCTGCCGCCGCTGAGGAAGAGCCGGTCATGCACCGGATCGACCATCAGGCTGCTGAAGCCGGCCACGGGGAGCACGGTGCCCGTGTCGTCCTCCACGGCTGCCGCGGATCCGGCCACCACCGGATTTGCCGCGAGCAGCACCGACGCCGTCACGACACCGAGCCGCACTCTCTTCACTTGCTCCCCCTGAACTGCACTGTTGGTGCGAGGACTTTACTCAATGAGGTCGGGTGTACAGGACCAGGCCTCCGGAGGCCGGGCACCGGGCTCGCGTTCGGTCAGCCGATGTAACCCTCGAGGTCGGCGAGGACGTTGAGGGATCCGTTCGCGTTGTGGATGTGGATGTCGCCGTTGGCGTCGACGCGGATCACGGCCAGGACCGGGCGGGTTTCGCCGGTGCTCAGGTTGTCGTTGTACACGGCGGGCAGGCTGCCGGCGCCGTACGCGGTGAGGTGGGTACCGGTGGTCGGGGCGACGCCGGTGAGGTTGACCAGTACGGCGGTCGCGTCGGCCGGGACGCCGTGGACTCCGGCGATCTTCACGGTGAGGGTGCTGTTAGCGCCGAGCGGTCTGGCCGGGGCGCCGGTGCCGTTGCGGGTGTCGAGGAAGCGGGTGGGGGTGGCCGGCACGAAGGGGCTGCCCACAGGAGCGCTGTCGCCGTCGGCGTTGTAGTCGGTGTAGACGCCCTGGAGGTCGGCGATCAGGTTGACGTGTCCGCCGCTGTTGTAGATCTTGATCTTGCCGCCGCCGCACACCTTCGTCACGACCAGGTTGGAGACGGTCTGCCCGGTGCGGTAGTTGAGGTTCGACGTGGTGGGGCGGCTGCCGCAGTAGACGGTGACCGCGCCGCTGCCGGTGCCTCCCGTCACGGTGACGTCGAGGACGGCGCCGATGGTCTCGGCCGACCGTTCTCCCTTCGGCAGCGTGACGGTCGTCGTGCTGCCGGACGCGACCTTGCTCTTGGCCGCTCCGGTGCCGTAGCGGGTGTCCAGGATCCGGGTCGGGGCGGCGGGGGCGAGGTTGCCCATCCGGTCGTCACCGTCGCCGGCCCTGGTCGTGAAATAGCCCTGCACGTCGGCGACGAGATCGACGTAGCCGTGGGCGTTGTACAGGTCGATGCAGCCATCCGTGCCCACCCGGACCGTGACCAGGTTCGGGTTGCTCCGCCCGGCGGTGAAGTCGAGGCTGGTCGCGGTCGGGCGGCCGGTGCCGTGCGGGTACACCGTGACGTAGCTGCTCGCGGTGGCGTCGGCGTCGGTGACGTTCAGGGTCACCGCGGTCACCCGGGAGGTCGGGACACCGCCCGCACCGAGGACCTTGAGGCGGACCACGCCACCGGGCCCGACCCGGCGCTTGGCCGCACCGGTGCCGCTGCGGGTGTCGAGGATGCGCTTCGGGCCGACGGCGACGTATGCCGGGCCGACGGTGGTCCGGGTGGTGTCGGTGGCGGTACGTCCGTCGGAGTCGGTGAGCCGCTGGGTGACGGTGTACGAGCCGGCGGCGGCGTACGTGTGCCGCACATACCCCTCGGCGCCCGTGACGGAGACGGCCGCCGAGCCGTCGCCGAAGGTGATCCGGTCACCGGTGATCGTGTAGCCGCTGTATCCGGAGGCGTCGAAGTGGCAGACCGTGCCGTCCGGGAGGCCAGGGCCGGTCCCGCAGGTGAGGTTTCCGGTCAGCGACGGAACCGGTCTGACGGACAGGTAGTAGCTGGCCTCGGTGCCCATCCTGGTGCCGTCCGGCCGGTACACCGTGACCGTGGCGTAGATGTTCGTGCCCGTCGTGGGCTGCGTGTACGTGTGCGTGGCCGAACCGGTGGTGGACGGGGCCGTGGTGCCGTCCCCGAAGTCGAAGGTGTAGGTGTAGCCGTCCAGGGAGTCCGACCACGGGTTGATCAGGTCGGCCGAGAAGGTGACCGGCACGCCGACGTACACGGCCTGGGACGAGCGGCCGGCTATACCGAGGCTCAGCGGGTCCTGGAACTCGACCGCGCCCCGGTCGTGGGTACCGGAGCCGGTGTCGGTGACGAGCGGGTCGTCGACGCGCCGCGCTCCGTGGAGGTCGGTGGGGAGCTCGCCGGGAGCGTCGGCGTCGGCCGAATCGATCAGCGGCGAGTGCTCCGAGGGAGCACCGGACGTGGCGGAGAGCGCCACGTCCGTCTGGTCCAGGTCGTGGGCTCCCTGACCGGTGCCGGTCAGGAACGCCTGGCCGGTGGCGTAGGCGGTGCCCGCCCAGTCGTAGTCGGTGCCGGTCGACAGCGGGTTGACCGCGTTGTAGTCCGCCGTGACGTGCGGTGCGGAGGCGGCGTCCACCGTGATCTCGGCGGGAGCCCCGGTGCCGGAGCAGGGTGCCTGCGGGTCGGGGAGCATGACGGTGTTCTCCACGGTCCCCGAGCTGCCGTCGGTCAGGCTGACGGCGTTGCCGCAGACCGTCCGGACGGTGTCACCGGCAAGGTGGAGGCCCGTGGTGCCGGCGGCCGAGATGCCGCCACCGAGCCGAGTGATGTCGCCGGCCAGCGTGATGTCCTGTGCTCCGGCCGCGCTGGCGAAGGCCAGGCCGCCGGGGGCGGATTCGATGCTCAGACGGGTGAGGGAGACACCGGAGGACGAACCGTCGACGCTGATCGTCTGCGCGGTGGCGGGGGCCGTCCGAGCCGTGTCGACATCGCCCGAGTCGTAGGTGATGTGCTGGGACCGGGAGACCACCAGGGTGCTCGTCCCGGTCGACGAGAGGTTGAATCCGGTCACGTCGACGTACCGGGCGCCGGAGAAGGTCATCGCCGGAGTCGCGGTGTCGCCCAGGACGCCGGTTCGGGTGGCCGTCGGGTTGTCGCCGGGACCGGTGGCAAAGGTGACGGGCGCGTCCACGGTGCCGGCCGACCTGATGGTCACCGGTGCGTACCGGGTCTTGTTCCGCGCCACCCACACGGTGTCCCCGGGCGCCGCCCCGTCCGCGGCGGGCTGGATCTGGCAGAAGGGCTCCGCCTGCGAGCCGGGTCCGGTGTCGCTGCAGCCGGCAGCGTCGTCGTCGACGTACAGGGCCGTGCCGGTGTCGGCGTGGGCGACGCCGGCACCGAGGTTGCACATCAGTACGGAGAGGACGGCAGCGGATGTCGCGAGCAGCCGCTTACGGCTCATGGACGTGTTCCCCCCGGGCCGTGGGACGTCGCCGCGCACAGCCGCCGAGATCCAGTCACCTGTCTGCTGGAGTTGGCCGAACCATAAGACACATCAGGTGCGGGCAGATGGCCGGAATGCGGCCCCCGCACGGTCGACGAGCCCTTCGAGGCAAATCTTGATCAATCGAAGAGCGTTGCACTGCAGACCTTTGGGCCGCCCATTACCTTGTACCCCCGTCGGCCGAGGCGCCGTTCCCGGCACGTTCGTCCCGGACCGCGACTCCCCGGTCAGCGTCCCTGCAGCTCACTCGACGGGCGTCGACAGCAAGGCCCGTCGCCGGACGGCCCGCCGCGTGCGGGGCACGTGGTGGGCCGTCCGGAGGCGTCTGCGCGGGGGTCAGGCGTGCCGGGGGCCGTGGTGGTCGTTCCTGATGCGGATGTCGAGGGACTTCACGCGCTCGTGGTTCTGCGCGTGGTCCACCGAGCGGAATCGCAGGCGGTGCGTGCCGTCGCCGCGCACCTTGATCCGCGAGGTGTAGTGCTTCCAGCCCCTGCCGTCGAGGTCGTACTCGGTCCTGGCCACACCGGACACGTCGTCCGTGGCCATGAGGGCGACGGTGACGTCCGAGTGGTGGACGCCGTACGCGTCGGGGCGGGGGGTCGTCGTGGCCCTGGTGACCGGGGGCGTGGTGTCCAGCGGCTCGTTCATGGCCTCGTCGGCCGGGGTCATCTCGTTCTCGGTGGTCGGTGCCGGCATGCTGCCCGAGGCGCTGGTGCCGATGGAGCCGACGCGCAGCAGGAGGTTGCCCCAGTCGTCCCAGCCGGTGAGCCGGGTGTGCCGTCCGTCGCCGTTGACGTCGTAGCTGACCCGGTTCTCGCTGATCAGGCCGTCGCAGTTCCAGTCGACCTGCTTGTCCGCCGCGGGGACGGTGACGAAGGCGCCGCCCCCTCCCGGGTTCGCGCAGTAGTGCTTGAGGTCGTAGTCGCCACTGCTGGCCGGGTAGGACCTTTCGTCGAGACTGGTCTCGTCGAGTGTGGTGTTCCGATCGGAGAACGCCGTGTTCCCGGTGGTCGACCCGGAGGTGAGGCCCATCTGGTAGGCGTAGTTCAGCACGCTGAAGTACTGCGGCTTGTGGTTGACGTTGTCGTTCCCGCCGTGCTCCAGGTTGAGGTCGTGGCCCAACTCGTGCATGAACGTGCCGGCCTGCTCGGAGACGGTGCCCACCTGGTCGGCGAAGCTGCCCAGACTGACGATCAGGTCACTGCCCGGGGTGGGGGCGATGCCGCTGGATTCGCTGCCGGGTTCCAGGTTGTGCGCCGAGACGGCGTAGTGGAAGATCGGCGCCCGGCCGGTGCTCTTGAAGCCTCCGGTCTGCGTCTTGATCGTGTTGAAGGCGTTCCACTGGTAGAGGCCGTTGACCGAGGTGCCCAGGTTCTTCGTCTCCGGGAGCTGCCGGGCCGTACTCAGGTCTCCCCACGTCGTGCCGGCCGCGAAGTCGAGGACGCTGTCCCGCCCGGCGTCCACGTGCAGGTTGATGCCGGTGCTGGGCGAGTGGCGGTGGTACGGCGAGTTGGCGAAGGCGGTGACCACCCGTTTGATCGCCTCGGCCGAGAGGGCGTGGCTGTGTGTCTTGTCCGCCATCCAGTCCGTCTGGACGAAGATGTCCGGCTTGTTCACCGTGGCCCCCATCGCGGGCAGGTCGATGAACTTCAGGCCGGGGCCGGGCCCGGTGTGGGCGCTGCCGTCGGCCGGGTTGATGTAGACGCCGTTGCGCTTCCAGCTGTCGGGGATCCCGTCGCAGGTCGTGGAGTTGCAGTCGAAGGTGAAGTCGACCGTGGGGTCGAGGCCCTGACCGCCGCTGTGGCTGATCACGTAGCCGGGCGGTGCCGACGCGGTGTAGCCGGCCGCGCCGAGCAGGGGCGCGTCCCAGCCGATGTTCACCCGGCCGGACTCCCGGTAGACGTTGAAGGCCACGGTCCCGATGTTGCCGCGGGGGTTGTTGCACGCGTGGAGGGTCCAGCTGGCGGTGGCGCCCGCGTTGATGTGGTTCGGCAGGGCGGCGGGGCACCCGTTGTATTCGAACGGGCCCAGGGTCAGGTCGCGGTCACTGTTGTTGGTGAACCTCACGGTCAGCATGGCACCCGACCGCTGTGCGGCGGCGGCCGGCGTGCCGGCCGCCGCCAGAGTGACCAGTACCAGGGCCAGCATGCCCAGGAGCGTGAGCCTGCCGGGACCGGACAGGCCGGTGCCGCCTGCTCGTCTCCAGGCGGCACCGGCATGACGCTGTGTCTTCATGACGGCACGGTATGGCGACGTTCCGTGTCTTTTCCGGGTGACGCGACGCCCTGTCACTCCGCTGGCCGTCCCTACGCGGCCGGTCGCCGCCGGGACCGCCGGGGGTGCCGCCGCGCGGTGCCGCGGCCGAGGAGGGCCTCGGCGCGGTATTACTTGCTGACCGCGAAACGCATGAGGGCATGCTCGTCACCCTGCTTGATCCGGCCGGTCACGTTGATCACCTCGAGCTTCCAACCGCCCCCGACCCGGACCGCCTTGGCCACGGCGCAGCCGTTGTCCTGGGTGAGCAGGCTGGGCCAGATGTCGGCGACCTGCTGAGAGCTGCCGCCGGTCGCGTCGTAGACCTTGAAGCTGACGTTGCGTGCCTTCTGGAAGGAACTGCCCTTCTTGTACGCGGCCGCCACGAACACGATCGACGTGATGTTGGGCGGGATCCGGGCGAACTCCACGGTCACCGTCTCGTCGTCACCGTCCCCGCGGCCGGTCTGGTTGTCGCCGCTGTGGACCAGCGAGCCGTTGCCCATCGGGTCGAGCGAGTCGAGACCCGCGAGGCGCACCGGGTCCCCGCCCTGCAGGGCTATGGCGATCAGGTCGAGGTCGGTGCCGCTCTGGCGGCGGAGCTTGCCCAGCACGCCGCCGCTGCTGCCGGCCGTGGGATCCCAGGAGACCCCGAGGGACAGGTGGGTCACTCCGTCCAGGTCCGCCGGGCCGTCTTCCTTGGTGAGCGTGATCATTCCGTGGCTCATCCTGTCTCTCGGAGGGACTGCAACACGCAAAGTGTGCCCGGAGTCCTCGCGGTTCCCCACCCGGGGGACTCCGCGGCCGGGGTCCGCCTCAGGCGCCGGTGCTCCCGTCCGTCCACAGGCTCTCCACCGCCCGCTCCGGGCCGCCCGCCTCGCGGACCCGGTCCATGGCCGTCCGGACGAAGGCCCGCAGCCGGGCCGTCTCGTGACCGGTGGGCCACACGAAGGCGTAGTCGATGCCGGGGGCGTCCGTGAACGGCCTGAAGACCAGGCCGGGTCGGCTGTAGTAGTGCGCGCCCGCGGCCGCCACCGGGGTCACGCCCTTGCCCGCCAGGACCAGGGAGAGCGCGTCCTCCCAGTGCGTCATGGCCTGCCCGTGCGGGATGGGCCGGCCCGACGGCGTCCGCCGCGGGAAGTGGTGGTCCAGCCAGTGCGCCGGCACGTTCCCGGCGACCGTCAGCAGCGTCGACTCCGCCAGGTCCTCCACGCTCACCGACCCGTGCCGCGCCAACGGGTGCGCGGACGACATCAGCAGCACCCTGGGCTGAGACACCAGCACCGGCCCCAGCGTCAGGTCGGGCTCGGCCAACGGGGGCTCGGTGACCTGGAGTTCGACGTCTCCGGCGCGCAGCGGACCGTAGGGGTCGGAGATCTGCACCTGGCGTATCCGCACGTCCACCCCCGGGTACCGGCGTGTGAACACCTCGGCGACACTGTGCAGGAAATGGCCCGTGAACGCGCCGGAGAAGCCGACCCGCAGCGAGCCGGTGATGCCCCGTCCCGCCGCCATGGCCCTGGCTACGGCCTCCTCCAACCCCCGCCACGCGGGGGCGAGATCGTCCCGGAGCTGTTCCCCGATGGGCGTGAGGGCGACCTGGCGGCTGGTGCGGTCGAACAGCCTGGCCCCGATGCGGCGCTCCAGCCGGGCGACGGTCTGACTGACCCGGCTCTGCGAGACGCCCACCCGCTCGGCGGTCCGCCCGAAGTGCAGCTCCGCCGCGAGGGTCAGGAAGATCTCGATCTCCTGGCGTTCCATCACCGGGTCCCCCGTGCCCCTCGTCTCCGTGGCCTCGAACGATGAGTCCAGCGAATCGATCGTTGCACAGAACGTCCTTGTTGCGCGGGTTCCCCGATCCGAAGGTGAACAGGTCAAAGGCACCGCCAGGAAGGACCGTTCATGGCCGTCACCGAGTCGTCGCCCCCCGCCCGCGCCACGCGTGCCGCCGCCGCACCGCCCGGACCCCCCGCCACCGGCGCCGCCTTCGGGGCACGGGAGTGGCGGGTGCTGCTCACACTGTGCTGCGCCACGTTCATGTGCGGCCTCGACTTCTCCGTCGTCACCGTCGCCCTGCCCGACATCGGCGCCGCCCTCGGGTTCTCCTCGACGGGCACCCTGCAGTGGGTGGCCACCGCGAGCCTGCTGCCGTCGGCGAGCCTGCTGCCCCTGTTCGCGCGGGTCGCCGACCTGATCGGACGCAAGCGGCTGTTCACCGTCGGGGTCGCCGTGTTCACCCTGTTCTCGCTCGGCGCCGCCCTCGCCACCGGCCCCGGCGTGCTGATCGCCGCCCGTATCGGGCAGGGCACCGCCGCCGCGATGATCGCCCCGGCCGCCGTCGCCCTGATGACCGGCTACTTCAGGGAGGGCCCCGAGCGGGCCCGCGCCCTCGGCCTCAACGGGGCCGTCATGTCACTGGGCTTCGTGCTCGGCGCGCTCGGCGGCGGTGTCATCACCAACGGCTTCAGCTGGCGCTGGACCATGGTCGCGCTGTCCGTGATGGGCGTGTCGGCACTGGCGGGCGCGTTGTGTCTGCCGCCGATCCACGAGTCCGGTGCCGCCCGGCGGATGGACATCCCCGGTGCGGTCCTGGCCACGCTCGGCCTCTTCGGCCTGGTGTACGGCATCTCCACCGGCGGTGACCAGGGCTGGTCGCGCCCCGCGGCCTTCGGCCCGATCGCCGGCGGCCTGGTGCTGCTGGTGGGATTCCTGCTGGCCGAGCGGCGCCACCCGGAGCCGCTGGTGCCGCTGTCCGTGCTGAACCGGCCGTCCGTGAAGTGGGCGGGGCTCTTCGGCGTCGTCACCTTCGGCATGTGCGCGGGTACGACCGTGCTGCTCAGCCTCTACATGCAGGACGTGCTGGGCTTCACGGCCCTCCGGGCCGGCCTCTGCTACCTCGGTGAGGGCGTCGCGGCCACGCTCGGAGGCATGTGTGTCGGCCGGTTGCTCGGCCGGTTCGGCGGGGCCCGGGTGCTGGCCGCGGGCCTGTTCGTCCAGGGCGTCGGCACGGCCTCGATGTTCGTCCTGCCGGCCCGCACCGACCTGCCCGCGCTGCTCGTCACCTCCTCCGTCATGGGGCTCGGCCACGTCCTGAGCGTCGTCTCCTTCATCACCGTGATGACCACCGGCGTCACCGAGGAGGACCAGGGGGTCGTCGGAGGTCTGTCGCAACTGCCGCAGTACGTGGCCGCGATCGGCGTCTCGGGGCTCGGCGCGATCGCCGCGGCCCGCACCGGCGCGCTGTCGTCGGGTGCCAGCGCGTCCCGCGCCGACGTCCTGGGCGGGCTGCACGCGGGGATGGTCACGGCCGGGGTCGTCGCCCTCGCCGGCTCCCTGCTCGCCGGTGCCGTACTGCGCGGGCGGCCCACGGCACGGCCGTTCCCGCCGCGGTGAAGGGCCGGCCCCGGTTCGGCGCACCGCGTCGCCGCCGCTCGTGTCGGGCCGGTGTGAGGGCCTCCGGGCGGGGTACGTGCGGTTTCCTCGTCGGGAGGACCAATCCGTCACCTCCCCGGGACCGGATTACGTCCGGAGATGTCCCAACCGCGGAGGCCCCTTGTGAAAGAAGCCGTGCACATCGGCACGAATCCGGCGTCGGAACCGGACCTGCAGGAGCTCGTGGGTCGCGTCGCCCTCGGTGACGAGGACGCGTTCGCCTCCGTCTACGACGTGGTGGCCGGCCCCGTCCTCGGTGTCGTACGGGCCGTCGTACGGGACCGTGCGCAGTCGGAGGAGGTCGCCCAGGAGGTGCTGGTGGAGGTGTGGCGGACCGCACCGCGCTACCGCTCGGACCGCGGTACGGCCGTCAACTGGATCCTCACCCTCGCGCACCGCCGCGCGGTGGACCGGGTCCGCTCGGTGGAGGCCGCCGCCGCCCGGGACCACAAGGCCGCGCTGCTGGAACGGACACCCGAGTTCGACGAGGTGACCGAACAGGTCGAGGCCCGGCTGGAACGCGAGCAGGTGCGGAGGTGCCTGCGCACCCTGACCGAGATCCAGCGGCAGGCCGTCACCCTCGCCTACTACCGCGGGCTGACCTACCGCCAGGTGGCGGAGGCGCTCACCCTGCCGCTCGGCACCGTCAAGACCAGGCTGCGGGACGGCCTCATCCGTATGCGCGACTGCCTGGGGGTGTCCGCGTGACCACCACCGCCGATCTGCACCTGATGACCGGGGCCTACGCCCTGCACGCCCTGCCCGGCGAGGAACGTGCCAGGTTCGAGCGCCATCTGGCCGGCTGCGAGCCGTGCGCGCAGGAGACCGCCGAACTGTCGGCCACCGCCGCCCGGCTGGGGCTGGCCGTCACCGTGTCGCCCGCGCCGGCCATGCGCGAGCGGGTGCTGCACCGCGTCTCATCCGTCCGGCAGGAGTCGCCGGACGGTCCGGCGGCGGTCCGGACGGGCCGTTCCGGTCCGCGCGGCCGCCTGCTGTCCCGGTGGGCGCTGGCCGCCTGCCTGGCCGCCGCCGCGGCGCTGGGCGGTACGACGGTGTGGCAGCACCAGCGTGCCGAGGACGCCCTGAGCCAGGCGCGCCGGGCCCGGCAGGGGACCGCCGAGATCGCCGCCGTACTGGCCGCGCCGGACGCCCGGACCCGCAGTGCCGCGCTCGGCGACGGGGCGACCGGCACGGTCGTCGTCTCCCAGGGCCGGGACCAGGCCGTCTTCGTCGTCGCCGGGATGGCGCACCCCGCCGCAGGCAAGGTCTACCAGCTCTGGTTCGACGACGCGGGCACCATGCGGTCGGCCGGTCTCATGGATCCCGACCGCACGGATCAGGCCGTGCTGCTGAAGGGCGGCCTCGACGGGGCCTCGGGTCTGGGGGTCACCGTGGAACCGGCGGGCGGCTCATCCGCACCGACCACCCCGCCACTGGCCCTGCTCGGCTTCCCGGCCTGAAAGCGGGCCGCCCCGGCCGTCCGGGGCGGTCCGCGGACGGTCAGCGCCGACGCGGCGGGAGCGGGAAGAAACCGCTGGTACGGGCGCGGTATCCGGCATAGCCGGGCCGGTCCGCCATGTGCCGTTCCAGCAGGCGCTTCCCGCTGCCCCGGATCAGCAGCAGGCTCATCACCAGCGGGGACACCACCGACACCGCGGCGGCGGCCGGGGCGTCGCAGGCCAGCAGGAACAGGCCCCACCAGACGCAGAAGTCGCCGAAGTAGTTCGGGTGCCGGGTCCAGGCCCACAGCCCCCGGTCCATGATCTGCCCCTTGGTGGCGGGGTCGGCCTTGAACCGGGCGAGCTGGGCGTCCCCGACCGCCTCGAAACCGAGACCGACCGCCCACAGCGCGGTGCCCGCCCAGGCGAGGGCGGACGGCGGCCCGGACACGTACTGGGCCGCCTGCACGGGCAGGGACACCAGCCACACCAGGGCGCCCTGGAGCAGGTAGACCTTCCGCAGGGCGTAGGCGTCCCGGTTGCCGGGGGCCTTGGCGAGCATCTCCTCGTAGCGCGGGTCCTCGCCGTGGCCGCGCCCACGGCGCGCGATGTGCACGGCGAGCCGCAGCCCCCACACGGCGGTCAGCGCCGTGACCAGGAGCCGCCGGGTGAGGTCCCCGTGCCCCGCGGAGGCCGCGAAGGTCACCACGGCGACGGCGGCGAACCCGATTCCCCACGCGACGTCCACCACGCGGTGCAGGCCCACCCGCACCGCCACGGCGAAGGTCACCAGCATCACCGCGAGGGCCGCGGCGGCGGCCCAGGCCAGGTTGGGCGCGAACGCGTGCCACGGAAAACCGGTCACGGCTTCTCCAGCCCCTCGTACCACCCGAGCGTGGTCGCCGGCATGCCGCTGTCACCGCCGGCGTCGCGCCGTACGCACAGGATCTGGTCGACGCCCATGCGGCCCTCCTCGAAGGCCAGCGCCCCGCCGGCCAGGTAGAGCCGCCACACCCGCGCGGTCTCCTCCCCGGCCAGGCGGACGAACGACGCCCACCGGTCCTCCAGGGTGCGGTGCCAGGCGGCGATCGTACGGACGTAGTGCTCGCGCAGCGACTCGGTGTGCCGGACCTCCAGGCCGGCGGCCTCCAGCAGCCCCGTCGTCTCGCCGAGCGGCCGCATGTGCATGTCGGGAGCGATGTACGCCTCGATGAACGGGCCGCCGCCGGGAGCGGTGCGGCCGCGTGACATCTGCTGCACCAGCAGCCGTCCGCGCGGTCGCAGGAACCGGTGCAGGGCGGCGGCGAACGCCGGGTACTGGGCGTCGCCGACGTGCTCGCCCATCTCGATCGTGCTCACGGCGTCGAAGCCGCCGCCCGCGATGTCGCGGTAGTCCTGGCACACCACCTCGACCCGGTCGGCCAGGCCGCGCTCGGCGACCCGCTCGCGCACGAACGCCGCCTGTTCGCGGGCAAGCGTGACGGCCGTGACGCGGGCCCCGTGCCGTTCGGCGGCGTGCAGGGTGAGCGAGCCCCAGCCGCAGCCGATGTCCAGCAGCCGGGCGCCGGGCCTCAGGCCGAGCTTGCGGCAGATCAGCTCCAGCTTGGCCCGCTGGGCGTCGGCGGCGGTGAAGCCGGGGTCCTCGCCCGCCCAGTAGCCGCACGAGTAGGCCATGGTGTCGTCGAGGAGGAGGCCGTAGAACTCGTTGGACAGGTCGTAGTGGTGGCTGACGGCGGCCCGGTCGCGGGCCCGGCTGTGCAGGCCTCCGTGCAGCCTGGCCTGGGAGGCGGGGGCGGCCGGCGGCGGGCCCACGACGCCCAGGCGTACGGCGGCGGCCAGCGCTCTGGCCCGGTCGGCGGGTGTCAGCCGGGGCGGGCGCAGGCCCCGTTCCCGGACGGCGGTCCACACCGTCCGCAGCCCCTCGCCGAGGTCGCCCTCGATGTCGAGTTCGCCGGTGACGTACGCCTGCGCCAGCCCGAGTTCGCCGGGCTGCCAGAGCAGGCGGCGCAGCGCGCGCCGGGACCGCAGCACGACCAGCGGGGCGCCGGCGGGGCCCGTCTCGCTGCCGTCCCAGGCGCGCAGCCGCACCGGGAGCGGCCCGCCGAGCAGGTCCTCGGCCAGGGCGGTGAGACGGTGTGCGGCGCCGGGTGCCTTCGGCGCGGCGGTGGTGCTCATCGGGCGGTGCCCTCCTTCGTGAACAGGTACTGCTGCACGTCGAGGTAGCCGGACCTGAAGCCGGCCTCGGAGTAGGCGAGGTAGAAGGTCCAAAGGCGGCGGAAGGTCTCGTCGAAGCCGAGCGCCGCGACCTCCTCGGCCCGTTCGGTGAACCGCTCCCGCCACAGGCGCAGGGTCTCGGCGTAGTGGGCGCCGAAGGCGTCACGGCGGGTCAGACGCAGTCCGGTGTTCTCGACGACGGTCTCCTCGATCGCCCGGGTGGACGGGATGAGGCCGCCGGGGAAGACGTACTTGTGGATCCAGGTGAAGGTGGACCGGGAGGCGAGCATCCGCTCGTGCGGCATGGTGATGGCCTGGAGCGCCGCCCGGCCGCCGGGGACCAGCCGTTCGTCGAGGGTACGGAAGTACACCGGCCAGAACTCGGCGCCGACCGCCTCGATCATCTCGACGCTGACCACGGCGTCGTACGTCCCGCGTGCCTCGCGGTAGTCGCACAGCTCGACGGTGACCCGGTCGCCGTGGCCCGCCGCGCGCACCCGTTCCAGGGCCAGTTGGCGCTGTTCCCGGGAGAGGGTGAGCGAGGTGACCCGGGCGCCGCGGGCGGCGGCACGCAGGGCCAGTTCGCCCCAGCCGGTGCCGATCTCCAGCAGCCGGGTGCCCTCGCCGACGCCGGCCAGGTCGAGCAGCCGGTCGATCTTGCGGTGCTGGGCGGCGGCGAGCAGGTCGGGGCCGGCGGGGAAGCCGCGGAAGACGGCGGAGGAGTAGGTGAGGGTGTCGTCGAGGAAGAGGGCGAAGAGGTCGTTGGAGAGGTCGTAGTGGCGGCTGATGTTGGCGCGGGAGCCGTCGGGGGTGTTGCGCTCCGCGTGCGGGTGCCGCAGCGCCCACAGCCGGCGCAGCCGCTGCAGCGGGGCCGGGACCAGGTCGGCGGCGTGCTCGGCGAGCACCGTGAGGGCGGCGACCAGGTCGGGGGCGTCCCACTCGCCGGCCATGTAGGACTCGCCGAACCCGACGAGCCCGGCGGCGCCGACGCGGGCGTGGAAGGCGGCCGGGTCGCGCACCTCCAGCAGCGGCCCGCCGAGCCCGAGGGGCTCCGCCCCGCCGAACCGTGCCCACAGCGGCAGCCCGCGCAGGGCCCGGCGGACCAGTATTTCGGCCACGGCGGTACGCGCCCACGAGGCGGGCGGTACGACGGCGACGTCGGGCCAGCGGGCGTGGGCCGCGGCGGGTTCGGCGGGCGGGTCGGCGGGCGGGTTGGCGGAGCCGGATGCGGATGCGGATGCGGTGCCGGAGCCCGGAGCGGATGCGGAGCCGGGTTCGGAGCCCGCAGCGGGGCCGGAGCCGGGACCTGGGACGGAGGCGGGTGTGGACGGGGGTGTGGTGGCGGTGTGGGACTCTGCGGTCCTCATGGCGTGTCCTTCGGGGTGCGGTGGGCGTCGGGCCGGGGTTGGACGGGCAGTCCCCGCAGGTAGAGGCGGATGCCGTGGAATCTGATGGCGGCCGCGACGGCGAGGGTGGACCAGGGACGGCGCAGCGCCAGCCGCAGCAGCGCCGCCGGGGTCGCCTCCCGCCGGGTACCGCGTACGGTCGCGGTGAAAGCCCGGCCCGCCTCGCGGTCCAGGTGCACGGTCAGGTCGAGCCGCTGCCCCGGCGGCGGCACCCGCATCCGGTAGCCGCCGTCGACGGGGAAGAACGGCGAGACGTAGAACCGCTTGTCGGCGCGTGCGGTACCGGCCGCGTCCGGGCGCAGCAGATAGCAGTGCCGGCCGCCGTACGTGTTGTGCACCTCCGCGACCACGCAGCGCAGCTCGCCGCCCGGGCCGTGGCACCAGTACAGGGTGAGGGGGTTGAAGACGTATCCGAGGACCCGGGCGTGCGCGAGCATCAGCACGTGCCCGCCGTCCAGGGACACCCCCCGGGCGGCGAGGAAGTCGTCGAGTCCGGCGCGGATCGTGGGACGGTCGCCGGTGAAGTGGTCGCGGGGGTCGAACCGGGCGAGCGGGCGCAGCGGGCGCGGGAGCCGGGGCGGCCGGTCGGGGTCGACGAGCCACAGGTAGGTGCGGTGCCGCAGCACGTACCGCCGGGGCGCGGTGCGCACGTGCGCGACGGTGCACGGGTACAGGGCGGGTACGGCGGTCACCAGCGCGCTCCCAGCGCCGCGGCGGCCTCGACGCCGGAGCGGCAGCCGTCCTCGTGGAACCCCCAGCCGTGATAGGCGCCCGCGAACACGCAGCCGGGGCCGGAGAGTTCGGGCAGGCGCTGCTGGGCGGCCACCGACTCGGGCGTGTAGACGGGGTGTTCGTAGGTCATGCGGGCCAGTACCCGGTCCGGGTCCACCCGGTCCGCGCCGCCCAGGGTCACCACGAACGTCTCGGCGGCGTCCAGGCGTTGCAGCCGGTTCATGTCGTAGCTGACCCGCACCCGGTCCGCGCCGGCCCCGCACGCCGGCATCAGGTAGTTCCACGAGGCCCGGGCGCCCCGGGCCCGGGGCAGCAGCGTGGTGTCGGTGTGCAGGAGCGTCTCGTTGCGGGAGTAGCGGAACGCGCCCAGCACCTCGCGCTCCGACTCGGTGGCGTCGGCCAGCAGGCGCAGGGCCTGGTCCGGATGGACCGCGATCACCACGGCGTCGTACGACTCCGTGGTGCCGTCGCCGGCCGTGACGTCGGCGCCGTCGGAGTGCCGTCGCACCGCCCGCACCGGTGTGCCGGTGCGCACCTCGGGGATCTGCTTGGCGATCCGGTCGACGTACTCGCGCGAACCGCCGCTCACCGTGCGCCACACCGGTGAGCCGTGCACGGAGAGCATGCCGTGGTGCTCAAGGAACCGGAACAGGTAGGCGGCCGGGTAGCGTTGGGCGGTCGCGGCGTCGCAGGACCACACCGCCGACACCAGCGGGGTCATGAAGTGGCTGCGGAAGTACGCGGAGAAGCCCTCCCGGTCCAGGAACCCGCCCAGGGTCAGCGTGCCGTGCGTGTCCTCGGCGCCGCCGGAGCCCTCGGCGAGCAGCCGCCGGGCCGCCCGGTGGAAGACCGGCACCTCGGCGAGCAGCCGCAGGTAGGGGCCCCGCAGGAGGCTGCGGGGCCGGGCCAGGAGCCCCGCCGGGCCCCGCGCGCCCGCGTACTCCAGGCCGCACCCCTCGCACCGCACCGACATGCTCATCTCCGACTCCTGCGTGACGACGCCGAGCTCGTCGAAGAGGCGCAGCAGGTTCGGGTACGTGCGCCGGTTGTGCACGATGAACCCGGAGTCGACGCGGTGCACCCGCCCGTCGTGCGCCGACGTCAGCTCATGGGTGTGCGCGTGCCCGCCGAGCCGGTCGTCGGCCTCGTACAGGGTGACGTGACCCCGGCGGGCCAGCAGGTGGGCGGCGGTCAGTCCCGCGACCCCGGACCCCACCACGGCGGTCCGCCGCCCGCCTCGGGCGGGCTGCTCCGAGCCGTACGGGGCATGCCGCGACGTCCGCTCCATCGTCGATCCTCCAGCGCTGCGTGTCCGGGCTTGCACCCGTAATCCGGAGCAGGTCGAGCGGCGGATTGGCCCGGACGGCGAACCGGCGGATCCCGGTGGCGGGCCCCGCGGGTCCACACCGGTCGGGGGCCGGCGAGCGGGCCGAAGAAGGCGAACAGGGGGATCATGTGCCCCGACGGTAGTGCGGGCCACGGGACCGGGGCCGTGCGGTCGGTGGCCCCTCACACGCCCGTGGGACCGACCGTCATCACGGTCGGTCCCACGAGCGGGTATGCGCGGAGTCAGGTCACCATCGGTACCAGCGTCCGCGGCCTCCGCCGGCGTTGGTGGAACGCATCACGAATCCGAGCAGCCACAGCACGAGAACGACTATGGCCACCCACCACAGGATCTTCAGTGCGAAGCCGGCACCGAAGAGGATCAGGGCGAGAAGCAGAACAAGAAGCAGGGGAACCATGATTATCAACCTCCTTGGCCCCCGAGTGCCCCGCGTTTTCACCGGCACTCCTGATCAGTGCCTGGTTTGTGAAGGGAAAGTGCGGGCACAGGCATTCATTCGAATTGTCCGGTGGAGCCTCGACGGGCCGGCCCATGAATGCGGCGAGTGCGGGTAAATGGTCGGGGACGACAGCGAAAGCCCTCGGTGAAAGCCGTGAAGCCGTGAAGCCGTAAGGCCGTGGAAGCCGTCGAAGCCGTACAGGGCCGAGAAGGCGGAGACGACGACGGCGACGAGGGCGAAGACGAAGACAAGGACGACCCACGGGAAGAGTTCTATGGTCACCCCGCTGAAGAACCGGGCATCGGACGAACAGGAACCCGCTCCTCCGCTGCGGTACAGCACCGCGTGGGAGACGACGGACGTGTCGGTCGCGGACGCGCGGGCGGCCGTGCGCGCGCTGCTGGCGCGGGCCGGTCACCATCCCGGCCACCGGCCGAGCCAGGACGCCCAGCTCGTCGTCAGCGAGCTGGTCACCAACGC
>NZ_JBIAYD010000007.1:0-515400 GCF_042897315.1 Streptomyces sp. NPDC001068 | reverse complement strand
CTCGGGCTTTCCTCCGGGCTTCCCTTCGTTCTTGCGTTTCCGACTCTATCAGATCTTTCCGATCCGATTTCCTCGGCGCTTTCCAGGTTTCCGCTCTCGCGTTTCCCTTTCCGGCGGTCCAAACTCTATCAGCGTTTTTCCGGCCCCCTGACCACCGTCCCACGGACATGCGGAAGGCGATCCAAGTTTGGATCTGACGAGTTTGGGTGCTGCCGAGTAAGGACGCTATATCGCGCCGCTCGCTCTCAGGCAGGGGTACGACTGTACACGGAGCCTTGGAGCCCATGCAAATCGATTGGGCTGGTGGTCTAGACCACTAGGTGGTAGCTTCCATGCGGAACCGCCACTTCATCTGACATACGCTGCTGCTCAGTGCCGTCCGGGACAGGCAGTGACGGCCCGTTAGCAGCGCCATCTCCGGGAGGCTTCCCATGACCACCGTGACGTCCCCCCTGGCAGGACGCGCCATCGGACTGGCCGCCGTGCCGGATCCGGTCTTCTCCGGGGCCATGGTCGGCCCGGGTACGGCCATCGACCCCGCGCGCGAACCCTCCGAGGCCGTGGCGCCGGTGGACGGTGTCATCGTCTCCCTGCACCCGCACGCGTTCGTCGTCGTCGACGACAGCGGCCACGGCGTGCTCACGCACCTCGGTATCGACACCGTGCAGCTCAACGGCCAGGGCTTCGAGCTCCTCGTCAACAAGGGCGACACCGTGACCCGCGGCCAGGCCGTCATCCGCTGGAACCCCGCCGAGGTCGAGGCCGCCGGCAAGTCCCCGGTGTGTCCGGTCGTGGCGCTGGAGGCCACCGCCGACTCCCTCTCCCAGGTCCGCGAGGACGGGGACGTGAAGTCGGGCGACAGCCTCTTCGTCTGGAACTGACGACCCCGGCGCCGTTCCTCCTCACCCACACGGACGGAGAGGACGGCGACCACGACAACCATCACGGCGGCGGGACCCGCCGCACTATCGGAGACGGGTGAGATGGAGACAACGCTGCGAGGCGTCGGCGTGAGCCACGGAGTGGCGATCGGCGAGGTTCGGCACATGGGGACGGCGGTGCTTGAGCCGCCTGCCAAGCAGATCTCCGCCGAAGAGGCGACGCGCGAGCCCGCGCGCGCCCGGCAGGCTGTGGAGGCGGTGGCCGCCGACCTGACGGCGCGCGGCAACCTGGCCGGCGGTGAGGCGCAGGCCGTTCTCGAGGCGCAGGCCATGATGGCCCAGGACCCTGAGCTGATGGCGGACGTGGAGCGCCGGATCGCCGTCGGCAGCACCGCCGAGCGCGCTGTGTACGACGCCTTCGCCGCGTACCGTGAACTGCTGGCCGGAGCGGGCGAGTACCTGGCCGGCCGCGTGGCCGACCTGGACGATGTGCGGAATCGTATCGTCGCCCGGCTCCTGGGCGTTCCGATGCCGGGTGTCCCGGACAGCGACGAGCCGTACGTGCTGGTGGCGCGGGATCTGGCGCCTGCGGACACCGCTCTTCTGGACCCGAATCTGGTGCTGGGCTTCGTGACCGCCGAGGGCGGTCCGACGAGCCACAGCGCGATCCTGGCGCGCGCGCTCGGTGTACCGGCCGTGGTCGCGCTTCCGGGCGCCGGCGAGCTGGCCGAGGGCACGGTGATCGCCGTCGACGGCAGCACCGGCGACATCTTCGTGAACCCGAGTGCGGAGAAGAAGGCCGAGCTGGAGGCCGCGGCCGCCGAACGCAGGGCGGCGCTGACCGCCTCGACCGGACCGGGGGTCACCGCGGACGGGCACAAGGTGCCGCTGCTGGCCAATGTGGGCGGTCCGGCGGATGTGCCGGCGGCCGTGGCGGCCGGTGCCGAGGGTGTGGGTCTGTTCCGTACCGAGTTCCTCTTCCTGGACGACAGCAAGAACGCGCCGTCCGAGGAGAAGCAGGTCGAGGCCTACCGTCAGGTGCTGGAGGCGTTCCCGGAGGGCCGGGTCGTCGTGCGGGTGCTGGACGCGGGTGCGGACAAGCCCCTCGACTTCCTGACCCCGGCGGACGAGCCCAACCCGGCGCTGGGTGTGCGTGGTCTGCGGACGCTGCTGGACCACCCGGACGTGCTGCGCACGCAGCTGACCGCGCTGGCGAAGGCGGCCGAGGGGCTGCCCGTCCACCTCGAGGTCATGGCGCCGATGGTGGCGGACCGTACCGACGCCAGGGCGTTCGCGGACGCCTGCCGTGCGGCCGGGCTGCACGCCAAGTTCGGCGCGATGGTGGAGATTCCGTCGGCCGCGCTGCGGGCGCGTTCGATCCTCCAGGAGGTCGAGTTCCTGTCGCTGGGCACGAACGACCTGGCGCAGTACACGTTCGCCGCGGACCGTCAGGTCGGTGCGGTGTCCCGGCTGCAGGACCCGTGGCAGCCCGCGCTGCTCGACCTGGTCGCGCTGTCCGCCGAGGCGGCGAAGGCCGAGGCGAAGAGCTGTGGCGTGTGCGGCGAGGCCGCGGCCGATCCGCTGCTGGCGTGTGTGCTGACCGGTCTGGGTGTCACCTCCCTGTCCATGGGCGCGGCGTCGATTCCCTACGTCAGGGCGGCGCTGGCCAAGTACACGCTGGCCCAGTGCGAGCGGGCCGCTTCGGCCGCGCGTGCCGCCGACAGCGCGGACGAGGCCCGGGCGGCGGCGCAGGCGGTGCTGTCCGGCGAGTAGCCGGGCGCGGTCGTGGCCGGCTTTTCTTGCGGGGGCGCTCCACCTGTGGGTGGGGCGCCCCCGCGGCGTTTCAGTGGTGGTGGCCCGGTGCCGTGTCCTGGTCGCCCAGCTCGGGGGGTGGGCAGTACTCGACGTCGGGTTCCGGGGAGATGAGGTCGCCGGTTTCGACGTCGGTGCAGTAGGCGTCGAAGACCTCGGAGGCGGTGAGGGGGGCGAGGCGGTCGTCGCGCAGGCGCCAGCCGCAGACGCGGTCGGGGGTGCCGGGGGCGCTGGTGCGCATGACCAGGCCGCCGGGGCTGCGGGTGGCGAGGCCGAGGGCCAGGACGCTGGTGAATTCGAGGGCTTCGGCTTCGTCGAGCCGGGTGGTGCCCTCGGTGTCCCGGTCGGCGTGGAGGACGGTGACCAGCGTTTCGGGTTCTCCGGAGACGCTGCAGACCAGGTGCCGGTCGCCCGGTGGTGCGCTGTCGAGGACGCGGGTGAGGAGGTGGGCGGCGCGGGCGAAGGCGGCGCGTCCGATGTCCTCGCCGCAGGTGGGGCATGGGCCGAGACGGCCCAGGAGGGTGCTGGCGTACTCCCAGGTGGCCTGGCGTACCGCCTCGTCGACGAGGGCGGGGACGAGGTCGGTGAGGGGGCGGCCGTCGTACGGGACGGTGGCGCCGGTGGCCGAGAGTTCGGCGGTGAAGCGGGTACGGGCCGCGGGGTCGTCAGGATCGAGGCCGGTGTCCCTGCAGAACTCGGCGTACTCCTCGGGGTCGAAGAGGGCGAGTGTGGTGTGCGTGCCCTCCGCGGCGCGGGTCCGCAGGAGGGCCTCGATCTGCCCCAGGTAGGTGGTGTGGTCGTCGAAGGTGAAGGTGCGGTAGCGCCGCATGGCGCGGAAGTCGTGTTCGTCGGTCAGCAGGCCGATGGTGCCGGCGATTTCGCGGCGCAGGACGCGTCGCATGGCCCGGTGGTCGGTGTGTGCCATGGTTCCCCCTGTGAGCGGTCGATCAATGCTCACTCACCGTAACCGCGACCACTGACAGTGGCCGCGGTCTATGCCGGTGGGGTCCGTGTGGGCGGTCAGGCGCGCTTGCGGGCCAGGTCCTCGTAGAAGCCCAGCAGGTCGAGGTTGTCGATGGAACCGGGGTTGACGGCCTTCTCCAGGGGCGTGCCCTGGAGGAGTCGCTTGACCGGGACCTCGATGCGTTTGCCGGTGAGGGTGTGCGGGATGCCGGGGACCTCGATGACCTCGTCGGGGACGTGGCGTGGCGAGAGCTGTTCGCGGATGGCCTGTTTGATGCGGTTCAGCAGGGTCTCGTCCAGGACGGCGCCCGGGGTCAGGTGGACGAAGAGGGGCATCCAGTAGCCGCCGTCGGGCTGTTCGATCCCGATGACGAGGGATTCCCTGATCTCGGGCAGGCGCTCGACGACCTCGTAGATGTCGGCCGAGCCCATCCGTACGCCCTGGCGGTTGAGCGTGGAGTCGGAGCGGCCGTGGATGACCACCGAGCCGCGGGAGGTGACGGTGATCCAGTCGCCGTGCCGCCAGACGCCGGGGTACATGTCGAAGTAGCTGTCGTGGTAGCGGCTGCCGTCGGGGTCGTTCCAGAAGCGGACGGGCATCGAGGGCATGGGGTTGGTGACGACCAGTTCGCCGACCTCGTCGATGACGGGGTGGCCGTCGGGGTTCCAGGCCTGGAGATCGGTGCCCAGGCCGGGTGCCTGGAGTTCGCCGGTGTGGACCGGGAGGGTGGGTACGGCGCCGGCGAAGCAGGAGCACACGTCGGTGCCGCCGCTGACGGAGGCGATCCACAGGTCGTCGCGGACCTCGTCGTGGAGCCAGCGGAAGCCGTCCGGGGGCAGGGGTGAGCCGGTGGTGGCGACGCACCGCACCCGGGAGAGGTCGAAGTCGCGGGCGGGGTGCACGCCGGCCTTGCGGCAGGCCATCACGTAGGCGGCGGAGGTGCCGTAGAGGGTGGCTCCGGTCCGTTCGGCGACCCGCCACTGGGCGCCGGTGTCGGGGTAGCCGGGGCTGCCGTCGTACAGGACGATCGTGGTGCCCGTGAGGAGGCCCGAGACGAGGAAGTTCCACATCATCCAGCCGGTCGAGGTGTACCAGAAGAAGCGGTCCTCGGGGCCGAGGTCGCAGTGCAGGCCGAGCTGTTTGAGGTGTTCGACCAGGATGCCGCCCTGGGACTGGACGATGGCCTTGGGCAGGCCGGTGGTGCCGGAGGAGTAGAGGACCCACAAGGGGTGGTCGAAGGGGACCTGTTCGAAGTCCGGCTCGGTGTCGGCCGAGGTCAGGGCCGACCATTCCAGGGCGCCTTCGGGGGCGGCGGTGCCGAGCAGCGGGATGTGGACGACCGCGCGCAGGGTGGGCAGTTCGCGGCGGAGTTCGGCGACGGTCTCGCGGCGATCGTGTTCCCTGCCGCCGTAGCGGTAGCCGTCGACGGTGAACAGGACGACGGGTTCGACCTGCTGGAAGCGGTCCAGGACGCTGCGGGCGCCGAAGTCGGGGGCGCAGGACGTCCAGACCGCGCCGACGGCGGCGGCGGCGAGGAGGGCGACCACGGCCTGCGGGATGTTGGGCAGGTAGCCGCTGACACGGTCTCCGGGGCGGACGCCGAGGGCGCGCAGTTCGGCGGTCAGGGAGCCCACCTGGCGGCGCAGTTCGGACCAGGTGACCGGGCGTGGTTCGTGGGTCTCGTCGACGTACAGGAGCGCGGGTTCGTCCGCGCGGGTGGTGGCGGCGCGCAGGGCGTGCTCGGCGTAGTTCAGCGTCGCGCCGGGGAACCACTGGGCGCCGGGCATCGCGCGGTCGCCGAGTACGCGCGCGTAGGGCGTGGCGAACCGGACGTCGAACCACTCCGTGACGGCTTTCCAGAAGGTGTCCAGGTGGTCGACGGACCAGCGGTGCAGGGCCGCGTAGCCGCCTTCGGCGGGGGCTCCGTGGTGTTCCGCCGCCCAGGTCTGGAACCTGGTGATCTGCGCCTGGGCGATCCGGTGCGGATCGGGTTGCCAGAGCGGCTGGGGGTTCGCGGTCGACATGGGGCGGCTCCCGGGCTTCTGCGCTGGTGTGCGTCGGGCGCGCACGGGCTGGGGTGTGCGCGTACGCGGCTGACAGGGACGATGCCATGTGATCGACTTCTACACCAGGGTGCGCTCCACATAGTCCGTGTCGTGACGATGTGGTCCCGGCACGGGTGAACGGCAGTTGAACGGCACGCGCGTGTGGAGCGCTGAGTGGCAGGGTGAGCAGCATGGACGGTCGTGACCTGGTGCGTTCGGTGAGAGTGGTCGGTTCGAGGAAGGCGGCTCAGGGGTTGCGTACCGTGCGGGCGGCGTGGCGCAGGAAGCGGATCGATGCCGCCGGGCTGCCCGCGCGGGGGGCCGAGCGTGCCCGGGTGCCGGGGTTGGTGCGGGAGGCGGTGCCGGGTCCCGGCGGGGGTGTGATCCGGTTCGGCCGGTCCGATCTGCGGATCACGGTCGCGGTGAACGGCGCGGTCTTCTGGGGCTGGGACGGGGCCGGTCCCGAGCCGTCCTACGCACTCGGGGAGCGCTGTCCGGAGCCGGACCCGCGGGCGGTTCTCGAACCCGACACGGACGGCGGCTGGCGGGTGGTCGCGGAGCGGGTGAAGGTCAGCGTCTCGCGGCACGGCGCGGTGGAGGTGTGCACCCCGGGCGGGGCGATGCTGCGGCGGGATCTGCCGCCCCGCTGGTGGGAGCCGGCGGACGGGGGGCCGGCGCGGTGGGTGCAGCGGTCGGAGGTAGCCGCCGACGCCCGGTTCTTCGGTCTGGGAGGGCGGGCTTCGGGTCCTCGGCTGCGTGACGGCACGTACCGGCTGTGGAACACGGATCCCGGGCGTCCCTTCGGGCCGGGCGACGATCCGCTCTACGTCACGATGCCGGTGCAGCTGGTGGTGGCGGACTCGGCCACGCACCTGGTGTTCCACGACACCTCGTGGGACGGCACGGTGACCCTCAGGGAGGGTGAGGAGGGCGCTGGTTCGGGCCATGACCGGACCGGGCGGAGCGAGGTGCGGATGGACGGCGGTCCGCTGCGTTGCTGGGTGATGGCGGGCACGCCCGCGCGCGTGCTGCACACCTGGGCCTCACTGACGGGTGCTCCGGCGCTGCCGCCCGCCTGGGCGCTCGGGCATCACCACGCGCGCTGGGGGTTCGGCGGCGAGCAGGAGGTCCGGCGGATCGTCGGCGGCTACCAGGAACGCGGTCTGCCGCTGGACGCCGTCCACCTGGACATCGACCACTTCGACGCGCACCAGGTGTTCACCGTCGACCACGAGGCCTTCCCGAAGCTGCCGACGCTGGCGGAGGAGCTGCGGCGGGACGGGATCCGGCTGGTGTCGATCGTCGATCCGGCGGTGAAGGCCGCGCCGGGCAACGCGGTCTACGACAGCGGGACGGAAGTGGACGCGTTCGTCCGCGATCCCGCGGGGCGGCTGGTGGAGGGCGTGGTGTGGCCCGGCGAGGCGGTCTATCCGGACTTCACGCACGCGCGTGTGCGCAAGTGGTGGGGCGGACTGTACGAGGAGCGTCTGGCTCAGGGCTTCGCCGGGTTCTGGCACGACATGAACGAGCCGACGTCCTTCACGGCCTTCGGGGAGTCCACGCTGCCGCGCGCGTCACGGCATGCCCTGGAGGGGCGGGGCGGCGATCACCGGGAGGCGCACAACGTCTACGCGCTGTGCATGGCGCGGGCGGCCTGGGAGGGGTTGCGCGAACTGGCGCCCCAGGAGCGGCCGTTCCTGTTCTCCCGGGCCGGCTGGGCGGGCATGCAGCGGTACGGGGGTGCCTGGTCCGGTGACGTCGCCACCGGCTGGCCGGGGCTGCGGGCGTCCCTGTCGCTCGTCCTGGGGCTCGGGCTGTGCGGGGTGCCGTACTCCGGGCCGGACGTCGGCGGTTTCGACGGCAGTCCGTCGCCCGAGCTGTTCCTGCGCTGGTTCCAGCTGGGCGCCTACCTGCCGCTGTTCCGCACGCACGCGAGCATGCGGGCGGGGCGCAGGGAGCCGTGGGAGTTCGGGGCCGAGGTGCTCGAGCACGCGCGCGTGGCGCTCGTGGAGCGGCGGCGCCTGCTGCCGTACTTCATGACACTGGCGCATCTGGCCCGGCGTACCGGCGCGCCGTACGTGCGGCCCCTGTGGTGGGGTGCGCCGGAGGACCGGGCGCTGCGTGACTGCGAGGACGCGTTCCTGCTGGGCGACTCCCTGCTGGTCGCTCCGGTGCTGGATCCGGGGGCGGACCGGCGTGCGGTGCAGCTGCCTCGGGGCCGCTGGTACGACACGCTGACGGAGCGGGCGTACGAGGGGCCGGGGCAGGTGCTCGTGGACGCCCCGTTGTCGCGGATCCCGGTGCTCGCGCGCGCGGGTGCCGTGCTTCCCGTTCGGGACGAGGACGGCGGGATACGGCTGGAGGTGTGGGCTCCCGCGCGGGGACGGTCCGGGGGCGGGATGTTCGTGCCGGACGCGGGCGACGGCCGGGACGAGCCGGAGGTCGAGCGTTTCGTCGCCCGCTGGGAGGGCCGGCGGGTGGTGGTGAGGCGGCAGGGGGACAGTGGCGTGAGCGAGGCGCCCTATCCGGTGCGTGTCCGGGGGCTGGAGTGAGCCGGAGGGCTCAGTAGCGGCCCTCGAACCAGGCGCGTACGGCCACGCTGTGCAGGGGGAAGGCGAGTTCCTCGGGCCTGCGCAGCAGGTGCCATCCCTCCGTCTCGTCCGTGGCGTCGGAGGGCGGGAGTCCCTCGGCCGGGCGCTCCGGGAGGAGTCCGAACAGCAGCAGGTGCCCGTCGGGTGAGCTCATGGCGTCGACGAGCCGTACGTCCCGTACGGCGGCGTCGATGCCGGTCTCCTCCTTGAGTTCGCGCACGACCGCGTGGCGCCAGTCCTCGCGGTCGTCCACGTAGCCGCCGGGCAGCGCGGTGCCTCCGCGGGCGGGGGCGACGGTCCGGGTGATGACGACCAGGGCGGTGCCCTTGGTGTCGTACACGGGCTGGAGGGCGATCGCCACCGGCAGGGGGTTGCGGTAGGCGACATGGCCGCAGGCCGGGCAGGTGCGCGGCCAGCCGGAGACTCCCGCTCCGTAGGGCGTTCCGCAACTCGAACAATGCGAGTCAGGAGCGGAGTTGGCGATTGGGTGCTGATTTTCGGACACGCGCGGACTTTATCCGATCACAGGAGCGACGTCTCACGGTCACGGGAACGCCTCGTTCCGGAAGTGAACCGGCGCGGGCGGCGGGACGGGGTCGCCGTCCGCGGCCCGGGCGCGGCCTGCCCAATCGCGACGAGCCGTGGCACACTTCTGACGTTCCGTCAGATCCCTTGCCCTGGAGGAGTTTTGTCGCGTACACGCACACCTGTGGTCGAGGGCTGGTTCACGGGCGAGGGTGAGGGGTTCCGGCTCCTGGGCACCCGATGCGCGGCCTGCGCCTCGGTCTTCTTCCCTCGCGAGGACGCCCACTGCCGCAATCCCGGGTGCGCCGGCGGCGACCTGGAGGAGGTACCGCTCTCCCCGCGCGGGCGGATCTGGTCGTACACCGACAGCCGTTACCGCCCGCCGTCACCCTATGTGAGCGATCCGGAACGTCCGTGGGTGCCGTACGCGTTGATCGCCGTGGAGCTGGAGTCCGAGCGGATCGTGGTGCTGGGCCAGGCGGTCGCCGGGATCACCGTCGCCGACCTAGCGGTGGGCATGGAGGTCGAGGTCGTCCCCGGAGTGCTGGGCGAGGACCCGGAGGCGGCCTGTGCCACCTGGCACTGGCGGCCGGTGGAGGTGACGGCATGACGGCGGACGTGGCGGTCCTCGGCGCGGGCATGCACCCCTGGGGCAAGTGGGGGCGCGGCTTCGTCGAGTACGGGGCGGCGGCGGCCCGTGCGGCCCTCGCGGACGCGGGTCTGCGCTGGCAGGACGTCGGCTCCATAGTGGGCGCGGACACGGTGCGTGGCGGGTATCCCGGCTATGTCGCGGGCGCGACCTTCGCCAAGGCGCTGGGCTGGCAGGGGGCGCGCGTCACGAGCGTCTACGCGGCGTGCGCGTCCGGGGCACAGGCCATCGCCGCGGCGCGGGCACAGATCCTCGCGGAACTCGCCGACGTGGTGCTCGTGGTGGGTGCGGACGCGGCGCCCAAGGGCTTCTTCCGCCCCGCGGGCGGAGACCGCCCCGACGACCCCGACTGGCTGCGCTTCCGGCTGCTGGGCGCGACCAACCCCACGTACTTCGGGCTGTACGCGCGCCGGCGGATGGCCGTGTTCGGGGACACTCCGGAGGACTTCGCGCTGGTCAAGGTGAAGAACGCGGCCCAGGGCGCGCTGAATCCGTACGCCCGCTACCGGGATCGGGTCACCGCCGAGCAGGTCGCCGCCTCCCAGGTGGTCGCCGATCCGCTGCGGCTGCTGGACATCTGCGCGACCTCCGACGGCGGAGCCGCGCTCGTGCTGTCCAGCCTGGAGTTCGCGCGCCGGCACGGAACCGCCCGGCCGGTACGGATCCGTGCGGTGTCCACGGTCACCCCGCGCTATCCCAACACGGTGCTGGACCTCCCGGACATCGCCACGGACTCGGCGGTCGCGGTCGGCCCCGCGGCGGAGTCCTTCCGGGCGTCGATCGCGCGGGCAGCCTACGAGGAGGCGGGCGTCGGCCCCGAGGAGCTCTCTCTCGCGGAGGTGTACGACCTGTCCACCGCACTGGAGTTGCAGTGGTACGAGGATCTCGGCCTGTGCGCCGAGGGGGAGGCGGCCAAGCTGCTGCGCGAGGGGGCGACGGCCCTCGGCGGCCGCGTACCCGTCAACGCCAGCGGCGGGCTAGCCTCCTTCGGAGAGGCGGTGCCCGCCCAGGCGATCGCCCAGGTCTGCGAGCTGACCTGGCAGTTGAGGGACGCGGCCGGCGACCGCCAGGTGGCACGCGCGCGCGTGGGGATCACGGCCAACCAGGGGCTGTTCGGTCACGGCTCGTCCGTGATAGCGGTGCGCTGACGGGGCGGGTGTGACAGCAGGGTTCGCACACACAGTGTGATCACCCCGAAATGGTGCGTGAACGTCTTATGAACTGCCCCAGGGCGTACGCCGATGGCGCCATCATGCTCCCGTGCGCTCCTGGACGGATGCTCTCCGTTTCGCCTTCCAGCCCGTGGTCAATCTGACGACCGGCGGGATCGCCGCACTGGAGATCCTCGCCCGCCCCGAGACCGGTGACATCCTCGCCGAAGCCCGCCGCAACCCGGAACTGGACGGCAGGCTCGCCGTGCTGGCCCTGCGCGCGGCGGCCCGCCAGGAGACCCTGCTGCCGCTGCACATCAACGTGTTCGCGGCCACGCTCGCCGACCTCGGCGGCATCGGCGCGCTGCCCGGAGCCATCCGCGAAGCCGGACGGATGCCCTGGGAGGTGACCCTGGACGTCGTGCCGCCGTACACGCACGTGCCGCACCGGGCCCTGCTGGAGGCGGTGGCGACGCTGCGCGGCCAGGGGTTCCGGATCAGCGCCGACGGCATCGGCGACGGGGACGTGCCGCTGCGGCTGCTCACCGACCTCTCCCCCGACCTGATCAAGCTGGACGCCTCGCTGCTCGGCCGGCCGGCCGCGGTCCGGGCGATGCGGACCCTGTGCGAGGAACTGGGCGCCCTGCTGGCCGTCGAGGGCGTGGAGACCGAGAGCCAGTACGCGGCCGCGTTCTCCGCCGGGGCCCGGCTGGCGCAGGGCGAGCTCTTCGCGCCCCCGGCCAGGATCCCGGTGGCGGACGTGTACGTGCCGCCGCGTCTGGCCGCCGCCGCGCCCCCGCCGCACTCCGGGCCCTCCGTGCGGGAGTTCATCCGGCCCGCCGCACTGCTGCCGGTCACCGCTTCGGCGTTGCAGGTGCGGGCGCTGCTGACCGGCTCCCCCGAGGTGTCCGGTGTCCTCCTGGTGGACCAGGCGGGCGCGCCCGTCCGCTCGGTGCACCGCTCCCGCTTCCTGCTGTCGATGTCCGGCCGCTACGGGCACGCCCTGTACGCCGACCGCCCGGCGTTCAAGCTGGGCGACGCGCCACGCACGGTCGGCGTCGACGCGACCGCGTGGGAGGTGCTGGACGTGGTGGCCGTCGGCGGTCCGGACCGCACCTCGGACGACGTGGCGGTGGTCGACCGGCTCGGACGCTGCGTGGGCGTCGTACGCCTCGCCGACCTGGTACGGGCCCTCGCCGAGACCCGCGTCGAGGAGGCGGCCGGGCTCAATCCGCTGACCCGGCTGCCCGGTTCGGACGCGATCACCGGGGAGACCGACCGGTGGATCGCGGAAGGCCGGGTGTTCGCCCTGAGCTGGCTGGACATCGACCACTTCAAACAGGTCAACGACGGCGCCGGGTTCGCGGCCGGCGACGAACTGATCCGCGCGGTGGGACAGGCGCTCCAGCAGGCCGTCGCCGGGCACGCGCGCGTGGGGCACATCGGCGGGGACGACTTCCTGGTGCTCGCCGACGAGGAGGGGCTGGGCCGGCTGGTGACCGACGTGCTCGACGCGCCCTGGTCCGCGGGCGGCCGTCCCGTCACGCTGTCCCTGGCCACGGTGGTGTGCGGCCCCGGCGGTGTGGCCGACCACAGGGAGGCGGCCGCCTCCCTGGCACCGCTCAAGAAGGCGGCCAAGGCCCTGCGGGGGGCGAGCTGGGTGCTGGGGCGGGCGGGACTGCCCGGGTACGAGATCCGGCGCGGCTCGGGCGCCTGTCCGGCGCAGGCCGGCTACGCGACGGCGGAGCCGTGAGGAGCGCCTCCCGGCAACTCGCCTGTCATCGTTCCCGTCGGCGACCTTGACGCTCCCTGGGTGCCGGTGAAAACTTCCGGTGTCGGTCGACATCGCCGTACATTCTCGGCGTAATCAGGCACTGCGCCACGGGCCGCTCCTGTCCTCGTGCCCGCTCCCCCATGGGCGATTCGGCTGCTACGGCACGCTCGTCACTGACGCCGGGCGGGGCGCGGGACCTTCCCTGCCTTCGGCTGACGTCGGCAAGGGAACCGTTCCCGCTCTTTGCGCCGGGGTAGACCCTCCGGCCAGCGCCCTAGGAGCCGCCATGAGCAACGGAGACATATTCGTCGGCGAAGTCATCGGCACGGCCATCCTCATCCTCTTCGGCGCCGGTGTGTGCGCCGCCGTCACCCTCAGACACTCCAAGGCGAGAGCGGCGGGCTGGGTGGTGATCGCGTTCGGCTGGGGGTTCGGCGTCCTGGCCGGCGCCTACACCGCCGCTCCCCTCTCCGGGGGCCAGCTCAACCCCGCGGTCACCATCGGCATCGCCGTGGACACCGGCGAGTGGGGCAAGGTCTGGGTCTACCTGCTCGGCCAGTTCGTCGGAGCGGTCCTGGGCGCCGTCCTCACGTACCTGGTCTACCTGGCCCAGTTCCAGGCCAACCTGCCCGACCAGGACACCGGGGAGGAGCCGACTCCCACGCTCGGCATCTTCTCCACCATCCCCGAGATCCGGAACCCGGTGGCCAACCTCGTCACCGAGATCATCGCGACGATCGCGCTGGTCCTGCCGATCCTCGCGTTCGGGCTGACCAAGGGGCTCGGCGAGTCCGGCACCACCGTACTGATCGTCTCACTGCTCGTCGTCGGCATCGGGCTGTCCCTGGGCGGGCCCACCGGCTATGCGATCAACCCGACGCGCGACCTGGGCCCCCGGATCGTGCACACCTTCCTGCCGATCCCGAACAAGGGCACCTCCGACTGGGGTTACGCCTGGATCCCGGTCGTCGGCCCCCTGATCGGCGGGGCGCTCGCGGGCCTCATCTACAACGTGGCCTTCTGAAACGGCCTTCCGCATCACGGACGTCGCGTCACGGACGTCGAACCGCGGACGCCGAACCGCGGCCCCCCGATCCCACGCAGCCTCCGGACCCACGCAGCCTTCCGATCCCACGCAGCCTTCCGACCCAGCGACCAAGGGGTAGCCATGCCGGACACCGCCGAGAGGTACGTCGCCGCAATCGACCAGGGCACCACGTCGAGCCGCTGCATCATCTTCGACCACGCCGGCGCGATCGTCGCCGTGGACCAGCGCGAGCACCGCCAGATCTTCCCCAAGCCGGGCTGGGTGGAGCACGACGCCACCGAGATCTGGTCCAAGGTGCAGGCCGTGGTCGCCGGGGCGCTCGCCGGCGCGGGGCTGCGCGCGGACCAGCTGAGCGCGCTCGGCATCACCAACCAGCGCGAGACGACGGTCCTGTGGGACCGCGCCACCGGCAAGCCCGTGCACAACGCGATCGTCTGGCAGGACACCCGTACCGCGGCCCTGTGCAACGAACTCGGCGGCCGCGACGGCCAGGACCGCTTCCGCGACCAGACCGGGCTACCCCTGGCCAGCTACTTCTCCGGTCCCAAGGCGGCCTGGCTGCTGGACAACGTGCCCGGGCTCCGGGACCGCGCCGAGCGCGGCGAGATCGCCTTCGGCACCATCGACTCCTGGCTGATCTGGAACCTCACCGGCGGCACCGAGGGGGGCCGTCACGTCACCGACGTCACCAACGCCGGCCGGACCATGCTGATGAACCTGGAGACCCTCCAGTGGGACCGCTCCATCCTGTCCGCGATGAACATCCCCGAGGCGGTGCTGCCCGAGATCAGGTCCTCCGCCGAGGTGTACGGCACCGCCGTCGGCCAGCTCGCCGGAGTGCCGGTGGCCTCCGCGCTGGGCGACCAGCAGGCGGCGGTCTTCGGACAGGCCTGCTACGACGTCGGCACGGCGAAGAACACCTACGGGACGGGCAGTTTCCTGCTGCTCAACACCGGCGACCGGCCGGTGCCGTCCAAGAACGGACTGCTGACGACGATGGGCTACAAGATCGGCGGTGAGGCGCCGGTGTACTGCCTGGAGGGCTCCATCGCCATCACGGGCGCGCTCGTCCAGTGGTTCCGGGACCAGCTCGGCATCATCCGGTCCGCCGACGAGATCGAGACCCTGGCCGCGAGCGTCGACGACAACGGCGGCGCCTACATCGTGCCCGCCTTCTCCGGCCTGTTCGCGCCCTACTGGCGCTCGGACGCGCGCGGGGTCGTCACCGGCCTCACCCGGTACGTCACCAAGGGACACCTGGCGCGAGCGGTCCTGGAGGCGACCAGCTGGCAGACGCGGGAGGTCGTGGACGCCATGTACCAGGACTCCGGGGTACAGATCACGACCCTGAAGGTGGACGGCGGCATGACCCGGAACAACCTCCTGATGCAGCACCAGGCCGACGTCCTCGGGGTGCCGGTCATCCGGCCCCGGGTCTCCGAGACGACCTGTCTGGGCGCCGCCTACGCGGCCGGTCTCGCCACCGGCGTGTGGAACGACCTGGACGAGCTCAAGTCGCACTGGCAGAGGGACGCGGAGTGGACGCCCGCCATGGAGGCGCCGGTGCGTGAGCGGGAGTACGCGAACTGGCGCAAGGCCGTGGAGAAGAGCTTCGGCTGGCTGGAGGACGGCGAGTAGCCGGCCGCCCCGACCACGGCCCGTACCCCGGTCGGCGGGGGTGCGGGCCGTGCCGGCCGTGCCGGCCGTCAGGTGGTGACGGTCTGGCGCCGGCCCGCGGCGTACGCCATCGCGTGCTGGACCACGCCGATGAGCACCTGCTTGACCGACTCGCGGTCCCGGGCGTCGCACAGCAGGACCGGTACGTCCGCGTCGAGGTCGAGGGCCTTGCGGACGTCCTCGGCCGGGTACCGGTCGGCGTCCTCGAAGCAGTTGACGCCGACCAGGAACGGTATGGAGCGCCGCTCGAAGTAGTCGACGGCCGCGAAGCAGTCCTCCAGGCGGCGCGTGTCGGCGAGCACGACGGCGCCCAGAGCGCCCTCGGACAGTTCGTCCCACATGAACCAGAACCGCTCCTGCCCGGGCGTCCCGAACAGGTACAGCACCAGGTCCTCGCGCAGGGTGATACGGCCGAAGTCCATGGCGACGGTGGTGGTGTGCTTGGCCTCGACACCGTTGGTGTCGTCGACCGGCCGTCCGGCCTCGGTCAGCACCTCCTCGGTACGCAGCGGCCTGATCTCGCTCACCGCGCCGACCATGGTCGTCTTGCCCACGCCGAAGCCGCCGGCCACGAGGATCTTGAGCGTGACGGGCTCGATCGGGGGCTTGCCGCGCTCAGATCGCCCGAAGATCATCGGTCTCTTCTCCTGCTCGATCAAGGTCGTTCTTGACGGGGGTCACTCTGGATAAGGTCACTTTGTGTGGCGTCAGTCTGTGTGCGGGGACTCTGTGTGGGGTCATTCTGTGTGCGGTCGCTCTGTGTGGGGATCGTTCTCGACGGGGTCGGGGGACGGGTGTCCGTATCCGCCGCCGCCCGGGGTCTCGATGACGAGTACGTCGTCGGCGCCGACGTCCGTGGTGTCACTGCCGCCCAGTTCGGTGACCGTGCCGTCGGCCCGCTCCACCCGGTTGGCGCCCAGGGCGCCGGGCGCGCCGCCGGCCATGCCGTACGGCGGGACGCGGCGGTGCTGCGACAGGGTGGACACGGTCATGGGCTCCAGGAAGCGGATGCGGCGCACCGCGCCGTCCCCGCCGCGCCGGCGGCCCGCTCCGCCACTGCCCCGCCGTACGGCGAACTCGTCCAGGCGCACGGGCAGTCGCCACTCCAGGACCTCCGGATCGGTGAGCCGGGAGTTGGTCATGTGGGTCTGGACGACGTCCGCGCCGGGGAAGCAGTCGCCCGCTCCGGATCCGGAGGCGACCGTCTCGTAGTACTGGTGACGATCGTTGCCGAAGGTGACGTTGTTCATGGTGCCTGACCCCTCGGCCTGGACGCCGAGCGCCGCGTAGAGGGCACCGGTGATGGCCTGGGAGGTCTCGACGTTGCCCGCGACGACGGCGGCCGGCGGCTCCGGGGCGAGCATGGATCCGCGCGGTACGACGATGTCCAGGGGGCGCAGGCATCCGTCGTTGAGCGGGATGTCGTCGGCGACCAGGGTGCGGAAGACGTACAGCACGGCCGCGGCGACGACGGCGGACGGAGCGTTGAAGTTGCTGTCCAGCTGCGCCGACGTGCCCGTGAAGTCGACGGTCGCGCGCCGGTTGTCGCGGTCCAGGCGCACGCGTACGCGGATGACGGCGCCGGAGTCGGTCTCGTAGGCGTACGCGCCGTCCTCCAGGGCGTCGATGACGCGGCGGACCGCCTCCTCGGCGTTGTCCTGGACGTGCCGCATGTAGGCCTGGACGACGTCGAGGCCGAACTCGGCGATCATGCGTCCGACTTCGTCGACTCCCTTGCGGTTGGCGGCGATCTGGGCGCGCAGGTCGGCGAGGTTGGTGCGGATGTTGCGGGAGGGGTAGGGGGCCTCGGCGAGCAGCCGACGGGTCTCGTCCTCGCGGAACCGGCCGTTCTCGGCGAGCAGCCAGTTGTCGAAGAGGACGCCCTCCTCGTCGATGGTGCTGCTGTCGGCGGGCATCGAGCCGGGGGCGATGCCGCCGATCTCGGCGTGGTGGCCGCGGGAGGCCACGTAGAAGAGGATCCGCTCACCCTGCGTGTCGAAGACGGGGGTGATCACGGTGACGTCGGGCAGGTGCGTGCCCCCGTGGTACGGGTCGTTGACGGCGTAGGTGTCACCTGGGTTCATCGAGGCGCCGCGGCGGCGGACGACCTCTTTCACGCTGGTCCCCATGGAGCCCAGGTGGACGGGGATGTGCGGGGCGTTGGCCACCAGGTTCCCGTCCGGGTCGAACAGCGCGCAGGAGAAGTCCAGGCGTTCCTTGATGTTGACGGACTGGGCCGTCGACTCCAGCCGGGCGCCCATCTGTTCGGCGATCGACATGAACAGGCTGTTGAAGACCTCCAGCAGGACCGGATCGACTTCCGTGTCGAGATCGGAACTCTGCGTGACCGTCGCGCGTTCCATGACCAGATGCCCGTCGTCGGTGGCCGCGGCCCGCCAGCCGTCGTCCACGACCGTCGTGGCGCCGGCCTCGGTGATGATCGCGGGGCCGGTGACGGACTCGCCGGGGGGAAGCCCCTCGCGGCGGTGGAGGGGCACGTCGTGCCAGGCGCCGCCGGTGTGCAGGCGGACGGTTTCCGGAGCGGTGGGACGGCCCTCGTACGGGGCGAGGGCGGAGAGATCGGGGGGACGGGTGATTCCGGTGGCTTCCACGGAGAGCGCCTCGACGACGACCGGGCGGTCGAGCGTGAAGGAGTACGTGGCGCGATGACGTTCTTCGAAGGCGTGTCTCATCTCGTCGGGCTCGGTGAGTTCGACGGTGAGGGTGGTGTCGGTGCCGTCGTAGCGGAGCTGGGCGCGGCGGGTGACGTCGATACGGTCCTCCGGGACGTCCTCGGCGAGGAGTTCGGAGCGGGCCGCGGCCTCCAGGCCGTCCGCGGTCTCGCGGACGCCGGGCATGGCTTCGGCGGTCAGGGGTGCCTCGACGGACTGTTCGCGCATGGCGGTGGTGTCGGCGAGACCGATGCCGAGCGCGGACAGGAGGCCGGCCATGGGCGGCACCAGGACGGTGCGGATGCCCAGGGAGTCGGCGACCATGCACGCGTGCTGTCCGCCGGCGCCGCCGAAGGTGGTGAGGGCGTAGCGGGTGACGTCGTGGCCCTTCTGGACGGAGATCCGCTTCACGGCGTTGGCGATGTTGGCGACGGCGATGCTCAGGTAGCCCTCGGCGACCTGTTCGGGGGTCCGGTCGTCGCCGGTCCGGTCGCGGATCTCCCGCGCGAGGCCGGTGAAGTGCTCCCCGACGACACCGGCGTCGAGAGGCCGGTCGCCGTCGGGGCCGAACACGTGGGGGAAGTGGGCGGGCTGGATCCGGCCGAGCATGACGTTGGCGTCGGTGACGGTGAGCGGGCCGCCGCCCCGGTAGCAGGCGGGGCCGGGCTCGGCGCCCGCGGAGTCGGGCCCGACGCGGTAGCGGGAGCCGTCGAAGTGCAGCACCGAACCGCCGCCCGCGGCGACGGTGTGGATGTCCAGCATGGGGGCGCGCAGTCGCACGCCGGCGATCTGGGTGGTGAAGACCCGTTCGTACTCGCCGGCGAAATGGGATACGTCGGTGGATGTGCCGCCCATGTCGAAGCCGATGACCCGGTCGAACCCGGCGAGCTGGGACATCCGGGCCATGCCGACGATCCCACCGGCCGGCCCGGAGAGGACGGCGTCCTTGCCGCGGAACTGCCCGGCCTCGGCGAGCCCGCCGTTGGACTGCATGAACATCAGCCGGACGCCTTCGAGCTCGTCGGCGACGTGGCGGACGTAGCGGCGCAGGACCGGCGACAGGTAGGCGTCGACCACGGCGGTGTCGCCGCGCGGCACCAGCTTCATCAGCGGGCTGACCTCGCTGGACAGCGAGATCTGCGGGAAGCCGGTGCGGGCGGCCAGCTCACCGATCGCCTGTTCGTGGGCCGGGTGGAGGTGGCTGTGCATGCAGACCACGGCGACGGCGCGGATCCCGTCGTCGTAGGCCTCCTGGAGCGGGCCCGCCAGGGCGTCCAGGTCGGGTGCGCGCAGGACGGTGCCGTCGGCCGCGATGCGCTCGTCGGCCTCGACGACCCGTTCGTAGAGCAGCTCGGGAAGCTCGATGCGACGGGCGAAGATGCCGGGGCGGTTCTGGTAGGCGATGCGCAGGGCGTCGCGGAAGCCGCGGGTGATGACGAGCAGGGTGCGCTCGCCCTTGCGTTCCAGCAGCGCGTTGGTGGCGACCGTGGTGCCCATCCGGACGGTGTCGACCCGGTCGGCCGGTCCTTCGAGCAGTTCCCGCACGCCTGCCACCGCGGCGTCGGCGTACCGCGCGGGACGGTCGGAGAGAAGTTTGTGGGTGAGCAGCCGCCCGTCCGGCCGCCGCGCGACGACGTCGGTGAACGTACCGCCGCGGTCGACCCAGAACTGCCAGCCTGTCACGTCACCACTCCGTATCCGCGCCGGTCACAGCGCCCGGAGGCCGTTGATCACGTCGCGCAGGATACTCTCGTCCACCAGCTCGGCCGGGGGAACCGGCCGGTTGACGTGCACGAGTTCGCCGGCGACGAGGTCGCCGACGAGGACCCGGACCACTCCGATGGGCAGATCGAGTCCGGAAGCCAGCTCGGCGACCGACTGCGGGGTGTCTCGGCAGAGCTCGACGATGTCCACGTGCTCCGGGGACAGCATCCGGTCGTCCTCGGGGTCGTCCGCGTGCGGCTCCGTGACGACCACCGCGATCAGATCGAGGCGGTGCTGGGCCGCGCTGGTGGTGCGGCCCCGCGTCATGGCGTACGGACGGACGACCGGTCCGGCCTCGTCGTCGAACCAGTGACTTCTTCCCTGACCGTCTCCGCTCATGTCATCCCACTACCCGCCCGAGGGCAGATCGGTGCGTGGAGCGGACACCAGATGTGCGCCGACCCGCTTGACCAGGAGCGTCATCTCGTACGCGACCTGGCCGACGTCGGAGTCGGCGTCGGAGAGGACGGCCAGGCAGCTGCCGTCGCCGGCCGCGGTGACGAACAGGAAGGCGTCGTCGAGCTCGACCACGGTCTGCCGGACGCTGCCCGCCTCGAAGTGGCGGCCCACCCCCTTGGCGAGGCTGTGGAAGCCCGAGGCCACGGCCGCCAGGTGCTCGCCGTCCTCCCTTGTCAGGTCCTTGGAGACGCCGGTGGCCAGGCCGTCTCCGGAGAGCACGACGGCCTTGCGGATGCTGGCCACCCGGTCGACCAGGTCGTCCAGGAGCCAGTTCAGCTCGCTCTTGATCGTCGCCGTGTGGCCGGTCGCCTTCGGATCGGTCATCGACCGTCCCCCTTAGTCGTTCCTTGTGCTGTCCCGTCCCCGGACCCGTCGCCCGCGGTGTTCTCCGCCCGGCCGCGCTGCCAGCCGCGCTGGAGCGAGGCCATGCGGCTGCGGACCTCGTCGGCGTCACGCTCGACGGGTTCCGGCTCGTGCCCGGCGGGCCGGGCGGGTTCCTGTCGCAGCTGCGGGGCCAGGTTGGCCTGCCGTACCCGCCGGGGCAGCGGCCGGGCGCCGGGTGCGGCGTCCGGGGGTGTGCTGCCGAGGGGCGGGACGGAGTCTTCGGGGCCGCGGCCCGGGCTGGTCGCCGGGCGGCGGGTACGGCGGGGCAGGGCGGGCGGTCCGGCGGGTTCGGCCGGGCCGCCGGCCTCGGGCGCCGTGCGCGGCTCGTCGCGGTCGGCCGGGCCGGGGCGCCGTGAGCGCTGCTCGGTGACGGGCCTGCCGTGCGAGCTGACCAGCTTGGGGGTGCTCCGGCGGGGCGGTGCCACCGGGGCGACGGGACGCTCGTCGCGGAGGCCGTCCGCGGGGTCCGGGGCGGGCTGATGCAGCTCGCTCACGACGGGAGTGATGTCGTCGTCGGCGCGGGCCAGGGAGCGGTGGGGGCGGAACAGACCGCCGCGCTCGCTCTCCTCGTCGGTGAGGGCGCCCGGGTAGCCGTCGAGCGCGTCCAGGTCGACGGGGGCCTCCAGCTCGACCGGTCGGCCGGGGAGGGCGGTCGGCAGCCCGGGGCGCTGCGCCGACCTCGGGGTCAGCGTGGTGGCGCCGCTCTCCTCGGGTCCTGTCTCGGCCGCGGGCCCGGTGCGGTCGAGGCGGAAGCCCACCCCGTTGGTGTCGGGGACGTCGTCGGTCAGCAGCAGGTCGGGGATGAAGACGACGGCGGTGGTGCCTCCGTAGGGGGACGGCTGGAGCGAGACGCGGACGTTCTGGCGCTGCGCGAGGCGGCTGACCACGAACAGGCCGAGCCGGTCGGTGTCGGAGAGCTCGAACTCGGGGGTTTCGGCGAGCCGCAGGTTGGCGTCGAGCAGTGCCTCGGCGGCCATGCCGAGACCGCGGTCGTGGATCTCCAGGGTGAACCCGTTGGCGACCCGCTCGCCGAGGACCTGGACGGCGGTGTGCGGCGGCGAGAAGACCGTGGAGTTCTCGAGGAGTTCGGCCACGAGGTGGGTGAGGTCGGCGACGGCGGGGCCGGTGACGGCGACCCGGGGCAGCCGGCGGACCTCGATCCGTTCGTAGTCCTCGACCTCGGCGACCGCGGCTCGCACCACGTCCATCAGCCGGACGGGTCGGCGCCACTGCCGCGAGGGGGCGGCGCCGGAGAGGATCACCAGGCCCTCGGCGTGCCTGCGCATGCGCGTGGTGAGGTGGTCGAGGCGGAAGAGGTCGGCGAGTTCGTCGGTGTCCTCGGTCCTGCGCTCCATGGTGTCGAGCAGGGTGAGCTGCTTGTGCAGCAGTACCTGGCTGCGGCGGGCGAGGTTGACGAAGACCTCGGAGACGCCGGAGCGCAGTTCGGCCTGCTTGACGGCGGCCTCGACGGCGGCGCGCTGCAGGGTGTTGAGGGCCTGGCCGACCTCGCCGATCTCGTTCCTGTCGTACTCCAGGCGCGGGACCTCGGTCTCCACGTCGACCTGTTCGCCCGCGGACAGCCGGCGCATCACGCTCGGCAGCCGGATCCCGGAGGCCTCGTGGGCATCCTGGCGCAGCAGCCGCAGGTCCCGGATGAGGCTTCGGCCGACCCGGACCGACACCACCAGCGAGAAGAGCACCGCTACCAGTCCGAGGACGCCGACGACGGCGGCCTGGACGATCACGCCGACGGCGACGGGCCGGATGCGGTCCTGGTAGCGGTCACCGACCTGGTCGTCGAGGGTGCGCAGTTCGTCGAGCACGGTGCCGGCGGAGGTGTCCCAGCTCTGGGCGCTGACGTCGCTCGGCACATCGGATCCGGCGTCGGTCACGGACTTCTCCGCGGTCCGCAGCGGGGCGGTGGTGGCGTTCTTCCAGAAGCGGTCGAAGCGGTCGCGTTCCGAGGACGGCAGCAGCGGCAGGCTGATGTCGTACAGCAGGGTGCGCTGGGCGACGAGGTCCGAGATCTCCCGGGTCTCGGTGCGGGAGATCCGTCCGACCACGAGGGCGGAGCCGAGCAGGGCGTCCTCGCGGGAGAGGAGTTCGCGGGCCCGGGTGATGTTGACGAGGGCGCGGCCCTGCTTGTCCATGTCCACGTCGTCCGTCCCGCCGAGGGAGGCGAGCAGCGTGTAGCAGGGGTCGACCACGCGGTTGTAGAGGTCGAGGGCCTGGGCGCGGCTGACGGTGCCCTGTTCGACGCTGTGGCGCAGGGCGTCGATGCCCTCGAACGCGTCGAGCACGGCGGTGAGCCGTTCGGCGTCGTCGGCGCTCAGGCCCTCGCGGGCGCTCTGCTCACGGGCGTTCTTCCGCAGTTCGGCGACGGCGCCGTCGGTTGCGGTGCGGGTGCGGTGCAGGGCGGCGAGCGCGTCGGCCGCGCGTGGGTCGGCGAGGTAGACGAGGGTCTGCCGGCGTTCCTGCTGGAGGACCCGGGCCGTGTCCTCGGTCGGGTAGCCGATCTCCTCGACGACGTGCGACACGTGGAACATCCGGGTGACCTCGCGCCCCGTGAGCACGGCCGCGAAGCCCCAGACGGCGGTCAGGGACACCAGCGGCACGAGAAGCAGCGCCACGATCTTCCGGCGGATCGACTTCCCGCGAAAGCGCATGGCCTCCCCCAGCTCGACCCCCACCGGCCGGGGGTACACGTGTACGTCAACAAACGGCGCGAGCCTACTACCGCCACAGGGATAACTCGAAGGCGCGTCCGGACGGCGAACCTCCGCCCCGGGGCCGGGACATGGGGGAGGTCCGGGGAGAGATGTCCGGGCATTGCGGGAGATTGCCACCGCGATCGCGTCGACTTCGCGTCTGTGAGGGCGCGAACGGCACGAAGGATCAGTTGGCCGGAAATTTTCACCGACGGGGAATCATCCGGTGGGTTCGTTCGTCCTTGTTGGTGGGAGATGGATGCGAAATCGGCCACAGGATCCGTATCCCGCATCCGGGCGGCGTAATACAGCGCAAGCCGGGCAGCCAATGGGGAGCCGGGGTCGTCGGACACCGGCACGAGGGGGTCTGTCGGCGGTGGGGAGTGACACCTTGATGGGGACGGCTCAGCGGCGTTCTGCGCCCGAGGACGGCACGGCGGAGCGCGCGAAGGCGCGTCCGGGGTCCGGGGAACCGGACGGCGGCCTCACGCCGCGTCCGCGCGGCGGCGACGAGCAACCGCTCACCTCACGGACGCGCACGCAACAGCAGGCGCAGTACCGGCCGTTGTGGATCGAGGAGCCGGCCAAGCGGTATCGGATGCCGGATCCGGTGCGCAGGTCGGCGGTGCGGGCACTGATCATCATCGCCGTCACGCTGATCCAGGCCATGGTGGCGTTCTTCTGCACGATGGCGGAGTCCTGGCTGGCATTCCCGATGGTGATCAGCAGCGTGGTGAGCACGGTGGCGGCCACCTGGGGCGCGGTGGACGTCCTGGTGACCCGCCAGGTGTGGAACCAGCGTTACGGCGTGGTCTCCGAACCGAGCAGTACGGCACGCGCGTTGCGTCGCGAGAAGCGTGCGGCCCGGCGGCGGCAGCGCGCCGCCGAGCGCGAACAGGAGCGGATACGGCGGCGGGGTGGCAGCGCCGGGCAGCTGTCCCACCCCTGAGACCGGGGCTTCAGTCCGACGGCTTCTTGTACATGCGGGTCGCCGTGATCTCACTGTGCCCGGCCTCCTCCGCCTGCTGCTGCGGCAGCCCGGGGCGCAGGTGCTCCTCCACGCTGATGTACTTCAGCCCGGCCCTGAGGTCGGCGTCGTTCCGCAATCGGATGACCAGCGGGAACTCGGCCAGCGCGGTGGTGTCGAAGAGTCCGGTCGTGTAGAGCAGCTGCACACCCAACGCGTCCGACACGGCCCGCTGGAGCTCCAGCAGGTAGGTCGCGTTGGCCCGGCCGATGGGGTTGTCGAGGAAGAGCGTCCCCGCGTGGCGGTGCTTGTCGCGCCCGCGGTCGTTGGACCGTAGCGCGGCCATGGTGCAGTACAGGGCGATGGCGGCGGTGAGCAGCTGTCCGCCGGAGAACACGTCCCCCATCTGTCCGACCGGCACCCGCTCGGCGCGCAGCACGGCGTCCGGCTTGAGGATCTCGACGGCCACCCCCTTGGGCTGCAGGGCCGCCGCGACTCCCCTGAGCAGCAGGGACATTCCGTCCCGCCGCAGATCGGAGTTCTTCTTCACGGCGGCCCGGGTCGCCTCGTCGACGACCTCGCCGAGCCGCTCGGAGAGTGTGGCCTGGTCGGGCTCCTCGAAGCGGATCCGGAGGAACTCCTGTCCGGACCACTCGCCGAGGCCGTCGGGGAGCCGGGACAGCCGCTGGGCGGACCGCAGGGTCGCGAGGGCCGACTCGACGAGCCCCCGCAGCCGGTCCACGATCGAGTCGCGGTTGCGCTCCAGCTGGGCCAGTTCGTCGGTCAGTACCCGCAGCCGGGGTGCGAAGGCGTCCGCCCACTTCTGGGCGTGCTCGGGCAGCGCCGAGGCGGGCAGCTCCCGGATCTGCTGCCGGGCCGGCGTGCGGACCGCCTCGTACCGGGTGGAGTTGGCGTGCCGCACCAGCACGTCGCTCGCCTCGCGTACGGCGGACTCCGCGGCGGAGAGGTCTCCGGCGCAGCCGCGCAGCGACCGGCGGGCCTCGGCGGCGGACTGCCGGGCCTCCTCCAGGGAGCCGGGGTAGGGCTCGGGCTCCTCCTGCTCCTCGTCGGCGGCGTGTTCGCGCAGCAGGTCGCGGAGCATGGCGGCGATCTCGTCGAAGCCGCCGGCCGCGTCCTCGGCCGCGCGGTGGGCGTCCTGGAGCTCGGCGTGCGCCTCGCGGGCCTGGTTCAGGGCCTCGACGCGGGTGGCGAGTTCGGCGGTCGCGGTGCGCAGCAGGGCCTGCGCGTGCTCGGCGTCGCGCGGCCGGAGTTCCTCGGGCAGCTCGGTGTGCGCCTCGCCGTCCTCGGGGGCGTGCCGTTCGGCCTCGCCGCGCAGCCGGCCGAGTTGCTCGCTGGCGGTGGACATGCGGGTCTCCAGGAGCTGCACCAGCTCTTCCGCGCGGGCGGCGGCGGCCTGCCGGGACGGTCCGTCGGAGCCGTCGGGCGCCTGGAGCAGCTGCTCCGCCCGGGTGCGGACCTTGTTGGTGAGCCGTTCCAGCTCGGCGAGGGCGGCGCTCTCGTCGCTCTCCGAACGGGCCTGCTCGGCACGGAGGTCGGCGCCGACGCCGACCTTCTCGTACACCTGCGAGGCGGCCCGGTAGGCCTCCCGCAGTGCGGGCAGTGAGGACTTCGGGGTGTCCTCGTCGGCTTCCGGTACGTCGTCGGGGGCGCCGGCGATCTCGGCGCGTTCGGCGCGCAGCGCGCGAGCGGTGCGGCGGGCGTCGTCGGCGGCGCGCTGGGCCCCGCGGCGGTCCTCGTCCGCGACGCGGGCGCGCTCCAGGCAGGACTGGGCGCGGACCTCCGACTCGGCGGCCTCGTCGGCGAGTTCGCGGAGCTTGACCTGCCAGCCGGCCCGCTCGCGCAGCCGGAACGCGAGCCCGGCGAGGGCGTCGGCGGCGCGCCGCGCCTTCTGGGCGGCCTCCTGCCGTTCGTCGCGCACCCGGGCGGTCTCGGCGGCCGTCTCCTCGGTCTCGGCCCGAACGGTCCGTGCCTCGGTCAGTTCGGTCTCGGACTCCTCGGCGAAGGCGCGGGCCTCCCGCGCGGCCCGGGCCAGTTCGACGAGCCGTCCGGCCGGGCAGCCGGTGCGCCAGGAGGCGAGCCGCGCGGCCAGCTCACGGTCCTTGCCGAGCCGGGCGGCCAGGCCGCGGATCTCGTCGTCCCGTTCGGTGGCCCGGGCGCGCAGTGCCTGCCGTTCCTCGTCGGCGGCGTGCTCGTCGTGCATGGCCGGGTTCGGCGGGACGAGGAACACGTCGCCCGCGCCGGCGCCGGTGGCCGGGGTCGGTGCGAGCAGGGCGGCGGCCGTACCGACGGCGACGGCGGAGCGCGGCAGCAGGGCCGCCTCGCCGAGCGCCTCGCGGGCACGGGCGTGGGTGTCCGGGTCGGTGATGACGACGCCGTCGACGAGTTCGGGGCGGGCGGCGAGCACGCGCGCGTGGTCGGCCGGGTCGACGGCCTGGGCGAGATAGCGCCAGCCGGGCAGGGCGGGGATGCCGTGCTCTCCGAGGTACTCCACGGTGGCGAGCACGTCGGGGCCGGGCGGCAGCAGTCCGCCGTCGCCGAGGGCGCCGAGGATCCGGGAGTCGTCGGCGGCAGCGGTGCGCAGTTCGAACAGGTGCCGTTCGGCGGAGCCGACGGCGTCGTCGAGCAGTTCACGCAACTCGTCGGCGAACCGGTCGAGTTCCTCCGCGCCGAGGGCCTCGTCGGTGCCCTCGCCCCGCGGTCGCGGAATGGTCGTACGGGAGCCGGTGAGACCCAGCAGTTCGGCGAGCCGGTCCTCCGCCGCCAGGGCCTCGGCCAGGCGCTTCTCGGCGTCGTGGGTCCGCTCGGCGGCGGTCGCCGCGTCGGCCGCGCGCGCGGCCGTGAGCTCGGCGCGGGACTCGGCGGAGGCCGCCTCGCGGGCGAGCTCGGACGCCTTTCGGGAGGCCTCGCGTGCGGTGTCCCAGGCGGCCACGGCGGACTTCTCGGCGTCGCTGGCCGCGAGGGCGGCGCGGGCCGGGTCGGCGTCCGGGGCGCTGTCGTCGAGCCAGCCCGCGCGGACCGCCTCGGCGGTCTCCTGCTCGACCTCGCCGAGGCGCTGGCGCAGATGCCCGACCTCGCTGCGGGCGCGCTGGGCCTCGGTCGCGGCCGAGGTGGAGTCCCGGTAGGCCGCGTCGCTGACCTCCTGGAGGGCGGCGGACCGCTCCTCCTCCTCGTTGGCGAGTCGCTCGGCGCTCTGGGCGGCCATGTGCAGGGCCCGGACGAGATCGACGGCTGCCCTGGCGCGGGCGGCGAGCGCGGGGGCCGCGTCCCGCTCGGCCTCCTGGATGGCGGTGGCCACGCGTGCGACGCGGTCGGCGGCGGCCCGGTGGCGCAGCACGGCCTCGGCCGCCTGCCAGGCCGAGTGCAGGGTGCGGGCGTCGGCCAGCTCGCGCTTCTGCGCGGCGGCGGACTTCTCGCCCACGGCCAGGGCCAGTGAGGCGTGCCGGTAGGCGAGTTCGGCGGCGATCAGCGCGCTGCGCTCGCGGGCGCCCTCCGAGTGCGTGACGGCGTAGGCGGCGGCCGTGACGCGCTGGGCGAGGTCGGCGGCGCGTACGCGCTCCTGCACGCCCCGCGCGGAGAGCCGACGCGCGAGGGTACGGGTGCGGCGCTCGGCGCTCGCGTGGATGTCACGCGCGCGTGAGCGTGCCTCCGCGGCCTCCACGATCCGGCCGAGCAGGTCCACCGACCCGGCGGTGAAGTCCCGTTCGGCGATCAGCTCGGCGCGGCGCCCGAGCTTGTTGCCGAAGCCGCCGACCAGGTCGGCGAGTCCGTCGGTGTCCCGGGTGTCGGTCACCGCCCGCAGCAGCAGGTCGGTGAAGTCGGAGTCCTTCTTGACCGCGAAGAGGCCGGCGGCCTCGCCCTCGTCCGCGTTCATCTCCCGCTGGTAGCGGAAGAGTTCGGGGTCGAGGCCGAGGTCGCCGAGGTGCTCGATCCAGCGGTCGTGGATCTCCTCCCAGTACACCTCCAGATGCGGATACGCCTTGCCGGCCTCGGTGATGGCGTCCCGGAAGCCCTTCATGGTGCGCCGCCGCCCCTGCGCCCCGGAGGCGCCCTCGACGGGCGGCCGTACGGAGGTGGACTCGGCGACCGGCAGGTTGTCCAGGGCGAGCCCGGGCCCGGGCCGGAACGAGTACCAGGCCTCGGCGAACTTCCGCGGGTCGTTGGAGACCTGGCGTCCCCGCCACTCGCTCACCTTGCCCACGACCACGCACTCACCGGTGAGCGTGTGCTGCCACTCCAGGGCGACGTGCCCGCAGTCGTCGGCGAGCAGGAACTTGCGCAGCACGCCGGAGCTGGCGCCGCCGAGGGTGTTGCGGTGACCGGGCAGCATCACCGAGAAGATCAGCTTGAGGAGTACCGACTTGCCGCCGCCGTTCTCCAGGAAGAGCACGCCGGCGGGGGCGGGGCGGCGCGGCGGGCCGACCGGCTCCTCCTCGAAGAACTCCGCCTGGGTGGGGGCCGGGTCGGGCACGGGCCGCCCGACGCCCCGCAGGTCCAGCACGGTGTCGGCGTAGCGCGCACCGGCGGGCCCGATGGAGTAGAGGCGGACCCGGGACAGCTCGTACATGGCGGACTCTCGTAAGTCTGGGGAAGGTGCGGTGGTTCCGGACGGTCAGGTCAGAGGTCAGGAGGTGCAGAAGGTCAGGAGGTGCAGAAGGTCAGGAGGTGCAGGCGGTCAGGTGGTCAGGTGGTGCAGGCGGTCAGGAGTGGAACGGCAGGCCGGCGTCGGCGACCAGGTCGTCGCCGTCGTCGGCGGGCAGCAGGCTGGCCGTGCCGTCGGTGACCGGGACGACGCCCAGTTCCAGCAGTTCGGCCATGGCGGCGCTGCCGGCCATGTCCCGCACCTGGAGCTGGTAGCGGGCCGTCGTGCGGTAGGTGCCGCCCTGGTCGTCGCCGGTGCGCTGGAGGAACCCCGAGTCGGTGAGGAAGACGACCGCCTTGCCGATGATGCCGGTGGTGGATCCGGCGAGCCGGCGGGCGTCCTTGGTGGCGCCGGTCGCGCTGCGTCTGGCCCAGATCCGCCAGGCGGCCTCCAGGCCGGGCGCGTCGGTGGCCGGGTCGGTGTTCTCCCCCAGTTCGTCGGCCCGCTCCTCCAGGCGGCGGCAGGCCTGCCGGACGAAGGTGTCGACGCCGTTGACCGTGATCCGTCCGATGTAGCCGTCGTCGGCGAGGTCCTCGGGGCGCGGGAACGCCAGGGCGGCGACGGCGAGGTGGGCCAGTCCGTGCAGGAACCGGTCGCCGCCGTCGGCGGAGGTACGGCGCGCGTAGTCGCCCATGCGGACGGCGAACACCGAGTCCTCGGCGGCGGTCACGGCCATGCCGGCGCGGGGCGACACCTCCAGCACCACCAGTCCGAGCCCGGCGGCCACGGCGTCCGCGAGCCGCGCGAACGGCGGGTCCTCCCGGTAGCGGCGGAGCAGTTCGGTGTACTCCTGGTCCCGCGCGGGCTGCAGCTTGGGCTGCAGCCCGAAGGCGACCAGCCGGGCGGCGTCGGCGGCGTCGGCGGGCGTGACGGCAGTGTTGGCCGGCGCGGGGGGCGCGTCGGCCTCGACGTACTCGTTCACGGGGACATCTCCTTGGGCTTGGGAACGGGGGCCGGCGCGAGCGCCCCGTCAGGGGTCCTGGGCGGTGTCGGATGCGCGGCCGCCGGCGCCGCGTGGGCGCGGCCGGTCACCGACGGCCCGCACCCGGTGTCCGGCATCACGCGGCCTCGGTCCGGTCCGCGGCCATCCCCGCCGCGTCCAGCAGGGCGGTGCCCACGATCAGGTCGGCGCCGCCGAAGCCGGGGTCGTCCAGCTCCGTGCCGTCGTCCACCGCGAACAGCAGCTTCTCCTCGCCCTGCCGGTAGGCCGTGCCCACGGCCGGGCTGGCGGCGTGCACGGCGAGCAGCGCGACCAGGTAGGCGAGATCCTCGCCGCCCGCCCGCCGCGCCTCGGCGAGCAGCCCCGACAGCCGTCGCGGCGCGTCGGCCGGGAGGTCCAGCAGCCGCATGGCGTCGGCCAGCTGCTCCTCGCTGAACCGGCTGTCGTCGGGCGTGGCGATCAGGTCGGGCTCGGGCATCTCCGCGCCCAGGTGCTCGCGCTCCACGGGCGGGGTCAGCAGTATGTCGACGAGGTCGCCCACCCGCACCGACACCGGTGTCCGCAGCCCGGTACCGCGGGCGAAGAACGCCCCGGTGACCCGGCTCGCCTGGTCCAGCGGCAGCGGCAGCAGCGGTGCGAGCAGGTGTCCGTACAGGTCGGTGCCGGAGGTCGTCATCGGTGTCGCGAAGGCCTGCCGGTCCTGTTCCGCGCGGAACAGCGGTCCGGCCTCCAGCAGCCGGGACTGCAACTGCGTGTGGCGTCGGATGCAGTCCTTGACGATGTCGACCAGCTCGGCGGCGCGCCGCTTGTTCTCCGGCTCCTCGGTCTCGTCGCGGGCCTTGCGGATGTTGGTGAGGATCGCGTTCTCGTGCCGGTAGCGGTCGGCGACGTGGTCCAGTGCCTCGGCGATCATGTCGGGGACGGCGTTGAGCCAGTCCACCGCGCGGACGTTGCGGCGGGTGGCGTCCAGGGCGCGGCGCAGGGTCTCCGAGTACTGCACGGTCCGGTAGCGGGCCTGCTCGGCGGCGAGCTGGGCGTCGGCGAGCCGGCCGCGGTTGACCAGCACCTCCAGCTTGACCTCGGCGGCGATCTGGGCGCTGGTGACGTCGGTGTCGAGCGCGCCGACCAGGACGTTGACCGCCTCGTCGGTGGTCCGGAGGTACACCGTGCCGCCGGGGCCCGGGACCTCCTCGATCAGTTTGAAGTCGTAGTCCCGGCGGACGTAGGACCCGTCGGGGGCGAAGGTGCCGTACACCGCGCGGAAGCCGCGGTCGACGCTGCCGACGTTGATCAGGTTCTCCAGGACCCAGCGGGCCACGCGCTCGTGCTCGGCGACGGGGCGGTGCGGGGTCTGGGCGGAGATCCGCGGGATCAGCCGGGCGACGATCTGCTCGTGGTCGGCGCCGGTGTCGAAGTCCATGTTGAGCGTGACCAGGTCGATGGCGGACAGGGCCACCTCGGCCATGCCGTACACCGAGTACTCGCCCGCGAGGTTCGCCTTGCGCGTGTCCAGGTCGTGCAGCGGCGCGGTGCAGGCGAGCGCGCGCAGCCGCCGCGCCAGCCCCTCGTCGGCGGCCGGGCCCGGCGCCGGGCGCGGCCCCGCGCTGAGCTGGGGCGGAGCGCTGTCCGTCGTCGCAGGCGAAGTCACGGTGCACAGACTAGGTCCTTGGTCTGACAACGGCCCAAACGGTACGCCTCCGCCGGTCGCCCCCGGGGCCGGTTCCTCGGGTGCCGGCCGGCGGGGGCCGGCCGCGTGGTTCCCCGCGCTCCTCGCCGGGTGCGGCCCTTACGGAGTGAGGTCCTCGCCCACCCGGCGGCGGTACACCTCGACCACTCGTTCCAGGGAGTCCGTGAGGTAGGTCTCAAGGAGTCGTTCCGCCCCGCGCCTGTCGCCCTTCTCCAGCGCGTTCAGGATCTCCCGGTTCCGGGCCAGGTACGGCTCGTGCAGGGCGTGCGGGTCGTCGACCACGTGGAAGGCGAGGCGGAGTTCGGCGAAGACGCTGCGCATCAGTTCGTCCGTGCGTTCGCTGCCGGCCAGGGCGACCAGTTCGCGGTGGAAGTGGATATTGGCCGTACCCACCGCTTTCCAGTCATCTCCGGCCGCCGCCCGCAGGCCTTCGGTGACCGCCGCGGAGAGTGCGTCCAGGGCGTACGGGGGCTCGCCGAGGCCGCGTACGACGGCGCATTCGACCAGGGCGCGGGTGCGGTAGATGTCCTCGACGTCCTCGACGGTCAGGACCCGGACGAAGACGCCCCGGTTGAGTTCGTGGACCAGCAGACGTTCGTGGGTGAGCAGCCGGAACGCCTCGCGCAGGGTGTTGCGGGAGACACCGAGGGCGCCGCCGATGCCGTCCTCGGACAGGCGGGTGCCCGGCGGGAAGTAGCCGTCGGCGATGCGGCTCCTGAGGATGTCGGAGACCCGTTCGGCGGTGCTGGTGCGCCCGAGGAGGGCCCGGTCGTCGGCAAGTCCCGACAGCTGCTCTGCCATGCCCGGAATTCAACCGCAGACAACGGAACGAGACAACGTAGGTATTGAAGGATCGTTGAACGATCCCCTACGGTGCTCAGCACGCCCACCCGGACACGGCACCGCACGACGCCATCGCGACGCCATCGCGGCATCCCGGCACCGCACCGCACCGCACCGCACCGCACCGAATCGCGCCGCACCGCGCCGCTCAGCCCCGCCCGCACCGCTCAGTCCCGCACCCTCCGTCCCCCTCCTTCCTGCGAGGTGCCCATGAGCACGACTCCCCCACCCAAGGCCATGACCTCCGGCGCACACCCCGTCGAGGGTGAACACACCGCCGAGGACGGCGCGTTCGGCTGGCTGCGCGCGCTCGGTCCGCGTGGCCGGCACGCGTTCGCCGGTGCTTTCGGCGGCTATGCCTTGGATTCGTACGACTACTTCACCCTGCCGCTGAGCATGGTCGCGCTCGCCGCCCACTTCGGCCTGGACAGCGGCCAGACCGGCCTGTTCACCACCGTCACCCTGGTGGTCTCCGCGGTCGGCGGGGCCGCGGCGGGCGTGGTCGCCGACCGGGTCGGCCGGGTCCGCGCCCTGATGATCACGGTCATCACCTACGCCGTCTTCACGGTCGCCTGCGGCTTCGCGCCCGACTACGAGACCCTGCTGGTGTTCCGGGCCCTCCAGGGTCTCGGCTTCGGCGGCGAATGGGCGGTCGGCGCGATCCTGGTCGCCGAGTACGCGAGCGCCCGGCACCGCGGCCGCACGCTCGGCGCGATCCAGAGCTCGTGGGCCGTCGGCTGGGCGCTCGCCGTGGTCGTCTACACACTCGTCTTCTCCTTCGCCGGCGACGACTTCGCCTGGCGGGTGATGTTCTGGACCGGGGCGCTGCCCGCCCTGCTGGTGGTGTGGCTGCGCCGCCGCGTGCACGACGCCCCGCAGGCGGTCGCGGTACGCGAACGGAGCCCCGGACGCGGGTCGTTCGCGGTGATATTCCGTCCGGGCACGGCCGAGGCCCCGGGCCTGCTGCGCACCACGGTCTTCGCGGGCCTGCTGTCCACGGGTGTCCAGGGCGGCTACTACACGCTGGCGACCTGGGTCCCGACGTACCTGAAGACCGAGCGCGGTCTGTCGGTGGTCGGGACCGGCGGCTATCTGACCTTCCTGATCTCGGGCGCCTTCCTCGGCTACCTGACCGGCGGCTACCTCACCGACCGGCTGGGCCGGCGTCGCAACATCTGGCTCTTCGCCCTGCTGTCGGCGGTCTGCGTGCTGGCGTACGCGAACATCCCGGACGGCGCCAACACCACGCTCCTGGTACTCGGTTTCCCGCTCGGGTTCTGCATGTCGGCGATCTTCAGCGGGTTCGGTTCCTATCTCAGCGAGCTGTATCCGACGGCGGTGCGCGGCACCGGGCAGGGCTTCACCTACAACGCGGGCCGCGCGGTGGGCGCGGTCTTCCCGACCCTGGTGGGCTTCCTGGCCGACAGCTGGGGTGTGGGCGGCGCGCTGGTCTTCGGCGCGGCCGGCTACGGGCTCGCCGCACTGGCCCTGTTCGGGCTTCCGGAGACCCGCGGGAAGGAACTCGCGTGAACCGTACGGCGGATCTCCCCGTCACCCTCGTCGACGAGCACGCGCACGCGTGGCGCCCGGAAGCGGCCCGTGCCCGGTTCCGCCGGGGCCTCACGGGCCCCACGGCCGGGGTCGCGGCCGGCCACACCCAGGCCAACCTGATCTCGGTGCCCGCCGACTGGGCCTACGAGATGCTGCTGTTCTGCCAGCGCAATCCCAAGCCCTGCCCGGTGCTCGACGTCACCGACGCGGGCGCGACGGCCACCGTGCTCGCCGAGGGCGCGGACCTGCGCACCGACCTGCCGCGCTACCGCGTCTGGCGGGACGGGGAGTTGGTGGACGAGCCGACCGACGCGACGGCCTACTGGCGGGACGACCTGGTGTCGTTCCTGCTGGGTTGCAGCTTCACGTTCGAGTGGGCGCTGGCCGGGGCGGGCGTACCGATCCGCCATGTCGAGCAGGGCCGGAACGTGCCGATGTACGTGACCGGCCGCCCGTGCCGTCCGGCGGGGCGGCTGAGCGGGCCGATGGTGGTGTCGATGCGCCCGGTCCCGCCGCAGCACCTGTCGGCCGCGATCCGCGAGAGCAGCCGGCTCCCGGCGGTGCACGGCGGCCCCGTGCACTGCGGCGACCCCGCGGCCCTCGGCATCCGCGATCTCGGCCGGCCCGACTTCGGCGACCCGGTGGACGCCGACCCCGACGACATCCCGGTGTTCTGGGCCTGCGGGGTGACCCCGCAGGCCGCCGTGATGGCCTCCCGGCCGCCGTTCGCCATCACGCACGCGCCGGGCCAGATGTTCATCAGCGACGCCCGCGACGAGCAGTACCGCGTCGCCTGACAGGAAAGACGGCTTGTCCATGACCTCGATCGACCTGAACGCCGACCTCGGCGAGGGCTTCGGCCGCTGGCGGCTGACCGACGACGAGCGGTTGCTGTCCGTCGTCACCAGCGCCAACGTCGCCTGCGGCTTCCACGCGGGGGACGCGGCCACCATGCGGCGCGTCTGCGAACTGGCGGTGGCGCGCGGGGTGACCATCGGCGCCCAGGTGTCCTACCGGGACCTGGCCGGGTTCGGGCGGCGCGCGATGGACGTGCCGCCCGCCGAGCTGGCGGCCGAGGTGGCCTACCAGATCGGCGCGCTGGAGGTCTTCGCCCGCGCCGCCGGTGCACGCGTGGCTTACGTGAAGCCGCACGGCGCGCTCTACAACCGGGTCGTGCACGACGAGGAGCAGGCCGCAGCGGTGGTCGACGGCGTGCTCCTCGCGAGTCCCGCCGTGTCCCTCCTCGGGCTGCCCGGTTCCCGGCTGCTGGAGCGGGCCGGCGAGGCGGGACTGCCCGCGGTCACCGAGGCGTTCGCGGACCGCGCGTACACCGACGAGGGGACGCTCGTCCCGCGCGGGAGCGAGGGCGCGGTGCTGAGCGATCCGGAGACCGTGGCGCAGCGCTCGGTGGAGCTGGCGCGCTCCGGCGCGGTCACCGCCCGCTCCGGCGCGCGCATCAACGTGCGCGCCCGGTCGCTCTGCCTGCACGGTGACACCCCGGGCGCCGTGGAGCTGGCGCGCCTGGTGCGCACCCGGCTCACGGAGGCGGGCGTGACCGTCGCGGCCTTCGCATGAGCACGGCACCGGAGGCCACGACACGCGTGACGACCCACCTCGTCGGTGACGACGCCCTCCTGATCGAGGTCGGCTCCGGCCCGCAGGCCCAGGCCCTGCACGCCGAGCTCTCGCGACGGCGCGCGGAGGGCTCGTTGCGGGCCCGCGAGATCGTGCCGGCCGCCCGCACCGTCCTGCTCGACGGCCTCGACGACCCGGTCCGCCTCGCCGCCGAACTGGCCCTCGCCGAGATCCCGTCGACCGCGCCTCAGGCACGGGGCACCGTCGAACTGCCCGTGCGCTACGACGGCCCGGACCTGGCCGGGGTCGCCGCCCACTGGGGGGTGTCCGAACAGGAGGTGGGCCGGATCCACGCGGACACCGAGTTCACGGTCGCCTTCTGCGGTTTCGCGCCCGGCTTCGGCTACCTCACCGGACTGCCCGCCCGCTACGACGTGCCGCGCCGGGCCACTCCGCGCACCGCGGTACCCGCCGGCGCGGTGGCGCTGGCCGGGCCGTACACCGGCGTGTACCCGCGCTCCTCGCCGGGCGGCTGGCAGTTGATCGGGACGACGGAGGCGGTGCTGTGGGACCACGCGCGCGTGCCGGCCGCGCTGCTGACGCCGGGTGCGCGGGTGCGGTTCGTGCCGGTGGGGGGAGCATGAGCGACCGTGCGCTCGTCGTCGTACGGGCGGGGGCGCTGACCACCGTGCAGGACCGCGGACGCCCCGGGTACGCGCATCTCGGGGTGCCTCGTTCGGGGGCGCTGGACGCGCCGGCCGCGGCGCTCGTGAACCGGCTGGTCGGCAACTCACCGGACGCGGCCGTCCTGGAGACGACCCTGAACGGCTGTGCCGTGCGGCCCCGGTCGACGGTGGTGGCCGCGGTCGCGGGTGCGCCGGGGCCGGTCGCGGTGGGCGGGCGCCCGGCCGCGTGGGGCGCGCCCGTGGTGGTCCCGGCCGGGGAGCTGCTGGAGGTGGGGGCGGCCCGGTCCGGCGTGCGGAGCTACGTGGCCGTCTCGGGCGGGATCGCCGTGGAGCCGGTGCTGGGCAGCCGGGCCACGGATCTGCTCTCCGGGCTCGGGCCGCCCCCGCTGGCGGACGGCATGGTGCTTCCCCTGGGCGCACCGGTGGGCCCGCCCGCGCGCGTGGACGTCGCACCGCAGCCGTCCCCGCCCGCGGAGCTGGTGCTGCGGGTCACGCTCGGACCGCGCGCCGACTGGTTCACCCCCGCGGCCGTCCGCGTCCTCACCTCGCGCGCGTTCCGCGTGTCGTCGGCGGGCAACCGGATCGGGCTGCGCACGGAAGGGCCCGTCCTGGAACGGGCCCTTCCCGGTGAACTCCCCAGCGAGGGCATGGTCCTCGGCGCCGTCCAGGTGCCGCCGGACGGCCGTCCGGTGGTGTTCCTGGCCGACCATCCGACCACCGGCGGCTATCCGGTGATCGCGGTGGTCCGCGCCGCCGACCTCCCGGCCGCGGCCCAGGCGGTCCCCGGCATCCCGGTCCGCTTCACGGAGGTGAGCCGCCACTGACCCTCGAACCGCACGGCGGTGAGCCGCCGCCAGCCCTGGAACCGCCTGGCGGTGAGCCGCCGCCGACCCCCGAACCGCACGGCGGTCGGCCGCCGCCGCTCCTCGAACCGCCGCCGCCCCTGGGCCGAGCCGCCCCGGCGGTCGCACCGGGCATCCGCGTGGGACGTCGTCGTCCTCACGCGGCGTCGGCGGGCCGCTCCGGCGCCTGGAGGGCGGCCAGCGCGGCGGAGACGGCGGCGGACGCGCTCAGGTCCAGGCGTGCGCTGGTGCCCCTGCGGCGGTGCCGCATCTCGTCGACGGCCAGCCGCAGCAGCTGGGGCAGCAGGTCGCGGCAGCGCCTGATCACCCAGGCGGTCCCGGCCGTGGCCAGCCAGAAGAGGCTCGCCTTCTTCGTCGGCGGCGGGAACTCGGGCTCGGGGGACGGCGCCGTCCCCGTGGCCATGCCCAGCGGGGCGAGCAGGGCGTGGAAGCGGACGGCGAGCTGCCGGTGCCCGCGCTCGCACGGGTGCAGCCGGTCCGCGCTCCACATGTCGCGGTCGGTGAGCCAGGCACCCTCCGACGCGTGCAGGTGGACCGCCCCGTACCGCTCGGACAGCGCGTGCACCACCGCGTTGACCGCACGCCCCCGGCGGGCCAGCGGACGCGCCAGGGCGCCCGGCAGTCCCCACATCGCACCGGGGTCGGGCAGGCACGCCGTGAGCAGGGTGGCGCCCTGCGCGGTCAGGGTCGCGTAGACCTTGTCCAGCCGCTCGGCCACCGCGTGGATGTCGAAGGTGCAGCGCAGGGTGTCGTTGACGCCGATGACGACGGCGACGATGTCGGGGCGCAGGTCCAGTGCGGCCGGGGTCTGGCGTTCCAGCACGTCCCGGGTCTGCGCCCCGCTGACCGCGAGGTTGGTGAAATCCACGTCCTTCGCGGCGAGTCCGCCGGCGAGCAGCGCGGCCCAGCCGCGCCACCCGTCGCCCGCGGGGTCGCCCACGCCCTCGGTCAGCGAGTCACCCAGCGCCACGAACCGAACCGTTCTCATGCCACGCCCTCCGGCACGACACGACGGATCGGTTCCGTCGCTCCGTTCTCGTCACGACGGCACAGCACCGGCGCGTCGTGCGCGGCGAGGAAGGCCTCCACGGCCGTACCCCAGCCGAAGCACTCCGCACGCGCGCGTGCCACTGCCCGGCGCTCGGGAGCGGGCCGCTCCAGCAGCATCTCCACCGCGTCGGCGAAGGCGTCGCCGCGGTCGGCCGCGGTGGCCCCCGCGGAGCCGATCACCTCGGGCAGCGCGGAGGAGGCGCTGGCGACCACGGGCGTCCCGCAGGCCATGGCCTCCAGGGCGGCGAGCCCGAAGGTCTCGGCCGGGCCGGGCGCCATGGCCACGTCGGCGGACGCCTGCAGCGCGCCCAGGGTGTCCCGGTCGGAGACGTGCCCCAGGAAGGTCACCGGCAGTCTGCGCTCCCGCGCGCGCTGTTCCAGCCGCGCCCGCAGCGGCCCGTCGCCGGCGACGACCAGGACCACCCGTCGGCCGCGTCTGACGAGCGCCTCCACGGCGTCCAGGGCGGTTCCGGGCCGCTTCTCCACGGACAGCCGCGAGCACATGACGAGCAGCGCCTCGTCCTCGCTCGCGTACCGGGCCCGCAGGTCCAGGTCGCGCATCGAGGGGTGGCGGCCCGTGAGGTCGACGCCCAGCGGGGCGCGTACGACGTTGCGGGCGCCGATGCGGATGAACTCGCGCTCGGCGAACTCGGTGGTGCACACCACGCGCGCGTAGGTGTGCGCGGTGCGGATGTTGAGGGCGTCGGCGGTGCGCCGGGACATGTTCTCGGACATGCCCCAGGTGCGCAGGACGCCGTCGGCGGTCTCGTGGGAGACCATCACGGCGGGTATCCGGGCGCGCCGGGCCCAGCGGCCGGTCCAGCGCAGGGTGGTCCGGTCGGACACCTCCAGGCGGTCCGGGGCGAGGTGCTCCAGGAGCGTCTGGACGCGGGTCTTGTCGACGAGGACACGGTAGCCGCCGGTGCCGGGCAGCACCGGGCCGGGCAGCGTGATGACCCGGCCCTGCTCCTCGACCCGGTCCGAGTAGCGCTCGCCGGGCACGATCAGGACCGACTCGTGGCCGGCGGCCACGAAGCCCTTCCCGAGTTCGCGCAGGGCGGTGCGCAGCCCGCCGGAGGAGGGCGCGACGAAGTTGGCGAGCCTGACGATGCGCAGGGGCGCCGACGAGGAGACGCTCATGCCGCCACCACCGGCCGGCGCGCCGCGAGCACGTCCTCGTAGTGCTGGATCAGCTGGTCGCCGACCGCGGCCCAGGTGCGGCCCTCGACGGTCTCGCGGGCGGCGGCGCCGAAGCCGGCCCGCATCGCGGGGTCGGCCACCAGGGAGGCGACCGCCTCCCGGACGGCGCCCGCGTCGCGCGGCGGTACCAGGAACCCGGTGCGGCCGTGGTCGACCAGGTCGATCGGGCCGCCGGCGGCGGGCGCGACGACCGGGACACCGCTGGCCATGGCCTCCTGGACGGTCTGGCAGAACGTCTCGAAGGGGCCGGTGTGCGCGAACACGTCGAACGAGGCGAAGATCCGGGCCAGGTCGTGGCCGGTACGGCGGCCGAGGAAGACCGCGCCGGGCAGCGCCTCGGTGAGGTGGGGCTGGCTGGGGCCGTCGCCCACGATCACGACCTTGACGCCGTCCAGGCCGCAGACCCCGGCGAGGAGTTCGATCTGCTTCTCGGGCGCGAGGCGGCCGACGTAGCCGACGATGACCTCGCCGTTCGGGGCGATCTCGCGGCGCAGCGTCTCGTCGCGGAACTCGGGGCGGAAGCGGACGGTGTCCACTCCGCGCTGCCACAACTGGATCCGGGGCACCCCGTGCGACTCCAGGTCGCTGATGGAGGCGGTGGACGGGGCGAGGGTGCGGTCGGCGGCGCCGTGGACGGAGCGGATCCGCCGCCAGGCGGCCGCCTCGCCGGCGCCCACGTAGGTGCGGGCATATCCGGCCAGGTCCGTCTGGTAGACGGCGACGGCGGGGATGCCGAGCCGGGCCGCGGCGGCCATGCCGCGGACTCCGAGGATGAAGGGGCTGGCCAGGTGGACGACGTCCGCGCGGTGCTCGATCAGCGCGGCGGCGAGCTTGCGGCTGGGGAGGGCCACGCGGACCTGGGGATAGCCCGGGAGCGGGAGGGAGGGGACGTGGACGACAGGGCACGGCGCGGCAGCCGCCGCGAGCCTGTTTCCGGGGGCGGGAGCCGGAGCGACGACGAGGGGCGCGTGACCGCGATCGACGAGGTGTCGGGCGGTCTGGAGCGCGCAGTGGGCCACGCCGTTCACATCGGGGGGAAAGGATTCGGTCACGATGACGACACGCATACCCGTGTTGTCGCCGCGCTGGACGTGGCCGCGTCAAAGTGGATCTTTCCGAATGTTAAACGTCCCATGAGCGTTGCCCTGCACACCAGAGCGGGCCAGCCGGCGGCCATGCCCGACTGGTCTGCCGGTCACCGCCCGTTCACCTGGCGGGCCGACGTCCGCGAAAAGAACGTATGCGGGACCCCCCGTGGTTCCCGAGATGAAGCCGTGGTCCCCCGTGGCGATGTCTCACACGGCGGGCGTGTCCGGTCCGATGCGGCTGCGGACGGCCGTCTGGACCTCGTCCTCCTCGGCGGGGTCGGCGGCGAGCCGGCGGAGCTGTTCGACGACCCGGACGTCACCGGTCTCGGCGTGCCGGGCGGCGATCTCGCGGGTGGTCTCCTCACAGTCCCACAGGCATTCGACGGCGAAGCCGGCGGGGAAGGAGGGATCGGTGGCGGCCAGGGCGCGGGCGGCGCGGCCGCGGAGGTGGGACGAGGCGGTCTCGCGGTAGACGTGGCGCAGGACGGGCGCGGCGCAGGCGATGCCGAGGCGTCCGGTGCCGTCGACGAGGGTCCACAGGGTCGGCGCGTCCGGGCCTTCGCCGCGGACGGCCTCCCGCAGGGCCGTGAGGACCAGTTCGCTGTCCTGGGCACCGCCCTGGCAGGCGAGCATCCGTCCGGCGGCGGCGCCGAGGGCGTCGGGCCGCCGGGCCCAGCCCCGGGCGCGGTCGACGGCGGCGGCACCGCGCATGCGTTCGAAGGCGTCGACGGCCGCTTCCACGACGGCTGCGGTGCCGTCGACCACGGCGGCCTCGATCAGGTTCAGGGCGTCGGGGTCGTCGCTGTCGGCGAGGTAGCGCAACGCGGTGCAGCGGGCGCCGTCGGTGCCGTCCTTGGCCGCCTGGAGGATCTCCGGGCGGTCCTCGGGACCGGCCACGGCGACCAGGCAGCGGGCGGCGGGCACATGGAGGGCGGCGCCCCGCTCGACGCCCTGCTGGGCCCACTCGAAGACCGCGCGCACGCTCCACCCCGGACGGGGTCCGGTAGGTCGCATCTGGCGCTGCCAGCGGTCGAAACAGCCGGCTTCCTGTGCGGCGCGCACGCGGGTGCCGATCGATTCGCGGGGGTCGTCGGCCCACAGCCGCCAGGGCCGTGGCTCGAAGGCGTCCCGCACGGCGGCGGCCAGCTCGGCCTCGCCCTCGGCGTCCGTGGTGAAGCGCGCGAGCACCGGGGCGGCCAGGGCGCTCAGGCCCGCGTCGTCGTCGCGGAGCGCCAGCTCGTCCAGGGCCCAGGCCCAGTTGGTGCCGGTGGCGGCGTACCGGCGCAGCAGCGCGAGCGCGTCCCGCCTGCCGTAGGAGGCGAGGTGCCCGAGCACGGCCAGCGCGAGGCCGGTGCGGGACTCCTCGGTGTCGAGGACGTCGTCGGGGTCGAAGAGGTGCGCCTCGATGGCGTCCAGCTCGCCGTTCAGGTCGAGATACAGGCGGGCGTAGTACAGGGAGCGGTTCTCCACCTGCCAGTCGTGGCGGGGGTCGCGGAGCACGCAGTGGTTCAGTGCCGCGAGCGCTTCGGCGCGCGGGGCGGTGAGCGCGTGCAGCGTGCCGTCGCCACGGCCCCTCTGGAGCAGGCCGAGCAGCGTACCGCTGGGCGCTATGACCGGATCGAACATGGGAAACAGCCTCACATCAAGCGTCGACGCAACCGGAGAACACGCACTACCTGGCCGCGTGACACAACGTCGGAGCGCCCGCCGTCTCTTGCTTGCTGTAGACCATCTCTCTCTGCCTCTCGTCAGTGGCCCATGCGGGCCGCGTCACGGCCCGCGCGGTGCGGCATCACCTGCCCAGCCATCGCGTCCATGAATCACGACGTCATGATGACCCGGCACTTCGACCTGCCGCGACCGAAATTTCGGCGGCCCTGTACCGCCTCCCCCGTTATGTGTGTTTTCGCTGGTGGGATGGGACGGTTCAGCCGATACCGAACAACTCGAGAAGATCCGCCTTGCCGAACATCCGGGCGGTGTCGACCGCCGACGGGGTGCCCGCGGCCGGATCCGCGCCGGCCTCCATGAGCACCTTGACGACCTCCGTCTCGCCCTTGAAGACGGCTCCGGCGAGCGGGGTCTGGCCCCTGTCGTTGATCCGGTCCGCCTCGGCGCCCCGCGCGAGCAGCTCGCGCACCGCCTCGGCGTGCCCGTGGTAGGCGGCGAGCATCACGAGGGAGTCACCGCGGTCGTTGGTGAGGTTGGCCGGAACGCCCGCGTCGAGGTACGCCACGAGCGCCTCGCTCCGCCCCTGCCGGGCCAGATCGAAGATCTTGGTCGCCAGCTCCACGACCTCGGGGTCGGGGGCTTCGCTCATCGAACGGACCGCCTCTCCTGTGTGCTGCGGGACTTGCGTGGACGGTGGGAGCGTACGGCAACGGGCGGGCCGCGCGGCCGTACGAGTGAATCGCCAGCGTACTGGCTCCAGGGTGCTCGTGACCGGGACCGCCCGGGGCGAGGATCACGGCGGTTGCGCCGAATGATCACCCGCGTCGCGCCGGCCGGTGTCCCGCCTGGTCAGCGCGGGTCGGGAACGATCCGCCAAGCGGGTGAAATATGCCGAAATTCACCCGTTCGCACCTTTAATCGTATGGATACCTGCTGTGATGCTGGAAGAACTCATGGTGACTGTCCCCCCTCGACACCAGGAGATCTCAAATGATCCTCTCCATCTCAGGCGTCATCGTGCTCGGCATCATCGTCTTCCTCTTCTTCCGCAAGGACGGGCTGAAGCCGTCGCACGCCACGTGCTCGGCGCTCTTCGGCTTCTATCTCGCCAGCACCGCCATCGCGCCGAGCATCAAGGCCGGCGGCGAGAGCCTGGCGAGCCTGCTCGGCGGCATCAAGTTCTGACCTCCCCTCCCGTCCCTACGCACCTTCAGGAGACAGCAGTGGTCCGGCGCCCTCTCCCCCGCATTCTGAGCAACGGCACCGCGCAGCTCGCCCGGAGCAGGGAGCTGGCCCGGACGGCTGCCGACAACGCCACCGACGTGCTCCACCCGCTCATCACCGTCACCCGCGGACTGCGCAGGCTGGCCGCGGCAGGACGGCACAAGTGGTCGGAGACCCCCAAGGACAAGCGGGGCCCGCTGCTGTTCCTGGTGGCCTCGGTCGTCCTGGTCGTGGCCCTGCTGCCGTACGGACCGCTGCTCGCCGTCATCACCCTGATGGCGGCGAGTGCCTGGCACGGCCGCGACCGCACCCCGCCCCCGCCGGAGGGCCCCGACGAGTCGCAGACCCAGCGGCTCCAGTCCCTGTACGAGGCCCTGGTGCCGTACTTCTCGGCCGCCGGGGACCCGGCACCGCTGTACGCGCACGGCGGGGAGTGGGAGAAGGCCTTCCTGTCCCACGAGTTCGACGACGCCGGCCGCATCGGCCAACTGCTCATCCACTACCCCGCGTACTTCCCGGACGGCGAGCCCTCGGCCCGCGCGCGGATCGAGTACCTGCTCACCGCGAAGTCCGGGCGCGGCCGCGAGTACCACTTCTCCTGGGACGAGGAGGGCAACCGGCTCACGGTGACCGCCCTCGCCCCGCTGCCGACCGACATCGCCGCCCAGCGGTTCGTCACCGCGCCGGGCGAGACGGTCCTCGGCTTCACCGACCCCAGCGAGGTCCAGCGCACGCTCCCGCTCACCTACGGCGACGAGCAGCGGGACGTCCCCCCGGTCGTCTGGCGCACGGGAGCGCGCTCGACCGAACCCCATCTGCTCGTGCTGGGCCGTCCGGGCAGCGGCACCTCGACCCTGCTGCGGTCCGTCGCCCTGCAGGCCCTGCTCCACGGCGACGTGCTGGTCGTCGAGGGCGGCGGCACCGGCGAGTACGCGTGCCTCTCCGGCCGGGACGGGGTCCTGGCCGTGGAGTGCGGTCTCGCCGGGGCCCTGGCCAGCCTCGAATGGGCCGCGCACGAGACGGAACGCCGGCTCATCGCCCTCAACCGCGCCCGGCAGGCCGGACATCCCCCGCCGGACGACTGCCGGCGCCCGCTGTGGATCCTGCTGGACCGTCCGGGGTCCTTCGCGCACCTGGCCGCCGCGAACGGGCAGCAGGACCCGCAGGTTCTGCTCCAGACCCCGCTCCGGCACGGCCGCGCGGCGAACGTCACCGTGGTGGTCGCCGAGCACCTCGACAGCACGGACTCGGTCAGCGAGGCGCTGCGCCGGCACACGCGCGCGCGGGTCGTGCTCGGGCCCGCGCTGCCGGACGAACTGGAGACGGCGCTGGGGGCCCCGCCGCAGACGACGCCGTTGGCCCACATGCCGCCGGGCCGGGGCTACGCGCGGCTGGGCGACGGCCCGGTGCTGCGGCTCCAGGTGCCGTCCACACCGGATCCGTACGACGACGCGACGGCCGACACGGACCGGCAGGCGGTGCTGGAACTCCTGCCGCCGCGGAACGAGCCGGCGGAGCGGGCGGTACCGGTGGAGGCGGCGGTCGCCGAGGGCTGAGGTGCGGGTGCCCGTTCGACCGCGGCCGAGTGGGGGCTGTCGCGCAGTTCCCCGCGCCCCTTCAGGGGCGATCCCGTCACGCCGTGCGAAAGGCTGCGCCAGACGGAGGCAAGAGGCAGTCGTTCGACCGCGGCCGCGTGGAGGCTTGTCGCGCAGTTCCCCGCGCCCCTTCACTCGGCCGGGGAGCCCCCGTGACCGGTGCTATGCCACGAACGTCCTCGGTGACTCGCCGCCGCCGGAGGCGCCGGCCTCCACCAGTCGTGCCGCCGCGGCCAGCCGGGTCGCCGCCTCCTCCGCCACCGCCCCGCCCACGGTGAACGGAAGCCGCACGTACCCCTCGAAGGCGCCGTCCACCCCGAACCGCGGTCCGGACGGGACGCGCACCCCCACCCGCTCCCCCACCTCCGCCAGACGTGATCCGGACAGGCCGCCCGCCCGGACCCACAACGTGAGCCCGCCCCGGGGGACCTCGAACTCCCAGCCCGGCAGCTCCCGCCGTACCGCGGCCAGCAGATCGTCCCGGTTCTGCCGGGCCTGGGCGCGGCGCACCTCGACCGCCTGCTCCCAGCCCCCCGTGCCGAACAGCCAGTTCACCGCCAGCTGCTCCACCACCGGCGTGCCGAGGTCCGCGTAGGCGCGCGCGGCGACCAGGCTGCGGATGACGTCCGGCGCCGCGCGCACCCATCCGATGCGCATGCCCGCCCAGAACGCCTTGCTGGCGGAGCCGACGGTGACCACGGTCGAGCCGGCCGGGTCGAAGCCGCAGACCGGACGGGGCATCTCCACCCCCTCGTCCAGCCACAGCTCGCTCATCGTCTCGTCGACGACGAGCACCGTGCCCGCCGAACGGGCCGCGTCGACCAGCCGTCGGCGCTGGTCCTCGTCGGCGAGCGCCCCGGTGGGGTTGTGGAAGTCGGCGACCACGTACGCGATCCGCGGCGCCGCCTCCCGCAGCACCTGGCGCCAGCGGTCCATGTCCCAGCCCGTGAGGCCCTCCGCCATCGCCACCGGGACCAGCCGGGCACCCGCCTCCCGCATCAGCTGGAGGATGTTGGCGTACGAGGGTGACTCGACGGCGATCCGTTCGCCGCGCCCGCCGAAGAGGTGGCAGATCGCGTCGATCGCGCCCATCGCCCCGGTGGTGACCATGATCTGCTCGGGCATGGTGGGGATACCGCGCGCCGTGTAGCGCTCCGCGATCATCGCGCGCAGGACAGGGAGCCCGGCCGGGTAGTCGCCGTGCGTGCGGGCGTACGGCGGGAGTTCCTCCAGGGCGCCCTGGACCGCGCGGGTCAGCCACGGCTCGGGCGCGGGCAGGGCGGCGGTGCCCAGGTCGATCAGGGAGCCGAGCGCCTCGGGCGGCAGCGGTTCGAGGCCGCGGGCGGGCAACGGGTTGCCGGCCGGGACGGCGGTCCAGCTGCCGGCGCCCCGCCGGGACTCGAGGAACCCCTCCGCGCGCAGCGCCTCGTACGCCGCCGCCACCGTCGTACGGCTGACGGACAGGGCGAGGGCCAGTTCGCGTTCGGCGGGCAGCCGGGCGGCGACCGGGACGCGTCCCTCCAGGACCAGCAGGCGCACCCCGTCGGCGAGCGCGCGGTAGGCGGGCGGACGCCGGGTGCCGGGGCCGGCCGGGCGTTCCTGCTGCGAGTTGAGCAGCCGGGCGAGCTGTGCGGCACCCACTGCCGAGGTCCACTGCGCCACGAGAATCAGTCCACCTTCCCCGAATTGGCCATGGATGGCTTTTCCTCTCAAGCCACAGAGTGACACGGAGCAGTCCACCACCACCAGCAGGGGGTACCTCTTGTCCACGCCAGGCCGGCTCGGGCGACGGCTGATCCAGCTCTACGCGGGGCTCACCCTGTACGGCGTGAGTTCCGGGCTCCTCGTCGAGGCGGGCCTGGGCCTGGAACCCTGGGGAGTGCTCCACCAGGGGCTCGCCGAGCACGTCGGGATGAGCATCGGCACCGTGTCGATCATCGTGGGCGCGGCCGTGCTGCTGCTGTGGATCCCGCTGCGTCAGCGTCCGGGCCTCGGCACCGTCTCCAACGTCTTCGTCGTCGGCCTCGCGATGAACGCCACGCTCGCGGTCGTCCCCGGCGCGCACGCCCTCGCCGTGCGGATTCCGCTGATGGCGGCGGGGATCGTGCTCAACGGCGCGGCGACCGGGCTGTACATCGCGGCGAGCTTCGGACCGGGGCCACGGGACGGTCTGATGACGGGGCTGCACCGGCGTACCGGGCGCTCGATCCGGCTGATCCGGACGGCGATCGAGATCGCGGTGGTCGCCACGGGCTTCGCGCTGGGCGGGACCGTCGGCGTCGGGACCGTGCTCTACGCCGTGTCCATCGGGCCGCTCGCCCAGCTGTTCCTCAAGGTGTTCGCCGTTCCGGCGGCATCCGCAGGCAGCACGGTCGTTGCCAAGGGGTCATCGGAGCAGGCCATACTTCGCCCGTGAGCACGCTGATACGCCACCCGTACCTGGACCACCCCGGCCCGATCGCCTTCGCCCACCGCGGCGGGGCCGCGGACGGCCTGGAGAACACCGTGGCGCAGTTCCGGCGCGCCGTCGAACTCGGTTACCGGTACATCGAGACCGATGTGCACGCGACGGCCGACGGCAGGCTGGTCGCCTTCCACGACGACACCCTGGACAGGGTCACCGACGGCGCGGGCCGGATCGGCGACCTGCCGTGGGAGGACGTACGGCAGGCGCGCGTGGCGGGCCGCGAGCCGCTCCCCCTCTTCGAGGACCTCCTGGAGGAGTTCCCGGACGTCCGCTGGAACGTGGACGCCAAGGCGGAACCCGCGCTGCGGCCGTTGCTGGACCTGATCGACCGGACGGACTCCTACGACCGGGTGTGCGTGGGCTCGTTCTCGGAGGCGCGGGTGCTGCGCGCACAGCGCATCGCCGGTCCCCGGCTGGCCACCTCGTTCGGCACCCGCGGTGTGGTGGGGCTGCGGCTGCGGTCCTGGGGGCTGCCCGCCTCGGTGCGCCGGTCGGCGGTGGCCGCGCAGGTCCCCGAGTCGCAGTCGGGGGTCCCGGTCGTCGACCGGCGCTTCGTCCGAGCCGCCCACGCGCGCGGGCTGCACGTGCACGTGTGGACCATCAACGAACCCGAGCGGATGCACCGGCTCCTGGACCTGGGAGTCGATGGCATCATGACCGATCACATCGACACGTTGCGTGAGGTCATGCAGGACCGCGGCGTCTGGGTCTGAGACGCGCGACGGCACTGCCACGGAAAGGGCGAGGGCACGGGTGGGCACCGAAACCGTGCGGACGGAGACCTCGGACGAGGCCGCCGGACTGCGGCGCGAACAGCGCGGCTGGTACTTCTACGACTGGGCGTGCTCGGTCTACTCGGCGAGCGTGCTCACCGTGTTCCTCGGCCCGTACCTCACGTCGGTCGCCGACCACGCGGCCGACGCGGACGGCTATGTGCACCCGCTCGGCATCCCGGTGCGCTCGGGTTCCTTCTTCGCCTACTCGGTGTCCCTGTCGGTGATCCTGGCGGTCGTGCTGATGCCGCTGGTGGGCAGCGCCGCCGACCGTACCGGCCGCAAGAAGCGGCTGCTCGGCGCGGCCGCCTACACCGGGGCCCTCGCGACCACGGGCATGTTCTTCCTCGACGGCGACCGCTATCTGCTGGGCGGGGCGCTGCTGGTCGTGGCGAACGCGGCCCAGTCGGTCGCCCTGATGCTCTACAACTCCTACCTCCCCCAGATCGCCCCGCCCGAGGACCGCGACCGGGTCTCCTCCCGGGGCTGGGCGTTCGGCTACGGGTCGGGGGCGCTGGTACTGATAGCCGACCTGGTCCTGTTCTCCGCCCACGACTCCTTCGGCCTGTCGGAGACGGACGCGGTCCGCATCTGCCTGTCCGCGGCGGGTCTGTGGTGGGGCGTCTTCACCCTCGTACCGCTGCGGCGGCTGCGCGACCGTGGTGGCAGGGCGGCCGGGGCGACGGCACCCGGGCTGCGTCAACTCGCCGCCACCGCCCGGGACATGCGCCGCCATCCGCTGACGCTCTCCTTCCTGCTGGCCTACCTCGTCTACAACGACGGCATCCAGACCGTGATCTCCCAGGCCTCGGTCTACGGCTCCGAGGAACTCGGGCTCGGCCAGTCGACGCTCATCGGCGCGGTCCTGATGGTGCAGGTGCTGGCGGTGGCCGGCGCCCTCGCGATGGGGCGCCTGGCCAGGGCGTACGGGGCGAAGCGCACGATCCTCGGGTCGCTGGTGGCGTGGACCGTGACGCTGGCCGCCGGGTACTTCCTGCCGGCCAAGGCACCCGTGTGGTTCTTCCTGCTCGCCGGCGGCATCGGGCTCGTCCTCGGCGGCAGCCAGGCGCTGTCCCGCTCCCTGTTCTCGCATCTGGTGCCGCCCGGCAAAGAAGCCGAGTACTTCGCGGCGTACGAGATGAGCGATCGGGGGATGAGCTGGCTGGGACCGCTGTTGTTCGGCATCACCTTCCAGCTCACCGGAAGCTACCGCTCGGCGATCATCTCGCTGGTGGTCTTCTTCGTCGTCGGGTTCGCGCTGCTCGCCCGGGTTCCGGTGCGACGGGCGATCGGTGAGGCCGGCAACCCGGTTCCGCGGAAGATCTAGAAGGTCCGGAAGATTTAGCGTTCAACGCGGAAGAGCGGTAGTGTACGCGTTTGGCCTGCCGGGCGGACCGTTACTGCGCGTCAAAGATGCAGAAACGGTGGGTGACATCTGTTAGCAGATGTGACAAACCGGGCGCCGGTGGGTACAACAAGGGGCGGCTACGACGGCGACGCATGACCCGGAACGGGAATCTTTACCGCCGACCGGACGTTGACCGGATGACGACGACAGCGACACCTGTCCTGTGGGCGACAAGCCCGGGAGGCACGATTCATGAGTGAGCGAGCTCTTCGCGGTACGCGCCTCGTAGTGACCAGCTACGAGACGGACCGCGGTATCGACCTGGCCCCGCGCCAGGCCGTGGAGTACGCATGCGAGAAGGGGCACCGCTTCGAGATGCCCTTCTCGGTCGAGGCGGAGATCCCGCCGGAGTGGGAGTGCAAGGTCTGCGGGGCCCAGGCACTCCTCGTCGACGGCGACGGCCCTGAGGAGAAGAAGGCCAAGCCCGCGCGTACCCACTGGGACATGCTGATGGAGCGGCGCACCCGTGAGGAGCTCGAAGAGGTCCTCGAGGAGCGTCTTGCGGTTCTGCGCTCCGGTGCGATGAACATCGCGATTCATCCGAGGGACAGCCGCAAGTCTGCATAGTCCCGAGTAACGGGAAGCCGACACAACAGACCGAGGGCGCCGTACGTTCAGTGAACGTACGGCGCCCTCGTTTTCGCGGTCCGCGGGCCTCAGCGCGTCAGCGGCGGCCGCTCCCCCGCCGGCTCGCCGCCGGGCTCCGGGCGGTCGTCCCGGACGATGACCTCGCCCTGCACCACCTTGCCGTCGGGACGGTGCATGCGGGCCTGCTGGAAGGCACTGCCCAGACTGCCGGGGACGGCGGTGCGCAGCCGCCGGTCGAGGGTGCGCTCGGCGAGGCGGGAGACCGCCTTCTGGACCGGCGGCACCAGGAGCAGCAGGCCGAGGACGTCGGAGACCAGGCCGGGGATCATGAGGAGCAGGCCGCCCAGCATCATCAGGCCGTTGCCGCCGCCGCGCTCCGGTGAGCCGCCGCGCTGGATCGCTTCGTTGAGGCTGCGGAAGGCACGGCGCCCGGCCCGCTTGATGACCACCGCCCCGGCGGCGAAGCCCGCCACCAGCAGCAGGAGCACGGTCACACCGCCCGCCGCGCCCGCGACCACCGTCAGCAGCCAGATCTCCAGCACCAGCCACGCGGCGATGCCCAGCGGCAGGTATCTGCCGAGCCGGGAACGCCGGGGCCGGGTGGTGGTCTGCGGCGGGATCTGCGCACCAGTCGTCATGCCCCCAGTGTGCCTGGGCCCGGCTCAGTGCGGGATAAGCGGGTGACCGGCCGGGACAACGGGACGAACCGGCCGGAACCGCCGGGCTACGCGGACGGCTTGCCCTTGCCGGTGATCCTGCCCATCCGCTCGGTGAGACCCCAGGACGTGACCCGCCACAGGGCCTCCACCATGATGTCGCGGCTCATCTTCGAGTCGCCCAGCTCACGCTCGACGAAGGTGATGGGCACCTCGACGACGTGGAAGCCGGCCTTGATCGCACGGCGGGCCAGGTCCACCTGGAAGCAGTAGCCCTGCGACGCCACCTCGTCGAGCCCCAGGCCTTCCAGGGTCTCGCGTCGGAAGGCGCGGTAGCCGCCGGTGATGTCCCGCAGCGGGAGGTCGAGGGCGAGACGGGAGTAGAGGGAGCCGCCCCGGGAGATGAACTCGCGGGACTTGGGCCAGTTCACCACCCGGCCGCCGGGCACCCAGCGGGAGCCCAGCACCAGGTCCGCGCCCTTCAGGGCGGTCAGCAGGCGGGGCAGTTCCTCCGGCTGGTGGGAGCCGTCGGCGTCCATCTCGATGAGCACGCCGTAGCCGTTGTCCATGCCCCAGCGGAAGCCCGCGAGGTAGGCGGCCCCCAGGCCCTCCTTGCCCTTGCGGTGCAGCACCTGGACGTGGTCGTCCTCGGCGGCCAGTTCGTCGGCGAGCTTGCCGGTGCCGTCGGGGCTGTTGTCGTCCGCCACCAGCACGTGCGCCTCGGGGACGGCCCGGCGCACCCGGCCGACGATGGCCTTGATGTTCTCCGCCTCGTTGTACGTGGGAATGATCACCAAGGCCGTGCCGAGCGGGCCGAACCGCCTCTCCTGGGCTTGTGCCGCGAGGGTCCCGTCGCCGTCGTTCACTGCTGCCCCTTCGTGTCGTACGCAGGGGACCACCATAATGGCCACAGCCTGCACTGACGTGACAGCTCGGGCGTGTGGTGGTGTCGATTCCGAAAGAACGGGGTAAGGATGCCCGTTTCGGGTGCCGTTCACCCGTGATTCCGTCAGCCCGTTCGGCTGCGGATGGGGGCCCGGCGCCCTTCGGGCCGGCCTGGGACCCGCTGGCTGCGGGTCGACCGAGAGCCGTTGTCTACTGAGCGTCCGGGCCCCACCCGGGTCACACCTCCCGACCGGCCGGAACGTTCCCTCGTCGGCGCGGGCGCTGAGCCTGGCTCCCAGTGGCGGTACCCCGGTGCGGGGCTCCGTCCCTGACCCAGCGGCGCTGCGACGAGTGCGCGAACTGCTCCCCGGTCGGGCGTCCGGTGGTGGACTCGGCCGAACCTACCGGCCCGCTGCCGCAGGCTGTCAACAGTCGTTCGACCTGCGCAAACGGCATCAAACCCCTGGTCAGCGCCGAGGATGCGCAGGTCGCGCGACGGAGCGGCGGTCACCGATCACGGCCGCGCCACCCCGGGAGATCACTCGCCCGGCCGGTACGAATGCGGCCGGGTCACTCGCCCGGCCGTACGAACACGGTCCGGCCGCCCACCACGGTGCGCAGACAGACGGGCAGCTCACGGCCGGGCGTCAGGTCGGGCAGGCCGGGAGTGCCGGAGCGGGGGTCGGTGGACCAGCGGGCGACCCGGTCGTCCGGGGCCTGCACCACCAGTTCCTCGGTGCGCCAGACCGCGTAGTCGGCGGGCGCGCCCGGCACCAGGACGCCCGCGTCGTCCCGGCCGGTCGCCCGCCAGCCGCCCCTGGTGTGGGCGGTGAACGCGGCGCGCGCCGAGACCCGGTGCTCGGGCGTCTGGTGGAAGGCGGCGGCGCGGACGGTCCCCCAGGGATCGAGCGGGGTGACCGGGCTGTCGGAGCCGAAGGCCAGCGGCACCCCGGCCCTGAGCAGCGCCGCGTAGGGGTTGAGGGCGCGGGCCCGCCCGGCGCCGAGCCGTTGGGCGTACATGCCGTCCGCGCCGCCCCACAGCGCGTCGAAGGCGGGCTGCACGGAGGCGATCAGACCGAACTCGGCGAAGGCCGCGATGTGCTCGGGGCTGAGCATCTCGGCGTGCTCGACGCGGTGCCGGGCGGCCCGGACGCGGGCCGGCCCGAGCTTCTCCGCGGCGGCGCGGACGCCTTCCACCACGGCGCTCACCGCGGCGTCCCCGATGGCGTGGAAGCCGGCCTGGAGCCCCGTCTCCGTGCAGGCGACGACGTGGGCGGCGACGGCGGCCGCGTCCAGGTAGGCGGATCCGGTGGTGTGGCCGGCGTCGGCGTAGGGCTCGTGCAGGCAGGCGGTGTGCGAGCCGAGGGCCCCGTCGACGAAGAGGTCGCCGGCGGCGCCGAGCGCGCCCAGCTCCCGCGCCCGGTCGATGCCTTCGTCGCCCGCCTCCGCCCAGTAGCCGACGACCCGGGGTCCGGGCACCTCGGCGGCGAGCCGCAGCAGGGCGGCGAAGTCGTCCTCGGAGGAGATCTTCGGCCCGCCGCACTCGTGGACCGTCCCGATGCCGAGGGAGGCCGCGTGGGCGAGGGCGGTGCGCTGGGCCTCGGCACGCTGGGCGGGCGTCACGGCCGCGAACGCGGCGGCGCGTACGGCGTGGTGGTCGTCGCCGGTGAGCGGGGCGTCCCCGCGCGGGGCCACACCGGCGACCAGGTCCAGCAGGGCCGTGCTGACGATCGCCGAGTGGACGTCGATACGGGAGAGATACAGGGGACGCCCGCCGGTGGCCGCGTCCAGCTCGGCGCGGGCCGGCAGCCGTCCGCCGGGCCAGCGGGAGGCGTCCCAGCCGTGGCCGAGCAGGACCCGGTCGTCCGGGCGGGCGGCGGCGAAGTCGCGTACCAGCGCGAGTGCGGCGTCCGGCGAACCGGCCCCGGACAGGTCGAGGCCGGTCAGGGCGAGCCCGGTCGAGGTGGTGTGGACGTGGGCGTCGGTGAAGGCCGGGGTGACCAGGGACCCGTCCAGGTCGACGATCTCGTCGACCCCGTCCGCGAAGGCGTCGGCGGCCCCCTCGGACCCGACCCAGGCGACCTGCCCGTGTTCCACGACCATCGCGGTGGCGAACGGGTCCGCGGGACTGTGCACCTCGCCGCGGCGCAGGAGGACGGTCTTGGGCTGGTCGGTGCGATCACTCATGGGAGACAGTCTCGCGCCTCACACCGATCACCTCGAACCTGGGGCGACCCGAACGCGTCCCGAGGGGCCGCGGGGAACTGCGCGACCGACCCCCGCTCACCCGCAGCGGACGGACGACCGGCACCGGGCCGCGTTCAGATCCTCGGCGGCCGGGCCTCGTACGGCGTGGACAGCACCACCGTCGTCCGCGTCGACACCCCGGCGAGCCCGCGCAGCCGCGCCAGCAGCTCCTCCAGCTCGTGCGGGGTCGCCACCCGCACCTTGAGGATGTAGTTCTCGTCGCCGGCGACGCTGTGGCACGCCTCGATCTCGGGGACGCCGGCCAGCCGGTCCGCGATGTCGTCGGGTGCGCTCGGGTCGAACGGTTTCACCGAGATGAACGCCGTCATGGGCAGCCCGACGGCCTCCGGGTCGACGACCGCGGCATAGCCGCGGATGACGCCCCGCTGTTCCAGCCGGCGCACCCGCTGGTGCACGGCCGACGTGGAAAGGCCCGTGGCCTTGCCCAGGTCCGTGTAGCTCATCCGCCCGTCCTTGACGAGCAGCTGCACGATTTGACGGTCCAGCTCCTCCATGGCGCAAAAACTACAGTGCGCCTGATCTCCCGGGATACCTCGGCGGCCCAGGTCATGGCCGGTTCGTGATGTCCGGGAGGGCGGGTTGCGGTCCTGTGGAGGGGACAAAACCGCCGCACCGGGCACCTGCGAGCGGCATGTGACGAACGCCACAGCTCTTCGGCGGGCTCCGTGATGGTCTCGTGATTACCTCCGAGACCGGACGGGAAGTGCTTGCTGTGGTCGAGGCCGCAGCGCCGTCACGGCCCAGCCCGAGGGGGAGTTACCCATGCAGAGTCTTAAGCGCCCTGGTCGCAGCACGTCCAAGCGCCCGCACCTGGTCGTCGAACCCGAGCCGGAGGGCGTCGAACCCGACGCCTACGAGGCCGATGAGCTCGACGCCTACGACACGTTCGAGATGTACCGGGTGATCTGCCCGGACTGCGCGCAGCCGATCGCCCTGCTGGCGGACGAGGAGTTCCTGCCGGAGCACGCGCTGTGCGCCTCGCCGTGGAACCCGTTCGGCCTCACCGTGTGCGCCGGCACCGGCCGCGCCGCGGCCGAGGCCCCGTCCGCGGACGAGTCGGTCGAGCCGCAGGAGCAGGACACCGCCCTCCTGCTGACCCTCCCGCAGGGTCTGAACTGGCGGACGCAGCCCTTCTCGCACGTCGGCGGCCCGGGTTCGCGCCCGATGCGCATGCCGACGATGCGCATCGGCGGCCGTGCGGTCGGCCGTCAGGCCGCCTGACTCACCGCACCGCGTCCCAGTAGCTGCCCTGCACCATGGCGCGCAGACTGCCGTGGTGCAGGATCAGTGTGTCCGGATCCGCCGGGACGGCGACCTCGCCGAAGTACACCTGCCGGTAGGCGATGCGCAGCATGACGATCGCGTGCCGCAGTGCGGCGTACAGGGTGTAGAAGTCCATGTCCCGCGGGGTGTGCCCGGTCAGCCGGGCGTAGCGGGCCTCGACGCGCTCGCGGCGCAGGAACCCGGGCAGTCCCGGCTGCCCGGTGGCGGCCGTGAGGTCCTGGAAGAAGCGGTGCAGGTAGACGGTCCAGCCGAGGTCCACCTCGCGCGGAGCCGGTGCCGCCATCTCCCAGTCGAGGACGGCGACGGGGTCGAAGCCGTCGTAGACGACGTTCCCGATGCGCGCGTCGCCCCAGTTGAGCACCGGCGGGCCGGGTTCGGCCGGCCACAGGTCGGCCAGTCGGTCGAACGCCGTCTCGATCAGGGGTGAGCGGGCGAGCCCGTCCACCACCCAGTCGTAGTAGACGAGTTGGGAGTCGACGTGGCGGCGCAGGGCGTCGCCGTCTCCAGGGAGGTCGAGGAACTCGGTTTCCGCGAGCGGGACTTGGTCGTGCAGTCGGGCCAGGAGGCCGACCGAGGCCGCTTCGAGCCGGCCGCGTTCGGCGTCGCTCGCCGCGTGCAGCCAGTTCCCCTCGTACGTATAGGGCATGACGTCGGGCGGGACGCGGCCCTCGGCCCTCTCCATGACGAAGAAGGGCGCGCCGAGCGGTCCGGGGTCCTCCTCCAGCCACAGGACGCGGGGCACCGGCACGTCCGTGCGGTCGGCGACCAGTCGCATGGTGCGGTACTGGCGGGTGAGGTCGTACGACGGGAAGACGGTGTACGCCGAGGGGTCGGCCGCCAGTCTCAACGCGCAGCCGCGCAGCGGTGGATGAGGGTGCTCGATGTCGAACAGGAGGGTCTCGCTGGACATGCCGTTGGAGGCGGGCACCGTCACCCCGACGGCCTTGGCGCCGGGGAGCCGGCCGTCCAGCCAGGCGGTCAGCCGGCGGGTGAGGTCCTCCGGGTCGCGTGTGGTGGTGCGCGGGCGCGGTTTCGTCGCCATCCCGGCCTCCTTCCTCAGGGCGCCACCGAGTCGAAGCCGGTGAAGCCGCTCGGATCGTGTCTGCCGAACGAGCCGTGCTCGAAGATGCCGTGGCCGACCCGGCCGTCCAGCCGGAAGCGGGCGGAGTGGTCGGTGACGCCGTAGGCCGCGCGGGGGTGCGGCGCGGTCATGTCGTAGGTGCGGCGGTCCGTCCAGCCACGGCCCTGCCAGGTGCCGTGCTGCCAGTCGTCGGCCGGCGGGTAGCCGGCGCCGATCGCGAGCGGCGAGGAGGCGAGGATCTCCGCCTCCAGCTCCTGGGGGTCCCGCGCGCCGCCGAGGTGGACGACGGCGTGCTCCGGGTGGCGGGTGCCGGAGCGGTAGGTGATCTCGGCCTGCGGCCAGCCCAGTTGGCGGTCGGGGTGACCGGGGCGGACCAGGGTGGCGTCGTTCAGGGTGCGGTAGCCGTCGGCGTCCTCCTGGACGACGACCATCAGGAAGCGGTCCTCGAAGCGGACCGGGCACCAGATCCAGTGGAAGCCGTCGGTCGGGTTCTCCTCGGCGAGCCGCCCGGCCTCCTCCCCCGGTACCGGGCGGACGCCCCAGCTGCGGTCCCGGGTGCCGGTCCAGCCGGCCGGGTCGGCGCGGAACTCCTCGCCGCCGGCCCGGATCACCCCAGACACTCCCCCGGCCTGCACGAACCTGCGGCCCTCCAGTGTCAGCCGGCCGCCGCGGCGCTGCAGATGGTGCGGCTCCCACAGGGCCGGGAAGTCCGCGGTCCAGGTGAGGTCGTACGCGAGCGAGTCCTCGCAGGTCAGGCGGAAGCGCCGGAGCGGCTCCTCGACCTCGATGCGCAGCGGACCGACCGCGAGCCGCGTCCGGTCGTCACCGAGGGCGTCCGAGGCGCGCACCGCGTGCAGGGTGTCCCCGGTGCGCAGGGTGGCGTAGGCGTCGATCACTCCGAGGTTCGGGTAGACGCCGAGGCCGAGGATGAGCAGGGCGCGGCCGTCGTGGTCGAAGACGTGGAAGATGCAGCGGTCGTAGGCGTTCCGGTCCCCGGTGGCGACGTGCTTCATGGAGAGCGGGACCTGGTGGACCGGGTACTCGTCGAGCGGTACGGGACGGTCGTCGGCCATGGCGGGCCTCCCCGGCGGCTGGAGACGGTCCGGCTGACGGTACGTCAGAAAACCGGGAGTGGCCAGATCCGGGACCGGACGCCCACGAACTCACGCCCGATTCGGGGGATCGGTGACCAGGGCGGCGGCCCCCGCGTTGGCCGGACATGACGACCACCTACACCGCTCTCGGCCGTCAGCGCCGCATCTTCGTGCCCCCGCCCGCCGTACCGGCCCCGCCGCCCGCACCGCCCGCACCGCCCGCACCGCCCGCACCGCCCGCGCCGCAGGATCCGCCGATCTACCGCGACCTGCTGCGGACCTGGGCCGACCGGGGCCGCACCCTGCCGAGCCGCCACGACCCGGAGTGGGTCAGGCTGGCGGCCCCGACGGTCTCACGCGGGCAGTTCAGCGGCTTTCCGGCCCCGCCACATGACGAGCGATGACCATCCGCTGGATCTGGTTGGTGCCCTCGACGATCTGCAGGACCTTCGCCTCGCGCATGTAGCGCTCGACCGGGAAGTCGGCGGTGTAGCCGTAGCCGCCGAGGATCTGCACGGCGTCGGTGGTCACCTTCATCGCGGTGTCGGTGCAGTGCAGCTTGGCCATGGCGGCCTGCTTGGCGAACGGCCGGCCCGCGTCGCGCAGCCGGGCCGCCGCCAGGTAGAGGGCCCGGCCGGCCTCGATCTGGGTCGCCATGTCGGCGATCATGAAACGCAGGCCCTGGAAGTCGGAGATGGGGTGGCCGAACTGCCGCCGTCCGGTGGCGTAGGCGACGGCCTCGTCCAGGGCGGCCTGGGCGAGCCCGATGGCGCAGGCGGCGATGCCGAGCCGGCCGGAGTCGAGCGCGGACAGGGCGATGGCGAAGCCCTGGCCCTCGTCGCCGAGCCGCCGCTCGTCCGGGACCCGGACGTCGTCGAAGTGGACCTGGGCGGTTGGCGAGCCCTTCATGCCCATCTTCTTCTCGGGCGCGGCACCGCTCAGGCCCTCGGCGTCACCGGGGACGAGGAAGGCGGTGATCCCGTGCGAGCCCTCGCCGCCGGTGCGGGCCATGACCGTGTAGAAGTCGGCGATGCCGCCGTGCGTGATCCAGGCCTTGGTGCCGTTGATCACCCAGCCGTCGCCGTCCCTGACCGCCTTCGTGGTCAGCGAGGCCGCGTCCGAGCCGGAGGCCGGCTCGGAGAGGCAGTAGGCGCCGAGCAGGCCACCGCCGAGTATCGCGGACAGGTGCTCGACCTGCTGCTGCTTGGTGCCGTAGGCGGCGAGCGCGTAGCTCGCGAGGGTGTGCACGCTCACTCCGAGGCCGACGGTGAGACGGGCAGCGGCCAGCTCCTCCAGGACCTGGAGGTAGACCTCGTAGGGCTGCTCCCCGCCGCCGTACTCGGCGTCGTAGGGCAGACCGAGCAGGCCTGAGGCGGAGAGCAGGGTGAAGACCTCGCGCGGAAAGCGTCCGGCGTCCTCCTCCTCGGCCGCCCGGGGCGCGATCTCACGCTGGGCGATCTCCCGGACGAGCGAGATCAGGTCCCTCGCCTCTTCCGTGGGCAGTTGACGCTCCACCGGCTGCGGGTCGCGGTCGGACATGGCGTCGGTCTCCTCCCTGTCGGGCACCGGCGGTCACGGCCCGTCGGGTAGGGGCGGCTCCGCCTGTCGTTCGAGTGCGGCCGAGGTGGGCGTTCCGGGTCACGGAAGCTGCTGACCAGCGGCTGCGCAGTGAGTATGCCCGATCGGGGACCTTCCGTCACCAGTTAACGACCGCTTACTTCGCCGATTCCAGGACAACATCCGGCCGTCCCGGGATTGGTACGAACCATTGACCCGACTGGTCTAGTCCTCCTAAGGTTCATGACCAACGCTTTACCGCGTTCATGCCAATCGGCGCGCGTTCCCCTCTCCCCCAGGAGGAGACACCCGATGCACACCTCCCACCGCTCCCGGCTGCGGGCGCTGCTCTCCGCGGCCTGTTGCGCCGTCCTCGGCGCCGGGCTGCTGGCCGGCGCGGGCACCGCGTCCGCGGCCGCCCGGTCCGCCCCGCCCACTCCCTCCGCCTCCCAGGTGCAGGCCGGCTCCAAGGTCGTCGGCTACTTCACGGAATGGGGCGTCTACGACCGCAAGTACCTGGTCAAGAACGTCGAGACCTCGGGCTCGGCGGCGAAGCTCACCCACATCAACTACGCGTTCGGGAACGTCACCGGCGGCAAGTGCGCGATGGGCGACTCGTACGCCGCGACCGACCGCGCCCACACCGCCGCCGAGTCGGTGGACGGGGTCGCGGACACCTGGGACCAGCCGCTGCGCGGCAACTTCAACCAGCTGCTGAAGCTGAAGAAGAAGCACCCGAACCTCAGGATCCTGTGGTCCTTCGGCGGCTGGACCTGGTCGAGCGGGTTCGGCGAGGCCGCCAGGAACCCGGCCGCCTTCGCCCAGTCCTGCTACGACCTGGTGAAGAACTCCAAGTGGGCCGGTGTCTTCGACGGCATCGACATCGACTGGGAGTACCCGAACGCCTGCGGCAACACCTGCGACACCAGTGGCCGGGACGCGTTCCGGAAACTGATGGCGGCACTGCGCTCGAAGTTCGGCAGCGGCTCGCTGGTGACGGCCGCGATCACCGCCGACGCGACCGGCGGCGGCAAGATCGACGCGGCGGACTACGCCGGCGCGGCGCAGTACGTCGACTGGTACAACCCGATGACGTACGACTATTTCGGGGCCTGGGACGCGACCGGTCCGACGGCCCCGCACTCGCCGCTGAACTCCTACTCGGGGATCCCCAAGGCGGACTTCCACACCTCGGCGACCATCGCCAAGCTGAAGGGCCTCGGCATCCCGGCGTCCAAGCTGCTGCTCGGCATCGGCTTCTACGGCCGCGGCTGGACCGGCGTCACCCAGGCCGCGCCCGGCGGATCGGCCACCGGCCCGGCGGCGGGGACCTACGAGGCCGGCATCGAGGACTACAAGGTGCTGAAGACCAAGTGCCCGGCGACCGGCACCGTGGGCGGCACCGCGTACGCCAAGTGCGGCAGCAACTGGTGGAGTTACGACACCCCGGCGACCATCGCGACCAAGATGGCCTACAAGAACCAGCAGGGCCTCGGCGGCACCTTCCTCTGGGAGCTGAGCGGCGACACCGCGAACGGCGAGTTGGTCAAGGCCGTCAACTGACCCCGGTCACGGGGGCTCGGGGCGGGGGTTCCACGAGACCTCCGCCCCTGGTGTCCGTCAGGTGTCCCGGCGGGCCGGGGCCGGGGCGCGGTAGGCGGGGTCCAGTTCCTCGATGGCGCGCATGGTGCCGCCGAGCGTCTTGACCAGCAGCTCGCACATGGTGTCACGGGAGAGTTCGGGGCGGTCGATCCAGCTGAGGGTCGCGCCCTCCACACTGCACAGCCAGGCGAGCAGGCCCATCTTGGCGAGCGGGGCTATGTCGCCGCGGCCGTAGGCGCCCTGGGCGATGGTCCCGATGATCGCCTCGCGCACGCCGTCCCGGATGGAGTGCACCTCGGTGTCGAAGCCGACGCCGCCGCTGACGATCGTGCGGTACGCGGCCTGGTGGTGCTCGGCGTAGCGCAGATAGCTGTCGATGGTGCGGTGCACGCGGTCCACCTGGGGCAGCTCCAGGCCGCTCGCGGCATAGGTGACCAGGTCGGCGACCGAGTCCTGGATGATCGCCAGGTAGTAACCGCGCTTGGACTGGAAGTAGTAGTAGATCAGCCCTTTGGCGACATGCGCCTGCCTGGCGATGTCGTCCATGGAGAGCGCGTCGTAGGAAGTGTCGGCGAACAACTTCCGCCCGATGGCGATGAGTTCGGCACGACGAGCCACTGAGCGCTCGGTGCCGCGCGCCCGGGGACGGGTAACGGCACGCTGTTGACTAATATTCAATTTAGACCCTGGTCTCAGCAGGCTGCGGGACATCCGCAGTATGCCAGGTCGGGTGGTGGGTCAGGTCACAGCAGCCCGAGTTGGGTCACCAGCATGGCGATGACCACCACCAGGGCCCAGCCCATGACGTGTTCCAGGACCTTGGGGCCGTCTTCCCCGGGGCCGCCGGTACGGGCGCGGGCGACGGTGGCGTGGTTCGTGGTCATACGTTCCACCATGCCACCGATCGCGGCGGTTGCGGCGGAGAGGTCGGTCACAGGAAAGCGGCCCCCGGGTCTCCCCGAGGGCCGCCGTCGCGCCTGGTCAGCGCACTCCCACCGCCGCGAGCGCCCTGAGCTGGCGCGGGGTCGGGCAGGCCGGGAAGTACAGGTAGCAGACGCCGCCGGTGCCGGAGCTGACGTTGCCGGAGGCGTTGTACCGCTTGGTCCTCAACCAGATGTTCTCGAATTCCCGCCGGGCGTAGACCCGGCGGACCGCGTCGTCGTCGGCCGAGCACGGGTCGTTGGCGATCACGTCGCCGTCCGCGGTGAAGCCGATCACGGTCATGAGGTGCCCCGAGGTGCCGTAACCGGCACCCGTCAGCTCGCTCGACAGGAAGGACTGGGACGTTATGGCCGGGATGCCGGCCGCGATCAGCGTCTCCAGGTCGGCGAGCGAGGCGAGTCGCGTCACCACGCCCTGGAGGTCCTGGTAGGTGGACGCGTAGGCGGCGTTGAACGGCCAGTTGCCGCAGCCCGCGTACTGGTAGTCGTAGGTGTGGCGGGCCGCGTGGCAGACCTGGGGGTCCGCGTACGCCGGGTCGACCCAGGCCAGCTGCGCGGGGGTGAGCCGGCCGCCCCAGTACTCGACGATCATCTGGGACGAGGTGGGGCTGCACCAGGCCTCGCCGCCGTTGTCGTACTCGGGGTACTGGCCCTTGTGGATCTCCTGCGAGTAGCGCGGCACCGTCAGCTCCCGGGCGAGCCCCGGGGTGGAGGCCGGGACCGTGAAGCGGTCCGGGATGTCGGAGCCCATGGCACCGAGCCGCCAGACGGTCGGGGTGAGCCCGGTGCCGGGCCTGCGGTAGAGGGTCAGCCGAAGCCGGTACGAGGTCAGGCGCAGGCCGGTGCCGGCGTCGTCGATGGCGAAGGTGTCCGTCCAGACGGTGCTCCTGCCGTCCGTCTGGCCGTCCACCGACGTCCGCCGGATGTCCTGGTCACCGGCGGCCCAGCGGCCCATCACGTACCAGGGGGTCGTGGTGCCGTCGGAGTAGGTGCCGTGCAGTTCGACCTGGATCCAGGTGCCGGCCGGGGTGTCCGCGTTCCAGGAGGCGATGGCCTCGGTGGCGGGCGTGGTGAGCCGGTGCACCGGGCCGGTCCAGGTGGCGTACTCCCAGTCGGCGGTGGTGCCGGTGTGCGGGTCGGTGTACGAGGTGGTGCCGGCGGGGGTGGCGAGGACCACACCGGGGCGTCTGCCGCCGACGGCCCGGACGCCCCTGGCGGAACCGGTCCGCCAGTCGCTGTGCGTGGTCCACGAGTGGTAGTCGACCGGGCGGGCCAGGGCCCGGCCGGTGTCCTCGGACTCGGGCTCCGGCGCCGCGGCCGCGGGGGCCGCCGGGATCACTCCCTGGGCCACCGCGGCCGCCGCGACGGAGGCCGCGGCGGCCAGGACTGTTCTGCGGGACGGCTGTTCGGCTCTGCTCATGGGCGGGAAACCCCCAGGTGTGCGCGACGCTGCTGGTCCGGTGCGGGACTTCGCGCCAACTATGGAGCAGGGGACATGCCCCTGCCAGCACTTCCACCGATGCCACGCCCACCAATATTGGTCTGGTCCGCTGGAAGGCCCCGGCACCCGGCGCCGGGGCCCGTCCTCACAGGCGTCAGACGAGGTCCATCGCGGCCACCTCGTCGGGGCGGCCGTAGCTGACCGGGCCCTGGAAGCGGCGCCGGGCGGTGGCGAACCACCAGGCCGTGGCCACGATCAGGACGACGGCCAGGGCGATCGGCGCGTAGTTGAAGGTGTCGACGGTGATCGGCGAGGCCTGCGGAAGCATGAACAGGACGCTGCTCAGAAGGATCCAGGTCACCGCCAGCCAGCCCACCGGCCGGCTCCAGCGGCCGAGGTTCCACGGCCCGGGCCGGAACTCGTCGCCGAGGCGCAGCCTCAGGAACACCGGTACGGCGTAGGCGAGGAACAGCCCGACGACGTTGACGCTGACGATCGCGGTGAACGCCGTGTGCGACCACCAGCCCGGCACGATCAGGGCGAGGGAACAGGCGACCGCGAGCCACACGGCCTTGACGGGGGTACGGGTGCGGGGCGAGACCGAGTGCCACAGGCGGGAGCCGGGCATGGCGCCGTCCCGGGAGAAGGCGAAGATCTGCCGGGTGTTGCTGGTGAGGTTGGCGAGGCCGCAGAAGAGCATGGCGCCGATGACGACGAGCAGCATCGCCTTGGCCCAGCCCATGCCGAGTCCGTCGATGAGGATCTGCACGGGCGGCGCGGAAGAGCCCGCCACCTTGGCGTAGTCGCCGATGCTGTACACGAGCGCGAGCATCAGCACGAGGCCCGTGATCGCCGAATAGCCGATCGAGCGGATGATCCCCCTGGGGGCGTTCACGGTCGCCTGGACCGTTTCCTCGGACATGTGGAAGCTGCCGTCGAAGCCGGTGAAGGTCCAGCTGGTGACCAACAGGCCGAGCATCCCGCCGTAAAGGCCGTTGGTGAAGCCGGTGTTGTTCACGAAATGGGTCACGAAGGACGCCGACTGGTGCTGGGCGGGCATCACCACCAGTGTACTCACGATCACCACGAGTCCGATCAGCAGCCACCACACGGAGATCCGGTTCAGTACGGCCACGAGCTGGACGGTGTAGGTGTTGGCGAGCCCCTGGACCACGATGATCAGCGCCGTGATCAGGACCGTCTGGTGGACCGTCGGGGTGTACGAGGGCCACTGCAGGGCGACGAAGGCCTGGATGAAGGTGGCCGCCGCGTAACCGGTGGCCGCGGTGCCGCCGATCTGGCCCACGAAGTTCAGCCAGCCCGTGTACCAGGACCAGGCCCCCTTGTGCCGTTTCGCGAGTTTACCGGCCGAGAAATACAGGGCGCCGCTCGTCGGAAAGGCGGAGGCGACTTCCGCCATGGCGGCACCGATGCACAGCACCATCACGCACACGCCGATCCAGCCGAACACGAGAATGCGGGGGCCGCCCGCGTTCATGCCGAACCCGAAGGACGAGAAGATTCCGGAGAGAATATTGATGATGGTGAAGGAGATGGCGAAATTGTCGAACGCCTGGAATCGGCGGGTGAGTTTTCGCGGATATCCCATCGCGTGCAGGGTCGCGTCGTCGTCGAGGGTGACGGGGTCCGCTGTGCGCTCTGACACGTACCGGCCTTTCTCTGTGGGGGGTCTCGCTACGAGGGGACGGGCAGGCCGCAGGCGCGGCGGGCCCGGGAGAGCTGCTCGGCGGGCTCGCCGAAGACGCTCCACGGCATGCGGGAGGCGTACCGGCCCATGGCCGTGAAGACCGCCCGGGCCTCGAACTGGCACTGGGCCATGACCAGCGCGTGCGCGAGGTAGGCGAGGTCGAGTACCGGGGTGAAGGGATATCCGGCCGTGGCGGGCAGCCAGTTGTGGTAGTTCGACAGCGCGGTGGCGCGCCACTGCGGCTGCTCCCAGACCCGCTCGGCGAGCAGTTGGGTGGGGTTGTGGCTCTCCACCAGTGCGACCAGGGGCAGCAGCCGGATCGCCGAGTCGGCGGGGGCGCGCTGGGCCAGGAAGGCGGCGACGTCCCAGGCGGCGTTGACCGACCCGCCGTGGCGGGTGAAGAAGAAGGACAGGAAGCGGTGGTGGGCCTCCCGGTGCCAGGGGTCGAGGTCGAGGGTGTGCGCGAACAGCCGCCAGGGCCCGGGCGGTGAGGTCAGCAGGCCGCTCGGTGCCGCGTCGTGCGGACGGTGCAGCCGGGCCATGGCCAGCTTGGCGGCCCACGGCGTGGGATCGGCGGGGTTCACGGCCGAGGCCCGGTCGCAGGCGGCGAGGGCGATCCGCTCCAGCGCCTCGGCGCGCTCGTCGTGGGCGTCGGCCGCCCGGATCGCCCGCTGCACGGCCACCCGGGCCCACATCAGCGCGGACTCGGGGCCCGGTTCCTCGGCCAGCCAGCGCTCGACCAGGTCGGTGCCGGCCGCCTCGGAGGCCAGCACCAGGGAACGGTGGGCGCGCAGGGCGAAGTCGGCGCGGGTCTCGATCAGGGCCTCGTCGGCGCTGCGATATCTCCCGGCGCGCACGTCCACGCACACGCTCGCGAGCAAGCGGTCATCGGCCGCCGGATGCCATACGTACTGCCCCTCGAATAACTCCGCGGCCATCTTCCCCTGTCCGTCCCCGTGCGACGCGTCGCAGTCGCGCTGAAAACACCCTACTCAGCGGCGGCCGCACCGGGAACGTCTGATTTCGACATAACGGTCAGCGGGTCGAAATATTGACGAGGGCACCGGAGAACGGCTCGAAATCAGTTCAAGCCGCTACTTTCCCAGGGCCCGGGAACGCCCGCTATGCACCGCACTACTAGAATGTTTCGGGAAAACACCCCACACCGCGCGACACCACACCACACCTCGGCACACCTCGGGAATCGTCATTCACCGTCTCGCCTCGGCCCTCCGGGCCCTGCCTCCCTCCTGCGGCCCGGTCCGCCTCGTCGGCGTGGACGGACACGCCGGTTCCGGGAAGACCACCTTCACCGGGCGGCTGGCCGCCGCGCTGGGCGGGGCGCCGGTGCTCCACCTCGACGACATCGCCAGCCACGACGAGCTGTTCGCCTGGACGGGCCGGCTCCTGACCCAGGTGATCGAGCCGCTCGGCCGCGGCGAGACCGCCCACTACACGCCCTACGACTGGCGCACCCGCGGCTTCGGCCCGCCCCGGCCCTTGCCGCCCGCCCCCGTGGTGCTCGTCGAGGGGGTGGGCGCCGGCCGCCGAGCCCTGCGCCCGTTCCTGGCGCGACTGCTGTGGATGGAGGTGCCGCGGGAGGAGTCCTGGACGCGGGGCAGGTTGCGCGACGGAGCGGAACAGCGGGAGTTCTGGGACGGATGGGTCGGGGCGGAACGCGCGCACTTCGACGGGGACCCCTCGAGGCCGTACTCCGATCTCCTGGTGACACAGTCACAGAAGGGGTACAAGGTACTTCCGGGACCCGTGACGACGATTGGACCGGACCACACGGTCACTCACCGTGAGGGACCGTCGGCGATGTGCTGAACTCGTGAAGACGAGCCCGAAAGAAGTTGCCTCAGTACCTCAACTCGGCTTGACCCAAGGGTCGTACAGGACTTACGTTCTCACTGAGCGGCCCCTGGGAGCCGCCCCGCAGACGCGAAGCCCCCGGTTGTTCCCCCGTGATCGGGGGCTTCGTTCTACCCTTTATCCCTTTTGCGCGCGACGCGCGCACCTCCCCGCTCACCCTCGGTCACCGCGCGGTGTGCGCCCCGTCTGCTCCCACCTCGTCAAACGGCCTGTGCGGCACCCTTCGGCGGGCGGTGGGACCGCAGGTACGATGCCCTCGGTGCGACCTTCGAACGGCTGCTTCGCGCACCTGCAACTCCGGTCCGCGGCACAGCGGTTCGACCAACTGCGGCCATCGGGGGGAGCCCGGGGGCCAACCACGGGCACGGTTTGTGGGGGACGTGATGGATTTCGGCACGCGGGGCCCCGAGGCCCCGGCCGACCTCGCCTGGCTGCGAGGTGTGGACGCCTACACGATGGGCGCCTATCCGCAGGCGGAGGAGGAGTTCCGCGCCGCGGTACGGATGGATCCCGGGATGGCCGACGCCTGGCTCGGCCTGCACGCGCTGCGCGTCGACACGACGACCGCGCTGCTGCGGATGTTCCGGCACCGGGACCGCTTCGGAGATCAGCGCGCCCGGCACCGCCGCGCGCTCAACTCCTGGTACTGGCTCGGCTGGTGGGTGCAGCCGGTTCTCGAGAACCCGCGGGATCTGCTGCTCGCCCACGCCTCGCACTGGCTGGACGGCCGGCACGTCCCGGAGCTCGACCGGGCGCTCGCCGGGCTGCCGCCGGTCGACGCCGACCCGCAGGTCCGCTTCCTGCACGCCTGCCGGGCCTATCTGGTCAAGGACTGGGAGCAGTTGGTTCGGCACACCGACCCGCTCCTGGACGATCCCATGCTGGGCATCGAGGCCGGCCTCTTCGGTGGCATGGCCCGGGTCCGCCTAGAGACGTACGGCCAGGCCGAACCACTGCTCTCCGCGGCCCTGATGCGCTGCCGCAGCGAGCAGCCGCAGCGCAAGGAGCTGCGCTACTGGCTGGCCCGGGCGCACGAGGGCACCGGGCGCAGTGCCGCCGCGCTCCCCCTGTACCGGGCCGTGCACCGGGTCGACCCCGCGTTCATGGACACCTCGGCACGGCTGGCCGCGATCGCCGAGGGGGACGGGTACGACGACAGTGCCGACCTCGCGGCGATCACGCTGGCGGGCGCGGGCCAGGACGTCGTGGACGGGTCGGACCTGCTCGACCCGCTCTTCGGCGCGGAGGGCCGCGATCTGCGGTTCGGGGACGCGGAGCCGCCGGCCGGGGCGATGCCCTCGGTGGTCGATCCGGCGGTGCGCGAGAAGGTCATGGCCTCGCCTCCGCTGCCGGCCGGTCCGACCGACCCCGCGTTACTCGAGGAGGCGCTCGCCGAACTGGAGCGCATGGTCGGTCTCGAGCCGGTGAAGCGGCAGGTCAAGGCGTTGTCCGCGCAGTTGAACATGGCCCGGCTGCGGGCCGGGCAGGGGCTGCCGGTGCAGCCGCCGAAGCGCCACTTCGTCTTCTCCGGCCCCTCGGGCACCGGGAAGACCACGGTCGCCCGGATCCTCGGACGGGTCTTCTACGCACTGGGGCTGCTCGGCGGCGACCACCTGGTGGAGGCGCAGCGGGCCGACCTGGTCGGCGAGTACCTCGGCCAGACCGCGGTGAAGGCCAACGAACTGATCGACTCCGCGATCGGCGGGGTGCTCTTCGTGGACGAGGCCTACTCGCTGTCCAACTCCGGCTACGGCAAGGGTGACGCGTACGGCGACGAGGCCCTGCAGGTGCTGCTGAAGCGGGCCGAGGACAACCGCGACCACCTGGTGGTGATCCTGGCCGGCTATCCGGAGGGCATGGACCGGCTGCTGGCCGCCAACCCCGGGCTCTCCTCGCGCTTCACGACCCGCGTCGACTTCCCCTCCTACCGTCCGCTGGAACTGACCTCGATCGGCGAGGTGCTGGCCGGGGAGAACGGCGACGCATGGGACGAGGAGGCGCTGGAGGAGCTGCGCTCGATCGCCGGGCACGTGGTCGACCAGGGGTGGATCGACGAGCTGGGCAACGGGCGGTTCCTGCGGACCCTGTACGAGAAGAGCTGCGCCTACCGGGATCTGCGGCTGTCGGTGTATCCCGGGGCGCTCTCACGGGACGACCTGGCGACGTTACGGCTGCCGGACCTGATGCAGGCGTACGGCGAGGTGCTGTCGGGGCGCGGGCCGCAGGATCCGGCCGGGATGTAGCGGCGGGCCGGGACCGCGAGGTCCCGGCCCGCCCGCCCGGTCCGTGCCGCTCCCCCGCCCCCGGTCAGGTGGTCAGCGTCTCCGCCAGGGCGGCCAGGCCGTCCCGGTAGATGCCCTCGAAGAGCGCGGCCGCCTCGGCGTCGGTGACGCCGTCCGCGGTGAACGTGCCCGACCACTCCACCCGGCACCCCTCGCCGCCGCGGTCGACGACCTGGAGCGTGGATCGGTACCCCGTGACGGGGAACGGGGCCCGCACGATCGAGTAGGAGTAGCTGCGGGCCGCCTCGTCGAAGGCTTCGAGGCGTTCGACGATGACCCCGCCCTCGGCGTTCGTCAGGGTGCGCAGCCGACCGCCCTCGCTCGGCCGGCTCTCCGCGATGTACGGCAACCAGTCGGGCAGCGAGTCGAAGCCTCAGCCGCCAGACCCGCTCGGCGGACTGCCGCGCGTCGAGGGTGACGCGGGCCGCTGCGGTCACGAGGCGTCCCCCAGGGGGACCGGGGCGTCGTGCGCGATGATCTTCTGCTCGCGCAGGGCCTTCCAGAAGCCGTACGGGACGGGTTCGACGAGCGCGGCCAGGTCCTCGGCGATGCGGCTGGGCCTGGTCGCGCCGGGGATGGCCGCGGCGACGGCCGGGTGGGCCAGCACGAACTGGAGGGCGGCGGACTTGATGCCGATGCCGTGCCGCTGTGTGAGCGCCTTGATCCGGCCGACCTTCTCGACGATGTGCGCGGGCGCCTCGGCGTACTCGAAGTGGCTGCCGCCGGCGAGGATGCCGGAGCTGTAGGGGCCGCCGACGACGATGTCGACGTTCTGTTCGACCGCGGCGGGCAGCAGCCGCTGCAGGGCGCGGGAGTGGTCGAGCAGTGTGTACCGGCCCGCCAGCAGGAACGCGTCGGGGCGCGGTTCCTCCAGGTCCAGTGTCATCTCCAGCGGCTCGACCTTGTTGACGCCGAGGCCCCAGGCCCTGATGACGCCCTCCTCCCGGAGGCGGGTCAGGGCGCGGAACGCGCCGGTGCGGGCGCTCTCGTACACGCCGACCCACTCGTCGCCGTAGAAGTCCTGGGCGACGTCGTGCACCCAGACGATGTCGAGGCGGTCGGTCCGCAGGCGCTTGAGACTGTCCTCGACGGAGCGCAGCGTCGCGTCGGCGCTGTAGTCGTTGACCATCCTGTTGGGGCGGCCGTGCTCGAACAGGGCGCCCTTCTCGCCGAGTTCCCGGCTCGCGGGGTCCTCGACCTCGTCGAGGACGATCCGGCCGACCTTGGTGGACAGCACGTACTCGTCGCGCGGCTTGCCGGCCAGCACGTCGCCGAGCCGGAGTTCCGCCAGGCCCGCGCCGTACAGGGGCGCGGTGTCGTAGTAGCGGATGCCCTGGTCCCAGGCGGCCTGCACGGTGGCTGCGGCCTCGTCGTCGGGGATGGCGCGGAACATGTTGCCGAGTGGCGCGGTACCGAAGCCGATGCGGTCCGGCAGGAAGGAGCGGATGCTCATGGTGGTGCCTCAATCTGTCTTGCGGCGTGGGGGGTACGAGGTCGGGGGCATCGCGAGCGGGGCGAACGTCGCCCGTCGCGTGGCTAGTTGAGGGTGTCGGGGTCCGGGCCCGCGCGCATGCCGCGGTCGAGCGCGCCGATCGCCTCGATCTCCTGAGGGGTGAGCTCGAAGCCGAACACGTCGAAGTTCTCGCGGATACGGGTGTCCGTGACCGACTTGGGGATGACCACGTTGCCGATCTGCAGGTGCCAGCGCAGGACGACCTGGGCCGGGCTCCTGTCGTGCGCGGCGGCGATCGAGGTGATCGTCTCGTCCTTGAGGACGGCGCCCTGGGCGAGCGGGCTCCACGCCTCGGTGGCGATGCCGTGCCGGGCGTGGAATTCGCGCAGCGCGGCCTGCTGGAGGCCCGGGTGGAGCTCGACCTGGTTCACGGCCGGGACCACGGAGGCCGCTCCGAGCAGGCGTTCCAGGTGCGCGGGCTGGAAGTTGGAGACGCCGATCGCCCGGGTGCGCCCGTCGGCGTACAGCTTCTCCAGCGCGCGCCAGGTGTCGATGTACAGGTCACGGGCCGGGGTCGGCCAGTGGATGAGGTAGAGGTCGACGTGGTCCAGGCCGAGCCGGTCCAGGGACGCGTCGAAGGCGGCGAGCGTGCTGTCGTAGCCCTGCTCGCTGTTCCAGAGCTTGGTGGTGACGAACAGCTCGTCACGGGCGATCCCGGAGTCGGCGAGGGCCTGGCCCACGCCGCGTTCGTTGCCGTAGATCGCGGCGGTGTCGATGCTGCGGTAGCCGGCCCGCAGGGCGCCGGTCACGGCGGCGGTGGTCTCCGTGTCGGGTACCTGGAAGACGCCGAAGCCGAGCTGCGGCATGGTGACGCCGTTGTTGAGGGTGACGGCGGGGATGGAGGTCACGAGGTTCTCCCTGTCCTTGTCGATCTCGCCGGCCGCCGCGGGCAACGGGGTGCGTATCCACGGCTCCGTAGTCGATGGTCCGTGGTGTGCGGCGTCGGCGCGCGGTCAGCGGTGCCGTCGACGACATTACTTGCAGACGCCGATTAATTGCAAACGCGGTATAGCGGCGCACGCACAGCCAGGAGAACGGAGAGTTCGAGGAGAGAACGAAAAGGGCCGCGGGACCGGCCGTCACCGGTCCCGCGGCCCTCCGACGGCGTCAGCCCACCGTCACTTCCTCGGGCTCTCCGCTGGCCCGGGGCTCGGGCGGCCTCGCCGGCCGTTCCTCCCGGTGCGCCGGGTCCGTCACCTCGCCCACCAGCAGTTCCAGCACGTCCTCCAGCGCCGCAAGCCCCAGCACCCGGCCATGGGCGTCGGCCACCTGCGCGAGATGCGTCGCCGCCCGGCGCATGACCGTGAGCGCGTCGTCCAGCGGCAGCTCGGCCCGCAGAGTCGTCATCGGACGCCACAACTGCTGCGGCACCGCCCGGTCCGAGTCCTCCAGGTCGAGCACGTCCTTGACGTGCACATAGCCCATGAACGCACCCGCCTCGGCGGCCACCGGGAAGCGGGAGTAACCCGTACGGGCGGTCAGTTCCACGATCTGGCCCGGGGTGACCGACGGCGGAACCGTGATCAGGGACTCCCGTCGCAGGAGCACGTCCGTCACCGGGCGGGAGCCCAGTTCCAGCGCGTCCTCCAGCCGCTCCTGCTCCTCGGGGTCCAAAAGGCCCGCCTGCCCGGAGTCCTCCAGGAGCCGGTTGAGCTGCTCGCTGGTGACGACGGCCTCGACCTCGTCCTTGGGCTCCACCCGGAACAGCTTCAGGATGCCCTGGGCCAGGGCGCCCAGGGCGACCGTGATCGGCCGGCACACGCGGGCGAACGCCACCAGGCCGGGGCTCAGCCACAGCGCCGCCTTCTCGGGCGCCGCCATCGCCATGTTCTTCGGCACCATCTCACCGATGACCAGGTGGAAGAAGACGACTCCGGCGAGCGCGATCACATAGCCCAGCGGATGGATCACCCCTTCCGGCAGCCGTACCGCCTCGAACAGCGGCTCCAGCAGGTGCGCCACGGTCGGCTCGGCCACCGCGCCCAGCGTCAGCGAACACACCGTGATGCCGAACTGGGCGGCGGCCATCATCTGCGGGAGGCGCTCGAGACCGTAGAGCACCTGACGGGCCCTGGCGGTGCCCAGCGGTTCGATCTGACTGCGCCGGACCGAGACCAGGGCGAACTCGGCGCCCACGAAGAAGCCGTTGGCGAGCACCAGCAGGGCCGCGAAGACCAGTTGCAGAACGCTCATCGGACCGCCTCCGCGACGGCGGGGGCCATGCGGACCAGGCGGACCCGCTCGGCGCGGTAGTGGCCGACCCGGCGGACCGACAGCCGCCAGCCGGGCAGCTCGGCCCGGTCACCGGGCGCCGGGATCCGGCCGAGCAGGTCGGCGACCAGGCCGGCGACCGTCTCGTACGGGCCCTCGGGCACGTCCAGGCCTATCCGCTGCAGGATGTCGACGCGGACACTGCCGTCGACGTCCCAGGCGGGTCTGCCGTCCTGCGGCGGGGCGGCCGCGAGCTCCGGCGCGTCGGGGCTGTCGTGCTCGTCACGGACCTCGCCGACGAGCTCCTCGACGATGTCCTCCAGGGTGACCACCCCGGCCGTGCCGCCGTACTCGTCGACGACGACCGCGATGGGCTGTTCGGAGCGGAGCCGCGCGAGCAGCGGCTGGACCGGCAGGGTCTCGGGCACCAGCAGCGCCTTGCGGGCGATGCGCCCGACGGGTGTGCGCAGCCGGTCGTGGACCGAGACGGCCAGGGCGTCCTTGAGGTGCGCCATGCCCACGATCTCGTCGATCTTCTCCCGGTAGACCGGGAAACGGGACAGACCGGTGGCCCGGGTGAGGTTGACCACGTCCTCGGCGGTCGCCGAGTCCTGGAGCGCGCTGACCTTCACCCGGGGGGTCATGACGTGCTGCGCGGTCAGCTCGCCCAGCGACAGGGTGCGGACGAACAGGTCGGCCGTGTCCTGCTCCAGGGCGCCGGCCTGCGCGGAGTGCCGGGCCAGCGAGACCAGCTCGCCCGGGGTGCGGGCGGAGGCCAGTTCCTCGGCGGGTTCCACGCCCAGGGCGCGGACGAGCCGGTTGGCGACCGTGTTCAGCGCGGCGATGACCGGGCGGAACAGGCGGGAGAAACGGGCCTGCGGGCCGGCGACGAAGCGCGCGACCGTGAGCGGCTTGGAGACCGCCCAGTTCTTGGGCACGAGTTCGCCGACGACCATCTGGATCGCCGAGGCCAGCAGCATGCCGACGATCACGGAGATGCCGGAGACCGCGCCGTCGGGCAGGCCGATCGCGGTGAACGGGCCGTGCAGCAGCGCGGCCAGTGCCGGTTCGGCGAGCATGCCGACGACCAGCGAGGTGATGGTGATGCCGAGCTGGGTGCCGGAGAGCTGGAAGGAGAGTTCCTTCAGCGACTCCACGACCGTACCGGCGCGCTTGTCGCCGTCGGCGGCGGCCTTCTCGGCCTCGGGTCGCTCCACGGTCACCAGGCCGAACTCCGCGGCCACGAAGAAGCCGTTGGCGAGGATGAGCAGGAACGCGGCTGCCAGGAGCAGCAGGGGGGTGGTCATGATGCCGCCGCCTCCGAAGCCTCGCGGACATCGACCGGACGGTCCGCGGTATGTCGGGAGGGGGCGGCGCAGGTACTACAGGACGATCCGTCCATCGCCGGAGAGGGTCACTCCTCGGGTAGCAGGAACCCCTGTGCGCGGGGCGCGCGACAGGGGTGGAGGCGGGACGTGAAAAGCCTCCGCCAACAGATTAATCAAGACCTGGCCCACAAGGGCAGGGTGGACGACCCCGAGGCGGCCCCGAAGTTGCGTGATCTCAGCCCTGGTGCTGCTCGGGGTCGTGCACCGCGTGGGCCTCGGCGAGGGCCCGCAGGGCCCTGGCGTCGGCGATGGCGTGCCGTTTGGCGATGCCCGGCTGGATGCCGAGCGCGGGCAGGCTGGTGCCGTCGCTGAGGTTCAGGAACACCCACGGGTCACCCGGGCGGAGGTTCACCTGGACGATCTCCGCCCACGCCAGACGCCGCCTGCTGGCGATGTTGACGACGGTGACACCGGACTCGTCGGCGACCACCTTCACCCGGGCCAGCTGGGCCAGCGCCCAGAAGACCAGCGCGCCGGTCAGGACGAAGCTGAGCTGTTCGCCCGGGCCGAGCTGCTCGAGGAGCAGCGCGACCGCGGAGATCGTGACGAACATGGCGGCGCCCGCGGTGAGCAGGATCACGCGCGTCAGGCCCGGCCGGAAGGTGACGGGAAGGGAAGGGAGCTCGGACATCTCTCGCAGGCGTTTCAGAGGCGGCAGGCGTGGATGGCCGTGGTCAGGATGGCGCGGGCGCCGATGTCGTACAGGTCGTCCATGATCCGCTGCGCGTCCTTGGTCGGGACCATGGCACGGACGGCGACCCAGCCCTCGTTGTGCAGCGGGGAGACGGTCGGGGACTCCAGGCCCGGGGTGAGGGCGACGGCCTTCTCCAGCTGCTCGACCCGGCAGTCGTAGTCCATCATCACGTAGGTCCGCGCGACCAGGACGCCCTGGAGGCGGCGCAGGAACTGCTGGACCTTCGGCTCGGCGGGGTCCTCCGCGTGGGCGCCGGCCCGGCGGATGACGATCGCCTCGGAGGTCATGATCGGCTCGCCGAAGACCTCCAGGCCGGCGTTGCGCAGCGAGGTGCCGGTCTCGACGACGTCGGCGATGACCTCGGCGACGCCGAGTTCGATGGCGGTCTCGACGGCGCCGTCCAGGTGGACGACGGAGGCGTCGACGCCGCTGTCGGCCAGGTGCTTGGCGACGATGCCCTCGTAGGAGGTGGCGACCGTCCTGCCCGTCAGGTCCGGCAGGCCGTCGGCCGCGCCGGGCTTGGCGGCGAACCGGAAGGTGGAGCGGGCGAAGCCGAGCGGCAGGATCTCCTCGGCGTGGACGCCGGAGTCGACGAGCAGGTCACGGCCGGTGATGCCGATGTCGAGGCGTCCCGAGGAGACGTAGATCGCGATGTCCCGGGGGCGCAGGTAGAAGAACTCGACGTCGTTGACCGGGTCGATGACGCGGAGTTCCTTGGACTCCCGGCGCTGCCGGTAGCCGGCCTCATGCAGCATGTCCGCCGCAGGTCCTGAGAGGGAACCCTTGTTGGGGACGGCGATGCGCAGCATGAGGTCGGCTTCCTTTGCTCGAAAAGGCGGTTTTGTCGGAAAGGTTTCTACAGGTGGGCGTAGACGTCGTCCAGCGAGATTCCGCGGGCGACCATCATCACCTGGACGTGGTACAGCAGCTGGGAGATCTCCTCGGCCGCCGCCTCCTTGCCCTCGTACTCGGCGGCCATCCAGACCTCGGCGGCCTCTTCGACGACCTTCTTGCCGATGGCATGGACCCCCTTCCCGACCAGTTCGGCGGTACGGGAGGTGGCGGGGTCGCCGTGGGCGGCCTTGTGCTGGAGCTCGGTGAAGAGCTCCTCGAAAGTCTTGTTGGACATGGTGAGCGCCAGACTACGCCAAACGCCGCGTCGCTCAGTGCCAGGGTTCGGATACCGAGCGAAGCGTGGCCGCCGTCGCGACCGCCGCCGTCACCGCCTCGTGGCCCTTGTCCTCGTTGGAGCCCTCCAGGCCCGCCCGGTCCAGGGCCTGCTCCTCGTTGTCACAGGTGAGCAGGCCGAAACCGACCGGGACACCGGTCTCCACGGACACCTGAGTGAGGCCCTGGGTGACGCCCTGGCACACGTACTCGAAGTGGGGGGTGCCACCGCGGATGACGACACCGAGGGCGACCACCGCGTCGTAGCCGCGGCCCGCGAGGACCTTGGCGGCGACCGGGAGTTCCCAGCTGCCGGGGACCCGCAGCAGGGTCGGCTCGTCGATCCCCAGGTCGTGCAGGGCGCGCAGGGCGCCGTCCACCAGACCGTCCATCACCTTCTCGTGCCACTGGGCAGCGATGACGGCGACCCGCAGGTCGCTGACATTGCGCACGGTCAACTCCGGTGAACCCTTGCCGCTCACGTCTCTCCTCAGTGCTGTTTCTTTACTGGTTGCCGCAGGTGGACGTCGCCCCTGACGGGGTGTCCAGCCAGGGCAGGTCGTGGCCCATCCGGTCCCGCTTGGTGCGCAGGTAGCGGAGGTTGTGCTCGCCCGCCTGTACGGGCATCGGCTCCCGGCCGCTGATCTTGAGGCCGTGGCTGAGCAGCGCGTCGCTCTTGTCGGGGTTGTTGGTCATCAGGCGCACGCTGCGCACCCCGAGGTCGGCCAGGATCTCGGCGCCGGCGCCGTAGTCGCGGGCGTCGGCGGGCAGCCCGAGTTCGAGGTTGGCGTCGAGGGTGTCCCGGCCGCGCTCCTGGAGTTCGTAGGCGCGGAGCTTGGACAGCAGCCCGATGCCCCGGCCCTCGTGGCCGCGCAGGTAGACCACGACACCCCGGCCCTCGTCCTGGACGCGGTCCAGGGCCGCGTCCAGCTGGGGACCGCAGTCGCAGCGGGCGGAGCCGAAGACGTCCCCGGTGAGGCACTCGGAGTGGACCCGGACCAGCACGTCCTCGCCGTCGCCGATCTCGCCGTGGACGAGGGCGACGTGCTCGACGCCGTCGGTGGCGGAGCGGTAGCCGTACGCCGTGAACGTGCCGTGCCCGGTGGGCAGGTTGACCTCGGCCTCACGGTGGACGGTGGGCTCGGCGGCACGGCGGTGGGCGACCAGGTCCGCGATGGAGATGATGGTCAGACCGTGCTTGCGGGCGAACGGGATCAGCTCGGGGAGGCGGAGCATCCGGCCGTCCTCGCCCGCGATCTCGACGATGGCTCCGGCCGGGCGCAGGCCGGCGAGCCGGGCCAGGTCGACGGCGGCCTCGGTGTGGCCGTTGCGGGTGAGGACACCGCCGGGCCGGGCGCGCAGCGGGAAGACGTGGCCGGGGCGGACGAAGTCCGCGGGCCCGGCGTCCCCGGCGGCGAGCAGCCGCAGGGTGGTCGCGCGGTCGGCGGCGGAGATGCCGGTGGTGACGCCGTGCGCGCCGGACGCGTCCACGGAGATGGTGAACGCGGTCTTCATGGACTCGGTGTTGTCCCCGACCATCTGCGGCAGCTGGAGCCGGTCCAGCTCCTCCCCCTCCATGGGCGCGCAGATCAGGCCGCGGCACTCGCTCATCATGAAGGCGACGATCTCGGGGGTGATCATCTCGGCGGCGACGACGAGGTCGCCCTCGTTCTCGCGGTCCTCGTCGTCGACGACCACGATCGGGCGGCCGGCCGCGATGTCGGCGACGGCCTGCTCGACCGTGTCGAGGGTGAGGTCCTCGACGCCATCGGCGCTGTAAAGGACGGGCGGGACCCGGGGGACGGCGCGGAGCGTCTCGTTCGGGGCGGCGGCGGGCGACGGGAGGGCGGTCATGCGGGGGCTCCTTCGAGAGCGGGCCGCGTGCCCTGGCGGGAGCGCAGCCACCAGTCGCGCATGCCCCACAGGACGAGCGCGCCGTAGATGACGTAGACGAAGCCGGAGAAGGCGTAGCCGTTGGCGAAGTTGAGGGGGACGCCGACCAGGTCGACCAGGAGCCAGGCGATCCAGAACTCGACCATCCCGCGTGCCTGGGCGTACATGGCGACGACGGTGCCGACGAAGATGTAGGCGTCCGGCCAGGGGTCCCAGGACAGGGACGGGTACGCCTTGAAGAGCAGGGCGACGGCGACGGTGCCGGCGGCCGCGGCGGCGACCATCGCGCCGCGCTCGCGCCAGGTGGCGAACCGGGGGGTGATGTGCCCGTCCCCGCCGTCACCGGCCCGCCTCCGGTCGCGGTTCCACCGCCACCAGCCGTACAGCGCGACGGCCATGACGACGGCCTGCTTGCCGGCGCTGCCGGTCAGGTGCCCGTAGAAGGCGCCGAAGAGGATGAGGCCGGAGGCGAACTGGACCGGCCAGCTCGACAGGTTGCGGCGCCAGCCGAGCGCGAGCGCGGCCAGGCCGAGGATGTTGCCGATCATGTCCGACCACAGGATGTGCTGGCCGAACAGGGCGAAGGCCTCGGAGTTCAGCCAGTTCACTTGCCCGCTCCCCGCGAGCTCGCGAGCAGCCGCTCCACGTACTTGGCGACGACGTCGACCTCCAGGTTGACCGGGTCGCCTGCCTGCTTGAGACCGAGGGTGGTCAGGTCGAGGGTGGTCGGGATGAGGCTGACGGTGAAGTAGTCGGGGCCGGCCTCGACGACGGTGAGGCTGATGCCGTCGACGGTGATGGAGCCCTTCTCCACGACGTAGCGGGCGAGGTCGGCGGGGAGCGAGACCCTGACGATCTCCCAGTTCTCCGACGGGGTCCTCGACAGCACCTGACCGGTGCCGTCGACATGGCCCTGGACGATGTGGCCGCCGAGCCGGGAGCCGACGGCGGTGGGGCGCTCCAGGTTGACGCGGGAGCCGACACCGAGCGCGCCGAGGGAGGAGCGCTTCAGGGTCTCCTGCATGACGTCGGCGGTGAACTCGTCGCCCTCGTGCTCCACGACGGTCAGACAGACCCCGTTCACGGCGATGGAGTCGCCATGCTGTGCGCCCTCGGTCACGACGGGGCCACGGAGCCGGAAACGGGAGGCGTCGCCGAGATTCTCGACGGCGGTGATCTCACCCAGCTCTTCGACGATTCCGGTGAACACTTCCCGGGTCCTCCTGCCTCATTGGGGCACGGACTCCGGGGCCTGTCGAAGAACGACAGAAAGGACGGAAGAGCACACCGGGAACGACGCCGACAGGGCCCCGCCCATCACGGACGGGACCAGATACGGCGGCGCGCACGGATACATGCTCGCCCGCCGCGCACTGCCTCCCATCCGGACTTTAACCGTCGGTCCAGGAATTTCACCTGGTCAACCGGCCGCTGGAAGCGGACGGGTCGCGGACTGTAACCGCCGGTTCGGAGTTTCACCGACCCCGGAGTGCGCTGCTTCTGGTACACGGCCAGTCTGCCACGCCCGGGGGTGGTCCATTCAAGGGAAGCGTGTGGGTTGCCTCACAGACCGTGTCGCTGGACTTCCCCGACGGGCCGTCATATGCGTAGCGGGCACCCAACTACCCCCCGGACCAGGCAACTTGACTTGATCCGCAGCTCTTGACCCTACTGGTCTAGTCCATTTATCGTTCGGGCGGGCCCGGCGGCGGTGACGACGGCCCTTGCCCGTCGCCGGGTCGCCCAACGGGCTGCCGGGTCAGCGGTCCCGCGGTGCGAACAGTTCGTCCTGCGCGCGCTCCCGCGCCGTCAGAAGCGCTCCGCGCAGCACGGCCCCGCCGCCGAGGGCACTCGCCCGGACCTCGGTGGCCAGCGGGGACATCCGGCGCAGCCGCCCCTCGACGCGGGCGGCCAGCGCGGTGCCGCCGGCCGCGCCGATCTCGCCGCCGAGGACCACCCGGCCGGGGTCCAGGACCGCCACGACGGCGGCCACACCCACGGCGACGCGGTCGGCGAGGGCGTCGAGGAAGCGGGTCCCGGGAGACACCGGCGAGGGTGGACGGTCGTCCGCGGGTCCGTCGTGACCGGTCGCGCAGTTCCCCGCGCCCCTTCGGGGCGCCGACTCCCCCGCGCCTCGGACCGCCTCCCTGACCAGGGCGGCCGCCGCGGGCTCGGGGCCCGTCGACCCGGCGGGCGCAAGGCCGTGTTCGGCGCCGAGTTCGGCGATCGCGGCCGCCGCCACCAGGGAGTGGTAGCCGCCCGTGCAGTCCGTCGCCGACGGGAGCGCTCCGGTGCCCGGCACCGGCAGGAAGCCGATCTCGCCGGTGCCGCCGGAGGCGCCCCGGCGCAGGCTGCCGTCCAGGACGACGGCGGCGCCGCAGCCGTGCCCGAGCCAGAGCAGCACGAAGGTGTCCCGGTCGCGGGCGACGCCCTCGCGCTGCTCGGCCAGGGCGGCCAGGTTGGTCTCGTTCTCCACGCTGACCCGGGCCTCGGGGAACCGCTCCTGCACGGCGGCGACCAGCCGGCGGTGCCAGGCCGGCAGGCCCGCCGTGTCGCGGAGTTCGCCGCCTGCCGGGTCGACGAGCCCGGGCGCCCCGATGCCGACGGTGTGCAGCCGCCCGCCTCCGGAGGCCGCCGCCTCCTTGGCGGTCCGCTCGACCAGCTCCACCGCCCGCTCGACGGCCGCCGTCTCCCCCGCCTCCGGCCCGACCGGCACCGACCCTTCCGCCAGCACCCGCCCCACCAGGTCGGACACCAGCACCGAGACGCTCTCGGTACGGACGTCGAGGGCGGCCAGGCAGAAGCGGTCGGCGACGATGCCGTACAACCGGGCGTTCGGCCCCCGGCGCTGCTCGCCGGACTCGCCGACCACCGCGATCAGGCCGGAGGCGGTGAGCCGCTCGACGAGGTCGGCGACGGTGGGCCGGGACAGCCCGGTGAGCTGCTTCAACTGCCCTGCCGTCAGCGCGCCTTCCCGCTGGAGCAGGGTCAGCGCGAGCCGGTCGTTGATGGCCCGGGCGGTGCTCGGTGATGCGGGCATGACGGGCATCCTCCCAGATCGGTCCGGCCCGGACGGCCGTATCGCTCCCTATCTATCAGGAAGGGTCCCTGATAGTTTACGGCGCGACAGCGGGGCGGTACCCACCCGGGGAGGGGCAGGACCATGAAAGACGTGGGTCACGAGCGGCACGAGGTGAAGCGGGCGCGGTACGCCGTCGCGGCCGTGTTCACCGTGCACGGTGCCGTCACCGGCTCGTTCGCGACCCGGGTCCCCTGGATCCAGGAACACGCCGGCCTGGGCACCGGGCAGCTGGGCTTCGCGCTCGCCTTCACCGCGTTCGGCGCCTCCTGCTCGATGCCGCTGGCCGGCCGGATCAGCCACCGTTTCGGCAGCCGTACGGCGCTGCGCGGGCTGATCGCGATGTGGACGCTGTCGCTGGTCCTGCCGTCCCTGGCGACGAACCTGTACACGCTGTGCCTGGCCATGTTCGTGTACGGCGCCAGCGCGGGCATGTCCGACGTCGCGATGAACGCGCTGGGCGTCGAGGTGGAGCGGCTGCTCGGGAAGTCGATCATGTCGGGGCTGCACGGCATGTGGAGCGCGGGCGCGCTGATCGGCTCGGCGGCCGGCACCCTCGCCGCGCACCTCGGCTCGGACGCCCGGCTGCACTTCGCGCTGGCAGCCGCCACCCTGACCGTGCTCGGCGTCCTGGCGGCCGGCTGGGTGCTGGACGTGCAGCCCGCCGAGGACGAGGAACCGCCGCCGCGGTTCGCGCTGCCGCCCCGGTCGGCGCTGCTGATCGGCGCGGTCGGCTTCTGCGCGGTGTTCGCGGAGGGGGCGAGCCTGGACTGGTCGGCGGTGTTCCTGCGCGACCGGATGGACAGTTCGGCGGGGCTCGCCGCGGCCACCACCACCGGGTTCATGCTGACCATGGCGGTCGCCCGGATCTGCGGGGACACGGTGGTGAACCGATTCGGCGCGGTGCGCACCGTGCGCGGCGGCGGGGTGCTGGCCGCGATCGGCGGCCTGCTGATCGTCCTGGCCGGACATCCGGCGGTGGCGATGACCGGGTTCGCGCTGATGGGTCTCGGCATCGCCGTCGTCGTACCGCTGTGCTTCGCGGCCGCCGGGCACGCGGGGCCGAACCCGAGCCAGGCCATCGCGGGCGTCGCGACCATCACCTACACCTCGGGCCTGGTCGCCCCCAGTCTGATCGGCGGGGTGGCCCAGGCGACCAGCCTGGTGGTGTCGTTCGGTGTGGTCACGGTGCTCACCTGCGGCCTGGTGGGGTTCGCGGGGGTGCTGCGGGCCGGGGAGCGGGGCGCGCGGGCCGAGGTCAGTCCGCCGGCCGCAGCAGTTCCCGGCCCGCGGTCCTGAAGCGATCGCTCCAGGGGGCCGGGCGCAGGGTGGCCGCGTCCAGCCGGACCAGGACCCGGGTGCCGTACGCGTAGGTGGTCCGGCCGTCCGCCGAGGAGAACCGGAAGCCGTAGGTCAGCCCGGTGTTGCCGAGCCGTTCCAGCCAGAGGTGGACGGCGTACGTGCCCGGCCGGGTGACCGGCGCCTCGTAGCTGATCCGGAGTTCCTTGACCGCGTTGCAGGCGTCCTCGGCCGCGGCCCAGTCGCCCTCGAACGCGAAGCCGTGCCCCTGCCACAGCTCGGCCCAGGCGCGCTCGACCATCACCGGGTAGCGGGCGTTGTGGAGCAGCCCGAGCGCGTCCAGGTCGTCGAAGTGGACGGTGACGGGGATCAGCCGTCCGTAGGACAGGGCGGGCGCGGTCGGGGCTTCGGCGGTCACGGGTGGGGCTCCTGGGCGTTGCTGGCATGTCGCTGACCTTCAGCTCCCGCCAGTCTAAGCGAGCGCTCAGAAGCCCCACCGGCGGGTTCAGCCCGCGATCGAGTCCAGCTGTTCGGCGGCCGGGCGCAGCGCCCAGAGGTCCCCGCCGGGGGGCGCCTCCAGCCGTCGTACCGCCCGCCGGGCCGCCCTGTCCCCGGCGTCGGCGGCCGCGTGGACGACGTCGGACGCGGCGTAGCGGTGGAACTCCAGCTCCGGATAGGGCCAGGCGGTGGCTCCGGTCGCGGCGGGCAGCAGGAAGTCGACGGCCCTGAACAGGTTCTGCCCGTCCGGTCCCCGGTAGGTCCACAGGTCGACCCCCACGTGCCGGCCGATGGCGGCGAGCCGGGTGTAGGCGACCAGGTCGAAGGTCGAGTAGTGCCAGCTCCTGGTCCTGGCCAGCTCCTGCGGCTGGCTCCCGTCGGCCGCGACCTGCGGGTCGATCCGCCGGGCCCGGGCGTCCAGCACGGTCTTCCGTGCCAGTGCCCGGTCGCCGGTCGCGTAGGCGAGGGCGGCGAGCTGCATGTCGTAGAAGGTGCCGTGGTTGTTGGCGGCGGCCCCCTCCTCCTTGCCGAAGGCGCTGTTCCGGAGCCAGTCGCGGAAGTCCGTGTTCCAGTCGCGCATCCCGGCCCGGTCGGCGGCGCTCCAGCCCGGTGCGCCGGTGGCGAGGACGGCCAGGGCGTCGACCACGCTCGTGTACGACTGGGAGAAGTCGATGACGCCGATGGCGCGGCCGTCGTACTTGCACGGGATGAACTGGGCGTGGTCGAGGTTCGGGTTCATCCGGGTCGCCGGGGCGAGGAACCAGGTGCGCAGCACCTGTCCGGCCTTCTCGGCGTACCGCCGCGCGCCCGTGTAGTACCAGGCCAGGGAGAGGTCGTAGGCCGAGTCGAAGACCTTCTCCACGTCCTGGCGGTCGGTTCCGGTGTCGACCTCGGGATTGCGCACCCCGTCGCGCTGGACGTAGGGGCAGCCCCAGGGGTTGCCGGCGGTGGGGGCGGTGGTGGGCCACCAGTAGGGGGCCTGGCTCAGGTAGTCGTGGACGTCGCCGCCGGGGGCGGGCTTCGGTTTGTCGACGACCGTCCAGGGACCCTGGTCCAGCCAGGCGTCGGCACGCTTCGTCAGGACCGCGACGGTACGGCGCAGCCGGGGGTCGCCGTGGTCGAGTCGGGCCTTGGTGCGCTGGAGGCGGGCACCGTCGAGCACGGCGGTGTCGGGGGCCTTCGGGGCCCTCGCGGTCGCGTGGGCGGAGGGGACGAGGACGGCCCCGATGGCCGCCAGTGCCGTCAGGACGACGGCCGCGCGGGATCTTCCACTCATCGAGCACTCCGATCGGACGAACAGACGGGAAGCAGTCGCAAATCAGATATATGAACGAGGTTCACGAGTGGGACCGTGTGAGCGTAGGACGGCCAGGTAGCCGTGACAATGGTCCGGACCGTCTTCACGTACGAAGCCGGCTGCACAGCACCTCGAAGAAAGCGAACCCCCATCATGGATCTCGGCGTGCGCTGGAAACTGCACGGAGACGGGCGCACGCCCGCGCCCGGAGCGGTGGTACGCCCCGACGAACGGCTCTCCTGGCCCCGCACGATCGGGCTGGGCGCCCAGCACGTGGTCGCCATGTTCGGCGCGTCCTTCGTCGCCCCGGTACTGATGGGTCTGGACCCGAATCTCGCGATCATGATGTCCGGTGTCGCGACCGTGATCTTCCTGCTCGCGACCCGGGGCCGGGTCCCCAGCTACCTGGGGTGCTCGCTGTCCTTCGTCGGGGTCGCGGCCGTCATCCGCGCCCAGGGCGGCACCAGCGCCACCGTGACCGGCGCGGTCCTCGTGGTCGGTGCCGTGCTCTTCCTGGTCGGCCTGGCCGTCCAGCGCTTCGGCGCCCGGATCATCCACGCCGCGATGCCGCCGATCGTCACCGGCGCGGTCGTGATGCTGATCGGCTTCAACCTGGCCCCGGTGACCGCCTCCACCTACTGGCCCCAGGACCAGTGGACCGCCCTGCTGGTGATGGCCTTCACCGGTCTGGCCGTCGTCTGTCTGCGTGGTTTCTGGTCACGCGTGGCGATCTTCCTCGGCCTGGTCTTCGGGTACGTCCTGTCCTGGGCCCTGGACCGGATCCTCGGCCGGATCCACTCCACCGGCCCGGGCGGCAAGGTCACCGACCACTGGCGCCTCGACCTCTCGGGCGTCGGCCGGGCGGACTGGATCGGGCTGCCGTCCTTCCACGGACCGTCCTTCCAGTGGTCGGCGATCCTGGTCGCCCTCCCGGTCGTGATCGCCCTGGTCGCGGAGAACGCCGGACACGTCAAAGCGGTCGGCGAGATGACCGGCGACTCCCTCGACGACCGGCTCGGCACGGCGATCTCGGCGGACGGGGTGGCCTCCATGCTCTCCACCGCGGTCGGCGGCCCGCCCAACACCACGTACTCCGAGAACATCGGCGTGATGGCCGCGACCCGGGTCTACTCCACCGCCGCCTACTGGGCCGCGGCCGGCTTCGCGCTGCTCTTCGGCGTCTGCCCCAAGTTCGGCGCGGTCGTGGCCGCCGTCCCGGGCGGGGTGCTCGGCGGCATCACCGTCATCCTCTACGGCATGATCGGCCTGCTCGGCGCGCAGATCTGGCTGCACGCCAAGGTCGACCTGCGCAACCCGCTGAACCTGGTCCCGGCCGCCGCGGGCATCATCATCGGCGTCGGCAACGTGAGCATGAGGTTCACCGACACCTTCTCCCTCAGCGGCATCGCCCTCGGCACGCTGGTCGTCATCGTCGGTTACCACACCCTGCGCGCCTTCGCCCCCGCCCACCTCAAGGCGCAGGAGCCCCTCCTCGACGAGGGCACCAGTTCCTACGACGAGACCAGCCCGCAGTAGCCGCACACCGGGACGGAGCCCTCCGTCCCCCGTTTCGGGGAAGCGCCGGGCCCGTCGGCCCGCCCGCCGGTCCGGGGCTGGGACGCTTCCCCCATGGCGCAGTCGGAACACCTCACCCTTCCGGTCAACACCGTCGTCTCCCGGATGCGGGCGCTGGACGCGGCCCTGCCCGGGCGGGACGGGGTCGCGGTCTTCAACCGCGTCTACCTCGCGGTCACCGAGGAGGTCGAACGGGGTCTGTACGCGGGCCGGTTCGCGGACCCCGGGGCCGCCGCGACGCTGGACGTGCGGTTCGCGCAGCGGTACCTGGCCGCCGTGGACGCGGCGGACGACGGCCGCCGTCCGCCCGCCTGCTGGCGCCCGCTCTTCCAGCTCCGCCGGCACCCGGGTGTCCGGCCGCTGCAGTTCGCGCTCGCGGGCATCAACGCGCACATCGGGCACGACCTGGCGCTGGCCGTGGTGGACAGCTGCCGGGAGCTCGGTTGCGAACCAGCCGAGATCGAGGACGAGTTCGACCGTGTGGGCGAGCTGCTCGTCTCACTGGAGGAGCGCATCCGCGAGGATCTGATGCCGGGTCCGGATCTCCTCCAGATCGCCGATCCGCTGACCCATCTGCTCGGTTCCTGGAGCCTGGAGCGGGCCCGGGACGCGACCTGGTCGGCGGCGCGGGCGCTGTGGGCGCTGCGCCGGTTCGGCGACCTGGCCGAGGAGTTCACCGAGCGGCTGGACGCGGCCGTGGGGCTGGCCGGCCGGATGCTGCTCACCCCGCTGTCCGGCTGAGGGTGGCCTGATCCGATCGGCGTGCGAGCCGCCTCGGAATCACCCGGCGATCACCATACGTTGACGGCACGACCCGACTGCGAAGGAGAACCGGAATGACCACTCGGCTCGGCCTCGGCCTTCCCCAGATGCGGCAGTACTCCATCGGCACGGACGTCCCCGACGTGGCCCGTACCGCCGAGCGGATCGGTTACGAAAGCCTGTGGGTCTTCGAGCGGGCCCTCTTCCCGGAACCCGCCACCCAGGGCCTGTACAACGTCGAGGGACTCCCCTGGCCCGACTCGTACCGGAACGTGGCCGAACCGCTGGTCACGCTCGCCCTCGCCGCCGCGGTGACCGAGCGGGCACGGCTGGGCACCAGTGTGCTGGTGGCCCCGCTGCACATCCCCTTCCAACTGGCCAAGTCCCTGGCCTCGCTGGACGCCGCCAGCGGCGGCCGGGTGGTCGCCGGCCTGGGCACCGGCTGGTCGCTCGACGAGTACGCGGCCGCCGGGATCAGGCCGTTCGAGGAGCGCGGCAAGGTGCTCGACGAACTGATCGGGGTGTGCCGGGCCGTGTGGGGCCCGGACCCGGTCAAGTACGACGGGCTGGTGACGAAGATCGCCTCCGCCGTGGTCGGCCCCAAGCCCGCAAGGCCGATCCCGGTCCTGCTGGCCGCGGGCGGCGGGAAGGCGCTGCGGCGGCTCGTCGACCACGCCGACGGCTGGCTGCCGGTGGGCATGGGCGCCGATCAGCTCGCCGCCCAGTGGCGGCAGTTGCAGGACCTGGCGGCCGAACGCGGCCGCACGGAACCGATCCGGACGGTCGTGCGGGTCAACGCCGTCCACACGGCGAAGCCCTACGACGGCCCCGACCGCCAGCCCTTCCAGGGCAGCGCCGACCAGATCGTGGAGGACCTGGTGGCGCACGCGGCGGTCGGTCTCGACGAGATCCTGGTGGACCTCCAGACCACTCCGCGGGACGCCCAGGAACTGAAGGAGGTCGCCGCGGAGGTGTACGAGAAGGCCAGGGCGGCCGGGGTCTAGTCCTCGGGGAGCTCGACCGGCGCGATCTCGTCGTAGACGTCACCGGGGCCCGGGTTGGACGCGTCGGTCGTGCCGCCGAAGTGGTGCATGACGCCCCAGACCGCGTTCAGCGCGGTCTGGACGGCGCCCTCGGCCCAGCCGGCCGTCCAGGAGATGTCGTCGCCGGCGAGGAAGATGCCCCGCTTGTCCGCGGGCAGCCGGTCCTGCATGAAGTGCGTGAACAGGCGGCGCTGGTAGCGGTAGTGGCCGGGCAGGTTGGCCTTGAACGCGCCCATGAAGTACGGCTCGTTCTCCCAGGAGACGGTCACCGGGTTGCCGATGACGTGCTTCCTGATGTCGACCTTCGGATAGATCTCGCCCAGCGACTTCAGCATCACCTCCATCCGCTCGTTCGCGGACAGCGGCAGCCACTTCAGGCTGTCGTCGCACCAGGTGTAGGAGAGGCAGATGACGGCCGGCCGGTCCGGGCCGTCGTCGAGGAGGTAGGTGCCGCGGGTCATCCGGTCGGTGAGCGTCATCGACATGACGTCCCGGCCGGTCTCCTCGTCCTTGTCGAGCCAGAACGGCCGGTCGACCGGGACGAACAGCTTCGAGGACTCCATGTAGTGGGTGCGCTCGATCGCGGTCCAGTGGTCGATCGGGAACAGCGAGTCGTCGCAGGCGATCTTCGAGAGCAGCATCCAGGACTGGGCGGTGAAGATCGCCGCCTGGTACGTGCGGATGTCACCGGCCGCGTCGGTCACCGTGATCCGGTTGCCGGTGGTGCGGTGCAGCCGGGTCACGGCCGGGCGCGGTTCGCCGCCCCGGTGCAGCTTCGCGAGCGAGGTGCCGTACTCCCAGTGCACGATCTTCTGCGGCTCGCGCTCCCAGAGCCGCAGCGGAAGCTGCTGGCTGCCGCCGACGATGCCGCGGTGGTGGTCGTCGGCCTCGGTGTAGACGACCCGCAGGATCTCCAGGATCGAGTTCGGGAAGTCCGTGTCCCAGCCGCCCGTCCCGAAGCCGACCTGGCCGAAGATCTCGCGGTGCCGGAAGGACTTGAAGGCCTCGGAGTCGCAGAGGAAGCCGTAGAAGGTCTGGTTGTCGAGCTTCCCGACCAGCCGGGACCAGATCTCCCGGATGCGCGGCACGTCCCGCTCGCGCAGCGCGCGGTTCATGTCGGAGAAGTCGGCTCCCTCCTCCAGGCACTTGTTCCAGGCGTCGGCGACGTCACGGTAGACCTGCGGGAGGTCGGCGGCCGTCTCGGCGTAGTGCGACTCGCCCTTGAGGTCCACGACCGTCGAAGGGGTCGCCTCCGCGAGGGGGTTGGGGAAGGGCCGGGTCTCCAGTCCCACCATGTCGATGTAGTGCTGCAGCGTGGTGGAGGAGGGCGGGAAGCGCATCGCGCCCATCTCGGCGCGCAGCGAGGGCTCGCAGCCCTCGAAGCCGACGGTCCGCAGCCGGCCGCCGATCTTGTCGGCCTCGTACACGACCGGCTTCAGGCCCATCTTCATCAGCTCGTACGCGGCCACGATGCCGGACAGGCCGCCGCCGATGACCGCGACCTCGGTGCCGTGCTCGGTCGCGGGTATCTGGCCCAGGCCCGCCGGGTGGGCGAGGAAGTCGTCGTACGCGTAGGGGAAGTCCGGCCCGAACATGGTGATCGGCGGCTGCTGTTCGTCGGCGTGCTCGACGGCGTTGGGCACCGTGGACGTCATGGGGTACGGACTCCTTGCGACTTGCGACCTGCGAGAAGAATGGGGAAGGGAGAGCGGGGGGAGGTCAGGCCAGGGACCCGTAGAGGCCGGGCCGGCGGTCCTTCAGGTAGGGGTTCGCCTCGCGGGAGGCGGCGAGGAGGGCCGGGTCGACGTCGGCGAGAAGGAGTTCCTCGCCACGTCCGGCGCGGGCCCGCGCCACGCCGTCGGGGCCGGCCAGGCCGGAGAGCCCGAAGAAGTCGAACTCGCCTTCCAGACCGACCCGGTTGACGTACGCCACATACATCTGGTTCTCCCAGGCCCGCACCGGGACGAGCGACTCGGCGACGAGCTGGAACGGGTGCATGTTGGCCGTCGGCACGATCAGCAGGTCGGTCCCGGCCAGGGCGTGCGCGCGGACCGGCTCCGGGAACTCGACGTCGTAGCAGATCATGATCCCGACGGTCAGGCCGTTCAGCTCGGCCTGCACGACCGGCTGCTCGCCCGGCGTGAAGTGGTCGCGCTCGAAGCCGCCGAAGAGATGCGTCTTGCGGTAGTTCGCGAGCCGGGTGCCGTCCGCGGAGATCAGCTGGGCGGAGTTGTGGACCACGTCTCCGGCCCGCTCCGGGTAGCCGTAGGTGATCGCCACGCCGTGCCGGTGGGCCAGCTCGGCGATCGCGTCCGCGCAGTCGCCGTCGGCGGGCTCGGCGAGGCGGCCGATGCCGTCGCCGATCGCGTAGCCGGTCAGGAACATCTCGGGGGCGACGAGCAGCGCGGCGCCCGCGGCGGCGGCCCGGCCGGCGGCGTCGTCGAGCGCCTTGAGGTTCTCGACGGTCGAGCCGGGGCGGCCGGAGCTCTGGAGCAGGGCGGTGCGCATGCGGGTCCTCACCGGGTACGGAGGGGTTCTGGGGCCATTTAGACGTTAAGTCCGCAGGCCGGACCGGACAAGGAGGAGCCGTTGCGCGTGGCCGGGCGGTTCGTTGCGTGATACAGGTGTCCGGCGGCGATTCGTTGCGCCGGCCGTCCCCCTACAGCTCCCTCAGCCGCTCGATGATCTCCTTCAGCAGGGCCGGGTCGGCGACCGGGCCGCTGCCCGGCACCCGACGCGGCCGGTCGATACGGATCAGGCCGGCCTCGGCGAGGTCGCCGAGCAGCACGCGCACGACGGTGAGCGGCAGGTCCGCGTCCGCGGCGAGCTCGACGACCGGCCGGGCACCGCGCCGCACCAGGGCGAGCAGCGCGGCCCCGGCATGGTCGACGCGAAGCCGGGCCGGCTCCGCGTCCACCGCCGTGACCTGGGACATCAGGTCGATCGTGTGCCGCCCGGACGGCGCGGTGCGGCCCCTCGTCACGGTGTAGGGGCGGACCAGCGAACCGGTCTCGTCCTCGTACCAGTGCTCGTCGCTCACCGCGGGGTCATGGGGCCGAGCGCGCGGCCGCGTCCAGGTGGCGGCCGAGGCGGCGGACGAGCAGGGCCATCTCGTGGGCCAGCTGTCCGATGTCGGTGCGGACGTCGCTGAGGACGGCCAGCCGGCTGCCGTGCCCGGCCGGGGTGACGAAGAGGTAGGCGTCGTCGAGCATCACCATGGTCTGCCGCACCTCTCCGGCCGCGAACCGGTCTCCGGCCGAGCGGGCCAGGCTGTGGAAGCCGGAGCAGACCGCCGCGAGATGCTCGACGTCCCGCCGCCGCATGCCCTCGGAGTGGCTGAGCGGCAGCCCGTCCGCGGTGAACAGCACGGCCTGCCGGACGTGGTCGGTCCGGGCGACCAGGTCGTCGAGAAGCCAGCCGAGGTCGCTGCCGGGGGCCGCGCCCGGCTCCGGGGCGGGGTTGTTGTCAGTGGTCATCGGCGTGGGGCGTCCTTTCCTCGGTGGCGGTCGGCTCGTCCGTGTCGAGGGGCAGTCCGCTGCGCCCGCGGGCCAGGCCCCGCTGGAACGCTCCGAAGACCGCCCTCATCTCGTCGGCGTCCAGGTCACGCGGCCGCCCGGGCTCCGGCTCGGCGCGCAGTCCGGGGGCGAGGGAGGCCTGGCGCCTGCGGGTGGGCAGCGCGGGGGCGGCGGCCGTGCGGGACCCGCCGGGACCGTTCGCCGCGGTTCCGTCCGGTCGGACGTCGGTCACCGCCGGGCCGTCGGGACCGCGCGGCGGCCCGTCGGCGGCTGCCACCGCGCCGACCCCACCCGACGGCACACCCGTGCCCGTGCCCGCACCCGTGCCCGTGTCCAACTCCGTGCCCGTGCCCGAGTCCGTGCCCATGCCCATGCCCATTTCCGTGTTCGTGTCCGTGTCCGTGTCCGGCAAGGCGTGCGGGCCCTTCGCGGTGGGAGCGGGCAGGGCGCCCGTGGTCGCGTCGGGCTCCGCGAGCACCGTCGCCGGCAGCAGCACCACCGCGGTGGTGCCCCCGTACGGGGACTCCCGCAGGGTCACCTCGATGCCGTGCCGGGCGGCCAGGCGGCCCACGACGTAGAGGCCGAGCCGGTCGTGGCGGGTCGGGTCGAAGGCCTCGGGGTCGGTGAGGGTGCGGTGGGCCTCGGCGGCCTGGGCGGCGTCCAGCCCGAGGCCCCGGTCGTCGATCTCCAGGGTGAAGCCGTGTCCGGCCCGCCCCGCGCGCAGGGTGACCTCGGTGTGCGGCGGCGAGAACGCCGTGGCGTTCTCCAGCAGTTCGGCGATCAGGTGCACGACGTCGGCGACCGCGTCCGCGGCGACCCCCGCCTCGGGCATCGGCGGCACCACGACCCGCGGGTAGTCCTCGATCTCGCCGACCGCCGAGGAGACCACGTCGGCGACGGGCACGGGCCGCCGCCAGCGCCGCCCGGGGGTGGCACCGGAGAGGATGATCAGGCTCTCCGCGTGCCTGCGCATCCGGGTGGTCAGATGGTCGATGCGGAACAACTCGCCCAGCACGGCCGGGTCGTCGGTCCGCCGCTCCAGTGTGTCGACGAGTTTCAGCTGGCGGTGGACGAGGGCCTGGTTGCGGCGCGCGATGTTGAGGAGGACCGCGAACAGGCCCCTGCGCAGGGTGGCCTGCTTCACCGCCGCCTCGACGGCGGCCAGCCGCGCCCTGTTGAACGACCGGGCGACGTCCCCGATCTCGTCGTGGCCGGCCTCCCCGGCGGCCAGCGGTGGCGCCTCGGTGACCGCGTCGACGTCCTCGCCCGCGCTCAGCCTGACCATCAGGGCGGGAAGCCGGCGGGCGGTGAGCAGGTCGGCCGCGTCCCGCAGTTGTTCCAGACGGCGTGAGATGCGGCGCGCGCCGCGCACCGTGAACCACAGCGAGAGCCCCACCGCCGCCAGCCCGACCGCACCGACCACGGCCGCCTTGGTCAACTCCCGGTAGGCGAAGGCCCGTCCGCGCGCGGCACAGTTGCGCGCCGAGTCGGTGGCCAGCTGCATGTACCGCTTGACGGCCCGGTCGGTGGTCGACCGCCAGGTGTCCGCGGCGACGGCCGCACCGGCCCGGTCCGCGCCGGCCCGCAGCAGCGCGTCCTCGCCGCGCACCAGGGACGTGTACAGCGCGCCGTGCTGGAACCGCTCGAACAGCGCCCGCGAGTCGGCGGGCAGGTCGGGCACGTAGGTCCGCTCGAAGACCCGGCGGTCCTCGATGGCCGCGGTGAGGCCGTCGTACTGCCCGTCGGTGAGCCGTCCGGCGGCCCGGGCGCCCGCGACCAGCGCGTCCTCGCGTGAGACGAACTCCCGCACCCGCACCAGCTCGACGAGGACCTGCGCCTCCCGGGCCAGCTGTCCGGCCTGGAGTGCGGTCAGGGCCGACTGGACGTCGAAGCCGGGCTCCACGAGGGCGTTGTAGTCGGTGACGGCGGTGTCCCAGGAGATCTTCCGGGACAGCACCCGCGCGCGCAGCGCCTCCAGCCCGCCGGTGGCGGCCACCATCGCGTCCAGGCTCGCGCGCTGCCCGTCGCTGAGCCGTCCGCGGTCACCGCCCCGGATCGCGTCCCGCATGGCGCCCACCGCCCGGTCGGTGCGCCGCTGTTGTGCCAGCAGGTCGGCGGCGGTGGCCGTGGAGAGCCGGCCGCCGAGGTAGGCCGCCGACAGCCGCCGCTCGGTCTGGAGCTGCCCGACGGCGGTGTCCACGGGGGTGCCGAAGTCCTCGTACACCCCCTGGACCCTGATCAGCGCGCGCAGTTGGGCGGTGACGGAGACCATGGCGAAGGTCCACAGAGCCGTCAGTGCGACGGCCGGTGCGAGGGCGAGTGCCACGATCCGCGCGCGGACGGTGGTGGATCGGCCGACTGTCCAGCGCATGGATTGCCTACCGGTGTTACCAGCGAGTAAGTAGCCCGGCACAAACTACGGGATGCCCCCGGTGACCGCAATGGTTGCCTCTGGTGACACCCGGTCAGTACTCGACGGCGAACGTGCTGACGACCGCCGCGTGGTCGGAGGGCCAGTCGTTGCCCGCCACGTCCGGCCAGGGCGCCGGAACACCGCTGACACAGGTCCGGGAGTCGAGTACGCGCAGCCCCCTGTGCAGCACGTAGTCGATCCGGTCCTGCGGCTCGGGCCGCCCGCTGCCGTCCTCCGCCACCGGGTGGACCGGCGACCAGGTGTGCCCCGGCGCGGTCACCGGATCCGGGTGGACCTCCCGGTAGGAGTCACGGAACCCGGCCTCCTCGGCGGCCCTGGTCACCGGCCACTCCACGTCCGTCCAGTCCAGGTGGGAGGGGCAGTTGAAGTCCCCCACGAGCACCACGGGCACCGGACCGTCCCCGATCCGCCGCAGCGCCTCGCGCAGTTGCCCGAGCCGGACCTCCTCGTGGTCGATCAGTTCGGCCGCCCCGAGCCCGTCGAAGTGGAACTCGTAGGGCCCGTACGGGGTGTAGTGCAGGTGCGCGGTCCAGACGTCGACCTCGCGTCCGGGACGTACGGCGATCCGTACCCCGGCGGCTCCGTAGAACCCCACCTCCGGGTCGCCCAGCCGCGCGGTGATCGGATACCGGCTGATGATCCCGAGGTTCTCGCCGGCCGTGTGGTGGTGCCAGCCGAGGGCCTCGGCGAGTTCCGCGGCCGAGGTGCCGGCGGTCTCCTGGAGGCCGACGACGTCCGCCCCGGCGTCGACGACGGCCTTGATCTGCTTGGCCCGGGCGTCGTCGATCCGGCTGCCGCCGAGCCACAGGTTCCAGGACATGACCCGCAGTTCGGGTACGGCCATGTCGCTGAGCTGCTTCGGGGTGACTCCGACGAGGGTGTCCCGGACGGTCCGGCCGGGGGCCTCGCCGATCGGTGCCAGCGAGGGGACGGCGAGGACCGCGCAGCCGGCGGCCTCGGCGGAGGCCACTCCGGTCTCGGTGTCCTCGACGGCGACACAGGCGGCCGCGTCGACGCCGAGCGCGCGGCAGGCGGCGAGGTAGGGGTCGGGGGCGGGCTTGGTGCGACCGGTGTCGTCGGCGGTGACGGAGGCGGCGAACCGCCCCGCGCCGAGCGCGTCGAGCACGAGGTCGGCGACCGCGCGTGGGGACGCGGTGACCAGGGCGGTGGGAACGCCGGCGGCGGCGAGCGCGTCCAGCAGGTCGAGGGCGCCGGGGCGGGGCACGATGCCGGTGCGGACGCGGTCCGTGAACTCCCGGTGGAGTTCGGCCGCGAGATCGGCGCCGGACCTGCCGGTGCGGCCGGCCAGCCAGTGGGCGGTGTACTCGACCGGCCGGCCCAGCACCTCGGGCTCGTCGGATTCGCCGAGCGTCCGCCCGGCAACGCGTTCCACCGCCTCCCACCACAGTCGCTCGGTGTCGACGAGCGTTCCGTCCATGTCGAACAGGACGGCCTGGAGCGGGAGTCGGGGGTGGGGGGTCACGTTGTCGTCATTCCTCACGTCTGGGCTGCGGGAAGCCTCCGGACATCCGGAAGCGAGGCTTCTGGACGGTCCGGAAGCGTTGTATCCGGTCGGGGTCCGGAAGCGTTGTATCCGGTCGGGGTCCGGATGTGTCGTCTCCGGTCGGGGTCCGGAAGCGTGGTCTTTTTTCAGGGGGGCCGGAAGCGTTACCTCCGGGTACGGTCGGCCACCAGCACCGGCCTTTCGGGCAGCGACACGCTCACCGCGGCGCCGGCACCCAGACCCGCGGCCTCGTGGGCGGCCAGATCGGCCTTGGCCTCGGTGCCGTCGGCGAGCCGTACGGTGACCCGGACGACCGCGCCCAGGAAGGCGGTGGCGACGACGGTGGCCGTACCGGTGGCGTCCGCGCGCACTTGGACCGCCTCGGGCCGCACCAGCACGTCGACCTCGCTCGCGTCCGGCGCCGGTCCGTCCAGCGGCAGCCGCTGACCGAGCACCTCGACCCGGTCGTCCTTGACCGTGCCCGGGATCCGGCTCATGGTGCCGACGAACTCGGCGACGAAGGCGGTGGCCGGCCGTCCGTACAGCTCGGCGGGTTCCGCGCACTGTTCGAGCCGCCCGGCGCGCATCACCGCGACCCGGTCGGCGACGGACAGCGCCTCCTCCTGGTCGTGGGTCACGAACAGCGTGGTGATGCCGAGTTCCTGCTGCAGGCGGCGGATCTCCTCGCGGAGGGTGAGCCGGACCTTGGCGTCGAGGGCCGACAGCGGCTCGTCGAGCAGGAGCACCCGGGGCCGCAGGGCGAGGGCGCGGGCGAGGGCTATGCGCTGCTGCTGGCCGCCGGAGAGCTGGTGCGGGAACCGCTCCCCCTTGTCGCCGAGCCCGACCAGCTCCAGCAACTCGGCCGCCCGGGCGCGCCGTTCGGAGGTGCGGACCTTGCGCATGCGCAGCCCGAACGCCACGTTGTCGACGGCGTTCAGGTGCGGGAAGAGGCTGTACGACTGGAAGACCATCCCGGCGTCGCGGCGGTGCGCGGGCACCGAGGTGACGTCCTCGCCGTCCACCAGCACGGCGCCGGAGTCGGGGTGTTCGAACCCGGCGAGCATGCGCAGCGCGGTGGTCTTGCCGCAGCCGGACGGGCCGAGCAGGGCCAGGAACTCCCCGGGCCGGACGGTGAGATCGAGTCCGTCGAGGGCGACGGTGGTGCCGAACTCCCTTCGCAGGGCGCGGAATTCGACGGTGGCGGCGGTGGCGGCGGTGGCGGTGGCCTTCTCAGGCGTGCTGACACTCATGGTTCATCCCCGGGAGGAAGCGGTTCGGTCACGGCCGCCGGCACCGGCGAGCGCGAGGAGCAGGGCCCAGGTCACCAGGAGACTGAGCACGGACACGGCGACGGACATCTGGGCCTGCGAGCCGCCGACGTTGTAGATCCACACCGCGAAGGGCTGGAAGCCGAGCAGCCGGGCGACGGTGAACTCGCCGAGCACCAGCGCGAGAGTGAGGAAGGCCGCGTTGAGCAGCGCCCCGCGCAGGTTGGGCAGTACGGCCCGCACCAGCGCCTGCGGCCAGTTGGCACCGCAGCTGCGGGCGGCCTCGACGAGGGTGCGCACGTCGATCGCGCGCAGTCCGGCGTCCAGCGCCCGGTACACGAAGGGCAGCGCCATCACGACGTACGCGAGGACCAGGACGAACGGGAAGTCCGGGTTCTGGATGGCGACGAACGTCTCGAACAGCGGGGTCCGGGACAGGTGGTCCGGTCCCCACTTGAGAACGCTCGCGATGCCGGCGACGAACGCGATCGGCGGCACCACCAGCGGCAGCGAGCAGACGATCTCGACGACGGGCCGCAGCTTCGGCGCGCTCAGCCGCAGCGCGACCACGGCGGGCACCATCAGCAGCAGCACGACGGCGATGGTGGCGACGGCCAGCTCGAGGGAGAGCAGCAGGCTGGAGGTGAACCCGTCGGCGGACAGGATCTGGCTGTAGGCGTCGAAGGTGACGCCCTGGCCGGGCACGTCGACCGTGAAGACGACGGAGGCGCCCAGCGGGACCAGGAAGTAGAGGGCGGCGAGGCCTAGGACGGCCCAGCGCCAGGGGGTCAGGCGTCGAGCCATCGGGCACTCCGTCGTTGCAGGGGCAGGTACACGGCCATCACCACGCCGGCCACCAGCACCATGTCCAGGCTGAGGGCGAGGGCCACGTTCTCCTGGCCGACCAGGACGTTGCCGGAGAGGGCGTCGGCGATCTGCAGGGTGACCAGCGGGACCGCGCTGCCGACCATCGCGGCGGCGGTGGCGTAGGCCGCGAAGGCGCTGCCGAAGAGCAGCACGAGCCCGCCGAGCAGCGAGGGCGCGAGCACCGGCAGGGCCACGAAACGCCAGTACTGCACGCCGGTGGCGCCGTTGTTCAGCGCGGCCTCCCGCCACTGCGCGCGGAGTCCGTCCAGGGCGGGGGTGATGGTGAGGACCATCAGCGGGATCAGGAAGTACAGGTAGACCAGGACGAGGCCCCAGAAGCTGTACAGGTTCCAGCCGTGGTCCGCGAGGTGCAGGTGCACGGTGAGCACACCGGCGTTGCCGAGGGTCGCCACGAACGCGAAGGCCAGCGGTACACCGCCGAAGTTGGCGAGCACACCGGAGGCGGTGAGCACGGCCTCGCGCAGCGCTCGGGAGCGGGAGCTGACCACGGCCTGGGCGAGCGGCAGTCCGAGGACGGCGGCGATCAGGGCGGAGAGCGCGGACAGCTTGACGCTGCCGACGAGGGCGGTGAGGTACGGCCCCTGGAGCGAGTCCGTGAGGTTGCTCCCGGTGTACGAGGACACCCCGGTCGCCGGGTCCTTGACCGTGAAGGCGCCGTTCAGCATGGCCACGGCCGGCAGCCCGAAGGCGACGGCCGTGAAGAGCAGCAGCGGGACGACGGCCAGCCAGCCGGGGGCGCGGCGCCGCCGCTTCTGGGAAGCGGCGGACGCCACGTCGGCCCGCGTGAGCGTGGCCGTCATCCGGAGACGGCCTTCGACCAACCGGAGGAGAGGACGGTCTTGGCCTTGTCCTGCTGGGCCTCGGTCGGGAAGGACGGCGAGCCGGAGACCGCGGGGAGCTTGGCGGCGGCGGTCTTGTCCAGCGTGCCGGCCGAGTCCATGGAGGTCATCAGGACCGGGCGGGCGTAGCCCTTGAGCCACAGGTTCTGGCCCTCGGTGCTGTACAGGTACTCCTGCCACAGGCGGGCGGCCGCCGGGTGCGGGGCGTCCTTGTTGATGGCCTGCGAGTAGTACTGGGCGTACTGGCCGTCGGACGGGATGGCGACCTTCCAGTCCACGCCCTTGGACTTGAACTCGTCGGCGTAACCGGCGTTCAGGTAGTCCCAGTCGATCGAGATGGGCGTCTCGCCCTTCTCGACGGTGGCCGGGGTGGACTCGACGGGCGTGTAGTTGCCGTTCTTCTTCAGCTTGGCGAAGAAGTCCAGACCGGGCTGGATGTCGTCGAAGGAGCCCTTGTTGGCGAGTGCGGCCGCGTACACGCCGCCGAAGGCGGAGCCGGACTTGGTCGGGTTGCCGTTGAGGGCGACCTGGCCCTTGTACTGCGGCTTGAGCAGGTCGGCGAAGGTGGTCGGGCAGGTCTTGACGCGCTTGGCGTCGCAGCCGATGGAGATGTAGCCGCCGTAGTCGTTGAACCAGCGCGCCTGCGGGTCCTTCTGGGCGGTGGGGATGTCGCCGTACGTGGTCACCTTGTACGGCGCGAGCAGCCCCTGCTGGGCGGCGCTGAGCGCGAAGGAGGAACCGAGGTCGAGCACGTCCGGCGCGCGGTCCTGGCCCTTGCGCGAGGTCACGGCGTTGATCTCGTCCTGGCTGGAGCCGTCGGGGCTCTCGTCCTCGATCTTGATGCCGTACTTCTTCTGGAAGCCGTCGATGATGGCGCCGTAGTTGGCCCAGTCACGGGGCACGGCGATGATGTGCAGCGCGCCCTCCTTCTTCGCCGCGGCGACCAGCTTGTCCATGCCGCCGAGGTCGGCGGCGGAGGTGGCGGTGGCGGCGTTCTTGCCGTCGGAGGTGGTGGACGACGCGTTGTCGGGGGCGGCGCCGCAGGCGCTCAGGGCGAGCGCGGCTACGACGGCGAGGGAGCCGCCAAGGACGGCGGTTCTCGGCAGGGACACGATCACGGTCTCTCCAGGGAGTACGCACGAGGGTGGCGCTGTGGTCGGCGCTGTGGCTGGCGCCGAGCGAACTTGTCTGAACAAGTTGACCCCAGTACGCCCGGCGCGAGTGACCTGTTCATGAACACGGCCCAAACACCGGCCCCTGATTCCCTGCACATTCGCGGCTGACACGAATCACCCATGAACGTCGATTAGGCTGGTCACGCTGTGCACAGCAGCCCGATCAGAGGGGAAGCATGACGGCGCGACACGAGGAGATCGCCGACGAGTTGCGGCGCGCCATCGACCGCGAGGAGTACACCGTCGGCAGCCGGCTCCCCGCGGAGACGGAGCTGGCGGCTCAGTACGGCGTGTCCCGCGGCACCGTCCGGCAGGCCGTCGCCGCGCTCACCTCCGAGGGACTGATCGGCTCCCGCCAGGGCGCCCGCCGGGTGGTACTGGCCAGCCGGCGCAGCCAGAGCTTCGCGGAGCTGCGCAGTTTCGCGCAGTGGGCGCGGTCGATGGGGCGCGAGGCGACCGGACACGTGGTGTCCCAGGAGTACCGCCCGGCCACCCAGGAGGACACGGTCCGCCTCCAGCTGCCCCTCGGCACCGACGTGTTGCACGTACTGCGGGTCCGCGGACTGGACGGCGAGCCGGTGCTGCTGGAGCGCACGGTGTACGCGGACTGGATCTCCCCGGCGGTGGCCGCGATCGAGCCGGAGTGCCCGTCGGTGACCCAACGCCTGTACGAGGACACGGGGTTGGTCTTCGCCTACGGCGAGCACGTGATCGACGCGGTCGCCTGCGGGGCACGGGACGCCGACCTGCTCGGGGTCCGCCGGTCGAGCCCGCTGCTGCGGGTGCGGCGGGTGACCACGACCCGGGAGGGGCGCCCGGTGGAGTGGTCCGACGACCGCTACCGGTCCGACGCGGTGAGCTTCAGCGTGCACAACTCGATCGGCAGCAACGCGTTGGCGCGGATGACCGCGGGGTAGTGGGTGCCGGCGCGTTTCCGGGTGCGGGTGGTCCGTGGCTGGTCGCGCAGTTCCCCGCGCCCCTTGGCAAGCGGCACTACCGTGCCCTGAAGGGGCGCGGGGAACTGCGCGAGCAACCCCCACCCGCCCCCACCCGGCACTCCACTGTCACCCCCGGGCCGATCCCGGGCCGATCCCGCCCCTTACCCCGGCGCCCCGGAGGAGAACCGGCGCAGCAACGGCGACAGCACGAGTACCGACTTGGTGCGTTCCACGAACGGCTCCCCCGCGATCCGCTCAAGCACCCGCTCGAAGTGCCGCATGTCCGACGCGAAGACCTGCACGACCGCGTCGGCCTCCCCGGTGACCGTGGACGCGGCCACCACCTCCTGGTACCGCTCCAGGCCCCGCTGGATCGTCTCGGGCGAGGTGTTGCGCCGGCAGTAGATCTCGACGAACCCCTCCGTCTCCCAGCCGAGGGCCGCCGGATCGACCCGCACGGTGAAACCCGTGATCGCTCCGGTGGCGCGCAGCCGGTCCACGCGCCGTTTGACGGCGGGCGCGGACAGGCCGACCAGTTGCCCGATGTCCGCGTAGGAGCGGCGGGCGTCCTCGGCGAGGGCGTGCACGATGCGTTCGTCGAGATCGTTCAGCAAGGGGTGGTTCAGCTTTCAGGTGGTGCAGGACGGGACCGGCGACAGCCGTAAGGGAAGTAGAACACGAGCCCCGCCGCCGTCCTGAAACGGCGCCCCCGGCGAGGCGGCTAGCTCCAGCTCGCGTGCAGCGGCTTGCCCTCCGCGTACCCGGCCGCGCTCTGGATCCCCACGATCGCCTTCTCGGCGAACTCCTCCAGGGAGCCCGCGCCGGCGTACGTGCACGAGGACCGTACGCCCGCGATGATCGAGTCGATCAGGTCCTCGACGCCCGGCCGGGCCGGGTCGAGGAACATCCGGGACGTGGAGATGCCCTCCTCGAAGAGCGCCTTGCGGGCCCGGTCGTAGGCAGACTCCTCGGAGGTCCGGTTGCGTACCGCGCGTGCCGAGGCCATCCCGAAGGACTCCTTGTACAGCCGGCCGTCGGCGGCCTGCTGGAGGTCGCCCGGCGACTCGTAGGTGCCGGCGAACCAGGAGCCGACCATCACGTTGGACGCGCCCGCGGCCAGTGCCATGGCGACGTCCCGCGGGTGCCGGACACCGCCGTCGGCCCAGACGTGCCTGCCGTACTTCTTCGCCTCCGCGGCGCACTCCAGGACCGCCGAGAACTGCGGCCGGCCGACGCCGGTCATCATCCGGGTGGTGCACATGGCGCCGGGGCCCACACCGACCTTGATGATGTCCGCGCCCGCGTCCACGAGGTCCTTGACGCCCTCGGCGGAGACGATGTTGCCGGCCGCGATCGGGACCTTCGGGTCGAGGCCGCGGACCAGCTTGACCGCGCTGATCATCGACTCCTGGTGGCCGTGCGCGGTGTCGATGACGAGCGTGTCGACGCCCGCGTCGAGCAGCTGCTTGGCCTTGTCCGCGAAGTCCCCGTTGATGCCGACGGCGGCGGCGATCCGCAGCCTGCCCCGCGCGTCGGTGGCCGGGGTGTACAGGGTGGCGCGCAGGGCGCCCTTGCGGGTGAGGATGCCGGCCAGCCTGCCGTCCCCGTCGACGGCCGGGGCGTAGCGGCGGTTGGCCGTGTCCAGCCGGTTGAACGCCTCGCGCGGGTCGATGTCCGCGTCGAGCAGCAGCAGGTCGCGGGACATGACCTCGGCCAGCTGGGTGAAGCGGTCCACGCCGCTGAGGTCCCGGTCGGTGACGACGCCGACGGGGCGGCCGTCCTCGTCGACGACGACGCCCGCGTTGTGCGCGCGCTTGGGCAGCAGGGCCAGCGCGTCGGCGACGGTCTGGTGCGGGGCGAGCACGATCGGGGTGTCCAGCACCAGGTGGCGGCTCTTGACCCAGGTGATGACGTCGGTGACCACGTCGATCGGGATGTCCTGCGGGATGACGACGAGTCCGCCGCGCCGGGCCACCGTCTCGGCCATCCGCCGGCCCGCGATGGCCGTCATGTTGGCGACCACCAGCGGGATGGTGGTGCCGGTGCCGTCCGGCGAGGCGAGATCCACGCCCTGGCGCGAGCCGACCGCGGAGCGGCTGGGCACCATGAAGACGTCGTCGTACGTCAGGTCGTACGCGGGCTGGATGTCATTGAGGAAACGCACGTGCCGCACATCCCGGTCGATCAGAGGTGACCCCCGGACCGGCCGGCCAGAGGGAAGAGCACGTACTTCATTGTCCCACGGCGACCGGTATGCGGTGCCCGGGACGAACGTCCAGGCAGGTCAGCGCCGCTTGGGAGGAAGCTACAGGCCCGCCTTCCGGGCGGGTCCGAGGGCGGGTGCCGGCGGCAGGTCGTCGAGGAAGTCGCCGGACGGCACGTGGAAGAGCGTGCCGGTGACCGCCGTGGAGAAGTCGAGGATCCGGTCGTGGCGGGCGTTTTCGGTGCCGAGGAACATGTTCCGCAGCATGTGCTCGATGACGTCCGGGGTACGGGCGTACCCGATGAAGTAGGTGCCGAACTCGCCCTTCCCCGGGCTGCCGAAGGGCATGTTGTCGCGCACGATGTCCTGTTCCCTGCCGTCGGGTCCCTCGACGGTGTTCAGGTCGACGTGCGAGCCGGGCTCCTCCAGTTCGATGTTGGTCAGCTTCGTCCGGCCGATGATGCGCTCCTGGGTCTCGACCGGCAGCGCGTTCCAGGCGTCGAGGTCGTGCAGGTACTTCTGCACGACCACGTAGCTGCCACCGGCGTGCGCGGGGTCCTCCGCGCCGATCAGCACGTCCCTGCGGGCGGCGGCGCCCTCGGGGTTCGCGGTCCCGTCCACGAAGCCCAGCAGATCACGGGCGTCGAGGTACTTGAAGCCCTGGACCTCGTCCTCGACGGTGACCGCGTCCCGCAGCCGGCGCATGATCTCGGCGGCCAGTCCGAAGCAGAGGTCGAAGCGGGTGGCGCGGATGTGGAACAGGAGGTCGCCCGGAGTGGCGACGGCGGTGTGCCTGGCGCCCTCCAGGGGCCGGAAGGGACGGAGCCCGGCCGGGCGCGGGTGGTCGAACAGGCGGTCCCAGGCCGCGGAGCCGATCCCCGCGACGCAGCTCAGGGCGGCGTCCGGGGCACCGAACCCGAAGCTGCGCCGGAGCGCGGCGAGATCGCCCAGCACGTCCCGCACCTCGGACTCGTGGCCGGGACGGACGCCGACCACCAGGAAGATCGCGGCCGTGGTCAACGGGCCCAGAACCGGCTGCGGTTCGGTTTCCCGTGCGGGCTGGGGTTCAGTGCTCACCGCGTCCTCCGATGCGATCGGTTCTCGGCCCGTCCTACACGTGCGCCGTACACATGATCGGGGTTGACGCCGCCCGGTCGGCGCAGACGCTCCACACGCCGGCCCGGATATCGCCACGCGGTCTCGCGAAGTTTTTTCGCCGCACCGGAATAGACAGACCTGTCTATGGGGTTGACCTGGTCACGTAGACAGACCGGTCTACTCAAAGAACGCGACCGTGACCGACGATCTCCAGCACCGTCACCGCTAAGGATCTCTCCGATGACACACCCCGCACAGCACGCCCGGCACAAGGCGCCGGGCAGGCCGATCCCGCCCCGCGCGGCGTTCTACGTGCTCGCCTCCATCGTCGTCTCCTTCCTCGCCGCCTCCAGCGCGCCGACCCCCCTCTACGCGTCCTACCAGGCCGAATGGGGCTTCAGCCCGATCACCACCACCGTGGTGTTCGGCATCTACGCCATCGCCGTGCTCTCCGGTCTGCTGGTCCTCGGCAAGCTCTCGGACCACGTCGGCCGCCGCCCCGTCCTGATCACCGCGATCGCCGCCCAGGCCGTCGCGATGGTGCTGTTCTCCACGTCCTCCGGCGTCGGCGAGCTGCTCGTCGCCCGCATCGTGCAGGGACTGTCCACCGGCGCCGCCCTCGGCGCCGTCGGCGCCGCGATGATGGACATCAACCGTGCCCGGGGCACCGTGGCCAACGCCCTCGCCCCCGGCCTCGGCACCGCGACGGGCGCCCTGGTCAGCGGATTCGTCGTGCAGTACCTGCCCGCGCCGACCCACACGATCTACCTCGGCCTGCTCGGCGTGTTCGTGGCCCAGGCCGTCGCCATCACCCTGATCGACGAGACGGTCACCCGTGCGCCCGGCGCGCTGGCCACCCTGGTACCCGAGATAAAGCTCCCGCGCACGGTCCGCGGCGCCGCCCTCGCCGTCGCCCCGGTCATCTTCGCCGTCTGGGCGCTCGCCGGGTTCTACGGCTCCCTCGGCCCCGCCCTGGTCCGCACCCTGGTCGGCTCCGACTCCGCCGTCTACGGGGGGCTCGGCCTCTTCGTCCTCGCGTTCGTCGCGGCCGCCGCCGTCCTAGTGTTCCGATCCGCCCGCGCGACGACCGTGATGTACACCGGGATCGGCGCGCTGGTCGTGGGCGTCGCGCTGACGCTGCTGGCCGTCGACCGGAGCGCACCGGTGCTGTTCTTCGTCGGCACGGCCGTCGCCGGCTTCGGCTTCGGCAGCGGCTTCCAGGGCGGCATCCGCACCGTGCTGCCGCTGACCAGGCCGCACGAGAGCTCCGGCGTGCTGTCCCTGCTGTTCGTCGTCGCCTACCTCGGCATGGGCGTCCCGTCCGTGATCGCCGGAACGCTGGTGGTGCACGGCGGCGGACTGGTCCCGACCTCCGAGGAGTACGGCGCGGTGGTCATCGCCCTGGCGCTGCTGGCCCTCGCCGCCCTGCTGCTGCGCCGCGGGCCGCGGAGCGCGCCCGGCGTACTGGTCGCCGCCGGCGGAGCGCCCGCCGACGAGGTCCGCGACAACGAGCGCGCCGACGCGGTGAGCCGGTGAGCCGGTGAGCCGGTGACTGAGTAGACCGGTCTGGTCATCCGTAGAGTGGAAGTCTCGGGAAGGTGATTGGCATGACGAAGACGTCGGGCGCCAAGGCTCCCACGGCCAGGGAGCGGCTGCTCGCGGCCGCGGACGAGCTGTTCTACGCGGAGGGCGTGCAGTCGGTCGGGATCGACCGGATCATCGAGCGCGCCGGGGTCGCCAAGGCCTCGCTGTACAACACCTTCGGCGGCAAGGAAGAGCTCATCCGGGCCTACCTCGACTCCCGGAACGGCAGGCTGTCCGGACGTCTGCAGCGCGCCGTCGAGGGCACCGACGATCCACGGGAACGCCTGCTGGCCGTCTTCGACGCGCAGGCCGCGCTGTACGCCCAGCCGGGTTACCACGGGTGCGCGTTCCTCGCGGCCAGCGCGGAGGCCAAGCAGGGCAGCGCCATCGAAGAGGCCTCCGACGCCTCCCGCGCCTGGGTCCGGGCGCTGTTCACCGACCTCGCCCGGGAAGCCGGTGCCCCGGATCCCGAGAACCTCGCCCGCCAGCTCCACCTGCTGTACGACGGGGGTGGCGTGTCCGCCCGGATGGACCGCGACCCGTCGGCGGGCCTGGTCGCCCGGCAGGCCGCCGCCGTCCTGATCGACGCGACGCTGCCCCGCCGCCCCGCGGACCCCGCTTCCGGGGAGCCCGCTTCCTGAGACCTCGACCCCGGGGACCGGCGGCCACCGGCGCCGGGCGGGCGGACGGGCCGTCGCCCGGACAGGCCGGGACCCGGAACCGGGAATCGGTCCCGGAACCGGGAACCGGCTCCAGCGGCAAGGGAGTTCGCCCCCTCGGCAGCGTTGTCACCGGTACCGGTGCCGCAGCGGTCGTCTCCGTCAGGAACCGTCTGGGTCGGAACGGTTGAGCGTCGACTTGGGCGTGGGCCCCGCCGTCATCAGGTAGTCGGCGGCCGAGGTGTCGGTGACGAGGCTGGTGACCAGTCCCGACCTCAGCACCGCGTCGATCGCGGCCGCCTTGCGCTGCCCGCCCGCGATCGCCACGACCTCGGGGATGCGGCGCAGCTGGTCGGCCTTGACCGTGATGCACCGCTCCCCCAGGTCGCGTCCGACCCGGCGGCCCTCGGCGTCGAAGAGATGCGCGGCCATCTCGGCGGCGACACCGAGCGTGGCGTAGTGCGCGCGCTCCTCGTCGCTGAGCATGTCGTGCACCGTCGAGATGCCGGGCTCCCAGGAGCCGATGGAGACGCAGGCGACCGTGACCTTGTCGAAGTACTCGAAGGCACGGGCGATACCGGTCTGGTTGCGCAGCGCGGCCGCGGTGGCCGCGTCCGGCAGCAGCATCGGCGCGTAGATCGGGTGCGCGTCGCCGCCGGACACCTGGGCGGCGCGCCGTACGGCCTCGACCGAACCGCGCTCCGAGGTCCCGGCGTCGTACACGCCCGTCAGCTGGACCACCGTGCACGGGGGCAGCCGGTCGAGAGCCGCGGCCATGTGGATGGTGGAGCGGCCCCAGGCGAGGCCGAGCACGTCGCCCTCGTTGACGAGTTCGCCGAGCAGGTCGGCGGCCACCTCGCCGAGGTTCTCGGGGTCGGGGGTCTCCTCCGCCTCGGCCGGGGACTCGACCACGACGGCGTGCCGCAGGCCGTAGCGGGCGCGGAGCGCGTCGGAGCGCTCGGCGTCCAGTTCGGCCGGCACCCGGATCTCGATGCGTACGAGATCCCTTTCGAGGGCGGTCTCCAGCACCCGGGCCACTTTGAAGCGGCTGACGCCGAACTCCTCCGCGATCTGGATCTTGGATTTGCCCTCAAGGTAGAAGCGGCGGGCCATGGCCGCCGCCTGCACCAGCTCAGCGGGACCCATCCGCATGGCTGACCGGCCCGCCGACATACCCGACACGGCCATCTCCTCACTGCTGTTCACACTCTGGATACGCCGTTCATCCTTGCAGATCCGGCGCAGTCGATCAGCCCTGATCGGAGCCGTTCACGTTCCCGTACCTCAGTGGTCGCACGCCCAGGACGCGGCAGCCGTGGCCGCCTCGGCCTGGGTGCGTAGTGCACGTACCGCCTCTGCCGGGTCGTTTGCCCCGTACACCGCGGAACCTGCCACGAAAACGTCGGCTCCCGCGTCCGCGCACCGTTCGATCGTCGCCGCCGAGACTCCGCCGTCGACCTGCAGCCACAGCTCCAGTCCGTGCTTGCCGATCAACTCCCGGGTGCGGCGGATCTTCGGCAGCATGATGTCGAGGAACGCCTGTCCCCCGAATCCCGGCTCCACCGTCATGATGAGCAGCATGTCCAGCTCGGGGAGCAGGTCCTCGTACGGCTCGATGGGTGTCGCGGGCTTGAGCGCCATGGAGGCGCGCGCGCCCTTCGCGCGGATCTCGCGCGCGAGCCGTACCGGAGCGGCCGCCGCCTCCACGTGGAAGGTGACGGAGGAGGCCCCCGCTTCGACGTACTGGGGTGCCCACCGGTCGGGGGCCTCGATCATCAGATGGCAGTCCAGCGGGGTGTCCGTGGCCCGCGCCAGGGATTCTACGACCGGTACGCCGAGCGTGAGGTTCGGGACGAAGTGGTTGTCCATGACGTCGACGTGGAGCCAGTCGGCGCCCTCGACCGCCCTGGCCTCGTCCGCGAGGCGGGCGAAGTCGGCGGACAGGATGCTGGGGTTGATCTGCGCGGCCATGCGTCAAGCGTGCCATGCCCTGCCGGGGAGGGCCGCGTGGGGTTCCGGGGTGGTCGCGGTCGGACCCCGGCCACCGGACGGTGGGGGCTGATCGCGCAGTTCCCCGCGCCCCTTCCGGGGCGCACCGGGATCAGCCGGTCCTGCGGATCAGTGCCAGGTACATCGCGTCCGTGCCGTGCAGGTGCGGCCACAGCTGGACGTCCGGGCCCTCGCCGAGGTCCGGGACGCCCGGCAGCAGTGGACGCGCGTCCAGCAGTTCCGTGTCCGGGCGCTGCTTCAGCACGTCCTGGACCACCGCCCGGGTCTCGGCGAGATGCGGTGAGCAGGTGGCGTACCCGACCACCCCGCCCACCCGCACCGAGTCGACGGCCGTCCGCAGCAGCGCCCGCTGCAGCGGAGCGAAGTTTTCGAGGTCCTCGGGCCGCCGGCGCCAGCGTGCCTCCGGGCGTCGGCGCAGGGCGCCCAGACCGGTGCAGGGGACGTCCATCAGCACCCGGTCGAAGGTGCCGGGACGCCACGGCGGCCGCGTGCCGTCGGCGGTGACGACCTGGTAGGGCCCCGGATTGCCGTCCAGCGCCTTGGCCACCAGGCCGGCCCGGTGCGGCTGCTTCTCCGAGGCCAGGAGCACGGCCCCGCGCTCCGCGGCGAGCGCGGCGAGCAGCGCGGCCTTGCCGCCGGGACCGGCACAGCCGTCGAGCCAGGTCCCGTCGGGCCCGTCCAGCGGCGCGTTGGCCAGTGCCAGGGCCACCAGCTGGCTGCCCTCGTCCTGCACCCCGGCCCGGCCCTCCCGGACGGCCTCGACGGCGCCGGGCTCCCCGCCCTCGCTGAGCCGCACCGCGTACGGCGACCAGCGCCCCGGCACGGCCGCCTCCTCGGTCAGCAGTTCCTCCGTGGTGGCCCGCCCGGGCCGGGCGACCAGCGTCACCTCGGGCCGTTCGTTGTCGGCGGACAGCAGGTCCTCGATGCCCGCGCGGCCCCCGCCCAGCGAGTCCCAGAGCGCGGAGACGACCCACCGCGGGTGCGAGTGCACGACGGCGAGATGGTCCTCGGGGTCCTGGTCGTAGGGGGGCGCGACCTTCGCGAGCCAGCCGTCGAGATCGTCCTGAGCGACCTTGCGCAGCACGGCGTTGACGAACTTGGCCCGTCCGTCGCCGAGCACCACCCGGGCCAGCTCGACGGAGGCGGACACGGCGGCGTGGGACGGGATCCGGGTGCCCAGCAGCTGGTGCGCGCCGAGGCTCAGCACGTCCAGCACCGGCGGGTCGACCTCGCGCAGCGGCCGGTCCACGCACTCGGCGATGATCGCGTCGTACGTCCCCTGGCGGCGCAGCGTCCCGTACACCAGCTCGGTCGCGAGGGCCGCGTCCCTCCCGTCGAACCTGTCGGGGCCCTCCTTCTCCCGCGCCTTGCGCAGCAGTGGCGGCAGGACGAGGTTGGCGTACGCGTCCCGCTCGTCCACGGCGCGCAGCGCCTCGAAGGCGAGGAGACGGACGGGGTCCTTCTGGGGACGGCGGTAGGGCTTGGCGGGCCGGCGCGGCCCCCGGGACTGCTGGCTCACGAAAAAGGTGCTCCGGGTATGGGAATGAGGCGACTCCCAGCGTACGCCGCGCGCACCGGGAAGCCGTTGCCGGGACGGGCGGCTCAGTCGCCGAGGGTCTCCTCGGGGCCGATGCGCACACCGCGCGCCCAGTCGGCGGCCCGCATCGGCTTCTTGCCCTGGGCCTGCACCCAGAGCAGTTCCACGGCGTACGACCCGGTCCCGACGTGCGCGCTGTTCTTCCCGACGGCGATCCGGCCCGGCGCCAGATCGGTCCGGTCGGGCACCGGGGCGACCTGGATCAGCTTGAGCCGCTCACCGCGGAAGGTGGTCCAGGCGCCGGGGGCGGGGGTGCAGCCGCGCACCACCCGGTCGACCCGCAGCGCGGGGGCCGACCAGTCGATCCTGGCGTCCTCGACGGTGATCTTCGGGGCGAGGGTGACGCCGTCGGCCGGCTGCGGCACGGCCTTGAGCGTGCCGTCCTCGATGCCGTCCATGGTGGCGGCGAGCAGCCCGGACCCGGCGAACGCGAGCCGGGTCAGCAGGTCACCGCTGGTGTCGGTGGGCCGGATCTCCTCGGTGACGGTCCCGTAGACGGGTCCGGAGTCCAGGCCCTCCTCGATGAGGAAGGTGGAGGCGCCCGTGATCTCGTCGCCCGCCATCACGGAGTGCTGCACGGGAGCCGCCCCGCGCCAGGCGGGGAGCAGGGAGAAGTGCAGGTTGACCCAGCCGTGGGCCGGCACGTCGAGGGCGACCCGCGGCAGCAGCGCGCCGTACGCCACCACCGGGCAGCAGTCCGGCGCGATCTCCCTCAGCCGCTCCAGGAACTCCGGGTCGCGCGGCTTGACCGGCCTGAGCACCTCGATGCCGGCCTCCATCGCCCGCTCGGCCACGGGCGAGGCGACCAGCCTGCGACCCCGCCCGGCCGGCGCGTCGGGCCGCGTCACCACGGCGGCCACCTCGTGCCGCCCGGAGGCGATGAGAGCGTCCAGGGCGGGAACGGCGACTTCCGGGGTACCGGCGAAGACGAGCTTCATGGGCGACTGAGGGCCTCTCGGACACGACGAACACGGGCAACGCACAAGTCTATGCCGCGAACCGCGGGCAGCCGACGGCGAACACCCCCGCGGACCGTAGGACCGACGACGACGGGAACGAGCGGTGCGCGGGCGGCAGAACACGGCGTACGCATATGCCCGTACGCCCCCTCACCGTGACCAGCGGCGCGCCCACGCGTTGGTCAAGGAAGAGTTGACCACAACGGGCCGCACGCGCGGCCCATTCCTTTCAACGCCGGTTCGAGAGGCTTGTTCATGGCCGACCACGCAACCCACGACGCCCAGGCCCGGGCCAGCCTGCACTTGTTGGTGCGGGACATCGAGCGGGTCCGCCGACAGGTGGACGCACTGCGCACGCTCACCGCCCAGTTGGGCAACGTCTACCGCCCGCGCCGCTCCGGGCCGTCCACGGGCTTCGTCGTCTACGGACGCGCCCCCGCCCCGACGGTCCGCCTCGCCCAGGAACTCCGGGACAGCGTGGAAACCCTGGTCACGGCCGCCGTGGACTTCGACCGCTCGCTCGGCTTCTCGTGGGACGCGGTGGGTTCCGCGCTCGGGGTGACCAAGCAGGCGGTGCACCGCCGTTACGGCGCCCGCCGCGCCACGGCCCAGTCGGCGCCGGCCACCGAGACGGACCGGCCGGCCGAGCCGGCCGCCACCCGCACGCTCAACATGGGCACCGGTCTGCCCGCGGTACCCACGGTCCCGGCCGCCCGTTCCATGCCCACCCAGCCGACCGCGGGCAGCCCCACCCTGCGCGACGAGGTGCGGCCGACGGCCTTTCCCGGTCCGCGCAACGGCTGACCGGGCCGGACGGCTGACCTTCCGCGGGCCACCGCGCCCGTCCCTGCCCTCCCGGCACACATCCGGGAGGGCAGCCGTCGACCCACCGGGAATCAGCCGCACGCCGACCCACCGCGGACCAGTCGTGCGCCGCCCCCGGGGACCAGCCCTACGCCCCCCCCGAGGACTAGCCGGGCGCCGACCCACCGGTGATCACGGGACAGTCCTCAGCCGATGTCGGGCGGGTCGATCCGCACCCGTACGGTCTCGCCGTTCCCGCGTGCCATGCGCGCGGCCTGAGCCGCCTTCAGCGCGGCCGTCAGCACGGCACCGCTCCCCGGCCGCACCCGCACCAGCGCCCGCTCCCAGTGCTCCCCGGGTGGTGGCGCGCCCGCCCGCCAAGGCGCACCGGCTCTCGTCACGGGCAGCGGAACCGGTCCCAGCACCTCGGCGTCCGCAGGCAGTTCCGCCGTCGTGAGGAACTCGCCGAGCGCCTCCGCCGGACCCGACACCGCCGCCATCCGCGACACCGGCGGAAACCCCAGCTCGGCCCGGTCGGCGAGTTCCCGGACGGCGTGCCCGACCGGGTCCCAGCGCACCAGCGCCTGCACCGGTCGCAGCGTCGGCTCCGCGACGACGACCACCGTGCCGCCCTCCTCCTGCGGCCGCACCAGTGCCCCGGCCGCGATCCACCGCCGCAGCGCGTCCTCGCCGGCCCGCAGGTCGGGCCGTCCGAGCATCGCCCAGCCGTCCAGCAGCAGGGCCGCCGCGTAGCCGCCCTCCGCGACCGGCTCGGCCCCCGGTGTGCTCACGACCAGCGCGGGCGTCCCCGGCACGGTGTCCAGCACCTGCTCGCGTCCCGAGGTGCGTACCGGCACGGCGGGAAACGCCCGTCCCAGCTCCTCCGCGGTGCGCCGGGCCCCGACCACCTGGGCGCGCAGCCGGAAACCTCCGCACTCGGGGCAGTGCCAGTCGCTCTCCGCCCGCCCGCACCAGCCACACGCGAGCGCCCCGGCGTCCCGTGCCTCCAGCGGGCCCGCGCAGTGCCGGCAGCGGGCCGGCGCCCGGCACCGGTCACAGGCCATCCGCGGCACGTACCCGCGCCGGGGCACCTGCACCAGCACCGGCCCGTGCCGCAGGCCGTCCCGGACGGCCTGCCAGGCGAGCGTCGGCAGCCGCGCGGCGCGGGCGGCCTCGTCCCGCGCGAGATCCCCGTCGCCCACGGTCCGCACGAGCGGCGCGGCCCGCCGCACCTGTTCCCGGCCGGCCACCAGGGGCCGCGCCCAGCCGTTCTCCACGAGTTGCGCGGCCTCCACCGTGCAGCTCCAACTCCCCAGCAGGAATGCGCACTTGTCCAGGGCGGCGCGCAGCAGCAGGACATCCCTGGCATGCGGCTGCGGGGCGTGCTGCTCGCTGTGGCTGTCGTCCCCGTCGTCCCAGATGGCGACGAGCCCGAGGTCGCGTACCGGTGCGAACATGGCGGCCCGCGTCCCCACCACCGCGCGCACCGCGCCGCGGCTGACCGCGAGCCACTGCGCGTACCGCTTCTCGGGACCGGCGTCGGCCGTGAGCAGCGCGTGCCGCCCTTCGCCCAGCACTTCGGTCAGCGCCGCGTCGACCCGCGCGGCGGTCCGCCCGTCCGGTACGACGACCAGCGCCCCGCGTCCCGAGGCGAGCGTGGCGGCGACGGCGCGGGCGATCTCCTCGCTCCACCGGGGTCCCGGCAGGGCGTTCCACACCGCTCGCGGCGCGCCGCCGGAGGCCAGTGAATCGACGAAGGCGGGCCCGTGTTCGTAGCGCGTCCAGGAGCCGGCGTCGGGCACCGGCGGGGGCGGCAGCGGCTCGGCGCAGGGCCGCTTCTCCGCTCGGGCGCTGCGCGGCGGCACCGCCAGCTGCAGCACGTCCGCGAGGCTTCCCGCGTACCGGTCGGCCACGGCCCGGGCGAGCCGCAGCAGTTCCTCGCCGAGCACCGGCTCGGGCGACACCACCTGGGCCAGCGCGGCCAGCGGTCCCGCGTAGTCCGACTCGGCGAGTCGCTCCACGAGGAACCCGTCGACGAGTCCGCCGCCCTCCCGGCGCCCGTCCCGCACCCGGTGCCGGCCGGCGCCGAACCGCACCCGCACCCGCACCCCGGGCTGTGCGTCGGCGTCCAGCTCGGCCGGGACGGCGTAGTCGAAGTACCGGTCGAGATGGAGCACGCCCTTGTCCACGAGCACCCGGGCCACCGGCAGCCGCTCGGCCAGCGAGGCTCCCCGCCAGGTCCGCGGCTTGGCCCGGGGGGCCTTGGCTTCCCGCACACTCTCCCGGATGAGCGCGAGCTGCTCCGGCGGCGCCCCGTCGGCGCCCCCGCTCCGCTGTCCGTTCTCGCTGCTCACGCTTGCATTCTTACCAAACGCCACTGACATCGGCCGCGCCCGCCGTGAGCGGCGCCGAACGGCCCCGGCTCCCGCGTCCACCGGGCGGTGGTCGCGGGAGCCGGGGTCAGGGGCGCTTGCGGGTCAGAGGCCGGCGGCCTTGCGCAGGGCCTCCACGCGGTCCGTCTTCTCCCAGGTGAACTCGGGGAGTTCACGGCCGAAGTGGCCGTAGGCGGCGGTCTGCGCGTAGATCGGGCGGAGCAGGTCGAGGTCGCGGATGATCGCGGCCGGACGCAGGTCGAAGACCTCGTCGATCGCCTTCTCGATCTTCTCGGCGTCGACCTTGGCGGTGCCGAAGGTCTCCACGAAGAGGCCGACGGGCTCGGCCTTGCCGATCGCGTAGGCCACCTGGACCTCGCAGCGGGAGGCGAGGCCCGCCGCGACGACGTTCTTGGCGACCCAGCGCATCGCGTAGGCGGCGGAACGGTCCACCTTGGACGGGTCCTTGCCGGAGAAGGCGCCGCCGCCGTGGCGGGCCATGCCGCCGTAGGTGTCGATGATGATCTTGCGGCCGGTCAGGCCGGCGTCGCCCATCGGGCCGCCGATCTCGAAGCGGCCGGTCGGGTTGACCAGCAGGCGGTAGCCCTCGGTGTCGAGCTTGATGCCCTCGTCCAGCAGGGCCTTGAGCTCCGGCTCCACGACGAACTCGCGGATGTCGGGGGCGAGCAGCGACTCCAGGTCGATGTCCGAGGCGTGCTGGCTGGAGACGACGACCGTGTCGAGGCGGACGGCCTTGTCGCCGTCGTACTCGATGGTGACCTGCGTCTTGCCGTCGGGGCGCAGGTAGGGGATGGTGCCGTTCTTGCGGACCTCGGACAGGCGCTTGGACAGGCGGTGCGCCAGGAAGATCGGCAGCGGCATCAGGGTCGGCGTCTCGTCGGTCGCGTAGCCGAACATCAGGCCCTGGTCGCCGGCGCCCTGCTTGTCGAGCTCGTCGTCGTCGCCCTCGACCCGGTTCTCGTACGCCGTGTCCACGCCCTGCGCGATGTCCGGGGACTGCGCGCCGATCGACACAGACACGCCGCAGGAGGCGCCGTCGAAGCCCTTCTTCGACGAGTCGTAGCCGATGTCGAGGATCTTGTTGCGGACCAGCGTCGCGATGTCCGCGTACGTCTTGGTCGTGACCTCGCCGGCCACGTGCACCAGGCCGGTCGTGATCAGCGTCTCGACGGCGACCCGGGAGGTCGGGTCCTCGCGCAGAAGCGCGTCGAGAATGGTGTCGCTGATCTGGTCAGCGATCTTGTCGGGGTGACCCTCGGTCACGGACTCCGAGGTGAACAGGCGACGGGACACAACGCTCCCTGGGGTTGCAGCGGCTGCTGGCTGATCATTGGCGGACGACACGGGGAGCTGCGCCCGGCATCGTCCGAGAACAGTTTATCGGTCGTACTCCGCCGCGGGCCCACCTGTCTCGACACTCGGAAGTGCTGTGACCTGCGGCACGGGCATTGTGCCCAATGGGCGGCGGCGTTGAACAGGGCCCCCGCACCCGAATGTGGCGTCCGGGGAAGTTGACAGACGGGCTGTGGACGTTAACCCAATCGGGCCGCCGCCAGATCCCACACGATGTCGGCGAGGGCCTCCTTGGGCCCGTGCGGCACGGGGGTCTCGCTGCCGTCGGCGCCGAGCACCACGGCCTCGTTCTCCTCGGAGCCGAAGGTCTTGCGCTCCCCCACCTCGTTCACCACGAGCAGGTCGCAGCCCTTGCGGGCCAGCTTGGCGCGGCCGTTGGCGAGGACGTCGTCGGTCTCCGCGGCGAAGCCGACGATCACCTGTCCGGGCCGCGCCCGGTCGGCCGAGATCTCCGCGAGGATGTCCGGATTCCGCACCAGGACGATCGGCTCGGGCTCCTGGCCGTCCTTCTTCTTGATCTTCCCGGTCGCGTAGACCGCGGGGCGGAAGTCGGCGACGGCGGCGGCCATCACCACGGCGTCGGCGTCGGCGGCCGCCTTCAGCACGGCCTCCCTCAGCTGCACGGCCGTGCCGACCGGGACGACGTCCACGCCGGCCGGGTCGGGCAGGCCGGTGGTGTTGGCGGCGACCAGCGTCACCCGGGCGCCCCGCGCGGCGGCCGTGCGGGCGAGGGCGTAGCCCTGCTTGCCGGAGGAGCGGTTGCCGAGGAAGCGGACCGGGTCGAGGGGTTCGCGGGTGCCGCCCGCGGAGACCACGACATGGCGCCCGGCCAGATCGGGCTCCCGCACCCCTCCGGCCAGGACGCGGCGGCAGGCCTCGAAGATCTCGGCCGGGTCGGGCAGCCGTCCCTTTCCGGTGTCGACGCCGGTGAGCCGGCCGACCGCCGGCTCGACGACGACGGCGCCGCGCCGGCGCAGCGTGGCCACGTTCTCCTGGGTGGCCGGGTGCTCCCACATCTCGGTGTGCATCGCGGGGGCGAAGACGACCGGGCAGCGGGCCGTGAGGAGGGTGTTGGTGAGCAGGTCGTCGGCCAGGCCGTGGGCCGCCTTGGCGAGCATGTCGGCGGTGGCGGGGGCGACCACGACCAGGTCGGCGTGCTGGCCGATCCGGACGTGCGGGACCTCCTCGACGCGGTCCCAGACCTCGGTGGAGACGGGGTTGCCGGAGAGCGCGGACCAGGTGGCGGCGCCGACGAAGTGCAGCGCGGAGGCAGTGGGCACGACCCGGACGTCGTGGCCCGACTCGGTGAACCTTCTCAGCAGCTCGCAGGCCTTGTACGCGGCGATGCCACCGCTGACTCCCAGCACGACCTTCGGCTTGTCCACCGTCTCTCCCCGCACTCGGCTCCCGTGCACCGGCTCCGGCGCACGACTCCATCACACACCACAGGCCCGACAGTCGGCTGCCGGGCCTGTGGATAAGTCAACTGCAGTACGAACGTACTACCGCGGAACTACTGCGCCGGGCCCTCGACGGCCTCGGAGGTCAGCAGACCCGCGTTGATCTCGCGCAGGGCGATGGAGAGCGGCTTCTCGTGGACGTGGGTGTCGACGAGCGGACCGACGTACTCCAGGAGACCCTCGCCGAGCTGCGAGTAGTACGCGTTGATCTGACGGGCGCGCTTGGCCGCGTAGATCACGAGGCTGTACTTCGAGTCGGTGGCCTCGAGGAGCTCGTCGATCGGAGGGTTGATGATGCCCTCGGGCGCGGTGATGGAAGAGGACACGCTCTGCCTTCCGATGGATGGGAAAGATTTCAGTCTGAATGATCAGCGACGATCACACAACGTCCATCAAGGCTAGCAGCTCGCGCGCCACGTCCTCGACGGAGGTGTTGACCAGGGTCTCGTCGAACTCCGGCTCGGCCGCCAGCTCAATCCTGGCCGCGTCCAGACGGCGCTCGATCACCTCGGGCGGCTCCGTGCCCCGTCCGGTGAGTCTGCGCACCAGCTCCTCCCAGGAAGGGGGAGCCAGGAACACCAGCCGGCCGTCCGGCATCGTCTCGCGGACCTGACGGGCGCCCTGGAGGTCGATCTCCAGCAGTACCGGTACGCCGGACTCCAGGTGCTCCAGCACCGCCTGCCGCGGGGTGCCGTAGCGGTTGCCCGCGAATTCGGCCCACTCCAGGAGCTCGCCGTTGGCGATGAGCTTGTCCATCTCCTCGTCGGAGACGAAGAAGTACTGCACTCCGTGCTTCTCGCCCGGGCGGGGCTTGCGGGTGGTCGCCGACACCGAGAGCCAGACCTCGGGGTGCACCGTGCGCATATGAGCGACGACCGTGCTCTTGCCGACCCCTGAGGGGCCGGAGAGCACGGTCAGCCGCGGACGTACGTCCGGGGGCTCGGGGGTCGTCCCCCGGAATGTTGCAGCCATGCAGCGATTATTCCAGCAATCGCGGGCTGCCCGGGACGGGTGTCCCGGGCAGCCCGGCGATCAGGAGCCGGTGCTGCCGAACTCGCGCTCCAGGGAGGCGATCTGGTTGGAACCGAGACCACGGACCCGGCGGCTCTCGGAGATCCCGAGTCGCTCCATGATCTGCTTGGCGCGGACCTTGCCCACGCCCGGCAGGGACTCGAGGAGGGCGGAGACCTTCATCTTGCCGATGACGTCGTTTTCCTGACCCTGCTTGATGACCTCGTGGAGAGAGGCGCCGGAGTGCTTGAGTCGATTCTTCACCTCGGCCCGCTCCCGGCGAGCCGCGGCGGCCTTTTCGAGCGCGGCTGCGCGCTGTTCAGGGGTAAGGGGCGGAAGAGCCACGCCTACGTCACCTCGGATGTCGAACTGTCGGATACGGACCGGTGAGGAACCTAGTCGCCCCACACCAGGGGAGCTACGAGCAACACGCTTGCCCGCGACTCTGCTCGGAGACTAGCGGGCAAGTCCGCCGGAGTCAGCGAGAACAGCGGAAAAGTCCTGGTCAGCCTCCGTGAGGCCAGACTTTTCGGACATACTGCCCTGGATTTGAGGATGTATTCACGCTCGGCCCGTCGCCGGAACGCTGTCCGAGGCGCCTGCCGGAGTCCTCATCCACCTGCGACGACGTCCCGGATCTCACCCGCGAACCGCTCCGCGGCCACCCGGAGGGCCACGACATCGGGACCGTGACGCAAAACACCTCGGCTCACGTTTGGAACCACGTTGCGCACCGCCGCCCCGAACACCGCGGGCAGGTCGGCGGCCGTCGCCCCCTGTGCCCCGACACCCGGCGCGAGCAGCGGGCCGTTGATGTCGAGGTCGTACGACGACAGGTCGCCGACCGTGGCACCGACGACCGCCCCGAAGGAGCCCAGCGGCTCCTCCCCCGCGTTCTCGGCGGCCAGGTGGGCCAGCATGGTCGCACCGACCGTCCGGCCGTCCCCGCGCACCGCGTGCTGCACCTCGGGACCCTCGGGATTCGAGGTCAGCGCCAGGACGAACAGCCCGGCCCCGCTCTCCCTGGCCAGCGCCACGGCCGGGCTGAGCGAGCCGTAGCCGAGGTACGGCGACACGGTCAGGGCGTCCGAGAACAGCGGCGCGTCCTTGCTCAGGAAGGCCTCCGCGTACCCGGCCATGGTGGAGCCGATGTCACCGCGCTTGGCGTCCATGACGACCAGCGTCCCGGCGTCCCGCGCCTCCCGCACGACCCGTTCGAGGACGGCCACCCCGCGCGAGCCGAACCGCTCGAAGAACGCGCTCTGCGGCTTCATGACCGCGACCCGGTCGGCCACCGCCTCCACCACGGTTCGGCTGAACCGCTCGAGCCCGGCCACGTCGTCGTCCAGACCCCACTCGCAGAGCAGTGAGGCGTGCGGGTCGATGCCGACGCACAGCGGACCGCGCTCGTCCATCGCACGGCGCAGCCGCGCGCCGAAGGGCTCCAACGGGCTCATACGGTCGTCCTCACATCGGCGCCGACGGCGTCGGCGAGCGTGGCGTACGGGCTGGTGCGCAGGCGGGCCGCGAGCCCCTTGTGCACGGCTCGGGCCCAGAAGGGCCCCTCGTAGATGAAGGCGCTGTAACCCTGCACCAGCGTGGCACCGGCCAGGATGCGCTGCCAGGCGTCCTCGGCGTTCTCCACGCCCCCGACCCCGACCAGGACGATCTCGTCGCCCACGCGGGCGTACAGCCGCCGCAGCACCTCCAGGGACCGCGCCTTCAGCGGCGCCCCCGACAGCCCCCCGGTCTCCCCGACCAGTTCGGGGCCGGAGCGCAGCCCGAGGCCCTCGCGCGCGATGGTGGTGTTGGTCGCGATGATCCCGTCGAGTCCCAGCTCGACGGCCAGGTCGGCGACGGCGTCGACGTCCTCGTCGGCGAGGTCCGGTGCGATCTTGACCAGCAGCGGCACCCGGCGGTTGGCGGCCACCCGGTCCGCGGCCTCGCGCACGGCGGTGAGCAGCGGCCTGAGCGCCTCTGTGGCCTGCAGGTTGCGCAGGCCCGGCGTGTTCGGCGAGGAGACGTTCACGACCAGGTAGTCGGCGTACGGGGCGAGCCGCTCGGCGGACTTCACGTAGTCGCGGACCGCCTCGGCCTCCGGTACCGCCTTGGTCTTGCCGATGTTGACGCCGACGGCGGTCCTGAAGACGGGCTCACGGGTCGCCAGCCGCGCGGCGACGGTCAGCGAACCGTCGTTGTTGAAGCCCATGCGGTTGATCAGCGCCCGGTCGGCGACCAGCCGGAACAGCCGCTTCCCGGGGTTGCCGGGCTGTGCCTCACCGGTCACGGTGCCGATCTCGACGTGGTCGAACCCGAGCATCGACATCCCGTCGATCGCGACGGCGTTCTTGTCGAAGCCGGCGGCCAGCCCGAAGGGCCCGTGCATGCGCAGCCCGAAGGCCTCGGTGCGCAGTTCCTTGTACCGGGGCGCGAGCGCGGCGGCGACGAAGGTGCGCAGCACGGGGACGCGGGCCGCCAGCCGGATCCACCGGAAGGCGAGGTGGTGCGCCCGCTCCGGGTCCATCCGCTTGAAAACGAGGTTGAAGAAGATCTTGTACATGGAGTCCTCGTGCGAAGGGGGACACCGAGTTCGGTGCCCCCCATGTCGACAGCTGGGCAACGCGCCCCGAAGGGGGCGCGGGGAACTGCGCGACCGGCCGCAACCGGCCCGCAGCCGACCTACGGCCTATCAGTCCCGCGCGGCCGTCAGCGTCTCCGCATGCTCCTGCAGCGACCGCACGCCCACGCCTCCGTGATTCAGCGCGTCGATCCCCTGCACGGCCGCCGCCAGCGCCTGCACCGTCGTCAGACACGGCACCGACCGGGCCACCGCGGCCGTCCGGATCTCGTACCCGTCCAGGCGACCACCCGTGCCGTACGGGGTGTTGACGATGAGATCGACCTCGCCGTCGTGGATGAGCTGGACGATCGTCCGCTCGCCGTTCGGCCCGACGCCGTCCGACTGCTTGCGCACCACCGTCGCGTTGATGCCGTTGCGCTTGAGCACCTCGGCCGTGCCCGACGTGGCGAGCAGCTCGAAGCCGTGGGCGACCAGCTCACGGGCCGGGAAGATCATCGAGCGCTTGTCGCGGTTGGCGACCGAGATGAAGGCGCGGCCCTTGGTCGGCAGCGGGCCGTAGGCACCCGCCTGCGACTTGGCGTACGCCGTGCCGAAGACCGAGTCGATGCCCATGACCTCGCCGGTGGAGCGCATCTCCGGGCCGAGCACGGTGTCCACACCGCGCCCCTGGATGTCCCGGAACCGCGACCACGGCATGACCGCCTCCTTGACGGAGATCGGCGCGTCGAAGGGCAGTTCGCCGCCGTCGCCGCGGGCCGGAAGCAGCCCCTCGGCGCGCAGTTCGGCGACGGTCGCGCCCAGCGAGATCCGGGCGGCGGCCTTCGCCAGCGGCACCGCGGTCGCCTTGGAGGTGAAGGGCACGGTACGGGACGCGCGCGGGTTGGCCTCCAGGACGTAGAGGATGTCCCCGGCCATCGCGAACTGGATGTTGATCAGGCCGCGTACGCCGACGCCCTTGGCGATGGCCTCGGTCGAGGCCCGCAGGCGCTTGATGTCGAAGCCGCCCAGGGTGATCGGCGGCAGGGCGCACGCCGAGTCGCCGGAGTGGATGCCGGCCTCCTCGATGTGCTCCATGACGCCGCCGAGGTAGAGCTCCTCACCGTCGTAGAGCGCGTCGACGTCGATCTCGATCGCGTCGTCGAGGAACCGGTCGACGAGCACCGGCCGGGAGGGGCTGATCTCGGTCGACTCGGCGATGTAGGAGGCGAGGCGGGTCTCGTCGTAGACGATCTCCATGCCCCGGCCGCCGAGGACGTACGACGGCCGCACGAGGACCGGGTAGCCGATCTCGTCGGCGATGGCCTTGGCCTCGGCGAAGGTGGTGGCGGTGCCGTGCTTGGGCGCCGGCAGGCCGGCCTCCGCGAGGACCCTGCCGAACGCGCCCCGGTCCTCGGCCGCGTGGATGGCCTCGGGGGAGGTGCCGACGATCGGCACGCCGTTGTCCTTGAGGGCCTGCGACAGGCCCAGCGGGGTCTGTCCGCCCAGCTGGACCACGACGCCGGCGACCGGTCCGGCCTGCTGCTCGGCGTGCACGATCTCCAGGACGTCCTCCAGGGTGAGCGGCTCGAAGTACAGCCGGTCGGAGGTGTCGTAGTCGGTGGAGACGGTCTCCGGGTTGCAGTTGACCATCACGGTCTCGTACCCGGCTTCCGACAGCGCGAAGGAGGCGTGCACGCAGGAGTAGTCGAACTCGATGCCCTGGCCGATGCGGTTGGGACCGGAGCCCAGGATGATGACGGCCGGCTTCTCGCGGGGCGCGACCTCGGTCTCCTCGTCGTAGGAGGAGTAGAAGTACGGCGTCTTCGCGGCGAACTCGGCCGCGCAGGTGTCGACCGTCTTGTAGACCGGACGGACGCCGAGCGCGTGCCTGACCTCGCGGACGACGTCCTCGCGCAGGCCGCGGATCTCGCCGATCTGCTGGTCGGAGAAACCGTGCCGCTTGGCCTCGGCGAGCAGGTCGGGAGTGAGTTCGGCGGCGGCCGCCAGCTCGTCCGCGATCTCCTTGATCAGGAAGAGCTGGTCCACGAACCACGGGTCGATCTTCGTGTACTCGAAGACCTCCTCGGGGGTGGCGCCCGCGCGGATGGCCTGCATGACCGCGTTGATCCGGCCGTCGGTGGGCCGCACCGCCTCGTGCAGCAGGGTCTCCTTGTCGCCGGGGTCGCCGACGAACGTGAACTGGCTGCCCTTCTTCTCCAGCGAGCGCAGCGCCTTCTGGAAGGCCTCGGGGAAGTTGCGGCCGATGGCCATCGCCTCGCCGACCGACTTCATGGTCGTGGTCAGCGTGGAGTCGGCCTGCGGGAACTTCTCGAACGCGAAGCGCGGGGCCTTGACGACCACGTAGTCGAGCGTGGGCTCGAAGGAGGCCGGGGTCTCCTGCGTGATGTCGTTGGGGATCTCGTCGAGGGTGTAGCCGACGGCCAGCTTGGCGGCGATCTTCGCGATCGGGAAGCCGGTGGCCTTGGAGGCGAGCGCCGAGGACCTCGAGACACGGGGGTTCATCTCGATGACGATGACCCGGCCGTCCTCGGGGTTGACCGCGAACTGGATGTTGCAGCCGCCGGTGTCCACGCCGACCTCGCGGATCACGGCGATGCCGATGTCCCGCAGGATCTGGTACTCGCGGTCGGTGAGCGTCATGGAGGGGGCGACGGTGATCGAGTCGCCGGTGTGGACGCCCATCGGGTCGAAGTTCTCGATGGAGCAGACGACCACGACGTTGTCGTGCTTGTCGCGCATCAGCTCCAGCTCGTACTCCTTCCAGCCGAGGATGGACTCCTCCAGGAGCACCTCGGTGGTCGGCGAGAGGGTCAGGCCCTGGCCCGCGATGCGGCGCAGCTCCTCCTCGTCGTGGGCGAAGCCGGAGCCGGCACCGCCCATGGTGAAGGAGGGGCGCACCACGACCGGGTAGCCGCCGCCGAGTTCCTCGACGCCCGCGATGACCTCGTCCATGGTGTGGCAGATGACGGAGCGGGCGGACTCGCCGTGGCCGATCTTGCGGCGGACCTCCTCCACGACCTCCTTGAAGAGGTCGCGGTCCTCGCCCTTGTTGATGGCCTCGACGTTGGCGCCGATCAGCTCGACGCCGTACTTGGCGAGGACGCCGTTCTTGTCCAGCGCGATGGCGGTGTTCAGGGCCGTCTGGCCGCCCAGGGTGGGCAGCAGGGCGTCGGGGCGCTCCTTGGCGATGATCTTCTCGACGAACTCTGGGGTGATCGGCTCGACGTAGGTCGCGTCGGCGATCTCCGGGTCGGTCATGATCGTCGCCGGGTTGGAGTTGACCAGGACGACCCGCAGGCCCTCGGCGCGCAGTACGCGGCAGGCCTGGGTGCCGGAGTAGTCGAACTCGGCGGCCTGCCCGATGACGATCGGGCCGGAGCCGATGACCAGGACGGACTGGATGTCGGTGCGCTTAGGCACGCTGGCCCTCCATCAGGGAGACGAAGCGGTCGAACAGGTAGGCGGCGTCGTGCGGGCCGGCTGCCGCTTCGGGGTGGTACTGGACGGAGAAGGCCGGCTGGTCGAGCAGCTGCAGCCCCTCCACGACGTCGTCGTTGAGGCACACGTGCGAGACCTCGGCGCGGCCGAACTCCGTCTCGCTGACCCGGTCGAGCGGGGCGTCCACGGCGAAGCCGTGGTTGTGCGCGGTGACCTCGACCTTGCCGGTCGTACGGTCCTGGACCGGCTGGTTGATGCCCCGGTGGCCGTACTTCAGCTTGTAGGTGCCGAAGCCGAGCGCGCGGCCGAGGATCTGGTTGCCGAAGCAGATGCCGAACAGCGGGGTCTTCCGCGCCAGGACGGCACTCATCAGGGCCACCGGGCCGTCGGCCGTGGCCGGGTCGCCGGGGCCGTTGGAGAAGAACACCCCGTCGGGAGCGACGGCGTAGACGTCGTCCTCGGTGGCGGTGGCCGGCAGCACGTGCACCTCGATGCCGCGCTCGGCCATCCGCTGCGGGGTCATGCCCTTGATCCCGAGGTCGACGGCGGCCACGGTGAACCGCTTCTCCCCGACCGCGGGGACGACGTACGCCTCCTTGGTGGCGACCTCCTCGTAGAGCGAGGCGCCCTTCATGTGCGGCTGGGCCTGCACGCGCGCGACCAGTTCGGCGTCGGCGGCGATCGCCTCGCCGGAGAAGACGCCGGCGCGCATCGAGCCCCGCTCGCGCAGGTGGCGGGTGAGGGCCCGGGTGTCGATCCCGGAGATGCCGACCACGCCCTGCGCGACCAGCTCGTCGTCCAGGGAGCGCTTGGCGCGCCAGTTGGAGGGCACGCGCGAGGGATCGCGCACGACGTAGCCGGAGACCCAGATGCGGCTGGACTCGTCGTCCTCGTCGTTCCAGCCGGTGTTGCCGATCTGCGGGGCGGTGGCGACCACGATCTGGCGGTCGTAGGACGGGTCGGTGAGGGTCTCCTGGTAGCCGGTCATGCCGGTGGAGAACACGGCCTCGCCGAAGGTCTCCCCCACGGCCCCGTAGGCGCGGCCGCGGAAGATGCGGCCGTCCTCCAGGACGAGTACGGCGGGAGCCTGGCCGGCTCCCCTGGTGGAGGTCGTCATCGTTCGGCGCCTTCCGTGCTGGGTGTCTTGATCATGGAGTTGACGGCGTCGACCCACTCGGTGTGCTCGGCCGCGTGGTCCGAGCGGAATCCGGAGTCGATCAGCCGGTCGCCGTGTTGCCAGGTCACCACGAGCAGTCCGCCCTCGGTGAGGACCTTGCCCGCGATGCCCTTGCCGAGCAGGGCCTCGCGGAGCGCGGCGGCGGGGATGAAGAAGTCGTTCGCCCCGGGGCGTACGACGTCCAGGCCCGCGTCGGTCAGGGTGAGCTCGGCCCGGCTGCGGGAGCCGAGGCCGCGGGCCACGATGCGGTCCAGCCACTGCCCGGCGGTGGTGGAGCCGTGGTAGCGGCCGCTCATCGTCAGTCTCGCCTCGCCGGGGTTCTCCGGCGCGGTGGGCAGCTCCGGCAGGTCGCCCTGGAGGGTGCCGCGCCACTTCCAGCCCTCGCGCATCAGCCAGTAGACGAGCGCGACGAACAGGGCGAGGCCGACCAGCCAGCCGATGCGGGCGGACCAGTCGGTGACCGCGGCCGACTTCTTGTCGTCGGCCAGCAGGATCAGAGGTGTCACGTCAGCTTCCCGTCCACGAGCGTCGCCTTGCCCCGCAGCCACGTGTGGGTGACACGGCCCGGCAGCTCACGCCCCTCGTAGGGGGTGTTGCGGCTGCGCGAGGCGAAGCCCGCGGGGTCCACCGGACCACGGTATTCCGTGTCGACGAGGACGAGGTTGGCGGGCTCGCCTGCCGAGACGGGACGGCCGTGACCGGCGGCCCGTCCGATCCGGGCGGGCGCGAAGGACATCCGGTCGGCGACACCGGCCCAGGTCAGCAGGCCGGTGTCCACCATCGTCTCCTGCACCACCGACAGCGCGGTCTCCAGGCCGACCATCCCCATGGCGGCCGCGGCCCACTCGCAGTCCTTGTCCTCGTGCGGGTGCGGGGCGTGGTCGGTGGCGACGATGTCGATGGTGCCGTCGGCCAGCGCCTCGCGCAGCGCCACGACGTCGCGCTCGGTGCGCAGCGGCGGGTTGACCTTGTAGACCGGGTTGTAGGACCGCACCAGTTCGTCGGTGAGGAGCAGGTGGTGCGGGGTGACCTCGGCGGTGACGTCGATGCCGCGGGACTTGGCCCAGCGGACGATCTCGACGGAGCCCGCGGTCGACAGGTGGCAGATGTGGACGCGGGAGCCGACGTGCTCGGCGAGCAGGACGTCCCGCGCGATGACCGACTCCTCGGCGACGGCCGGCCAGCCGCCGAGCCCCAGCTCGGCGGAGACCACGCCCTCGTTCATCTGGGCGCCCTCGGTCAGCCGCGGCTCCTGCGCGTGCTGGGCGACGACTCCGCCGAAGGCCTTCACGTACTCCAGGGCGCGGCGCATGATCACGGCGTCGTCGACGCACTTGCCGTCGTCGGAGAAGACGGTGACCCCGGCGGCCGACTCGTGCATGGCCCCGAGTTCGGCGAGCTTCTTGCCCTCGAGGCCGACGGTGACGGCGCCGATGGGCTGGACGTCGCAGTAGCCGTGCTCCTGCCCGAGCCGGTAGACCTGCTCGACCACGCCGGCGGTGTCCGCGACCGGGAAGGTGTTGGCCATGGCGAACACGGCCGTGTAGCCGCCGCTCGCGGCCGCGCGGGTGCCGGTCAGCACGGTCTCGGAGTCCTCGCGGCCCGGCTCCCGCAGGTGGGTGTGCAGGTCGACCAGGCCCGGCAGGAGCACCTTGCCGTCCGCCTCGACGACCTGGTTGGCCTCGGCCTGCGGGATCACGCCCACCTCGGCGATCGTCTCGCCGTCGATCAGGACGTCCTGCGGCTCACCGCCGAGCACCTTCGCACCACGGATCAGGATCTTGCTCATGGGTGTTACTTCTCCTCGATGGTGCGGGCGTGGCTGACGGCGGGTTCGTTGCCGCCGAGCAGGAGGTAGAGGACGGCCATCCGGATGGAGACCCCGTTGGCGACCTGCTCGACGACGGTGCAGCGTTCGGAGTCGGCGACCTCGGCGGTGATCTCCATGCCCCGGACCATCGGGCCGGGGTGCATCACGATGGCGTGTTCGGGCATCCGCGCCATCCGCTCGCCGTCGAGGCCGTACCGCCGCGAGTACTCGCGCTCGGTCGGGAAGAACGCGGCGTTCATGCGCTCGCGCTGGACGCGCAGCATCATCACGGCGTCGGACTTGGGGAGGACGGCGTCGAGGTCGTAGGAGACCTCGCAGGGCCAGTTCCCGACGCCGACCGGCACCAGGGTGGGCGGGGCGACGAGGGTGACCTCGGCGCCGAGGGTGTGCAGCAGGTCGACGTTGGAGCGGGCGACGCGGCTGTGCAGGACGTCGCCGACGATCGTGATGCGCCGCCCGGCCAGGTCCTGCCCTATCCCGGCGTCCCGGCCGACCAGCCTGCGCCGCATGGTGAAGGCGTCCAGGAGGGCCTGGGTGGGGTGCTGGTGGGTGCCGTCGCCGGCGTTGATGACGGCGGCGTCGATCCAGCCGGAGTTGGCGAGGCGGTAGGGGGCTCCGGAGGCGCCGTGCCGGATGACGACGGCGTCGACGCCCATGGCCTCCAGGGTCTGGGCGGTGTCCTTCAGGGACTCGCCCTTGGAGACGCTCGACCCCTTGGCGGTGAAGTTGATGACGTCCGCCGACAGCCGCTTCTCGGCGGCCTCGAAGGAGATCCGGGTCCGGGTCGAGTCCTCGAAGAAGAGGTTGACCACGGTGCGGCCGCGCAGGGTCGGCAGTTTCTTGATCGGCCGGTCGGCGACCCGGGCCATCTCCTCGGCGGTGTCGAGGATCAGGACGGCGTCGTCGCGGGTGAGGTCGGCGGCCGAGATGAGATGACGCTGCATCTGTCAGGCTCCGTAAGGCAGTTCACATATGGGGAGATTACGGGCAGGCGTGGGCGCACCGGTGCGGTGCGGGTCCCTGGGCCTGCTAAGGGGTCGGCTTCACACCGAGCAGCACGGTGTCGCGACCGTCCTCCTCGGTGAGCTGGACCTTGACCGTCTCCCGCAGCGACGTGGGGAGGTTCTTGCCGACGTAGTCGGCGCGGATGGGCAGTTCGCGGTGGCCGCGGTCGACGAGGACCGCGAGCTGGACCGCGCGCGGGCGCCCGATGTCGTTCAGGGCGTCGAGGGCGGCGCGGATGGTGCGGCCGGAGAACAGCACGTCGTCGACGAGGACGACCAGCCGGCCGTCGACGCCGTCACCGGGGATCTCGGTGCGGGCCAGCGCACGCGGCGGGTGCATGCGCAGGTCGTCGCGGTACATGGTGATGTCGAGGGAGCCGACGGGCATCTTGCGGTCGGTGATCTCCTCCAGCTTGGCGGCGAGCCGCCGGGCGAGGAAGACACCGCGGGTCGGGATCCCGAGCAGCACCACGTCGTCGGCGCCCTTGGCGCGCTCGACGATCTCGTGGGCGATGCGGGTCAGCACCCGCGCGATGTCGGGGCCCTCGAGAACGGGCCGGGCATCGGAAGCCTGGGCCTGAGCTTCGGGCTCTGCCTGCCGGTCCTGCTGGTCTTGCTGGTTCTGCTTGTCCATACGAAACGGACCCCCTTCTCCGCCTCACGGGACGGATCTTAAAGGACGTCGGATTTGCGCCATCCACCGTATCAGGCGCCGGGGAGGGCTCCGATCACCCCCTTGGCGTAATCGGCCATCGCGACCTCGGAAGAGTCGGTGCGGACCATTCGGCTTGACGCGAGAGAGTAACGCTGCGTAACCTCACAGTGAGTTACCAGCCGCGCGGCGGGAACCAAGGGCCGGCCGCGTCGACACAGTGTCCGGGGAGCTATATGTCCAGCGAATACGCCAAACAGCTCGGGGCCAAGCTCCGGGCCATCCGCACCCAGCAGGGCCTTTCCCTCCACGGTGTCGAGGAGAAGTCCCAGGGTCGCTGGAAGGCCGTGGTGGTCGGTTCGTACGAGCGCGGCGACCGTGCCGTGACCGTGCAGCGTCTTGCCGAATTGGCGGATTTCTACGGGGTTCCGGTGCAGGAGCTGCTTCCGGGCACCACCCCTGGCGGCGCCGCCGAGCCCCCGCCGAAGCTGGTCCTGGACCTGGAGCGGCTGGCGACCGTGCCGGCCGAGAAGGCGGGCCCGCTGCAGCGCTACGCGGCGACGATCCAGTCCCAGCGCGGTGACTACAACGGCAAGGTGCTGTCGATCCGCCAGGACGACCTGCGCACTCTCGCCGTCATCTACGACCAGTCCCCCTCGGTCCTCACCGAGCAGCTGATCAGCTGGGGCGTCCTGGACGCGGACGCGCGCCGCGCGGTCGCGACCCACGAGGACGCCTGACCCCACGACGCTTGAGCAGAAACGTGCCGCCGCGGTGGCCGGAACCATCGAGTTCCGGCCACCGCGGCGGCCTTTTCGGCGTTCACGCGTCGAGGGACGTACGGGCGACCCCGGGAGCGCCGGGGGCACCCCCGGCCGAGGGCTGGGCCAGGAACCGCGCGACAGGCCCCGGACGGCCCGCAGCCGCGCCACAGGCGCACCACCCGCCCCATGGGCCACACAGCATGCCGGAGGGCCCGCAGCAGGCGCTGCGGGCCCTCCGGCATGCGTCGCTCACGCCTCCCGGCGCAGCGAGGGCTTGAGCTCCTTCAGGCGCCCGAGAAGCCCGTTCACGAACGAGGGCGACTCGTCCGTCGAGAACTCCTTCGCCAGCTGCACCATCTCGTCGAGGACGACGGCGTCCGGCGTCTCGTCGACCCAGATCAGCTCGTAGGCACCGAGCCGCAGGAGGTTCCGGTCCACGACCGGCATCCGGTCGAGGGTCCAGCCGACCGCGTACTGCGCGATCAGTTCGTCGATCCGCCGCGCGTGCTCGGCGTAGCCCTCGACGAGCTGCATCGTGTACTCGCTCACCGGCGGCTGCCGGGTGTCGTCCCGGGAGAGCCTGATCCAGTCGGCGAGCACGGTCAGGACGTCCGCCCCCCGCTGATCGCCCTCGAACAGGATCTGGAAGGCGCGCTTGCGGGCCGTGTTGCGGGCAGCCACGGTTAGCTGTTCACCCGGCCGAGGTAGTCGCTGGTACGGGTGTCGACCTTGATCTTCTCGCCGGTGGTGATGAAGAGCGGCACCTGGATCTGGTGGCCGGTCTCCAGCGTGGCGGGCTTGGTGCCACCGGTGGAACGGTCGCCCTGGACACCGGGCTCGGTCTCCTGGATGACCAGCTCGACGGCGGCCGGGAGCTCGACGAAGAGCACCTCGCCCTCGTGCTGGGCGACGACGGCCGTGAAGCCCTCGATCAGGAAGTTCGCGGCGTCGCCGACGGTCTTCCGGTCGATGTGCAGCTGGTCGTAGGTGTCCATGTCCATGAAGACGAAGTACTCGCCGTCCATGTACGAGAACTGCATGTCGCGCTTGTCGACAGTGGCCGTCTCGACCTTGACGCCGGCGTTGAAGGTCTTGTCGACCACCTTGCCGGACAGCACGTTCTTCAGCTTGGTGCGCACGAAGGCCGGGCCCTTGCCGGGCTTGACGTGCTGGAACTCGACGACGGACCAGAGCTGGCCGCCTTCGAGCTTGAGCACCAGGCCGTTCTTGAGGTCGTTCGTGGAAGCCACGGTTGCGGAATCTCCTGGACTGACGTACGACCCCGGGTCACGCGCTACAGCGCGAGCAGCTCCTTGGTCGTGATGGTGAGTAGCTCGGGTCCGCCGTCCGCCTCAGGGCGTACGACGAGCGTGTCATCGATCCGGACACCGCCCCGGCCCGGGAGGTGGACCCCCGGTTCGACGGTGACCGGCACGCAAGCGTCCAGTTTACCCATGGACGACGGGGCGAGCTGCGGGTCCTCGTCGATTTCGAGTCCGACGCCGTGTCCGGTGAGGGGCTGCAGCCCCGTGCCGTACCCCGCGGAGTCCAGCACCTGACGGGCCGCGCGGTCCACGTCGCGACAGGAGGCCCCCGGTACGAGGCCCTCCCGGCCGGCCCGCTGAGCGGCGAAGACGAGGTCGTAGAGCTCGATCTGCCAGTCGGCCGGCGAGGTGCCGATGACGAAGGTCCGGCCGATCTCGCAGCGGTAACCGCGGTAGGTGGCGCCGAGGCAGACGGACAGGAAGTCACCCTCCTCGACCCGCCGGTCGGTGGGGCGGTGCCCGCGGCGGCCCGAGTTCGGTCCGGTCGCCACGGAGGTGGGGAAGGCCGGGCCGTCGGCGCCGTGGTCGACGAGCCGGCGTTCCAGCTCCAGCGCGAGGTGCCGTTCGGTGCGGCCGACCAGGATCGACTCCAGCAGCTCCCCGAGTGCCTGGTCGGCGATCTCGGCACCGATGCGCAGGCAGGAGATCTCCTCCTCGTCCTTGACGACCCTCAACTGCTCGACGGCGCTGCCGAGGTCGGCGAGGCGGAGCCGGGGGGCGACCGAGGACAGGGCGCGGTGCCGGGTCACCGTGAGGTGGTGCTCCTCGACGGCGAGGAGGTCGGCGTCCTGGGCGGCGGCCAGGTCGGCGGCGGCCACGGCGGCGTCGCCGCCGGGTCCTTCCAGCAGGTGCTGCCGGAGGGACTCGTCGGGGCGCGCCTCGGTGGGGCGGTCGTCCCGCACCCCTGGGCCGACGAGAAGGTCCTCGTGTCTGCCGAGCAGCAGGACGGAGCCGGCGGGGGCGGCGCCGGCCAGGTATCTCACGTTGGCGGGGCGCGAGACGAGGGCGGACTGGCAGCCGGCCGCGTTGCATCGTTCCCTCAGCCTGGTTCGGCGGGCCGCGTACACGTCTGACATGAGTCGAGCGTAGGAGTTGCGGGCGGTTTGCGCCGGTTGAGCGGGGCCGAGTGGGGTGGCCGGGCGCCGCGGTCCACGGCGGGACAGCGGGAGGACCGCGCGTTTCCCCACGCGCCCGGCCGACCTGACCCCCGCGCGCTGCCGACCGGACCCCCGCGCGCCCGACCGACCGGACCACCGCGCGCTGCCGACCGGACCCCCGCGCGCTGCCCGCCGGAAGGCCGGTTCGGGCCGACGGCGCAGTGCCCTGCCCCGGTGCGGGCCCGCGGGGGCGGTCCCGCGGTTCCCCGGGTTCCCCGCGCGCCTGTACGGACCCGGGGTCTCGCCAGGGTCACGCCCCTCGGGAGAGCCGCTCGGGAGAGCCGCTCGGGACTCACCAGTTCGGGGGGCTCGCTATCGCTCTCGCCAGGACCTCGTCCAGGACGCGGGCCGTGGCCGGGACGTCCAGTTGCGAGTTGTCGATGATCGGGAGGCCGGAGCCGTACCAGCCCGCCATGCGGCCGTGGATGCGGGCCACCTCCTCGTCGGTGAGGCGGCGGTTGCCCGTGCGTTCGGCGTTGCGCTCCAGGACGACGTCCAGTCCGGGGAGGAGGACGACCGGAAGCAGGCCGGGGCCGACATGGCGCTTCCAGCCGCCGAGGCCGACGACCGGACGGTCGGGGAAGACCGCGTCGTCGAGGATGCACGAGATGCCGTTGGCCAGGAAGTTGCGTGCCGCGAAGCCGCAGGTGCGGCGGGCCAGGCGGTACTGGGCCTCGGAGTGCTCGTTCCAGCCGGACTGGGGGTCGGCGAAACCGGAGCGGACCCATTCGCGGACGTCGTCGAGGCTGATGTGGGCCGTGGGAACCCTGCGGTGGTCGGCCCAGTACTTGGCCACGCTGGTCTTGCCCGCGCCCGCCGGGCCGATGAGCAGCACGGCCAGGGTCGTGACGGTCGGGTCGGGTGCGGCGGTCGCCGCCGGGGGTGCGGTGGGGATGCCCACCGGGGCACCCGGCGGCAGCGGGACATGGCCCGTGGTGTCGGCGGACGGCGGCATCGAGGGCGGTGGCGGCGCGACCGGCGGCTGGGTACGCGGGGCCGGTGGCGGCACGGCCGGTGGCGGCGTGAGCGGCGGCTGCGGGGGCGCGGCCGGTGGCGGTGGCACGGGTGCGGGGCCCTGCGGCGCTCCCGGGTGCTGTGCGGCCGGCGGCCAGCCGGCCGGTCCCTGCCCCGGCTGATGGGGCGGCGGCAGCGGAGATCCCACTGCGTGCTGCATCCGGTGCCACTCCGTCTCGTCGTGTTCGGCTGCGCTCGTGACCGAACGGTACCGCCCCAGGTCGTCGTTTGGTGAAACGGCCGGGGGCGGTACGAAGTGCCCGCGCCGAAAGGCGAATCCGGGCGGAAGGAACAGCTGAGGACCTACTGCCCGACCTCGCCGTAGGCGGCGAGCAGTACGGCCGGGTCCGGGCCCTCCAGGACGGTCGGCTTGGCGAGGCCGTCCAGGACGATGAAGCGCAGCAGGTCGCCGCGGGACTTCTTGTCGACCTTCATCGTCTCGACCAGCTTGGGCCACTGGTCGTACCGGTAGTGCAGAGGCAGGCCCACCGACTCCAGGACCGTGCGGTGGCGGTCCGCCGTCGCGTCGTCCAGGCGTCCGGCCAGTCGGCCGAGTTCCGCGGCGAAGTGCATGCCGACGGCGACCGCGGCGCCGTGCCGCCACTTGTAGCGCTCGTTCTTCTCGATGGCGTGGCCGAGGGTGTGGCCGTAGTTGAGGATCTCGCGCAGGCCCGATTCCCTGAGGTCGCTGGAGACGACCTCGGCCTTGACCCGGATGGAGCGCTCGATCAGCTCGGCCGTGTGCGGGCCGGCCGGGGTGCGCGCGGCCTCGGGGTCGGACTCGATCAGCTCCAGGATCGCGGGATCGGCGATGAACCCGGCCTTGATGACCTCGGCGAGCCCGGAGACGTAGTCGTGGACCGGGAGGGAGTCGAGGGCGGCCAGGTCGCAGAGCACGCCCGCCGGCGGGTGGAAGGCACCGACGAGGTTCTTCCCCTCGGCGGTGTTGATGCCGGTCTTGCCGCCGACCGCAGCGTCCACCATGGCGAGCACGGTGGTGGGGACGGCGATCCAGCGGACCCCGCGCAGCCAGGTGGCGGCCACGAAACCGGCCAGGTCCGTGGTGGCGCCGCCGCCCACTCCGACGATCACGTCGGAGCGGGTGAAGCCGCACTGGCCGAGCGCCTTCCAGCAGTAGGCGGCGACCTCGGCGGTCTTGGCCTCCTCCGCGTTGGGCACCTGGATGGCGACGGCCTCGAACCCCTGCCCGGCCAGGTCGGCGCGGAGCGCGTCGCCGGTCTCGGCGAGCGCCTCGGGGTGGATCACCGCGACCCGCTTGACCCGCTCGCCGACCAACCCGCCCAGCTCGCCGAGCAGTTGCCGGCCCACCAGGACCTCGTACGGCTCGGTGCCCGCCGTGCCACCGACCTGGATCCGGGTGACTGCCTCGCTCATGCTTCCTTCAACTCCAGTGCGTCCAGCGCTGCTTCGGTGACCTCTTCGGGGGTACGCCCGTCGGTCGCGACGACGGCCGACGCGACCTCCTCGTACAGGTGCCTGCGTGCCTCCATCAGCTCCCGCCACTGCCTGCGCGGGTTGATGGCGAGCAGCGGCCGGGCGACGTTGAGACCGGTGCGCTTGACGGCCTCCTCGACGTCCATGGACAGGTAGACCACCTGCCGGCCGGCGAGCAGCGCGCGGGTGTCCGGGTCGAGGATCGCGCCGCCGCCGAGGGCGAGGACTCCCTCGTGCTCGGCGAGCGCGACCCGTACGGCCCGCTTCTCGATCTCGCGGAAGGCCGCCTCGCCCTCGGCGACGAAGATGTCGGCGATGGTCCGGCCCTCGGCGGCGACGATGTCCTCGTCGCTGTCCCGGTAGCCGACGCCGAGCCGCTCGGCGAGCAGCTCCCCGACCGTGGACTTGCCGACGCCCATCGGCCCGACCAGCACCACCAGCGGTGCCCGGGTCACCGGATGGCCAGGTTCTCGAGGTACGACCGGACGTTGCGGCGGGTCTCGGTCACCGAGTCGCCGCCGAACTTCTCCGCGACCGCGTCGGCGAGGACCAGGGCGACCATGGCCTCGGCGACGATGCCGGCGGCCGGCACCGCGGAGACGTCGGAGCGCTGGTGGTGGGCCTGGGTGGCCTCGCCGGTGGCGACGTCGACGGTCTGCAGGGCGCGCGGCACGGTCGCGATCGGCTTCATCGCGGCCCGGACCCGCAGCAGCTCACCGGTGGACAGGCCGCCCTCGGTGCCGCCGGAGCGGCCGGAGGCGCGACGGATGCCCTCGGGGGTGCCGAGGATCTCGTCGTGCGCCTGGGAACCGGGCACCCGGGCCAGCTCGAAGCCGTCACCGATCTCGACGCCCTTGATCGCCTGGATGCCCATCAGGGCCCCGGCGAGCCGGGCGTCCAGCTTGCGGTCCCAGTGGACGTGCGAGCCGAGGCCGACCGGTACGCCGTAGGCCAGGACCTCGACCACGCCGCCGAGGGTGTCGCCGTCCTTGTGGGCCTGGTCGACCTCCGCGACCATCGCCTTGGACGCGTCGGCGTCCAGGCAGCGCAGCGGGTCGGCGTCGAGCCTCTCGACGTCGGCCGGGGTGGGGTAGACGCCCTTCGGGGCCTTCACGGAGCACAGTTCGACCACATGCGAGACGATCTCGACGCCGGTCGTCTCCTTCAGGTACGACCTGGCGACCGCGCCGAGCGCCACCCGGGCCGCGGTCTCCCGCGCGGAGGCGCGCTCCAGGACCGGCCGGGCCTCGTCGAAGCCGTACTTCTGCATACCGGCGAGGTCGGCGTGGCCGGGGCGGGGGCGGGTCAGCGGGGCGTTGCGGGCGAGCCCGGCCAGGACCTCGGGGTCGACCGGGTCGGCGGCCATGACCTGTTCCCACTTGGGCCACTCGGTGTTGCCCACCATGATCGCGACCGGGGAGCCGAGGGTCAGGCCGTGCCGGACACCGCCGAGGAAGGTGACCTGGTCCTGCTCGAACTTCATGCGCGCACCGCGTCCGTAGCCGAGGCGCCGCCGCGCGAGATGGTCGGCGACCATCTCGGTCGTGATCGGCACGCCGGCGGGAAGGCCCTCCAGCGTCGCGACAAGTGCGGGACCGTGGGACTCCCCCGCGGTCAGCCAACGCAGCCTGCTCAACGATGCTCCTCAGTGCTCGCGCCCCGGTACTGCCCTTGGTACGCGTGTCCTCGCGTACGGCGACGGCCCGACCGGGTGCGCGGCCCCGGTCCGCCATGTCCGATCCTCCCACGTCCGGGCGGTGGAACCGCCGTCCGGTCCAGCAGACGGACGCGGTCGCCCGCGGTCGCGATCTCCGCCAGTTTCTCCGCGGCCGTGAAAATGAGGACCCCGATCCCGGCGCCGAGGGAATTCAGCACGAAATCGTCGACATCGGCGACCCGCCCGCCGCCCAGGACCAGCTGCGAGAATTCGATCAGAAAGCTGAGAGCCACCCCGCCGCACAGGGCGACCCACGGCCCGAGACGCCGCCAGGAAAGCCCGATCAGCGAGGCGAAGGGGGTGAACATGAGAATGTTCGCCAGGGCTTCCCTGACGACCATGTCCTTCTCCAGGCCGCCGAGGTTCCGGCCCCCGTCCAGGAAATAGGCGAGCGCGCCGGATTCCAGCCGCCCGCTTCCGCCGGTGCCGTAATCCATGGAGAAGGTGGCGGCGATCACCAGCAGGAGACAGGACGCGAGCACCGTACGGCCGATCACGCTCACGCCCGCCCGGTGGCGTCGTGCCACGAGGAGCAGGGCCGCCACCGGGAAGGGGGCGGCCAGCAGTACCGAGATCGTCGTCGCCGGGGTGACCCAGAGGACGACCTGCCATAAGGACACCGGACGCCCGTCACTCCTTGCCGGGGCTCAGGGCTCCGGTCGCCGCGGCGCGCAGCACCGACACCGGGACCGGCGGGCGTCCCGTCATCTGTTCGACCTGGAGAACCGCCTGGTGCACCAGCAGGTCGAGGCCGCCGACCACGGCACCGCCGAACATGGACCAGCGTGCCGCGAGTTCGGTGGGCCAGGGGTCGTAGAGCACGTCGAAGAGGGTCGCGGGCCGCTCCGGTACGGCGGCGGCGAGCGCGTCGGTGGTGCCGGCGGGCGTGGTCGCGATGACCAGCGGGGCGTGCAGCGCCTCGGCCGCGTCCGCCCAGTCGGCCGTGCGGACGTCGACCTCCAGGCGCTCGCCCCAGTGCCGCATCTCGGCGGCGCGCTCCTCGCTGCGGACGTAGGCGACGACCTCGCCGGTGCAGATCCGGGAGAGCGCGGCCAGCGCCGAGGAGGCGGTGGCGCCGGCGCCCAGGACGGCCGCGGAGTCGACCTGTTCGACGCCGTGCTCGCGCAGCGCGGCGACCATGCCCGGGATGTCGGTGTTGTCCCCGAGTCGGCGGCCGTCCTCCGTGAAGACGACCGTGTTGACCGCGTCGACCGAGGCGGCCGTCTCGCTGATCTCGTCGACGAGCGGGATGACCGCCCGCTTCAGCGGCATGGTCAGCGACAGCCCGGCCCACTCCGGGCCCAGCTGCCCGAGGAAGCCGGGCAGCCGGGTCTCGTCGACCTCGAAGCGCTCGTACGACCAGTCGGTGAGCCCGAGTTCGTCGTACGCGGCCCGGTGCAGCACCGGGGAGAGCGAGTGGGCGATGGGCTTGCCGAGCACCGCCGCCCGGCGGGCGTCAGTGGCCCGAGGTGGCATTGAATTTGTCCTTGAGCTGCTGGAATTCCGCGTAGGTCTTCGCGAATTCGGTGTTGTTCTGACCGTCGGTCGCCACGAAATAGATCCAGCCGTCGTCGGTCGGATTCAGCGCCGCCTTGAGCGCCTCGTCGCCGGGGTTCCCGATCGGGCCGGGCGGGAGGCCCTTCTGGGTGTACGTGTTGTACGGATCCTGGTTGCTGTTGATCTCCGACTCGCTGATGTGGATGTTGCTGGTGCCCTTCAGGTAGTTGAAGGTCGAGTCGAACTGCAGCTTCTGGTTGGTCTCGGTGTTCGTGGGCTCGAGGCGGTTGTAGATCACTTCCGCCATCTTGCGGAAGTCGTCGTGGGTCTTTCCTTCGGCCTGGACGAGGCTCGCGACCGTGATGACCTGCAGCGGGTTGTCCAGGCCGAATTTCTTGGCCTGGGCCGTGAGGTCGAAGGTGGCGTACTCCTCCTTGGCCGCGGCGACCATCTGCTTCAGGACCACCTCGGGCTTCATGCCCTTGGCCGCGGGATACGTGCCCGGGAAGAGGAAGCCCTCCAGCGGGTCCATGATCTTGCTGTTGGTGTTCGCGTAGCTGGGCAGACCGAGGCTCTTGTACTGGGCCTTGGCGACCTTCCGGGTGCTGCCGGAGGAAAGGCCGAGCTTTTTGTCGAGGTCCGCATAGACGCGCGCCGCCCGCTCGCCCGGGGTGACCACCACGTTGGCCTTGCTCTTCGGGTCGAGCATCAGATGTACGGCGCTCGCCGCGGACATCTCCTTCTTCAGGAGATAGGCGCCCGCCTGAATCGTTTTTCCATCGGGGTTCTGCGACTGGGCGGCCACGAATGCGTCGACGCTCTTGACGACCCCGGCGTCCTTCAGACGCCGGCCGATGTCGTAACCGCCCGCGCCCTTCGGAATCTCGACGGTCACCGAGCCGGTGCCGTCGCCCGCGTAGTCGGGGGCCGCGCCGAAACGATTTTGATAGAAGTGCCAGCCGTAATAGCCGACCCCGGCCGCGCCGCCTCCGAACACCAGGCAGACCACCAGGCAGGCGCAGCCGTTGCGCCGCTTCTTGGCCCCCTTGCCGCCCTTCGCCTCCTTGCCGCGGCCACCACCGCGGCGCCCTTTCGGGTCGTCGTCCTCGTCGTCGCCGTCGTCGTCCGCGCCCGTGAAGAAGGGGTGCTGCTCTTCCTCCTCCTCGACGGCCGGCTCCGGCTGCGGTTCCGGCTCCGGGCGCCGGCGGCCGGGTGGCTCGGGCGGCGGGTAGGCGTCCTCGGTGCCGTAGAAGTCGGGCTGCTCCCCGCCGTACGCCACCGGCTGCTGGCCGTAGGGGTCGCCCGGGTCGGCGGCGTAGGGAACCTGCCCGTGGGTGCCGGTCGCGTCCCAGCCGCCCTGGTGGTACTGCTGCTGGGCATGCCCGGCGTACTGCTGGTCGTACTGCTGCTGACCGTGCCCGTCGGCGTACCGGAGCCGGCCCTGCTCGTCGTAGTACGTGTACTGCTGCCGGCCCTGGTTCTGGTCGTACCCGCCCTGCGGATGCTGGGCCCAGTCGCCGTACTGCTGCTGCTGCGGCTGCTGCGGGTAGTGCTGCGGCTGGCCGCCGTAGGGGGACTGCTGGCCCACGTGGGGCTGCTGTCCGCCCCACCCGTCGTCCCCGTACAACGGGTCCTCCGGGTGCCACGGTTCGGAGCCCTGGCCCCGGCCATACTCAGTCATCGATCCCCTAGAGCCGCGAGGCGGCGCGTCATGCGGCTGGTGGGCCGGGTGACCGTTCCGCCTCTTGCTGTGCGGTGGCTGTTCGAAAACCATCGCATCGCGCGGAACGTTACCGTATCGCGATCAGATGACCACTTCGACGCCCTCGCCGGGTGGTTTACCTGACACCCGTTCGGATTCCAGCGCCTGCTGCAGGATGATCACAGCGGCCGCCTGGTCGATGACCGAACGCCCCTTCTTGGTTTTCACCCCCGAGGCGCGCAGCCCCTGACTGGCCGTCACGGTCGTCATCCGCTCGTCGACCAGCCGGACCGGCACCGGTCCGATGCCCTTGGCCAGCTCCTGGGCGAAGGCCCGCACCTTGGCGGCGGCCGGCCCCTCGCCCCCCTTGAGGGAGCGAGGGAGTCCGACGACGACCTCGATCGGCTCGTACTCCTCGACCAGCTGCCGCAGCCTGCGGTGGGCGGCGGGGACGTCCCGGCCGGGGACCGTCTCGACGGGGGTGGCCAGGATCCCGTCGGGGTCGCACGAGGCGACCCCGATCCGGGCGTCCCCGACGTCGACGGCGAGCCGACGTCCTCTGCGCATCTTCGTAACCGTTTCTTACTCGGCGGTCTCGGCCACGAGACGCTCGACGGCGTCGATGGCCTCGCCCACGGCGGCCGGGTTCTGGCCGCCGCCCTGGGCGACGTCCGGCTTGCCGCCGCCACCGCCGCCGAGCGTCTTGGCGGCGGTGCGGACCAGCTCACCGGCCTTGAGACCGCGGTCGCGGGCCGCGTCGTTGGTGGCGATGACCGTGAGCGGCTTGCCGCCCGTGACCGTGAACAGGGCGACCACGGCGGCCCGCCCGCCCTGGATGCGGCCGCGCACGTCGAGGACCAGCTTGCGCAGGTCGTCGGCGGTGGTGCCGTCCGGGACCTGCCCGGTCACCAGGGCGATCCCGCGCACGTCCTTGGCGGAGTCGACCAGGCCGCCGGCGGCCTGCAGCACCTTCTCGGCGCGGAACTTCTCGATCTCCTTCTCGGCGTCCTTCAGCTTGCCGAGCATGGCGGAGACCTTCTCCGGAAGTTCCTCCGGGCGGCCCTTGATCAGCTCCTGGAGCTGGGCGACGACCGTGTGCTCACGGGCCAGGAAGTTGTAGGCGTCCACACCGACGAGGGCCTCGATCCGGCGCACGCCCGAACCGATCGACGACTCGCCGAGCAGCTTGACCAGGCCCAGCTGGGCGGTGTTGTGCACGTGGGTGCCGCCGCACAGCTCCTTGGAGAAGTCGCCGATGGTGACCACGCGGACCCGCTCGCCGTACTTCTCGCCGAACTCGGCGATGGCGCCCTGCTTCTTGGCCTCGTCGATGCCCATGATGTCGGCGCGCACGTCCAGGTCGCGGGCGAGCACCTCGTTGATCTTCTGTTCGACGTCGGTCATCACGGCCGTCGGGACGGCGGACGGCGAACCGAAGTCGAAGCGGAAGCGGCCGGGCTGGTTCTCCGAACCGGCCTGGGCGGCCGTCGGGCCGAGGGCGTCGCGCAGCGCCTGGTGGGTGAGGTGGGTGGCCGAGTGGGCGCGGGCGATGGCGGTCCGGCGGCGCTGGTCGATCGCGGCGTGGGCCTTGGCCCCGACCGTGACCTCGCCGACCTGGACGACGCCCTTGTGCACGTAGACGCCCGGGACCGGCTTCTGGGTGTCGCGGATCTCGATGACGGCACCGGTGTCGACCCTGATCCGGCCGGTGTCGCCGATCTGGCCGCCGCCCTCGGCGTAGAACGGGGTGCGGTCCAGGACGATCTCGACCTCGTCGCCCTCGGTGGCGGCCGGCGAGGACACGCCGTCGACGAGGATGCCGACGACGGTGGTCTCGCCCTCGGTGTCGTTGTAGCCGATGAAGTCGGTGGCGCCGGTCCGGTCGGCGATCTCGCGGTAGGCGCCGGCGCCGGCGTGCCCGGTCTTCTTGGCCTGGGCGTCGGCCTTGGCGCGCTCCCGCTGCTCCTTCATCAGGCGGCGGAAGCCGTCCTCGTCCACGGCCAGGCCCTGCTCGGCGGCCATTTCGAGGGTGAGGTCGATCGGGAAGCCCCAGGTGTCGTGGAGCAGGAAGGCCTTGTCGCCGGCGAGGACCGTGCCGCCGGACTCCTTGGTCTCGGTGACGGCGGTGTCGAGGATGTTGGTGCCGGCCTTCAGCGTCTTGAGGAAGGCGTTCTCCTCGGCGACGGCGACCTTCTCGATGCGCTCGCGGTCGGTGACCAGCTCCGGGTACTGCCGGCCCATCATCTCGATGACGGTGTCGATGAGGTCGAGGACGACCGGGCCGGTGGCGCCGAGCAGCCGCATGTTGCGGATGGCGCGGCGCATGATCCGGCGCAGCACGTAACCGCGGCCCTCGTTGCCCGGGGTGACGCCGTCGCCGATGAGCATCACGGACGTGCGCATGTGGTCGGTGACCACGCGCAGCGAGACGTCCGAGCCGTGGGCGTCGCCGTAGGCCACGCCGGTCAGCTCGGTGGCCTTCTCGATGACCGCCATGGAGGTGTCGATCTCGTACATGTTCTGCACGCCCTGCAGAATCATGGCGAGTCGTTCGAGGCCGAGGCCCGTGTCGATGTTCTTGCTGGGCAGCTCGCCGAGGATCTCGAAGTTGTCCTTGCCGATGCCCTCGCCCCGCTCGTACTGCATGAAGACGAGGTTCCAGATCTCGACGTACCGCTCGTCGTTGACGGCGGGGCCGCCCTCGACGCCGAACTCGGGGCCGCGGTCGTAGTTGATCTCGGAGCAGGGACCGCAGGGGCCGGGGACGCCCATGGACCAGTAGTTGTCCTTCATGCCGAGGCGCTGGATGCGCTCCTTCGGCACGCCGACGACGTCGTGCCAGATGCGCTCGGCCTCGTCGTCGTCCTTGTAGACGGTGATCCACAGCCGGTCCGGCTCCAGGCCGTAACCGCCCTTGTCCTGGGGGCTGGTGAGCAGCTCCCAGGCGTACTTGATGGCGCCTTCCTTGAAGTAGTCGCCGAAGGAGAAGTTGCCGCACATCTGGAAGAAGGTGCCGTGCCGGGTGGTCTTGCCGACCTCCTCGATGTCCGGCGTGCGCACGCACTTCTGCACGCTGGTGGCGCGGTCGAAGGGCGGCTTGACCTCACCCAGGAAGTAGGGCTTGAACGGCACCATGCCGGCCGGGACGAGGAGCAGAGTCGGGTCGTCCGCGATGAGCGACGCCGAAGGGACGACGGTGTGCCCGCGCTCCTCGAAGAAGCTCAGCCAGCGGCGGCGGATCTCTGCCGACTCCATCAGTGGTCCTCATTCCGGTCGTACGAGTACGTCGTGTTCTCGATGTACTTCGGGTTGCTGCGGTTGTTCTCGATGGCGGTGAACCGCCGGGGCGCGGGGAGTTCGGGGTTCGCGTCGATACCCAGCGCGTCCCCCAGTTCCTGTTCCCGCTGGGCCATGTTCTCGCGGACGTCCAGCGCGAAGCCGATCGCCCGGTCCTTGATCCGGTGGCCGGTCTCCAGCGCCTTGTTCGCGGCGGTGGCGGCGAGACTCTCGGGAGTCAGCTGCCGGAGCTTGCGGTTGACCTTGGTGGTGGCCCAGACACCGGCGGCGACGCCGGTGGTGAACCAGAACGTACGGCGGAACATTGCCTGGCTCCTACTTTCCGCGGTTCTTCCGCCGAGCGGCGGGCACGGTCCGGCCCAGGATCACCGTACGCCCGGGCTCCCGGGCGGGCATGTCCGCCCTGCGGCCGGACAGGGCCCGGCGCACGCCGTACCCGAACGCGGCGACCTTGACGAGCGGGCCGCCGAAGGTGGAGGCGACGGTGGTCGACAGGGCGGAGGCGTTGGAGGTGACCTCCTGGACGTCGGAGGCGATCGCGTCGACCCGGTCGATCTGGGTCTGCGCGGACCGTACGGCCGCGGAGGCGTCGGCGAGCAGCGGGACGGCCTGGTCGGTCACGTCCGCCACCAGCTTGGTGGTCGCCCTGAGCGTCTGGGCCAGCCTCACGAGAGCCACCGCGAGGAAGGAGACCAGGATCGCCCAGAAGACGGCCACCAGGATCCCGGCCACCTCTCCACCGGACACCGTGCGCACCTGCTTCCGCTCTTCCGCGAGAATCGATCGAGCTCCGAGCCTATCGCGCGCGGCGTCGGGCTCCGTACCGGATTACCGCGCGCGAGCGGCCGAGTTGCGGGAACCGATTGTACGGACCGAACACGGTTAAGTACGCTCCGTGTCCTATGCGAGGTCCTCAGCGCCCCGGCCCGTCGGCGGACGGCAATCTGCCCCTGGAACTGACCGCGTTCGTGGGCCGCTCGGCCGAACTCGGCGAGCTGGCCCGGGCCCTGGGGTCCGGCAGGCTGGTGACGGTGACCGGGGTGGGCGGGGTCGGCAAGTCCCGGCTCGCGGCCAGGGCGGCCGCCGCGGCGGCGCCCCGGGACGGGGTGTGGCGGGTGGAGCTGGCCGCGGTGCGCGACCCGGGGTTCGTGGAGTACGCGGTCGCGGAGGCGCTGGGTCTGACCGACCACACCACCCGGCTGCCGCGCGAGACGCTCCTGGAGCACCTGGCGGGCCGCCGGTGCCTGCTGTTCCTCGACGGGTGCGAACACCTGGTCGCCGACTGCGCGGAGCTGGTGGCCGAACTGCTGGGGTGGCTGCCCGACCTGACCGTGCTGGTGACGGCGCGGCGGCCGCTGGGGCTGGCGGGTGAACGGCTGTTCCCGCTGGCGCCGCTCGGCCCCGAGGACGCGGTGGAGCTGTTCGCCGAGCGCGCCGAGCGGCAGGGGCTGGCGGTCCGGGACCACGCGTCGGTACGGGAGCTGTGCCTGCGCCTGGACGGGATCCCGCTGGCGATCGAGCTGGCGGCGGGCCGGCTGCGGGCGCTGTCGCCGGCGCAGATCCTGGAGCGGCTCGACGACCGGTTCCGGCTGCTGACCGGCGGCGGGCTCGACGGCCTGCCCCGGCACCGGACGCTGCGCACGGCGATCGGCTGGAGCCACGAACTGTGCACCGGCGCCGAGCGGTTGCTGTGGGCGCGGCTGTCGGTGTTCGCGGGCGGCCTCGACCTGGAGGCCGCCGAGTACGTGTGCGGCGGGGACGGGCTGCCGTCCGAGAACGTCCTGGACGTGCTGACGGAGCTGCTCGCGCAGTCGGTGGTGTCGCGGGAGGAGACCCCGGCGGGTGTGCGCTACCGGATGCTCGACACCGTGCGGGCCTACGGCGCCGAGTGGCTGGCGGCGACCGGGGACGCGGGACGGCTGCGGCGACGGCACCGCGACTGGTTCATGGGGCTGGCGACCTGGTGCGAGCTGGACTGGTTCTCGCCCCGGCAGGGCGAGGTGGCCGCGCGCGCCGAGGCCGAGCTGCCGAACCTGCGGGCCGCCCTGGACCACTGCCTGACCGAGCCGGACGAGGCGCATCTGGGGCAGTACCTGGCGGGCTCGCTGTGGTTCTACTGGGTGGGCTGCGGGCGGCTCTCGGAGGGGCGGCGCTGGCTGGAGCTGAGCCTGGAGCTGGACTCGGAGTACCCGCGCTCCCGGCTGAAGGCACTGTGGGTGCTGGGTTACGTGGCGGTCCTCCAGGGCGACGCGGTGTCCGCGCTGGCCGCGCTCCAGGAGTGCCGGGAGGCGGCCGGGCCGGCCGCCGACCCCACGGCGCTGGCGTACGCGGAGCACCGCACCGGCTGTCTGGCCCTGGTCACCGACGACATGCCCCGCGCGGAGACGCTGCTGCGCTCGGCACTCGACCGTTACCGGGAGATCGGCGAGCTCAACAGCAACGTCCTGATGGGCCAGGTCGAGCTGGCGATGGCCCGGGCGTTCCTCGGCGACCTGCCGGACGCGGTGCGGCTGTGCGAGGACGTGCGCCGGGTGTGCGAGGACCACGGCGAGCGGTGGGCGCGGTCGTACGCGCTGTACGTGCTGGCGTACGCGGCCTGGCGGGACGGCGATCTCGCGGGCGCCCGCGAGCTGCTGGCCGACTCCCTGGGCCATGCGCACGGCTTCAACGACCTGCTGGGGTCGGTGCTGTCGATCGAGCTGCTGGCGCTGGTGACCGTGGCCGAGGGGGATCCGGCGGAGGCGGCGGTGCTCCAGGGGGCGGCGGGTCGGATGTGGCCGTCGGTGGGGCTGCCGCTGTTCGGCTCGGCCTACTACAACGCCCCGCACGAGCTGTGCGCGGCGACGGCCCGGCGGGCGCTGGGCGAGGAGCGGTACGCGGAGTGCGTGCGGCAGGGGGCGCTGCTGGACCGGCAGGCGGCGGTGGCCCGGGCGCTGGACCGCTTCGGGGTACGGCCGCTGGACGCGCTGCCGTCGCCGCGTGGGCCGGGCCCGCGGCACGAGGACGGTGCCGACATGCGGCAGCCCGCCGCCTCGCCCACCCGGAAGGGCGGGGAGACGGCGGGCTGACGACCGAGTGCTGTGCCGGGGCTGGGATCAGCGGGCGTAGTACTCGACGACGAGCTGCTCGTCACAGATGATCGGAACTTCCTTGCGGTTGGGCTCGCGGTCCAGGCGGAACGCCAGGGCCTTGAGGTTCACCTGCAGGTAGCGCGGGATCTCGCCGTCGGGGGCGAAGCCGCCCTCACGGGCGATCTGGAAGAGCGTCTTGTCCTTCGAGCGGTCGCGGACCTGGATGACGTCGTCCGGACGCACGCGGTAGGACGGCTTGTCGACCTTCTGACCGTTGACCTGGATGTGGCCGTGCACGACCATCTGGCGGGCCTGGTAGATCGTGCGGGCGATGCCCGAACGCAGGACCAGCGCGTCGAGGCGACGCTCCAGCTCGATGATCAGGGCCTCACCGGTCTTGCCCTGCACCTTGGAGGCACGCTCGTAGGCGCGGACGAGCTGGCGCTCGGACACGTCGTACTGCGCGCGCAGACGCTGCTTCTCGAGCAGACGGACCTTGTAGTCCGAGTTCTGCTTGCGGCCGCGGCCGTGCTCACCCGGCGGGTAGGGACGGGCCTCGAAGTACTTGACGGCCTTCGGGGTCAGCGCGATGCCGAGGGCACGCGACTTCTTGACCTTGGGGCGGGACTGGTTCGCCACTTGTCTCTTTCTTCCTTCTGATATCGGCTCGTCAGGGTTGAGGGAGGTCGCAATCCGCAGCCGGGGAAACCCGCCGGAGCCCGTTGCCGGGTCTGGTGGGCAGCCGCTCCCCTGGTCTGGGCACATACGTGCAGCACGCGAGTGGCCCACCGACCGGTCCCGCCGTACGGCGAGTGGTGGTGGGCTGCCCGCGACACCGTTCGACGGTGCGCGACGCTCCTGGATCCTCCTTGCGGAGGTTCCGGCCGACTGTCCCGCTCTGACAGCGCGGGACTCAGCGCTTCGAGGGATTCTACAGGCTGCTCAGGACCGCCTGCGACCGAGGTGTTTCCGGGTCCACTCGACGGCGTCCGCGTACCGCGCCTCGGAGCCGTGCCGGGTCGGGGTGTAGTACTCGCGGTCCTTGACCGGGTCCGGGGCGTACTGCTGCTCGGCGATGCCCTCGGGCAGGTCGTGCGGGTACACGTACCCCTGCGCGTGGCCCAGCTTGGCGGCGCACTTGTAGTGGCCGTCGCGCAGGTGCGGGGGCACCTGTCCGGCCAGTCCCCTGCGGACGTCCTCCAGCGCCGCGCCGATCGCCGTGGTCGCGGAGTTGGACTTGGGCGCCAGGGCGAGGGCGATGGTGGCGTGGCTGAGGGTGAGGGCGGCCTCCGGGAAGCCGATCATGGCGACGGCCTGGGCGGCGGCCACCGCGGTGGGCAGGGCGTGCGGATCGGCGAGGCCGATGTCCTCGCTGGCGGAGATCATCAGGCGGCGGGCGATGAAGCGGGGGTCCTCGCCCGCCTCGATCATCCGGGCCAGGTAGTGCAGGGCCGCGTCGACGTCGGAGCCGCGGATGGACTTGATGAGGGCGCTGGCGACGTCGTAGTGCTGGTCGCCGTCCCGGTCGTACTTGACCGCGGCCCGGTCGACGACCTCCTCCAGGGTTCCCAGGCCGATCTCCGCCTCGCCCTTGTCGAGGGCCGCTCCGGCGGCGGCCTCCAGGGCGGTCAGGGCGCGGCGGGCGTCGCCGCCGGCGATGCGCAGCAGGTGGTCCTCGGTGTCCGCCGGGAGGGCGACGGAGTCCTTCAGGCCGCGCTCGTCGGTCAGGGCCCTGCGCAGCAGGCCGCGGAGGTCGTCGTCGGTGAGCGGTTCGAGGGTGAGCAGCAGCGAGCGGGAGAGCAGCGGGGAGATCACCGAGAAGTACGGGTTCTCCGTCGTCGCCGCGATCAGGGTGACCCAGCGGTTCTCGACGGCCGGGAGCAGGGAGTCCTGCTGGGCCTTGCTGAAGCGGTGGATCTCGTCGAGGAAGAGGACGGTCTCCTTGCCGTAGCCCCCGGTGGCGCGGCGGGCGCCGTCGATGACCGCGCGGACCTCCTTGACGCCCGCGGTGATCGCGGAGAGCTCCACGAACCGCTTGTCGGTGGCCTTGGACACGACGTAGGCGAGGGTGGTCTTGCCGGTGCCGGGCGGACCCCAGAGGATCACCGAGGACGGACCGGCCGGGCCGCCGGAACCCTCGCCGACCAGTCTGCGCAGCGGGGATCCCGGCTTCAGCAGATGCTGCTGGCCCACCACCTCGTCGAGGGTGCGCGGGCGCATCCGCACCGCCAGGGGGCTGCCGGCCGGATCCTTCTCCTGGCGTTCTTCTGCGGCTGCGGTGAACAGGTCGGGTTCCACACCGAAACCCTAAATGACCGCACTGACAGCGCGGGCCGCGCCGTCAGCTGGTCCAGAAGTCCCACCAGCGGGTCAGGATCAGCATGCCGATGATGCCCACGTGCAGGACCGGCAGGACCCAGGTGAACTCGCCGAAGAAGGACTTCAGCCAGTTCGGGGCCGACAGGAAGTTCTTGCGGATGTTGAAGGAGGTCACGTACCAGAACATGGTGATCGTGGCGACCCAGGCCAGCGAGCACCACAGGCACAGGGCGTTGATCCGGTACAGGGACTGGAACTGCAGCCAGGTGCAGAACGCGACGCCGAAGAGGGTGCCGAAGTTGAAGGTCAGCCAGTACCAGCGCGGGAAGCGGGCACGGGCCAGCAGGCTCATGCCGACGCAGATCACGATGCCGTAGCAGACCAGGCCGAGCATCGGGTTCGGGAAGCCGAAGGCGGCGGCCTGCTTGGACTCCATGACGCTGCCGCAGGAGACGACCGGGTTGAGGCTGCACCCCGGTGTGAACGTCTTGCCCTCGACCTTGGCTTCCAGCAGCTTGAACTTGTCGATCGTGATGACCCAGGCGGCCAGCAGGCCGGCGGCGCCGGTGATGATCAGCAGCAGCCCGAAGGCGATGCCGCCGCCCTCCGTGCGCGGTGCCGTGGAGGCGTGCTCGGGCTCGGGCTCGCTGGAGACGTCGTGGACTGTCGTCTTGCTCATCACGCCGATTCCGTCTGTTTGAGAGTTGGAGACTCCTTCGGGCAGTGGCCATTGTGCCGCACGAGGCGCCCTCTCCACCGTTCGGTGGACATAAGGACGTACGCGACGGTGCCCCCCGGGGCCGGGTTCCGGCCGCCCCTCGGGGCCCGGCCGGGGCGGCCGGGCCGGGACGGCGGCGGGGTCCGGTCCTGGGCACGGATCCGGCGGCGGGCACGCGCGCGTGGCGGCCCCGCGCCTGCCGGTCCGGGCCGGAATCGCCCGGCAGGAGGAATCGCCACCCGCCGGGTTGACGGGCCGCGAGACGGTACGGCGCCGCACGCGGAGCTGCCCGGAGCCGTGCGGCTCCGGGCAGCATGATCCGTTCGCCCCGCCGGGCTCAGCCCAGCCTGGACTCCAGTTCCGCCACGATCTCGTTCACGCCGATCGCCGTCTGCTCGCCGGACTCCATGTCCTTGAGCTGGACGACACCCTCGGCGAGGTCCCGCTCGCCGGCGACGATCGTGTAGCGGGCCCCGCTGCGGTTGGCGTTCTTCATCGCGCCCTTGAGGCCCTTGGCGCCGTAGGAGAAGTCCGCCGCGACCCCGGCCCGGCGCAGTTCGGTGACCTTGGCGAACAGGATCCGGCGGGCCTCCTCGCCGAGCGGTACCGCGAAGACGCTGGTGGCGGACGGCAGGTCCGGCTCCACGCCCTCGGCCTCCAGCGCCAGGACCGTGCGGTCGACGCCGAGTGCCCAGCCCACCGACGGCAGCGCGGGGCCGCCGATCATCTCGGACAGGCCGTCGTAGCGGCCGCCGCCGCCCACCGCGGACTGCGAGCCCAGACCGTCGTGGACGAACTCGAAGGTCGTCCGGGTGTAGTAGTCGAGGCCGCGCACCAGCTTCGGGTCGTCCTCGAAGGCCACGCCCGCGGCCGTGATCAGTTCCCGGACCTCCTCGTGGTACGCCTTGCAGGCGTCGCAGAGGTAGTCGCGGAACAGCGGGGCGTCGCCCAACTGCTTCTGGACCGACTCCCGTTTGTCGTCCAGCACCCGGAGCGGGTTGATCTCCGCCCGGCGCAGGGTGTCCTCGTCGAGGTCGAGGCCGCGCAGGAAGTCCTGGAGCGCGGCCCGGTACACCGGACGGCACTCCTTGTCGCCCAGACTGTTCAGCAGGATGCGGAAGTTCCGCAGCCCCAGCGAGCGGTATGCCTGGTCGGCCAGGATGATCAGCTCGGCGTCGAGCGCCGGGTCCTCCGCGCCGATGGCCTCGGCACCGACCTGCGAGAAGTGGCGGTAACGGCCCTTCTGCGGACGCTCGTAGCGGTAGTACGAGCCGGAGTACCAGAGCTTGACGGGCAGGTTGCCGGCCTTGTGGAGGTTCGCCTCCAGGGCGGCGCGCAGCACGGACGCGGTGCCCTCGGGGCGAAGTGCGAGCCTGTCGCCGCCCTTCGTCTCGAAGGCGTACATCTCCTTGGTGACGATGTCGGTGGACTCGCCCACCCCGCGCGCGAACAGCTCCACCTTCTCGAAGCCGGGCGTCTCGATGTAGCCGTAGCCGGAGTTGCGCAGCGGCGCGGCGATGGCCTCGCGGACGGCCAGGTACTTGGCGCTGTCCGGCGGGATCAGGTCGTAGGTGCCCTTGGGGGCCTGAAAGGTGCTCACGGAAGGTCTCTCGTCACATTCCTCGTCGGGGAGCGTCCGCGCTCCCGAGGCCGCCCGCCACCTGCCGCAGATAGGCATTGGTGGCGCGCTCCTGGCCGATGGTCGTCTGGGGGCCGTGGCCGGACAGCACCACGGTGGAGTCGTCGAGCGGCAGGCACACGCGGGCCAGCGAGGCCAGCATGTCGTCCATGGAGCCGCCCGGCAGGTCCGTGCGTCCGATGGAGCCGGCGAAGAGCAGATCGCCCGAGAAGAAGACCGACGGGACGTCGGCCGTCTCCGGCATCTGGAAGGTCACCGACCCCTTGGTATGGCCCGGCGCGTGCGCGACGGAGAATTCGAGTCCGGCCAGCTCCAGCTTCGCGCCGTCGGTCAGTTCGAAGACGTCGTCGGGCTCCCCCACCGTCAGCTCGCCCATCAGCGGCATGCCGATGGACCGGCCGAGCGCCTTCTCGGGGTCGCTCATCATGTACCGGTCCTCGGGGTGGATCCAGGCCGGCACGTCGTGCGCGCCGCACACGGGGACGACCGAGGCCACGTGGTCGATGTGGCCGTGGGTGAGGACGACGGCGACGGGCTTGAGCCGATGCTTCTTCAGTGCTTCCTCGACGCCTTCGGCGGCCTGGTGGCCGGGGTCGATGATCACGCACTCCGCACCGGCGGCGGGGGCGACGAGATAACAGTTCGTCCCCCATGCCCCGGCGGGGAACCCGGCAATGAGCACGATCGTCCTTTGTTGTGTCGGTTCGGGTGGCTACAAGCTGTGGTCCAGAGCCTACCGGCGCTGCCGTTTCCTCAGCGAACCCATATACGGTACGGGGCTACACGCAGTGGTCGGCTCACACAGCGCACAGGACGCACGCGTACCGGTCGACATACGACACGCATGAGGAGAGAACCCGGTGGTCACCCAGGAGCAGCGGCGGCGTCAGCTCGCCCGGGAGAAGTTCTTGCGGCAGCAGCAGCGGCGTACCAGCGCACGGCGCAAGTCACGCATGCGCAACTCCGTGATCGCGTCCGTGCTCGGCGTGATCGTGATCGGCAGCGTTGCGCTGTACACGACCGGTGTGCTGAAGAACGACGACAAGGCGAACGCCAGCTCGCAGACGACGCCGAGTGCCGCGCCCAGCGCCAGCAAGCCGGCGGACCCGTGCGCGAAGCCGGCGGCGGGCAAGGTCGAGAAGCTGAGCTGGAAGAAGGAGCCGGCGATGTCGATCGACACGTCGGCGAACTACACCATGAAGCTGGCGACGACGTGCGGTGACATCGCCATCGCGCTGAAGACGGCGGCCGCCCCGCACACGGTGAACTCCTTCGACTTCCTCGCGTCCAAGGGGTACTTCGACCACACCAAGTGCCACCGGCTCACCACCAACGGCATCTACGTGCTGCAGTGCGGCGACCCGACGGGCACCGGCAGCGGTGGTCCCGGGTACACGATCCCCGACGAGAACCTGAAGGACACGAGCCTGAAGGGCGGCGTGTACCCGACGGGCACGATCGCGATGGCCAACACCGGTCAGAAGCACACCGGCGGCAGCCAGTTCTTCCTGGTCTACCAGGACAGCCAGTTGCCGCCCAGCTACACCCCGTTCGGCACGGTGGACGCCGCCGGACTCAAGGTCCTCAAGAAGATCGCGGCGGCCGGCGACAGCACCGGATCCGGCGACGGAGCCCCGAACGCGACGGTCGTCATCAACAAGGCGACGGTCACGAAATCCTGAGGTCCAACCGCGAAACTTCGGTCGCGCGGGATGCGGACAGGCAACCCGCCGGTCGCCTATGTTGGCCGTGACGAAACTGTGGACGATGCCCGGGGGCACAGAGGCCCCTCGCAGGCATCATGTGGAGGAGGCGCTGTGAGCAGCGACCCGTGGGGCCGCGTCGACGAGACGGGGACCGTGTACGTGCGTACGGCCGACGGCGAGCAGGTCGTCGGTTCCTGGCAGGCCGGCTCCCCTGACGAGGCGCTGGCCTACTTCGAGCGCAAGTACGAGGGCCTGGTTGTCGAGATCGGCCTCCTCGAGAAGCGCGTGCGGACCACCGACCTGTCCGCCAAGGACGCCCAGGTCGCCATCGACCACCTGCGCGAGCAGGTGGAGGCGCACCACGCGGTGGGTGATCTGCAGGCGCTGCGGGGCCGGCTCGACGAGCTGGTGAAGACCGTGGAGTCGCGTCGCGAGGAGCGCAAGGCGCAGCGTGCCAAGCAGTCCGACGAGGCCCGCAAGGCCAAGGAGGACCTGGTCGTCGAGGCGGAGCAGCTGGCCCAGTCCGACCAGTGGCGGTCGGCCGGTGAACGGCTGCGCGCGCTGGTGGACACCTGGAAGGGTCTGCCGCGCCTGGACCGCAAGTCGGACGACGAGCTGTGGCACCGCTTCTCGCACGCCCGGTCGGCGTTCTCCAAGCGTCGCAAGGCGCACTTCGCGCAGCTCGACGCGCAGCGTGAGGACGCCCGCAAGGCCAAGGAGAAGCTGGTCGCCGAGGCCGAGTCGCTGGCGGCCTCGACCGACTGGGGCCCGACGGCCGCGCGCTACCGCGACCTGATGACGGAGTGGAAGGCCGCCGGCCGCGCCCAGCGCGAGCACGAGGACGACCTGTGGAACCGCTTCCGCGGCGCCCAGGACGTGTTCTTCGCGGCCCGCGGGTCCGCGTTCGCCGAACGGGACGCGGAGCAGACGGAGAACCTGAAGCTGAAGGAGGAGCTGGCCGGCGAGGCCGAGAAGCTCCTGCCGATCTCGGACCTGAAGTCCGCGCGGTCCGCCTTCCGCTCGATCAACGAGCGCTGGGAGGCCATCGGCCACGTGCCGCGCGACGCGCGTCCGAAGGTCGAGGGCCGGATGCACACGGTCGACCGGGCCATCCAGGAGGCCGAGGAGGCCGAGTGGCGGCGGACCAACCCGGAGGCACGCGCGCGTGCCGCGGGTCTGACCGGCCAGCTGCAGGCCGCGGTGGACAAGCTGCGGACGCAGATCGAGCAGGCCCGCGCCCAGGGCAACACGTCGAAGGCGGAGAAGCTGGAGCGTGAGCTGGAGGGCCGGCAGGCGCTCCTGGACCAGGCCCTGAAGGGTCTCCAGGAGTTCGGCGGCTGAGCGGCGCGCAGGCGCACACGACGAGAGGGGCCCCGTACGGCGCGTACGGGGCCCCTCTCGTCGTGTGCCGGGCGCTAGGACCGGTTGCGGGCCGACGTGACCCGGTAGACGTCGTAGACGCCCTCCACGCCCCGTACGGCCTTCAGGACGTGGCCCAGGTGTTTGGGGTCGCCCATCTCGAAGGTGAACCGCGAGGTGGCCACCCGGTCGCGGGAGGTCTGGACGGCGGCGGAGAGGATGTTGACGTGCTGGTCGGACAGGACGCGGGTGACGTCCGACAGGAGCCGGGACCGGTCCAGGGCCTCGACCTGGATGGCGACCAGGAAGACCGAGGACTGGGTGGGCGCCCACTCGACGTCGAGGATGCGCTCCGGCTCCCTCGACAGTGACTCCACGTTGACGCAGTCGCTGCGGTGAACCGATACACCGCTGCCGCGGGTGACGAACCCGATGATCGGGTCGCCGGGCACGGGCGTGCAGCAGCGGGCCAGCTTGACCCAGACGTCGTCGACGCCCTTGACGACCACGCCGGGGTCCTGGTTGCTGCGCCGCTTGCGGCCGCGGGTGCGGGACGGCGGTACCGCCTCGTCGATCTCCTCGGTGGCCGCCTCCTCGCCGCCGAGCGCCTGCACCAGCTTCTGCACCACGTTCTGCGCGGCCACATGGCCCTCGCCGATCGCCGCGTACAGCGAGGAGATGTCGGGGTAGCGCATCTCGTGGGCGAGCGTGACCAGCGAGTCCCCGGTGAGGATGCGCTGGATCGGCAGGTTCTGCTTGCGCATCGCGCGGACGATGGCGTCCTTGCCCTGCTCGATCGCCTCGTCCCGGCGCTCCTTGGAGAACCAGGCGCGGATCTTGTTGCGGGCCCGTGGGGACTTGACGAAGCCGAGCCAGTCCCGGGAGGGGCCGGCGCCGGGTGCCTTGGAGGTGAAGACCTCGACCAGGTCGCCGTTGTCCAGGGTGGATTCGAGCGGTACCAGGCGGCCGTTGACACGCGCGCCTATCGTGCGGTGGCCGACCTCGGTGTGCACGGCGTACGCGAAGTCGACCGGGGTGGCGCCGGCCGGAAGCGCTATGACGTCGCCCTTGGGCGTGAAGACGAAGACCTCGTTGCGGGACAGGTCGAAGCGCAGGGACTCCAGGAACTCGCTGGGGTCCTCGGTCTCCTTCTGCCAGTCCAGCAACTGGCGAAGCCACGCCATGTCGTTGAGGTGGTCGTCCTTGCCCTTGCCGGACGACTTGGGCACGTCGGTACGGACCTTGGAGGCGCCGGCGACGGCCTCCTGCTTGTACTTCCAGTGCGCGGCGATGCCGTACTCGGCGCGGCGGTGCATGTCGAACGTGCGGATCTGGAGTTCGACGGGCTTGCCGTTGGGGCCGATGACCGTGGTGTGCAGCGACTGGTACATGTTGAACTTGGGCATCGCGATGTAGTCCTTGAAGCGCCCCGGAACCGGGTTCCAGCGCGCGTGGACGGTGCCCAGGGCCGCGTAGCAGTCGCGGACGGTGTCCACCAGGACGCGGATGCCCACCAGGTCGTAGATCTCCGCGAAGTCCCGGCCGCGGACGATCATCTTCTGGTAGACGCTGTAGTAGTGCTTCGGGCGGCCGGTGACGGTGGCCTTGATGCGGGCGGCCCGCAGGTCGGCCTGGACCTCGTCGGTCACTATGGCCAGGTACTCGTCACGCTTCGGTGCCCGCTCGGCCACCAGCCGGACGATCTCGTCGTACATCTTGGGGTAGAGGATCGCGAACGCGAGGTCCTCCAGTTCCCACTTGATGGTGTTCATGCCCAGGCGGTGGGCGAGCGGCGCGTAGATCTCCAGGGTCTCGCGCGCCTTCTTCTCCTGCTTCTCGCGCTTGAGGTAGCGCATGGTGCGCATGTTGTGCAGGCGGTCGGCGAGCTTGATGACCAGGACGCGCGGATCCTTGGCCATGGCGACGACCATCTTGCGCACGGTCTCGGCCTGCGCGGCCTCGCCGAACTTGACCTTGTCCAGCTTGGTCACGCCGTCCACGAGCAGCGTGACGACGTCGCCGAAGTCGCGGCGCAGGTCCTCGAGGCCGTACTCGGTGTCCTCGACGGTGTCGTGCAGCAGGCCCGCCATCAGGGTCGCCGGATCCATGCCCAGCTCGGCGAGGATCGTGGTCACCGCGAGCGGGTGGGTGATGTAGGGGTCGCCGCTCTTGCGCTTCTGGCCGCGGTGCCAGCGTTCGGCGACCTGGTACGCGCGTTCGATCTGGCGCAGCGTGGCGTTCTCGATCTTGGGGTCGTTGCTGCGGACTATGCGCAGCAGCGGCTCCAGGACCGGGTTGTACGGGTTGGCCCGCTGCACGCCGAGGCGGGCCAGGCGGGCGCGGACGCGGCTGGAGGAGCCGGTGCGCGCGGGCTGGCCGCTGTTGGGGCGGGTCGTGGAACGCTCGGCCGGGGACGGTTTGGGGCGCGAGCTCTCGGCCGACTTCTCGGCGGGCGCGGACTGGGCGTGCTCGACCGGCCCACGGGTGTCGTTCTTGGTCTGCGACACGTTCGGCGCGGGCTTGGCCGCGGGCGCCGAGGCGGGCTCGGGCTTGGCGGCGGTCAGTGGCTGGGCCTCGTCTGGCAAGAGGGCTCCTCGTGCGCGATCCGGGTCCCCCGGTCAGGCTCCGGAATGCCCATGGTAGCGATCCTGGGCCATGTCATCGCCCGCAGGACGGACCGGGGACCGTATACGCAAGTAACACAGGAGGCCACCGAGGGATTCCACGCGGGTGTCCTGAGGGTTGCGGGAGGCCCCGGGCGGACGGCGAACGGCCGCCCCCGGAAGGGGACGGCCGGTTCGTTCGGTCGCGGGACGCTCAGACCTTGAGGAGGGACTCCAGCGGCGCTCCGGCGAGGGCCGGCTCCAGGCGGGCGCGGCCGCCGAGGAAACCGAGCTCCATCAGGACCGCGACGCCCGCGATCTCGGCGCCGGCGCCGTGGACCAGGCGGATCGAGGCCTCGGCGGTGCCGCCGGTGGCGAGCACGTCGTCGACGATCAGGATCCGGTCGTGCTCGCCGATGTCCTCGGCGTGCACCTCGATCTCGGCGGAGCCGTACTCCAGGTCGTAGGACTGGCGCAGGGTCGCTCCGGGCAGCTTGCCCGCCTTGCGGACCGGGATGAAGCCGAGGCCGGCCCGGACGGCGACCGGGGCGCCCAGGATGAAGCCCCGGGCCTCCAGGCCGACGACCTTGGTGGCACCGGTGCGGCCGGCGATCTCCGCGAGGGCGTCGGTGAGCGCGGTGAACGCGGCGGGGTCCGCCAGGAGCGGGGTGATGTCCTTGAACACCACACCCGGCTCGGGGTAGTCCGCGACGTCCCTGATACGGCTGAGCAGCAGTTCCCTGATCTCCGTCATCGGCGCTTCCCCGACGGACGGCCGCGGCCGCCCCGGTTGCGGGACGCCGGCTGGTTGCGCGGTCCGACGACCGCCGGAGCGGAGTCGTCCGGTCCCTCGGAGCCGCCGACGCGGGCCTCGGACATCTCGTCCTCGGCGGCGGCCTGGGCGCGCTTGGCGAGAACGCGCTTCCTCAGCGCCTTCATCTGCGGCTCGGCCTCCTTGAGGTCGGCGACGAGCGGCGTGGCGATGAAGATCGAGGAGTAGGCACCCGCGGCGAGACCCACGAACAGCGACAGCGAGATGTCGTTGAGCGTGCCCGCGCCGAGGAAGCCGCCGCCGATGAACAGCAGACCCGCGACCGGCAGCAGCGCGACGACCGTGGTGTTGATCGAACGGACCAGGGTGCCGTTGATCGAGTGGTTGGCGATGTCGCTGTAGGTGAAGCGGGTCTGCTTGGTGATGTCCTTGGTCTGCTCCTTGAGGCTGTCGAAGACGACGACCGTGTCGTAGAGCGAGTAACCGAGGATCGTCAGCAGACCGATGATCGTGCCGGGGGTGACCTCGAAGCCGACCAGGGCGTAGATACCGGTCGTGATGGTGATGTCGTGGATCAGCGCGACCAGGGCCGCGACCGCCATCCGCCACTCGAACGCGATCGCCAGGTAGATGACCACGAGGACCATGAAGATCGCGAGGCCTTCCCAGGCCTTGTTGGCGATCTCGTCACCCCAGCTGGGTCCGACCAGGTCGGCGGCGATGGACTCGGGGTCCACGTTCATGTCCTTGGCCAGCGCGGCCTTGGTCTCGTCCGACTTCTCGGTGTCCATGCCGGCGATCTGGATGCGCAGACCGCCGGTGCCGAGCTTCTGGACGACCGCGTCGTGACCGGAGGCCTCGGACGCGTAGGTCTCCGCCTGGGACACCGAGATGCTGGTCTTCGAGGTGGTGAAGACGGCACCGCCCTGGAAGTCGATGCCCATGTTCAGGCCGCGCACCGCCAGGCCGACGATGGCCGTGATGGTGATCAGGATGGAGATGCCGTACCAGATCTTGCGCTTGCCGACGAAGTCGTAGCTGATCTCGCCGCGGTGGAGTCGGGCGCCGAGGTTGCCGAGTTTCGACATCGCTCACGCTTCCTTCGGGTCGACAGGGCCGGCGGCGGGGCCGGCGGGACGGCGGGTACGGCGCAGCGGGGGCTTGGCGCCCAGACCCTTCGGGTCGAGCCCGGACCACTTGTGGCCGCTCGCGAAGAACTTACGCCGGGCGAGGATCGTCATCAGCGGCTTGGTGAAGAAGAAGACGACGACCACGTCGAGGACCGTGGTCAGGCCGAGCGTGAACGCGAAGCCCTGGACCTTGCCGACGGTCACGATGAACAGCACCGCGGCGGCGAGGAACGACACGAAGTCGGAGACCAGGATGGTGCGCCGGGCGCGCGGCCAGGCCCGCTCGACGGCGGGACGCAGGGTGCGGCCCTCCCGGATCTCGTCCCGGATGCGTTCGAAGAACACGATGAACGAGTCCGCCGTGATGCCGATCGCGACGATCGCGCCGCAGACGGCCGGCAGGTTCAGCGCGAAGTGGATCGTGGGGCCGAGCAGCGCCATGATCGCGTAGGTGAGGGCCGCGGAGACCAGCAGCGAGGGGATCGCGACGAGCGACAGGCCGCGGTAGAAGGCCACCAGGTAGATGATGACCAGTGCCAGACCGATGGCACCGGCCAGCAGACCGGCGTGCAGCTGCTGGCCGCCGAGGGCGGCGGTGACGGTGGTGACGCTCTGCGTCTTGAAGGACAGCGGGAGCGCGCCGTACGACAGCACGTTGGAGAGGCTCTGGGCCTCCTCCTGCGTGAAGCTGCCGGAGATCTCCGCCTGGCCGCCGGTGATGGACTGGGCCACGGTCGGGCTGGAGACGACCTCGCCGTCGAGGACGATGCCGAACTCGTTCTGCGGCGGCTGGCCGTTCTTGGCGAGCTCACCGGTGACGTCCGCGAACTTCTTGGCACCGCTGGAGGTGAAGGTCATCTGGACCTGCCAGCCGGAGGCGCCCTGCGTGTCGAAGACGGCCTGGGCCTTCTTGACCTCGGTGCCGTCGACGCGGGCCGGGCCGAGCACGTACTTGTACCAGGCGCCGTCGACCTGGCCGCAGGCCACGGTCGAGTCACCCGGCTTGGCGGTCTTGCCCGCCGTTGCGCGCTGGGCGGCCTTCGAGCAGTCCAGCGCGGTGAACTCGGCCTGCAGCTTGGCGGCGGCCGCGGAGGCGCCGGCGTCGGCCGAGGAGGACGCGGACGGGGCGGAGGGGCTCGCCGGCGAGGACGCGGAGGCGGACGACGACGGCGTGGAGTCGGCCTTCAGGGCGTCGGTGACCGCACGGCCCTGCGAGGTGGCCGAGGACGACGGCGAGGCGGTGGACGTGCCGGTCGCCTTCTGGGAGCCCGAGGCGCTGCTCGACGGGGAGGAGCTCGGCGAGGAGCTGGCGCCGCCGCCGGCGGCGGACGCGCTCGGCGAGGCGCTCGGCGTGGCGCCCGTGCTGGCCTCCTGGGCCAGGACCGGGCGGAAGTACAGCTTCGCGGTGGTGCCGACCTGCTTGCGGGCCTCGGCGGAGTTCGTCCCCTTGGGGATGTTGACGATGATGTTGCTGGTGCCCTGGGTCTGGACCTCCGCTTCCGACACGCCCAGACCGTTGACACGGCGGTTCATGATCGAGACCGCGGTGTCCATGTTGGTCTTGTTGATCGCGTTGGGCTGGCCCGGCTCGTTCTTCGCCTGAAGCGTGATGCTCGTACCACCGGCCAGGTCGATACCGAGACGCGGAGTGGTGTTTCCGGAGGCGAACATTCCGCCGGTGAGCGCCGCGATGGCGATCAGGATGAGGGCCAGCGAGCGCCCTGGCTTGCTCTGGGCGCTCGCGCTCCGGCCCCTCTTAGGTGCTGCCACCTTCTCGTACTCCCTCTCGGGCCGCCGCGCCCCTGGTCGGTGCGGTCGGCCATGACATGGTGTCGGGATCCCGTCCGGGAAACAGACGCGCCCGGGGCGCGGACGGCGCGCGTGAGGCGCGCCGTGCTCCCCGGGACACGGCTACTTCGCGTCGGAGTCGCCCTCGGTCTTCTTCGGCTCTTCGTCGGCCTTCGCGTCGGAGGGCTTCGCCTCCTCGGCCTCGACCGCGACCGTGTCCCCGGCCTTCCCTTCGGCCTTCTCGTCGGCCTTGTCGTCGGCCTTCTCCTCGGCCACGTCCTTCTTGCCGAAGTCGACGGCCTTGTCGCCGGAGGCGGCGGCAGCGCCGGCGGGCTCGTCGTCGGTCTCGGTGAGGGAGGAGGCGTCCTGCGGAACGACGTCGGCGTCGGACTTCAGGTCGTGCTCGATGCCGTGCACGATGCGGTTGTACTCGTCGTCCGTGAGCACGGCGCCGATCGCGTTCTTCGCGAAGAGGAGGTCGACGCCCGGGCCGGCGTCGAGGAGGACCGTGTCCTCGTTGACTTCCTTGACCGTCGCGTACATGCCCCCGATGGTGCGCACGCCACTGCCGGGCTGCATCTCGTTCCTCATCTGCTTGGCCTGCTGCTGGCGCTTCCTGTTGGAACGCGTCATCAGGAACATGGCTGCGATAAGGACGACGAAGAAGAGAAGAGGCAAGGTATTCACGAGACGGAATTTCCTTCGCGCAGCCGCGGCGGTGAGCGGCCTGGATGATGGGGGTGTGGTCGGCGCCGCCCGCAAAGGCAGCATCGGCGGAGTCTAAGCGAGTCCGCGCGCCTGGAACAACGCTCAGCATGGCACCTGGGTTCCTGCGCCCGCCAATGCCCCGCCGTCACGAAGAGATCACGTCTGGCCACGAACCCCGCGGGGCATCCGGCGGCACAGGGGTGATCGGGGGTATTGGAGAGTCCGGCCACATCCCGCCGAGGGCGTGAGGACGCCCGCGGCGGGGCGCGCGGTGCGGGCAGGACGCCCGCCGATGTTCACGTACCGAACAGGTCCTGTTGGCCGGATCCCGTCCCTCGCGGGGCCGTCAGACCCAGGTGGGCCCAGGCCGCGGGGGTGGCGACCCGGCCCCGCGGGGTGCGGGCGAGGAGCCCCTCGCGGACCAGGAAGGGCTCGGCGACCTCCTCGACGGTCTCGCGCTCCTCCCCCACCGCGACGGCCAGGGTGGACAGACCGACCGGGCCGCCGCCGAACAGCTTGAGCAGGGCCTCCAGCACCGCGCGGTCGAGCCGGTCGAGGCCGCGCTCGTCCACCTCGTAGACGGCCAGCGCCGCGTGCGCGATGTCGCGGGTGATCAGTCCGTCGGCCTTGACCTGCGCGTAGTCGCGGACGCGGCGCAGCAGCCGGTTCGCGATCCGGGGCGTGCCGCGCGAGCGCCCGGCGATCTCCGCGGCCCCGGCCGGGTCGATCTCGACGTCCAGCAGGTTCGCCGAGCGGTGCACCACCCGCTCCAGCTCCCTCGGCTCGTAGAACTCCATGTGCGCGGTGAAACCGAAACGGTCCCGCAGCGGCGGCGGCAGCAGACCCGCGCGCGTGGTGGCGCCGACCATGGTGAACGGGGGGAGTTCGAGCGGGATGGCGGTGGCGCCGGGGCCCTTGCCGACGATGACGTCGACCCGGAAGTCCTCCATCGCCATGTACAGCATCTCCTCGGCGGGCCGGGACATGCGGTGGATCTCGTCGAGGAAGAGGACCTCGCCCTCCTGGAGGGAGGAGAGGATCGCGGCCAGGTCGCCCGCGTGCTGGATGGCGGGGCCCGAGGTGATGCGGATCGGCGCCCCCATCTCCGCCGCGATGATCATCGAGAGAGTGGTCTTGCCCAGGCCGGGGGCGCCGGAGAGCAGCACGTGGTCGGCGGTGGCGCCGCGCGCGCGTGCGGCGCGCAGGACCAGGTCGAGCTGCTCGCGGACCTTCTCCTGGCCGATGAACTCGCCGAGGTCCTTGGGGCGCAGGGCGGCCTCGACGGCCTGGTCCTCACGGTCGGCGACGGCGCCCACCAGCCGCTCCGCGTCGGCGCCGGTGTCGGTCGTGTCGTCCCAGTTCATAAGTGATGTGCCTCAGCGGTGGTGGGGTCAGCGAGCGCGGTTGAGGGTCTGCAGGGCCGCCTTGAGCAGCTGCCCGACCTGGGGGGTGCCCCCGGCCGCCTCGGCCTGCGGGGCGACGGCGGTGACGGCCTCCTCGGCCTCGCGGGTCGCGTAGCCGAGGCCGATCAGCGCGGCGTGCAGCTGCTCGCGCCAGCCCTGGCGGACCGGCGTGCCGACCGCGGGGGCGCCCAGCGGCTCGCCGAGCCGGTCCTTGAGCTCCAGGAGCAGCTTCTGGGCGCCCTTCTTGCCGATGCCGGGGACGGCGACGAGCGCTTTCTCGTCACCGGTGGCGACCGCCCGGCGCAGCGCGTCCGGGCTGTGCACGGCGAGCATCGCCTGGGCGAGCCGCGGGCCGACACCGCTCGCCGTCTGCAGCAGTTCGAAGACCTGGCGCTCGTCGTCGTCCGCGAAGCCGTACAGGGTGAGCGAGTCCTCCCGTACGACCAGCGAGGTGGCGAGCTTGGCCTGCCGGCCCATGCGCAGCCCGGACAGGGTGTTGGGCGAGCACTGGATGGCGATGCCGATCCCGCCGACCTCGACGACGGCGGAGTCCGGGGCGAGGGCGGCGACCGGGCCGCTCACGAAGGCGATCATGCCGTACGGCCTTTCGTTGCGTTGGCTGCGTGCAGGGCGACGGCCTGCTGGAGTCGGTTCTGGGCGGGGGCGCGCCAGATGTGGCAGATGGCGAGCGCCAGGGCGTCGGCGGCGTCGGCCGGCTTGGGCGGTGCGTCGAGCCGGAGGAGCCGGGTGACCATGGCGCCGACCTGCGCCTTGTCGGCGCGTCCGGAGCCGGTGACGGCGGCCTTGACCTCACTGGGGGTGTGCAGGGCGACCGGGATGCCGCGGCGGGCGGCACACAGCATGGCGACGGCACTGGCCTGCGCGGTGCCCATCACGGTACGGACGTTGTGCTGGCTGAACACCCGCTCCACGGCGACGAATTCGGGCCGGTGCTCGTCCAGCCACTGTTCGATGCCCTGCTCGACGGCGACCAGGCGCCGGCCGAGTTCGGCGTCGGCCGGTGTCCGCACCACCCCTACGCCGACCATGGTGAGCGGCCGGCCCGCGACGCCCTCGACGACCCCGACACCGCATCGCGTGAGGCCGGGGTCCACCCCCAATACGCGCACCGCGCCCCTCCCTTCGGTCACCTGTTTGTGCAGGCTAGCGGGTGCCACCGACAACGGCCGACATGACGACGGGCCGACGGGTGTGTCCCGTCGGCCCGTCCGTCGGCTCAGCCCGCGGCGGCGCTACGCGTCCACCTTCTCCATGACCTCGTCGCTGACGTCGAAGTTGGCGAAGACGTTCTGCACGTCGTCGCTGTCCTCCAGGGCGTCGATCAGCTTGAAGATCTTCCGGGCGCCGTCCTCGTCCAGCTCGACCTGCATGGTCGGGACGAAGTTGGCCTCGGCGGAGTCGTAGTCGATCCCGGCGTCCTGGAGGGCGGTGCGGACCGCGACCATGTCGGTGGCCTCGCTGAGCACCTCGAAGGACTCGCCGAGGTCGTTGACCTCCTCGGCGCCCGCGTCCAGGACGGCGCCGAGGACGTCGTCCTCGGCCAGCTCGCCCTTGGGCACGATCACGACGCCCTTGCGGTTGAAGAGGTAGGAGACCGAACCCGGGTCGGCCATGGAGCCGCCGTTGCGGGTCATGGCGACCCGGACGTCGGAGGCCGCGCGGTTGCGGTTGTCGGTGAGGCACTCGATGAGCACCGCGACGCCGTTCGGCCCGTAGCCCTCGTACATGATCGTCTCGTAGTCGGCGCCGCCGGCCTCCAGGCCGCCGCCGCGCTTGACCGCGGAGTCGATGTTCTTGTTGGGGACCGACTGCTTCTTCGCCTTCTGGATGGCGTCGTAGAGGGTCGGGTTGCCCTCGATGTCGACGCCGCCCATCCGGGCCGCGACCTCGATGTTCTTGATCAGCTTCGCGAAGAGCTTGCCGCGCTTGGCGTCGATCACGGCCTTCTTGTGCTTCGTCGTAGCCCATTTAGAGTGGCCGGACATCTGCCTGTCTCCTTCGCGTAACCCATCCAACAACGAACGCCAGAGATCCTACTAGGACTCCGTCGCCCGGGACGCGTGCACCATGTCGACGAACAGGGAGTGCACACGGTGGTCACCGGTGAGTTCCGGGTGGAACGACGTGGCGAGCGCGTTGCCCTGGCGGACCGCGACGATGTGGCCGTCGTGCTCGGCGAGCACCTGGACGGCGGCGCCGACCGACTCGACCCAGGGCGCGCGGATGAACACGCCCTCCACGGGATCGCCCGGGACGCCCTCGACGGCGACCGCGGCCTCGAAGGACTCGTTCTGCCGTCCGAAGGCGTTGCGGCGCACGATCATGTCGATGCCGCCGATCGTCTCCTGGCCCGAGCGCGGATCGAGGATCTTGTCGGCGAGCATGATCATGCCCGCGCAGGTGCCGTAGACGGGCATTCCGGCCCGCACGCGCGCGCGGAGGGGTTCCATCACGCCGAACAGGACCGCGAGCTTGGAGATGGTGGTGGACTCGCCGCCCGGGACGACCAGGCCGTCCACCTCGGCCAGCTCCTCCGCGCGGCGGACCGGCCGGCCCACGGCGTCGGCCGCGGCCAGGGCGACGAGGTGTTCCCGTACGTCGCCCTGGAGCGCGAGCACTCCGACCACCGGAGTGGTCATCACCAGCCCCGGTTCGCGTAGCGCTCGGTCTCGGGGAGGGTGTCGCAGTTGATGCCGACCATGGCCTCGCCGAGGTTGCGGGACGCGTCCGCGATGATCTTCGGGTCGTCGTAGAAGGTGGTCGCCTTGACGATGGCGGCGGCGCGCTTGGCCGGGTCGCCGGACTTGAAGATGCCGGAGCCGACGAAGACGCCCTCGGCGCCGAGCTGGCGCATCAGGGCGGCGTCGGCCGGGGTGGCGACACCACCGGCGGAGAACAGGACGACCGGGAGCTTGCCGAGCTCGGCGACCTCCTTGACGATCTCGTACGGGGCGCGCAGCTCCTTGGCGGCCGCGTACAGCTCGTTGTTGTCGTAGCCGCGCAGCCGGGCGATCTCGTTCTTGATCTGGCGCAGGTGGCGGACGGCCTCGACGACGTTGCCGGTGCCGGCCTCGCCCTTGGAGCGGATCATGGCCGCGCCCTCGGCGATGCGGCGCAGGGCCTCGCCGAGGTTGGTGGCACCGCAGACGAAGGGGGTCGTGAAGGCCCACTTGTCGGAGTGGTTGACCTCGTCGGCCGGGGTGAGGACCTCGGACTCGTCGATGTAGTCGACGCCGAGCGACTGGAGGACCTGGGCCTCGACGAAGTGGCCGATCCGGGACTTGGCCATGACCGGGATGGAGACGGCGTCGATGATGCCCTCGATCATGTCCGGGTCGGACATCCGGGCCACGCCGCCGTCCTTGCGGATGTCGGCCGGGACCCGCTCCAGGGCCATGACGGCGACGGCGCCCGCGTCCTCGGCGATCTTCGCCTGCTCCGGCGTGACGACGTCCATGATCACGCCGCCCTTGAGCTGCTCCGCCATGCCGCGCTTCACGCGCGCGGTGCCGGTCTCGGGGGCCTGGTTGTCGATGGTGGACACGGGTGACCTCACTCGCTGAAAGAGGGTTTCTGCAAACACAGAGGAAACGCGAGCGGACCAGTCCACAGCAAGGGCCAATGCCGAGCCGGTGGATCCTTTTGTCCTTCCCGGCCTGCCGCAGGTCAGACGGCCGGTCCGGTACCCCGGTCCGCCAGTGCGGCCGGCGGCTCGTCGTCCATCTCGAAGGCCATCGGGAACGGGGCGTGGCCGGCCAGCCGGAACCAGCGGACCTTGCGGTGCGCGCGCAGCCGGCGGGCCGCGCCGACGGCGTCGTTGTGGAAGCGGCGGGCCATCGGCACCCGGCGCACGGCCTCGGCCAGCTCGCTCGCCGCGGACTCGCCACCGGGAGCGGCGCGGACCTCCTCGACCTGCCGCGGGTCGTCCAGGACCGCGCGCAGCGCCTGGCTCAGATCGCTCTCGGCCACCTCCCGCTGGTCCTCCTCGGCCTGCCGGGCGGCGTGCGCGGCCTCGTACAGCACGATCGACGCGGCGGGGTCGAGCACCCCGGAGGTCGCCAGCTCCTGGGCGACCGAGGCGCGCCGCAGCAGCTGGGCGTCGAGGGCGGCGCGGGCCGCGTCGATCCGCGCGTGCAGCCGGTCGAGCCGCCCCGCGGTCCAGCTCAGGTAGAGGCCGACCACCACGAGCGCGGCGAGGATCCAGAGCGTCCAGATGAGCGTTGCGGTCACGGGCGGAACGCTATATGACGCGCCGCACGGCCGGCCCCCGCATCAGCGCCCCGAAGGGGCGCGGGGAACTGCGCGACCAGCCACGACGGCGCCGCACCCGTCGGACGTCACAGCGCGGCGCTCCCTGCCGTCGGCGCCCCTCCCGGCGGAGCGTCCAAGGGCTGTCCCATGATCCCCGGTGGGTCGGCGCACGGCGTCGGATGCGGTGCATCGCAAGGCGGAGGGTCGCCCTCATACCGGGCGTATTCGGGCGACCCCGACAACGCCGCGAGGTGCCGTAGCCGTCGTCGTGCGCCCGCCGGGGATCACGGGACAGCCCTTAGTCCCGCGCCAGTCCGAACCGTGCCCGCAGCCCCGGTCGTTCGTCGGCCGCGACCGCCGCCGCGCCCGCGGTCACCGTCTCGTAGACGGAGAGGATGTCCGCGCCCACGGTCGACCAGTCGAAGCGGCGTACGTGCACGCTGCCGCGTGCGCTCAGCGCGGCCCGGCGCTCCGGGTCCGCCAGGAGCCGCACCGCCGCCCGGGCCAGTTCGTCCGCGTCCTCGTTGGCGAAGAGTTCGCCCGCCGCCCCCTGGTCCAGGACCTGGGCGAACGCGTCGAGGTCGGAGGCGAGGACCGGGGCCCCCGCGGAGAGCGCCTCGACCAGGATGATCCCGAAGCTCTCGCCGCCCGTGTTGGGCGCGATGTACAGGTCGAGGCTGCGCAGGAAGCGGGCCTTGTCCTCGTCGCTCACCATGCCGAGGAACTCGACGCGGGAGCGCAGTTCGGCGGGCAGGGTCTCGACGGCCGCCTCCTCGTCGCCGCGGCCGGCCACCAGGAGGCGGGTCTGCGGGCGGGCGGCGAGGATGCCGGGCAGGGCCTTCATCAGCACCGGCAGGCCCTTGCGGGGCTCGTCGATGCGGCCGATGAAGCCGATGGTGTCGCCCTGCCACTCGGGGCGCGGCTCGGCCTTGGCGAAGAAGTCGACGTCGACGCCGTTGGGGATCACCACCGCGTCCCCGCCGAGGTGCTCGACGAGCGTGCGCCGGGCGTACTCGCTGACCGCGATCCGGGCGCTGATCTTCTCCAGGGCGGCCTGCAGGATCGAGTAGGCGGCGATCATCGCGCGGGAGCGCGGGTTGGAGGTGTGGAAGGTGGCGACCATCGGGCCCTGCGCCGCCCAGCAGGTCAGAAGGCCGAGGGAGGGCGAGGCCGGCTCGTGGATGTGGACCACGTCGAACGCCCCGTCGTGCAGCCAGCGCCGCACCCGCGCGGCGGACAGGAATCCGAAGTTGAGGCGGGCCACCGAACCGTTGTACGGCACCGGTACCGCGCGGCCGGCCGAGACGACGTAGGGCGGCAACGGGGTGTCGTCGTCGGCCGGGGCCAGGACGGAGACCTCGTGGCCGAGGCGGATGAAGTATTCGGCGAGGTCGCGGATGTGGAACTGGACGCCACCGGGCACGTCCCAGGAGTACGGGCAGACGATGCCGATCCTCACGACGGTCCCTTCGCGGGGTCGAGGTCGGCGAGCCACAGCCGCTGAAGCATGTGCCAGTCCTCCGGATGGTCGGCGATCCCGGTGGCGAAGGCGTCGGCCAGCGCCTGTGTCATGACAGACGTCCTCGCCGCCCGGTCACCTGACTCGGGGACGTCCACGGGCGCGTGCACCCGGCCCCGCATGACCGGGGAGTCGTCGTACCAGAGGGTCACCGGGAGCAGGTACGCGCCGGTCTGCTGGGCCAGGAGGGCCGGTCCCGCGGGCATCCGGGCGGTGTCGCCGAAGAAGTCGACCTCGACGCCCGAGGCGGACAGGTCGCGGTCGGCGACCAGGCAGACCAGGCCGCCGTCCCGCAGCCGGCGGGCCAGGGTGCCGAAGGCGGAGCCCCCGCTGTGCGGCAGGACCTCCATGCCGAGACCCTCGCGGTAGGCGACGAAGCGGTCGTAGAGGGTCTCCGGCTTGAGGCGCTCGGCGACCGTGGTGAACGGGGTCTCCAGCTCGGTGGTCACCCAGGCGCCGGCGAGGTCCCAGTTGGCCAGGTGCGGCAGCGCGAGGATCACCCCGCGGCCGGAGGCGAGGCCGTCGGTGAGGTGGTGGACGTCCTTGGGCGCGAAGCCGCCCCGGACCCGCTCCTCGCTCCAGGACGGCAGCCGGAAGGACTCCATCCAGTACCGCAGGTAGGACCGCATGCCCGCGCGCGACAGCTCGCGCAGCCGCTCCGGGCCCGCGTCGGGCAGCACGCGCGCGTAGTTGGACTCCAGGCGCCGCACGCCCTTGCCGCGCTGTCGCCAGGCGAGGTCCGCGACGGTGCGGCCGAGGCGCACCGCGACCGGCTCGGGGAGCTTCTTCACGGTGCTCCAGCCGAGTCCGTACAGACCGTCGGTGAGCCGGTCGGCGACCGTCACTGCCCGGCCTCGCTCCCGTGGCCGGCCGTCTCCCGCGCGGCGGCGGCCTCCGCCTCGGCGGACTCCCGGCGGACCGTGACGACCCGCTGGACGAGGGTGACCAGGCTGCCCACGGCGACCACCCACAGGGCGATCGGGAGCAGGATCTGGATGCCCGGCACGCCGAACTTGTGGAAACCGGCCAGACCGGCCGCCACCAGCGAGATGACCAGACGCTCGGCCCGTTCGACCAGACCGTTGACCGCGACCGGCAGGCCGATCGACTCGCCGCGCGCCTTGGTGTACGACACCACCTGGCCGCTGGCCAGGCAGAAGATGGAGACGGCGCACAGCACGTTGTCGGCGCCGTTGCCCGCGTACCAGAGGGCGAAGCCGCCGAAGATGGCGCCGTCGGCGACCCGGTCCAGGGTGGAGTCCAGGAAGGCGCCCCAGCGGCTGGTGCGGCCCAGCTGGCGGGCCATGTTGCCGTCCACCAGGTCCGAGAAGACGAACAGCGTGATCACGATCGTGCCCCAGAAGAACTCGCCCCGGGGGAAGAAGACCAGCGCGCCCGCCACCACTCCGGCCGTGCCGAGAAGCGTGACCGTGTCCGGGCTCACACCCCGGCGGATGAGAAACGAGGCGAACGGTGTGAGGACACGCGTGAAGAATGCACGCGCGTACTTGTTCAGCATGGCCTTCCCGACGGTCGTTGCGCCGTGCGGCCCCTGCTGGCCGCCCCGGCTGGCCCATCGTAGCCACGCGCGCGTGTGTGCGACGGGTGGGCACTCGCGGCGGGCGCCCCCGACGGCGCGCGGCGGAGGGTCGCGGGCACGATCACGTCCTTCGTATGGACGCACCGTGACGGGAGTGGAAAGCTCGAATAACCGCGGGCGTCATCGCAGCCGCCACCGCACGCGGCCCGCCATGCTCGCCCGCGCCCACACAGACCTCACCGTGCACGGGAGGCATGGCCATGGGCGACAAGGTCAAGGAACACCCCGGAGCCGCCGGCAGGGCTACGGCGGCCGACCACCCCGCGTCCGTACGGAATGTGGTGCTGGTCGGCCACTGCGGATCGGGCAAGACGACATTGGTGGAGGCTCTCGCGCTGACCGCGGGGGCGGTGAACCGGGCGGGCCGGGTGGAGGACGGCGGCACCGTCTCGGACTACGACGACATCGAGCACCGGCAGCAGCGGTCCGTACAGCTGTCGCTGGTACCGGTCGAATGGAACGGGATCAAGATCAATATCCTGGACACCCCGGGATACGCCGACTTCGTCGGTGAACTGAGGGCCGGTCTGCGCGCCGCGGACGCGGCCCTCTTCGTCGTCTCGGCCTCGGACGGGGTGGACGGCTCGACGCGGATGGTGTGGGAGGAGTGCGCGGCCGTGGGGATGCCACGGGCGATCGTCATCACGCACCTGGAGGCCGCCCGCGCGGACTTCGAGGAGATGACCCGGGTGTGCGCGGAGGCGTTCGGCGCCGACGACCCCGACGCGGTGCTCCCGCTCTACCTGCCGCTGCACGGCCCGCAGGGGCCGGACGGGCACGCGCCCGTGACCGGTCTGGTCGGGCTGCTCACACAGAAACTGTTCGACTACTCCTCCGGTGTCCGCAAGGAGTCCGAGCCCGGGCCCGACCGGCTGCCGGACATCGACGAGGCCCGCAACCGGCTGATCGAGGGGATCATCGCGGAGAGCGAGGACGAGACGCTCATGGACCGCTATCTCGGCGGCGAGCAGATCGACCTCAAGACGCTGATCGAGGACCTGGAGCGGGCCGTGGCGCGCGGGGCGTTCTTCCCGGTGCTGGCCGCGGCCCCGGCCGCCGACGGCGCCCGGCAGGGGCTCGGCACCGTGGAACTGCTGGAGCTGGTGACCGGCGGGTTCCCGACCCCGTTCGAGCACCCCACGCCGGGCGTCACCACCATCGACGGCGAGCCCCGCGAGATCAAACCCTGCGACACGGGCGGTCCGCTGGTCGCCGAGGTGGTGAAGACCGCCTCCGACCCGTACGTGGGCCGGGTCTCGCTGGTCCGGGTGTTCTCCGGCACCCTGCGCCCCGACGAGACGGTCCACGTCTCGGGGCACGGCATGGCCGACCGGGGCCACGAGGACCACGACGTCGACGAGAAGATCGGCGCCCTGTCCACGCCGTTCGGCAAGCAGCAGCGGCCGGTCACCCATGTCATCGCCGGTGACCTAGCGTGCGTGGCGAAGCTCGGCAGGGCGGAGACCGGGGACACCCTCTCGGGCCGGGACGACCCGCTGCTCATGGAGCCGTGGGAGATGCCCGACCCGCTGCTGCCGCTGGCCATCCAGGCCCACAGCAAGGCGGACGAGGACAAGCTCTCGCAGGGCCTTTCCCGGCTGGTCGCCGAGGACCCGACCATGCGGCTCGAACAGAACCAGGACACCCACCAGGTGGTGCTGTGGTGCCTGGGCGAGGCGCACGCGGACGTGGCGCTGGAGCGGCTGCGCAGCCGGTACGGCGTACAGGTGGACGTCGTACCGCACAAGGTGTCCCTCCGGGAGACGTTCGCCGGCAGGTCGGCCGGGCGCGGCCGGCACGTCAAGCAGTCCGGCGGGCACGGGCAGTTCGCGATCTGCGAGATCGAGGTGGAGCCCCTGCCGGGCGGTTCCGGCATCCAGTTCGTCGACAAGGTGGTCGGTGGCGCGGTGCCCCGGCAGTTCATCCCGTCCGTGGAGAAGGGCATCAGGGCGCAGGCCACCAAGGGAGTCGCCGCCGGCTACCAGCTGGTCGACGTGCGGGTCACCCTGCTCGACGGCAAGGCGCACTCGGTGGACTCCTCCGACGCCGCCTTCCAGACGGCGGGCGCGCTGGCGCTTCGGGAGGCCGCGGCGGACGCCAGGATCCACCTCCTCGAACCGGTGGCCGAGGTCTCCGTGCTGGTCGGCGACGACTACGTGGGCGCGGTGATGAGCGACCTGTCCGGTCGGCGCGGCCGGGTGCTGGGCACCGAGCAGACCAGTGGCGGCCGCACGCTGATCAAGGCGGAGGTGCCCGAGTTCGAGATCGGCCGGTACGCGATCGACCTGCGCTCCCTCTCGCACGGCACGGCGCGTTTCAGCCGCTCGTACGCCCGTCACGAGCCGATGCCCCCGCAGATCGCCGAGAAGATTCGCGAACAGGTCAAAGAAGCCTCGTAGGAGGCCTCATAGTCGACGACAAGGGTGTTCGGCGGACGGCTTCGGCCGTCCGCCGACGCTTGCGGGTGGCCGGGGATACCCTGAGTACTTGATCAACAGGTGTGCGGAGTACGGAAGTCGGGAAGGCCGCAGGAGCGGGACGGCGGCAAGTGGGGGCGGGAATGAGCTTCGAGGACTTCTTCGGGCCGCAGGTGCCGAGGCCGGGCGGCGAGGCGCAGGCCCCGACCTATGCCCTGGCCTCGGCGGCCTACCGGGACACGCCGATGGAGGACATCAAGAAGGCCGACAACGAATGGCACCAGTCCACGGTCAACGAGGGCCGCAAGTGGGCGAAGATCTTCCGGCCCAACTTCGGTGAGGCGTACTCCCAGGCGGTCATCGACCGCATGCTGGGCGTGGGCCGCAAGCCGCTGATCCAGTCCTTCGGCAGCGAGCCGCAGGTGGTCGTCGAGCACTGCCTGGCGGCCAACCGCATCCGCAAGGAACGCGACCAGCGGCTGACCGCCATCATGTTCGTGTGCGGCGTGCTGTTCCTGCCCGGTCTGATGGTCTGGCTGCTGCTCTTCCAGCTCCGGGCGACCATGATGAAGGCCGACAACAAGCGGGTCTCCGGGCTCGGCAGCGCCCTGCTGGCCGCCGTCGGCGTGCTCGCGGTGATCTTCCTGATCCGGATGCCGTTCACCGGCTTCTGGGGCTGGTACGCACGCGGCTGCATCGTGCTCCCCGTCGTCGGCTGGTACCTGGCCAAGCGGCTCTGCGAGCGGACCGCGACGAACCTGCGCGAGGCCTGGGGCGGTCTGCTCTCCGGCGGCAGTGTCGGCGCGAAGGTCCCCGAGGCGGTGCCGACCAGCCCCGACCAGGCCGCGGCCGAGCAGCTGCGCCAGTCACTGGCCCGGCTCAGCGCCGAGCAGCAGTCCAACTCGGTCTTCTACGCCGGCAGCAAGGGCATCCTCGGCATGGGCACCCGCTGGGGTTCCTGGGTGCTCGCGGAGGAACTGGTCCCCCTCGACCCGGTCAAGGGCGTGCACGAGTTCCGGGCCTGGACGGTCGTCCGGGAGATCGAGAAGGAGCTCAGCGTGCTGCACCGGCAGCACCTGAAGACCGGCGGCTTCCCCGAGCCCCAGGTCAAGCACTGGATCGTCACCCATGTCGGAGCGGGCGCCAAGGCGGTGTCCAGGTCCGAGGGCACCAACTACAAGGTGGGCCCCAAGGACGTCGAGGACATCTGCAACAACAACCACTTCGACAAGGGCGACCGCCACTACCTGGGCGTGCAGTGGCCGTACCTGTGGAACGGCGACCTGATCATCACGATGATGGCGACCGTGACCGTGCTGAAGGAGACCCTGCGCATCGAGGTCACCGGCCACGCCCTCGGCCCGGTCAACGGCCTGTTCAACGGCAAGCCCGAGGCGCCCACCAAGACGGTCGCCAAGACCGTGCGGTTCTGGGAGACCCGCACCGTCAAGCTGCCGCTGGTCACCCCCGACGAGGTGGTCCGCGTCGCCGCCCGGGCCACCGTCAGCTGGTACCCGCCGCTGCTGAAGTGGCTCGGCGGTTCGATAGGGCTGCCCGAGCCGTTCGGCCTGCGGCACGCCTGGGCCGACCAGCCCTGGGACCACCGCTTCATGGCGGACGACGCGCTGCGCGCCGCCACGCCGATACTCCGCGCCGTGCACCGGGCCGCGCTCAGCGTCCTGCGGGAGCACGACGTCGACATCGACAAGTTCACCTCGCGGGCCGGCAACCTCAGCGGTGCGGTGCAGGACGCGTCCCCGAAGAAGGCCGACAAGTACGACGCGTGAGCCCCGGGCGGCCGAGCCGAAACGCGAAACGGGGGGGCACCGGTGGGCTGCCCCCCTCGGCTGAGCCGAAGCGGGCGGCGAAGCGGGAGCCGAAGCCGGCGCCGCCGCAGGGCTGTCGCCCCGCCCCCGCTTCGGCCTCGACGGCTCGTCCTCACATGCCCGACGGGCTGATCACACGGCTCGTCCTCACAGACCCGACGGGCTGATCACGCCGCCGTCGGCCAGGCCTCGGCCAGCATCTTGCGGGTGTCGGCCAGCAGTTGGGGCAGCACCCGGGTGTGGCCCACCACCGGCATGAAGTTCGTGTCGCCGCCCCACCGGGGCACGATGTGCTGGTGGAGGTGGGCCGCGATGCCCGCGCCGGCCACCGCGCCCTGGTTCATGCCGATGTTGAAGCCGTGCGCGCCGGACGCCGCGCGCAGTGCCGTCATCGCCTGCTTGGTCAGCTCGGCCAGCTCGACCGTCTCCGGACCGGTCAGGTCCGTGTAGTCGGCGACGTGGCGGTACGGGACCGTCATCAGGTGGCCGCCGTTGTACGGGTACAGGTTGAGCACCGCGTAGACGTGCTCACCGCGCCGTACGATCAGCCCGTCCTCGTCGGACTTGGCCGGGATCGAGCAGAAGGGACAGCCGTCCTCGGCCCCCGGACCGGTCGGCTTGTTCTCGCCCTGGATGTAGGCCATCCGGTGGGGCGTCCACAGGCGCTGGAACGCGTCCTGCGTCCCCACTCCGATCTGCTGTTCCGGCTCACTCGTCATGCTAGGCAGCATATGGCTTCGCCCGTTCGCGGCGTGTCGCCGGGGCCAGCGGAAACCCCTGGGCGGCGAAGCTGTGCGGATGGACGACGACAGCCGCCTGGACCGCTGGCAGCGGGGGACGGACCTCCCGCTCGGCATCGCGTCCCTGGTCTTCCTGGGCGCGTACGCGGTGCACGTGCTGGCGCCGGGCCTGCCCCGGTCCGTGCACATCGTGTTCCTGTCGCTGACCTACGCGGCCTGGGCGCTGTTCGCGGTCGACTACGGGGTGCGCTGGCGGCTCAGCGGCACGGGCCCGCACTTCGTCCGCCGGCAGTGGCTGGACACCGTCGTCCTGCTGCTGCCCCTGCTGCGGCCGGTGCAGATCGTGCGCACCTACGAGGCAATCCAGCGCAGGCACGGACGCACCCGGCTCGCGCTGCAGGCCCGGGTGATGGCCTACGCGAGCCTGTCGATCACCCTGCTCGGCTTCGCCGGGGCGCTCGCCGTCTACCAGGTCGAGCGGGGTGCCCCGAACGCCACCATCCACACGTTCGGCGACTCCGTGTGGTGGACGTGCTCGACGCTGTCCACCGTCGGCTACGGCGACGTGACCCCGGTGACCACACTCGGCCGGACCATCGCGGTGGGGCTGATGGCCTGTGGCATCGCCCTGCTCGGCGCGGTCACCGGTTCGTTCTCCTCGATGCTGCTGCAGCGGTTCGCGGTGGAGGGCGAGGAGGACGCGCTGCCGGGCGCGACGGTACGGAGGCCCCCGGAGAAGTGATCTCCGGGGGCCTCCGGGACGGCGGGCGGGATCAGACCTGGGTCCGCTCCTCGACCACCTGGGCGATCTTGGCGATGGCCTCCTCGAAGGGGATGCCGTTCTCCTGCGAGCCGTCGCGGTACCGGAAGGAGACCGAGCCGGCCGTCATGTCCTCGTCGCCCGCGATGACCATGAAGGGCACCTTCTGCTTCTGGGCGTTGCGGATCTTCTTCTGCATGCGGTCCGAGGAGGCGTCCACCTCGACCCGCAGGCCCTTCTTCCTGGCCTCGGCCGCGAACTTCTGCAGGTACTCGACGTGTCCGTCGCCGATCGGGATGCCGACCGCCTGGACCGGCGCCAGCCACGCCGGGAAGGCACCCGCGTAGTGCTCCAGGAGTACCGCGAAGAACCGCTCGATGGAGCCGAACAGGGCGCGGTGGATCATCACCGGGCGCTGCTTGGTGCCGTCGGCGGCGGTGTACTCGAGGTCGAACCGCTCGGGCAGGTTGAAGTCGAGCTGCACGGTCGACATCTGCCAGGTGCGGCCGATGGCGTCCTTGGTCTGCACGGAGATCTTCGGGCCGTAGAAGGCGGCGCCGCCCGGGTCGGGGACGAGCGGGAGGCCCTGCTTCTCGGCGACCGAGCGGAGCGTCTCGGTCGCCTCCTCCCAGACCTCGTCGGAGCCGACGAACTTCTCCGGGTCCTTGGTGGACAGCTCCAGGTAGAAGTCGGTGAGGCCGTAGTCGCGCAGCAGGTTCAGGACGAAGGTGAGCGTCTTGTCGAGCTCCTCCGCCATCTGCTCCTTGGTGCAGTAGATGTGCGCGTCGTCCTGGGTGAAGCCGCGGGCCCGGGTCAGGCCGTGCACGACACCGGACTTCTCGTAGCGGTACACGGTCCCGAACTCGAAGAGGCGCAGCGGCAGTTCACGGTAGGAGCGGCCGCGCGCGTCGAAGATCAGGTTGTGCATCGGGCAGTTCATGGGCTTGAGGTAGTAGTCCACGCCCTCGTCGAGCTGCATGGGCGGGTACATGCCGTCGGCGTACCAGTCCAGGTGCCCGGAGGTCTCGAAGAGCTTCCCCTTGGTGGCGTGCGGGGTGTAGACGAACTCGTAGCCCTCCTCCTCGTGCCGGCGGCGCGAGTAGTCCTCCATCACCCGGCGGATCACGCCGCCCTTGGGGTGGAAGACGGCGAGGCCGGAGCCGATCTGCTCCGGGATGGAGAACAGGTCCAGCTCGTTGCCCAGCTTGCGGTGGTCGCGCTTCTCGGCCTCGGCGAGGAAGTCGAGGTGCTCCTTCAGCTCGTCCTTGGACGGCCAGGCGGTGCCGTAGATGCGCTGGAGCATCGGGTTCTTCTCGCTGCCGCGCCAGTAGGCGGCCGCGTTGCGCATCAGCTTGAACGCCGGGATCAGACGGGTGGAGGGCAGGTGGGGACCGCGGCAGAGGTCCTTCCAGCACAACTCGCCGGTCTTGGCGTCCAGGTTGTCGTAGATCGTCAGCTCGCCGGCGCCGACCTCGACGTCCGCGCCGTCGTCACCGGAGGCCGAGCCCTTGAGGCCGATCAGCTCCAGCTTGTACGGCTCGTCGGCCAGTTCCTCGCGGGCGGCCTCGTCGGTCACCACGCGGCGGGAGAACTTCTGGCCGCGCTTCTGGATCTCCTGCATCTTCTTCTCGATGGCCTTGAGGTCATCGGGGTGGAAGGGCTTCTCGACGTCGAAGTCGTAGTAGAAGCCGTCCTTGACGGGCGGCCCGATGCCGAGCTTGGCCTCGGGGAACAGCTCCTGCACGGCCTGGGCCATGACGTGCGCGGTGGAGTGGCGCAGGATGTTCAGGCCGTCCTCGGAGGAGATCTCGACGCCCTCGACGGTCTCGCCGTCCTTCAGCTCGTACGCGAGGTCCCTGAGCTCTCCGTCCACGCGCGCGGCGACGATCGAGCGCTCGCCGGCGAAGAGCTCGGCGGCCGTGGTGCCCGTCGCCACCACGCGCTCGTCCCGCTCGGAATCGCGTTGGATGATCACACGGACGTCTGACACCGGTCTCTCCTGACTGAAGACGAATGCGGGCGCCGTACGAGGAGCGCGCGCCATACCGGATCGTACCGACCCGGCACCGCCGACCGCTAAACGGTTACCCGGCGTCCCCGGTCAGTCGCAGTCGTCCCCGCTGCACGCCTCCTCGAAGAAGGCCAGCTCCTTGGCGGTCTCCTGGATCGACTTCAGCAGCCGGTCCCGCTCGGCCTCGTCCACCTGCACCGGTACGACCCCGGAGGCGCCGGACAGCCGCCGGAACCCGCCGCGGCTCTCCAGCCGGCCGCGCACCCGTACCGGCAGCCCGACCAGATGCGCCTGCCCGGCGGTCCGGTAGTCCTCCTCGTCGAGGGTGACCCGGACGTAGGGCACCTCGGCACCGGCGATGACCCGCAGCCGTACCGCGCCCTCGCCGCGCGGCTCCGTGCGGCGCATCCGGACCACGGTGCCGGTGATCCGGACGGGCACGGAGGGTTCGTCGCGCAGGAAGCGGGCGCCCGCCTCGCGCAGCACGGGCAGGTCGCCGGGCGAGAACTCGACGGGCTCGGCGGTCGAGGCGCAGTCGTCGGGGACACCGGCGCCAGGCGCCCACTCGACGGATATCCGGGCGCCCTCGGTGCCGCGCACCAGCATGGCCAGGGCGTCGGTGAGCTCCCGGCTGACGCCCGCCTCGACGGCCGCGTCGAAGGCGTCCATGCCACCGGTGGCCCGCTGGTAGTCGATGGCCTCGCGGGCGGCGTACAGGGCCTGGTGAAGGCGTACGGCCAGCGGCCGCCCGGTGGCCACGGGCACGAAGGCGGTCAGGCCCCGGCCGCCGTCCGCCGAGCCGACGAGGACGGACTCCAGCAGGGCGGCGGCGGCTCGCTTGTGCCGGGCGCCGTAGTAACCGGCACGCGCGTGCGTGGCGAGCGCGCCGGCCAGCAGGGTCTGGCGGGCCGCGCCGCGCAGCTGCTCCTCGACCGTCCAGGGCGCGGCGTCCGCGGGCCCGCTCGGCACATCCCGCCACCAGCGGATCTCGTCGCTGGGCACCGCGAGGCCGACCAGTACCTCGCGCGCGGCGGGCGTGCCACTGCGCACGAGAGCCGTGAGCGCCTCCCCGAGCAGGTCGTCACTGTCCGGGAAGGCGCGGCTCTCGGGCACGAGCAGGCTGGTGCCGGTGTTGCCCGGCCCCGGTGGGGTCCAGCGGCCGTACCGGCCGGGGGCGCCGCCGCGCCGCTGCCAGCCGTGCCGGCGCAGCAGCGCGCCGAGCACCGCGGGGTCGACGTCGGTGGGCTCGGGAGGGTGGTTCCAGTGCGGGTCCACCGGGTGCGGCCGGACTTCCCGCAGCTGCTCCTCGTACGGACGGTGCCTCATGGTCGTCCTCCCGTCCCGACCCGCGTCATGATCTCGCAGAGCGCCCGGTCGTCGAAGATGCGCGAGGTCGGGACCCGCACGGTGGTCCGGGTCCGGCCGGTGATCGGATGCCCTGCCAGGTTGACCCAGTAGCAGCAGTGGCGCAGGTCGAGCCGGTCGTGGCTGGCGCGCAGCCAGTCGTCCTGGGAGCGCGGAACCAGCATCACCACGAGGATCTTGTGCACCGACACCGGCGTGCGGGCGAGCTTGCGCAGGTGGTCGTTGTCCAGCGTGAAGGAGAAGAAACGTCCCGGCGGGTTGGGTGCGATCTGGTACGTGCACTTGAGCTGCACCTTGATCGTCACCTCGTCGTCGACGGTGTGACCGGGCGAGCCGTGACTGACGTGCCAGTCGATGCCGTTGTCCGGGAACGGCTGCGAGAGCGAGCAGCCGGCCGCCGCGGCGACGGCGTGCAGATATCCCACCTGCAGTGTCTCCATGCAGGCGGTGGTGGCGAGTGTGCCGCGATGGGGGCCCGTGCGTTCGGGCAGCAGCCCGCCCCGCTCGGGCTGCGCTATCGCCATGACCAAATGCCTTCCCAGCCAAAGAGTTTCCCCGTGGCGGGCCGCTGAACTGCAAAGACCCGCACTCCTGTTGTGTCCTTCCGGCGTACGCCGCAAACGGCCCGGGTATCACCAAACGGGCAGAAGACGGAACGTCAGCTGCCGTGGGTGAACGAGGAGTTGTATTGGCATGACGTGCTGGTACGAGGGGCCCTTGGCGGCCTTCGACACGGAGACCACGGGCGTGGACGTGGAGACCGACCGCATCGTGTCCGCCGCGGTCGTCGTCCAGGACGCCCCGGGCACCCGGCCCCGGGTGACCCGCTGGCTGGTCAACCCGGGCATGCCGGTGCCGGAAGCGGCGACGGCGGTGCACGGGTTGACGGACGAACACCTGCAGCGCAACGGCCGTTGGCCGGCGCCGGTGATGTACGAGATAGCCGAGCATCTGGCCGAGCACGCGGCGATGCACCGCCCGCTGGTGGTGATGAACGCGCCGTTCGATCTGACGCTCCTGGACCGCGAGTTGCGACGGCACCGGGCGTCCGCGCTGGACCGCTGGTTCGAGGCGAGCCCCCTGCTCGTCCTCGACCCGCGGGTCCTGGACAAGCATCTGGACCGCTACCGCAAGGGCCGCCGCACCCTGACCGACCTCTGCGCGCACTACGAGGTCACCCTGGAGGGCGCGCACGACGCGGCCGCCGACGCGCTGGCCTCGCTGGAACTGGTACGGGCGCTGGGCCGCCGGTTCGCGGCCCGGCTGGAGCGCCTGAGCCCCGCCGAGCTGCACACCCTGCAGACGACGTGGCACGCGGCGCAGGCGCGCGGGCTTCAGGCCTGGTTCGCGCGCAGTGGCACACCGGAGACGGTGAACACGTACTGGCCGCTACGGCCGGACCTGCCGACGGCGGCGTGAGCGGCGGGGCGCCGGCGACCCGGCGCCCCGCCCATCACGGCGTCACCTCAGGACCTCACCGCGGGGTTCCCTGCACGGCCCCGCCTCAGGACCTCACCGGGGGTTCCGCTTCACGGCGTCACGCACGCCTCACACCGGCGCGAGGCCGAGCTGTTGCAGCATGCCGAGCTGGTCACTGCTGCCCCAGCGTTCGACGAGCTTGCCGTCACCGTCGAAGCGGCTGATCTGCATGCCCCGGTAACTCACCTTCCGGCCGGTCGCCGGATGCCCCATGAGCGGTCCCAGGTGCGTGCCGGAGATGACATAGGCGAAGGCCAACTCGTCGTCGGTGGCCATCAGATGCTCCACCTGGACGTTCAGGTCGGGGAAGGCCTCCCGCAGTTCGCCGAACATGCCCTTGTAGCCGTCGGGTCCCGGCCCCTGTCCCGGGGCGGGATCGTGGTCGACCGAGTCGGCGGCGACGATCCGGTCGAGGGCGTCGAGGTCGCCGGAGACGACGGCCTCGCCGAAGGCGGTCTGCGCGGCGATGTTCGCTTCCTGAGCCATGGGCCCTCCCGATGGCGTCCCGGGGCACCGGCATGTGCGTCTTTGACCGTACCCCGGGCGCTCACCAGCGGCATGTCCGCACCGTGGCCGGGCGCACCAGGTCCCGGGAACCGGCGCTGCGACCGGAGAGGTTCACCGGCTCGCCCTTCCGGTCACAGCTCCAGGTGCCTGCCCAGCAGCGCCCGCGCGGTCCTCTCGGCATCCGTGTACCTGGCGCGTCCCGCGTCGGTCAGCGTGACCTCGACCGTCCTGCGGTCCCCGGCACGTCGACGGCGGTCGACGAGTCCGGCCGCCTGGAGGTCCTTGAGGACGTAGGTCATCCGGGTGCCCGACTCCTGGAGGAACGCGGTCAGCCGGGCCACCGGGACGGGCCCGTCCCCGGCCTCGGCGACGGCACCGAGCACCAGGTAGCCGTGGAGCGACAGCCCGTGCACGGCCCGCAGTTCGCCGTGCAGGTGCCCCAGGGCGGGCAGGATCGGGGAAGGCCGCCGTCGGATGCCGTCCGAGGGGTCGGTGTCGTTCATGTCGCTCCAGGAGTGGGGCCCCGCGGCCGCGGACGCGGCCGGACCATCACAACCAGGGACCGCACCCGGCCGATCGCGGGCGGAGCGGACACGAAGCCCTCGGATCAGGACACCGACTCCACTCGGACATTCGCCATCTCATCGCCCGAAAGGTCATGGAGCGCACATTCCACTAATATGCACTTGCCGCAAGAGCTGCCGGAGCGTATGCCATGGCCAAGCAGATCATCTGTCGCGGGATCCACGGACAACCGCCGCCTTCCGAGGACGGCGGGAGTACCGAACGGGTGCTGGTCGACCGCACCTGGCCGCAGGGCGTCCACCGGCGCGACGCACCGCTCGACGCCTGGCTGCGGGAGGTCGCGCCCTCCACCGGCCTGCAGCGCTGGTACGGCGACCACCCGCACCGGTTCGGCGAGTTCCGTCGCCGCTACCTGGTCGAACTGGGCGATCCGGAGCACCGCCGCGAACTCGCCCGGCTCCAGGATCTGGCCGAGCGCCGAAGCCTCACGCTGCTCACCGCGGCCCGGGACACGGACCGCGGCCATGCCGCGGTCCTCGCCGAGTGGCTCACCGACCACGGCGCTCCCCCGCCCCCTCCCCACGTGACGGACGTCAATGCCGGGGCGCTCGCCTTCGTCATGGGCACCGGAATCGTCTCCACCTGCCTGTACGCCGTCGGCGCCGGGACCTTGTCTGCCGTGCTGCTCTGGGTGGCCCTGGCCGGCTTCGCGGTTCTGGTGCCCGCCTACGCCTGGCGGCTGGTGCGCCGCCGGGAACGGCTGGTCGCGGATCTCCTCGGACCTCGCGCCTTCGCCTTCCTCACGCTGGCCATCTCCTCCAACGTGCTGGCCGCACGCCTCGTCCCGGGCGGCCACACCGCGGTGGCCGGCGCGTTCCTGGCGTTCGGCGCACTCGCCTGGCTGGTGCTGGACTACGGCATTCCGCTCACGCTCATCACGACCACGCGACGGGGCCCGGTGCTCGACCAGGCGAACGGCACCTGGTTCCTGTGGGCGGTGGCCTCGGAGTCCGTGGCGGTGGCGGCCGCCGCACTGGCCCCGGCGGCGCCGGGGCCGGTGCTGCCGGTGGTGGCGTTGGTGTGCTGGGGCGTCGGGCTGGTGCAGTACCTGCTGACCGCCGGCATCGTGCTGGCCCGGATGCTGGTCCGGCCGGTGCGGGCACAGGCCCTCATGACGTCGGTCTGGATCTGCATGGGTGCGGCGGCGATCGCCGTGCTCGCCGGGGTGCGGCTGGTCTCGCTCCCGCCGGGGACCCTGTCACCGACGCGTCCGGTCGTCCTCGGGGCGTGCGTGATCCTGTGGTCGTTCGCCAGCTGGCTGGTGCCGTTCCTGCTGGCTCTGGGGGTGTGGCGGCACGCCCTGCGCGGCGTGCCGCTGCGCTACGACCTCGGCTGGTGGAACCTCGTCTTCCCGGTCGGCATGTACGCGGTCACCACGCACGAACTGGGACGCGTGACCGGAACCTCCTGGATGGCCGTCGCCGGCCGCTGGGAGGTCTGGGTCGCCGCGGTGTTCTGGGCCCTCGTGTTCTTCGCCATGGCCGCACGTCTGCTCCGGTCCCGCGCCTCGCGGCCGGGCGCGGGGGCGAGGTGACCGGCGGACGGCGTGCCGCAGGGAGTGCCAGGTGACCACCGCCCACGCGGCGACGAGCACCACGTACAGGGCGACGGCGGTCCACACGAACAGCTCTGACCCGGTGCGGACGGCCAACGCGCTGGTGCCGGTCACGCAGGCACCGAGCGGGAAGATGAAGGACCACCAGGTGGGTGCGAAGGGCAGCCCCCGCCTCACCTCCCGCACGGTCAGCGCGGTGGCGAGCACCAGCCACAGGGTGGCGAAACCCCATATCCCGATCCCGCCCAGCAGGGCGGCGACGGCGCTGCCCCGCGCGTACGGGGCGGGCAGCGCGCTCGGCGCCGCCGTGGCCAGCGCACCCAGCGCGGTCACCGCCTGGTCCAGGGCCCCCACCCCGATCCAGACCGTGGGCACGGTCACGCCGCTGGGCGCTTCGTGGTGCACCAGCCGGCTGTACACCATGGCCAGCACCAGCAGCACCGCCACCAGGCCGAGCCCGAGCATCGCGTAGCAGCCCAGCAGCAGGGCGAGCCGGGGCTGTCCGGGCGCCGCCCTCGGGACCAGCAGGGCGCCCGTCGCGGCGGACACCATCGGCGGCACCACCGGCAGCAGCCAGCCGCCGAACGCCGCGTCCGCGGTGAAACGGTGACGGGTGACCATCAGGTACGGCACCGCACACGCGGTGACGAGACCGAGCACCGTGCCGGCCGACCACAGCACCCAGTCCACGTCCACCGCCGCCCGCTCCCCGATCAGCCGCCGGCCGAGCAGCAGCGTTCCGGACCCGACGGTCAGCAGTGCCATCGGCGGCGCTCCGAAGAACTGGGCAAGCACCGGATCACCGGCGTGCGCGCGCAGCATCCTCTGCCCGAGATATCGGAGGCCCAGCACGGTCAGCAGCAGCGCGGCCCCCGCCCAGACCACCGTGGCGGCCACGTCGAGACCGGGAAGGCTCCGCGGCAGGGTGGCCGCCGCCGACGCGACGATCCCGGTACCCATGACGGCCGCGAACCAGCTGGGCGCGAGCCGCGCTCGCCCCCAGCGGTGCGCTCCGCCGGGCCGGCCCCGGCTACGTTCCGAATCGCCCGGAACCGGGCTGTCCTCGGACGGGATTGCTTGGCTGGTACTGGAGTGGGGTGGCACGGCGTGGAGCGCCTTCTCTTCTCGTGTCGGATGCGTCACCGTCCGGGGCCGGCAACGGCAACGGGCCGGCCGGCGCCGGCCGACACCCGGCAGCTCACGGGGCGCGGCCGAGACCGGCGGCCCGTCGGCGTCTCCGAACCTAGGGGGCGGACCGGATCCCGCCACAGAGCAGCACGTGCCACGACGCCCTCACTCCAGGACATCGGGGCACCGCCCGGCCGGGTGAATTGGGAGGCCGGACCCGGTGGGCCTAATGTGGAGCGAGTTCGTCCGGCCAGGAGGCACACGATGAAGGACAGCCCGTCAGGCAGGAAACCGCTGCTGGTGACCGTGCTGGTCTTCCCCGGCGTTCGCCTGCTCGACGTCACCGGCCCGATCGAGGTGTTCTCCTCGGCCAACGACTTCGGCGGCCGCTACCGCGTGCGCACGGTGTCCTCGGACGGCGCCGACGTGCTCACCGCGTCCGGCACCGGCCTGCACGTCGACCTGTCCGCGGCGCAGGCCCAGGACCCCGGCGACGTGCTCGTCGTACCCGGCGGCCCCGAGTGGCCGACCCTGGTCAAGGACGACGCCCTGCTGGACACCGTGCGGGCACTCGACGCGCACAGCCGCCGTACCGCGTCCATCTGCACCGGTGCCTTCCTGCTCGCCGCGGCCGGACTGCTCGACGGCCGCACGGCGACGACGCACTGGCGCTTCACCGACCAGCTCGCCCTGCGCTACCCGCGGGTGACCGTGTCGCCCGACGCCCTGTTCGTCCGCGACGGCCACATCATGACCTCGGCGGGCGTCAGCTCGGGCATCGACCTGTCGCTCGCCCTGGTGGAGGAGCACTTCGGCGCCGACGTCGCCCGCGCCGTCGCCAAGGACATGGTGGTGTTCATGCAGCGGCCGGGCGGCCAGTCGCAGTTCAGCGTCCGCTCCCGGACTCCGCACGCGCGGCAGGAGACCCTGCGCCGGGTCCTGGACGCGGTAGCCGAGGACCCGTCCGCCGACCACACCCTGGCGGCCATGGCCCGCCGGGCGGGTGTGAGTTCCCGTCACATGACGCGCCTGTTCCACGAGGAGACGGCCACCACCCCGGCCCGCTACGTCGAGCGGATCCGCATGGAAGCCGCCCAGGCCATGCTGGAGAGCGGCGACGACCCCCTGGCCACGGTGGCGCGGCGCACCGGCTTCGGCTCGCCCGAGTCGCTGCGCCGGGCCTTCACCCGCAACCTCGGCATCACGCCGGGAACCTACCGGGCACGCTTCCGTACGACGAACACGACGGACACCACGGAGCCGTCGGTCCCGTCGGGTGCGGCGGACGCGCCGGGAGCGCCGGCGTCGGCGGTCAGGTGCCCGTGACGGTCCGCCCCGGCATCGGCTCGGCGAGCGCGGCCCGCCAGGCCGGCGTGGCGAACGGGCCGGCGAAGTACTGGGTCTCGTGCACCACATGCCGGTCGGCGAACTCCATGACGCTCACCGAGTACGACGGGACGCCGTCGTAGGTGATCACGCACTCGCTCACCCACAGGTTCGCGTGACCGGTGATCCGCTGGACGGTGAAGTGCCGGTCGGCGGGGTGCCCGCCGCGCTGGGCCGCGATCGTGTCCCGCCCCCGGAAACGCTCGCCGGACTGCGGGTAGTCGAGGATCGCGTCCGCCGCGTAGAGGGTGTGCTCGGCTTCGACGTCACCGCGTTCCGAGGCCCGCCAGTGTTCTTCGATCGCGGCCCTGATCAGGGAATCCACGTCCATGGCACCGCCCTTCCGCAGCGACGTCAGCCTAGACGCCCCCGGCCGGGGCGGCCCGGGGCACGGGGCCGGGAGGTCCGCCGTTCGGCCGGGTCACACGCAAAAGGCCGGTCCGCACTGGCGGACCGGCCTTCCCGGTGGTGGGCGATACTGGGTTCGAACCAGTGACCTCTTCGGTGTGAACGAAGCGCTCTCCCACTGAGCTAATCGCCCGGGAACGCAGTGAACGATACAGGGACCGGCGGGTTTCGTTCAAACCGCTTGCAGGTGCCTGCACAGTCCGCGCCGTCCCGACCACATCATCAGCCGGTGGTTGGCGCGGAAGAACGGCCGTCCGGGGACCGCCAGTCGGCGCAGCAGGGGCTTGTCGACGTCGACGACCTGGTCGTAGCGGGCCAGGGTGCCGGTGCCGTCGGCGGTGACCGTCCAGCGCGCCCAGCCCTCGATGTCGCCGCTCATCGCGATCTCCAGCACCCCGGCGGCCGGATCGCGCCGGACCTCGCGCGCGGTGAACGTGATGCCGTACGGCAGCACCGAGCGGATGGTGAGGAGGCCGGTGGTGTCACTGAGCCGGCTGACCCTGCGCACCTGCGGCCACCAGCACGGGTACTCCTCGACCCGTTCCAGGGCCTCGTAGACGGCCGCGCCTTCGAAGGGCAGCGGCCACAGGCTGCGGAAGCGGTAGTGGGTCCATTCCATGGGCGCAGTCTGCCCACCGGGCCCGTCCGAGTACGCGTGCCCGTGCCCGCCCGGAGGTGATCCGGGCTCAGATCGGCTGCCCCGACCCGGGACTTGCGGTCGAGGGGAATTCCTCGCTTGTCGTACTTCCGAAGAAAGGTGACGGCCTTTTGGAAATCAGCCCGGGGATTTCCGTCGACGGCCCGGGTCCGGAACTTCTCCCAGAACGATTGATATGTCTGGAAGTCGGTCTTGACCTCGATCTTGGATACTTCTTCCCGAAGGCTTCGACGGTCTCGTCGATCTTCGCGGCACGTCTCTCCGCATCCCGCCACGAGTAACGGATCGTCACCGTCCGGCACCCGGGGGCCGCCCCCGCCGCGGGGATCCAGCGACTCGGCACTCCGAATGAATCGTTCCAGACGAGTGATCGCCTACGAGGGCGGCGACGGAGACCTCCGACCATCCGGCGACCTCGCGCCTCCGATCCGGAACCGGCGCACGGAGTGCCGGTGTCGGGAACCCGGTGATCCCACACGATTGCCGCCGCCGTACGGGTGACACCCCAGGCACCCCGTCGGCCGCGCCCGCCGCAACCCCCGGGAACGACCGCGGCCCACCTGCTGTCTCGCAGGTGGGCCGTGGTTCCGGGTGGGCGATACTGGGTTCGAACCAGTGACCTCTTCGGTGTGAACGAAGCGCTCTCCCACTGAGCTAATCGCCCGGACGCAGGAAGAACATTACCCCATGTCAGGGGGTGCTCCCGACCAGTCGCCGGGGGTCGCCGCCGCGGGCCGGATCACTCCTCGATCTTCCAGGGCATCACCGTGCCGAACTTGGACAAGTACACCCCGGCCAGGCCGGCCACGATCGCCAGGCCGACGACGGTCAGCGCGATGTTGCGACGGCGCACCTTGGGATCGAGTGCCTTCTGGGCGGCCTCCGTGACCTTGCGTTTCGTCCAGCGGAGCACCAGCTGGGCCCAGACGAACTCGGTCGCCCAGATCGCCATGCCGCCGAAGATGATCACCCAGCCCGGCCCCGGCAGCGGCAGCAGGACCACGCCCACGACCACCACCGCCAGACCGAGCGTGAAGACCCCGACCTGCCAGCTCAGGTGCAGCACCCTGCGTGCCCTGACGAATTCGGGTGCCCGCGATCCCAGTCCCCGCTCGTCGCGCGCCCCGTCCGGCTCCGTCCCGTCCACCTCGCTCCCGTCCGAGGCCATGGCGACCTCGCCCGGTTCGTTACTCCCCGTATTCATACGACCAAACCCTACCCGAGCGATTCCGGTCACCGGAATGGTCGTAGATCGCGCCGATGTTCTCGGCCGGAAGAGTTACGTAAACACACGCAAAACACTCAGAGGGGTTTACAACGGCACCGTAGGTGGCATGTCGATTTCGCCGACGTGCGAATCCCCGAGCGCACACTGAGCGAAAGGCCCTGGCGCTTATGAACACCACGGTCAGCTGCGAGCTGCACCTGCGCCTCGTTGTGTCGAGCGAGTCATCCCTGCCTGTCCCCGCAGGCCTGCGGTACGACACGGCCGACCCCTACGCCGTGCACGCCACCTTCCACACCGGAGCCGAGGAGACCGTCGAGTGGGTGTTCGCCCGCGACCTCCTCGCCGAGGGGCTGCATCGCCCCACCGGCACCGGCGACGTCCGCGTCTGGCCGTCCCGCAGCCACGGTCAGGGCGTCGTGTGCATCGCCCTGAGCTCTCCGGAGGGCGAAGCCCTGCTCGAAGCCCCGGCGCGGGCTCTGGAGTCCTTCCTGAAGCGCACTGACGCCGCCGTGCCGCCCGGCACGGAACACCGGCACTTCGATCTCGACCAGGAGCTCTCGCACATTCTGGCGGAGAGCTAGGGCGACGCCCCTCCAAGCCGCCCGGCGCCGTCCACTCGGGGAGACGGCTCGGGCCTAGATAACCGCATACGGCAGCACCGGCGCCGCCACCGTGTTGGGTCACGGGGCGGCACCGGTGTGTCCGCGTGCCCTGAGGGAACCGCCGCCGGGTGGCGCGCGTTCTAACGGGCAGCGACGAGTGGGGCAGAGCACGGTGCGGTGGAGCCGTATGTCGCTACGATCGGCCACCATCGGCGGGCGCCCGCCCGACCAAGAGGCCAGGGAGCGAAACGTGCTGATCACCCACGACACCCGGTGTTCCCTAGACGTCGTGGTGGACCTGGTGAACACCGCGCCGGAGGACGACACGGCGCAGGACGGCCTGCCCGATGTCGCGGCCCTCAAGGATTTCGTACGAAACCACGACATGAGCGACGTGGGGGTGCTCTCGGAGTTCGACCTGTCGGCGGTGCGCAGGGTCCGCGGACGGTTCGCGGGCATCTTCGCGGCCCAGGACGCCCGGGTCGCCGCCGGGATGATCAACGAACTGGTCGCGGCCGCGGGCACCACGCCCCAGCTCACGGACCACGACGGCTACGACTGGCACGTGCACTATTTCGCGCCAGGGGCCTCGGTGGCCGACCACCTCGCCGCCGACTGCGGGATGGCGCTCGCGTTCTTCGTCGTCGCCGGGGAGCAGGAGCGGCTGCGGCGCTGCGAGGCCCCGGACTGCCGGCGCGCCTTCGTGGACCTCTCCCGCAACCGCTCGCGCCGCTACTGCGACAGCCGGACCTGCGGGAACCGCCTGCATGTCGCCGCCTACCGGGCACGCCGCAAGGAGTCGGCGAGCTGAGCCGAGGCCGGAGGGGAGGCCGGGAGGGGCGGGATCGCCGCGCGGCCTTGCGGTCCGACGGCGGGGTGGACCGATGCCGACGCCTGTCCCGGCGGGTGGCGCCGGGACGGGCGGGTACGGCTCACAGCCACAGCAGGTCGTGCAGCGCAGCCATGAGAATCAGACACCCGATCACCGCAAGGAAGATCATCAGCGGTGGCTGGGAAAGGGCGAAGAGGCACCCGCGCGGCTCGTCCTTGGGCGGCGCGGCCTCGCTCTGTTTCGTGTCCAGCATCTCGCGGCGATGATGACCCAGCGGACACCCTCTACGCGATCAACACGCCCGGAATGGGCTGGAGTTCGCTGAATTCCGTGATGTCCGGTCCGCTTGCGTCCGCCTGGTGAACGCTTCCATGCATACGGTAGACAGAGTGTGTCGTTTCAATGCCTCATGCGACAGTCGTACACATTCGCCGACAATCCGCCCGCCGAACCACCCGGCCGGTCGCCGAGTCGGCTGCCCGGGCGGCATCGGATCGGCGTCGGGTCATATTCCGTGCTTTTTGAGGATGGCCTCGATGTCGCTGAAGTCCTCACCCGAGCCGGTGCCGCGGGAGGGCGCCGGCCGCCCGGCCGCCGGGCGGGCGGCGGAACCCAGCGACGGAGCCGAGGCGGTGGGGGCGACAACGTCCCGCCGCTCACCCCGGGCGGCCGCCCTGCGGTCGGCACGGGTGGAGCCGCGCCGGCGCTCCACGGCGCGCGTGGCGGCGAACAGGGCCCAGGCCGCGCCGAGCACGCCGAAGCCCGCCCAGGCGGTGGGGCTGAACGCCGTGTCGGCGAGCCAGCCGACCACCCCCGTCATGACCAGGCCGACCGGCACGAGGGAGTAGGCGGCGATACGAGCCGCCGCCAGGAATCGCTTGCGGTAGGCGGTCACCACGGCGATGCCCAGGCCGGCCGCGGACGCGGCGGAGCAGACTGTCTCGGCGATCATCCGGTCCTCCTGGCGGCTCGGGCGGGCGGGGCGACGGGCACACGCTGCGTCGCGCCCTCTCCATCGTGCACCGCCCGGCCCCCGCGATCCATGCCCGCGCCCCACAATCAGGGACGTCTCGGGGTCCTCTCCGGGTCGTCTCCACCCCAGGTACGAGCGGCGGTCACACCCGGCCACCGGCCGCCGCCCACCGTCACGATTGGGTCGACGGAGTCCGGCCTGTAAGACTGGTCGCCATGAACGACTCCCCCGCGCACGCCGACGCCCCGGTCCTCGACGTCTGGTGCGAACTCCAGTGTCCCGACTGCCGCACCGCCCTGGACGACCTCCGCGCCCTGCGTGCCCGGTACGGCGACCGGCTGGAGCTGCGGCTGCGGCACTTCCCGCTGGAGAAGCACAAGCACGCCTTCGCCGCCGCGCAGGCCGCCGAGGAGGCCGCGGAGCAGGGCAGGGGCTGGGAGTACGTCGAGGCGGTGCTCGGCCGGGTCGAGGAGCTGGACCGCCGGGGCGAGCCGTTCCTGGTCGAGGTGGCCCGTGAACTGGGCCTGGACGCCGAGGAGTTCGACACCGCGCTGGTCGACGGACGGCACATCCTCATCGTCGACGCCGACCAGGCCGAGGGGCAGGCCATCGGCGTGACCGGCACCCCGACCTACGTCATCGGCGGTGAACGCCTCGACGGCGGCAAGAGCCAGGAGGGCCTGCGCGAACGGGTGTCGGAGATCGCCGACCGGTTGTTGGCCGGCCGGGACTGACCCGCGGGCGGGACGCGCCGCCGGGCCGGCACGGCTCCGGAGCGGGCTCCCGTATCGGAGCGGGTCCAGGGGGCTCCCGTATCGGCGCGGTTCGGCGGACTCGTACCGGAGCGGGTTCGGCGGCCTCTCGTACCGGAGCGGGTTCCGGTATCAGAGCAGGTTCTTGTACAGGTGACGGGTGATCGTCCGGTAGCCGAGTGACTCGTAGAGCCGCTCGGCGGGGGTGTTGCCCGCGAAGACGTTCAACAGGATGGCCCGCCGGCCGGCCGCGATGGCCCGCGCCTCCGCGAGGAGCATCAGGGTGCGGCCGTGCCCCCTGCCCCGGTGGGCCGGGTCGGACTCGACCTTGTACACGAACGCCTCGCCCTCCCGGACGCCCGTCCAGAGCGTGCCGACCGCGGTCCCCTCGTGCTCCAGGACGCCGAGTTCCATCCCCGGCGTTGCCGGGCCGTCGGGCAGTGCGGCGGCGGCGTCCCGCAGGGCCTTGGCCCTGGCCGCCGCCTCGGGCATCCCGCGCTCGGTCCAGCTTCGCGCGTAGTCCTCCTGGTGCGCTTCCCGCCAGGGGCCGAACTCCGCCGCGGTCATCGGCCGCCCACGGCTCCCCGCGGGCAGCTCGGGCGGGGTGTCACCGAGCGGCTTCCGCAGGTGGCGGTTGCGCAGGACGTACCCGAGGGCGGTCGCCGTCCTCAGCGCCACCTCCGCCTCCGCCGGCACCGACACCTCGATCCGCGTGCACCCCCAGCCGCGCAGCACCTCCTCGGCGGCGAGCGCGGCGACCGTGCCCCGGCCCCGTCGGCGGTCCGGTTCCTCGATGCGCAGGTCCAGGATCCGGCCCACCGGGTCCCCGGGGTCGGGGCTCGTGCCGAGGTGCACCGCCCCGACGGGACGGCTGTTCACGCACACCTGGTAGCGGCGGGACGCAGCCCCGTCGGCATCGCGCTGGAGCGGCTCGGTCGGCCGCAGGGTGGTGGTCATCAGAGGTGTTCTACCCGCCGCGGACGCGCTCGTCAGCCCATTTACGGCGGACTCCCGCGGACCTCACGGCGGACTCCTACGGGTCGAGGTCCTGCCCGGACCGCTCGTCGAAGATCCGCATCGCCTTGGCGGTCACCGGGCCGGGGGCGCCCGGGAGTTCGCGGTCGTCGACCCGGTGCACGGCCTGGACGTCGCGCAGGGTGGAGGTGAGGAAGACCTCGTCGGCCCGCTCCAGGACGTCCAGGGGCAGGTCGCTCTCCTTGGCGTCGGTCCACTCGACGGTCAGCGCGCGGGTGATGCCGGCCAGGCAGCCGGAGGTGACCGGCGGGGTGTGGATCTCACCGTCGAGGACGACGAAGACGTTGGAGCCGGTGCCCTCGCAGAGCTGTCCCACGGTGTTGGCGAACAGCGCCTCGGACGCTCCGTGTCGGTGGGCTCGGGCCAGGGCCACCACGTTCTCGGCGTACGAGGTGGTCTTCAGTCCGGTGAGCGCGCCGCGCTCGTTGCGCGTCCAGGGGACCGTGACGACGGCGGTGGTGTCGGGCCGGCGGGCGGTCTCCCCCAGGGCGACCACGAGGGTGGGGCCCCGGTCACCGCGGTCGGAGCCGAGCGGGCCGTGGCCGCCGGTGTAGGTGATGCGCAGCCGGCCCAGCGGCACCGGGTTGGCCGCGAGCACCGCGGCGCACGCCCGGCGCACCTCGTCGTGGTCCGGGTCGGGCAGGCCGAGGCCCCGGGCCGAGCGGGTCAGCCGGTCGAGGTGCCGGGTGAGCGCGAAGAGCCGCCCCTCGGTCGCCTTCACCGTCTCGAAGATGCCGTCCCCCACGGTCAGCCCGTGGTCGAACACGGAGACGCGCGCGGCCTCCGTGTCCTGCAGTCCGCCGTCCAGCCAGATCTTCACCGCGGCTCCCCTTCGTTCACGTCGTACGTACCCGACGCTACCGCGAGCAGCCGGGCGGCCTTGAGCTCGGTCTCCCGCCATTCGCCCTCGGGGTCGGACCCCCAGGTGATCCCGGCCCCGGTGCCGAACCGCAGCTCGCCCGCGTCCCGGTCGATCCAGAAGGTCCGGATGCCGACGGCCAGCTCGCCGACGCCCCGGTCCGCGTCGACCCAGCCGATGCCGCCGCAGTACGGACCGCGCGGCGCGGTCTCGAGGTCCTCGATGATCCGCAGGGCGCTCGACTTCGGCGCGCCGGTGACGGATCCGGGCGGGAAGGCCGCGGCCAGCAGTTCGGCCCAGCCGGCCGACGGGGACAGCTCGCCCCGGACCGTGGAGACGAGATGGACCAGCCCGGGATGCTTCTCCACCACGCACAGGTCGGGGACGGTCACGGTGCCCGGAGCGCAGACCCGGCCGATGTCGTTGCGGACCAGGTCGACGATCATCACGTTCTCGGCGTGGTCCTTCTCCAGCAGGTCCGCCTCGGTGCGGCCGGTGCCCTTGATGGGCCCGCTCTCCACGGTCCGTCCGGTCCGGCGCAGGAACAGCTCGGGCGAGGCGGTGGCTATCTGCACGCCGTGCTCCGGCAGCCGAATCGTTCCGGCATACGGGGCCGGGTTGCCGCGGGCCAGCAGCGCGGTCAGGGCGTCGACGTCGGCGTCCGGGGCGACCGGCGCGGACAGCACGCGGCACAGGTTGGCCTGGTAGACCTCGCCGGCCGCGATGTGCGCACGGATCCGCCGCACGGCCCTCGTGTACGCGGCGTGGTCGAGGGACGACGCCCAGTCCCCGGTGGCCGGCCCCCGCCAGCGGCCCGGTACCGGGGCGGGCACCGGCGCCTCCCGTACGGCGTCGAACCGGGCGCAGGTCAACCGGCCCTCGAAGTCGGCGCAGACGGCCCAGAAGCCGGTGGAGTCGAGGGCCGCGGGGTCGCTGGTGACGTCGAGGAGTCCGGTGGCGAGCCGGGTGCCGAAGCGGGCGAGAGGGGGGTGATGGAGCACGTCGTCGAGTCTATGGCGGGTGACCTGGGGGTGACCCGGGTGTGTCGGCGAGGGGGCCCTGACCACGCCGTCCGCCGGGGCAGGCGCAGCACGCTGCGTAAACGCGTTTTTGTGCTGGCCCGGGAATCCGCTAGAGTTCAACACGTCGCCGGGCCGCGAGAGCGGGCCGAACCGACAGGCGGACGTAGCTCAGTTGGTAGAGCGCAACCTTGCCAAGGTTGAGGTCGCGAGTTCGAGCCTCGTCGTCCGCTCGAAGGAACGAGGGGTCTTCCCGGTCCCCTACACTCCTGGTGGAGTGGCCGAGAGGCGAGGCAACGGCCTGCAAAGCCGTCTACACGGGTTCAAATCCCGTCTCCACCTCCAAGGACGATTAGCTCAGCGGGAGAGCGCTTCCCTGACACGGAAGAGGTCACTGGTTCAATCCCAGTATCGTCCACTGGATCTTGGCCGAGAGGCTTGAGATCTGTCCCGCGCGATTAGCTCAGCGGGAGAGCGCTTCCCTGACACGGAAGAGGTCACTGGTTCAATCCCAGTATCGCGCACGCAGTGCCCGTGATCTCCGGATCGCGGTCCCGAGGACGATTAGCTCAGCGGGAGAGCGCTTCCCTGACACGGAAGAGGTCACTGGTTCAATCCCAGTATCGTCCACACCATGGAGAGCCCCGACCGTTGCGACGGTTGGGGCTTCTTCGTGCGCGCCAGGGGCCGCGTGTGCGCCCGGCACAGGTGCCGGGCGCGCCGGGCTCAGCTGGAGAAGAGCATGTGGGCCCAGCTCTTGTTGTGGCCGTGGTGACCGCCGTGGTGACCGCCGTGGCCCCCGTAGTGACCGCCGTGGTGCTGCTGCGGGGCGCCCCAGGCCGGCGCGGGCGGCGCCGGGTAGGCCTGCGGGGCCGGCGGGACCGGCTTCGCCCACTGGGCCTCCATCTGGGTCAGCGCCTCCAGCTCGCCGTAGTCGAGGAAGATGCCCCGGCAGCCGCTGCACTGCTCGATCTGGACGCCGTTGCGGTTGTAGGTGTGCATCGGCGCATGACATTTCGGACACTGCATGGTCGGCTCAACTCCTCGCCGGTGAAAACTGCTTCACGTTCTCCCAGGACAGACTCCGTCCGACCCCGGTCGGTTGCACCCTACTTCGGGAAATCGAGGGCCAACCGGGCGGGGGCCGGGACCTGTCGGGCGACGATGACGTGTCATTCCGGGGCCATTCGGGCACAGGCGTCGATCAGACACCGCTCGACCTCGTCCAGGGCCCGGTCCGCCGCGATCGCCTTCGCGAGGTAGCGGGCGGCGGTCTGGACGGTGAGCGCACGGGCCGGCACGTCCAGGGCCGGCCAGGGGTCGCCGCCCTCCGGTACGGCCGGGCCGCCGGCCGCGCGGTAGGCGGTCAGGAAGCGGGTCCACTCGTCGGGCGGGAGCAGACCGCACGCGTACCAGGACGCGGGGCGGGCGAGGTCCCAGCCCGGGGCGCCGACGCCCAGGTCGTCGATGTCGATGAGCCGCCACGGACCGTCCGGCGCCGGGTGCCGGACCAGCTGGCCGAGATGGAGATCGCCGTGGACGATGGTCCGGGTACCGGGCATCGGAGCCTCGGCCCGGGCCCAGGGCGGCAGCCCCGACCAGGCGCGGAGGACCGGCGGGGCGGCGGGGTGGGCATCCGCTCCGGCGAGTGCCGCGCGGAGCCGGTCCATCGCCTGGGCCGCCTTGGCGGGGCCGCGCATCGGGGGCGTGGCGGGGGCGGGCGGCTCGCGGTGCAGCAGGGCGAGGAGGATGGCGGCGGCTTCCCAGGGGGCGGCGTCCGGGGCGTCGGGGTCCACGGGGGCGCCGTACGGCCACAGGGTGACCGGACGGCTGCCGACGAAGGCCGCGGGGGCGGGGGCGAGCGGCGGGAGGAAGACCTCGGGGAGGCGGGCGGCGATGGCCAGCCGGACGGTGAGGGCGGTGGGGTCGGTGCCGGGGGCGTGCGCCTTGGCGACGGTCTCCGCGTGCCGGAGGACCGTGGTGTCGGGTCGGTGGGCGAGGGTCGAGGTGGCGTCGGCGCCGCAGGGGCAGGGGGCGGCGTCGGGGTGGGCGGCGGCTCTGACCGCGGCGGCCAGCCGGGGTACTACGTCTGCGGTCATGGGGTCCCCCGGGAGGTGGTGCGGCTGTGCTGGGGTGAGGGTACGCGGGTGCGATGCGCCGGGGTCCACCCGCGACCGGGAGTACCGGCGTCCCGCTCGCCCGCGCTCGCGGGAGTGCCGCCACACCCTCCGGGCCGCGCCGGCTGCGCGGGAGCCCGCGGCCGTACGGGAAACTGCGGCTCTACGGAAGCCCGTGGCGGTGTGAGAGCCCGCGACTGCGCGGAAGCCTGCGGCTGTGCGGGAATCGACCCGGAAGTGAGCCCCCAGGGGCTCGGGGAACCGTGCGGTCGGACCGACCGCACCCTCCCGGGCCGCGCCGGCTGCGCGGGAGCCCGCGGCCGTACCGCCGAGCCCGCGACTGCGCGGGAATCGGCCCGGAAGTGAGCCCTCAGGGGCGCGGGGAGCCGTACGGTCGGGCCGAAGGGCCCGCGGACGACGAGGTCGCCCGGGTGCCCGCGCCGCAGGCTGGGCGCGACCGACGTGCCGGGGAAAAGCAATGCCGGCGCAGCTCCCCAGCTGCGCCGGCATTTGTGCCGTCCGCCGCACCCCCGTCCCCACGGGGTTTCATGGGTGGATGTCCCCGCCCGGACCGCTCTTCCGGGCCTGGGGTCGCCGCTCAGCGCCCCAGCATCACTCCCACGGACGACGCCTGTGTGGCCACCGTCTCCCAGCCGTCGAAGACGAGCAGGAGCAGGGCCGCCAGGGGGAGGGCCATCAGCGTCGCCACCAGCGGGTGGCGACGGCCCTGTCGGCGGGGGCGGGTGGTGTGTGTCCGCTGTGCCGTAAGAGCCATGGTCCCTCTCCTGACCGTTCAGTTGTCGTTGGCAGCGGCGGGTGTCTGACCTCGGGGGACGAGTGCTGCACCCGCCGCTTGACCTCAAATCTAGGTGCGGGCCGCCCGGGGGACGTCATGCCCTCGTACCGAATCGCGGGCCTCCGAGAGGATGAGCCATGACCTGCGCCCTACTCCCCTGGGTGGAGACAGGGTCCCGCGCCTCGTCCTAGGCCTCGGGGTCTTCCCTGAGAGGGTGCCCGGTCCCACCCGGTTTTTCCGAGCTGTCCTCGCGGGGCACCGGCTGCTCGACGAGGGCCAGGACCCGGGTCGCCATGAAACGGGCCGTACGGACAACAGTGCCGTTTCGCGTGACTTCGCTCACTTCCACCACCCCTCGTCGCACCGCTGTCTCCACCCGGCGACCCGCCCTGCTGGCCACCACCTCGTACGTACGGGTCGTGTCCCCGGCATCGACGACTATCTCCACCCGATCACCCTTCACAGTGTCAATCCCCCTTCTGTGACGGCTTGTTGGCGCAGACGGACAGTCAAAGGCGCACAATCCGCCGCCTTCCTGACCACTCCTCAAGTCTCCCACCCGGCACTGACAATCCGTCGGGCCGAGAGGGCGCGGCCTCTGCGCGCGGGCGGCCGTGGAAACGTAAGCTGTGCCACGTCACACGGACCGGGCAGCGGGGATGAACATGGCGATGATGCGCCTGAGGCGCGAGGACCCGCGCGTCGTCGGCTCGTTCAGGCTTCACCGAAGGCTCGGCGCCGGCGGCATGGGCGTGGTCTACCTGGGCTCCGACAAGAAGGGGCAGCGGGTCGCGCTGAAGGTGATCCGGCCCGACCTCGCGGAGGACCAGGAGTTCCGGTCGCGGTTCGCCCGTGAGGTCTCGGCGGCCCGGCGGATCCGGGGCGGTTGCACGGCACGCCTGGTCGCCGCGGATCTGGAGGCCGAGCGGCCGTGGTTCGCCACCCAGTACGTTCCCGGTCCCTCGCTGCACGACAGGGTCGCCGACGACGGCCCCCTGGGCGCGGCGGACGCGGCGGCGGTCGGCGCGGCCCTGTCCGAGGGGCTGGTCGCCGTCCACGAGGCCGGAGTCGTCCACCGGGATCTCAAGCCGTCCAACATCCTGCTGTCCCCGAAGGGGCCGCGGATCATCGACTTCGGCATCGCCTGGGCCACCGGTGCCTCCACGCTCACCCACGTCGGTACGGCGGTGGGCTCCCCCGGGTTCCTCGCGCCCGAGCAGGTGCGCGGGGCCGCCGTCACCCCGGCCACCGACGTGTTCTCGCTCGGGGCGACCCTCGCGTACGCGTCGACCGGTGACTCGCCCTTCGGGCACGGCAGTTCCGAGGTGATGCTCTACCGCGTGGTGCACGAGGAGCCGCAGCTCCACGGGGTACCGGACGCGCTGGCCCCGCTGGTGCGGGCCTGCCTGGCGAAGGACCCGGAGGACCGGCCGAGCACGCTGCAGCTGTCGCTCCGGCTGAAGGAGATCGCGGCGCGCGAGGCGCAGGGACTGCCCGACGTACGACCGCCGGCGCCGCGTGCCGCGGAGGCGGACCGGCCCACCGGGCGGCTCGCCGAGACCTATCCGGAGTCGCAGCGCGTCCAGCGGCGGCCACCGCACTCCTCCCCGGGCACGCCGGTGCGGGGCAACGCGCCCTCACGCGGCGGCAGCGGTCCACGGGCGAACGGCGGGGCGCCGTCCCGGCCCGGTGGCGCGCGTCCCACACCCGCCCCGCGGGGCAACGGCAGCCGGCCGGGGGGCACGAACGGGAACCGTCCCGGGTCGCGAGGTGGTTCGGGGCGCCCCGCCGCGCGTCCCACCGGCACCGGCAGGCGCCCGGCCAACCCGCGGCTGCTGCGTCAGCGGCTGTTCGTGTTCGTCGTGGTGACGCTGCTGGTCGCGCTGGGGATCGCGCTGGCCCAGGGCTGTTCCGGCCCGTCGCACGGGATGGGCGTCCCCGGTGGGACCGCACCCGCGAAGGCCGCCGCCCTCAGGGAGTGACAGGTCCTACGGCTGCGGACGGCCGGCGGTCACGGCGTAAAAGGCCACCGCCGCCGCCGCGCCGACGTTGAGGGAGTCGACGCCGTGGGACATCGGGATGCGCACCCATTCGTCGGCGGCGACCAGGGCCTGGGTGGAGAGGCCGTCCCCCTCCGCGCCGAGCATCAGGCCCACCCGGTCCATGCGGTGCGGAGCGGCCTCGTCGAGGCTGCGGGCCTTCTCGTCCGGGGTGAGGGCGAGCAGGGTGAACCCGGCCTCGCGGACCGAGTCGAGACCCTTGGGCCAGGTGTCGAGACGGGCGTAGGGCACGGAGAAGACCGCGCCCATCGAGACCTTCACGCTGCGGCGGTAGAGGGGGTCGGCGCAGTCCGGGGACAACAGCACCGCGTCCATGCCGAGGGCCGCCGCCGAGCGGAAGATCGCGCCGATGTTGGTGTGGTCGTTGACCGACTCCATGACGACGACCCGGCGTGTGGTGCGCAGCAGTTCGGCCGCCGTCGGCAACGGCTTGCGCTGCATGGAGGCGAGCGCGCCGCGGTGCACGTGGTAGCCGGTGACCCTTTCGGCGAGTTCCGGGCTGACCGCGTAGACGGGGGCGGGGAGTTCGTCGATGACATCGCGCATGACGTCGACCCACTTGGCGGACAGCAGCATCGAACGCATCTCGTAGCCCGCGTCCTTCGCCCTGCGGATCACCTTCTCGCCCTCGGCGATGAACAGGCCCTCCGCCGGTTCGCGCTTGCGGCGCAGTTCGACGTCGGTCAGGCCCGTGTAGTCACGCAGGCGCGGGTCGTCGGGATCCTCGACGGTGATGAGATCGGCCACAGGGTGATACTGCCTTGTCCTGGGTGTGGTGCCAACGGGCTGGAACGAGTTGTGTTACCCGGGGTTACGTCGTTGTCGCCCAGGCGGACGGGAGCGGGCCGACGTTCACGACCTCGCCGACGACGATGACCGCCGGCGCCTTGACGTCCTCCGCGCGGACGACCTCCGCCACCGTGGCGAGGGTCGCGTCGACCCGGCGCTGCGCCGCCGTCGTGCCCTCCTGGACGAGGGCGACCGGGGTGTCCGGGGACTTGCCGTGACCCATCAGGGTCTCGGCGATCCGCCCTATCTTGTCGACGCCCATGAGGATCACCAGGGTCCCGGTGAGCTTCGCGAGCGACGGCCAGTCGGCGAGCGAGCGCTCGTCGTCCGGCGCGACATGGCCGCTGACCACGGTGAACTCGTGCGCGACGCCCCGGTGGGTGACCGGGATACCGGCCGCGCTCGGCACCGAGATCGAACTGGAGATGCCCGGCACCACCGTGCAGGGGATGCCGGCCTCGGCGAGCGCCTGGACCTCCTCCATGCCCCGGCCGAAGACGTAGGGGTCGCCGCCCTTGAGCCGTACCACCGACCTGCCCTGCCTGGCGTGCTCGATCAGGGCGTTGTTGATCGCCTCCTGGGCCATGTAGCGCCCGTACGGGATCTTCGCGGCGTCGATCACCTCGACGTGCGGCGGGAGTTCGGCGAGCAGGTCGCGGGGGCCGAGACGGTCGGCGATCACCACGTCGGCCTCGGCGAGCAGGCGGCGGCCGCGCACCGTGATCAGGTCGGGGTCGCCGGGACCGCCGCCGACCAGGGCGACGCCCGCGGTGCGGGTGCGGTGGTGCGGGGCGACGAGGGTGCCGTCGCGCAGGCCCTCCACGACCGCGTCCCGGATGGCGGCGGTGTGGCGGGGGTCGCGGCCCCGGGCGTCGGTGGTGAGCACGGCGACGGTGACGCCCTCGCTGTGGCCGGTGGCCGGAGTCCAGGCGGTGGCCCGGTCGGCGTCGTCGGAACGGACGCACCAGACACGGTGCCGCTCCGCTTCGGCGGAGGCGGCGGTGTTGGCGGCGGGGTCGCTGGTGGCGATCAGGGCGTACCACGCGTCGGCGAGATCGCCGTCCTGGTAGGGCCGCCTGACCCAGCCGATCTCACCGGCGTCGGCCATCGCCTCGACGGAGGGGGTGGCTTCGGGGGACACGAGGGTGATGTCGGCGCCGGCCGCGATGAGCGCGGGGAGACGGCGCTGGGCGACCTGGCCGGCACCGAGGACGACCACCTTGCGGCCGGTGAGGCGAAGGCCTACGGGGTAGGCGGGGTGTTCGGCCATGACGCTGCGGCTCCCTGGTGTGGCGGCGGTTCGTTGCCCTGACGTGCAGATTTTACGGGGCGGGGGAAGGCGACGGCTCGGGTGCCCAGGGGTTGGGCGGCCCGCCGGGTGCGGATGCCCGCGGCCGCCCTCCCGCTTCCCGGCCGTCGGGGGTGTGGGTGGTGCGGTGCGAGCGGTGGTGCGGGAGGTGTGGGTCCTGCGGGCCGCGCGGTCTTCGGGTCGCCTGTCCGGCTTCCGTCGGCCGGCAGCCGGACCGGTGGAGCCCGCGACGACCGCCGGAGGGCAGGCGCCCGCGCGGACCATGACAGACCCTTCGCCGGGGCCTTCGACGGGCAGGCCGTGACGGGTCGGACCGCCGGGAGGTACCGGTCGCCCCGGACCCACCCGGCTTCCGGCCCTGCCCGCGCCGCGCCGCGTACGCCGGGTCGGCGGGGCGGCGTACTCCGGGTCGGGCGGGCCGCCGTCCGCCTCGCGGCCGGCTTCCGCCCGGCCACTCGACGCGGGTCGGTCCCGGCCCGCTCGCACGACGCGGCCCGCCGCGAACCAGGTCGGTACCCGGCCCACACCACGCGGCCCGAAGCCAACCAGGTCGGAACCCGGCCCGAAGTCCGACGCCCAGAACCGACTCGCGCCGCAGCGCACCGCACGGAGGTCCGCCCGGTGCGCGCGGCCGCGGCTACTTCTCGGTGACGCCCGCCGAGTCGAACGTGGCCACCTCGTGCATGGCCCTCGCCGTGCTCTGCACCAGCGGCAGTGCCAGGAGCGCGCCCGTGCCCTCGCCGAGGCGCAGGTCCAGGTCGACCAGGGGCCGCAGGCCCAGCTTGTTGAGGGCGGCCACGTGACCGGGCTCCGCGCTGCGGTGGCCGGCGATGCACGCGGCCAGGACCTCGGGGGCGATCGCCCGGGCCACCAGGGCGGCGGCACCGGCGCTGACGCCGTCCAGGATCACCGGGGTGCGCAGGGACGCGCCACCGAGCAACAGGCCCACCATCGCCGCGTGTTCGAAGCCGCCGATCGCCGCGAGGACGCCGATGGGGTCGGCCGGGTCCGGCTGGTGGAGGTCCAGGGCGCGGCGGACGACCTCGGTCTTGCGGGCGAGGGTCTCGTCGTTGATGCCCGTGCCGCGGCCGGTGACCTCGGCGGGGTCGGCCCCGGTGTACACGGAGATGAGCGCGGCGGACGCCGTGGTGTTGGCGATGCCCATCTCACCGGTGAGCAGGGCCTTGTTTCCGGCCGCCACCAGATCGCGGGCGGTCTCGATGCCGACCTCGATGGCCTGCTTGGCCTCCTCGCGGGTCATGGCCGCGCCGGTGGTCATGTCGGACGTGCCCGCGCGGACCTTGCGGGGCAGCAGGCCCGGCGTCGCGGGGAGTTCGGAGGCGACGCCGACGTCGACCACGCACACCTCGGCGCCCACCTGGGAGGCGAACGCGTTGCAGACCGCTCCCCCGCCGAGGAAGTTGGCCACCATCTGGGCGGTGACCTCCTGCGGCCAGGGGGTCACGCCCTGGGCGTGCACCCCGTGGTCGCCGGCGAAGATCGCGACGGCCGCGGGCTCCGGGATCGGCGGCGGGCACTGCCGGGACAGGCCGGACAGCTGGGCCGAGATGATCTCCAGCATGCCGAGCGCACCGGCGGGCTTGGTCATCCGCTTCTGCCGCTCCCAGGCCTCGCCGAGCGCCTTGGCGTCCAGCGGGCGGATCCCGGCGACGGTCTCGGCGAGCAGGTCGTGCGGGTCCTCGCCGGGCAGGGCACGACGGCCGTACGTCTCCTCGTGCACCACCCAGGACAGCGGGCGTCGCTTGGACCAGCCGGCCTGCATCAGCTCGGGCTCGTCCGGGAACTCGTCGACGTACCCCACGCACAGGTAGGCGATGACTTCGAGGTGCTCGGGCAGGCCCAGCGCGCGGACCATCTCGCGCTCGTCGAAGAAGCTGACCCAGCCGACGCCGAGGCCCTCGGCGCGGGCGGCGAGCCAGAGGTTCTCGACGGCGAGGGCCGCGGAGTACGGCGCCATCTGCGGCTGGGTGTGCCGGCCGAGGGTGTGCCGGCCGCCGCGTGTGGGGTCGGCGGTGACGACGATGTTGACCGGGGTGTCGAGGATGGCCTCGATCTTCAGTTCCTTGAACTGCTTCGCGCGGCCCTTCGGCAGGGACTTGGCGTACGCGTCGCGCTGGCGCATGGCCAGTTCGTGCATCGAGCGGCGGGTGTCCGCGGACCGGATGACCACGAAGTCCCAGGGCTGGGAGTGGCCGACGGAGGGCGCGGTGTGGGCGGCCTCCAGGACGCGCAGCAGCACCTCGTGCGGGATGGGGTCGCTGCGGAAGCCGTTGCGGATGTCGCGGCGTTCGCGCATGACCTTGAGCACGGCCTCGCGCTCGGCGTCGTCGTAGGCGGGCGCGGCCGGGCCGGTGGACTGATGTGCTTCTGCCACGGCGGCCGTGCTCTCTTCCTGGTCGGCGGCCCTGGTCTCCAGGTCCTCCGCGTGCTGTACGACGTCGAGGTGGTCCTCGGTCACCGGTCCGGGCTCGGCCTCGCGGGGCGCGGGGACCGTGGCGGCCGTCTCCGGCAGACCCTCCATCGGGTCCTGGGCGGGCAGGACCAGGGGGTGCGGCGGGGTCGGGGCGAGGTGCGGGGTGGTCGGAACCTGGCCGTCGACGGCGACGAACTCGCCGAGCGGCCGGTCCGGCGCGGCCTCCGGCGCCTCGGCCGGGAGCGGCGGCTCCTGGGCCGCCGTGGTCTCCTGCGGCCGGGCCACCGGGCTCAGGAGCGGGGTGTCCTGGGGCCGGGGTCCGGCGGGCAGCGGCTCGGCGGCGCCGAGGACGGCGGACTCCGCGTTCGGTACGACGGCCGCCGCGGGAAACTCGGCGGGCGCCTCGTCCAGGGCGGGGCGCGCGGCCTCGGGGGCGACGGCGGGCTCCATGGGCTGCGCTGTCCCGGCCACGGCTGTCCCGGCCACGGCTGAGGCGGCCTCCGGGAGGGCCTCGCCCAGGACCATGGCCGGGGCGGGCCCGGCCGGCACGGCGTCCGCCTCCGGGGCGGGCTCGGGCCGGACCGTCGGGGGCGCCGGAACCGACTCGGGCGCGACGGACTCCGCGGATGCCGCGGCCTGCTCGGGCGCGAGGGACATCACGGACGCCACGGCCTGCTCGGCCACGGCGGGGTCCATGGCCTCCGGCTCCGGCAGGGCCGGGGCCACGGGCCGCACGGGTGCGTGACGTACCGGCTCGGCCGGCTCGGGGACGGCCGCTTCGGCGACCTGGTCCGCGGCCTCCGGCACGGGTACCGCCGACGGCTCGGGCACCGCGGCACCGTGCCCGGGCAGGTGCTCCTGGCCTTCCGGGACCACCGGGGCTTCCGGGACCACCGGGACCTGCGCGGTCGGGTGAGCCGGGGAAGGGTGCGGAACGTGCACCGCGTGCGGGACCTCGGCCCCCATCGGGGCGCCCTCCGGCACCGCGCCCGGCACGGGCTCCTGGGCGCCGCCCGGCATCCCGGCGCCGTGCGGAGCCGTCGGCTCGGCCGTGGGCGAGGCGGCGCCCGCGTCGACCGGCTGGGCCGCGCTCTCGGCGCCGTAGGCGTTCTCGGGCCACGATCCGGGACCCACGGGTGCCTGCTGCCGCGGGGTGACAGCCGTACCGTCGGCGACCATCGCCACCATGGGTTCCGGCGCCATGGGCTCGTGCGCCATGGGTTCCGGCGCCATGTGTTCCTGCACCATGGGCTCGTGCGCCATGTGTTCCTGCACCATGGCCTCGTGCGCCATGGCCTCGTGTCCGACGGCCGAGGTGGCCGCGACGGCGGCGGGCGCCATGGCGGCCATCGCCTCCGGTGCCGGAACAACCGTTTCCGCAGCCTGGGCCTGTGCGGCGACCTGCGGCGCGGGCGCGGCCTGCGGCGCCGCCGTCCGCAGGACCGTCTGGGGCGTGCCCCAGGGCGCGGCGGCCTGGGGAGCGCCCTCGTGCACCGGCTGCGCGTCGAGGTACTCGGGCCCGGCCGTCGGCGGGCCGGGCTGCCGGACCACCGGTGCGCCGGCCGGGCCGCGGTCGGCGAGGGAGCGGACCGGGCTGGCGGAGGCGTCGGGGATCGGCGGACCGAGATGCAGCGGGCGGCGCGGGGCCGGGGCGGCGGTCGGGTCGTGGGGCACGGAGAGGATCGGGGACGCCGGCACCGAGTTGGGCAGCCGGACGGCGCTGAGGTCGACCGACCCGCTGTCCCGGCCGTCCGTCTCGTGCGGGCCGGGCTCGTGGACGGTCTCCACGACCGGCTCCGGGGGCGGCGGCGGCACTTCGTTCCCCCAGGCGCCCTGGGCGCCCGGGAGCAGCAGGTCTTCGTCCTCGGCGGGCGACTCGGAGAGGTAGGTGTACGCGCCGTGCGCGGGAACGCCCGGCTGTTCCACCATGCCTGCGCTCTCCGGCAGTCCCTCGCCCGGGACCTGGCCGGTGTCCGTCATGCGTACCCCTCGCCCATCGGTTAGTGCCTTCTACGACCAGCTCGCTCGGGGCGGCGCACCGACCGCCCCGCAGTGAAGAACGAGCGTGCGTGCCCAGCGGCACGAACGACCCGCCGGAAAAGGCGACAAAGCCATTCAGTGGCATTGTCCCGGCCGTTCGACCGTCACGGCAGCGTGAACCGCGACAGCCCGCTGTGGACTGCGCCACGTTGCGCGTCCCCGGTTCTGCCGTACCACACCCGCCCCAAAAGGAGCGCGTTTTCCGGATATTGACGAACGAATTTCCGGGCCACCGGTGCGGTGCAGCGATCGGCCAGCCTACCGCGCGCGATATGACAACAGGATCACGGGGCGCGCTCGGGCAGGCCCCGCCCGTCGCCCGGCCGCCGCCCCTCAGCGAGTCGCTTCGCGCACCGGCAGCGTGCCGCTGAGCAGGAACGCGACGTTCCGCTCGGTCTCCGTCCAGGCCCTGGTGTCGAGTTCGACGGACTGCAGCAGGGCGCACTCGACCTGATAACCGTGCTCGGTCAGATCGCGTCCGACGAGTTCGGCCGCGTCGCGGGTGGCGGCGTGGGTGACGATGCGCTGCGGGCGACGGTCGGCGACCGCGTTGACCACGGCCGCTCCCCCGCCCCCGACCCGGACGACGTCGGGCTCGGGCAGGTTCTCCAGTACGTGGGGGGCATCGCCGTGCACGATCTGGAACTGGACCCCGAACCGGCGGGCGGCCGCCTCGCTGCGGGCGCAGGCCGCGAGGTCCCGGTCGACGGCGATGACGGCGGCACCGGCGCGCGCCGCCTCGGTGGCGAACGCACCGCTGCCGCAGCCGATGTCCCAGACGAGGTCCCCCACCCGCGGTCCCAGCCGGGCGAGTTGGGCGGCCCTCAGCAGCTCGGTCTCCCCTTCGCCGAGCGGCGCGCCGTCGCCGTACTCCGCGTCGGGCCGAACCCAGCCGCGCGGGCCTGCCGCCGGGTCGCGGCCGGCGATCCAGCCGCCGTCGCCGGCCGGCACGGGTCCGGAGGGTCCGCCGATGACGATGACGACGTTGGGGTCGCGCCATGTGTGGTCGGCGGCCTTGTCGGAGGTGACGACGCTGACCTGCTCGCGGTCGGTGCCGAGTTCCTCGCAGATGACGAAGGTGCGGTGGACGCCTTCCATCAGCAGGCCGAGTTCGGCCGGTCCGGCGCCGGGTGAGGTGAGGACGGCGACCTTGGGGTGGGCGCGGCACACATTCACCGCGCGTCGCAGGGTACGCCGGTGTGCGACCACCACCTGTGCGTCGTCCCAGGGCATGCCGGCGCGGGCGAAGGCGGCGGCCACCGGGGACACGGCCGGCACCACTTCGACCTCCAGGCCGAACTCGGGCGCGCGCAGGGTCCGTACGACACCGAAGAAGGCGGGATCGCCGTCGGCCAGTACCACCGCGGTGCCGCGGTGGCCGGCGATGCGGCGGGCGGCGAGGGCGACGCTGCCGAGGCGGATGCGCTCGGCGGTGCGTGGCACCTCGGGCAGGTCGAGATGGTGTGCCGCACCCGCGACGAGGGTGGCGGCGCCGAGCGCGCCGCGTCCCGCTGCGGTGAGCGGCGAGCCGTCCCAGCCGATCACCGTGACCCTGTCGGCCATCGTCGTCAGTCTCCAGGGAGTTCGCGGGTCGTCAGGGTCCGGGCCCGTGGGCGGGCTCCGTGAGGGTACCTGGTGGAGCTGTCCGGCGCGCGACGGGGCAAGGCCCGTCGGCGTCAGTTCCAGGAGGTGAAGCCGCCGCTCTCGGTGAGTTCCTCACCGGCGCCTTCCAGGTCCTCCGGGAGCAGGCTCCACACGATGAAGTCGGTGCGCACGTCCGACCACGTGCCGTCGTCGGCGCGGACGTGGACTATGCAGGCGTTGCGCAGCACGCCCTCGCTGATCCCGCCGATCTTCTGGGCCACCTGCTGGGAGGCGGTGTTGTCGGCGGCGGTGCGGATCTCGATGCGTTCGAACTTCTGGTCGCCGAAGAGCCAGTGGGCGGTGGCGAGCGCGGCCTCGGAGGCATAGCCCTCGCCGCGGGCCCACGGGGCGACGATGTACGACAACTCGGTGGCGCGGATGTGCCAGTCGGTCTTGGTGAGCCGGATGACACCGACCAGGCGCTGGGTGAGGAACTCGGTGACCGCGAGGTCGAGGCCCCGCCCGTCGGCGCGTTCGGCGGGGGCGTACTCGCCGATCCAGTGCCGGGCCGCGTCCTCGGTGAACGGCTGGGGCACGTCGGTCCAGGCCGCGACCTGCTCGTCCTTCATCATCTCGGTCAGGGCGGGCACGTCGTCCTCGTCGAGGGGACGCAGCACCAACCGCTCCGTGCTGATGGAGATGTTGGGGAAGGTGCTAGTCATGCGCCACTCCGTAACCTTCGGAAATCCTTCAGGGCGTGCGAACTGCCCAGCATGCAGCATGAAACCACTGAACGGCACGACGGGGCCCACCCGCGGTGAGCGAGTGGACCCCGTGCGTGGAGATACGCCGTATACGTGCCGTCGTGAAGGTGACCGCCGGCCGTCGCGCGGACGACGGACCGGCGGACCGACAGGCCGGCGGACCGACAGGCCGGCGGAGCGGCGGAGCGGCGGTCAGAAGGACGGGATGACCGAGCCCTTGTACTTGTCCTCGATGAACTTCTTGACCTCGGGCGAGGTGAGGAGCTTGGCGAGCTTCTTCACCCGCGGGTCCTTCTCGTTGCCCTTCTTCACGGCGAGGAAGTTGCCGTAGGGGCTGTTCTTCGCGGACTCCAGGACCAGGGCGTCCTCGGCGGGCTTGATCCCGGCCGAGATGGCGTAGTTGCCGTTGATCACCGCCGCGTCCACGTCGTCCAGGGAGCGTGCGGTCTGGGCCGCCTCGACCTCCTTGAACTGCAGGTTCTTCGGGTTCTTGGTGATGTCCTGCGGGGTCGCCTCACTGCCCACGCCGTCCTTGAGGGTGATGAGCCCGTTGGCGGCCAGCAGCTTGAGGGCACGCGCCTCGTTCACCGCGTCGTTCGGGACGGCCACGGTCGCACCGCTCTTGAGCGCGTCGGCGCTCTTGACCTTGTGGGAGTACAGGCCGAGCGGCTCCAGATGCACGGTGACGACGGGCACGATGTGGGTGCCGCGCTTCTTGTTGAAGTCGTCGAGGTACGGCTGGTTCTGGAAGTAGTTGGCGTCCACCGAGCCGTCCTCGGTCGCCGTGTTCGGCACGATGTAGTCCTGGAACTCCTTGACCTCCAGGTCGAGTCCGGCCTTCTTCGCCAGGTTGTCCTTGACGTAGTCCAGGATCTCGGCGTGCGGGGTCGGGCTCGCGGCGACGACCAGCGGTCCGCTGTAGTCGGCGGAGGCGGAGTCCTTGTCCGAGCCGCAGGCGGTGAGCCCGAAGGTGAGGGCTCCGGCGGCGAGGACGGCGGTGGTGAGTTTGGCGGTGTTACGCACGAAAAGTGCCTTTCCTTAAGGGTGGAGCGACCCCGCGAGGGTGCTGCGGGGAGATCTGGGGAGAGCCGGAGGGATGCCCGGAGGCGCTCAGACGGTCTCGCCGTCGACGGTGGCGGCCTTCAGCAGCCGCAGCTTCGGCGCCGGACCGGACCGGCCGCCACGGCGGTGCAGGGCGCGGGCCGTGTAGTCGCCGCCGAACTGGATGAGCGAGATGACGACCGCGAGGATCGCGACCGTGATCCACATCAGCTGGGTCTCGAAGCGCTGGTAGCCGTAGCGGATCGCGATGTCGCCGAGACCGCCGGCGCCGACTGTGCCCGCCATGGCCGAGTAGCCGATGAGCGCGACGACCGTGGTGGTGGTGGAGGAGATCAGCGAGGGCAGCGACTCGGGCACGAGGACCTTGCGCACGACGGTCCAGGTGCTGCCGCCCATCGACTGCACGGCCTCGACGAGTCCGCCGTCAACTTCGCGGACGGCCGTCTCGACCAGGCGCGCGAAGAACGGGATGGCGCCGATGGCGAGCGGCACGATGGCGGCCTCGCGGCCGATGGTCGTCCCGGTGATCGAGCGCGTGAAGTTCATCAGCGCGACCATCAGGATGATGAACGGCATCGAGCGGGCGATGTTCACGATCTGCCCGATGACCTTGTTGGCGAGCACGTTCTGGAGGAGTCCGCCGCGGTCGGTGAGGACGAGCAGGACACCGAGCGGCAGTCCGCCGACGACGGCGATCAGCGTGGACCAGCCGACCATGTAGAGCGTGTCCCAACAGGCCTGGGACAACAGCGGCTGCATCTCGGACCAGCTCACTTGGCACCTTCCTTCACCAGCACGGGCTCCTGGCCCACCACGTCGATCTGCAGGCCCTGTTCGCGCAGGAAGCCGATGGGCACCACGTTGTCCTCGTAGCGGCCGGGCAGTTCGATGCGCATGCGGCCGATCTGGAGGCCGCCGACCGTGTCGACCGCGGCACCGAGGATCGATATGTCGATGTTGTAGGTGCGGGAGAGCTGGGAGATGACCGGCTGGGTGGCGGCCTCGCCGTGGAAGGTGACGTCCAGGACGGTGCGGTCCTCGCCGGAGGCCTCGCCGCCGACCGGGAACAGCGCGGCGGCCAGCTCGGAGCCGGGGGTGGCGAGCAGTTCGCTGACGGTCCCGGACTCGACGACGCGCCCCTTCTCCATGAGCGCGGCCGAGTCGCAGATGGACTTGACCACGTCCATCTCGTGCGTGATGAGCAGCACGGTCAGGCCGAGCTGCCGGTTCAGGTCACGCAGCAGCTGGAGGATCGAGCGCGTGGTCTCCGGGTCGAGGGCGCTGGTGGCCTCGTCGGAGAGCAGCACCTTGGGGTCGCCGGCCAGGGCGCGGGCGATGCCCACCCGCTGCTTCTGGCCGCCGGACAGCTGTGCCGGGTAGGCCTTGGCCTTGTCGGCCAGACCGACCATGTCGAGCAGCCCCAGCGCCTTGCGGGAACGTTCCTTCCCTGACGTGCCGAGGATTTCCAGCGGCAGCTCGACGTTGTCCTGGACGGTCCGCGAGGAGAGCAGGTTGAAGTGCTGGAAGACCATGCCGATACGGCTGCGCGCCTGCCGCAGCTCCCGGCCGGCCCGGGGGCCGCGCCCGGCCAGGGCGGTGAGGTCCAGGCCGTCGACCGTCACCGTGCCGGCGGTGGGGCGCTCCAGGAGGTTGACGCAGCGGATGAGCGAGGACTTGCCGGCGCCGGACTGACCGATGACGCCGTACACCTCGCCCTCGCGCACGTGCAGGTCGACGCCGTCGAGGGCGGTGACCTCGCGGCCGTGGGTGCGGTGGGACCGATAGATCTTCGTCAGGCCCGATGTGGTGATCACTGGGATTCCGTCACTGTCGAGTACGCGGGCGTGGATGTGCCCTGGTACGGGAGGAGAATGTGCGCGGGGCGGCGGGGTCACGTACGGCTCGGGGCGTACGGACAGGCCACGGCGGCTCGCTTCGGGGCGCGAGGCTCTGAGGTGGTGCGGGGGCCCTCTAGAAGGCGCACATTCGACACATACAACGAGCACCGGGCGTCATGGTCGCCTCGGTCGCAGGAGTGCGTTCGCTCGTCGTGGTCATGCGATCAGTAAACCAGACGGACGGTCCTGACAGGCCGCCGCTGTCCGCATGGTGGACAGCGGCGGACACCCGTCAACGCCGTTCGGAGATCTCCACGAAGTGGTCGGTGGCCAGTGCCGACAGGGCCGAGAGGTCCGGCACCACGAGGTCCGCGTCCAGCTCGTGCGCGGCGTGGGTTGTGGCCAACGCCACGGTGGTCATCCCGGCGGCCCGGCCGGCCCGGAGCCCGGCCGGGGCGTCCTCGAAGACCACGCAGCGGGCCGGGTCCACGCCCAGCCGTCGGGCGGCGAGCAGGTACGGCTCGGGGTCGGGCTTGCCGCGGGTGACGTCGTCGGCGGCTATCAGCGTCTTCGGCCGGATCCCGACCGCCTCCAGGCGAGCCTCGGCGAGCCGGCGGGTGGCGGAGGTGACGACCGCCCAGCGCTCGGCGGGCAGGGCGTCGAGGAGGGCCCTGGTGCCGGGAAGCAGCCGGACCCCGCCGTTGGGGACGTCCTCCACCTCCAGCTGCTCGACCCTGGCCACGCCCTCGGGGACCAGGTGCGCGGGGAGCAGGTCGGCGACGATGTCCACGGCGGTCCTGCCGTGCAGTTCGACTCGGGCGTACTCCTCGGTGACGCCGTACTCCGCCGCCCAGCGGGTCCAGCAGCGCTCCACGGAGTCGAGGGAGGAGACCAGGGTGCCGTCGTTGTCGAAGAGCAGGGCTTGTGCGTGGATCGTCATGGTCCAGACCCTACGGCGTACGGCAGGGGCGACGGCGGGGGGCCGTTTGCGCCGTAATAAGGTCACCGCATGCTCAATGCCCTGTTGCTGGTGACCGGAGTCGCCGCGCTGCTGCTCGCCGCGTGGTGCGGCTGGGCCGCGTACCGGGACCAGCCGACCAAGGACTGGCACTTCATCGGGATGGCCGTGGTGTCGGTGCTGGCCGTGATCCAGCTCGTGGCGGGGATCGTGCTGCTGTCCGGGGGCGACAGGCCGGCGCAGGGCACGACGATCTTCGTGGCGTATCTGCTGGGCGCCTTCGCGTGCGTCCCGGCGGCGGGGTTCATGTCGCTGGCCGAGCGGACCCGGTGGGGTTCGGTGACGGTCGCCGCGGGCGGTGTGGTGCTGGCCGTGCTGGAGGTGCGGCTCTATGACATCTGGGGAGGGTGAGATGACGACCGTGGAGCAGGGGCCGAAGCGGCTCACCAGTGGGCCGGGGACGCTTCTCGTGTGGTTCTACGGCGTGATGGTCGTCGGGGCGGTGTCGCGGTCCGCGTACCAGATCGCGACGGACTTCGGCCGGGCGCCGCTCGCGTACTCGCTGTCCGCTGTCGCGGGTGTGGTGTACGCGTTCATCACGTACACGCTGGTGCGGGGTGGCGAGACGGCCCGCCGCGTCGCCGCGGTGTGCTGCGCGGCGGAGTTGGCGGGGGTGCTGACGGTCGGCACCTGGACGCTGGCCGATCCTTCGGCGTTCCCCGATGCGACCGTGTGGTCGGACTTCGGCATGGGATACGTGTTCATCCCCGTGCTGTTGCCGGTCTCCGCGCTGTACTGGCTGCGGAAGGGCGCCCAAGGGGCGGCGGCCTGAGGAACGTGCGCGACCGGCGGTGCGCGGTGGCTGATCGCGCCCACGCGGCGGCAGCCGCAGATCGAACACAGCCCCGCGCCCCTTTCGGGGCGTCGGAAGGCTTAGGGGCGCCGGAAAGCTACGCCGTCGTCGCGTACGTGCCGGCCGGCTTCTCCAGGACGATCATCGTGACGCCGTCCGCGCCCTGTGAGGTGCCCACCGTCTCGTAGCCGACCCGGCGGTACAGGCGCAGGTTGCCCTCGCTGCGGTGGCCGGTGAAGAGGCGGAACCTCTTGGCGCCGCGCTCCGCCTCCAACGCGCCCTCGGCCGCGCGCAGCAGACGCGCACCGATGCCGTGTCCCTGGAGGCGGGGGTGGACGCAGAGCTTGCCGATGGCGGCGGCGCCGTCCTCGGTGACCGAGCCGCGGACCGAGCCGACGACCTCCTCGCCGAGCCGGGCGACGAAGACGCAGTCGGACGCGACCTCCCGGCGGACCGAGTCGAGGCTCTGGACGAGCGGGTCGATGCGGTAGTTGCCGTACAGCGCCGCCTCGCTCTGGAAGCACAGGTACTGGAGCCTGAAGATCTGCTCTGCATCCTGCTCGGTCGCCACCGAGATGGTCACGCTCATGCCCATGTGCGCACGCCCCTCGCTCACCTGATCGCCTGTAGTTCTCACTCCTATCCCCGCGCTTCGCGGGACGCAACCTCCGGCGTCAACAATCGGCGGAGACAACCCAGACATCTGGAACGTTCCGGCCCCAGACTGCCCTGTGAGATACCCAACTCCCCCGCGATCTCCCGGTATGTCAGGTCCTCCGGCGAGAACAGCGCCTGCAGCAGGCGGGGGCAGCGGCCGGGCAGGCGGGCGACCGCTTCGCGCAGGGCGCGGTGCCGGGCGGCGGCCAGGACGCGGTGTTCGGGCGACGGGGCGGCGCGGTCGGCCGGTTCGGCGGCGTAGGGGCGTTCGCGGCGTGCCCTGCGACGGGTGCGGCGGGCCTCGGCGCGGACCGCTCTGCGCAGCCAGTCCTCGGGGGCCCGGGGCGGGCCGTGGGTCTCGAGGCGCTCCAGGAGCCGGAGCCAGACGGTCTGTTCGAGGTCACCGGGGTCGCTGCCGCAGGCCTGCGCCTCGGCCGAGGCCTCGGCGGTGAGCAGGGGGCCGAGGGCGGCAACCAGGTCGTCCGTCACATGCGGAACGACGCGGCCGCCCCGGGGCGGGTTGCCGGGGCGGCCGCAGGACACCCCGAACGGGGTGCGGGTGATCAGCCGTTGACGAAGGCGTCGCGGGCCAGGACCGCGGTGTCGGCGTTGTCCGAGAAGACGCCGTCGATGCCGGTCTCGAAGTACGTCCGGAAGACCGGGAAGACATCTCCGTAGCCGGTGACGTCGCTGCCCTTGCGGTAGGCCGGCGGCAGGAAGGGGTTCTCGTTGCGCATGGTGTACGGGTGCAGGATCAGACCCACCTTGTGCGCGTCCGCGACCAGCGTGCTCGGCGTGGTGAAGTTGCCGGCGGCGTCCTTCGGGATGACCAGGTCCAGGGTCGGGCCGATGCCCTGCGCGTAGCCGGCGATCTCCCGCAGGCCCCTCGGCGTGATCAGGTCCGCGACGGTGCGCGGGTCGCCGGTCGCGACGAAGTCGTAGGGCTGGGTGTTCGCCGCGGAGAGCAGGACGACCAGCGTGTTGTCGACCAGCGTGTTCAGGCGCTGGATGCTGGTCGGCTCGAAGGACTGCAGGATGACCGGGGAGTTCCGCTTGTCCTTGCCGTACTTGCGCAGCAGCTTGGCGACCCGCTCCTCAAGGCCGAGGCCCAGCTTGCGGAAGTAGGTGGGGTGCTTGGTCTCGGGGTAGATCCAGACCTGCTTGCCGCGCCTGCGGGTCTGCTCGTCCTGCCACTTGAGGACCTCCTCGAAGGTGGGGATCTCCCAGTGGCCGTTGTAGAGCGTGTTGTGGGGGCGGTTGGCCGGGATGCGCTCGATCGCGCGCAGCGTCTTCAGCTCGGCGAGCGTGAAGTCCTCGGTGAACCAGCCGGTGGTGGGGACGCCGTCCAGGACCTTGGTGACCTTGCGGTCCGCGAACTCCTTGTGGTCGGCGACGTCCGTGGTGCCGCCGATCTCCGGCTCGTGGCGGCAGACCAGGTGGCCGTCCCTGGTCGGGACGAGGTCGCCGGCCTCGACGATGTCGGCGCCGAGGTCGAGGGCCAGGTTGTAGGAGCCGAAGGTGTGCTCGGGGCGGTAGCCGCTGGCACCGCGGTGGCCGATGATCGTCGGCTTGGGCAGGCTCTTCAGGCCGCCGTGGCCGTGACCGGACCGCCTGGCCTCGGCGGCTCTGGCGGCGCCGGGCAGTCCGAGGACCGCGCCGCCGGCACCGAGCACCGCGGCGCCGAGCAGGGCCCGCCGTCCGGTCGTGCCGTTCACCTGTGTCCGCTCGTTCGAGTCGTTCGTGTTCATGAGCGCTCTCCTGACCTTCGCCCTTGGATGCCGGCCGATCGTAGGGCTGCGGTGGTGACCGACGGGAGACCGCCGGCCCAACGGGCGGATGACGCCGTATGGCTGATGGACGGCGCGTCGTGACGGTCCGTCGGCGACCTGCGTCACATCGCGGCGGGCTCGCCGCGACCTGTCCTGGGGACGTCGCCGCAGGTAAACCAGCGTCAACAGTGCGTAAGACCTCGGTGAACCCGCCGTAGTCGATGTGCGCTCCCCACGGAGCCGCGAGTAATGTCCTCACCTGCACAGACACATACCGTCACTCGACATCGGAGGACCCGTTGTCCCGCTTCGCGTTCATCAAGGCAGCGCTCGGACCGGTCATGCGCCTGATGTTCCACCTCCGGGTGGAGGGCGTGGAGCACATCCCGGGAGACGGTCCGGTCATCCTCGCCGGGAACCACCTGACGTTCATCGACTCGATGATCCTCCCGCTGGTCAGCAAGCGGCAGGTGTTCTTCATCGGCAAGGACGAGTACGTCACCGGGAAGGGCCTCAAGGGCCGGCTGATGGCCTGGTTCTTCACCGGTGTCGGCATGATCCCGGTGGACCGGGACGGCGCGAGCGGCGGTGTCGCGGCGCTGATGACCGGCAAGCGGGTCCTGGACGAGGGCCGGATCTTCGGGATCTACCCGGAGGGCACCCGCTCCCCCGACGGCCGGCTGTACCGGGGCCGCACCGGTATCGCGCGGCTGACGCTGATGACGGGCGCGCCGGTGGTCCCGTTCGCGATGATCGGCACCGACAAGCTGCAGCCGGGCGGCGCGGGCATCCCGCGGCCGGGCAAGGTCACCGTCCGGTTCGGCGAGGCGATGGAGTTCTCCCGGTACGAGGGGATGGACCGGGACCGCTACGTGCTGCGGGCCGTGACCGACTCGGTGATGGCCGAGGTCATGCGGCTGTCCGGGCAGGAGTACGTGGACATGTACGCCACGAAGGCCAAGGCCGCCTGACACCCTTTCGGCTCAAGGGCACGGACCGGGGGTCCGTGCCCTTCTGTCTGCCATCCGCCTGACATCCGTCCGCGTCCGCCTCGCGGTGGAATCTGGCCCGACACTTCAGACATTTCTCCGTATTTACCGCCCATATGAGCACACAGCATGTCTTATTCAGATATGCAGAAACCTTCTCGGCGTACCCTGCTCCGTGCTCCGTTCGCTGTCGCCGGCGCGGGGCTAGTGGCCTCTTGCTCCGACTCCGACTCGTCGTCCCGCTCCGGCCCGCAGCAGACGGCCGGGACGGCGGCGTTCGTCCCGGAGGGGCCCAAGGGGTTTGTCAATCCGTCGGGTCCAGAGGTGCTCGCGACGGAGCGGAAGCGCGGCTCCGGGCCCGTCCGCGAGGTCACCTTCACGGCCGCCGAGAGCACGCTCGACCTGGGCGGGCGGACGGTGCACAGCTGGGCGTACAACGAGTCGGTGCCGGGTCCGCTGGTGCGGGTCACCGCCGGTGACATCCTGAGCCTGACCGTCAGGAACCGGCTGAAGGAGAAGACCACACTGCACGCGCACGGAGTGCGGCTGCGCTGCGACATGGACGGCGTCCCGGACCTGACCCAGGCGAGCATCGCGCCGGGGGCGGACTTCCTCTACCGGTTCGTCGCCTCCCACCCCGGCACGTACCTGTTCCATTCGCACGTCGGCATGCAGCCGGACCGCGCCCTGTACGCGCCGTTCGTCGTCGACGACCCGAAGGAGAAACTCGCCTACGACCAGGAGTGGGTCGTCGTCCTGGACGACTGGGTCGACGACATCGACGGCTCCAACCCCGAGCACGTCCTCGACCAGCTCAAGCCCGGCGGCTCCATGGCGATGAACATGCACATGGGCATGGGCCCCGGGGCCGGCAGCCCGAGCCCGCACCGGTCGGCGAGCGCGCCCGCGCCGTCGCCGAAGTCCAAGAAGGGCCTGGGCCCCGACCGGGTGCTGCGCGACTCCCACAGCAGCCTGCTGCACGGCGAGGGCGGCAACGTCGCCTACCCGCACTACCTGATCAACGGGCGGCTGCGCACCGACCCCTCGGTCTTCCGCTGCCGCCCCGGTGACCGCATCCGGATCCGGTTCGTCAACGCGGGCTCGGAGACGGCCTTCCGGGTCGCGCTCGGCGACCACCCCATGACCGTCACCCACACCGACGGCTACCCCGTGCAGCAGCAGAAGACCGACGCCCTGCTGATCGGCATGGCCGAGCGGTACGACGTCCTGGTCACCGCCAAGGACGGCGTCTTCCCGCTCGTCGCGCTCGCCGAGGGCAAGCCGGGCAAGGCGGTCGCGATCCTCCGCACCAACAACGGAAAAAACCTTCCGTCACCGGATGCCCGCCCGGCCGAACTGGACCGCGAGATCGTCCCGGCCCGCCGGCTGCTGCCTGCCGACTCGGTCCGCCTGGACGAACGCAAGCCCGACCGCGAGCTGCGGATCAGGATCACGGGCTCGATGCAGCGGTACGACTGGGGATTCGACCACAAGATGTACGACGTGCGGCAGCGGCACGCGGTGCGGGCCGGCGAGCGGGTGCGGCTGACGCTCGTCAACGCGACCGACATGTGGCATCCGATGCACCTGCACGGGCACACCTTCGCCGTCGGCGGGCTGAACTCGGAACGCGCCCGCAAGGACACGACGGTCGTGCTGCCGCACCGCAAGCTGGTGCTCGACTTCGACGCCGACAACCCCGGACTGTGGATGCTGCACTGCCACAACCAGTACCACTCGGAGAGCGGGATGATGACGGTGCTCGGCTACCAGAAGTGAGGCGTCACACCGACGGGGTGCTCTCCAGCTCCTGCCCCCTGAGCAGGAACCAGGCCGCCACGGCCGTCGCCAGCAGGACCGCGGCGCCCGCTCCCGAGGCCAGGTGCAGACCGTGGACGAAGGAGTCCCGGGCCGCCGCCAGCATCTCGTTCGCCGTCCGCGGGGGCATGGCGGCCGCGGCCTGCACGGCCGCGCCCAGGGACTCGTGGGCGGCGGCCGGGGTGCCCTCGGGCCCCGGGAAACCGCGGTAGACGCCCATGACGATCGAGCCGAGCAGGGCGATGCCCAGGGCCGCGCCGAGTTCGTACGCCGTCTCGGAGACGGCCGAGGCGGCGCCGGCCTGGTCCCGGGGGACGCTGGAGAGGATCACGTCCGCCGTGACGGTGAAGGAGAAGCCCGCGCCGACGCCGACCACCAGGAGGGCGGCGCCGAGGACCGGGTAACCGGTGGACGGCGAGAGCGTGGTCAGGGCCGCCAGGGCCACGCCGACGGCCGCCAGGCCGCCGCAGACCACGGCCCGCACCGAGTACCGGCGGGCCGCCCGGCCGGCCACCAGGCCCGCCGCCACCGCGCCGACGGCGGCGGGGATCTCGGCCAGGCCCGCCTCGAACGGGTGCCTGCCCTGCACCAGCTGAAGGTACTGGGAGAGGAAGAACACCAGGCCGGACATGCCGAGCACGGTCAGCAGGTCGGCGAGGACCGCGCCGCTGAAGCCGCGCGCTCGGAACAGCCTCATGTCCAGCAGCGGCTTGGGCAGGGTGAGCTGGCGGCGGACGAACCCGTAGAGGGCCGCCGTGCCGAGCAGCGCGGTCACCGCGCCGGCGCCGGTGAGACCGTGGGTCGCGGCCTCCTTCACCGCGTACACGACCGCGATCATGCCGACCAGCGACAGCGCGACGCTGATCAGGTCCCAGGGGCCGGGGTCGGGGTTGCGGGACTCGGGGAGCGTCCTGACGCCGACCAGGACCAGGACCACCATCACCGGCAGGTTGATCAGGAAGACCGAGCCCCACCAGAAGTGCTCGAGCAGGAATCCGCCGACGATCGGGCCGACTGCGGTACCGGCGGAGGCCGTGGCGCCCCAGATGCCGACCGCGAGGCTGCGCTCGCGCGGGTCGTGGAAGAGGTTGCGGATCAGGGCGAGGGTGGCGGGCATCAGGGTCGCGCCGGCGACTCCGAGCAGGGCGCGGGCCGCGATCATCGTCCCGGGGGTCGTGGCGTAGGCGTTCAGGACGGATATCGCGCCGAACGCCGTCGCGCCGCCGAGCAGGATCCGCTTGCGGCCGATGCGGTCGCCGAGGCTGCCCATGGAGACCAGCAGGCCGGCGATGACGAACGAGTAGACGTCACCGATCCAGAGCAGCTGGGTGCCGGAGGGCTCGAGGTCCTCGCTGATGTAGGGGGTCGCGAGGCCGAGAACGGTCGCGTCGACGGCCACCAGCAGCACGGCGAGCACGAGGACGGAGAGCGCGAGCCAGCGGCCCGGGCGCTTCTCCTCCGTCTCCGTGGCGAACGCCGGCCGCACGGTGCTGGTCATGGTTCCTCTCTCCGTCGTGCGCCGCCGAGCAGCAGCTCGACGATCATGTGGGTGAAGTCCTTGGGGGCGACCCTGCCCTCCGTCACCGCCCAGGCGGCGGACGCCAGCAGGCCGTACAGCGCCTCGGTGAGCCAGGCGGGGGTGAGGTCGATACGGAACTCGCCGCTCTGCTGGCCGCGCCGGAAGAGCGCGGCGACGCGGTCGTCGATCCGGGTCCAGCCCTGGTTCTGCTGCTCGCCCTCGAACAGCTGGTTCTCGGTGTAGAGGAAGGCCAGCAGTCCGGCCGCCGGTTCGATCTCGCGGACCAGGCGGTGGACGGCGTCGGCCGCGGGCCCCTCGCCCAGGCGGGCCGCGTCCAGGGCGGCCTCGCACTCCTCGATACCGAGTGCCTCCAGCGCGCGGACGAGGGCGTCCCGGCCCGCGAAGTGCCGGTGCAAGGTGGCACGGCTGATCCCGGCGGCCTTGGCGACCTCGTCCATGGTCGCGGTGGATCTGCGGGTCAGCAACGCGGCTGCGCTGCGCAGCACCTGCTCACGGTCGAGGGCCATGAGACAAGGGTAACCCATATGAGACAGATGTGTCTCACTACGGGCATGAGTGACTCACCGGCGCCACCCAACCGCGCCCTCTTCGGGCGAACGCGACACACCCCGGACGGCACTCGACGGCCGCATCGGACCTGGCGGTCGACGCCCGGGCCGGGGCCGGCACGACTTGCCCGACCGCGGCACTAGGGGCGGGGCCGGAGGCCGTCCAGGATCAGCGCGAGCATGCGGGGGGCCCGGTCCCCGGGGCCGGACTCGGCGCGCCACAGTGCACCCGTGAACTGGAGGAAGTCACCGGGATCCGCGTCCTCGCGGATGACGCCGTCCGCCTTCCCCGCGTCGAGCAGCTGCGTGAGGGCGGCGATGACGGGACCGCGGCTCCGCTCGGCCATCGCCTGGTGCGCGCCCGCGCCGAGAGCGTCTCCGAGGCCGTGCTTCTGGCGCATGGCCTCGACCAGTTCCAGCGTCCAGCGGCGGAGCGCCTCCAGCGGCGGCAGCTCGGCCAGCAGGTCGGACACGGAGCCGGTGAGGCGCGCCACCTCGTCCTGGTACACGGCCAGGACCAGCGCCTCACGGGTCGGGAAGTTGCGGTAGAGGGTGCCCGCGCCGACGCCGGCGCGCTGGGCGACCTGGTTCATCGAGGCACCACTGTTCTCGGTGAACGCCTCCCGGGCGGCCACCAGGATGCGTGCCCGGTTCTCGCGCGCGTCTGAACGGACCACAGGACGACCTCACCTTGCTAAGTGGAGAGTTCTCCACTACGGTATCCGGAGAACTCTCCACTTATTTTAGAGGGGCACCATGCAGTACATCAAGCTCGGCACGACAGGCCTGGACGTCTCACCGATCGCGGTCGGCGCGATGACCTACGGCGAGCCCGACCGCGGGCACCCCGTCTGGTCGAAGGGCGAGCAGGAGGCACGGCCGCTCATCCGGCACGCGCTGGAGGCGGGCATCAACTTCTTCGACACCGCGAACCTGTACTCGAACGGTTCCAGCGAGGAGATCCTCGGCCGCGCGCTCAAGGACTTCGCCGACCGCGACGCCGTGGTGATCGCCACCAAGCTGCGCCATCCGATGCGGCCGGGGCCCAACGGACGGGGGCTGTCACGCAAGGCCGTCATGACCGAGGTCGAGCACTCGCTGCGCCGCCTCGGCACCGACCACATCGACCTCTACCAGATCCACCGCAACGACCACACGACCCCGCTGGAGGAGACCCTCGAGGCGCTCAGCGACCTCGTGAAGTCCGGCAAGGTCCGCTACCTCGGCGCCTCCTCCATGCCCGCCTGGGAGTTCGCCAAGGCCCTGCACCTGCAGAAACAGCACGGCTGGGCGCGGTTCGTGTCGATGCAGAACCACTACAACCTCCTCGCCCGCGAGGAGGAGCGGGAGATGATCCCGCTCTGCCTGGACGAGGGCGTCGGCACCCTCGTCTGGTCGCCGCTGGCCCGCGGCCGGCTGGCCCGCGCCTGGGACGACGCCCGCTCGACGGCACGCTCCGAGACGGACGGGGCGTACGCGGACACCCTCTACTCGCCCGCGGAGGAGGCGTCCAACCGCGCGATCACCGACACGGTCGGCCGGGTGGCCGACGCGCACGGCGTCAGCCGCGCACAGGTGGCGCTCGCCTGGCTGCGAGGCAGGCCGGTCGTCACCGCGCCCCTGGTCGGCGCCGGCTCGGTCCGCCAGATCGACGAGGCCGTGGCCTCCCTCGACCTCGAACTCGCCGACGACGAGGTGCGCGCCCTGGAGGCCCCGTACACGCCCCGCCACGACTGGCAGGGCGTCTCCGACGAGGCCGAACTGGACGCCATCCGCAGGCGCATCCCCGGAATGGCGCTCGCGTGACCCCCGTGGGTCCGCCGCCCACGAACCACGAGCGCGGCATCGGGGCCCGACCGTGCGGGGCGGACCGGTGGCGGGGGCCGGCCCCGGGTCAGTGCCAGGGCAGGCCGCCGCGGCGCTCCCAGTAGGCGTGCGGGTCCTCGGCCAGGGCGGCGAGGCGGGTCAGCTGGTCCTCGTCCAGGTCGACCGCGGCGGCGTGCAGGTTGGAGGCGAGCTGGGCGAGGGTGGCCGCGCCGGACAGGACCACTCCGGCCCACGGCTGCCGCAGTACGACGGCCAGGGCGACGGCGTCGCAGCCGAGCCCGGTCTCCTCGGCCACGGCCCGCAGCGCGTCGGGGGCGTGCGGGGCGGCGAGCCGGCCGTTGGCCATGCCCTCCTTCACGATCACCGTCAGTCCGGCGTCGTGCGCCTCGGCGAGGGCGGGTCCCGCCGAGGTCTCCAGGGCGTTGTACGTCGACTGGACGGTACGGAAGAGGGGCTCGCCGTCGACCGTGACGGCGAGGGCGGCGCGGACCGCGTCGGCCTGGGCGGGACCGCTCGTGGAGAAGCCGACGGTGAGTCCGCCGGCCGCCGCCTCCGCCAGGCGGGCGTGCAGCTCCTTGTCGGTGAGGGCCGGGCTGTCCGGGGTCACCGAGTGGATCTGGCAGAGGTCGAGGTGGTCGCCGAGGAGTTCGGCGGTCTCGGCGCGCTGACGGTCGTAGGTCTGGACGCCGTGGTCCTTGACCTCGTGCGTCTGCGCGTCCGCGGACCAGCCGGCGGTGTAGGTGTAGCCCCACTTGCTGCCGACGACCACGTCGGCGGCGGCGTCGGGGCGGCTGTCCAGCCAGTCGGCGAGGAACTCCTCGGAACGGCCGTAGGAGCGGGCCACGTCGAAGTAGCGGACGCCCTGGGCGTAGGCGGCGTCGAGGAGTTCGTGGGTACGGGCGCGGAGGGCCTCCACGCTGCGGTCCTCGCCGAGGTCCTGCTCGCGGCCGAGGTTGATGTAACCGGGGCGGCCGACCGCGGCGAGGCCGAGGCCGAGGTGGCAGGTGGGAGTTGTTGCTGTCGCCAGTCGGGCGAAGGGCATCGCGGGCTCCGTCGGGGTCGGCTCCGGTTCGGCTTCCGACCAACGTAACCCGCGATGAGCGTCGCCTCCGGGCTCGGGGGGTGCGGCGCGTGCGCGAGTGCGGGTGCTTCGTGGTTGCTCGCGCGGTTCCCCGCGCCCCTGACGGGGCGCTACAGGTGACGTGCCCCGACGGCGCGGGGAACCGCGCGACCGGCCCCGACGGCGCGGCGGACGACCACGCCGGAGCACCTCTCAAGGACGCCGGGAAGGCCTGCTTCTTCCTACTTCTTCGCGTCGGCCCACTCGTGCTGCCGGGCCACGTCCGCCTTGACCTCGGCCAGTTGGACGGCGACCGCGCTCGGGGCGGTGCCGCCGCGGCCGTCGCGGGAGGCCAGGGCGCCGGGAACGTTGAGGACCGTGCGGACCTCCGGGGTCAGGTGGGCGGAGATCTTGGCGAACTGCTCGTCCGTCAGCTGGTCCAGTTCCTTGTCCTCGGCCTCGGCCGCCTTCACGCACTCGCCCGCCACCTCGTGCGCCACACGGAACGGGACGCCCTGCTTGACCAGCCACTCCGCGATGTCGGTGGCGAGGGAGAAGCCGGCCGGGGCCAGTTCCTCCATGCGCTCGCGGTGGACGGTGAGGGTGGCCATCATGCCGGTGAAGGCGGGGAGCAGGACCTCCAGCTGGTCGCAGGAGTCGAAGACCGGCTCCTTGTCCTCCTGGAGGTCGCGGTTGTACGCGAGGGGCAGCGCCTTGAGGGTGGCCATCAGACCGGTGAGGTTGCCGATCAGGCGGCCGGACTTGCCGCGGGCCAGCTCGGCGATGTCCGGGTTCTTCTTCTGCGGCATGATCGACGAACCCGTGGAGAACGCGTCGTGCAGGGTCACGAAGGAGAACTCCTTCGTGTTCCAGATGATGACCTCCTCGGCGATCCGGGAGAGGTTCACGCCGATCATCGCGGTGATGAAGGCGAACTCCGCCACGAAGTCGCGGGAGGCCGTGCCGTCGATGGAGTTCGCGGAGCTGCCGTGCTCGAAGCCGAGGTCCTTCGCCACCGCCTCGGGGTCCAGGCCGAGGGAGGAGCCGGCGAGGGCGCCGGAGCCGTACGGGGAGACGGCCGTGCGCTCGTCCCACTGACGCAGCCGTTCGGCGTCCCGGGACAGCGACTGGACGTGGGCGAGGACGTGGTGGGCGAAGAGCACCGGCTGGGCGTGCTGGAGGTGGGTGCGGCCGGGCATGGCGACGTCCGGGTGGGCCTGCGCCAGGCCGATCAGGGCGTCCTGGAGGTCGGCGATCAGGCCGCCGATCACGCGCGCGTGGTCCCTCAGGTACATCCGGAAGAGGGTCGCGACCTGGTCGTTGCGCGAGCGGCCGGCGCGGAGCTTGCCGCCGAGGTCGGGACCGAGGCGCTCCAACAGGCCCCGCTCCAGGGCGGTGTGCACGTCCTCGTCGGCGATCGTGCCGGTGAAGGTGCCGGCCGCGACGTCGGCCTCCAGGAGGTCGAGACCCGCGATCATGCGCTGGAGTTCGTCCTCGGTGAGCAGGCCCGCCGTGTGCAGCACGCGCGCGTGGGCGCGCGAACCGGCGATGTCGTAGGGCGCGAGCCGCCAGTCGAAGTGGACGGACGCGGACAGCTTCGCCAGGGCCTCGGCGGGACCGTCGGCGAAACGGCCGCCCCAGAGCCGTACGTCACCGCTGTTGCTGCTCACTTGCGTTGCTCCTAGAAGAGATACGGATGTGGCACCGCCTCCCCGGCCATGAACGGGGAGGCGGTCGTCACGCTACTGGTTACGACTGGTCCCGCTTGGACGCGATCTTCGACGACAGGCTGTAGATGTCGATGAAGCCCTTGGCCGCGGCCTGGTCGAAGGTGTCGCCGGTGTTGTAGGTGGCGAGGTTGAAGTCGTAGAGGGAGGAGTCGGACCGGCGGCCGGTGACGACCGCCCGGCCGCCCTGGAGCGTCATCCGGATGTCACCGGTGACGTGCCGGTTCGCCTCGTCGACGAAGCCGTCCAGGGCGCGCTTGAGCGGCGAGAACCACTGGCCGTCGTAGACCAGTTCACCCCAGCGCTGCTCGACCTGCCGCTTGTAGCGGGCGAGTTCGCGCTCGACGGTGACGTTCTCCAGTTCCTGGTGCGCCGTGATGAGCGCGATGGCTCCCGGCGCCTCGTACACCTCACGGGACTTGATGCCGACCAGCCGGTCCTCGACCATGTCGATCCGTCCGACGCCCTGGGCGCCGGCCCGCTCGTTGAGCTCCTGGACGGCCTGGAGGACGGTGACCGGCCTGCCGTCGATCGCGACCGGGGCGCCGGCCTCGAAGGTGATGATCACCTCGTCGGGCTCACGCGGGGTCGCCGGGTTCTGCGTGTACTCGTAGATGTCCTCGATCGGGCCGTTCCAGATGTCTTCCAGGAAGCCGGTCTCGACGGCGCGGCCGAAGACGTTCTGGTCGATGGAGTACGGGGACTTCCTGGTGGTCGCGATCGGGAGGTTCCTCGCCTCGCAGAAGGCGATCGCCCTGTCCCGGGTCATCGCGTAGTCGCGGACCGGGGCGATGCAGGTCAGGTCGGGGGCGAGGGCGACGATGCCGGCCTCGAAGCGGACCTGGTCGTTGCCCTTGCCGGTGCAGCCGTGGGCGACCGTGGTGGCGCCGTGCATGCGGGCGGCGGCGACCAGGTGCTTGACGATCGCCGGCCTGGAAAGGGCGGAGACCAGTGGATAGCGGTCCATGTAGAGGGCGTTGGCCTTGACCGCGGGGAGGCAGTACTCCTCGGCGAACTCGTCCCTGGCGTCGGCGACCTCGGCCTCGACCGCGCCGCAGGCCAGGGCGCGCTTGCGGATGGCATCCAGGTCCTCGCCGCCCTGGCCGACGTCCACCGCGACGGCGATGACCTCGGCGCCCGTCTCCTCGGCGATCCAGCCGACGGCGACGGAGGTGTCCAGCCCGCCGGAGTAGGCGAGTACGACGCGCTCGGTCATGGGTCCCTCCTCCCGTACATCCCCTGCCATGCATGATTATGCAGAGGTCCGCATGATTCGTCAATTCATCGCCCCTCCACCGGAAGGAAACCCGGGCGGAGGCGGAGATCCGTGAAAGCGGTCTGAACAAACGAAACCGCTTTCTCGTACCCATGCCTGAACGCCGGCGCCGCGTCTGTAAACCCTCCTCCGACCCAAGCGAGGCAACCGCATGTCCAGGGCTCTCCCGAAGTACAGCAAGCGTCGCGTGGCACTCGTCGGCGGCGCCGCCGCCGTGGCACTGTCCGGTGCGGTCGTCGCCGGTTCGGCCCTCGCCGGTACGCCCGACCAGAGCAGCGGCACGAACGACGCGCGCACGCTCGCCGCCGCACCCGGCACCATCGGCTGCCCCGACGTCGCCTCACGGCTGCCGGCCGTCCCCGCCTCCGCGCGGGCAGAGGTCGACCGCAACCTCACCCTGCTCCAGACCCAGATCGCCGAGGCGAACAAGCGACTGGCCGACACCGTCGGCCAGGGCGGACCGAACTTCGTGAACAACGCGATCCTCGGCCCCCTCAAGGACAAGCGGGTGGCGACCGTCAACCGGATCGCGACGGCGATCGGCCGCACGGCCGCCAAGCCGACCGGCCTGGACGCGCTGGCGCCGTGCACCCTGAACGCCGCCGGTACCGCCGCAGGCGCCGGCACCGGCACCACGACGGGCACGGCCTCGGCCGCGCCGAGCACCGCGGCCACCCAGCAGCAGTCGACCGGCGGCACCGGCACGAGCGGTTCCGCGGTGGGCACGATCAGCTGCCCCGACGTCGCCTCACGGCTGCCGGCCGTCCCCGCCTCCGCGCGGGCAGAGGTCGACCGCAACCTCACCCTGCTCCAGACCCAGATCGCCGAGGCGAACAAGCGACTGGCCGACACCGTCGGCCAGGGCGGACCGAACTTCGTGAACAACGCGATCCTCGGCCCCCTCGCGGACAAGCGGAAGTCCACCGTCGACCGGATCGCGATCGCCATCGGCCGCACCTCGGCCAAGCCGGCCGGCCTCGACTCCCTGGCCGCCTGCACGCTCACCGAGTGACGTGACAGGCAGCTGTGGCCGCCCCGTGAACAGCGCCGGCCGGGGCGGCCACAGTGGAGTCCGGACACCCCGCGCCCACCCGGTGCGTCCGGATGCCGGAATCACCCGGACGTCCGGCCCGCACGCGCCGATAATCGCCCGGTATGGGAAAGACCTATGAGCGCATCGACGGCAGACTCCGCACGTTCATCGAGGAACAGCCCCTGTTCTTCACCGCCACCGCCCCGCTCGCCGGGGACGGCACGGTCAACCTCTCCCCCAAGGGCCTCAAGGGCTCCTTCGCGGTGCTCGACGAACGCACCGTGGCCTACCTGGACTTCGCGGGCTCCAACGCCGAGACCATCGCCCACCTGCGGGAGAACGGCCGCATCACCCTGATGTGGTGCGCGTTCCAGGGCCCGCCGAACATCGTGCGGGTGCACGGCCGCGGCGAGCCGGTCTTCCGCGACGACCCGGACTTCCCCGCGCTGCTGACCCGTTTCCCCGGCATCGACCCCACCCCGCACGGCCTGCGCGCGATCATCGTCGTGCACGCCGAACTGGTCCGGGACACCTGCGGCTACGCCGTCCCCCGGATGGCGTACGACACCGACCGCGACCTGCACGCGCGTCGCTTCGCGCGGGAGGACGACGCGTCGCTGAACGCGTACTTCGAGAAGAAGGAGCACATCGCGGTGAGCCTGGACGGCCTACCCGGGCTGCCGTTGCCGCTGCCTCCGTCTACCGTCTGAGCCATGCGCCCAGGCCTCGCCGTCGCCCTCGCCTCCGCGTCCCTGATGCTGCTCGGCGCCGCGCCGGGCGACGGGGACACCGCACCGCTGCCCGCCCGGCTGGCCGACACGGGCGGCGGCGACCAGCTGATCACCGCCGAGGCACCCGCCCTCGACTCCACCTCGGGCACACTGACCTGGTGGGACCGCCGGGACGGGCAGTGGACGAAGGCGGGTTCGGCCCCCGCCAGGTTCGGCGCCAGGGGCCTGGTCGAGGGTGCCGCCCGGCAGCAGGGCACGAACACCACTCCGACCGGGCTGTACGACCTCCCGTTCGGGTTCGGCATCCAGCCCGCACCCGCGGGGACGTCCGTCGACTACCGCCCGGTCAAGGCCGATTCGTGGTGGTGCGAGGACAACGACTCCACCTCCTACAACCGTTGGGTCGAGCCGCTGCCCGCCGACTGCCGGTCCGCCGAATCGGAGAAACTGTCGTCGTACACCACGCAGTACACGTACGCGCTGGTCATCGGCTTCAACTACGAACGGCCCGTGCGAGGGCGCGGCGCCGGAATCTTCCTGCACGTCAACGGGCAAGGTGCCACGGCCGGTTGCGTCTCCGTGCCGTCGGACGCCATGCAGGAGATCCTGCGCTGGGCGAATCCGGCCAGGGCCCCGCACATCGCCATCGGGACCGCGAGCGGCGACACGGCGATCACCCGGTACTGAAGCGGAACTCCGCAGGTCTCTGAACACTCGGGCGGTACGGCACGTATCTGTGGGCCAAGGGTCAAGTCCCCACGGAGGAACCGTGACCACCACGCTCGCAGGCGGACGTGCCGCCCGACGACAGACGATGCGCCGCATCCGCCCGCGCCGCTCCCCGGCCGTACCGCTGCTGCTCGCCGTATGGGCGGGCGCCGCGGCCGTGCTGTGGCTGTGGTGGCACAACACCCCGTCCATCGCGGACCAGAACGGCAAGATCCTCAACGCCGGCCGCATCACCGGGCTGCTGGCCGGATACCTGATGGCCCTGGTCGTCCTCCAGATGGCCCGGGTGCCCGCGCTGGAGCGCCGGGTCGGCTCCGACCGTGTCGCCCGCTGGCACGCGATGAGCGGCCGGTACACCCTCTCGCTGGTCGTCGCGCACGTCTTCCTCATCATGTGGGGCTATGCCCTGCAGGCCGGCAAGACGCTGAACGACATCGTCCAGCAGACCATCGACTCCATCAACCAGTTGCCCGACATGGGCAAGGCGGCGATCGGCACGGGCCTGTTCGTGGTCATCGGCCTCACGTCGATCGGCCCGGTGCGGCGCAGGATGCCGTACGACACCTGGTACCACGTGCATCTGCTCACCTACGCGGCGGTGTTCCTGACCTTCTGGCACCAGATCACCACCGGCAACGACTTCGCCCTCACCCCGGTGGCCAAGACGTTCTGGTACGGCCTGTACGGCATCGTCACCGCGCTGGTCGTCTGGTACCGGATCTTCACCCCGATCCGGCTCAACCTGCGCCACCGGATGCGGGTCGAGGCGGTCATCGAGGAGACGCCGGGCATCGTGTCGGTGCTGATCGGCGGCCGCAAACTGCACCGGATGGGCGCCGAGGCCGGGCAGTTCTTCCGCTGGCGGTTCATGGCTCCCGGGATGCGCTTCAGTTCGCATCCGTACTCGCTGTCCGCGGCGCCCCGCCCGGACATGCTGCGGATCACCGTGAAGGCGATCGGCGACCACAGCGCGCGGCTGCGCGAACTGCGGCCCGGGACGAAGGTGTGGGCCGAGGGGCCGTACGGGGCGATGACCGCCTCCCGGCGCAGCCGCGGCAAGGTCCTGCTGGTGGCGGGCGGCGTCGGGATCACGCCCATGCGCGCGCTGTTCGAGACGCTGCCCGGCGCCGCCGGTGACCTGACCCTGCTGTACCGGGCCAACACCACGCAGGACCTGGCCCTCTGGGACGAGCTGGCCAAGATCGCCAACGAGCGCGGGGCCCGGCTGATGTACGCGGTCAACAGCCCGGAGGGCGAGCGGCCGGACATCTCCGCGGAGAACCTCCAGCGGAAGATCCCGGACATCGTCGACCACGACGTCTTCATGTGCGGCCCGCCCGGGTTCGCGCAGGGTGTGTACGAGGCGCTGCGCGGCGCGGGGGTTCCCGCCCGCCGCATCCATCACGAGTCGTTCGAGATGTGAGCGACGGGACCACGGAATCCACGGAATCGGGAGTTCGGAAACGATGAGGAAGAGCCACCCCGTCAGGCGTGTGGTGCTGGCCACCGCGGCGACGGTGTCCGGTGTCGTGCTGCTGCTGTCGCTCAAGCCGTCCGCCGACCCGGCGTCCGCGGCGGCGGGCGCCGCCCCCTCGGCCGCGGCGGCGGGGCAGGAGTCGCCGCAGGGCGGCACCGGGGCCGCCGGCGCCACCACCGTCACCGGTGACGCGACCCAGACCCAGTACGGGGTCGTGCAGGTGCGGCTGACCGTCGCGAACGGCAGGATCACCCAGGCCGAGGCGGTCCAGGCGCCCAAGGGCGGCACCAGCGACCAGAAGACCGCGCTCTCCGTGCCGAAGCTCAACCAGGAGGCGGTGGCCGCGCAGAGCGCGAACATCGACGCGGTCTCCGGCGCGACCTACACCAGCAACGGCTACAAGCAGTCGCTGCAGTCGGCGCTGGACAGGATGAAGGCCGCGGGCGGCTCCGGTGCGTCCGGGTCCTCCTCCTCGTCCGGCTCCGCGCAGGCGCAGGCCAAGACGGTGACCGGGCAGGTCGCGCAGACCCAGTACGGGCCGGTGCAGGTCAGGATCACCGTCTCCGGCGGGAAGATCACCAGGGCGGAGGCCGTCCAGGCGCCCAGCGGCGGCACCAGCGACCAGAAGACCGCGCTCTCCGTGCCGAAGCTCAACCAGGAGGCGGTGGCGGCCGGAAGCGCGAACATCGACTCCGTCTCCGGGGCCACCTACACCAGCACCGGCTACAAGCAGTCGCTGCAGTCGGCACTGGACCAGGCCGGTGACTGAGACGGTGGCCGACGCGGAGGCGCCCGCCACGGTGCGTCATGCGGAGGAGGTCATGGGGACGGTCTTCTCCTTCGACGTCCGCGGCGGGGATCCGGTGGCCGTGCGGGCGGCTCTCGCCGAGTCGGTCGCCGGACTGCACCGGGTCGACGCGGTGTTCAGCACCTACCGCGAGGACAGCCAGGTGTCCCGGCTGGCGCGGGAGGAGGTCGGCCTCGCGGAGTGCGACGCCGAGGTGGCCGAGGTGCTGGAGCTGGCGGCCGAGGCGCAACGGCTGAGCGACGGCTGGTTCAGCACCCGCTACCGGGGCGTCCTGGACCCCACCGGCATCGTCAAGGGCTGGTCCGTCGAACGGGCGGCGCGGGCGCTGACGGAGGTGGCCGGGGTGACCGGGGTGAGCGTCAACGGGGGCGGTGACGTCCAGATGTACGGCGCGCCCGAGCCGACGCGGGCGTGGCGGGTGGGCATCGCCGATCCGTTGCGGCCGGGCGGACTGGCCGCGGTGATCACGGCGGCCGGTGTGGACGAGCTGGCGGTGGCCACGTCGGGTACGGCGGAGCGGGGCGCCCATATCGTCGACCCGCGGACCGGGAAGTCGGCGGTGACCGACCTGGTGGCGGTGACGGTGGTGGGTCCGCGGCTGACGTGGGCGGACTGCTGGGCCACGGCGGCGTTCGCGATGGGTTCGCGGGCGGGGCTGGCCTGGCTGGAGTCCCTGCCGGGCGTCGAAGGTCTGCTGATCACGGCCGGCGACGAGGTCCGCTGCACCGGCGGCCTGGCCTCGCGTCTGGGCTGAGACGGGGCGGTGGGAGGCACGACTGCCCCCCGGCTCGACAGCGCCCCGTCAGGGGCGCGGGGAACTGCGCGACCAGCCACGATCCACGCACAGCCGCCGACGCTCCCCCGGACCGCTCGGTCACCGGCCGTTTCGCGGGCCCCGTCAGGGGCGCGGGGAACTGCGCGACCAGCCACGATCCACGCACAGCCGCCGACGCTCCCCGGCGCTCCCCTCGTACCGCGCTCCGTCGGCCTGGGCGGCCCCGCCGCTCAGTGGCCGTTCTGAGCCAGCCGCAGCAGATGGTCGGCCAGGGCCTGACCTCCCGTCGGGTTGCGGCTGATCAGGAGCAGCGTGTCGTCGCCCGCGATCGTCCCGAGGATGTCCTGCAGCTCCGCCTGGTCGATCGCGGAGGCGAGGAACTGCGCCGCCCCCGGCGGGGTCCGCAGGACCACCAGGTTCGCCGACGCCTCCGCCGAGATCAGGAGCTCCTGCGACAGGCGCCGCATCCGCTCCTCCTTCGCCGACTCCCCGAGCGGTGCCCTCGGGGTGCGGAACCCGCCCTCGCTCGGCACGGCGTAGATGAGTTCGCCGTCGGTGTTGCGGATCTTCACCGCGTTCAGCTCGTCGAGGTCCCGGGAGAGCGTCGCCTGGGTGACCGTCAGCCCGTCGTCGGCGAGCAGCTTCGCGAGCTGGCTCTGCGACCGCACCGGCTGCCGGTTGAGGATGTCCACGATCCGGCGGTGCCGGGCGGTCCGGGTCTGCGGTACCGCGGGCCCCGCCCCGCCGGACTGGTCGAACTCCTGCGCCTGGCTCATCGTCGTCTCATTCTCCGGATCGTCCGTCCCCGCTCGCTGCGTCGAGGATGCCGGGCAGGGCCCGCAGCAGCGCGTCCACCTCGTCGTCGCGAAGGTTCAGCGGGGGCATCAGCCGTACGACGTCCGGGGCGGGCGCGTTCACCAGGAACCCGGCCTCCTGAGCCGCCTGCTGCGCCTGGGCTGCCAGCGGCTCGGTGAGCACGATACCCAGGAGGAGACCCGCGCCCCGGACATAATCGATCAGCCGGTGGCCGAGACCCTCGATTCCGTCCCGCAATCTCTCGCTCTGCCGCTTGACGTTCTCCAGCAACCCCTCGTTCTCGATGGTGTCGAGAACGGCGAGGCCGGCGGCGCAGGCGACCGGGTTGCCGCCGAAGGTGGTGCCGTGGTGGCCGGGCCGGAGCAGGTCGGCGGCGCGGCCGAACGCCACCGTCGCGCCGAGCGGCAGGCCGCCGCCGAGCTGCTTGGCGAGGGTGACGACGTCGGGCAGCACGCCCTCGTGCGCCTGGTACTCGAACCAGGTGCCGGTGCGGCCGACGCCGGTCTGCACCTCGTCCAGGACGAGCAGCGCGCCGGTGGCGGCGGTGATCGCGCGGGCCGCCTTGAGATAGCCGGCCGGAGGGACGACCACGCCGTTCTCGCCCTGCACGGGCTCGATGACGACGAGGGCGGTCTCCTCGGTGACGGCGGCGGCCAGCGCCTGCGCGTCGCCGTAGGGCACGTGGGTGACGTCGGCGGGCAGCGGCCGGAACGGCTCCTGCTTGGCGGGCTGCCCGGTGAGCGCGAGGGCGCCCATGGTCCGGCCGTGGAAGCCGCCCTCGGTGGCGACCATGTGGGTGCGCCCGGTGAGCCTGCCGATCTTGAAGGCGGCCTCGTTGGCCTCGGCTCCGGAGTTGCAGAAGAAGACCCTGCCCTCCCGGCCGAAGAGCTGGAGCAGCCGTTCGGCGAGGGCGACGGTGGGCTCGGCCATGAAGAAGTTGGAGATGTGGCCGAGGGACGCGATCTGCCGGGTCACCGCCTCGACGACCGCCGGGTGGGCGTGGCCGAGCGCGTTGGTGGCGATCCCGCCGACGAAGTCGTGGTACTCCCGGTCCTCGGCGTCCCAGACCCTGACGCCCTCGCCGCGTACCAGGGGCAGCCGGGGCGTGCCGTAGTTGTCCATGAGCGCGCCCTGCCAGCGCGCGGTCAGTTCCTGGTTGCTCACGGCTGTTTCCCCTCCTGCGCGTCCGGCACGACCATCGTGCCGATGCCCTCGTCCGTGAAGATCTCCAGCAGGATCGAGTGCTGGACCCGGCCGTCGATGACGCGGGCGGTGGTGACGCCGTTGCGCACGGCGTGCAGGCAGCCCTCCATCTTGGGCACCATGCCGGAACTCAGGTCCGGCAGCAGTTTCTCCAGCTGGGAGGCGGTGAGGCGGCTGATCACCTCGTCGGAGTGCGGCCAGTCCTCGTAGAGGCCCTCGACGTCGGTGAGGACCATGAGGGTTTCGGCGCCCAGAGCAGCAGCGAGTGCCGCAGCCGCCGTATCAGCATTGACGTTGTAGACATGTCCGTCGTCCTGGGAGCGGGCGATCGAGGAGACGACCGGGATCCGGCCGTCGGCGAGCAGGGCCTCGATGGCCCCCGTGTCGATCGCGGTGATCTCGCCGACCCGCCCGATGTCGACGCGTTCGCCGTCGATCTCGGGCGTGTGCTTGGTGGCGGTGATGGTGTGGGCGTCCTCGCCGGTCAGTCCGACGGCGAGCGGTCCGTGCTGGTTGAGCAGGTTGACCAGCTCGCGCTGGACCTGCCCGGCCAGCACCATCCGTACGACGTCCATGGCGTCCTCGGTGGTGACCCTTAGGCCGGCCTTGAACTCGCTGACGATGCCGTGCCGGTCGAGGGCGGCGCTGATCTGCGGGCCGCCGCCGTGCACGACGACCGGCTTGAGTCCGGCGTGGTGCAGGAAGACGACGTCCTGGGCGAAGGCGGCCTTCAGCTCCTCGTCGATCATGGCGTTGCCGCCGAACTTGATGACGACGGTCTTCCCGTTGTGCCGGGTCAGCCAGGGCAGCGCCTCGATGAGGGTCTGGGCCTTGGGCAGCGCGGTGTGCTTTCGCGTGGTGCTCATGACGAGTAGGCGCTGTTCTCGTGGACGTAGTCGGCGGTCAGGTCGTTGGTCCAGATGGTGGCGGTCTCGGTGCCGGCCGCCAGGTCGGCGACGATGTGCACCTCGCGGTAGCGCATGTCGACCTGGTCGCGGTCCTCGCCGACCCCGCCGTCCTTGCAGACCCAGACGCCGTTGATGGCGACGTTGAGCCGGTCGGGCTCGAAGGCGGCCCGGGTCGTGCCGATCGCGGACAGGACGCGGCCCCAGTTGGGGTCCTCGCCGTGGATGGCGCACTTGAGGAGGTTGTTGCGGGCGATGGACCGGCCCACCTCGACGGCGTCGTCCTCGGAGGCGGCGTTGACCACCTCCACCTTGATGTCCTTGCTGGCGCCCTCGGCGTCCCGGATCAGCTGCTGCCCCAGGTCGTCGCAGACCTGCCGTACCGCCTCCGCGAACTCCTCGTACTCCGGGGTGGTCCCGGCGGATCCGGAGGCGAGCAGCAGCACGGTGTCGTTGGTGGACATGCAGCCGTCGGAGTCGACACGGTCGAAGGTGGTGCGGGTGGCGGCCCGGAGCGCCTTGTCGAGCACCTCGTCGTCGACGACGGCGTCCGTGGTGAGCACGACCAGCATGGTGGCGAGGCCGGGCGCGAGCATGCCGGCGCCCTTCGCCATCCCGCCGACGGTCCAGCCGTCCCCGGTCACCACGGACGTCTTGTGCACGGTGTCGGTGGTCTTGATGGCGATGGCGGCCTTCTCGCCGCCGTGTTCGGAGAGCCGCGCGGCGGCGGTCTCGACGCCGGGCAGCAGCTTGTCCATGGGCAGGAGCACGCCGATCAGGCCGGTCGAGCAGACGGCGATCTCGATGGCACCGCGCCCGAGCACCTCGGCGGCCTTCTCGGCCGTCGCGTGGCTGTCCTGGAAGCCCTTGGGGCCCGTACAGGCGTTGGCACCGCCGGAGTTGAGGACGACGGCCGAGACCTGGCCGCTCTTGAGCACCTGCTCGGACCACAGCACCGGCGCGGCCTTCACACGGTTGGAGGTGAAGACGCCCGCGGCGGCACGGCGGGGCCCGTTGTTGACCACGAGGGCCAGGTCCGGGTTGCCGTTCTCCTTGATCCCGGCGGCGATGCCCGCGGCCGTGAATCCCTTCGCTGCCGTCACGCTCACGGCGCAACTCCGATCGTGGTCAGCCCGGTGGTCTCGGGGAGACCCAGGGCGAGGTTCATGCTCTGGACGGCACCGCCGGCGGTGCCCTTGGTCAGGTTGTCGATGGCGCTGATCGCGATGATGCGGCCGACGGCGTCGTCGTACGCGACCTGCACCTGAACGGCGTTGGAACCGTAGACGGACGCCGTGGCGGGCCACCGGCCCTCGGGGAGCAGATGGACGAAGGGCTCGTCGGCGTAGGCCTTCTCGTAGGCGCTCCGGACGGACTCGGCCGTCACTCCGGGCTTCGCCGCGACGCTGCAGGTGGCGAGGATGCCCCGGGGCATCGGCGCGAGGGTCGGCGTGAAGGAGACGGCGACCCGCTCCCCCGCCGCCGCGCTGAGGTTCTGGATCATCTCGGGGGTGTGCCGGTGGCCGCCGCCGACGCCGTAGGGGGTCATGGAGCCCATGACCTCGCTGCCCAGCAGGTGCGGCTTGGCCGCCTTGCCCGCGCCGGAGGTGCCGGAGGCGGCGACGATCACCGCCTCGGGGCCGGCGATCCGGGCCGCGTAGGCCGGGTAGAGGGCGAGGGAGACGGCGGTCGGGTAGCAACCGGGTACCGCGATGCGCTTGGACCCCTCCAGCACGGCGCGGGCACCCGGCAGTTCGGGGAGGCCGTAGGGCCAGGTGCCGGCGTGCGGGGAGCCGTAGAAGCGTTCCCAGTCGGCCGGGTCCTTCAGGCGGAAGTCGGCGCCCATGTCGACGACGAGGACGTCCGGGCCGAGCTGTTCGGCGACGGCGGCGGACTGGCCGTGCGGGAGTGCGAGGAAGACGACGTCATGACCGGCGAGGGCCTCGGTGGTCGTCTCCGCCAGCACCCGGTCGGCCAGTGGCAGCAGGTGCGGCTGGAGCGCGCCCAGCCGCTGCCCGGCGTTGGAGTTGCCGGTCAGGGCACCGATCTCGACCTCGGGGTGGGCGAGGAGCAGCCGCAGGACCTCTCCGCCCGCGTATCCGCTCGCTCCGGCAACCGCCGCACGTACCGCCATGTCCATCCTCCTCTGGATGGCATGACTATACGGTCCGATGCACTTTTATGCAATGGGCCGGTCCGCCACGGCCCCGGGCGCACGGCGGCATCCCGATGATGCCCACGCGGCGGCAAGGGAGAACGTCCTCCCCGTGCCCTTCCGGTGTCCTCTCCGTGACAGGGAATGCGAAGAATGGATCCGGACCGGCGGACGAGATCACGGGGTGGGTATGACGGACGCGATCCTGAGGGTGCTCGACGCCATGCCGTGGGGGCACCTGGAATCCGGCCGCGAGGAGCGCCTGACCGAGGAGATGCGACGCGCCCTGCTGCACCTGAGGGACAGGGGCACAGCGGCGACGGAGGAGGACAGCGACGCCCTCTACACGCACATCGCGCCGCGCCACGGGGGCATGACGTCCGCCTCGACGGCTGCCCTGCCGTACATCGTCGCCCTTGCCGGCGATCCCGGGGTGGGCGCCCGGAACTGGATCGTGCAGCTGCTGGTGTACCTGTCCGGGACGGCGGCCTCGCCGGAACCCGACGGCGTGGACCCGGGATGGCACGAGATGTGGCGACGCCTGCGTCCGGCGTTGCCGACACTGCTCGCGGACCCCGATCCCGCGGTACGCAGGGAGGCCCTGCCCCTCGCGGACGGGATCGACTCGCTGCTGGAACGGTGGGACACCGAGACGGATCCGACGGTGCGACTGCCTCTGCTGCTCGCGCTGGGTGCCGCCGCGTCGGACTCGGGCGAGGCCGCGGGGCGGGTGCGCGCCGTGGTGCGGGAGGTGCTGCGCACCGGTCCCGACGTCCTGCGGGTCGCGGCCGTGCACGCCTGGGCCGCCTTCGACGCCCTGGCGCCGGTCCGCGAGCTGGATCTGCTGGTGGAGGTCCTGTCCGATACGTCCGCGCGTCCCCGGTTCGAGGACATCTGGTACGCGCCGAACGTCGACGACGCCTACAGCCGTACCGACCTGGTCTGGTCGACGGCCACGCTGTTCGAGGACATGCCCGCCACCGCGCTGCGCTTCGTCCTGCGGCTCGTCGGCGCCGCGCGCCGGACGGGCGACTCGCCCCTGTGCGCGGCCGCGCTGGACGAGGCCTGGCGGCTGCTGGTGGTCCGCCCGTCCACGGCCTCCGAACTGCTGCCCCTCGCGGGCGAGCTGCTCGCGGACCCGGACGCCGGTGTGCGGTACCGGGCGGCCCATCTGCTGGCCGTCCTGGGAGTACGGGCGGCTCCCTACGCCGACGGGCTGGCCGCGCTCCTGGACGATCCCGGCGAGGCCGGGTTCCTGGACGGCACCGTCGGCGAACACGCCCGCTGGGCGCTCACGCGCATCGGTGACCCCCGCGCCATGCCGGAACTGATCGAGCGGCTCTACGAGCCCTACCGGGGCCAGTACTCCCGCTCGTACACCATGGGCGAGCCACGCCGCCCGGAGGAATGGGAGGTACTGACCCCGCTGCGGGCAGACGCGGAGGTCCTGCTGCCTCCGATACGCGCGCTACTGCGTGAGGACGGCGCGGACGGTCCGCTCACCGGTACCTTCCTCAAGGTCCTGAAGGCCTGGGGACCGGCCGCGGCGCCCGCCCTGCCGGAGGTGGCGGCCCTGGTGAACGAGACCCGTCACTCGCTGGAAGCGGTCGACGCCCTGGCGGCCATGGGCCCGGCCGCGGCGGGCGCCGAGCCCGCCGTGCGCGCTTGCACGGTTCTGGAGCATCCCGGCAAGCTCAGGAGACTGGCATGGGCCGCCTGGCGTCTGGGCGGCGACCGGGACACGGCACTGCGGCTCGTCGGCGAGGCGGCGCTGTCCGGGGACTGGTACTACGCCACCGTCGACCTCCTCGGCGACTTCGGCCCGGCGGCCCTGCCGTACGCCGGCCCGGTTCGACAGCTCATGGCCGACTCCGGCACTCGTCCCTGGGCCGAGCGGGACGCGGCGGTCGCCCTGTGGTCGATCACGGGCGAGGCGGAGCCGAGCCTGTCCGTCCTGGAGAAGCAGGTGCTGTCCGCCGCCACCGATGACGAGTCCCACGTCGGCCTCCTTCCGGCACTGCGTGCGATCACCCGCATCGGCACGGTCCCACCGGCCGTGCGGGCCGCCCTGCACGGACTGCGCGAGACCGACCGGCGGCTGTCTCCCTACCGGGACTACCGCGCGTTCCTGGAGGACGAGGAGGTCCGGTCCGTGATCGACGAGGCGCTCGCCCTGCCTACGCCGCCTCCACCTTCGGCAGCATGACCCACCGCGACACCACGAAGGTCACCGGAATCGCCGCCGCGGATGCCATCAGCGGGGCGAACCGGCTGCCGGCGTGGAGCACGTCGACGATCACGTACACCCCCACCGTGGTGATCACGAAATTGGTGGCATTGGTCAGCGGGAACAGCAGGAATTTACGCCAGGTGGGCCGAATTCGGTAAGTGAACTTCGCATTGAGAAAGAACGAACCGATCATGCTCAGCAAAAACGCGAGACTGTGCGCGACGAGATACGGCACGTACATGAGGAACAGCAGGTACAGGCCGTAGTACGTCGCCGTGTTGATGACCCCGATCACCGCGAAGGTGATGATCTGGCCCGATATCGGGCGGGTGGGGCCGGTGGTCGCTGGGGCGTTCGGCATCAGGGGATGAGGTCCTTCGTCGTGCCGCGGGTGCGGTCGTCCGTTCGGTGCACGTTCGTCGCCTTCACCAGGAAGTGCGGACGCCCCTTGACCTCGTAGTAGATCCGGCCGGTGTACTCGCCGATGACCCCGAGCATGATCATCTGTACGCCGGCCAGGGCGGTGACGGCTGTAATGATGGTGACATAGCCCGGCGTCTGGACGCCGTTGATCATCGCCCCGCCCACGATCCACGCCGTGTACACGCCGGCCAGGGCCAGCAGGGTCATGCCGAGGTAGAGCGCGGCGCGCAGCGGACGGTTGTTGAAGGAGAGCAGCCCGTCGAGACCGTAGTTGAGCAGGCTCCGGAACGACCAGGAGCTGGAGCCGTGTTCGCGCACCGCGTTCTCGTACTCGAAGGTGGTGCTGGGGAAGCCGACCCAGGCGAACAGGCCCTTGGAGAACCTGTTGTACTCGGTCAGGTCCACGATCGCGTCCACCACCCGGCGCGACATCAGCCGGAAGTCGCCCACGCCGTCGACGAGTTCGACGTCGACGAGCCGGTTGATGAGCCGGTAGTAGAGGCGGGCCGTCAGGGTGCGGGTGAAGCGGTCGCCCTGCCGGGTGCGTTTGGCGATGACCTGGTCGTAGCCCTCGCCGCGCAGTTCGACCATGCGCTTGATGAGCGACGGCGGGTGCTGGAGGTCGGCGTCCATGACGATCACGGCGTCGCCGGTGGCGTGCTTCAGGCCGGCCAGCAGGGCGGCCTCCTTGCCGAAGTTGCGGCTGAAGGAGACGTACCGGACCCGCGCGTCGCCCTCGGCGATCCGGCTCAGCAGCGCCAGCGTCCGGTCACGGCTGCCGTCGTCGACGTACACGAACTCCATGTCGTGGCCGAGCGGCAGCAGTTCGTTGGCGATCTTCTGGACCTGCTCGTGGAAGCGTTCTATGACGTCTTCCTCGTTGTAACAGGGCGCGACGATGGATATCAGCATTGGGATTCTCCCCCTGGGGACGGTTCAGTCGGGGACGGGTCAGTGAGCGGTGGTCGTACGCGTGCCGGAGCGGACGGCGGTTCTGCGGCGTACGGCGGAGAGGGTGCCGAGCAGGATCAGGGTCAGCAGCGAGGCGCCGCCCACGGCTGTGCCAAGGCGCAGCCCGGGTGGGTGGAACGTGCAGGTCAGGCTGGTGGCGGAGGCACCCAGCGGGACGGCGATCAGGCCGTGGAACTCGCCCGCCGCGACCTCGTCGCCGCCGGTGGAACAGCGCCAGCCGGCGATCCGGGGCGCGGCCACGACCGCGGTTCCGGTGCTGCCGGCGGGAAGCCGGGCGTGCAGGGTGCCGTCGGACACGGTCACCCGGGTGGCGCCGGTCGCCTTCAGCTGCTGGACGGCGGCGCGCAGCCTCGCGGTGTCGAGGCAGCCGACGGCGCCCTGCGCCGGGACCCGGGCGAGCCGGTTGGGCGTCAGGTCGATCCGCGCCTGCCCCGAGGCGCGGACCGTGCCGAGCGGCTGCATCGCGGCGATCTTCGTGCCCTCGGCGTCCGACCGGTAGAGCTGCTGCGCACCGCCGGCCAGCTGCGCGGTACCGGAGTAGTGCGGCGCCCACAGGAACGCCTCGTCGCCGGCCTGGCAGCGCGCGGTGAGCGTGCGGGCTCCGTCGACCAGCAGCCCGCGCCTCTCGTCGCCCTTGCGGTCACCGCTGAGGGTGGTGGCGGGCAGCGTGTAGACGCGGGTGCCCAGCAGGAGCTCCTGGTTGCGGTACGGCGAGGGGCCGAAGCCGGCCGGCGTGGTGCGCGGCGCGGCCGGCCGCACGGTCACCAGCGGGGGGACGTCCGCACGGGTGACGGTCGACGGGCCACCGCCCTGGGGCAGCCACTTCTGGTGCGGGTCCGGCGGGTTGTGCACCCGGGCGCCCACCGAGAACACCGCGTCGGTGACCGGGTTGTCGAGGCTCTGCAGGCTGCGGCCGCGCGAGGTCCAGCCGCCGCCGACCGCGGTGAGGGTACGGCTGAGGACGTCGGAGGTGAGGCTGCTGTAGTACTGGGAGCCCTGGCCGCCCACCATCATCGGGTCGTTGGCGACGGTCTGGTCGCGGCCGGGTTCGGTGCGGTACTTCGGCCAGGCGTCGGCCTCGGCCACGGCGTCCGCCTCCCGCTGCTGGCGGTCTCCCCAGGTCGCGTAGTCGTCCATCTGGTTGAGGCGCGAGTGGGTGGCCACGGCGGAGGTGGCGGCGGCCTCGCCGAACTGGGCGCCGATCAGCAGCACCGCGGCGAGTCCGGCGAGGACGGGACGGCCGCCCTCGACCGTCAGGAGCGCCAGTCCGCCGAGGGCGCCGGCGACGGCGAGAAGCACCACCGGCCAGGTGTGATGGTGGTGCTGCTGGGTCAGGGTGCTGCGGCCGGCCACGACAGCGATCAGGGCCAGCAGCACGGCGGCCGCGCCCAGGGCCCGCCGGTCCGGCAGCCCGTGGGCCAGGGCCTGCCAGGCCGCCATGACCAGCAGGCCGCAGAAGACGAAGGCCTGCCGGTAGGAGCTGCCGTTCGGGGCGGCGAAGCCGTGCCAGGCCAGACTGGTCGGCGCCCACTGCAGGGACAGGCCCACGGCGAGCACCAGCACGGTCCAGCCCGCCCGCACCCGGACCGGGACCCCGCGGTGGAAGGGCAGCGCCAGCGCGAGCACCAGCGCGGTGATGCCGACGTAGAGGGCCGGTGAGCTGTAGCTGTAGGTGGTCGGCAGCAGCCGGGCCAACAGGTCGTCGGCGCCGACCGGGGCGAAGTGGCCCTCACGGCCCGGGTAGGCGTGCTTGGTGCCGGAGTAGACGACGATCACCAGTGGCGCGGCGAGGCCGACGCCGAGCCCGACGACGGCCGCCGCCCGCCCGATCACCGCCGGCACGCGGCGCCGGGGCTCCTCGGCGAGCACCAGCCGGAGCACCAGCACCAGGGCGGCGCCGAGGGTGGCCATGTAGGCGGTGTAGAAGTTGGCGGTCCAGGCGAGCGTGACCACCAGCACGCCGAGCAGCGGGCGGCGGCCCGCCATGACCCACTCCCCGACCAGGCAGAGCAGGGGCAGTGCGATCAGCCCGTCCAGCCACATCGGGTTGAAGGAGGCGAGCGCGAGGCTCCAGCCGCACAGGGCGTAGGAGGCGCCCAGGATCCCGGCCCCCCACCATCGGCCGCGGCGCAGGACGAGCAGCAGCCAGGCCATGGCGGCCCCGGCCACCGCCGTCTTCAGCACGGTGATCACGTACACCGCGAGGTCGATCTCGTCGCGCGGGAACACCCCGACCAGCAGGGCGAACGGGCTGCTGACATAGGTGCCGATGTCGGGCAGGAAGCTGGAGCCGTAGCCGGACTGCCAGTTGAAGAGGACACCGCCGTCGGCCCGGCCGTGCAGCAGGTCCCACAGGTGGGCGTGGAACGGCACGTACTGGTTGCCGAGGTCGTTGACGTCGCGGGTGTGGGAGCCGAAGGGGTAGCTGCGGGCCATCACGTCGGCGGCGCAGAGCGCGACGGTGGTGAGGAGCGCCGCGAGCAGGGCGGCCGCCCGGCGCGGGCCGGCGTCCGGCCGGCGCGCGGGTCCGGTCTCCCGCTCTTCGCCCCCCGCCGGTTTCACCCCCTGTTCGTGCCCGGTCAGGGTTGTGCGATTCATGGTGTGCGGCCCCCAGAGAAATACGTTGGGGGTGTTACTCCCCGCTGGTCGGTGATTCGCCGACTTAGACGGGTAGAAGTTCCTGATGGTTGTGCTTCGGCTGTGAAGTAATAAATCGAATTCCGAATCCGCGTGCGTTTCGGAAAGAATTCGCGACGTCAAAAGAAACTGGATATTTCAGGAAGGTGTTCTTCTGGTTAACGCGCCTGTGGGACGCCCGTGTCCGCATGATCGGGGGACGGTGCGGGCACTGCCGGAGCGCCGGGCGCGCGCTGGGCGCGTTCGACGGATTGGCCCCAGTACGTCCCGGTGACGATGAGCGCGGCTCCCAGCACGGCGAGCGCGGTGAGGCGTTCGCCGCCGAGGCAGACGCCGGCCAGGAGCGCCCACACCGGTTCGGTCCCCAGCAGCAGACTGGCCCGGGTCGCGGAGGTGCGCTGGACCGCCCAGGTCTGGGCGAGGAACGCGCACAGGCCGCAGCCGAGAGCGAGGTAGACCAGCTCGGCCCAGGTGACGGGACCGGTCCGGGCGAGCGCCGGCAAGCCGGGAGCCGCGGGCAGGAGGAAGAGGACCGCGCCGACGGCCGTCTGCACCGCCGTCAGCGGGAACGGGCGCACGGCCCGGACCGCGGTCACCCGCCCCACCAGCACCACATGACCGGCCCGGACCACCGCGGCCGCGAGCATCAGCAGGTCTCCGGCACCGGGGGCGCGCAGCCCGTTGCCCGACACCAGCAGTCCGACACCGGCGACGCACACGCCGACCGCCAGGAAGAACCTTCCCGGCAGCCGCCCGCGGTCCAGCACCGGGGTGAGGACGATGGTCAGACTGATGATCAGCCCCGCGTTCCCGGCGGTGGTGTGGGCGACCCCGAACGTCTCCAGGACGAGGACGGCGGCCTGGGTGACGCCGAGGAGCGTGCCGTAGCGCCGCTCGTCCCGGGTGAGGGGGCCGGACCGGCCCAGCGCGACGAGGCAGACGACGGCGCCGACGGCGTAGCGCAGGAAGAGGACGATCAGCACGGGGAGGGCGTCCGTGGCCGTCTTCGCCGTCAGGTAGCTGGAGCCCCAGACGACGGCGAGAGCCAGGAGCACCCCAACTGCGGGCGGCGGCGCGGACCGTCCGCGGCGCCGGCTGACCACGCCGCCGGCCCGGCCTGGAGCGCGCTCACGGCCTAAGGGCTGTCCCGTAATCCCCGGTGGGTCGGCGCACGGCGTCGGATGCGGTGCGTCGCAAGGCGGAGGGTCGCCCTCATACCGGGCGTATCCGGGCGACCCCGACAACGCTGCGAGGTGCCGTAGCCGTCGTCGTGCGCCCGCCGGGGATTACGGGACAGCCCTTAGCGTGCTCCCCATGGACTCACGAGCTGACACGAACGAGAGCACCACCCGTGACGAGCGTTTCGCCCGCGGCCTGGAGGTCATGGGCCAGGTCGACGGAGGGCTCGGCGAGCGGGTCCTGGACTCGCTGGCCGACATCAGCCCCGAGCTGGGCCACCAGGTCGTCGCCTGGGGCTTCGGCGAGATCTACGCCCGGCCGGAGCTGGCGGCCAGGGACCGGCAGCTGGTCACCCTGGGGATGCTCACCGCGCTGGGTGGCTGCGAACCCCAGCTGGAGGTGCACGTCAACTTCTCCCTGAACGCGGGACTCACGCCCCAGGAGATCGTCGAGGCGCTGCTGCACTCGGCCGGGTACTGCGGGTTCCCGAAGGCGCTCAACGCGACCATGGTGGCCAGGAAGGTCTTCGCCGAGCGCGGTCTGCTGCCGGTCGGGGAGCCGCCCGCGCCGGGGACGGCCTCCGCCTGATCCGCGCGGGGCGCCGGAGGCCGCCGGGGAGGCGGGGGCGACCGGGCGTCCGCGGCCGGGCGTAGGGTCGGCGGTCGGAGGAGGGATGACCGTGGACGAGTTCTGGCCGGTGGCCGACGTGCTGGCCCATCTGGCGGGGCGCTGGCGGGCCGAGCGGACCGTGGTGGACCTGGCGAGCGGTGACGAGGGGCGGTTCGAGGGGGCCACGGTCTTTCGGCCGCTGGACGGAGGCGGGCTGCTGCACGCGGAGTCCGGGACGTTCACCTGGCACGGGGTGGCCCGGCCGGCCGAGCGGACGCTGCGGTTCCTGCCGGGACCGCGCACGGGAACGGCGGACGTCCGGTTCGCCGACGGGCGGCCCTTCCACGACCTCGACCTGTCCTCGGGCCGGTACGTCGCCGACCACCCGTGCGCGGCCGACCTCTACCGGGGCGAGTTCACCGTCCGGGACGCCGACCGCTGGCGGACGCTGTGGCGGGTCGGCGGCCCGGCCAAGGACCTGGTCCTGACCACCGACTACGAGCGCGAGGCCTGAGCCGGCGACACGTCGAACCGCAGGTTCCAGCGGCCGCCGTGACCCGTCACCGTGGTCGTCGACAGGGGCCGGACGTCGATGTTCCAGTACGTCGACGGCGGCACCTTGAGGGCGTAGACGAGGGCGGCCCGGATCACCGAGGGCTCCGCCACGGCGACGATGCGCCCCCCGTCGCCCACCGGGCGGGTGTCGAGCCAGCCGCCGACCCGGGAGATGAACGAGAGCAGCGACTCACCGCCGTGCGGGGTGGCGCGCGGGTCGGAGAGCCAGGTGTCCACCTGGTCCGGTTCCCTGGCCATCGCCTCCCCCAGCGTCAACCCGCGCCAGCGGCCCATGTCGCAGTCGCGCAGCGCGAGCTGGACCAGCGGGGCGTATCCCAGCCCCTCGCCGGTGGCGCGGCTGCGCGGAGTCGGCGAACAGTAGCGCAGCTCGGCCGCCGCGAGCGGTAGCAGGTCGGCGGCGACACGCTGCACCTCGTCCCAGCCCGCCTGGTCCAGGGGGCGGGCGTCCTCGAAGCGCTCCGCCAGCAGCGGTGAACTGCGCGCGGCCGCGACGAACGTGACCCGAAGTGACATGCGGCGATGGTGTGACGCTCAAGTGCGCAGGTCAAGGGCTCTTGATACGTGAATTACGTGAGGTGGGGGAAACGTTACCCAATGGTCAGGAGGTGTCCGACAAGTCAACCGGAATGTCACTTCGGCGCCTCGTAGTAGAGGGCCATCCACTGGTCCGGGTGTTCGAGCGGGGCGAATCCGAGCTTCTCGTAGACGCCGTGGGCGTCGTGCGTGGCCAGCAGCACCCGGCGCACGCCGTACGGCCGCAGGTGCTCGCGGATCGCCCCGACCAGCGCCGTGCCGACCCCCTTGCCGCGGACCGAGGGGTCGACGTACACGTCCGCGAGCCAGGCGAACAGCGCCTGGTCGGTCACCACGCGCGCGTACGCCACCTGCTCCCCGCCCGCCGTGTCGTACATCCCGAAGTTGAGGGAGCCCGCCATCGCCCGCCGGTGCTGGTCCAGCGGACGGCCGGTCGCCCAGTAGGCGTCGGTGGAAAGCCAGCGGTGGACGCGTTCGACGTCCACCCGGTCGGTGTCGGCGGAGAACTCGTAGCCCTCGGGGGGGCCGGGTGTGTCACTCATGCCGGGATCCTCGCCGGTCGGCCGCGCCGGCGTCGATCGGATTTCGCGGGCCGGATTTCGCGGGCCGGATCTCCCGGGTCGGTTCTCCCGGTCCGGATCTCGCGGTCCGGACCTTCCGGGCCGGATCCCGGGGATCGGGTCTGCCGGTCCGGTGGTCAGGATCCGAGGAGTTCGTCGCAGGCCGTCCGCAGCCGTCGTACCCCCTCCAGGAGTTCACCCGTCCCGGCGACCGCCGCGAAGCTGAGGCGGACGTGGGCGGCCGGGGCCTCGGCGCTGAAGTAGGGACGGCCCGGGGTGACGGCGACGCCCGCGCGCAGGGCGGCGGCGGTCAGGGTGCCGTCGTCGACGCCCTCGGGGAGGCGGAGCCAGAGGTGGTAGCCGCCGGACGGGACGTGCGGGAGGGCCAGTTCGGGGAGGTGCTGGGCGAGGGCGCCGGTGAGGGTGGACCGGCGGGTGTGCAGCGCGGCCGACAGGGCGCGCAGGTGGCGGGGCCAGGCCGGGGAGCCCACGAGTTCGAGTGCGGCCTCCTGGAGGGGCCGGGGGACGAAGAAGGTGTCGACGATCTGGATGGCGCGCAGCCGTTCCAGGACCGGTCCGCGGGCGGCCAGTGCGGCCACCCGGAAGCTCGGCGAGGTGGCCTTGGTCAGCGAGCCCACGTGGACCACGACCCCGTCGGGGTCGTCCGCGGCGAGCGGACGGGGCAGCGGGCCCGCGTCCGCGTGGACCAGCCGTCGCACGTAGTCGTCCTCGATCACGAACGCGCCGGCCGCACGGGCGATGCGGACCACCTCGGCGCGCCGGTCGGGGGCGAGGACGGCGCCGGTGGGGTTCTGGAAGAGGGGCTGGCAGACGAAGACCCGGGCACCGGTGGCGCGGAACGCGTCGGCGAGCAGGGCCGGCCGCACCCCGTCCGCGTCGACCGGGACCGGGACCGGGCGCAGTCCCGCGGCGCGGGCGACGGCCAGCATGCCGGGGTAGGTGGGGGACTCGACGAGGACCGGGGCACCGGGCGGGGCGAGCGCGCGCAGGGCGGTGGCGAGGGCGGACTGGCCGCCGTTGGCGATCAGCACCTCGGCGGCGGTGACCGCGCCGCCGATGTCCCGGGCGAACCACTCGCGCAGCTCCGGCAGCCCGTCCAGGGGCGGCCGGCCCCAGGCGCCGGGCCGCCGCCCGGCCCTCGCCAGGGCCGCCGCCATCGCGCGCTCCGGTTGCAGGGAGGCGTGCAGGTAGCCGCCGCTGAGTTCCAGTACGCCCGGGGGCGGGACGGCGAGGCAGACCGTGACCCCGGACGCGTCGACCGTGCGGGGTACGACGTCGAGGGCGCCGTCGGCGCTGAGCGCCACCTCCTGCCAGGAGGTGTCCCCCGCCGGCCCGGCCGCGGCCCGCGGCGGGGCCCGGAAGGCGCCGGCGCCGGGCCGGGTGACGACCAGCCCCTCCGCGACCAGCTGGGCAAGAGCCCGCGAGACCGTCACCGGGCTCACCCGGTACCGCTCCACGAGCGCCCGGCTCGACGGGAGCTTTCCTCCAGGTGAGTAGCGGTGAAGGTCCCGTCGCAGTCGTTCCGCCAGTTCATGGACACTGCTACGCTCTTGCATGAGAGCACAGAGTAGCGCTACCGCATCGAGTCGGATAGCGGTCGACCCCTCGCCGAGTGCCCCGGCCGTCCCGGCCGCCGTCGGGTCCCACCGGGCCGGCACCCTGCAGGCCGCCCTCGGGGTGGTCGCCTTCTCCCTCACCTTCCCGGCCACCGCCTGGGGCCTGGAGGGCTTCGGCCCCTGGGCGCTGGTGGCGGTGCGCAGCGTCCTGGCGGCGGCCCTGGCCGGCGGCTGCCTGCTGTTCCTGCGGGTACGGCCGCCCGAGCGCCGGCACTGGGCGGGGCTGGCGGTCGTCGCGGCCGGTGTGGTGCTCGGCTTCCCCCTGCTGACCACGCTCGCCCTGGAGACCTCCACCACCGCGCACGCGGCCGTCGTGGTGGGCCTGCTCCCGCTGACCACCGCGCTCTTCTCGGCCCTGCGCACGGGCGTGCGCCCCTCGCGCACCTTCTGGGCGGCGGCCCTGGCGGGCGCGGCGGCCGTGCTGGCGTTCACCGTCGCCCAGAGCGGCGGGGCGCTCACGACCGCCGACGGCTACCTCTTCGGGGCGCTCGTGGTGTGCGCCGCCGGGTACACCGAGGGCGGCCGCCTGGCCCGGGTCATGCCGGGCTGGCAGGTCATCGGCTGGGCGCTGGTGTGCTGTCTGCCGCTGACCGTGCCCGCCGCGGTGGTCGCGCTGTCGTACGAGCCGGTCCTCTGGAACGCGCACGGGGTGGCCGGTGTGCTGTGGGTGGCGGTGGGCTCGCAGTTCCTCGGCCTGGTGGTCTGGTACCGGGGCATGGCGGTCGTCGGCGTCCCGAAGGCCAGCCAGTTGCAGTTGGCCCAGCCGCTGCTCACACTGGTGTGGTCGGTGCTGCTGCTGGGCGAGCACCTCACCGCGGCCGCCCCACTCACGGCCGCCGCCGTGCTCGTGTGCATCGCCGTCACCCAACGATCGCGATCGTGAGGAGGCCCTGGACATGCGTGCATCCGAGGGCGACCAGCTTGTGCAGCACGGCAGGGTGGTCGGACAGCACGACCATGTGGCGGAGATCGTCCAGGTGTTGGGCCCCGGGGGCAATCCGCCCTACCGGGTCCGCTTCGAGGACGGCCACGAGGCCATCATGTCCCCCGGTCCCGACTGCCAGGTCAGGCACCGGGAGACCCATCAGCAGATGTAGTGCGCGGCGAGGGGGCCGCCGGCCGCGCGCCGGTCAGGCCGGCGGAAGCGCCGGCTGCCGGTAGTGGTCGGCGACCACCCGTGACAGCGCGCCGATCGGATCCGCGGCCACGTCCCGGGCCGCGAAATAGACGTGCCCGCCGACCTGCGGGTACTGGGCGGCCAGGGTCAGGTGCCGGGACAGCTCGGCCGGGTTCTGCCAGGCGGAGGGTTCGCCCTTGCCGCCGGCCCGGTACAGCGCCTCGCCGATGTAGAGCCGGGTGCCGGAGCCCTTGGTCACCCCGGCCCACCAGTCCACGACCTTCGCGTAGTCGGCGGCCGCGTTGCCGATCTGCCAGTACACCTGCGGGACGATGTAGTCGATCCAGTTCTTCTGGACCCACTTGCGGGTGTCCGCGTACAGGTCGTCGTACGTCTCCACGCCCGCCCTGGTGTCCGAGCCCCGGGAGTCGGTGGTCGCGTTGCGCCACACCGCGAACGGGCTGATCCCGAACCGGGTGCCGGGGCGGAGCCTCCTGATCCCGGCGGCGGTCCCGGTCACCAGCTTGTCGATGTTGTCCCGGCGCCAGGCGGCCCGGGAGGAGAAGTCACCGCCGTGGGTGTCGTAGGCGTCGCCGTCGTCGAAGGTCTGCCCGGCCACGGGGTACGGGTAGAAGTAGTCGTCGAAGTGGACGGCGTCCACGGGGTACTTGGCGACCGCGTCCAGGATCGCGTCCGTCACGAAGGCGCGGACGGCGGGGATGCCCGGGTTGTAGTAGAGCTTGCCGCCGTAGCGCACCACCCAGTCCGGGTGTTTGCGGGCGGGGTGCGAGGCGACCAGTCTGCCGGGGTCGGTGTTGTTGGCGATCCGGTAGGGGTTGAACCAGGCGTGCAGCTTCAGGCCACGGGCGTGCGCCTCCTCGACGGCCACCCCGAGCGGGTCCCAGCCGGGGTTCCTGCCCTGGGTACCGGTGAGGTACTGGGACCAGGGCTCGTGGGACGAGGGCCAGAACGCGTCGGCGGTGGGCCGCACCTGGAGCATCACCGTGTTGAGCCGGTAGTCGACAGCCTTGTCGAGGAGGGCGGTCAGCTCCTTGCGCTGGGCGGAGGCGGACAGGCCGGTGCGCGAGGGCCAGTCACGGTTGGAGACGGTCGCCAGCCACATGCCCCGCATCTCGGTGGCGGTGTGCCGCGGGCGGGCCGCGGCGCTCGCCCCGGGTGCCGCCGCCAGCGCCAGCGTCGACAGCGCCGCCACCGCGAACGTCCTGCGAGACACCTGTGCCATCCTGAGACCCACTAACTCTCCGGATCCGCACGGTCACGGATCGCCTCCGCGCCACAGGATGCCCGCACCCGCACGATCGATCATCGATACTTACGGGTAACGTGCACGAACGGAGCAGGCACCGGATCCGGAGGTCCTGCCGGCCGCCCGTAGATCAGCGAAGGGGACGATGTGACCGACATCGAGAAGGTCGGAGTCGTGGGCTGCGGCCAGATGGGAGCGGGCATCGCCGAGGTGTGCGCCCGCTCCGGCCTGGACGTGAAGGTCGCCGAGACCACCGGCGAGGCCCTGGAGATCGGCCGCACCCGGCTGTTCAACTCCCTGGCCAAGGCCGCCGAGCGCGGCAAGATCAGCGAGGAGGAGCGGGACGCCACGCTGGCGCGGCTCAGCTTCACCACGGACCTCGGCGAGTTCGCCGACCGCGACCTGGTGATCGAGGCCGTCGTGGAGAACGAGCAGGTGAAGACGGAGATCTTCCAGGTGCTCGACCAGGTGGTGACCCGCCCGGACGCGATCCTGGCCTCCAACACCTCCTCGATCCCGCTGGTGAAGCTGGCGGTCTCCACGTCCCGCCCCGACCACGTGATCGGCGTCCACTTCTTCAACCCGGCCCCGGTGCAGAAGCTGATCGAGCTGATCCCGGCGCTGACCACCTCCGAGGGCACCATCAGCCGCGCGCAGGTCTTCGCCGAGAAGGTGCTCGGCAAGCACGCGATCCGCGCCCAGGACCGCTCCGGTTTCGTGGTCAACGCGCTGCTGGTGCCGTACCTGCTCTCGTCGATCCGGATGTTCGAGTCCGGCATCGCGAGCCGCGAGGACATCGACAACGGCATGGAGATGGGCTGCGCCCACCCGATGGGACCGCTCAAGCTGTCGGACCTGATCGGCCTGGACACCATCGTCTCCATCGCCAACAGCATGTACACCGAGTACAAGGAGCCGCTGTACGCCGCTCCCCCGCTGCTCCAGCGCATGGTCGAGGCGGGCCGGCTGGGGCGCAAGACGGGGTCGGGGTTCTACACGTACGGCTGACCCGCGCACACCGCGAGTCGGCGCCCGCGCCACGACACGACGAAGGCCGCTCCCAGCAGTTCGGGGAGCGGCCTTCGTGGATCGTCGTGGGGTCCGAGGGAGTTGAGGCCTCCGGCGGCCGGATTCCTTCAACGGGTGGTCTCGCCGAGGCCGAGGTCGCGGCCGAGGCCGGGGCCGCGAAGATCAACCGGGTGGCTGAGCGCGGTGGCTCCGGCTACAGGGAGCGATGCTTCGCGGGCCCGGCACCGTCGTCGGGGCCGGGCCCGTGTCTTTCACACACCGTGTGCGCTCCGGGCACGCATATGCCCCGCGCACACTCTCCCCACGCGCTCACCAGGCGAGTTCACTCTTCATGCGCATGCAAAGGGATGCGGAACGACATCTCCGACTACGCGAAGGAGCGGACCCGTGGCCACCGAACCAGAGCATCCCGTGGTCCAGGGAGAACTCGCAGAGTTACGTCGCCGCCTCGATGTGGGCTACGCCCGGGTCGAGGGCGGACTGAACCTGCTCAGCCACCGCACCCAGGAGACGGCCAAGGAACTGGACGATCTGAACAGCCGCCTCGCCCTGCTGGAGAACGCGCGCTGGCCGCTGCCCTCGATCGCCGCGGTCACCGCGCTGGGCGCCCTCGTCGTCACCGTCTGGCAGGCGTTGGCCCACTAGTCGTCGGCCAGGCGCAGGTGGTGCAGCAGGAGTAACGCGGCCGCCATGTTGGCGGCCGGGACCTCCCCGCGGGCGATCATGTCCGGGACGAGCTTGAGAGGGACCCACTCGCGGCGGTCCGACTCGAAATCGTCCACGGGGTGGCCGACGTACTCGCCCTCGTCGGACCAGTAGATGTGGTGCCGGGCGTCGGTGAGGCCGTTGGACGGCTCCACCGTCATGAGGTGGTGCAGGGTCCCCGGCCGCCAGCCGGACTCCTCCTCCAGTTCCCTGGCGGCCGCGGCGGCGATGTCCTCGCCGTCCTCGACCACCCCGGCCGGGAGTTCCCACCCCCAGCTGTCGGTGATGAAACGGTGGCGCCACAGGAGCAGGACCTCGCCCGCCTCGTTGACCACCGTCGCCACGGCCACCGGCCGCAGCCTTATCAGGAAGTGGTCGAGGTGCCGGCCGTCCGGCAGCTCGACATCTGCGAGATTGACGCTGAACCAGCGGTTTTTGTACACAGTTTGTTCGTTCAGTTTCACCCACTGCACGGTTCTGCCACCTTCCGCCGAGTAAGTGGCAATATCGCAGCAGGGAGTTCTCAGACCCACAACGCGCCCCGGCCCGTGGGCGCACGGTCTACAGCGGTACGCGCAGTGCGCTGTCGATGAGTTCGGCGGCCTCCGCCGTACCGGACGAACCGCTGCGCACCAGGTGCTCGCGCACCGCGCGGAGTCTGTCGCGCAGCCGCTGGGACTCCATTCCTCGGGCCTGTTCGGCCATCTGCACGGCCGTGGCCACCGCGTTGTCCGCGTTCCCCTGCCGCAGTTCGATGGTGCTGAGCATGGCCAGCCGGTGCACCCGCCCCCGGTCGTGGGCCGGGTTGTCGACGGCCGCGGCGGCGTGCTCCCGGGCGGCCGCGAGCTCGCCGAGGCTGAGCAGCGCCTCGGCCACCTGCACATTGACCAGGCCGGGCTGGACATAGCCGGTCTCGTCGGGTTCGTAGCCCCGCCGGATGCGTTCGGCGGCCGTCTCCGCCCGCCGGATGCAGGACAGGGCGCTCGTACCGTCGCCGAGGTGCGCGTACGCCTTGGCCTGCATCGCGTAGAGGTCGGAGGCGAGCGCCGGGGTGATGTGCTTGCCCGCCGCCCGCAGCGCGGCCTCCGCGAACGCGACGGCCTGGCGGAACTCCCGCATGAACAAAGCCTGGTTGACGAGGAGCGCGATGACGTACGCGCCGAGCCCCCGGTCGCCGCTCGCCTTCGCCAGGCGCAGCGCCTGGTGGAAGTAGCGCTGTGCGAGGCCGTGCGCGTCGGAGTCGTAGGCGCAGATCCCCACGATGGCGACCAGGCCGCCCGTGGCGCGGTGCAGTTGACGCCCCGTCGCGTCCGTGTAGCTGCCCCGCAGCAGCGGTGCCGCCTCGGCGTTCAGGAAGCCGACGACCCGGGTACGGGTCGCCATGCCGCCGGCCTTGCGGTACATCTGCTCGTAGTGGGCGCGGGCGGAGCGCAGCATCTCCAGATCGGCCGGGGTGACCCGGTGCCGGCCGCCGCGCGAGACGTCCACGTCCTCCGGAGGGTTCTCCCACTCCCACACCGGCATCACGGCGGGCGTGCCGGTGACGGCGGGAACACCCAGTATGTGCGGGCGCTGCTGCTCGTCGGAGCGCCACAGCGCCGTGGCCCGTTCCACGAACCCGGAGAGCGAGGAGGTGTGCGGGACGCTGGGCTCGCCCGGCACTCCGAGGCCGATGTCGTCGAGCGTGACCGTGCGGTGCAGCCGGGCCGCGAGTACCTCGCAGATCAGGTCGGGTACCTGGCCGCGCGGTCGCTGCCCCTTCAACCAGCGGGCCACGGCGGTGTGTTCGTAGCGGAGCGTGAGTCCACGGGGCCGGCCCGCCTGGTTGACGTGGGCGGCGAGACCGGCGTGCGAGATCCCCGCCTCGTCCAGGATCGCGTCGAGCAGAGAGTTGGGCTGCATGGATGCCCCCCGATTGGCCTGGTGCCGTCAGCGTAGTGCGTGGGTGTTCACACGGGGTGTGAACGGAGTGCGCGAATCCGCAGCGTGCGCGCGCTGTTGCGGAGTGTGCCGGACCGGTTGACTGAACTGCCTCGCAAGAGGCCGGCCGGGCCGCCGGCTCCCCCCTCGAACAGTGCGGTGGCCCGGCCGATGGTCCGGGGTCAGATGTGCGTCGTCGGCCGGGGGTGGGCGGGGGTCGCTCGCGCGGTGCTCCGTGCCCCGAGAAGGGCATGTCGCTGTGCGGGCTCGTTGTTCAGCACGAGGAGTGCGATGTCGTCCGTGGGGCGGCCGTTGGTGTGGTCGAGCAGGGCGGTGAACACCGTCCCGAGGATGTTCTGCGGAGACACCGGCCGGTCCCGTACGGCTCGCGCCAGGGCCTGCGGCAGCGAGAAGAAGCGGCCCCGGGCGTCTCTCGCGTCCTCCGCTCCGTCCGTGAACAGGACCAGGGAGTCGTCGGGAAGCAGGTACCCGCAGTGGGTGGCGGCGAGGTCCGGTGGCAGCGGGAAGGGGCCGAGCGGCGGCAGCGGATCGGCTCCCGACAAGGTGTCCACTCCCGCCCCGTTGATCAGATACGGCCATGGATGGCCGCAGTTGACGGCCCACACGTCGCCGTCCGCCGTGATCTCCAGGAGCAGCAGGGTGACGAACTCCTCGGCGACCGGGCTGTCCGGGTCCTGGCCGCTGGACGGGTGTTCGGCTCTGGCTCGCTCTCGCAGGTGCCGGGCGAGCGCGCGGTCCAGCCGGCCCAGTACCCGGCCCAGTTCGGGCTCGTCGTGGGCGGCCTCCCGGAAGCTGCCGAGGACGGCCGCGGCGGTACCGATGGCCGCCAGTCCGTGCCCGCGCACATCGCCCATCACGACCCGGACGCCGTGCTCGGTGGCGACCGCCTCGTAGAGGTCGCCGCCGATGGCCGCTCCCTGGTCGGCGGAGAGCTGGGCGGCGGCGACGTTCAGCCCGGCGAGACGGGGCGGCAGCGGTCGCAGCAGCACGCTCTGCGCGGCGCCCGCGACCTTGCGCGCCTGCCGCAGCTCTCTGAGCAGGGCCCCGCGGACGTGGAGTATCAGCCCGGTGCCGACCGCGAAGAACACGGCGCTGGTGACGATGCGCGCGCCGAGCCCGCTCTGCTCGGCCAGCGGGCATCCGAACTTGTAGGAGACGGCCACGGCGCCCCACACCGTGGGCAACCCCAGGGTGAGCGCACAACGCGAGGACCGGGAACTGGTCCGGGGCCGCCTTCTGTGGGGAACCCCAGCCTTGATGCGGATCATGCCGATGGCCCCCAAGTAGGCCCTGACAGAAACAGACGGACCGACCCCGAAAGGCCGGTCCGATTCTGTCGACGGCATGCCCCGAAAGGCCATGTGTCAGATGGATCTCACCCAAACGAGTGACCACCAACCAACAGCTGCATTTATGCAGGTAGCAGTACCCGTGGGCGCCCTCGGTGGGGCACCCCTTCAGGGGCGCGGGGAACTGCGCGACCGGCCGGCCACAACCCGCAGCCGGCCGACGGCAGTTCCCCTCACGGCGTTCAGCCGCGCAGCACCGCTCCCGTACGCTCCCCCGCCAGGGCGATGGCCGCGTCCCGCGCCGCCGACGCCTCGTCCACGGTCAGCGTCCGGTCACCGGCCCGGAACCGCAGCGCGTAGGCCAGCGACTTCTTCTCCTCGCCGAGCTGCGCGGCGTTCTCGTACACGTCGAACAGCCGGATGGCCTCGAGGAGTTCACCCGCGCCTTCGCGCAGCGCGGCCTCGACCCGTGCGGCCGGGACCGGCCTGTCCACCACGAGGGCGACATCCTGCGTGGCCACCGGGAACGCCGAGATGCTCGGCGCCTGCGGCACACCGTGGCCGGCCCGCTCCAGCGCGTCCAGGTCCAGCTCCATCGCGCAGGCGCGCGCGGGCAGCCCCAGCGCCTTGACCACCCGCGGGTGCAGCTCACCCGCGTGGCCCACGACCCGCTCGGCGCCGTCGGCGACGACCGCCAGCTCGGCGCACCGGCCGGGGTGCCACGGCCCGTACTGGCCGGACCGCACGATCAGCTCGGCACCGGTCTCCCGCGCGACCGTACGCGCGGCCTCGACCGCGTCGGCCCAGTCGGCCGGACGGCCCGTGCCCCACCAGCCGGCCTGCTCGCGGGCGCCCGCGAGGACGACGGCGACGTGGCGCGGCTGCTCGGGCAGCACGGCGTCCAGCGCGGCGAGTTCCGCGTCGGTCGGACGGCGGTCGACCGGCGGATGACCGGCGACGCCCTGCTCCGCGTGGGGCAGGAAGACCAGACCGGTCTCGAAGAGCGCCAGGTCGTGCGCGCCGCGCCCGTCGTTGCGGCGCAGCGCGCCCAGCAGACCCGGCAGCAGCGAGGTGCGCAGCGCGGGCTCCTCGTCGTTGAGCGGGTTGGTCAGCCGGACGACACGGCGGGCCGGGTCGTCGGCGGCCAGGCCCAGCTGGTCGAAGACCTGCTCGCTGACGAACGGGTAGTTCGGCGCCTCGACGTAACCGGCCCCGGCGAGCGCGCGGCCCACCCGGCGGTGCAGACGCTGACGGTGGGTCAGCCCCCGGCCGGAGCGCGGCCTGGGCAGCGTGGAGGGCAGGTTCTCGTAGCCCTCCAGCCGGATGACCTCTTCGGCCAGGTCGTTCTGCTCGAACAGGTCCGGCCGCCAGGACGGCACGGTGACGATCAGTTCGTCCTGGCCGTAGACGTCGCAGCCGACCTCCTGGAGACGGCGTACGACGGTCTCCCGGCCGTACTCGACGCCCGCGACCTTGTCGGGGTGGTCCGCCGCGACGGTGATGGTGTGCGGGGCGGACGGCGCGATCACCTCGGTGACGCCGGCGTCCGCGGTGCCGCCGGCGAGCAGCACCAGCAGGTCGACGGTGCGCTGCGCGGCGGCGGCCGCGGCCTGCGGGTCGACCCCGCGCTCGAAGCGGCGGGAGGCCTCGGAGGACAGCTTGTGCCGGCGGGCCGTGCGCGCGATGGCGACGGCGTCGAAGTGGGCCGCCTCGATCACCACGTCGGAGGTGGCCTTCTCGGCGTCGTCGTGGTCGGCGATCTCGGTGTCGGCGCCGCCCATGACGCCGGCGAGGCCGATCGGGCCGCGGTCGTCGGTGATGACCAGGTCCTCGGCGTGCAGCTTCCGCTCGACGCCGTCGAGGGTGACGATCTTCTCGCCCTCGGCCGCGCGGCGGACCCCGATGGTGCCCTGGACCAGGCTCCGGTCGTAGGCGTGCAGCGGCTGGCCGAGCTCCATCATCACGTAGTTGGTGACGTCGACGGCGAGCGAGATCGGGCGCATGCCGACCTTCTGCAGGCGGCGCTGGAGCCAGATCGGGGAACGCGCCTCCGGGCTCAGCCCGGTGACGGTGCGCGCCGTGAAGCGGTCGCAGCCGATCGGGTCGGCGACCTGGACCGGGTGGCCGAAGGCGTTCGGGCCGGGCACGTCGATGAGCGCCGGGTCGCGCAGCGGCAGGCCGTAGGCGATGGCGGTCTCGCGGGCCACGCCGCGGATGGACAGGCAGTCGCCGCGGTTGGCGGTGACGGCGATGTCCAGGACCTCGTCGACCAGCTCGAGCAGCTCGATGGCGTCCCTGCCGACCTCGGTCTCCGGCGGGAGCACGATGATGCCGTGGGTCCCGTCGGACCCCATGCCCAGCTCGTCGCTGGAGCAGATCATGCCGTGCGAGGTCCTGCCGTACGTCTGGCGGGCGCTGATCGCGAACCCGCCGGGCAGCACGGCGCCGGGCAGGACGACGACGACCTTGTCGCCGACGGCGAAGTTGCGGGCGCCGCAGACGATCTCCTGCGGCGCACCCGTGCTGTTGGCGGCACCGACGTTGACGGTGCAGAAGCGGATGGGCTTCTTGAAGCCCTCCAGCTCCTCGATGGTGAGGACCTGTCCGACGACCAGGGGGCCCTTGAGGCCGTCGCCGAGCTGCTCGACGGTCTCGACCTCCAGGCCGGCCGAAATCAGCTTGGCCTGCACGTCGCGGCCGGTCTCGGTGGCCGGCAGGTCGACGTACTCCCGCAGCCAGGAAAGCGGGACCCGCATCAGATCTCCATCCCGAACGGCCGGGTGAACCGGACGTCACCCTCGACCATGTCTCGCATGTCCTCGACGTTGTGGCGGAACATCAGCATCCGCTCGATGCCGAACCCGAAGGCGAAGCCGCTGTACTTCTCCGGGTCGACGCCGCAGGCGGTCAGCACCCGCGGGTTGACCATGCCGCAGCCGCCCAGCTCGATCCAGCCCTCGGAGGAGCAGGTCCGGCAGGGCCGGTCGGGGTTGCCGACGGACTCGCCCTTGCAGACGTAGCACAGCATGTCCATCTCGGCGCTGGGCTCGGTGAAGGGGAAGAAGTTGGGCCGCAGCCGGGTCTTCATGCCCTCGCCGAACAGCGACTGGACCATGTGGTCCAGGGTGCCCTTGAGGTCGGACATGGTCAGGCCCTCGTCGACGGCGAGCAGCTCGACCTGGTGGAAGACCGGGGTGTGGGTGGCGTCCAGCTCGTCGGTGCGGTAGACGCGGCCCGGGCAGATCACGTACACCGGCAGCTCACGGCCGAGCAGCGAGCGGATCTGGACCGGCGAGGTGTGGGTGCGCAGCACGACACCGGACTCGGTGCCGCCCCGCGGGCCCTGCACGAAGAAGGTGTCCGCCTCGCCGCGCGCCGGATGGTCCGGGCCGATGTTGAGGGCGTCGAAGTTGAACCACTCGGCCTCGACCTGCGGGCCCTCGGCGACCTCGTAGCCCATGGCCACGAAGATGTCCTCGATGCGGTCGGACAGCGTGGTCAGCGGGTGGCGGGCGCCGGCCGGTACCCGGTCGTGGGGCAGTGTGACGTCCACCGCCTCCTCGACCAGCACCCGGGCGTCACGCTCGGCCTCCAGCTCCTCCTGACGACCGGCGAGCGCCTTGTTCACCGCGCCACGCGCCTGGCCGACCAGCTTTCCGGCGGCGGCCTTGGCGTGCGGGGGCAGGGCGCCGATCTCGCGGTTGGCGAGCGACAGCGGGGAGGTGCCCCCGGTGTGCGCGACCTTGGCCTCCTGGAGCGCGTCGAGGGAGTCCGCGGCGGCGAAGGCGGCGAGCGCCTCGTCCCGCATGCGCTCGATCTCTTCCGGTTTCAACGCCTCGACCTCGACAGGGTCGTACGACTTATTGGGTGCCGACATCTCTTCCCGTGCTTCCCGATTGGCTGGCGGTGGTCCCCGAGACCGTTGGTGGGCCGTGTGAAGGACACAAAGGTGCCAAAGGCCGAGTCTAACGGGGTTGAGCTGTACGAAGAGCCCGTGGGCCGTCAGGCGAGATACGCCGGAGTGCTCACGGGCAACATAAATCGGAACTCGGCGCCGCCGCTCGCGGCGCGTCCGACGGTGATGGTGCCGCCGTGGGCCTCGACGATGCCCTTGACGATGTAGAGCCCCAGGCCGGTCCCACCGCGCTTGCTGCCCCGCCAGAAGCGGGTGAAGACGCGGTTCATGGACTCCTCCGGGATGCCGGGCCCCTCGTCGCTCACGGTGACCGACGTGCCGGCCTCCTCCCCTTCCCGGGGGGACGCCGCGGCCGTGATGTCGATGGTGACGGTTCCCTCGCCGTGCCGCACCGCATTTTCGATGAGGTTGCTGAGGACCTGGTCGACCTTGTCGGGATCGGCCCACAGCGGCGGCAGCGGCTGTTCGACGCGGAGCAGGAAGCGGTCGGCGGGCTGGCCGGCGGCGACGTACGCCTGGATGTGCCGTCCGACGGCCGCGCCGATGTCCACGGGCTGCCTGCGCACCTCCAGGCGTCCGCTGTCGATCCGCGAGATGTCCAGCAGCTCGGCGATGAGCCGGGTGACCCGGTCGGCGTCCGCGTCGACCGTCTCCAGCATCAGCCGTTTCTGGTCGTCGGTGAACCGTTCCCACTTGGCGAGCAGGGTGGCGGTGAACCCCTTGACGGAGGTCAGCGGGGAACGCAGTTCATGGGCGACGGTGGCGATCAGTTCGGCGTGACTGCGCTCGGTGCGGCGGCGGGCCTCGGTGTCCCGCAGCGACACGACGATCCGGCGGACCGGCCCGGTGGGCTCGGCGCGTACGTAGGTGGCGGACACCAGCACCTCCCGGCCGCCGGGCAGCAGCAGGTTCCGCTCCGGCTGGCCGACCCGGATGGCGAGGCCGCCGTAGGGGTCGGTGAGCTGCCACCAGCGCCTGCCCTCGAGGTCCTCCAGCGGCAGGGCCTTGTCCAGCCGCCGTCCGAGGGCGTCGGCGGGGGCGGTGGCGGTGATGCGGGCGGCGGCGGCGTTGAAGCAGACGACGATGCCGTGCTCGTCGGCGACCACCAGGCCGTCGGGCAGCTCGTCGGGGTCGACGCCGGGCCCGGTCGGGCCGCCCTGCCGGGGCGCGGGCACGGGTCCGGTGCCGTGGCCGCCCGGCGCGTTGCTGGTGCCGACACTCATCCCCGCACTCCACCTCTCAGACGGCGCAGCAGGCCCCCGAGCTGGTCACCCTACTAGCTCTCGGTGACGGAACGGCACCCTCCGGAGGCGCGCTGTGCACGGGCCGTTGCGTAGAGACATACGGCGGCGGCGGTGGCGAGGTTCAGGCTCTCGGCCTTCCCGTGGATCGGAACGCGCACCACGGCGTCCGCCAGCGCGCGGGTCTCCTCCGGAAGCCCCCACGCCTCGTTCCCGAACACCCAGGCCGTGGGCCCGCCCATGGTGCCCTTGTCGAGCTCGTCGTCGAGGTCGTCGGTACCGGCTCCGTCCGCGGCGAGGATCCGCACCCCGGCACCCCTGAGCCCGGCCACGGCCCGTTCGACGGGCACGCCCACGGCGACGGGCAGATGGAAGTGCGAGCCGACGGAGGCGCGCACGGCCTTGGGGTTGTAGAGGTCGACGGAGGCGTCGGTCAGGACGACGGCCTCGGCCCCGGCGGCGTCCGCGCACCGCAGCACGGTGCCGGCGTTGCCGGGGTCGCGGACGTTGGCGAGGACGGCGACGAGCCTCGGGCGGGCGGCGAGGACGTCCTCGAACGGGGTGTCCAGGAAACGGCAGACCCCCACCAGCCCCTGCGGGGTGACCGTGGTGGAGATGTCGGCGATGACCTCTTCGGAGGCGAGGTGGATCCGGGCACCTGCGTCGCGGGCGGCTCCGATGATGTCGGCGTACCGCTCCGCGGCCTCGACCGTCGCGAACAGCTCGACGAGCGTCGGGAGATCGCCGACCCGATGCCCTGCCGCCTCGCGGACGGCCTGCGGGCCCTCGGCGAGGAACAGCCGGTCCTTGCCCCGGAAGTTCCGCTTCTCCAGCCGCCGGGCGGCGGCGACACGCGCGGAACGGGGGGAGATCAGCTCGGGGCTGGGCATGTGAGGATCACTTTCAGAGTAACGCGACAAAAGGCGCCCCCTCGGGGGCTCGGGGAACTGCGCGACCAGCCCCCACGGCCCGCGGCCGAACACGAAGCCATGGACCCCAACAGCAGGACCCGCAAGCCCGAAGGCCTGCGGGTCCTCAAGTCACGTCGGCCGATGCCGGCGTCAGCGTCACGCGGCCTTCGGCGCGTTGACGTCCGCCGGCAGCGCCTTCTGCGCGACCTCGACGAGCGCGGCGAACGCGCCGGCGTCGTTGACGGCCAGCTCGGCCAGGATCTTGCGGTCGACCTCGACGTTCGCGGCCTTCAGACCCTGGATGAAGCGGTTGTACGTGATGCCGTTGGCGCGGGCAGCGGCGTTGATGCGCTGGATCCACAGCTGACGGAAGTCGCCCTTGCGCTTCTTGCGGTCGTTGTAGTTGTAGACCAGCGAGTGGGTGACCTGCTCCTTGGCCTTGCGGTACAGGCGCGAACGCTGACCGCGGTAGCCGGAGGCCGCCTCGAGGATCGCCCGGCGCTTCTTGTGGGCGTTGACTGCCCGCTTGACGCGTGCCACTTGTTAACTCCTTGTAGCGGGGCCGCGGTTGGACTCACGCGGCCCGGAAACGACTGGGTCCCGGTACTGACTTCAGGGCGCCTGCCGGCGCCCGCGCGTCACTTGCCGAGAAGCTTCTTGATCTTCGCGGTGTCGCCCGGGGCCATCTCGGCGGTGCCGGTGAGGCGACGCGTCACGCGGGACGACTTGTGCTCGAGCAGGTGGCGCTTGCCGGCGCGCTCACGCAGCACCTTGCCGGAGCCGGTGACCTTGAAGCGCTTGCTGGCACCGCTGTGCGTCTTGTTCTTCGGCATGGCGCCGTTATCTCCTCGTCGATGGCGCTCCGGTGCCCGGTCGCGAAACCGGGCACGGTGGAACGTCGCTCTTGTATCGGTTACATCCTGAGGCTCGCGCCCCTGGGTGCTGACCTGGGGCGGTTGCCCCGGGATCACGCCTCTGCAGGCTCCTCGGCAGGCTCCTCGACGGGCGCCTCGGCCTCCAGCTCGGCAGCGTTCTGCGACTTGCCGGGGTTGGCCTTCGCGTCGGCCTTGCGGGCTTCCTGCGCCTGCCGGGCCTCGGCCATCGCCTCGGTCTTCTTCTTGTGCGGACCGAGAACCATGATCATGTTCCGGCCGTCCTGCTTCGGGTTCGACTCGACGAAACCGAGGTCCTGGACGTCCTCCGCGAGACGCTGCAGCAGCCGGTAGCCCAGTTCGGGCCGGGACTGCTCGCGACCACGGAACATGATCGTGATCTTGACCTTGTCGCCCTGCTTGAGGAACCGTACGACGTGACCCTTCTTGGTGTCATAGTCGTGCGGGTCGATCTTCGGCCGGAGCTTCATTTCCTTGATGACCGTGTGCGCCTGGTTCTTGCGCGCCTCACGGGCCTTCATGGCCGACTCGTACTTGAACTTGCCGTAGTCCATGAGCTTGCAGACCGGCGGGCGGGCGCTCGCCGCGACCTCGACCAGGTCGAGGTCGTACTCCTGCGCAAGCTCCAGCGCCTTCGCCAGCGGGACGATGCCCACCTGCTCGCCACTGGGACCGACAAGTCGCACCTCGGGAACGCGAATCCGGTCGTTGATGCGGGGCTCGGTGCTGATGGATCCTCCTCGGTAGCACCACGCGACGGTCTGGCGGACAGCCGCGTAACGTGTCTGTTCCTGAGACCTAACCGCACCGAAGCACAAAAAATGCCCCGGACGATCACAGGCAGGGCTCCTCGAACTACCGGAGCACCGCCGCGGGGATCGCGGGGCGCACTATCGGACGGAACGCCGTCGCCGAAAATCGGCGAAGCGACCGCCTGACCGGTGACCCGCCGCCCGGCAGGGCGGTCAGGTGGGAGTTCGAAGCCTCCACTTGTGGGCCGGATCGGTGAGCCGCGAGGCATACCCGTCCGGCCGGTCGTCACTCAAGGTTAGCAGCAAAGCCGGGAGAGGACCAATCGGACGTCCTGGGGCCAGGTCGGAGCCCCGGCCGCGCTGCGCCTATCGTGTGCGTCATGAGTGAAACGCCCCTTCCTGGCACCGGTGACGCCGGTCAGCCCGACTTCGACGAGATGACCCGCGACATCGCCGAGGTCCCCGCGGTCGAGGTGATCGTGACGGTCGCCGTCAACCTGATGAGCGCGGCCGCCGTGAAGCTCGGCCTGACCGAGGAGGGCGACAAGTACAAGGACCTGGACGAGGCCCGCAAGCTGGTCACCGCCCTCGCCGGGCTGCTCGACGCCTCCGCGACCGAGATCAGCTCCTTCCACGCCGCCCCGCTGCGGGACGGCCTGAAGTCGCTCCAGCTGGCCTTCCGCGAGGCCTCGATCGTCCCCGACGAGCCCGGCCAGGGCCCCGGCGAGAAGTACACGGGCCCGGTCTACGGCTAGTCAGTTCCGCACGTACAGGGGCTCGCCCGGAGGCGTGGCCGCGGCCGGCAGCAGTGCCAGGTCGAGGCCGCGTACCAGGCGGGCCCGCAGTGTCTCGTCGGCAGCGAGCCGCTCGGCGACGGCCTGCGCGGTCTCGGCGGCCGGTGCGGCCGGATCGAGGACCAGGGCGAGGGTGCCGTCGCTCCGGCCCGGCCCGAGGTGGGCCCGGCGCACGGCGGGCTGGGCCGCGACCACCGTACGGACGGCCTCCACGACGGCGGGGTCGGCGAGCGGGTCGGTGGTCGTCCGCCCCTCCGCGAGCGCGAGCAGCACCGGTCCGGTCAGTTCGAACGGCACCGGACCCGCGAGGTCCAGCACCACGGTGTCCGCCTTCTCGTGCGCGGCGGCCTGCAGCGCCTGGTGCAGGGGTACGGCCACGGGCCGCGCCGCCGGGTCCCAGCGGGCCAGCGACTCGGTGGAGGTGAAGGCGGGCAGCGCGATGCGGGCGCCGGCCCGCAGGGTGGGAACCGCCATGTCACTGGTCTTCTCGCGGCGCAGCCCGTTCTCGTCCTCCTCCACCTCACCGAGGACGGCCACCACCGGAACGAGCAGCCGGGCGCCCTTCAGGGCCGCCAGGACCGGCCCCACCGCCGTGCGGTCCGCGGCCCAGGCGGCCAGCGCCTCGGCCAGCCGGGGGTCGGCGGAGCCGTCGTCGGCGGAGTAGCCGGAGTCGGGAATGTTCTTGTTCGCCACGGTCCCCGACCCTATCGGGGGGATGCTGCTGCGGTTGTGCGGCCCCCGAAACCGGCCCGACACGGCTTTCACGGGATTCTCAGACATCCCTGACCTCCTTCTAACGTCCGCCAAACGGGGCGCACAGTCCCCGCCCCGAGCATCGCGGGCATGGAGTCCCCCGGAGCCACCCCAGGATCCCGGCGCGGAGGCCGCCGCGTCCGGCGACGGCGCCGGGCGCTCGTCCGCGTCGCCCTCGCCACGGTCGCCGTCATCGGCGCGACCGCCGCGGGAACCGCCTACGTGAGGGCGCACGCCCGCGACGGCGGCACCGTATCCTCGGCTGCGTCGCCGAAGCCCTCCGCATCTTCCTCGTCCTCGGCCTCGGCGAGCGGGGAGGCATCGGTGGAGCCCGTGACGGAGCCGGTCGTGGACCGGGACGCGCTGCTGGGAAAGGCGATGAGCACGGTGACCGTGCCCTCCGGGGCCCGGGTGTCCGCGGCCGTCCTCGACCTGGACTCCGGCGGGAGCGCGGTCCACGGCGACACCGCGTTCGACACCGCGAGCATCGTCAAGGTCGACATCCTGGCGACGCTGCTGCTCCAGGCGCAGGATGCGGGACGGTCTCCGACGGCGGCGGAGCGGGCGTACGCCGCGAAGATGATCCGGAACAGCGACAACGCGTCCGCGTCCGAGCTGTGGGACGCCATCGGCAGGGCGTCGGGCCTGGACGCGGCGAACCGGCGCTTCGGTCTGACCGGCACGCGGGGCGGCGACGGGACGCTGTGGGGGCTGACCCAGACCACGGCGGCGGACCAGCTGGCGCTGCTCCGGCAGGTGTTCGGGGACGACTCGAAGCTGAGCGAGGCCTCGCGGTCGTACCTCCAGGGTCTGATGAGGACGGTCGAGTCCGACCAGCGGTGGGGCGTCTCGGCCGCCGCGGACGGTGCGGGGTTCGCGCTGAAGAACGGGTGGCTGCCCCGGAGTTCGACCGGCCTGTGGGACGTCAACAGCATCGGGCGGGTGACGGCGGGCGGGACCGACTACCTGGTCGCGGTGCTGTCCGACGGGACGGTGAGCCAGGCGAGGGGGATCGCGCTGGTGGAGGCGGCGGCGCGGGCGGCGGTGGGGTCGTTCACGGACGCGGGTTCGTCCGGGTCCGCGCCCGCCTCGGCTTCCGCCTCGGCCCCGACTTCGGCTTCCGCCTCGGCTTCGCAGTAGGCCGGGGGTACCCCCGGCGCCTCTCCCGGGGGTGTCCGCGCCGAGGTGTGCCGAGGAGGTCCGGCGGTTCAGCCGAGGTGTGCCGAGGAGGTCCGGCGGTTCAGCCGAGCCGGCGGCGGTTGCGCCACAGGACTCCCGCGGCCACCAGGAGCACGCCGCCCGCGCCGCCGGCCAGGGGGGCCGCCCAGTCCGTCGCGCCGGCCGCCGCCTTCGCCGTGTCCGGGCCCGGACCGAAGTACTTGCTGCCGTACGACGCCGAGGTCAGGTTCCGCGTCTTCAGCCGGGCCGCGTCCCTGATCGCCGTCGCCGGGTCGATCATGCCGAAGCCGCGGGAGTCGTCGCGCCCGCCGGCCGGCGCGTCGCGGGCCGTGTCCTCCAGGAGTTTCTTGATCTGGGCCGGGGTGAGGCCCGGACGGGCGGCCTTGATCAGGGCGACGGCACCCGACACGAAGGCCGAGGCGGCGCTCGTCCCCCAGCCCTCGTAGTACCGGTGGTCCGGATCGGCGATGACGATGTCGACGCCGGGCGCGCTGACCGTGGCGTACCAGCGGCGGGTGGAGAAGGCGGCGCGGGTGCCGAACTTGTCCACCGCGGTGGCGGCGATGACGCCCGGATAGGCGGCCGGGTAGGAGACGTGGTCGCCCTTGTCGCCGCCGTTGCCCGCCGAGGCCACGACCACGACGTCCTTCTTCAGGGCGTACTGGATGGCCTCGTCCTCGCTCGGCTCGGGGTGCGCGGAGTCGGAGTCGTCCCCGAGGGAGAGGTTGATGACGTCGGCGCCGTGGTCGGCGGCCCAGCGGATGCCCTCGGCGAGGGCGTTGCCCCGGGTGGACCGGGCCTTGCCGCGCGCTCCGTCGCCGTCTTCGAGGATGACCCGGACGGGCAGGATCCTGGCTTCGGGCGCCACCCCCATCACGCCCTCGCCGTCGCCGACGCCGTGGCCGTGACCCGCGATGATGCCTGCCATCGCGGTGCCGTGCCGGGCCCAGTCGCGCTGGCCCTGCCGGGCGCCGAAGCCGATCATGTCCTTGGCGGGGAGGACGTTGCCGGTCAGGTCGGGGTGGTCGGCCTCCACGCCGGTGTCCAGGACCGCGACGGTGACGCCCTTGCCCTTGGTGGTCCGCCAGACCTCGTCGAGGTGCAGGGCCGTCAGGCCCCACTGCTGGGCGCGGATGCTGTCGGCGTGGGCGGTGGTGGACGGCAGCAGGGCCAGCGAGCCGGCCAGCAGCAGGCTCACCGCGACCCCGGTCGGGCGGCGCTTCATGAGGGCTTCTCCGTTGCCGGGCCTGCGGTGTGCTGCCGCAGTCGCCGTTCGATGCGGTCGGCCAGTCCCTGGGCCTCGTTGCCGAGGCCGGCCTGGGCCGCGGACGTGGTGGCGCCGGACGCCTCCGCGTCGGCGGCGGACTGCGGGGTGTCGACGGTACGGCCGTCGGCCCAGCCGGAGACGGCGTAGGCGACGACCGGGGCGTCGGTGAGCACGGAGATCGTCCAGGAGGCACGCTGATGCGGACCGAAGCGCTCGGCCGCGGTGCCCTTCGCGGCGTACGGGAGGGGCATCAGGTCGGTACGGCGGTCCAGGTGTTCGGCCTCGAACCGCTTCGCCAGCGCGGTCATCCCGGCCGGTTCGGCCTTGGTGAACAGCAGCCCCACGGTGGTGACGTAACTCTGGGTGGCGTCGGTGTAGGTGGCCCGGATCAGGCGCCGGCAGCCCACGGGGGCGAGCGCCTTGCGCAGCAGGGGGTCGAAGGCGTCGGCGCAGCCGGTGGCGGAGGCGACCGCGATCCGGGTCCAGGTGCGGTCGGCTCCGCCGGGGCCGGCGCCGGTGCCCTGCACGGTGGGCGGGAAGAGTTCGTCGACGGGCACGTTGTGCCACAGGCCGGCGGCGGTGGTGAAGCTGCCGACGGCCGCCACGTCACCGTCGTCGTCGACCAGCCAGCTTCCGGTCACCGCGCCGCCGATGAGGCCGATTCCGAGCACGACGCAGGCCGCGGCAGCGACGGTGCGGGGCGCCACCCGGCTGACCAGGGACCGCCCCCACCCTCGCGCGTCGTACCCCTCGGGTTCGCCGAAGGTCACAACGGGCCGGTTCCTGCCGGGAGTTCCGGCGGCGGTCCAGGACATCGCCGGGTCCGGCGCCGGGCCGGGGCCGGGCGTCGGGGAGCCGGTGTCACCGGTGGGCGGCACGGCGACCGGGGCCGGGGGCGTCACGGGACGGGGCGGGGCGACGGGCGCGGGGGGCGTCGCCGGGCGGGGCGGCGGGACGGCGTCCGGAGGTGCCGCGGGGCGCGGCGGGGCCGTGGGCACCGGGAACGCCCGCAGCGGGCTCCACGCGGCGCCCGGCTCCGGCGCGGAGCCGAAGGCGGCCGGGAGGTCACCGCGCGACCGCTCGGACCAGGTGCCCCCGGGCGTCCCGGGACGACCGGAGGGTGTGGCGTCGGTCTCCCGGACCGGGCGGCCTGAGGGTGTGGCGTCGGTCTCCCGGACCGGGCGGCCTGAGGGTGTGGCGCCGCTCTCCCGAACCGGGCGGCCTGAGGGTGTGGCGCCGCTCTCCCGGGCCGGGTGCGTGGGCGGGGCCGGCCGCCGGTCCGGCCGGTCGGGGGAAGCGGGTGGCACGAGCCGGTCGGTGCGTGCGGCGGAAGTGGTGGGCGGGCCGTCGGGGAAGCGGGCGGAGGCCGGAGGCGGGGGCGCGGCGGGCGGCGTCTGCGGCGGCCGCAGGTCGGGGTAGCGGGGGCGGGTGATGCGCTCGGCGGATGCCCGACCGGTGGCCGTCCGGTCCCCCACGCCCTGTTCGCCCCGCGTCACCGCACCGCCCCGACTCGTCCGGTCCTCACGACTCTGCTGCGCACCGGACGGCTCCGGCGGCTGGTCCTGCCCGGTGGTGTCGGTGTCGTCAGTGGATACGTCGGAGCGCTGCGCCCGGTTCACCCGGTTCGGCCGCTCGAAGAACCCCGGTCGCTCGCTCCGGCCGGCCGGCTCGGCCGCACCCGGTGCCGCCGCCTGGCCGGCGTCCCCTCCCGTGGCGGACGCGGGGTCGGACGAAGGGCGCCGCGGGATCGGGGCGTGCCGCGCTTCCGTGCTCATGCGCCCCCCGTTTCCTCCTGCCCGGGCCGACTTCGCGTACGGGCGGGCCGGCGTACTCCCCGTCGAGGAGAGGTCCGTCCGGGCACGCATACCCGCGCCCGCTGATCCGCATCCCGGCGCGGGCCGGACGGGCCGGTTCGTTCCGCCGTACGTGCGCGTCACTCTACGGGTTGTCCGAGGGCGAACGGGAACCCGGTCCGCGACCGCGGGGCATCTGCCCCTATCGTCCCCCTACCCCGCGGTAATCCTGTCTGGCAGGCTTCGTTCATGACTGCGCGCGCCGCCGACCGGGCCCGTTACGACCGGGCCACCGCCCATCTGGACGCCCCTCTCGCGATCGTCGACCTGGAGGCCTTCGACGCCAACGCGGACGATCTCGTGCGCCGCGCCGGCGGCAAGCCGGTACGGGTGGCGAGCAAGTCCGTACGCTGCCGGCACCTGCTGGAGCGGGTCCTCGCGAAGGACGGGTTCGCCGGGATCATGTCCTTCACGCTCGCCGAGTCGCTGTGGCTCGCGCGCTCGGGGTTCGAGGACATCCTGCTGGCCTATCCGTCCGCCGACCGTGCGCGGTTCGCCGAACTGGCCGCCGATCCGAAGCTGGCCGCCGCCGTGACGGTGATGATCGACGATCCGGCGCACCTCGACCTGATCGACGCCTCCCGGGACGGCGGGACCGAAGTGGTCCGGGTCTGCCTGGAGTTGGACACCTCGCTGAAGCTGCTCGGCGGGCGGGTGCGGGTCGGCGCCCGGCGTTCGCCGCTGTACTCCCCCGCCCAACTCGCCGAGATGGCGCGGACCGTGGCCCGCCGGCCCGGCTTCGAACTGGTCGGGATCATGGCGTACGAGGGTCACATCGCCGGGGTCGGCGACAGCCTCGCCGGCCGCCCGCTGCGTTCCCGCGCGGTCCGGCTGATGCAGGCCACCGCCCGCCGCGAACTGGCCGAGCGGCGCGCCGCGGTGGTGCGGGCGGTCCGGGCGGTGGCGCCGGGCCTGGAGTTCGTCAACGGCGGCGGCACCGGCAGTGTGCAGACCACGGCGGCGGAGGACGCGGTCACCGAGATAGCGGCCGGGTCGGGGCTGTACGTGCCCCGGCTCTTCGACAACTACACGTCGTTCACCGGCCGTCCGGCCGCCCTGTTCGCCATGCCGGTGGTCCGGCGGCCCGGTGTCGGGGTCGTCACCGTCCTCGGTGGCGGCTACCCGGCCTCGGGCGCACCGGGCCCGGACCGGCTGCCGGTGCCGTACCTCCCGGAGGGGCTGGTGTACGACCCGCAGGAGGGCCCCGGGGAGGTGCAGACGCCGTTGCTCGGCTCCGCGGCGGACGACCTGCTGATCGGCGACAAGGTGTGGTTCCGGCACGCCAAGGCGGGCGAGCTGTGCGAGCGGTTCGACGAACTGCACCTGGTCGAGGGCGACCGGGTGGCGGCGACCGTGCCGACGTACCGCGGCGAAGGTCACACCTTCCTCTGACCTCCGGGGTCCTGGTCCACCGGGCGGATCCCGGCGGCGATCGCGTCCATGTCGGACAGCGGCGGTCCGTCCGGGCCGGCGTCGAAGACGAACCGGACGACGACCGGGGCGGGGATGCCGGAGCGGGCGGGGAAGGCGAGGGACTGGACGTAGCCGCCGGGCCCCTCGGCGGTCCTGACCCGCCAGCGCACCAGGTACCCGTCGCCGCCGGCCACCGCGACCGGGCCGGCCCTGACCACGCGGTGGGAGCTGATGCCGCCGAACGGCCGCCGCCCGCCGGGATCGTGGCCGTAGGCCGCCTCGGCCGCGCGCGGTACGTCCCGTTCGGCGACGGCGCGCGGGGACCCGCCGTCGGCACTGCCGGCCGTACGGCTGAGGACCTCGCCGTGGCGGCAGAGGCCGGTGCCGGCCGGGCAGTCGTAGGTGCCCTCGGTGGTCATCACGACGTCGTCCTGGGCGAGGGCGGAGGGGCTGGTCCAGCCGGCCGGGACCGGCAGGGATATGCCGTTGAGCCGGTCGACGACCAGGGGCGGGGACGGCGGTCCGGTGGGCGGCGCGCGGACCGCGGTGTCCGGGCCGACGCGCAGTCCGTCCGTCCGGAGCGCGGCGGCGCCGCCGACGATCGCCGTCACCAGCACGGCCCCGGCGGCCGTCGACGCGACCGCGCGTGCCCGTCCGGACGCCCCGGCCGCCGGGGTCGGCGGCGCGGGGAGGCCGGACGGGGTGCGCCGGTGCCCGGTCCAGGTCCCGCCGTCCCACCAGCGCTCCAGGTGCGGAGCCTGCGGGTCGCGGTACCAGCCGGGCGGCGTCGTGCTCACTGACGCACTGTAGGACGGGAGCCGGGGCGGCTCCTACAGGGGCGTGACGTACGCCCCCGAGATCCCGCCGTCCACCAGGAAGTCGCTGGCGTTGACGAACGAGGAGTCGTCGCTGGCCAGGAAGGCGACGGCGGCGGCGATCTCGTCGGCCTCGGCGAACCGGCCGAGCGGGATGTGGACCAGGCGCCGGGCGGCCCGCTCCGGGTCCTTGGCGAACAGCTCCTGCAGAAGCGGGGTGTTGACCGGTCCCGGGCACAGCGCGTTGACGCGGATGCCCTCCCGGGCGAACTGGACGCCCAGTTCGCGGGACATGGCCAGAACTCCGCCCTTGGAGGCGGTGTAGGAGATCTGCGAGGTCGCCGCGCCCATCCGGGCCACGAAGGAGGCGGTGTTGATGATGGAGCCCCTGCCCTGGCGCCGCATGTAGGGGATGGCGGCCTTGCAGCACAGGTAGACGGAGGTGAGGTTGACCTCCTGGACGCGCTTCCAGGCCTCCAGTCCGGTCTCCAGGATGGAGTCGTCGTCGGGCGGCGAGATACCGGCGTTGTTGAAGGCGACGTCGACGCTGCCATAGGTGTCGAAGGCCGTCTTGAACAGCGCCTCGACCTGTTCGGCGTCGGTGACGTCGACCTTCACGAAGAGCCCGCCGACCTCCTCGGCGGCGGCCTTGCCGCGGGTCTCGTCGACGTCGCCGCAGACGACGTGCGCGCCCTCGGAGGCGAGCCGCCGTGCGGTGGCGAGGCCGATGCCGCTGCCGGCTCCGGTGATGACGGCGGTGCGGCCGACGAGTCGGCGGCAGACGGTCTCTTCGGTGGATGCGGTCACTGTGCGGGGCCCTCCGTGCTGATGAAGACGTTCTTGGTCTCGGTGAAGGCGGTGAGCGCGTCCGGGCCGAGTTCGCGGCCGATCCCCGACTGCTTGTAGCCGCCGAAGGGGGTCCAGTAGCGGACGCTGGAGTGGGAGTTGACGGACAGGTTGCCGGCCCTGACCGCCTGGGAGACGCGCAGGGCGCGGCCGACGTCGCGGGTCCACAGGGAGCCGGAGAGGCCGTAGTCGGTGTCGTTGGCGAGGCGGACCGCGTCGGCCTCGTCGTCGAAGGGGATGACGGCGGCGACCGGGCCGAAGACCTCCTCGACGGCCACGCGGGCCCGGGGGTCGACGCCGGTGAGGACGGTCGGCGGGAACCAGAAGCCGGGGCCGTCGGGAGCCGTGCCCCGGATGCCGGGCGCCTCGGCTTCGACGTACGAACGGACGCGGTCCAGCTGGGACTTGGAGATCAGCGGGCCCATGTCGGTCTTCTCGTCGGCCGGGTCGCCGACGGTGACGGACTCGATCGCGGGGGCGAGGAGTTCCAGGAAGCGGTCGTGGACCGAGCGCTGGACGAGGATGCGGGTGCGGGCGCAGCAGTCTTGCCCGGAGTTGTCCAGGAAGGACATGGGGGCGGCGGCCGCGGCGGCCTCGATGTCGGCGTCGGCGAAGACGATGTTGGGGCTCTTGCCGCCGAGTTCGAGGGTCACCCGCTTCACCTGGTCGGCGCAGAGGGCCATGATGCGCTTGCCGACCCGGGTGGAGCCGGTGAACACGATCTTGGCGACGCCGGGGTGCCGGACCAGGGCCTCGCCCGCGATGTCGCCGCGTCCGGGCAGTACCTGGAAGAGGTGTTCGGGCAGTCCGGCCGCCAGGGCGAGTTCGGCGAGGCGGAGCGCGGTGAGGGGGGTGGTCTCGGCGGGTTTCAGGATCACCGCGTTGCCGGCCGCGAGGGCGGGTGCGCTGCCCCAGGCCGCGATCGGCATGGGGAAGTTCCAGGGCGCGATGACGGCCACGACCCCGAGGGGTTCGAGGAGGGTGATGTCGAGGCCGCCGGGCACCGGGATCTGGCGTCCCGTCAGCCGTTCCACGCCGCCCGCCGCGTAGTCGAGCAGGTCCCGGACGTTGCCCGCCTCCCAGCGGGCGTTGCCGATGGTGTGCCCGGCCTCCTTCACCTCCAGCTGGGCGAGTTCCTCGCGGTGTTCGTCGACGGTGACGGCGAACCGGCGCAGCAGCCGGGCCCGTTCGCCGGGTGCGAGCGCGGCCCATCGCCGCTGGGCCTCGGCGCCCCGCCGTACGGCGGTGTCGACGTCCTCCTCCGTGGCCCCCGCGACGGTCGCGATCACCTCCTCCGTGGCCGGGTCGAGGACGTCGAGTTCGTACTGTTGCGACAAGTGGTGCCTCACATGCGTTCGAAGGAGCGGCGCAGCTCCCAGTCGGTCACCGCGGCGTCGAATGCGGCCAGCTCGACGCGGGCCATGTTGCGGTAGTGCGCGACGACCTCGTCGCCGAAGGCGGCGCGGGCGATGGGGCTGTTCTCCCAGAGCTCGGCGGCCTCCCGGAGCGTGGTCGGGACGTGCGCGAAGTCGGCGGCGTACGCGTTGCCGGGGCAGGGTTCGGGGAGTTCGAGCTTGTGCTCGACGCCGTACAGTCCGGCGGCGACCAGGCCGGCGACGGCGAGGTGGGGGTTGACGTCGCCGCCGGGCAGCCGGTTCTCGAACCGCAGCGAGCGGCCGTGGCCGACGACCCGGAGCGCGCAGGTGCGGTTGTCGTGGCCCCAGGCGACCGCGGTCGGTGCGAAGGAGCCCGGCTGGAACCTCTTGTAGCTGTTGATGTTGGGCGCGTACAGGAGCGAGAAGTCCCGCAGGGCGGCCAGCTGTCCGGCGAGGAAGTGCCGCATCAGCTCGGACATGCCGTCCTCGGCCGCGAAGACGTTGGTGCCGTCGGCGTCGGCGAGCGACAGGTGGATGTGGCAGGAGTTGCCCTCCCGCTCGTTGTACTTGGCCATGAAGGTGAGCGAGACGCCCTCCTGGGCGGCGATCTCCTTGGCACCGGTCTTGTAGACGGCGTGCTGGTCGCAGGTGACCAGGGCTTCGTCGTAGCGGAAGGCGATCTCGTGCTGACCCGGGTTGCACTCGCCCTTGGCGGACTCGACGGTCAGTCCGGCGCCCGCCATCTCGTTGCGGATCCGGCGCAGCAGCGGCTCGATCCGGCCCGTCCCCAGCACCGAGTAGTCGATGTTGTACTGGTTGGCCGGGGTCAGTCCCCGGTAGTTGGCGTCCCAGGCGGCCTCGTACGTGTCCTTGAACACGATGAACTCCAGCTCCGTACCGACCTGTGCGGTGCAGCCGAGTTCGGCGAGGCGCTCCAGCTGGCGGCGGAGGATCTGCCGGGGCGCGGCGACGACCGGTGAGCCGTCGTTCCAGGCGAGGTCGGCGACGAGCAGGGCGGTGCCCGCGTTCCAGGGCACCCGGCGGAGGGTGGTGAGGTCGGGATGCATGGCGAAGTCGCCGTAGCCGCGCTCCCAGGAGGACATGGCGTAGCCCTCGACGGTGTTCATCTCGGTGTCGACGGCGAGCAGGTAGTTGCAGCCCTCGGTGCCGTGGTGCAGGACCTCGTCGAGGAAGAAGCGGGCGGCGAACCGCTTTCCCTGCAGTCTCCCTTGCATGTCGGGGAAGGCGAGGACGACAGTGTCGATCTCGCCGCCGGCGACGAGCGTGTGCAGTTCCTCGACGCTGAGCGGGGGTGTGCGGTCTGCCACGGGAGGACTCCTTGGGCTTCATCGCGCTGCTGCGGCCGGGCCGGGAGTTCTAAGGTATTGGTGAGAACCATTGCTTGGGAAGGGGGTGCGGCCTCATGTCGCCGGACGCGGACGGCGCCCTCGACGACCCGTTGACGCCGGTTCTGCGACCGGTGCGGGCGGGCAACGGCTTCGAGGAGGCGCTGGAGCAGATCCTCCAGGTCGTCCGGCTGGGCCTGGTCCCGGGCGGCGGGCGGCTGCCCGCGGAACGGGTGCTGGCGGAGCGGCTTGGGATCAGCCGGGTGACTCTGCGCGAGGTGCTGAAGGTGCTCCAGGACCAGGGCCTGGTGGAGTCCCGGCGCGGGCGCTACGGCGGCACGTTCGTGCTGCGGCGGCCGGACGCGGGCGGCGAGGACGAGCTGCGGCGCCGCACCGCCGAGGTCGACCTCGAGGACGTGCTGCGGTTCCGCGAGGTCCTGGAGGTGGGCGCGGCCGGGCTGTGCGCGGCACACGGGCTGTCGGGAGAGCGGGCGGACCGCCTCCGTGAGGCGCTGGCCCGCACCCACGAGGCGCCCCTGGCGGACTACCGCCGCCTGGACACCCTGCTCCATCTCACGATCGCCGAACTGTGCGGCTCGCCCTCGCTGACCGCGCAGTACGCGGCGGTCCGGGCGACCGTCAACGACCTCCTGGACTGCATCCCGCTCCTGGTCCGCAACCTGGAGCACTCGCAGCGCCAGCACCTCGCCCTGGTGGAGGCGGTCCTGGACGGGGACGCGGACGGCGCCCGGGAGATGATGCGCGAGCACTGCGCGGGGACGGCCGCGCTGCTGCGGGGGTTCCTGGCGTAACCGCCGGTCGGCATGTCATAAAGGTGCGGACACTAAAAGGTGTGCGGGACTACCTTTACGACTGGGGAGGGTCCATGCCCGGACGGCCGCTGATCGGCGTGAGCACCTATCTGGAGGCGGGGACGCGCTGGGGCGTCTGGGAGCTGGAGGCGGCCCTGCTGCCGGCCGGCTACCCACGTCTGGTCCAGCGGGCGGGTGGCCTGGCGGCGCTGCTGCCGCCGGACGCCCCGGAACACGCGGCGGCCGCGGTGAGCCGCCTGGACGGCCTGGTGATCGCCGGCGGCCCGGACGTGGAGCCGGTCCGCTACGGCGCCGACCCCGACCCCCGCACCGGCCCTCCGGCCCGCGCCCGGGACGCCTGGGAGCTGGCGCTGATCGACGCGGCGCTGGCCGCGGGCGTTCCGCTGCTCGGGATCTGCCGGGGCATGCAGCTCCTCAACGTCGCCCTGGGCGGCACGCTCGTCCAGCACATCGACGGCCATGCCGGGGAGCCCGGTGTCTTCAGCCGCCACGAGGTGAAGCCGGTCCCCGGCACGCGCTACGCCGACGCCGTCCCGGTGGAGACCGCGGTCCCCACCTTCCACCACCAGGCGGTGGACCGGCTCGGCACCGGCCTGCTGCCCTCGGCGCACGCGGCCGACGGCACCGTAGAGGCGATCGAGCTCCCCGCCGGCGACAACTGGGTTCTCGGCGTCCAGTGGCATCCCGAGATGGGCGAGGACCTGCGTGTGATGCGGGCGCTGATCGCGGCCGCGTCCTGAGCCGACCGCGCGGCGGGAGCGGCCGGCCGTCACCCCGGCCACGGCAAGGACCCGGGGCGGCGGCCGGGGCTCCGACGGCTGGAGGCACCTCGGCCGCGAGACGGGTCCACGGCGGCGGGCACGGGACTCAGCCCCGGGTCAGGGCCAGCAGTTCGCGGGCCGGGCCGGTGGGGCGGTGACCCGTGGGCCACACCGCCCGCAGGGCGCGCCGCAGGGCGACGCCCTCCACCGGGATGCTCACCAGTCTGCGCATGGCCAGTTCCTCGCCCACCGCCAGTTCGCTGAGGACCGCCGGGCCCGCGCAGCCGACCGCCGACGCCTTCACCGCCGTCGTGGAGGAGAGTTCGATCAGCGGGCGGGCCAGGCCGCCCAGCGCCGCGTCCAGTACCTGTCGGGTGCCGGAGCCGCGTTCGCGCAGGATCAGCGGGGTCGCCGCCAACTCCTCGGCCGCCAGGGGGCGTCGGCGGCGGGCCCACGGATGCGCCGGAGCCGTCACCACGATCAGACGGTCGTGGGCCACCACCGTCGAGTCCAGGCCCGGCGGGACCGTCAGCCCTTCCACGAATCCGAGGTCCGCCTCGTCCGCGAGCAGTCGCTGTGCCACCGCCGCGGAGTTCCCGGCGAGCAGCGAGACCGCCGTGTCGGGGCGCTGGGCGCGCAGCGCGAGCAGCCAGCCGGGCAGCAGGTACTCGGCGATGGTCATGCTCGCCGCCACCCGCAGCCGCGAGTCCCGCCGGTCCCGCAGCGCCTGCGCCCCCGCGTCGAAGGCCTCCGCCGCCTCCACCACCCGTCGCGCCCAGTCGGTCACCAGTGCCCCCGCGTCGGTGAGCCGGGAGCCGCGCGGTGAGCGGTCGACGAGGGCCACGCCCAGCTGACGTTCCATCGAGCGGATCCGGCTGCTCGCCGCCGGCTGGGTGATGCCGACCTCCCGGGCCGCCGCCCCGAGGCTGCCCAGCCGTGCCACCGCCAGGAGCAGTTCCAGCGCACCGAGATCCGGCACCCGGTGTGCCAGGGTGCCGCCGGCCGCACGGTCCCCCGCGCCGCTCGTCCCGCCCGCTTCGCTCATAAGACCAGCTTATGCCCCCATAGAGAGGGACTCCCTGGTCGGCGGCGCGAAGCCGCGGGACCGTGGACCCATGGTCACCGCAGTCCGGTATCTCGGCCCCAACTGGTACGCCTCCGTCATGGGCACCGCGGCCCTCGCCCTCGGCGGCGCCGCGGTCGCCGGCGACGGTCCGCGTGAGGTCCTCGTCGGCATCTGGGCGCTGTCGCTGCTGCAGCTCCTGGTCCTGCTGGCCGCCCGCGCCCTGCACTGGGTCCACCACCGCGACCAGGCCCTCGCCCACCTGCGCGACCCGGCGGTCGCCCCGTTCTACGGCTGCCTCGCCATGGCCCTGCTCGCGGTCGGCGGCGGCGCCCTCACCATCGGGCGGGACTGGATCGGCGAGCGGGCGGCGGTGGCCCTGGACGCCGTGCTGTTCACCGCCGGGACCGCGGTGGGGCTCGCGGCCGCGGTCTCCGTGCCGTACCTGCTGGCCGTACGGCACCGGGTCGGGCCCGGGCAGGCCGGCCCGGTCTGGCTGCTGCCGCTGGTCGCGCCCATGGTGTCGGCCGCGCTCGGACCGCGGCTGGTCCCGCACCTGCCGCCCGGACAGCCGCGCGAGACCCTGCTCTACGGCTGCTTCGCGCTCTTCGGGCTGAGCCTGCTGGCCACCCTGCTGATGCTGACGCTCGTCTTCGCCCGGATGGTCACCGGCGGTCCGCCGCCCCTCACGCTCGTCCCCACGTTCTTCCTGGTGCTGGGCCCCCTCGGACAGTCCACGACCGCGGTGGGCGCCTTCGCGGACCTCGCGCCCGGGGTGGTCCCGGCGCCCTTCGCCGCCGGTTTCGGCCTCCTCGCCGTCCTCTACGGAGTTCCGGTCATGGGGTTCGCGCTGCTGTGGCTGGCGCTGGCGGCCGCGCACCTGGTGCGGGCGCGGCGGGCGGGAATGCGCTTCGCCATGACGTGGTGGGCGTTCACCTTCCCGGTGGGGACGTGTGTCACGGGCGCCGCGTCACTGGAACGCCACACCGGCCTCGCCGTCTACGACTGGCTGGCGCTGGGCCTGTACGCCCTACTCGTCGCGGGCTGGTCGGCGGCCGCCGCCGGCACCGTACGCGGGCTGCTCAGCGGCGAACTGCTCGCAGGGCCTCGTCCAGCATCCGTGGCGCCTCGGCCAGCGACGGTCCGTACCACGTCAGGTGCCGTCCGCTGACCAGTGCGCACGGCAGTCCGGGGAAGGCCTCTGGACCGTCGTCGGCGGTGAAGGCGTAGGGCTCGTCGGGGAGGACGACCAGGCCGGGACGCGCCTCGTTCAGCTCCTCGGCGGGGACGCGCGGATACCGCTCCGGGTGTGCGGCGTACAGATTCCCGACCCCCAGCCTCCTGAGGACGTCGCCCGCGAAGGTGTCCCGGCCGAGGACCATCCACGGCCGCCGCCAGATCGGTACGACCGCGGCCGTACGGGGCTCGGGCACCGGCCCCGACCAGGCCTCTTCGGCCTCGTCCAGCCAGCGCGGGCGGGTGCCCGCCCCGCAGGCCGTCAGCAGCCGGGCCAGCTCGCCGAAGGCCTGCGGCACCTCCCGCACCTCCGTGACCAGCACCTCCACGCCGGCCGCGCGAAGGGCGTCCAGGTCGGGGGCGCGGTTCTCCTCCTCGTTGGCGACCACCAGGTCGGGAGCGAGGGCGAGGATCCGGTCGAGCCCAGGGTTCTTGGTGCCGCCGACACGGGTGACGTCGAGGTCGGCCGGATGGGTGCACCAGTCGGTTGCGCCGACGAGGACCCCGGGGAGGGTCCGGGCGACCGCCTCGGTGAGCGAGGGGACCAGGGAGACCACGCGGGTCAACGGGGGCGGTCCTGGACGGCCTCGATGTGTTCCGCAACCGCCACCACGATCACCCTGGTGTCCGGCACCGTCGCCCGCCAGCGGTGACGGACTCCGCCGGTGAGGTAGAGGGTGTCGCCGCGGCCCAGCCGGTAGGCGCGGCCCTCGGCCTCGATCTCCACCGCGCCGTCGGCGACGTACATCAACTCGTCGTTGCGGTGCTGGAATTCGCGGCCCGCGTCGTGGTCGCCGGTGAACTCCGAGGCGTGCAGTTGATGGTGGCCGCGCACCAGGGAACGCACCTTGGGCGCGAAGTCCGGTTCGGCGGCGTCGGCACGCACCACGTCGACGCTGCACGCCGGATCCGCGGCGGCGAGCAGCTCGACGGCGGTGGTGCGCAGGGCGTCGGCGACCTTCTCCAGCGAGGCGCGGCTCGGCCGGGCCCGGTCGTTCTCGATCTGGCTCAGGAAGGGCACCGACAGGCCACTGCGCTCGGCCACCACGGCGAGGGTGAGCTCCAGCGCGCGGCGGCGCCGCCGGACTGCCGCGCCCACCCGCACGGGCTGCTGGTCTTTGTGGTCGCCCATCGCTCCGGCTCCCTCCTTCGCTCGTCGGCCCGTCGTCGTGTCCACCGGGTGCCCCGCTTCGGCCGGGCCCCCTTCTGTTGGGTTCTCTGCACCCTACGCATGTTCGGCAAACCGTTTCAGGCGGGTGTCACATCCCCGTCACGTCGGGTGAGCGCGACCCTCACAGTTCTCGCCAGTAGACGAGCTCTCCGGACTCGCCGGGCGCGGACTCCTCCTTCGGGATGAACACGCTGACCAGGAGGGCCGGACGGCCGTCGGGGTCGGTGAGCAGGGTGGCCGACGGGTTGGCGAAGGCGCGGCTGCCGCCGGGGGTGCGCAGCCCGAGCCGGTCGGCCCGGCCGGAGACCGGGTCGTAGACGTAGGCCGACCAGCTGCCGAAGTCGCCCCGCAGGCGCTGGCCCTCGATCAGGACCAGCGGGTGCCCCATCAGTTCAATGCGCGATCGGTCCCCGATGTTCCCGGCGGTGCCCCAGGCCAGCAGGGCCAGGTCGAGACGGTGCTCGGGGTGCGCCCGCCAGGTGGTGAAACCCCGCAGGGTGGCGCGGAGTTGGCGGTCGGTGGTGCAGTCGGCACGGTAGTGGCCGGTCAGTTCCACGGTGTCGCCGTGGACAGCGGTGACGTCCGGGGTGCCCTCGGCGCAGCGGGACAGGGTGCGGGGGGCGTCGAACGCGCGGTCGGCCGCTCCGGCCAGCAGGGCGCCAAGGCTTGGGTAATGCCGTAGCGCTATGTGGTTGGCCGGATCCTTTTCGTATGCGAGGACCCATCCGCCGGTGCCATCGGCGTGCAGCGAGGGCTGGCTGGTGCCGGGACCGAAGTCGTGGCGCCGGGTCCAGGTGCGCAGGTCGGTGGAGGTGGCGACGGCGGTGTGGAAGCGGCCGTCGGCGAGGGCCGTGTGGTAGACGGCGAGGTAGCCGCCGCCGTACGCCCCGGGCACCGGGGTGATCTCGGCGGTGTCCATGGTGCGGCCGGTGTCGTCCCGGGCGTCGAAAACCGCGCCGTCCGCCCGCGTGACGTCCGCGGCGAGTGCCTCGAACCGGGCGGCGGCGGCCGAGGCCGGGTCCGGGCCGGCCTCCGAGAACCGGGGCACGGTCATGGCGGCCGCCAGCAGCAGGAGGGGCCAGAGCCGGCGGATCACGGGCTGCTCACAGGAAGGGGGCGGGACCGGGGCGTCGAACAGTACGTGCCCCGGTCCCGCCCGGGGCGGGTCATGACGGGTGGGCTTCGCCACACGGGCGGCGGTGCGCCCGTCGGCGGCCCGCCTGGCTCACCCGTGGAGCGGCGCCCACTTGTCGAGGAGCGCCGGGTCCCGCTTGAGCCAGGCCCGTACCGCGTCCTGCTCCTTGCCCTGGCCGGCCTTCTGGATCTCGGCCTCCAGGCCGGTGAGCTGCTTCTCCGTCATGGAGAAGTCCTTGAGCCACCTGCCGACCTCGGGGTTGTCCTCGCTGAAGCCCTTGCGGGACAGGGCGTGCACGCCGTCGCCGGAGCCCCAGGCGCCCTCGGGGTCCTTGAGCTTCTTGAGCCCGTAGTCGCTGTAGGCCCAGTGCGGGGACCACAGGGTGACCAGGATGGGCTGCTTCTTGGCGTAGGCCCGCTTGAGCTCGGCGAGCATGGCGGGCGTGGAACCGTCGACGACCTGGTAACTGCCTTCGAGGCCGTACTCCTTGAGGACCTTGGACTTGAGCAGGCCCATCATGCCGGCACTGGGCTCGATGCCGACGATCTTCCCGCCGAACTCCGAGGCGTGGTTCTTCAGGTCCGCGAGGGAGTTCACGTCCTTCACATACGAAGGGACGGTCAGCTCCAGGGAGGTGGGGCCGTACCAGCTGCCGAGGTCGTCGAGCCGCTTGCCGTACTTCTTCCAGTACTCGGCGTGCGTGACCGGCAGCCAGGAGTCGGTCTCGAAGTCGAGCTGGCCGGTGGCGAGGCCGGTGTAGAGGGGACCGGCGGCGTACTGGGTGGTGGTGACCTTGAAGCCGCGTTCCTCCAGGAGTTCCTTCCACAGGAAGGTGGAGGCGATGCCCTCGTCCCAGGGGATGTAGCCGATCTTGATCTCCTTGCCCCGGCCGATGTCCGTGGCGGAGGCCTGGGCGGTGTCGGACGAGGAGCCGAAGATGCCGAGACCGCCCGCGACCAGGGCGAGGACGACCACACCGACGACGGCGACGGCCGGGCGGGGGCGGTAGCTCCACGGGGTGGGGCGGACCCTGGCGGCGGCACGGCGGCCGAGCGGGGACAGCTGGGTGCCGAGCGCGCTGGTCATGCGGTCGAGGTAGATGGCGAGGACGACGATGCCGACGCCCGCCTCGAAGCCGAAGCCGATGTCGAGCTGGCCGATGGCCTCGTTGACGGCGCCGCCGAGGCCGCCGGTGCCGACCATGCCGGCGATGACGACCATCGACAGGCCCAGCATGATGACCTGGTTGACGCCGGCCATGATGGTCGGCAGCGCGAGCGGCAGCTGGACGCGCAGCAGGGTGTCGCGGGGTGTGGTGCCGAACGCCTCGGCGGCCTCGACCAGTTCGGCGTCCACCTGGCGGATGCCCAGCTCGGTCATGCGGACGCCGGGTGCCAGCGCGAAGATCAGCGTGGCGATCACGCCGGCGGCGGTGCCCAGGCCGAAGAAGAGGATGGCCGGGATGAGCAGGACCATCGACGGCATGGTCTGGAGCAGGTCGAGGACCGGTCGCACGGCCGCGCTGACCGCCCTGGAGCGGGCCGCCCAGATGCCCAGCGGTACCGAGACGACCAGCGCGATCACCGTGGCGACCAGGACCAGCGCCAGAGTGGACATGGCGCGGTCCCACAGGTCGAGGGAGTCCACGAGCGCGAATCCGGCGAAGGCCAGGACGCCCGCGGTCAGCCCGCGCAGCCACCAGGCCAGGACCGCGAAGATGCCTGCCAGCAGCAGGGGTGCGGGGGCGGTGAGGACACCGTCGATGCCGTCGTACATGCCCTCGACGACCGCGCGGATCGCGTCGAAGAGCCACGACATGTGCGCGACCAGCCAGTTCACTCCGGAGTCGACCCAGTCGCCGAGATGCAGCCTAGGCACGGACGGTCACCTTCTTCCCGCCCTCGCAGGCGACGGGTTCGCCCGTGTCCTCCGCGAGGAACCCGACCAGCCGCTCCTGCGGTACGACGCCCACGACGGCGCGGTCCGGGTCCAGCACGGCGACCGGATGGGACAACCGGGCGCTGAGCGCGCACAGTTCGGTGAACGGGGTGGCCGGGGTCGCGGTGGCGCAGCCGCAGTCCGCCTCGTCGCCGGTCACGTCGGTGTCCATCACGGCGGCGGCCGTCAGCACCCGGGAGCGGTCGACGTCCCGGGTGAAGGAGGCGACGTAGTCGTCGGCGGGGCGCAGCAGGATGTCCTCCGCGGTGCCGGTCTGGACGACGCGGCCGTCGCGCATCACGGCGATGCGGTCGCCCAGGCGCATGGCCTCGTTGAGGTCGTGGGTGATGAAGACGATCGTCTTCTTCAGGGACTTCTGGAGTTCCAGCAGCTGGTCCTGCATGTCGCGGCGGATCAGCGGGTCCAGCGCGCTGAACGACTCGTCCATGAGGAGCAGATCGGCGTCGGTGGCCAGGGCCCGGGCCAGGCCGACGCGCTGCTGCATGCCGCCGGACAGCTCGTCGGGCCAGGAGCCCTCCCAGCCGGCCAGGCCGCACAGGGCGAGCGCCTCGTCGGCGCGGCGGACGCGCTCGGCGCGGGGCACGCCCTGCACGGCCAGGCCGTAGGCGGCGTTGTCGCGGACGGTGCGGTGCGGGAAGAGCGCGAAGTGCTGGAAGACCATGCTGATCTTCTTCGAGCGCAGTTCGCGCAGTTCGCGGTCGGTGAGCGCGGTGAGGTCCTGGCCGTCGAAGCGGACCTGGCCCGCGGTCGGTTCCAGCAGGCCGTTGAGGAGGCGCAGCAGGGTCGACTTGCCGGACCCGGACAGGCCCATCACGACGAATATCTCGCCCGGCTCGACCTGGAAGGAGGCGTCGATCACGGCGGCGGTGGTGCCGTCGGCGCGCAGTTCCTCCCGGTCGGCGCCGTGCCGGAGCCGTTCCACCGAGTCGTCCGGACGTCTGCCGAAGACCTTGTACAGGTGCTCGGTCTCAAGCCTGGGTGCCACGCGAACCTCTCTCTCGGGCCCTGAGCCTCGGGGGCGTGGTGCCTCCGGGGCTGGGACAGGAGCCGCGCCTGCCCGGGTCCGCGCTGGTCAAACGCGTACGTGGGCCAGGTCACGGCCTCTCCACACGCCGGGGCCCGCGGGGCCCTGTCGCTGTCGGTGGCGTGCGGCATGATGCGGGGCGTGACCGAACGCCTGATGCTTCTCGACACCGCCTCGCTGTACTTCCGCGCCTACTTCGGCGTCCCGGACTCCGTGCGGGCTCCGGACGGCACACCGGTGAACGCCGTGCGCGGTCTGCTGGACTTCATCGACCGGCTGGTCAAGGACCACCGTCCGGACCGGCTGGTGGCCTGCATGGACGCCGACTGGCGGCCGCAGTGGCGGGTGGATCTCATCCCCTCCTACAAGGCCCACCGGGTCGCCGAGGAGCGTGCGTCGGGGCCGGACGAGGAGGAGGTGCCGGACACCCTCTCCCCGCAGGTGCCGGTCATCGAGGAGGTGCTGGACGCGCTCGGCATCGCCCGGGTCGGCGTGGCCGGGTACGAGGCGGACGACGTGATCGGCACGTTCACCGCGCGGGCCGGCGGACCGGTCGACATCGTCACCGGCGACCGGGATCTCTACCAGCTGGTGGACGACGGGCGCGGGGTACGGGTGCTGTACCCGCTCAAGGGCGTGGGCACGCTGCAGATGACGGACGAGGCGTGGCTGCGCGAGAAGTACGGAGTGGACGGGGGCGGGTACGCGGATCTGGCGCTGCTGCGCGGCGACCCCAGTGACGGTCTGCCGGGGGTGCCGGGGATCGGCGAGAAGACGGCGGCGAAGCTGCTCGCCGAGTTCGGCGACCTGGCCGGGATCATGGCCGCCGTCGACGACCCGAAGGCAAGGCTCACACCGTCGCAGCGCAGGCGGCTGGACGAGGCCAGGCCGTATGTGGCGGTCGCGCCGACGGTGGTCCGGGTGGCCGGCGACGTTCCGCTGCCCGACGTCGACACCGTGCTGCCGAAGGCCCCGCGGGACCCCGCCCGGCTGGAGGCGCTGTCGGCCCGCTGGGGGCTGGGCGGCTCGCTGCACCGGCTGCTGCTGACACTCGGCGGCTGAGTGACGGAGAATTGTTCTGGCAAAACACGCTCAGCGGGTGTTCATGGAAGAGGTGTTCCCACCGGCGAGATGCTAACTTAGGCAGACCTAACCAATGGAGCAGGAGGCCGGTCATGGCAGAGCGCCCGGGACGTAAGCCGCGCAAGCCCCATTCCGCCCAGGTGGTGCGCACCGAGCGGCTGACCCCGCACATGCAGCGCGTCGTTCTCGGTGGTGAGGGACTGGCCGGTTTCGCCGCGGACACCTGCACGGACCACTATGTGAAGCTCCTCTTCGGGCCCGAGGGCGTCACGTACCCGGAACCCTTCGACCTGGAGCGGATCCGCGCCGAACTCCCCCGTGAGCACTGGCCGGTGACCCGGACGTACACGGTGCGCTCCTGGGACGCCGAGCACCGTGAGCTGAGCCTGGACTTCGTCGTGCACGGCGACGAGGGTCTGGCCGGACCGTGGGCCTGCCGCGTCCGGCCCGGCGAGACCGTGCGATTCATGGGACCCGGCGGCGCCTACGCCCCGGCCCCGGACGCCGACTGGCATCTCCTGGCCGGCGACGAGAGCGCGCTGCCCGCGATCGCCCGCTCCCTGGAGTCCCTGCCCGCCGACGCCCGGGCCTTCGCCTTCGTGGAGGTCTCCGGCCCCGAGGAGGAGCAGAAGATCGACTCCGATGTGGAGGTCGTCTGGCTGCACCGGGGCGCGCGACCGGTCGGCGAGGCCCTGATCGAGGCCGTACGGGAGCTGGAGTTCCCGGAGGGCCGGGTTCAGGCCTTCGTCCACGGTGAGGCGAGCTTCGTGAAGAACCTGCGGTCCCTGCTGCGCGTCGAACACGCGATCCCGCGCGAGGACCTGTCGATCTCCGGCTACTGGCGCCTCGGCCACGACGAGGACGGGTGGCAGGCCTCCAAGCGGGACTGGAACGCCCGCATCGAGGCGGAGCAGGAAGGCGGCGGGGCGGCAGCCGCCTGACGCCGCCGGACCGCGCGAGGTCCGGGCCACGCCGGCCCTCCGCCGTGCGGCCCCGGGGCGGCGGCAGCCGTGGGTGCCGCCGCCCCGGGCCGGTCACACCGATCGCTGGTACGACCCGAACGTCCTGATGGACAGCCACACGGCCGCGACCGCCAGCGCCAGCAGCCCGCCGCCGCGGCCCAGCACCGTACCCCAGTCGGGATCCGCCGACAGCGCCGAACGCCCCGCCACCATCGCCCAGTCGAGCGGGTTGAAGTCGGCGGTGTGCCGCATCCAGCCCGGCATCTGGGACCGTGCCATGAAGGCGCTGGACAGGAAGGTCAGCGGCAGCAGCAGGAACGTGTTGATCCCGATGATCGACTCCCGCTCCCGCACGAGCATGCCGAGCGCGTTGGACAGCGCCCCGAAGACGGTGCCGAGCAGCACGGAGGCCACCACCAGGACGGCGACGCCCGCGGCACCGCCCGGGTAGTCGGCGCCGCCCAGCAGGCCGAGCAGCACGATGACGAGCGACTGGCCGGCGGTGACCAGGCCGTTGTTCACCACGTTGCCGTTCATCAGCGCGGCCCGGCTGACCGGTGTGGTCAGGAAGCGGTTCAGGGTGCCGCGCTGGATCTCCTCCAGGGTGCCCATGCCCGCCCACATGTTGGAGCTGAGCGCGCTCATCGCGACCACGCCCGGCACCAGGTAGTCGAGATAGCTGGTGGTGCCGAAGCCGCCCAGTTCGACCACCTTCCTGAAGAGGCTGCCGAACAGGAAGAGCCAGATCACCGGCTGGATCAGGGTGATGACGGCGAACGCCGGCTGGCGGGCGAACACCATCAGCTGACGCTGGGTCATGTACCAGGTCTGGGACAGGGCGTTGCTCATCGGGCACCTCCGGCCAGGGCGAGGGAGTCGGCGGTGTCGGCCTCCGCGTAACGGCGGCCCGCGTACCGCAGGTAGACGTCGTCCAGCGAGGGCCGGGCGACGGTGGCGGCCGCGACCGTCACCCCGGCCCGCTCCAGCGCGGCCAGCAGCGCCGGCATCGCGGCGGCGCCGTCGTCGGCGCGGGCGCTGATCCGGCGCCCGTCGAACAGCACCTCGCGCACGCCCGGCAGCCCGGTCAGCGCGCCCTTGAGCAGGGTGCGACCGGCCTCCCCGGGCGCCTCGCGCAGCTCCACGTGAACGGCGTCGCCGCGGAGTTCGCCCTTGAGGGAGTCGGGGGTGCCCTCGACCACGATCCGGCCGCGGTCGACGATCGCGATCCGCTCGGCGAGCCGGTCGGCCTCCTCCAGGTAGTGGGTGGTGAGCAGGATGGTCAGGCCCTCCTCGCCGGCCAGCCGGCCGATCTCGTCCCACATCGCGGTGCGGGCCTCGGGGTCCAGACCGGTGGTGGGCTCGTCGAGGAAGAGCACCTCGGGACGGTGGACCAGGCCGAGGGCCACGTCGAGGCGGCGGCGCATGCCTCCGGAGTAGCCCTTGACGGGACGGCCGGCCGCGTCGGTGAGCGCGAAGCGGGCCAGCAGTTCGTCCACCCGACGGTTCAGGTCGGCGCCCCGCAGGCCGTGCAGCCGGCCCTGGAGCCGGAGGTTCTCGCGGCCGGTGGCGACCGGGTCGGCGCCGGAGTTCTGGGCGACCACGCCGATCGCGCGGCGCACCCGGTCCGGATGGCGCAGCACGTCGTGGCCGGCCACGGTGGCGGTGCCCGAGTCGGGGCGGGCCAGCGTGGTGAGGATCTTGACTGTGGTGGACTTGCCGGCGCCGTTGGGCCCGAGGAGCCCGAAGACGGTGCCGGGTTCGACGGTGACGTCCATGCCGTTCAGGGCGGTGACGTCACCCGCGTAGGTCTTGATCAGCTGGCGCGCCTGCACCGCGGGCGCACGGGTGTTCATGACGGGGCTCTCCTGAATGAGTGAGCGGATGACAGCAGATGACAGCTGATCCGCCGAAGGAGCGCCGGGCTATCCTGGGTGTGCCGCACCTCGATGGCCCGGATCTGCCTCACGGCGGGTTCAGCTCGGGGTTCGAGACCCCGGCGGAGCTGCTGCAACAGCACCGCCGGGGTCTGTTTCTCTCAGCGGTCCGCCTCCGTGAACTCCGGCGGGAACTCGCCGGTCTCGTGGAACCGGCGCCAGCTCTCGACGCCGGGCAGCGAACCCTCCCGCAACTCCTGCACGAAGCCGCGGACCCACCGGGCCTGCGCCTCCAGCATGTGCAGGTGGTACTCGACCTCGACGACGAACAGTCGGGGCAGTGTCTCGTGCAGCTTCTCCAGCACCGCCCGGCCGCCGGTGACCTCGACCTCCAGGGTGCTGAGCCGCTCGTCCAGCAGGCGCTCGACCTCGTCCGGGGGCAGGGCGCCCATCAGGGAGAGCGCCGTCTCGAAGATCGGGTACTCCTTGGCCGGGACGGCCAGCAGGTCGGACAGCCAGTGGACCGCCTCCTCGCGCCCGGCGTCGGTGATGCCGTAGACCGTGCGCTCCGGGCGGTTGCCCTGCCGTTCCACGTCGGCCACCTCGACGAAGCCGTGCTTCTCCAGGTTCTGCATGACCGTGTAGAGCGAGCCGTAGTTGATCCGGGTGCTGGTGTCCTTGCCCTGACGGCGCATGGTCTGGGCGATCTCGTACGGATGCATCGGCTTCTGCCAGAGGGTCGTCAGCACGACGAGCGCCAGGGGATTGCCGAGCTTGCGCCGCTTCACCGCCACGCCGACCACCTCGCTTCCGAATATCCGTGGCCGAACATATCGCGTGTCCGGAGCGAACGTCAATACACACGATGTATCGCGTACGACGCGACCTCGCAAGGGCGTGAGGACTTGGGCCCGCCCCGGACACGCCGGCGTGACGCCCGCGAAACAGCGCGTCCCTAATTTCTGTCGCCCGACAGGAAATCCGCCCTGACAGGCAGGTGCCGCCGTGACGACCATCGACGACCGCTCCCTCGCGGAGACCGACGACCGCTCCCTGGAGGAGTTCGGCTACCGCCAGGAGCTGCACCGCAGCCTCGGCCGGTACGCCTCGTTCGCCGCCGGGTTCTCCTTCATCTCCGTCCTCACGACCGTCTTCCAGTTCTTCGCGTTCGGCTACGCGTTCGGCGGCCCGGTCTTCTTCTGGGCCTGGCCGGCCGTCCTGGCCGGGCAGTTGCTGGTGGCCGCCTGCTTCGCCGAACTCGCCGGGCGCTACCCGATCTCCGGCGCGATCTACCAGTGGTCCTCACGCCTGTCGAACCCGTCCTTCGGCTGGTTCGCCGGCTGGATCATGGTGATCGGGCAGATCGTGGTGGTCGCGGCGGCTGCACTGGCCCTGCAGATGGTCCTGCCCGCGCTCTGGTCCGGCTTCCAGCTCATCGGCACGGACCCGGCGCCGGCCTCGGCCGACGGCGCCGCCAACGCGGCCGTCCTGGGTGTCGTCCTGCTGGTCCTGACCACCCTCGTCAACGTCATGGACAACCGGGTCATGTCCGTGATCAACCGGGTCGGCGTCACCGCCGAGATCATCGGCGCGGTCCTGATCGTCGTACTGCTGCTCACCCACTCGAAGCGCTCCCCCGGCATCACGTTCCACACCGGGACGGCGGCCGGAGGAGGACTGGTGGGCGCGCTGCTGGTCGGTTCGTTCACCGCCGCGTACGTGCTGATCGGCTTCGACAGCGCGGGCGAGATGAGCGAGGAGACGCACCGGCCGCGGCGCACGGCGCCCCGCACGATCCTCACCGCGTTGGCGGCGGCGGGGCTGCTCGGCGGGCTGGTCGTCCTGGGCGGACTGCTGGCCGCGCCCAGCCTGACCGACGGGCGGCTGGGCGTGGACGGGCTGAGCTACGTCCTGACCAGCAGCCTCGGCGACGGGGTGGGCCGGGTGCTGCTCGCCGACGTGGTGGTGGCCGTCGCGGTGGCGACGCTGGCGATCCAGACCGCCGCCTCGCGCATGCTGTTCTCCATGGCCCGTGACGGGCAACTGCCCTTCGCCCGACGGCTGGCGCGGGTCGATCCCGGTACCGGGATGCCCGGCGCCCCGGCCGTGGCGGTGGGCGCCCTGGCCGCCGCGCTGCTGTTGCTGAACTTCGCCTCACCGGACGCGTTCCTGGCGATCGGGACCACCTGCATCGTGATGCTCTACCTCGCGTACGCGATGGTCACCGGTCCCCTGCTGGTCCGGCGGCTGCGCGGCGGGTTCGGGGCCGAGGGAGCGGACGAGACCGGGGCGCCGCTGTTCTCGCTGGGGCGGTGGGGGGTGCCGGTCAACGCGGCCGCGCTGCTGTACGGACTGGCGATGAGTGTGAACCTGGCATGGCCCAGGGAGGCGGTGTACGACCCCAGCGGGGGACACTGGTACTTCCGGTGGTTCACCGTGCTGTTCCTGACCGCCACCGTGGTCGTGGGGGCCGTCTGGCGCTTCTCCCGGGCGGAGTCCCGAACCGCGGCCGCGGTGCCGGAGGCTGTCGCGTAGGCGGCCGGGGGCGGGTTCCGAAGCGTGGTCGCGGTGCCGGAGGCTGTGGCACGGGCGGGCGGGTCGCGCCACGCGGACGGGACCGGGTCCCGGCACCGCCCGCGCCCCGGGACAGGGGCCTCGCGCTTACCCTGGGCTGCGATGAGACGCAAGACGAGCATCCCGCCCTCCCCGCTTCCCCAGCGCCACGGGGTGGACCCCGTCCGGGTGCGGCTGCCCCCCTCCGAGGAGTGGGAGACCGTCGGCGCCTACCTCGTCGCACGGCTCTCCGGAGCCGCCCCGGGAGCCGTCGAGGCGATGCTGGCGTCCGGGCTCGTCGTGGCCGCCGACGGAGTGCCCGTCGCCGCCCGCACCCCCTACACCCCCGGTCTCTGGCTCTGGTTCCACCGCGACCTGCCCCCCGAGGTCCCCGTCCCCTTCCGGCTCGACGTGGTCCACCGCGACGATCACCTCGTCGTCGCCGACAAGCCGCACTTCCTCGCCACCACCCCTCGCGGCAGCCACGTCACCGAGACGGCCCTCGCCCGGCTCCGGGGGGAACTGGGGGTACCCGCGCTCGGGGCCGCGCACCGCCTGGACCGCCTCACCGCCGGGCTCGTCCTGTTCACGGTGCGGCCCGAGGAGCGGGGGGCGTACCAGACGCTGTTCGGCGAGCGCCGGGTGCGCAAGGAGTACGAGGCGATCGCGCCGTACGACCCCTCGCTCGCCCTTCCCCGGACCGTGCGCAGCCGGATCCTCAAGGAACGCGGGGTGCTGCAGGCGCGTGAGGTGGAGGGAGCGCCCAACGCGGAGACCCTCGTCGAACTGGTCGGGCGCAGAGGGGACCTGGGCCGCTACCGGCTCACCCCGCGCACCGGGCAGACCCACCAGCTGCGCGTCCACATGAGCGCGCTGGGCGTGCCGATCCTCGGCGACCCGCTGTATCCGGTCGTGACCGGCCCCGTGCCGGCCGGTGACTTCCGGCGTCCGCTGCAACTGCTGGCGCGGAGCCTGGAGTTCACCGACCCGGTCACGGGGGTCGAGCACCGGCTGCGCAGCGGGCGAACGCTGCGGGCCTGGGAGTCGTACGAGGACTGGGCAGGTGGTGAGGGCCGCTAGCGGCCGAGCCACCAGCGGCGCAGCCTCGGCCAGATGCCCTGCGGCCTGGCGGATTCCGGGACCGGGGCCGAGGCCGGGACCGGGGCCGGGACCGGGGCCGGGGCCGGGGCGGCGGTCGGCGGAGGCGCCACCGGCCGGGGCTCGGGGGCCGGTGCCGGTGCCGGTGCCGCCGGGCGGGTGCCGGCGACCTGCCAGTCGGTGCGCTGCGGCGGGACCAGCGCGGGGCTCGGCATGAGGGTGACGTCCTGCTTGGGCTTCGGGTCGAAGCGCACCGGCAGTTCCACCAGGTGCCGGGAGGCGATCGAGGCGCGCCAGCGCAGCTCCTCCTCGTCGCAGTCGAGCTGGATGTCGGAGAGCCGGGTGAGCAGCTGGTCGACGCCGACGTCGGCGATGGCACGGCCGATGTCCTGACCGGGACACTCGTGCGGGCCGCCGCCGAAGGCGAGGTGGGAGCGGTTGCCCTGCATGTTGGCGCGCAGGTCGGGGCGGACCCGCGGGTCGACGTTGCCCGGCGCGGGCGCGTACAGCAGTCCGTCGCCCCTGCGGATGCGCTGGCCGCCGAGTTCGGTGTCCTGCTTGGCGAAGTAGGCGAAGACCGTGCTGAACGGCGGCTCGTCCCACAGGGACTGCTCGATCGCCTCGGGCACCGTCATCTGGCCACCGTTGAGCTGGGCACGGAACCCGGGCTCGGTGAGGACCATGCGCAGCGCGTTGGCGAGGAGGTTGGCGGTGGTCTCGTAGGCCGCGTACAGGACGACCCGCAGATGCTGGGCGACCTCGTCGTCGTTGAGCCCGGCGGGGTGGGTCACGAGGTGGCTGGCGAAGTCGTCCTCGGGACGGGCCCGGCGCCGGGCGGTCAGCCGGATCAGGCAGCCCATGACGTACTCGTTGCTGGAGATCGCGGTCTCGGTGCCCTTGAGCGCGTCCCGGGTGGCCTCCACGATCCGGTCGTTGTACTCCTCGGCCATCCCGAGCAGTTCGCACATGACCGCCATCGGCAGGTGCTCGGAGTACTGGGAGACCAGTTCGGCGCGCCCCCGCTCGCAGAACTCGTTGACCAGCAGCTGGGTGTAGCGGCCGATGAGGCGGCGGATGCTGCGGTGGTCGATGGTGGTCATGGCGCCCTGCACCGCCGCCCGCAGCCGCAGGTGTTCGTCGCCCTCGGCGTGCGAGCAGATGGGCTGCCACGCGATGTGCGGCATGAGCGGGTGGTCGGGTTTGACCATGCCCTCGCGCAGCGGGGTCCAGATCCGGCTGTCGCGGGTGTAGACGGCGGGGGTGCGGACCATCTGGAGGTTCTCGGTCAGTCCGAGGACCACCCAGATCGGTACGTCGTCGTGGAGCAGTACGGGGGCCACGGAACCGTGTTCCGTGCGCAGCTTCTCGTAGAGCTCGCCCAGGTGGTCCGCGTCGGCGCCGAAGAGCCGCTGCAGTCCGCCGGGTCCGCGGTCGTGCGCCGGGCAGCCGGGCGGCGGGACCGGGTCGGTGCCGGTGCCGGCCGGGAAGGGGGATTCAGGCGTCACAGTGATCGCTCCGAAGGGGGGTGTCAGGTGAGCGCGCCGGACATGGCGAGCGAGTGCAGGAAGCGCACCAGGGTCATCAGGACGTCCCGGCTGGAGGCCCGGCGCCGGGCGTCGCACTCCACGATGGGGACGTCGGGGGGCAGGTCCAGCGCGGTGCGCAGTTCGTCGAGGGGGTAACGGGGCGCGTCGGGGAAGGAGTTGACGGCAACGACGAACGGCACGCCGCGTTCCTCGAGACGGCCCATGACGTCGAAGCTGACCTCCAGGCGCCGGGTGTCGATGAGCACGACCGCACCGAGGGCGCCTTCGAACAGTCCGTTCCACAGGAACCAGAACCGCTCCTGGCCGGGGGTGCCGAAGAGGTACAGGACCAGCTGGTCGGTGATGCTGATGCGGCCGAAGTCCATCGCCACGGTGGTGGCGGTCTTAGAGTCGGAGCCGTAGTTGTCGTCCACCCCGATGCCGGCCTGGGTCATGGTCTCCTCGGTCGTCAGCGGTCTGATCTCGCTGACGGAACCGACCATGGTGGTCTTGCCGACTCCGAAGCCGCCCACGATCACGATCTTCACCGCGGCCTGGGCGGTGTGCGGCAGCTGGTCCTCGGTGCGGGGGCCGGGGATCGCCTCAGAGCTTTTGAAGTCCATGCATCACCGCTTCGAGAAGTGAACGGTCGGGGAGCGCCTGCCGGACGATCGGGGCGCGCGCCTGAACCAGTTCGGCCGTGATCAGTTCGGTGATCAGTGCCGTCATCGCGCTGAACGGCAGATTGAGGTAGGCCGAGAGCTCGGCCACGGACAGCGGGGCGAGACAGAGCCGGAGCATCACCGCCTGCTCCGGTGTGACCGAGGGCGGTGGGTCGGCGCGGGCCACGATCAGGGTGACCAGGTCGAGTTCGGCCCGTGCTCCGTCCGCTCCGCTGATGACGTAGAGCCGCTCGGGGTTCTTGTTGTCGCCGTCCTCGCCGCCGCCCTCGGCGGCCGGCGGCTCGGGCGGCAGCGGAGGGGGTGGCGGCTGGTGCTCCGGCCTGGGCTGACGCCTTCTGCGTTGCGGAGGAGTCATACGGTCTGCCCGTTCCGCCGCGGCGGACTGGTGAGATGGGTGCCGATGCGGACGACGAGGTCGCGCATCATCTCGCTCATCCGGCCGGGTTCGCACGTCACGTCGGCGAGCACCGCGAGGTAGGCGTTGGCTCCGGCGGACATGAGGTAGAAGTAGCCTCGGTCGATCTCGATCAGGACGAGGTTCATGTCGCCGTTGCTGATGGGGAGTTCCTGGGCGACGGCGGTGGCCAGGCTCTGCACGCCCGCGCAGGCCGCGGCGAGGCGGTCGGCGGCGTCGGGGTCGCCGCCGTGCCGGGCGATGCGCAGTCCGTCGGCGGAGAGGACGACGATCATCTCGACGCCGGGTACCCCGTCGGCGAGCTGCTTGAGCATCCAGTCGAAGTTGCCTCGCTGCTGGATCACTTGAGGTCCCCCTCGTCGTCGGCGTCGGGGCCGGCCGGATCGTTGATGAGGTGCTGGTACTTGGTGGGGTTCCGGGTGAAGTCGGTGGGGTGCACACCCGGGTTGTTCTTCTTGAGGCCCTCCCAGAAGGCCTCGACCCACAGGCCGGGCGCGGGACGCTCGGGCGCCGGTTCCGGCTCGGGCTCCTTGTGCTGCGACCAGATGGTCGGGTTGCCCTCGCGCTCGGCACGCTCGATGGCGGCCTGCTCGGCGTAGCGCTGGCTGAGCGACGTCTTCATCCGGCTGCGCCGCTGCGGCAGGCCGCCCGCGGTCCACTCGGTGACCTCGGGGACGTCGTCCTCCATGGAGATCCCGGCGGGGATGCGGGGGCTGGTGGGCCGGCGCTTCTTGGGGGGCCGCTTGGGGCCTTCGAGGGCGCCGAGTTCGGGCTTGGGGATGCCGGTGGCGCCGATGCCGTGGGCGATGCCGGGGGCCGGGTCGGTGGTCATCATGTCGCTGGGCACGATGAGGACGGCCCGGACGCCGCCGTAGGCCGAGGCGCGCAGCGAGACGTCCATGTCGTAGGTCGTGCACAGGCGGCCCACGACGGAGAGACCCAGACGCGGGTTCTCGCCGAGGACCTGGATGTCCTTGCCCTGCTTGGCCTTCTCCAGCATGCCCTCGATGCGGCCGCGGGCCTCCTCGTTGAGGCTGACGCCGGCGTCCTCGATCTCGATGCACACGCCGGACTGCACCTCGACCGCGGTGACGTGCACCTTGGTGGAGGGCGGCGAGTACCGCGTGGCGTTGTCGAGGAGTTCGGCGGCCGCGTGGATGAGCGGTTCGACGGAGGTGCCCTTGATGTTGACCTGGCAGATGGAGTGCAGCTCGATCCGCCGGTACTCCAGGATCCGGGACATGGCGCCGCGCAGCACGCTGTAGAGGGCGACGGGGTTGGGCCACTGGCGACCGGGGCGGCCGCCGCCGAGCACGGAGACCGAGTCGGCGAGGCGTCCGATCAGCGCGGTGCCGTGGTCGATGCGCAGCAGGTCGTCGAAGACCTCGGGGTTGCGGCCGTGGTCCTCCTCCATCTCCCGCAGTTCGTGCGCCTGCTGGTGGACGATGGCCTGGACGCGGCGGGCGACGCTGACGAACGAGCGCTCCAGGGAGTCGCGCTGGAGGTCCTCCTCGTCGACGATGTCGAGCATGGTGCGGATCAGCCGGCGCTGCGACTCGGGGGCGTGGCGCAGCCGGGGGTCGAGGTCGAAGACCTGGCGGATCACCTCTTTGGGGGACTCGCCGGCCTTCAGCCGGTAGAGCGCGGTCGGGAACACGTCCTTGCCGAGGCGGTCGATCTCCTCGTCGCTCGTGGTGATGCGCTGTTCCAGATACGCACGGTGACGGGCGTGTTCGGCCTGGGCGTCCTGGAGCCTACGGCCGCGGCGTACCGCTTCCGCCGCCGTCGCGAGCACCAGCACCATGCCGACGGCCCCGCAGACGCCGACGGCGGTCCGGGCGGGCTCCGATACCAGGAGGACGGCGGCGGCGATCGCCGCGGCCATCAGTATGGCGGGCAGCAACAGCACGCGCGCCAGGGGAAGTTCACGGCCATTGGGAGGCGATTGCACACTCACCATGTATGCCTTCTGAGACGAATCGGCTGGATGTCGGGGGAGTTCGTGGGGGGAAGGTTCATGGAGCAGTCAGGATCTTCCGTATGATTGGGAACAGGCGCACGAATTCATCTCAACTCGGTGCGCCGCGGGCGAGCTTAGTCCGACCGGATCAACGCCGTGTCTAATTCGGCGAGCACCTGAAACAGCCCGGACGACTGGAGTATCCTCGGTCGTTTTGCACACAGGGAAGTCGCTCGAACACCATCCGTGACGGCGTACGGGTATGCGAGAACGACTCACCGTGACGGGTGAATCAGCGCTCCGGGCCGAAACCCCGGCCGGCTCCGGGCGCCCAGGCCCGCGGTCCGGCCGCCCGGGTCAGACCCCCGCGATCCGCAGCGCCGCGTCGGCCGTGGCGCGGGCGAACTCGTCGACAGGACGCTCGGGTTCGGAGCGGTGGATCAGGATGACACCCTCGATCAGCCCGAAGACGAGGTCGGTGCGCAGTTGGAGCTCCCCCTTGGCGAGCCGCCCGCCCGCAGCCGTCGCGGCGATCAACTGCCGGTAGGCGTCCTTGAGTTCGGACCGCACGGCATGGAACCCGGCGAACCGCTCGGTGTGCACCTCGGGCAGCAGGTAGAGCGCGCCCAGGTTGTGCGGACCGGCGCACAGCAGCTCCACGTCGGCCCGGCACAGCGCCCGCAGCCGCCCCTCGGCCGGGGTCGCGTCGTCGGCGAGCAGCTCACGCGCCCACTCCAGCGACGGGGTGACGGTGGACTCCAGCAGCTCGGCGAGGAGTTCCTCCTTGCCGGAGACGTAGTGGTACATCGACGCCTGCCGCATGCCCGCCCGTTCCGCGACCGCCCGGGTGGTGGTGGCCGCGTAACCGCGGGTGGTGAACAACTCGGCTGCGGCCACCAGCAGTTCGGCCCGCGGATCCAGACCGCTGTCCGGCCGCTGCGCCGCCCGCGGCCTGCCGACCCGGCGGCCACTGCTCGTCCCCATGCGTTCGATCCTCGCACACGGCACCGCGCGGCGATCACCACGCGACCCGGCGGCCGGCGCGGCACGCGTGGCCTTCTCGACCCACCCGCGGCCCCGCTCCCCCGTGAGCCCTCGGTAACCGGGCCGGAACACCGGGGCAACGCCCCCGACCCGGCCCGCCCCTAATTTCTGTCGGGCGACAGAAACACTCCCGAGTCCCACCCGAACCCACGGAGCCGGAGGTCAGCGATGGCGACAGCCACCACGTACGGAGCCAGGGCGCATGCCCGCGCCCAGGCGGGCACCCGCGCCGACGCCATGCCCGTCGTACCGGCCACCGACTGGCCGGACCCGCCCTGCGAGGCCGGCCACCTGGTGTGGGCGGAGACGGTGGCGGGCGGCAACTACACGCACCGCGTCCTGGCCCGCGGCACCGAGCTGCGCCTGACCGACCCGCACGGCGACGCCTGCGCCCACCTCCTGCTGTACGTGGCCGACCGCCCCTGGGAGCGGCTGAACGTCGCGGACACGGTCAAGGTCCAGTGGAACGCCTACCTCGGCGAGGGGGTGCTGCTCCTCTCCGACCAGGGCCGGGTCCTCGCCTCGGTGGTCGCCGACACCTCCGGCCGGCACGACGCGCTGTGCGGCACCTCGACCCTGGTCCGCAACACCGCCCGCTACGGCGACGGCACCCCGCAGTCGCCCTCCCCCGCCGGCCGTGAACTGTTCAAGCTGGCGGCGGCGAAGAACGGCCTGGAACCACGCGACCTGGCGCCCTCCCTGTCGTTCTTCCAGGGCGTGGCGGTGCGCGACGACGGCACGCTGGACTTCACCGGCTCCGCCGGGCCCGGCGGCAGCGTCACGCTCCGCGCCGAGCAGGACCTGACCGTCCTGGTCGCGAACGTCCCGCACCCCGCCGATCCGCGCCCGGACTACGTCAGCACCCCCCTGGAGGTGCTGGCCTGGCGCGCCGAGCCCACCGCGCCCGGCGACCCGCTCTGGGACGCCACCCCCGAGGGCCGCCGCGCCTTCCTGAACACCGCCGGATTCCTCACCGCGAGGGGGCTCGCATGACCACCAGAACCGTCGTCCCGGCACGCGCCGCCTGGTCCGCCGTCCTCCGCACCGGGGAGACCCTGACCATCACCGACCTGCACGGCAACCAGGCCGTCGACTTCCTCGTCTACGACGCGCACGACACGGCGGTCCGCTACAGCGCCCCCGACACCGTGCACGCCCAGGGATCCCTCTTCCTCACCACGGGCAGCGTGCTCCTCTCCGACGAGCACACCCCGCTGATGACCGTGACCGCCGACGAGGTCGGCCGGCACGACACGGTCGGCGGCGCCTGCTCCAAGGAGTCCAACACCCTGCGCTACGGCCACCACACCTGGTCGCAGCACGCCTGCGTGGACAACTTCCTGGCCGAGGGCGCGAAGCACGGCCTCGGCAAGCGCGACCTGGTCTCCAACGTCAACTGGTACATGAACGTGCCGGTCGAGCCGGACGGCACCCTCGGCATCGTCGACGGCCTGTCGGCCCCGGGCCGGAAGGTGACGCTGCGCGCCGAACGGGACGTCCTCGTCCTGGTCTCCAACTGCCCGCAGACCAACAACCCGTGCAACGGCTTCGAACCGACCGCCGCGGAGATGACGATCGGGGCCGCCGGATGAGCTTCGACACCCTGCTGGTCGCCAACCGGGGCGAGATAGCCGTCCGCGTCATCCGCACCGCCCGCGAACTGGGCCTGCGCACGGTCGCCGTCTACTCCGACCCGGACCGCTCGGCACCCCACGTCCGCCTCGCCGACGAGGCGGTACGCCTCGGCCCGGCTCCGGCGCGGGAGTCCTACCTCGACGCCGACCTGGTCCTCAAGGCCGCGAAGGACACCGGCGCGGGCGCGATCCACCCCGGGTACGGCTTCCTGTCCGAGGACGCCGAGTTCGCCCGGCGCTGCGAGGCGGCCGGGATCGTGTTCGTCGGCCCGGCCCCCGAGCATCTGGAGCTGTTCGGCGCCAAGCACACGGCACGGGCGGCGGCCGAGGCCGCCGGCGTGCCCCTGGCGCCCGGCACCGGGCTCCTCTCCGGCCTGCCCGAGGCCCTGCGCGAGGCGTCCGCCATCGGCTACCCCGTCATGCTCAAGGCCACCGGAGGCGGTGGCGGAATCGGCATGTCGGCCTGCCGGTCCGACGCCGAACTGACCGACGCCTGGGACCGGGTGCAGCGCGTGGCCGCCGCCTCCTTCTCCTCCGCCGGGGTCTTCCTGGAACGCCTGGTCGAGGACGCCCGCCATGTCGAGGTGCAGGTCTTCGGCGACGGCGCGGGCCGGGTGGTCGCCTTCGGCGACCGGGACTGCTCCCTGCAGCGCCGCAACCAGAAGGTCGTCGAGGAGGCCCCGGCCCCCGGCCTGCCGCCCCGGGTACGCGCCCGACTCGCCGCATCCGCGCGTGACCTGTGCGCGGCCGTCGGCTACCGCTCCGCGGGCACGGTCGAGTTCGTGTACGACGCGGCCCGTGAGGAGGCCTACTTCCTGGAGGTCAACACCCGCCTCCAGGTGGAGCACCCGGTCACCGAGGAGATCTACGGCGTCGACCTGGTCGCCTGGATGCTGCGCCTGGCGCGGGGCGAGTCCGGCGTGGTCCGGGACCCGGGCGCGCCGCGCGGCCACGCCGTCGAGGCCCGCGTCTACGCCGAGGACCCCTCCCGCGACCACCGGCCCGGAGCCGGCCTGCTCACCCGGGTGGAGTTCCCGCCGGGGGTGCGCGTGGACGGCTGGGTGGAGACCGGCACCGAGGTGACGACGTCGTACGACCCGATGCTCGCGAAGGTGATCGCCCACGGTCCGGACCGCGCGGAGGCACTGCGCCGGCTGGACGAGGCGCTGGCCGGCACCCGTGTCGACGGCATCGAGACCAACCTGGGGCTGGTCCGCGCCGCCCTCGCCGAACCGGCCTTCCGGTCGGCCGCCCACTCCACCGCGACCCTCGCCGCCGTCACCGACCCGACCCCCCGGATCGAGGTCGTCACGGCGGGCACCCTCACCACGGTCCAGGACTGGCCAGGACGCACCGGCCACTGGCAGGTCGGGGTGCCCCCGTGCGGTCCGATGGACGACCGGTCCTTCCGGCTCGGCAACCGCGCGCTGGGCAACCCGGAGGGCGCCCCCGGCCTCGAATGCACCCTCGAGGGCCCGGCCCTGCGCTTCACCCACCCCACGACCGTCTGCGTGACCGGCGCCCCGGCCCCCGTGACCCTGGACGGCACCGCCGTCGCGCAGTGGGAACCGGTCACCGTCCCGGCGGGCGGGCTGCTGGAGATCGGCGCCCCCTCCGCGCACGGGCTGCGCACCTACGTCCTCTTCGCCGGCGGCGGCCTGGACGTGCCCGCCTTCCTGGGCAGCGCGAGCACCTTCACGCTGGGCCGGTTCGGCGGCCACGGGGGCCGGGCGCTGCGCACCGGTGACGTCCTGCACGGCGGCGCCGTCACGGACGGCTCGCCCGTCGCCGAGCGCCCGCGCCTCACGGCCGAGTGGCGGCTCGCGGCCGTCGAAGGCCCCCACGCCGCACCGGAGTTCTTCACCGAGGAGGACATCAGGGAGTTCTACGCGGCCGAGTGGAAGGTGCACTTCAACTCCGCGCGCACCGGGGTCCGGCTGGTCGGTCCGAAGCCGCGCTGGGCCCGCACCGACGGCGGCGAGGCGGGCCTGCATCCGTCCAACATCCACGACACCCCGTACTCGGTCGGCGCCGTCGACTACACCGGCGACATGCCGGTCCTGCTCGGCCCCGACGGGCCCTCCCTCGGCGGGTTCGTGTGCCCGGCGACCGTGCTGAGCGGCGAACGCTGGAAACTGGGCCAGCTCCGGCCCGGCGACACGGTCCGCTTCGTCCCGGTCGACGTGACCGGCGCGCCCCGCCCCGAGATCACCGACGGCGGTGTCCTGGCCCGGGACGGGGACGTGACCTACCGGCGCAGCGGCGACGACAACCTGCTGGTCGAGTTCGGCCCGATGCGGCTGGACCTGGCCCTGCGGATGCGGGTGCACGCGTTGATGGAGGCGGTGACGGCGGCGGACCTGCCCGGTGTCACGGACCTCACCCCGGGGATCCGCTCGCTCCAGATCCGGACCGACCCGGCGCTGCTCACCCAGGCCGGACTCCTCGCGGCGGTGCGGGAGATCGTTCCGGAGCTGCCGCCCACCGACGAACTGGTGGTGCCCTCCCGCACGGTCCATCTCCCCCTGTCCTGGGACGACCCGGCGACCCGCGAGGCGATCGCCCGCTACGTGGCGGGCGTCCGCGACGACGCCCCCTGGTGCCCGTGGAACATCGAGTTCATCCGCCGGGTCAACGGCCTGGACTCGGTCGAGGACGTGTACCGCACGGTCTTCGACGCGGAGTACCTGGTCCTGGGCCTCGGCGACGTGTACCTGGGCGCCCCGGTCGCCACCCCGCTGGACCCGCGCCACCGCCTGGTCACCACGAAGTACAACCCGGCCCGCACCTGGACCGCCGAGAACTCCGTCGGCATCGGCGGCGCCTACCTGTGCGTCTACGGCATGGAGGGGCCGGGCGGCTACCAGTTCGTGGGGCGTACGACCCAGGTGTGGTCGGGCTGGCAGCAGCGCGGGGCGTTCGAACCGGGCATGCCGTGGCTGCTGCGGTTCTTCGACCGGATCAGGTGGTATCCGGTGTCCGCGGCCGAACTCCTCGACCTGCGGGCCGACATCACCTCCGGCAGGTTCGTACCGCGGATCGAGGAGGGGACCTTCTCGCTGGCGTCGTACCGGGAGTTCCTCTCCGAACACGCCGGATCCGTCGCGGACTTCCGGGCACGCCAGCAGCGGGCCTTCGACGCGGAGCGCGACGCCTGGGAGGCGGCCGGCGAGTTCACCCGGGCCGAGGCGGCGACGGTACCCGCCGCCGCGGCGGCCGAGGTCTGCGTGCCGCCGGGCGGCCGGCTGGTGGAGGCCGAGTTCGCGGCCTCCGTATGGCAGCTGAACGTGGCGGCCGGTGACGAGGTGGCCACCGGCCAGACCCTGCTCGCCCTGGAGGCGATGAAGATGGAGTCCAGGGTGCGGGCGCCGATGGCCGGCGTGGTGACGGAGATCCTGGCGCGGCCGGGCGACCAGGTGGAGGCGGGGACGGCACTGCTCGTCCTGGCGCCCGCCGCGAACTGACCGACAGGAGTCACCGACCATGTCCAGCACCGTCTCCCGGATCCGTGCCGCCTACGCGCGCGTCGAAGCGGTCGACCGCCCCGAGATCTGGATCGACCTGCGTCCGCCCGAGGAGACCGAGGCGGAGGCCCGGACGATCGACGAGCGGGTGGCCGCGGGCGAGCACCTCCCCCTCGCCGGACGGCTGGTCGCCGTCAAGGGCAACATCGACGTCCAGGGGCTGCCGACCACGGCCGGCTGCCCGGCGTACGCCTACCGTCCGGCCACCGACGCCCCGGCGGTCGCCCGCCTGCGAGCGGCCGGCGCACTCGTCCTCGGCACGACCAACCTCGACCAGTTCGCGACGGGCCTGGTCGGCACCCGTTCTCCCTACGGCGCGGTCCGCAACGCGGTCGACCCGGCCCGGATCAGCGGCGGTTCCAGCTCGGGTTCGGCGGTGGCGGTGGCCCTCGGGATCGTCGACCTCGCGCTCGGCACGGACACGGCGGGCTCGGGCCGGGTTCCGGCGGCCTTCAACGGCATCGTCGGTCTGAAACCGACCCGCGGCCTGGTCCCGACCGGCGGCGTGGTCCCGGCCTGCGCCTCCCTCGACTGCGTGACGGTGTTCGCCCGCACGCTGCCGGAGGCCGAACAGGCCCTGCGCCACCTGACGGCGCCGCCCGACCGTGCCCTGCCGCCGCCGCCCCCGCGGGCCCCGGGCCCCTGGCGGATCGCGGTTCCGCCGCTCGCCCGGCTCGGGGACATGGACGAAGGATGGGCTCAGGCCTACGAAGAGGCCGTGGAGCGTCTCGCCGCGTCCGGCGCCTCGGTCCGCCCGCTCGACCTGACCCCCTTCACCGAGGCGGCGGCCATGCTCTACGAGGGAGCGTTCGTGGCGGAGCGCTACACGGCGGTGGGCGCCTTCGTCGACGGGCTGCTCGCCGCCGGCGGCGAAGGCCTGGACCCCACGGTGAGCGGCATCGTCTCCCGGGCCCGCGACATCCCGGCGCACCGCCTCTTCGCCGACCGGGACCGCCTGTCCGTCCTGCGGGCCCGCGCCCTCGCCGAGCTGTCCGACGCGGACGCCCTGCTGCTCCCCACGGCTCCCGGCCATCCCACCCTGGCCGAGGTCGCCGCCGACCCGCTGGGCGCCAACGCCCGGCTGGGCCGCTTCACCAACTCGACCAACCTCTTCGACCTGGCGGCGGTGGCGGTACCGGCCGGCGAGGTGAACGGCCTGCCGTTCGGCGTGATGCTGATCGGCCCGGCGTTCACGGACGAGCGCCTGGCCGCCGTCGCCCGCGCCCTGGAACCGCGGGTGAGCCTGGCGGTGGTGGGCGCCCACCTGACCGGCCAGCCGCTGAATCCGCAGCTCCTGGCCCTGGGAGCGGTCCTGGACCGTACGACGACGACGGCACCGGCGTACCGCCTGTACGCGCTGCGGACGGAACCGCCGAAGCCGGGTCTGGTCCGCGTCTCCGCGGACGGGGCCGCGATCGAGACGGAGGTGTGGCACCTGCCGGCGGAGGGCCTGGGCCGCCTGCTGGCGCAGCTCCCCCATCCGATGACTCTGGGCAGGGTGGACCTGGCGGACGGCACGAGCGTCCCTGGTTTCCTGTGTGAACCGGGCGCACTGGCGAACGCGGAGGACATCACACGCCACAAAGGCTGGCGGAACTACCTCGGTGGGGGGTGACACACCCGACCTGGGGGCGCTGGGGGTGCCCCCGGCCGAAGGCTGGGGGAGGAACTGCGCGACCAGCCACAGCGCACCCACACCCGTCGGACAGAGCTCACCCCACCGACGAGTAGGCCACAACCCCCCGCAGCACAAGATCAACGGCCTTCCGCGCGTTCTTCCCCACGGTCGAGCCCTCCACGGGAGAGGCCGCCGCGATCTGCCCGAGCACGTCGATGACCTGCTTGCACCACCGCACGAAGTCCCCGGCCGGCATCTCCGCCTCCCGCAGCACCTCGTCGAGACCCGTCCCGGAGGCCCACATGTACACGGCCCAGGCGAAGCCGAGGTCCGGTTCCCGCTGGCCGACGCCCTCGGTCTGGTTGATCCGGAACTCCTCCTCCAGCGCGTCCAGCCGCCCCCAGATCCGCACCATCTCACCGAGCGCCGCCTTGGCCTTGCCGGAGGGCAGCTTCGGGGCCATCGCGTCGTCCCCGACGCGTGCCTCGTAGACCAACGCCGAGACGCACGCGGCGAGTTCGGCGGGGCTGAGTCCTTCCCAGACACCGGCCCGCAGGCATTCGCTGGCGAGCAGGTCGAGTTCGCCGTACAGCCGGGCCAGCCGCTTGCCGTGCTCCGTGACCTCGTTGCCGCGCAGGTAGTCCAGCTCGGTCAGCAGCGCCACGATCCGGTCGAAGGTGCGGGCGATGGTGTTGGTCCGGCCCTCGATCCGCCGCTCCAGCTGCGTGGTGTCGCGCATCAGCCGGTGGTACCGCTCGGCCCAGCGGGCGTGGTCCTCACGGTCGTTGCAGCCGTGGCAGGGGTGCGCCCGGATCGCGGTCCGCAGCCGGGCGATCTCCCGGTCGTCCGCCGCCTGCGCCCGCTTCTTGCGGGCCCGCTCCGGCGGGATGTGCCCGGCCTTGGTGCGCAGCGCGGACGCGAGGTCCCGACGGGACTGCGGGGAACGGGGGTTGAAGGACTTGGGGATCCGCATCCGCTCCAGCGCCTCGACGGGCACCGGGAAGTCCATGGACGCCAGCCGCTTGACCTGCCGTTCGGCGGTCAGGACCAGCGGCCGCGGACCGTCGTGGTGCTCGAAGCCCCGGTGGCCGTTGGACCGTCCGGCGGGCAGGCCGGGGTCGAGGACCAGCGCGAGACCGGCGTACTTGCCCGTCGGCACGTGGATGACGTCGCCCGGCTTGAGCTTCTCCAGCGCCACCGCCGCCTCGGCCCGCCGCTCGGCCGCGCCCTGCCGGACGAGTTCGGTCTCCCGGTCCTTGAGCTCGCGCCGCAGCCGCGCGTACTCCTCGAAGTCGCCGAGGTGGCAGGTCATGGACTCCTTGTAGCCCTCGAGTCCTTCCTCGTTGCGCTGCACCTGCCGGGAGATCCCGACGACCGACTTGTCGGCCTGGAACTGCGCGAACGAGGTCTCCAGCAACTCCCGCGACCGGTGCCGGCCGAACTGCTCGACCAGGTTGACCGCCATGTTGTACGACGGCTTGAAGCTGGAGCGCAGCGGATAGGTGCGGGTGCCCGCGAGCCCGGCGAGGTGGTCGGGGCTGAACCCCCGCTGCCACAGCACCACGGCGTGGCCCTCGACGTCGATGCCGCGGCGGCCGGCGCGGCCGGTCAGCTGCGTGTACTCGCCGGGGGTGATGTCGGCGTGCTGCTCGCCGTTCCACTTGACGAGCTTCTCCAGCACCACCGAGCGCGCCGGCATGTTGATGCCGAGCGCGAGGGTCTCGGTGGCGAACACGGCCTTGACCAGGCCGCGTACGAAGAGTTCCTCGACGACTTCCTTGAAGGTCGGGAGCATGCCCGCGTGGTGGGCGGCGATACCGCGCTCCAGGCCCTCCAGCCATTCGTAGTAGCCGAGGACGTGCAGGTCCTCGTGCGGGATCGACGCGGTGCGCTCCTCGACGAGGGCGCGCACCTGTTCGCGGGCCTCGTCGTCGTTGAGCCTGAGACCCGCGTACAGGCACTGCTGGACGGCGGCCTCGCAGGCGGCGCGGCTGAAGATGAAGGTGATGGCGGGCAGCAGGCCCTCGGAGTCGAGCCGTTCGATGACCTCGGGACGGCCCGGCGTCCACACCCGGGAGCGCTGCCGGCGCTCCCGCTCGCGGTCGGCCTCGCGCATGGCGCGGCCACGCCTGCGGTCCTGGTAGGAGGGTCCGCTCGCCTCCATCCGGGCCAGCCTGGTCAGGTCGGGGTTGACGGCCTTCTTCTGGCCCTCCCCCTCCTCGAACAGGTCGTACATCCGGCGCCCGGCGAGGACGTGCTGGAACAGCGGGACGGGCCGGTGTTCGGAGACGATGACCTCGGTGTCGCCCCGGACGGTGTCGAGCCAGTCGCCGAACTCCTCGGCGTTGGACACGGTCGCCGACAGTGACACCAGGGTCACGGACTCCGGCAGGTGGATGATCACCTCTTCCCAGACGGCGCCGCGGAAGCGGTCGGAGAGGTAGTGCACCTCGTCCATGACCACGTACCCGAGGCCGAGCAGGGTCTGGGAGCCCGCGTACAGCATGTTCCGCAGCACCTCGGTGGTCATCACGACCACGGGGGCGTCGGAGTTGACGCTGTTGTCGCCGGTGAGCAGGCCGACCTTGTCCGCTCCGTAGCGGCGGCACAGGTCGGCGTACTTCTGGTTCGACAGCGCCTTGATGGGTGTCGTGTAGAAGCACTTCTTGCCCTGCTCCAGGGCGAGGTGGACGGCGAACTCGCCGACGATCGTCTTGCCGGAGCCGGTGGGGGCGGCCACCAGGACGCCCTTACCGGCTTCGAGTGCCTTGCACGCCTCGATCTGGAAGGGGTCGAGGCCGAATTCGTACATCTCGCGGAACGACGCGAGCGCGGTGGCCTGCTCGGCGGCCCGCCTGCGGGCCGCCGCATACCGCTCGGCCGGTGAGAGGTCCTCTGTCATCGTGCTTTCGAGCGTACCGGTCCCCACTGACAACAGGACGATCATTATCCGGAACAGGGGACGGCGGACGACGAAGAGGTGCCCGCGCCGTGTGGCGCGGGCACCTCTTCGTCGGGTGGATCGGACCCGGTCAGGTCACGTCGTCGTAGCCGTTGACCCGCTCCGGGGCCTCGGGCCGGGTGCGGCCCGCCGAGACGGTCTCGACCTCGTCGATCTCGTCGGGCGTGAGGTCCAGGTCGGAGGCCTCGTCGTCGGCGGGGCCCTCGGCCTCGCGGCGGCGCTTGCGCCGGTCGTTGAGGAGCGAGAAGAGCACCGCGCCGAAGTACAGCACCCAGATCGGCCCGGCGAGCGCCAGCATGGAGAGCGGGTCGGTGCTCGGGGTGGCCACGGCGGCGAAGACCGTGATCCCGAGGATCATCGCCCGCCACCAGCCGAGCATCCGCTTGCCGGTGACGATTCCGGTGAGGTTGAGCATGACCAGCAGCAGCGGCAGCTCGAAGGAGAGCCCGAAGACGATCACCATGCGGGTGACCAGCTGGAGCAGGTCGTCCAGCGGCAGCAGGTTGCTCACGCTGTGCGGGGTGAACTGGAGGAGCACCTTCGCGGTGGTCGGCAGCACCTTGTACGCGAAGAACGCGCCGCCGAAGAAGAGCGGGACGCCGGTGGCGACGAACGCGTAGGCGTACTTCTTCTCGCTGCGGTGCAGACCGGGCGCGACGAAGGCCCACAGCTGGTAAAGCCAGACCGGGGAGGCGAAGACCACACCCGCCATCAGCGAGACCTGGAGGGCCAGCGTGAAGGGCGCCAGCAGGCCGTTGATCGTGATCTGGGCGCAGGGGTGGGAGTCCGCCTTGGACCTGGCCAGTTCCCCGAAGGCCTGCTCACAGCCGACCGAGTCGAGGACCGGCTTGGTGAGGAAGTTGATGATGTCGTTGTAGAAGAAGGCGGCGACGACCGTCACGACGACGATGGCCAGCATGGCCTTCGCGAGCCGGTTGCGGAGCTCACGAAGGTGATCTCCGAGAGGCATCCGCCCCTCGGGATCCTTCTCCTGTTTGCGGGCAGACTTGGGCAACCCACGTCCTCATCTCGTGCGGCGGGCCGGGGGGCACCGGCCCTGCGTCAGCGCTGGGTGGTGTCCGACGGCTCGTTGACCGGACGGGAGCTGGTCACGTCACCGGGGGCCGCCTGGATGGTGCGCTGGGCCTGGGCCTGCTCGCCGGAGGCGGGCGCCTGGGCGGAGGAGGTGGTGTTGCCGTCTTCCTTCATGGCCTTGGCCTCGCTCTTGAGGATGCGTGCGGACTTGCCGAGCGAGCGAGCCATGTCCGGAAGCTTCTTCGCGCCGAACAGCAGGATGACGACGACAAGGATGAGAATGATCTCGGGAGCGCCGAGCCTTCCGAACATAAGTCTTTACCTTCTCACCGAGGCGGCTGGGTGGGGGCTGTCCGATCAGTCAGACGTATGTCCGAGTAATCGTGCTGACAGCGATCGTAACGCTCAGGGGTAAACGTCAGGCAATCCCCGCGCGTACGCCCGGTCCGCGGTACGGGCCTCGTTATCCGCGCCGCGATCAGCAGCGTACCTGCCGGGGTGGGCACCGTGACAGGGCGAAGTGACGCAAACCGCTTATGGCGCAGTACTCACACCGGTTGCACAACAGGGCTCAGAGGGTCTCCGCGGCGCGGGCGGCACCGGCCGCCGCCCGCTCCAGGTCCTCGGCGGCCCGGTTGATACGGCGGGCGGAGTCCGAGACCTGCGCGCCCAGGCGCCGCGCCTCCAGGAACACCCGGACGGCGAGTACGCCGAGCACGGCGAGACCCAGGAAACCCGCGGCTACCGCGAACATCGGCCAGAACATGCGGGTGAGCCTAGACGGTGGGGTGCAGGCGCAGGGTGCTGACCCCGCCGCCGGTGAGCAGTTCGACGATCCGCTCGCCCGCCGGCTTGCGGACCAGGATGTCGCAGTCGGGGCAGGTGAAGGAGTAGAACGTGGTCTTGCTGGTGGCTCCGATGGCCAGCCGCAGCGCGCTCGCGGCGAGCTCGAAATTGCCCCGGCAGTCCGGGCAGCCGGCCCTGAACACCACGGGGACCACTCTTCTCATCCCCGCGAACGCGGCCGCGACCGTCACGTCCCGCACACCTGCGACACCGGAACCCGAAGACTCGTCCAAATCCCTGGCCCTCTCCTTCTCGATCGTTCCCCTGCGGAGCGTCTCAGCCGGTCGGGCTCACTCGTGCCCTCCCGCCCCGCCGTGGACCACGGGGCCGTCGTAGGCCGCCAGGGCCGCACGGGCCGCCTCGCGGGCGCTGTCGGCCAGCTCCGGCGGCGACACGATCCGGCCGTCGCCTCCGAGCCTCAGCGCCAGCCGGCGCAGGGAGGCCGGATCGGGGGTGCGCAGGGTAATACGCAGCCCGCCGTCGGGAAGCTCATCCGCGCTGTCGTGCGGGTAGTACTCGGCGACCCAGCGGCCGGCCGGGCCGACCTCGACGACCACCTCGGGATCCTCGGCGGCGGGCTGCACCAGGGCCTCGGACAGGTCGCGCAGTTCGATCTCGGGGGGTGCCGACGGATCGTCGAGGATCCTGATCTCGGCGACCCGGTCGAGGCGGAAGGTGCGCCGGGCCTCGGAGCGGCGGCACCAGGCCTCCACGTAGGTGTGGCCGACGCTGACCAGGCGGATGGGGTCGATCTCGCGCTCGGTGACCTCGTCACGGGCCGGCGAGTAGTAGCGGATCCACAGCCGGCGGCGCTCCGAGATCGCGCGGTCGACGTCGGCGAAGACCCCGCCCTCGGACTCGAAGGTCACCGACAGCCGGGCGCTGGCGTCGCCCGCCTCGCCGGCCGCGGTCTCCACCTTGGCGGTGGCCCGCAGCAGCGCCTGCCGGTCGCCCTCGCGCAGTCCTGGCAGGGTGGCCACCGCGCGGGCGGCCACCAGCAGCGCGGTCGCCTCGTCGGCGGCCAGCCGCAGCGGCTCGGCCGCCTCCTCGCCGAGCGCGGCGGCGTTGTGCCACCAGATGCGCTCGCCGTCGGTGTCGATGTCCAGCAGGTCGCCGCCCCGGAAGCTGGTGCCGCACATGGGCAGCACGTCGAGGTCGGAGACCAGCTCGTCCTCGGTGATGCCGAAGGCCCGGGCCACGTCCGCGATCCGGGCGCCGGGGCGCTCGCGCAGATAGGTCACCAGGGAGAGCATCCGCCGGGTCTGGTCGATGGCGTTCACGGGCCTGACCGGTTTGCCTGCCACTGTCTTGCTCCGCTCCCCCTCAGCCCTTGGCCACGGCACGCAGCCGGTCCACCACGTCCGCGCGCAGTTCGGCCGGCTCCAGGACCACCACGTCCGGCCCGAACTCCACCAGCCAGGCGTCCAGGCCGTGCCCGTACGGAATCTCCAACTCGTCCCAGCCGTCGCCGAGTTCCCGGACCGCCCTGGCCTTCGCCCGAAGGGGGTAGCCGGCGCCCGAGCGCAGCCGGATCAGCGCCGAGCGGTCGGCGATCTCACCGGCCCAGCTCGCGACGGTCTCGCGGACGGTGACGACGTCCGGGACGGGCGCGGTGAAGCGGGTGCCCCGGGAGCGGACCCGGCCGGTGATCCGGGACAGCCGGAAGACCCGCTCGGCGCCCCGGTCGCGGTCCCAGCCCGCCAGGTACCAGTGGCCGCGCCAGCACTCCAGCGCCCATGGCTCCACGTGCCGGGGCTCGGGGTGGGCGGCGGTGGCCTTGCGGTAGTCGAAGAGGACCGGGCGGCGGTCGCGGCAGGCCAGCATCAACGGCTCGAAGGCGGCCTCGTGCACCGGGATGCGCGGTTCCAGGGCGCTGTGCGCCTCGTACGGGTCGACGTCCTCGGGCAGCCCGGCCGCGCGCAGTTTCTGCAGGGCGCCGCTGGCCGCGCCGGCGAGGCGGGCCTGCTGCCAGACCTTGGCGGCCAGCCCCAGGGCGGCGGCCTCCTCGGCGTCCAGGGTGATCGGGGGCAGCCGGTTGCTGTCGCGGCGGGCGAGGTAGCCGACCTCGCCGTCCAGGTTCTCGACGGTCTCGATCACCAGTCCGAGTTCGCGCAGATCGTCCTTGTCCCGCTCGAACATCCGGTTGAAGGACTCGTCCGCGCCGGCCGCGCCCCTGCCCGGTCCGGAGGCCTCGACGTATGCCTCGATGGAGTCCCGCAGCTCACGCTTGCTGAGCGGACGCCTCGTCCCGAGCAGACACAGCGCCAGGTTCATCAGCCGCTCTGCCTTGGCAATGGCCATCGACGCCCTTCGCCTTCCCTATGGTGCTCCTGACGGATGACCGTACCGCTCCGGAGTGGCACGGCAAAAGCCAGTACGCACAACGCGGGCCGAAACGGACAGGACCCGACAAACAGCAAGGGCCCGCGCACACGGCACGGGCCCTCGTCCGGCCGGTTTCCGACCGGGAACGATCAGCGCCGCCAGGGCGCCGACCTGCTCGGGGTCAGACCCCGAGCAGGTCCACGACGAAGATCAGGGTCTCGCCGGGCTTGATCGCCGGGGTCGGGCTCTGGTCGCCGTAGGCGAGGTGGGCCGGGATGGTCAGCTGGCGACGGCCGCCGACCTTCATGCCCTGCACGCCCTGGTCCCAGCCCTTGATGACCCGGCCGCCGCCCAGCGGGAAGCGGAACGGGGCGCCCCGGTTCCAGCTGGCGTCGAACTCCTCGCCGGTGCTGAACGCGACACCCACGTAGTGCACGGTGACGGTCTGGCCGGCCTGGGCCACCTCGCCGTCACCCTCCCAGATGTCCTTGATCTCCAGGTCGGCCGGGGCCGAGCCCTCGGGGAAGTCGATCTCGGGCTTGTCGATGCTCACGTCTCTAGCTCCTGCTTGTGTACGACACGGAACCCGGACAGTCTTTCATCCCCGCCCGCCTCGCGCCCGCATGACTACATCGCCGCGAGGATGTCCACCGTGAAGACCAGGGTCGACCCCTTCTTCACCACGCCGCCGCTCGGCGGGTTGTTCCCGTAGCCCAGGTCCGGCGGTACGACGACCAGCAGCCGGCTGCCCACCTTCTTCCCGGTGATGCCCTGCGCGAGACCCTTGAGGACCTCCTGCATCTGCGCGACGGCGAACTGGGCCAGCCGCCCGCTGTCGTACGTCTGCTCGAAGGTCTTGCCGCTGTCCCACACCTCGCCCTTGAACTGGCACAGGACCGTCTGCGCGGCCGCCACCGCCGGGCCGTCACCCTCCAGGATGTAGTTCGACACCAGCGTCTTCGGCGGGTCGGTCTTGGGGATGTCGACCGACGGCGCCTTCCCGTCGGTGTTGGTGCCGACCTTGGGCAGCGCGGCGTTGCTCTGCGCGACCTCCTTGCCGGTGCTGGAGCTCTTGGAGTTGAAGGAGTTCAGGATGTCCACCACGAACACCAGCGTGTCGGTGCCCTTGATGCCCGCCTGCGCGTTTCCCGACGTCCCGTAACCCCAGGTCGGCGGGACGGCCATCAGGACCCGGCTGCCGGCCTTCTTGCCGGCCAGCCCGTACCGCCAGCCGTCGATGATGCTGCCCTGGGCCAGCTGCAGGAGCAGCGGCGAACGGTCGTACGACTGGTCGAAGACCTTCGCCGTGGACCAGATCTGCCCGAGGTAGTTGGCCTGGATGAAGTCGTTCTCCGCGACCGCCTTGCCGCCGCCGGCGATCAGCGTCTTGACCGCCAGGTCCTTCGACGGTTCCCCGGAACCCTTGGCCACCGTCGGCTTCTCGTCGAACTTCGTGCCCGCCGTGATCGCCGGCAGCGGCCCGTCCACGATCTTCGGCGGTGGCACCGAGGAGGCGGAACCCGACGGCGCCGCGCTGGCCTTGCTGGAAGCGGACTTGTCGTCACCGCACGCGGCGAGTGTGACCAGTCCTGCGGGTACGGCGGCAAGGAGGAGAGAGCGTCGGCGCACGGAAACAGCCTCATCATCGGTCGATCTTGCGGATGCGTGCGCGCAACTCTACGACGTGACACGGGCGCCGTACGGAAAACGTACGGCGCCCGTGTGGCGTTCGCTCACATACCGGCGATGAGTTTCTCCACCCGGTCGTCGACCGAACGGAACGGGTCCTTGCACAACACCGTCCGCTGGGCCTGGTCATTGAGCTTGAGGTGCACCCAGTCGACCGTGAAGTCCCGGCGCTGTTCCTGGGCCCGCCGGATGAAGTCACCGCGCAGACGCGCCCGAGTCGTCTGCGGCGGTACCGACTTACCCTCGAAGATCTTCAAATCGTTGCAGATCCGAGTGGCTTGGCCCTTCCTCTCCAGCAGGTAGTACAGACCCCGGCGACGGTGGATGTCGTGATAAGCGAGGTCTATCTGCGCCACCCGCGGATGGGACATGGTCATGTTGTGCTTGGCCCGGTACCGCTCGATGAGCTTGTACTTCATCACCCAGTCGATCTCGGTGCCGATCCGGTCCAGGTCCTCGGCCTCGATCGCGTCCAGGGTGCGGCCCCACAGCTCCAGGACCTGGTCGACCGTGCCGGTACGGATACCGCGGCGCTCGACGAAGTACACGGCCTTCTCGTAGTACTCCCGCTGCACCTCCAGGGCGGAGGCCTCGCGGCCGCTGGCCAGGCGCACCTTGCGGCGGCCCGTGATGTCGTGGCTGACCTCGCGGATCGCCCGGATGGGGTTCTCCAGGGTCAGGTCCCGCATCACCGTGCCCGCCTCGATCATGCGCAGCACCAGGTCGGTGGCACCGACCTTGAGCAGCATGGTCGTCTCGGACATGTTCGAGTCGCCCACGATGACGTGCAGCCGGCGGTAGCGCTCGGCGTCCGCGTGCGGCTCGTCCCTGGTGTTGATGATCGGCCGGGACCGGGTCGTCGCCGAGGAGACGCCCTCCCAGATGTGCTCCGCCCGCTGGCTGACGCAGTACACCGCACCGCGCGGGGTCTGCAGCACCTTGCCGGCGCCGCACAGCAGCTGCCGGGTCACCAGGAACGGGATGAGGATGTCCGCGAGGCGGGAGAACTCCCCGTGCCGCGCCACCAGATAGTTCTCGTGGCAACCGTAGGAGTTGCCCGCCGAGTCCGTGTTGTTCTTGAAGAGGTAGACGTCGCCCGCGATTCCCTCCTCGTGCAGGCGTCGTTCGGCGTCCACCAACAGTCCTTCGAGAATGCGCTCGCCGGCCTTGTCGTGGGTGACCAGTTCGGTCACGTTGTCACATTCGGGTGTCGCGTATTCCGGATGTGATCCCACGTCGAGATAGAGCCGGGCGCCGTTTCGAAGAAAGACATTGCTGCTACGGCCCCATGACACGACACGGCGGAAGAGGTACCGCGCCACCTCGTCAGGCGACAGGCGGCGCTGTCCCCTGAACGTGCACGTGACGCCGTACTCGTTCTCCAGCCCGAAAATGCGGCGGTCCATGACTGAACATTACGCCCGATCCCCCGAGCTGAAACGGGGTTCGGCAGCACGATTTGGATCATTTTCCGATGAAGCCGCAACCACCGCGCCCCCACCGGGAGCTGCGAGGACCCGCCCGGTGGCCATCAGGACCAGCAGAGACACACCCCCCGCCGCACCCGGCACCGCGAACCCCCACAGCGCCCCGCCGGCCTCGACGACCGGGCCCGCCAGGCCCGTTCCCACCGACGCGCCCACTGTGAACGTCGTCACAAGCCAGGAGAAAGCCTCGGTGACCGTCCCCCGCGGCGCGTGCCGGTCCACGAGCACGAACGCGCAGGCGATGGCCGGCGCCAGGAACACCCCCGCCACCACCGTGAGCGACACCATGGCCAACGCTCCCGGCATCGCCATGAGCGGCAGGTAACACACCGCCAGAAGGGCCACCAGCACCCGCAGTCGCGCCGCCGGCTCCCCCCGCCACTGCCGGGCCCCGTACACCGTGCCGCCGAGCAGCGCGCCCAGCCCGAGCCCGGCCATCATCCAGCCGTACACCCCGTCGCCACCGTGCGCGTCCGCGTACGGCACCGACGCCACCGTGATGGAACCCATCGCGATCCCCACGAACAGGAACGCGCCCAGCAGCGCCAGCAGCCCGGACGACCGCAGCGCGCCCAGCCAGTGCGCCTCGCGCGGCGCCGAACGCCACGCGCGCGAGGGCGTCGAGACGACCACGGACAGCGCCCCGAGCACCCCGAGCGCGTTCACCACCAGCAGCGCCGCCTGCGCCGACCACAGCGACACGCAGAGCGTCACCAGCAACGGTCCGACGGTGAACATGACTTCCTGCGCCACCGCGTCCATGGCGTAGGCCGTGTGCACCTGCTCCTCCCTGCCGAGCACACTCGGCCACAGCGCGCGCAGACCGCCCTCCAGAGGGGGCGTGAACAGGCCCGCCGCGGCCACGCACGCGTAGGCGAGCGGCAGCGGATCCGTGCCGGCGAAGGCGAACCCGGTCATGGCGAGGGCCGACGCGACGGCCGCGGGCAACTGGACGCGCGGCTGCCCGTGCACGTCCACCAACCGGCCCAGCACCGGCTGGCCGACCGCGTTGGCCACCCCGTAGACGGCCGCGAGCGCCCCCGCCAGGGTGTAGGTGCCGCCCTCCGCGCGAACGAACAGCACGATCGCGAGGGCGGCCGTGGCGTTCGGCAGCCGCCCCACCAAGGTGCCCGTCAGCAGGCGGACCGCATGCCTCGCCCTGAGGATCTCCAGGTACCCCGCGGCCATGGCCCGCCTCCAAGTTTTACGTATAACCTCGGCTTCCATACGTACCATGTGCGCAGTTCACGCGTCCAGACGAAGGAGCCCGCACCCGGTGGCACGCAGCAGCACGCGCCCGACGAGCCGCGACGTCGCCCAGGCCGCCGGAGTCTCCCAGGCGGCCGTGTCGCTCGTCCTCGGCGACAAGTGGCGCGGCCGCGTCTCCGAGGCCACCGCCGAACGGGTCCGGGAGGCCGCGCGCGACCTCGGCTACCGCCCGAACCTCGCCGCCCGCAACCTCCGCCTCGGCCGCACCCGCACCGTCCTGCTCGTCGTCCCCGCGCTCACCACCGAGTTCTTCGCGGGCGTCTACACCGGCGCCGCCCGGGTGGCCGCCGCCCACGGCTTCGGTGTGGTGCTCTACCCCTCCCCCGAGGGCATCGGCCCGGCCCGCGACCCCTTCGCCTCCGCCCAGGCCGCCCTCGACGGCGTCATCGCCTCCTCGATGGCCGCCGACGCCCTCACCGACATCCGCGGCGACCAGCTCCCCCTGGTGATGCTCGACAGCGACCCGGACGGCAGCCTGGGCGCCGCCACCGTCAACCTGGACATCGCCGACGGAGTGCGCCAGGTCGCCGACCACCTGCTGAGCCTCGGCCACCGCCGCTTCCTCCACCTGGCCGCCGACGTCGCCTCCTGGACCTTCGAGGTACGCGCCCGGGAACTGGCCGCACGCGCCGCACGGGTGCCCGGCACCTCGGTACGCACCGTCCACGCCCCGATCTCCATCGACGGCGCCCTGGCGGCCACCGAGGCCGCCCTCGCCGCACCGGGCCCCCGCCCCACCGCCCTCGTCTGCGACGACGACAAGCTCGCCGCCGGCGCCTACAAGGCTCTGCGCCGCCGGGGCCTGCGCGTCCCGGACGACCTCTCCGTCACCGGCCTGGACGACCTCGCCCTGGCCACCGCCATCGACCCCGAACTCACGACCGTACGGCTGGACGCCGAGCTCTTCGGCGAACGGGGCATGCACGCCCTGCTGGCCGTCCTGGAGGGCCGCGCCCCGGAAGGCGGGGCCCTCCCCGTGGAACTTGTCGTACGAGGCTCCACGGCGCCCCCGCCGCGGCCCTGACCCCGCAAACGCCCGCGCCCCGCCCGGTCGGTCTGCCCGGGCGGGGCGCGCGAAGCGAGCGGAACGGGCTACTCGACGTCCCCGCCGGACTCCTCCGCCTCGTCGGCGGCCGCGGCCGTGGCCGTGCCCTGCGCCTCCAGCAACCGGGACAGCTGCGGGCCGCCGATGCGCTTGAACTTGCGCTGCTGCGGACGCGTGCGGTCCAGCACCGCGACCTCCAGGCGCTCCGCCGGGATCTCCCGCTGCGTGCCGTTCGACTCCCGCGACAGCGCCGTCACCGCCAGCTTCAGCGCCTCCGCCAGGGTCATGCCCTCGCGGTGCTCGCGGTCCAGGTAGCTGCTGATCTGCTCCGCGTTGCCGCCGACCGCCACCGAACCGTGCTCGTCGACGATCGAGCCGTCGTGCGGCAGCCGGTAGATCTGGTCGCCCTCCGGGGTCTCCCCGACCTCCGCGACCACCAGCTCCACCTCGTAGGGCTTCTCGGCCGCACTGGAGAAGATCGTGCCCAGGGTCTGCGCGTAGACGTTGGCGAGACCGCGTGCCGTCACGTCGTCGCGGTCGTAGGTGTAACCACGCAGGTCCGCGTAGCGCACGCCGCCGATCCGCAGGTTCTCGTACTCGTTGTACTTGCCGGCGGCCGCGAAGCCGATCCGGTCGTAGATCTCGCTGAACTTGTGCAGCGCGCGGGAGGGGTTCTCACCGACGAACACGATGCCGTCGGCGTACTGGAGCACCACCAGGCTCCGACCGCGCGCGATGCCCTTCCGGGCGTACTCCGCACGGTCCGCCATGGCCTGCTGAGGTGAGACATAGAACGGCGTCGACACCGGTATCCGTCCCCTTCCTTAGGGTTCCGTCGAAGTCACTGGGATCACCTTCACAACAAGCGCCGCGCGCCTCAGAGCAGCGCCGCGCGCGGGCCGTCCGGCTCCTCCAGACGGCGCGCGAGCACCGCGCGGGCGAGCTCGGAGGCCTCGTCGTCGGTCAGCCTGCGGAACCCGTCCTCGGTGATCACGGTGATGATCGGGTAGATCCGGCGCGCGACATCGGGACCACCGGTCGCCGAGTCGTCGTCGGCCGCGTCGTACAGAGCCTGCACCACCAGTGTGGTCGCCTGCTCCTCGCTCAGGTCCTCACGGAACAGCTTCTTCATCGCACCGCGCGCGAAGATCGAGCCGGAACCGGTCGCGGAGAAGTTGTGCTCCTCGGAGCGGCCGCCGGTGACGTCGTAGGAGAAGATCCGGCCCTTGCCCCGGTCCACGTCGTAGCCGGCGAACAGGGGCACGACCGCCAGGCCCTGCATGGCCATGCCCAGGTTGGAGCGGATCATCGTCGAGAGCCGGTTCGCCTTGCCCTCCAGCGACAGCTGGGCGCCCTCGACCTTCTCGAAGTGCTCCAGTTCCAGCTGGAAGAGTTTCACCATTTCCACGGCGAGGCCGGCGGTGCCGGCGATACCCACCGCCGAGTACTCGTCGGCGGGGAACACCTTCTCGATGTCGCGCTGGGCGATCACGTTCCCCATCGTGGCCCTGCGGTCACCGGCGAGCACCACGCCGCCGGGGAAGGTCACCGCCACGATCGTCGTCCCGTGCGGCGCCTCGATCACCCCCTGGACAGGGGGCAACTGCCGCTTCCCGGGCAGCAACTCCGGCTGGTGCTCGCCGAGGAAATCCATGAACGAAGAGGATCCAGGCGTCAGGAAGGCAGCTGGCAGACGCCCGGTACTACGAGTGTTGGCTTCCACGGAGTTCCTTCCAGGTTGGCGGCTGCCCGACGAACAGCGTCGGGATCGTCTCCCAACTTGCCGCTGGCCGAATTGCAGTTGAAGCTCAGTACGCCTCGGACCCTACCCGCCTCACGGCGGTGATCCACGTGCGCGGGCGGGGCAGTCGGTCGGATCTGGCGAAGGAGCCCGGCCTGCCGGTCTCCTCTGCTACGAAGGCTGCGCGCGGCTCGGTCCATCCGGGCCGCGCGCAGCCTTCGTCACGGTCGACGCCCCCGACACTTCCGATCTCCGTCCACCTTCGTTTCGAAGGAAAAAGGGGTCTACTGCCCACCCTTTTGAACGAAGGATCGTACGAAGTCCTCGGCGTTCTCCTCAAGGACGTCGTCGATCTCGTCCAGAACCGAGTCGACGTCGTCGCTCAGCTTCTCGTGGCGCTCCTTGAGGTCCTCCGAGCCCTGCGACTGCTCCGCCTGCTGCTCTGCCTCCTCGGTGGAGCGCGTCGCCTTCTGCTGTCCGCCGCCGGTGTCCTTGGTTGCCATAACCCTCACCCCGCTCAGTTCGCGTTCGCCCGACATGGTCGGCTGGTCGGCATTCCTGCCGATCGGTGATGATCAGACCCTACAAGCCGGGCCCGACATCGGCCCCGCAGTTTCTCCAACGTACGGGGGCCACCTCGATGATTCCCGGGCGGCGGGGTTTTGACCCCGCCCGCCCGGTACGGTCCGGGCGCCCGCTCAGCCCCCGGAGAGGACCCTGACCAGGTCTTCCGCGGTGCGGCAGCGGTCCAGGAGCTCCTTGACGTGATTTCGCGTTCCGCGTAGCGGTTCCAGGGTTGGGACGCGCTGGAGGCTGTCCCGGCCGGGGAGGTCGAAGATGACCGAGTCCCAGCTGGCCGCGGCCACGTCGTCGGCGTACTGCTCCAGGCAGCGGCCCCGGAAGTAGGCGCGGGTGTCCTCCGGCGGGTTCGTGCGGGCCTCCTCGACCTCCGCCTCGGTCAGCAGCCGCTTGATGCGCCCGCGGGCCGCTAGACGGTTGTACAGGCCCTTCTGTTCCCGCACGTCCGCGTACTGGAGGTCGAGGAGGTGCAGCTTGGCCGCGTCCCAGTCGAGGTCGTCGCGGCGCCGGTAGCCCTCCATGAGCTCCTTCTTCGCCACCCAGTCGAGTTCGCCGGAGAGGCTCATGGGGTCGTTCTCCAGGCGGTTGAGCGTGTCCTCCCACCGCTGCAGGACGTCCCGGGTCTGGTCGTCGGCGTCGGAGCCGTAGCGCTCCTCGACGTACTTCCGGGAGAGCTCGTAGTACTCCATCTGGAGCTGGACGGCGGTGAGTGTGCGGCCGCTGCGGAGCGTGACCAGGCGCTTGAGGCCGGGGTCGTGCGAGACCTGGTGGAGGGTCCGTACGGGCTGGTCGACGGCGAGGTCTACGGCGATGAAACCGTCCTCGATCATCGACAGGACCAGGGCCGTGGTCCCGAGCTTCAGGTACGTCGAGATCTCCGACAGGTTCGCGTCGCCGATGATCACGTGCAGCCGGCGGTACTTCTCGGCATCCGCGTGCGGTTCGTCGCGGGTGTTGATGATGGGGCGCTTGAGGGTGGTCTCGAGGCCGACCTCGACCTCGAAGTAGTCGGCGCGCTGACTGAGCTGGAAACCGTGTTCGTGGCCGTCCTGGCCGATGCCGACGCGGCCGGCGCCGGTGACGACCTGGCGGGAGACGAAGAAGGGCGTGAGGTGGCGCACGATCTCCGAGAAGGGGGTCTCCCGCTTCATCAGGTAGTTCTCGTGCGTGCCGTAGGAGGCGCCCTTGTTGTCGGTGTTGTTCTTGTACAGGTGGATGGGCTGGGCGCCGGGGAGCTGGGCGGCTCGTTCGGCGGCCTCGGCCATGATGCGCTCGCCGGCCTTGTCCCACAGGACCGCGTCGCGCGGGTTGGTGACCTCGGGGGCGCTGTACTCGGGGTGGGCATGGTCCACGTAGAGGCGCGCGCCGTTCGTGAGGATGACGTTGGCGAGGCCGATGTCCTCGTCGGTGAGCTGGCTGGAGTCGGCGGCCTCGCGGGCGAGGTCGAATCCTCGGGCGTCCCGCAGCGGGTTCTCCTCCTCGAAGTCCCAGCGCGCCCGGCGGGCCCGGTGCATCGCCGCCGCGTAGGCGTTGACGATCTGGGATGAGGTGAGCATGGCATTGGCATTGGGGTGGCCGGGGACGGAGATGCCGTACTCCGTCTCGATGCCCATTACTCGCCGTACGGTCATGCGGCCCTCCTTGCCCGGCGGAGCCCTCGGTCGTGGGCTCCGCTCGCGTACCGCTGGCGCTCCGGTGCGTGTGCGGTGCCCGTCCCCGCACTGCGCGACTCGGCGGTAGGAAAGAGCCTAGAACGCCTTTGCACTGGTGGGGAGATCATTTGCGTCATTGCCTTGCTCGCCTCGGTCCCGGCTCTGGCCGGAAAAGCAGTCGGCTGCGGGTGCCCGGAGGGGGCACCCGCAGCCGCCCTGCGTTTTACAGGTACTGCCCGGTGTTCGCCACCGTGTCGATGGAGCGTCCGGTGTCCGCGCCCTGCTTTCCGGTGATGAGGGTGCGGATGTAGACGATCCGTTCACCCTTCTTTCCGGAGATCCGGGCCCAGTCGTCCGGGTTCGTGGTGTTGGGCAGGTCCTCGTTCTCCTTGAACTCGTCCACGCAGGCCTGGAGGAGGTGTGAGACGCGCAGACCCTTCTGCTTGTGCTCGAGGAAGTCCTTGATCGCCATCTTCTTGGCGCGTCCGACGATGTTCTCGATCATCGCGCCGGAGTTGAAGTCCTTGAAGTAGAGGACTTCCTTGTCACCGTTGGCGTAGGTGACCTCCAGGAAGCGGTTCTCCTCGGATTCGGCGTACATGTGTTCCACCGCCGTCTGGATCATGCTGGCGACGGTGGTGCCCTTGCTGCCGCCGTGCTCGCCGACGTCGTCGGAGTGCAGCGGAAGGCGCTCGGTCAGGTACTTGCCGAAGATGTCCTTGGCGGCCTCTGCGTCCGGACGCTCGATCTTGATCTTCACGTCGAGCCGGCCGGGGCGGAGGATGGCGGGGTCGATCATGTCCTCGCGGTTCGAGGCGCCGATGACGACCACGTTCTGCAGGCCCTCGACACCGTCGATCTCGGCGAGCAGCTGGGGGACGATGGTGTTCTCCACGTCCGAGCTGACACCGGAGCCACGGGTGCGGAAGAGCGACTCCATCTCGTCGAAGAAGACGATGACGGGGGTGCCCTCGCTGGCCTTCTCGCGTGCGCGCTGGAAGACGAGGCGGATCTGCCGCTCGGTCTCGCCGACGTACTTGTTCAGGAGCTCGGGGCCCTTGATGTTGAGGAAGAAGCTCTTGCCCGCGGCCTGACCGGTGACCTCGGCGACCTTCTTGGCCAGCGAGTTGGCGACGGCCTTGGCGATGAGCGTCTTGCCGCATCCGGGGGGCCCGTAGAGCAGGACGCCCTTGGGCGGGCGCAGTTCGTGCTCCTTGAACAGGTCCGGGTAGAGGTACGGCAGCTCGACCGCGTCGCGGATGGCCTCGATCTGGCCGCCGAGACCGCCGATCTGCTCGTAGCCGATGTCGGGCACTTCTTCGAGGACGAGTTCCTCGACCTCGCTCTTCGGCACGATCTCGTAGACGTAGCCGGAGCGGGGTTCGAGCAGCAGGGCGTCGCCGGGGCGGATGGTGACGTCCAGCAGCGGCTCGGCGAGCCGCACCACCCGCTCCTCGTCGGTGTGCCCCAGCACGAGGGCGCGTTCGCCGTCCTCGAGGATCTCCTTGAGGGTGACGATGTCGCCGACGCTCTCGTACTCCATGGCCTCGACCACGTTGAGCGCTTCGTTGAGCATGACTTCCTGGCCGCGCCTGAGCTCGTCCAGGTCAACGCTTGGGCTCACGTTCACCCGCAGTTTGCGACCGCCGGTGAAGATGTCGGCGGTGCCGTCCTCGTTCGCCTGCAGGAAGACACCGAAGCCGGCCGGCGGCTGCGCGAGCCGGTCGACCTCCTCCTTGAGGGCCACGATCTGGTCGCGGGCCTCGCGGAGCGTGTTCGCCAGTCGTTCGTTCTGGGCGGACACGCCGGCCAGGTTCGTCTGCAGCTCGACGATCCGCTCTTCGAGAATCCTCGTGTGTCGCGGAGAGTCGGCGAGCTTGCGTCGCAGGACGGCGATCTCCTGCTCAAGATAAGCGATCTGCCCGGCCGGGTCGTCGGACCCTCGTCCCGGGCGGATGCCGCGGTTCATGTCGTCGTCGTGGGCTGCCACGGTCCTCACCTCCTCCAAGGGGAGCTGGACGCTTCCAGACCCTACCTGGGTGGGTGTCGATTGAAACCCCTAGATCACAAAGACTGTCAAGGTGTGTCGTCGGTCACCCGTTGCTTCTCCCCCGTGCCCGGTGGATACCCACTCAACGCGATTTAGAAGCTGTGTGTTCCGGGCCGGGAGCGGTCAAAACCCTCCGTGACTGACCGGAGTTGTCCGCTCCAATGCCGGTTCAGGGGTTGTGCCCCGGTGAGGGCCTCCTTACACAGAGCTACCGGGCGGACGGTGCGGGTGGCCGTGGACGCGCGCCGCGGGGTGGCTCAAGTCGATCGATCCGGTGGCCGAGCGCCGCCGTCCCGAGCGGCCGGCCGCGCCGTGCGCGCTCCCGTGACCGATCGGAATCGGTCAGAACCGGTCGGCAGGGGTGCCCGCCGGGCGGCGTGGACGCACGGGTGACGGGCCCGCCCGGGGGCGGTTCGGGCGAGGGTAGGGTCAGGGGAGTCCAACACCCGCCGGGGCGGGACCGGGTGACGGCCGGGTCCGGCCGACCGGCGCTTTCGACGGCAGGAGAGATGACCGTGCAGCAGGAGGCCGTGGCCGGCGCGGAGGCGCTCGAGGTCTGGATCGACCAGGATCTGTGCACCGGTGACGGGATCTGTGCCCAGTACGCCCCGGAGGTGTTCGAGCTGGACATCGACGGCCTGGCCTATGTGAAGGGCTCGGACGACGAGCTGCTGCAGGCGAAGGGGGCGACGGTGCCCGTGCCGCTGACACTGCTGACGGACGTGGTCGATTCGGCGCGGGAGTGCCCGGGCGAGTGCATCCACGTGCGCCGGGTCGAGGACCGCGTCGAGGTGTACGGGCCCGACGCGGAGTGACTTTCCGGCCACCCCGCGTGGCCCGTGGGTCGAAACGTTCCGCCGGTCAGACGCTGCTGGTCGCCGCGGGCGCCGAGCGGACGAACATGTGGCCGTTCCACTGCCAGGTGGCCGCGGTCTTCACGTCCGGGCAGCAACTGGGCACGTTGTCCGAGGAATAGCCGAGCAGGGTCGCCGTGACCGTCCGGGCCGCGACGGCGAAGTCGGTGACCGTGAACCGGTCCTTGGGGTCGACGAGAGTGGCGACGACCCGGGGCCGGGCGGCGTCCGCGGCCTGGGTGAGGACGTAGACGCCGTCGGGCGGGGTGCCCATGGCCGAATCGCAGTGCACCACCGCCACGGTTTCCGGCCTGCCGTCCCCGTCGAGGTCGCCGGTGGCCTTCTTGACGACGACCTCCTTGACGGGGCCGCAGTCGAGGGGGAAGTCCACACCGGTGGTACTGGGCGGCGCGGTGGCCGTGGGGGTGGACTTCGGCTCGGGGCCGGCCGTGGACTGGGCGGCCTTGGCCGCGCCCGGATGCAAGAGGGACGACAGAGCGATGACGCCCGTCAGGGCAGTGGCCGTGGCGAGCCAGTGCATGGGACGGGTGTCGGTGTGAGCGAGCTCCGGGACCACGGATTGCTGCACTAGGAGTGTCTCCTGTGAGGCCTGTGCCGGTGGGGATGGGCTGCATAGTGCCACACGTCACAGCGGGTGGGGAACGGCGGGGTCGGCTTCCGACGACGTCCGGCTCGCGCCGTGCCGCGCAAGGGATCCGACGGGCACCGCGAGTCCTCCGCCGGCCGACCGCTCCCGCCTCCCCGCCTCGCCCGGGACGAGCCGGTGGGAGCGGAGCCGGGACCGCGACGCAGGCCGCCCCGCGCCGGGGCGGGACCGGTGGGGGGCGGCGGGGCCGGTGCGGACCGGCGGGGGGGCAGGGCTGTGGGGGCAGGGCAGTGGAGGTACGGCCGTGGGGGCAGAGCAGTGGGGGTACGGCGATGAGGCACGGCGGTGGGGTCCGTAGGCTGCCGCGCCGATCTGCCGCCGCGTCAAAGCGTGAGCGCCGCCGTCGAGTTCCGGTCGGGCCGGGGAAACTCGGCGGCGGCGCTCCTGCGTCGGCGCGGCGGGACGGCGAAGGACGGCAGGCTCAGCGGCCCGCGCCACCGTCGGCGTTCGGACCCTCGTAGTCCTCGCCGTAGGCACCCTTGGCGGGGCGGCGGCGGCGCATGGGCGGCTCGACGCCGTCGGCGAGACGGCGGGCGGTGAGCAGGAAGCCGGTGTGCCCGATCATCCGGTGGTCGGGGCGGACGGCGAGGCCCTCCACGTGCCAGTTGCGGATCATCGTCTCCCAGGAGGTCGGCTCGTTGAAGCAGCCGATCTCGCGGATGGACTCGACGGTCCGCGCGAGCTGGGTGGTGGTGGCGACGTAGCAGCACAGGATGCCGCCGGGCACCAGCGCCTTGGAGACCGCCTCCAGGCACTCCCAGGGGGCGAGCATGTCGAGGATGACCCGGTCGACGTCGGTGTCCGAGAGGTTGTCCTGGAGGTCGCCGACGGTGAGCTGCCAGGCGGGGTGCGGGCCGCCGAAGTAGCGCTCCACGTTCTGCCGGGCGATGTCGGCGAAGTCCTCGCGGCGCTCGTAGCTGTGCAGCATGCCCTGGTCGCCGATGGCCCGCAGCAGGAAGCTGCTGAGCGAGCCGGAGCCGACGCCGGCTTCGACGACGCGCGCGCCGGGGAAGATGTCGGCGAAGGACAGGATCTGCCCCGCGTCCTTCGGGTAGACGACGGCTGCCCCGCGGGGCATGGACAGGACGTAGTCGGGGAGCAGGGGGCGCAGCGCGAGGTAGGCCACGTTGCCGGTGGTGCGGACAACGCTGCCCTCGGGAGCACCGATCAGTTCGTCGTGCGGGAAGGAGCCCTTGTGGGTGTGGAAGTTCTTCCCTGCTTCGAGCGTGAACGTGTAGTGGCGGCCCTTGGGGTCGGTCAGCTGAACCTGGTCCCCGACCTTGAAGGGCCCGCGCCTGCGGGCGGCACCGGTCGGTTCGGACATGTGAACAGCCTACCGGGGTTTGCGGAGGGGCCCGACCACCAGGTCCCGCGCTAGGACGGCCGGGCCATGGCCCTGACGAAGGCCCGTTCCACGTCGGCGGCCGACAGGACGCCGTAGATCTCGCCGGTCTCCTCGACCACCAGGTACTCGGTGGCGGGGGTGGCGCGCAGCACGTCGAGGAGTTCCTCTCCCGCCAGTTCCGCGGAGACGCGCATGCCGTCGGTGAGGTCCTGGGCCAGGCCGCTGACGGCCACCCAGGGACGGCGGTGTTCGGGTACGCCGACGATGGCGGCCTCGCGGACCAACGAGAGGGGGGTGCCCTCGGCGTCGACGACGACCAGGGCGCGGGCGCCGGCGGCGTTGGCGCGGCGCAGGGCCTCGGAGAGGGGGGTCTCGGTCTCGACGGGGACGGCGCGGCGGGTCAGGGTGCGGGCGCGCAGTTCCGGGAGGTGCTCGCGCAGCCGGGCCATGCGCAGGCTGTTGCCGGCGCCGGTCCAGATGATCGCGGCGAGGACCGCGGCGAGCAGGCCGTCGGTGAGGGCGTCCATGCCGTTGGCGTTCTCGGTGCCGCCGCCGAAGGCGCCCGAGTAGTTGAGGAGCGGGAGGCCGATCAGTACGGAGACGGCGAGGGCGCGGCCGACCCAGGCGGCGGCGACGGTGCCGCTCATGGGCCTGCCGGTGATCTTCCAGACGACGGCGCGGAGCATCCGTCCGCCGTCGAGGGGCAGGCCGGGGAGCAGGTTGAAGATGGCCACGATGAGGTTGGAGACCATCAGGCCGGCCAGCAGGACGCCGGGGACCGTGCCGGGCTCGACGGGCTGCATGGCGAGGTAGAAGAGGCCGGCGAGGACGAGGGAGAGCAGGGGACCGACGAAGGCCAGCACGAACTCCCGGCCGGGGGTCTCGGCTTCCTTCTCGATCTCGGAGACGCCGCCGAAGAACTGCAGCTGGATGCGGCGCACCGGGAGCTTGAAGCGGATCGCGGCGACCGTGTGGGCCAGTTCGTGGACCAGGACGGAGGCGTAGAAGGCGATGGCGAAGAAGAGGGAGACGAGGTAGCGGGCCGCCCCCAGTTCGGGCAGTACGCGGTCCAGCTGGCCGCCGAAGACCCAGGTGATCAGCGCGGCGACGACGAACCAGCTGGGGGCGACGTACACGGGGACGCCGAAGGGCCGCCCCATGAGCAGGCCGCCGCCGGGCTCCTTGGGCCGCCGCGGCGGCTTCCCCCCGGCCGCGCCGCCCTGTTCGTGGCCGCGTCCGTCGGCGAGGTCGGCGCGGGCGGCGTCCGGGTCGAAGGCACCGCGCACGCCGTCTGCACCGTGGACACCGTCCGCACCGTGGACACCGGTCCCGCCGGGACCGGGGGCACCGGGGGCACGAGTCCCTTCGGGACCGGACGTGCCCGGAGCGGCGGGACCGCCGGGATCGTCGGGGCCGTCGGGCCCGTCGGGATCGGCGGTGTCCGGAGCGGGGGGGTCGCCGGCGTCGGAGGGCGGGGATCCGAGGGGCGTTCCCGCCCTGTCGTCCCGCGGTGCGGGCGGCTCGGCGGACCGTTCCGGCCGGGGCTCCGGTTTCCCGGTACCGGCGGACGCCCCGCCCCGGGGCGGGGCCGTCGGGGCGTCGGTGGACTCCGGGCCCCGGTCGTCGGTCCGGGCCGTAGGAGCCGCGGGCCGCTCGGCCGGTTCGGCGTCGTCCGACCGGGGCTGCCCGCTCCCGCCGCTCACGTCCACGGTGTCCCCTCGTTAGAAGCCGTCGTCTCCGGTCGATGGTATGCGGCCGTCGCGACGCGTTCCGCCCCGGCACCCCTTGTGTTGGCCGGGGCGTCGCGCGGGTTGGGTGACTGTCAGTGGCGGGCCGTATGGTCTGTCGTCATGGAGAGCAGCATCGAGGACGCCCCGCGGGCCGAGGGCGCGGCCGTCGCACAGGGGGAAGAGCCGGTCACGGCGGCGCGGTCGGCGGCGGCCGGACCGCCGGCGTCGCTGTCGCCGTCGCGGGCCAGTGACTTCATGCAGTGTCCGTTGCTCTACCGGTTCCGGGTGATCGACCGGCTGCCGGAGAAGCCGAGCGAGGCGGCGACGCGGGGCACCCTGGTGCACGCGGTCCTCGAGCGGCTCTTCGACGCCCCCGCGGCCGAGCGGACGGTGCCACGCGCCAAGTCGCTGGTTCCCGGGCAGTGGGACCGGCTGCGGGAGAGCAGGCCGGAGGTCGGTGAGCTGTTCGCGGACGATCCCGAGGGCGAGCGGCTGGCCCGCTGGCTGGGCGAGGCGGAGCAGCTCGTCGAGCGCTGGTTCACGCTGGAGGATCCGGTCCGCCTGGAGCCGGTGGAGCGGGAGCTGTTCGTCGAGACCGAGCTGGAGTCGGGGCTGCGGCTGCGCGGGATCATCGACCGGGTCGACGTGGCGCCGACGGGTGAGGTGCGGATCGTCGACTACAAGACCGGCAAGGCGCCCCGAGCCGAGTACGCCGAGGGCGCGCTGTTCCAGATGAAGTTCTACGCGCTGGTGGTGTGGCGGCTGAAGAACGTGGTGCCGAGGCGGCTGCAGCTGGTCTATCTCGGCAGCGGTGACGTGCTGACGTACGACCCGGTGCTCGCCGATCTGGAGCGGGTGGAGCGCAAGCTGCTCGCGCTGTGGGAGGCGATCCGGGAGGCGACCGAGTCCGGGGTCTGGCGGCCGCGTCCGACGAAGCTGTGCGGCTGGTGCGAGCACCAGGCGCACTGCCCGGAGTTCGGGGGTACTCCCCCGCCGTACCCGCTGCCGGTGAGGTCGGCGGAGTCCGGGGACGCCTCGCAGGGCAGAATGGGCGCGGACTAGCGAAGGAGACTCACCGTGGCCATCCGCGTCCTACTGGTCGACGACCAGCCGCTGCTGCGAACCGGGTTCCGGATGATCCTGGAGGCCGAGCAGGACATCGCGGTCGTGGGCGAGGCCGGAGACGGCCTCCAGGCTCTCGACCAGGTGCGCGCCCTCCAGCCGGATGTGGTGCTGATGGACATCCGGATGCCGCGGATGGACGGTGTGGAGGCGACTCGGCAGATCACCGGTCCCGGCCGGGACGGTCCGGCGAAGGTGCTGGTGCTGACCACGTTCGACCTCGACGAGTACGTGGTGGAGGCGCTGCGCGCGGGCGCCAGCGGTTTTCTGCTGAAGGACGCTCCGGCCAACGAACTGGTGCAGGCGATCCGGGTGGTGGCCGGTGGCGAGGCGATGCTCGCGCCGAGCATCACCCGCAGGCTGCTGGACAAGTACGCCACGCACCTGCCGTCCGGTGAGGAGCCGGTGCCGGACACCCTGCACACGCTGACGGACCGTGAGGTGGAGGTGCTGAAGCTGGTCGCGCGGGGGCTGTCGAACGCGGAGATCGCCGCGGACCTGTTCGTCAGCGAGACCACGGTGAAGACGCACGTGGGTCACGTGCTGACCAAGCTGGGGCTGCGGGACCGGGTGCAGGCGGCGGTGTACGCGTACGAGAGCGGGCTGGTGCGCCCCGGAGCGCAGTAGGGCGGGCCTGTCACGACGCGAGGGCGCCCCCTCTCCCGTGGGAGAGGGGGCGCCCTCGCGTCGTGACAGGCCCGGCGTTACTTGGAGCCGCGGCCGAGCTCCCACAGCTGGAGGCTGGCGGAGGAGTTGAGCGCGTAGGCGACGCCGGTGATGTCGTCGCGGGCGGCGACGTACTGCTTGCCCTGCCACAGCGGCAGCACCGGGACGTCGTCGGCGACCGTGTTCTGAATCTCGGTCAGGCTGCCGGAGGCGCTGGCCCGGTCGGCCGTACGGCGGGACTCCGGGATCAGCGTGTTGATGATCTTGTTGTTGACGTAGGGCGACTTGAGGAAGTTGTCCTTGTCGAGGAACGGCGCGAGGAAGTTGTCGGCGTCCGGGAAGTCGGGGAACCAGCCCATGCCGTAGACGTCGTAGGCGCCCTTGCGCTCGGCGGTCTGGTACGTCGACCAGGGGGTGCCCTCGATGCTGACGTCGAACAGGCCGCTGCCGTTGAGCTGCTGCTTGAGGACCTCGAACTCCTCCTTGGTGGCGGAGCCGTAGTGGTCGGTCGTGTAGTGCAGCGCGATCTTCACCGGCGTGGTGATGTTGGCCGCGGTCAGCATGTCCTTGGCCTTGGCGACACTGGGGTCGCCGTACCTGTTGAAGAACGAGTTGGAGTGGCCGGTCACGGAGGCCGGGACCAGCGAGTACAGCGGCTCGGCCTGGGTGCCGTACACCTTGGAGACCAGTCCGGCGCGGTCGACGATCTGCGCGATCGCCTGGCGGACGGCCTTGGACTTGACCGAGGGCGCGTCGGTGTTGAAGCCGAGGTAGCGGATCTCGAGGCCGGACATCTCGACGAGGTCGACGTTGGCGTCGTCGCCGGCGTCGAGCTTGTTGATCTGCGCGGGCGACATGCTGCGGGTCATGACGTCGATGTCGCCCTTGTCGATCGCCGCGCCCATGGCGTCGGCGTCCTTGAAGGAGCGCAGCACGACCTTGTCGTTGTTGACCGTCACGCTGCCCTTGTAATTGGGGTTCTTCGTGAAGGTACCGGTGACCATCGAGTCGTTCTGGACGTCGGCCTTGAAGGTGTAGGGGCCCGAGCCGTCGACGTCGAAGCCGTCGCGGAGCTTGTCCTTGTCGTAGTCCTTCGGGTTCAGGACGCCCGCGACCGGAGTGGACAGCTTGTACGGGAAGGTCGCGTCGGGCGACTTGAGGTGGAAGACGATCTCGCGGTCGCCCTGGGTCTCGATGGTGTCGATGTTCGACAGCAGGGCGAACACACCACTGTCGGACTTGATGCGCAGGGCGCGTTCCATGGACCACTTGACGTCCGCGGCGGTGACGGCGTTGCCGTCGGAGAACTTCAGGCCCTCACGCAGCTTGCAGGCGTAGCGCTCACTGCCGCTGTCGGTGAAGGAGCAGCTCTCGGCCGCGTCGGGGACCGGGTCACCCTCGCCCTTGGGCTGCGACATGAGGGTCTGCACGGTCTGACGCAGAACGTTCCAGCCGCCCACGTCGTAGGAGTACGCCGGGTCGAGCGGTGCCGGGGCGTCCTTCGTGGCGGTGAACCCGTCGGTGGTGCCGACGACGATCGCGTCGCCACCGTTGCTCCCGCTGCCGGATCCACCGCACGCGGCGAGAACCGGAGTGAGCAGACCGATGACGGCCGGCAGCACCAAAGTCTTGCGGTTCATGCTCGAAGTTCTCCAGAGCTGTTCGAGTCCGTGTATCCGACAAACAGGGGTGTGGAAGCGGATCACGGGGGTATCGGCGATGTTCTCGCGCTGACATTAGTCGGCCCCCGCAGGACGGCTCACTGGCCCCTGAGTTGAGGTTCCATCACGCAGTGGAACCGGCCGCGGACACACCGAAAACCCGAGGACGGCAGGATTAGTGCAGCCGCTGCCCAATCGGGACACAAGGGTGCCTGATTTCCCCCTGATCAGGGGAGAAGCGGCACACGGGGGCAACGTTGTCGACCCCCGCGCACGTGGCGAACATCACACGCCTGCTGATCGGGGGCCGCAACGCAATTCAGCCTGTTGAACAGTTGCGAATTACATGGACCGAGTTCCGCCCGGATTTCGTCCGCCGGCGTCGGCACGCTGGGTGCGCGGCTAGCGCATTTCTGTCATCAGTCCGCGCAGAAATGCCAGGTCGACCTCTTCCAGGGAGCCGACCACGGTGCGCCGTTCGGCCGGGGCGATGGGCGCGACGGAGGGCACGGCGACCACCCGGCAGCCGGCGGCCTCGGCGGCGGCGACGCCGGTCGCGGTGTCCTCGACCACCGCGCATCTGGCCGGATCCACTCCGAGCCCCGCGGCGGCGAGCAGGTACGGGTCCGGATAGGGCTTGGTGCGGGAGACCTCGTCGCCGGCGACGGAGAGGGTGAAGTGGTGGGGGCCCAGCGAGGTCAGGACCCGGTCGATGATGCGCCGGTGCGAGGCGGAGACCAGGGCGGTCGGGATCCGCTGCTCGTGGAGTTCGGCGAGGAGCCGCTCGGCGCCCGGCATCAGCGGCAGCGCGGTGCCGATGCGCTGTTCGAAGCCGTCGTTGAGCAGCACGCTGAGTTCGGCGAGCGTGATGGCGGCGCCGGTGGCCTCGATGAGGAATCCGGCACTGCGGGTCATGGGGCCGCCGACCACCACATGGCGCCAGGACTCGTCGAGGACGTGGCCGAGGCGGGCGAAGATCTCGACCTCGACGTCCCACCAGAAGCCCTCGGTGTCCACCAGGGTGCCGTCCATGTCGAGGAGCACCGCCTGAAGCGCCGAGCCTTCCGCCGTACGGGTACCGAGCGCGGGGACCGTACTGGTCATCCGGGCGCACCTCCTTGAGGGACGACCAGGCCGGTTCCCATGCGGGGAACCGGCCTGCTGTGGACCGACCAGTGTACGACTTATCCGATCAATGCGCTCTGTGGCGCGGGTCTCGGCGCGGCGCGGCACCCGTTCGGCTCGGCACCGGACGGGTGCGGCCCGCTCAGCGCGCGTTGAAGTACTTCGCCTCCGGGTGGTGGATCACGATGGCGTCGGTGGACTGCTCGGGGTGCAGCTGGAACTCCTCGGACAGCTGGACGCCGATCCGCTCCGGCCGGAGCAGGTCCGCGATCTTGGCGCGGTCCTCCAGGTTCGGGCAGGCACCGTAGCCGAGCGAGAACCGCGCGCCCCGGTACTTGAGGGCGAACATGTCCTCCATCTCGCTCGGGTCCTCACCCGCGAAGCCGAGTTCCGAACGGACGCGCGCGTGCCAGTACTCGGCGAGCGCCTCGGCCAACTGGACGGACAGGCCGTGCAGTTCGAGGTAGTCGCGGTAGGAGTTGGCCTCGAAGAGCTCGGCGGTCCGCTCACCGATGCGGGAGCCGACGGTGACGACCTGCAGGCCGACCACGTCCGTCTCGCCCGACTCCTCGGGACGGAAGAAGTCGGCGAGGCACAGCCGGCGGCCGCGGCGCTGGCGGGGGAAGGTGAACCGGGTGCGTTCGTTGCCGCGGTCGTCCAGGATGATCAGGTCGTCGTCCTTGGAGACGCACGGGAAGTAGCCGTAGACCACGGCCGCTTCCAGCAGGTTCTCGGTCTGGAGCTGGTCCAGCAGGCCGCGCAGCCGGGGCCGCCCGTCGGTCTCGACGAGTTCCTCGTACGTCGGTCCCTCGCCGGTGCGGGCCTGCTTGAGACCCCACTGGCCCTTGAAGAGGGCGCCCTCGTCGAGCCAGCTCGCGTACTCCTTGAGCTGGATGCCCTTGATGACGCGGGTGTCCCAGAACGGCGGGGTGGGCACCGGGTTGTCGACGGCGACGTCGGAGCGGACGTGGCCCTCCTCGGGCCGTTCCTCGGTCTCGACGGTGGCGGCGGGCCGCACCCGGCGCTGCTTCAGCTCCGGCAGGCTGGCGCCGGGCACCCCGCGCTTGACGCCGATGAGCGCGTCCATCAGGCGCAGGCCCTCGAAGGCGTCCCGGGCGTAGCGGACCTCGCCCTCGTAGATCTCGTGCAGGTCCTGCTCGACGTAGGCCCGGGTGAGGGCGGCGCCGCCCAGGATCACCGGGTAACTGGCGGCCAGGCCGCGCTGGTTCAGCTCCTCCAGGTTCTCCTTCATGATCACCGTGGACTTGACCAGCAGGCCGGACATGCCGATGACGTCGGCCCGGTGCTCGTCGGCGGCCTCCAGGATCGCGGAGACGGGCTGCTTGATGCCGAGGTTGACGACGTTGTAGCCGTTGTTGGACAGGATGATGTCGACGAGGTTCTTGCCGATGTCGTGGACGTCGCCGCGCACGGTGGCCAGCACGATGGTGCCCTTGCCCTCGGCGTCCGACTTCTCCATGTGCGGTTCGAGGTAGGCGACCGCGGACTTCATGACCTCGGCGGACTGGAGGACGAACGGCAGCTGCATCTGGCCGGAGCCGAACAGCTCGCCGACGACCTTCATGCCGTCCAGCAGCGTCTCGTTGACGATGTCGAGGGCGGGGCGGTCCTGGAGGGCCGCGTCGAGGTCGGCCTCCAGGCCGTTCTTCTCACCGTCGATGATGCGGCGCTTGAGGCGCTCGTCCAGCGGGAGCGCGGCCAGCTCCTCGGCCTTGCCGGCCTTGAGGGACTTGGCGGTGGCGCCCTCGAAGAGGGCCATCAGCTTCTGGAGCGGGTCGTAGCCCTCGGCGCGGCGGTCGTAGACGAGGTCGAGGGCGGTCCGGACCTCCTCCTCGGAGAACCGGGCGATCGGCAGGATCTTGCTGGCGTGCACGATCGCCGAGTCCAGGCCCGCCTTGACGCACTCGTCGAGGAAGACGGAGTTGAGCAGGATGCGGGCGGCCGGGTTGAGGCCGAAGGAGATGTTGGACAGGCCGAGCGTGGTCTGGACGTCCGGGTGGCGGCGCTTGAGTTCGCGGATCGCCTCGATGGTGGCGATGCCGTCGCCGCGGGACTCCTCCTGGCCGGTGCAGATGGTGAAGGTCAGGGTGTCGATGAGGATGTCCGACTCGTGGATGCCCCAGTTCCCGGTCAGGTCCTCGATCAGCCGTTCGGCGATCTCGACCTTCTTCTCGGGGGTGCGGGCCTGGCCCTCCTCGTCGATGGTCAGCGCGATCAGCGCGGCGCCGTGCTCCCGCGCCAGCGCGGTGACCTTGGCGAAGCGGGACTCCGGGCCGTCGCCGTCCTCGTAGTTGACGGAGTTGATGACGGCGCGGCCGCCGAGCTTCTCCAGACCGGCCTGGATGACCGGGACCTCGGTGGAGTCCAGGACGATCGGCAGGGTGGAGGCGGTGGTGAAGCGGCCGGCCAGCTCCCGCATGTCGGCGACGCCGTCCCGGCCCACGTAGTCCACGCAGAGGTCGAGCATGTGGGCGCCCTCGCGGATCTGCTCGCGGGCCATCTCCACGCAGTCGTCCCAGCGGGCGTCCAGCATGGCCTCGCGGAACTTCTTGGAACCGTTGGCGTTGGTGCGCTCGCCGATGGCCAGGTACGAGGTGTCCTGCCGGAACGGCACGGTCTGGTAGAGGGAGGCGGCGCCGGGCTCGGGGCGCGGGCTGCGCTCGGGCGGGGTGACGCCCCGGACCCGCTCGACCACCTGGCGCAGGTGCTCGGGCGTGGTGCCGCAGCAGCCGCCGATGAGGGAGAGGCCGTAGTCCCGTACGAAGGTCTCGTGGGCGTCGGCGAGTTCGGCGGGGGTGAGCGGGTAGCTGGCGCCGTTCTTGCCGAGGACGGGCAGACCGGCGTTCGGCATGCACGACAGCGCGATGCGGGAGTGCCGGGAGAGGTAGCGCAGGTGCTCGCTCATCTCGGCGGGGCCGGTGGCGCAGTTCATGCCGATCATGTCGATGCCGAGCGGCTCCAGCGCGGTGAGCGCGGCGCCGATCTCGGAGCCCAGCAGCATGGTGCCGGTCGTCTCGACGGTGACGGAGACGATGATCGGGACGTCCAGGCCGGCGATCTCGCGGGCGCGGTGGGCACCGATCACGGCGGCCTTGGTCTGGAGGAGGTCCTGGGTGGTCTCCACGATCAGCGCGTCGGCGCCGCCCTCGATGAGGCCCTCGGCGTTCTGCTGGAAGGCGTCGCGGATGGTGGTGTACCCGATGTGGCCGAGGGTGGGCAGCTTGGTGCCGGGGCCGATGGAGCCGAGCACCCATCGCCGGCGGCCGTCCCTCGCGAAGTAGGTGTCGGCGGTCTCCCGGGCGATCCGGGCGCCGGCCTCGGACAGCTCGTGGACGCGCTCGGGGATGTCGTACTCGGCCATCGCCGCGTGGTTGGCGCCGAAGGTGTTGGTCTCGACACAGTCCACGCCCGCGTCGAAGTACGCCTCGTGGACCGAGCGGACGATGTCGGGCCGGGTCACGTTGAGGATCTCGTTGCAGCCTTCGAGCTGCTGGAAGTCGTCCAGGGTCGGGTCCTGCGCCTGGAGCATGGTGCCCATGGCTCCGTCGGCGACCACCACACGGCTGGCGAGCGCCTCCCGGAGCGCGGACACACGGGTCCGGCTGTCGGCGGCAGGGGACAGTGGCGACGAGGCCATGAAGGGCTCCCTTGGATGCGACGGCTGTCGGCTATGCGGTCCACCGGGACGGGCCCGGGCACGGACGCACTGCGCCAGCCTAACCGGGTGCGGGCCCGGATGGGCAGGGCGTCCATGTGGCGGACGAGTGAGGAGGCGGACGGGCGGCGGGCGGGGCGGCGGATGGGTGAGTATGTCGCCCACCACGGTGTTCGCGCCGCGCGCGGGACACGCGCCGGGGTGGGCCGCGGCAACCGCGTCCGAGGACGGCCTGACGGCCACGCGTGCGGTGAGCGCGGACCACGCCCGGTGTAACGCTTGTCGACCGACCATTAGCGGAGAGTCGACATGGACCGGTAGTGTTCGACATTGCCGAACGACGGTTACGGCATTCTTACGGCGAGGGTCGTAGGGGACGGAGGCAGGACTGCGATGGCACGGAACATCCAGTCGCTCGAACGGGCGGCCGCGATGCTGCGACTGCTCGCGGGCGGCGAGCGACGGCTCGGACTGTCCGACATCGCCTCGTCACTGGGCCTGGCCAAGGGGACCGCGCACGGCATACTGCGCACCCTCCAGCAGGAGGGGTTCGTCGAGCAGGACGAGGCCTCCGGCCGCTACCAGCTGGGCGCCGAGCTGCTGCGGCTCGGCACCACCTACCTGGACGTGCACGAGCTGCGGGCCCGCGCCCTGGTGTGGACCGACGACCTGGCCCGGTCCAGCGGGGAGAGCGTCTACCTGGGCGTTCTGCACCAGCAGGGCGTGCTGATCGTGCACCACGTGTTCCGGCCCGACGACAGCCGGCAGGTGCTGGAGATCGGGGCCATGCAGCCACTGCACTCCACGGCCCTGGGCAAGGTGCTGTCCGCCTACGACCCGGTGGCGCACAGCGAGGCCCTGGAGGCCGACCGCAAGCCCTTCACCGACCGTACGACCTGCGACCTGGACGCCTTCGAACACATCCTGGACCTCACGCGCGCCCGGGGGTACGCGGCGGACGTGGAGGAGACCTGGGAGGGCGTGGCGTCGGTCGCGGCCCCGATCCACGACCGGCGGCGCATGCCGGTGGGCGCGGTGGGCATCACCGGCGCGGTGGAGCGGCTGCGCAAGGACGGGGAACTGCGGCCCGACCTGATCGCCGCGGTACGCGACTGCGCCCGCGCGGTGTCGCGGGACCTGGGCGCCGGACGGTTCTGACCGCGCGCCCCTGATCACCCCTGAGGCCGGTCCGCCTGTCGGCGGACCGGCCTCGGTCGTACCCTGATCTGGACAAAATAGAACAAAAGCGCAGTTCAGTGGGGTTACCGCGGCGCATCCGGCGCACACCCCCGACAGGGATCCACGACACACGGCACTCAATAACGATCGCGCTTTCGATAACGGAACTCTTGACGCACGCGTGACGCCGGGGCGAGACTCCCGTCCATCGGTCGGCATTGTCGAACACCTACCGGCAATACGCGCTAGAGTGTGACAACGCCAAGGGCCGGATTCGCTCTCACCCACGAGAGCGGCGCCAACACCCCGACGGGACTCGGGGTTCGGCTTCCCTGGACGAAGGACAAAGGAGTCGCGGGTGTCCAGCTCCGACATCTTCATCGGCGAGACCATCGGTACCGCCATACTCATCCTGCTCGGCGGCGGTGTGTGCGCCGCCGTCACGCTCAAGGCCTCCAAGGCCCGCAACGCCGGCTGGCTCGCCATCGCCTTCGGTTGGGGCTTCGCCGTCATGACGGCGGTCTACATCTCCGGACCGCTGTCCGGCGCCCATCTCAACCCGGCCGTCACCGTCGCCCTCGCCATCAAGGACGACGACTGGAGCAACGTTCCGGTCTACTTCGCCGGCCAGCTGCTCGGCGCGATGATCGGCGCGGCCCTGGTGTGGGCCGCTTACTACGGCCAGTTCCAGGCGCACCTCACCGACCGGGAGATCGTCGGCGGTCCCGGCGCGCAGGACACCGCGGCCAAGGCCGTGGAGGCCGAGGAGAAGGGCGCGGGCCCGGTCCTCGGCATCTTCTCCACCGGCCCGGAGATCCGTAACGCGGCGCAGAACCTCGCCACGGAGATCATCGGCACCGTCGTGCTGATCCTCGCGGTCCTCACCCAGGGCCTCAACGACAAGGGCAACGGCCTCGGTGTGCTGGGCGGCCTGATCACCGCGCTGGTCGTCGTCTCCATCGGTCTCTCGCTCGGCGGCCCGACGGGCTACGCCATCAACCCGGCCCGTGACCTCGGCCCCCGCATCGTGCACGCACTCCTCCCCCTGCCCAACAAGGGCGGCTCCGACTGGAGCTATGCCTGGATCCCGGTGGTCGGTCCGCTGATCGGCGGAGCGATAGCCGCAGGCATCTACAACGTCGCCTTTGCTTAAGAGCAGTCCTCCGCCACCGGCAGCACTCCGCTGAAGCAGCAGACGTACCGCCCCACACCACGGATCTTCGAGGAGCACACAGTGACCGACGCCCACACCGCAGGCCCGTTCATCGCCGCGATCGACCAGGGCACGACCTCCAGCCGCTGCATCGTCTTCGACAAGGACGGCCGTATCGTCTCGGTCGACCAGAAGGAGCACGAGCAGATCTTCCCCAAGCCGGGCTGGGTCGAACACAACGCCAACGAGATCTGGACCAACGTCCAGGAAGTCGTGGCCGGGGCGATCCAGAAGGCCGGCATCACCCGCGACGACATCAAGGCCATCGGCATCACCAACCAGCGCGAGACCACCGTGCTGTGGGACAAGAACACCGGTGAGCCGGTCCACAACGCCATCGTGTGGCAGGACACCCGCACCGACGCCCTCTGCCGCGAACTCGGCCGCAACGTCGGCCAGGACCGCTTCCGCCGTGAGACGGGCCTCCCGCTGGCCTCCTACTTCGCCGGCCCCAAGGCCCGCTGGCTGCTCGACAACGTCGACGGCCTCAAGGAGCGCGCCGAAGCGGGCGACATCCTCTTCGGCACCATGGACACCTGGGTCATCTGGAACCTGACCGGCGGCGTCGACGGCGGCAAGCACTACACCGACGTCACCAACGCCTCCCGCACCCTGCTCATGAACCTGCACACCATGCAGTGGGACGACAAGATCGCCGAGTCCATCGGCGTGCCGCTGCAGATCCTCCCCGAGATCCGCTCCTCCGCGGAGGTCTACGGCGAGGTCACCGGCGGCCCGCTCGGCGAGCTGCTCGGTGGCATCCCGGTCGCCTCCGCGCTCGGCGACCAGCAGGCCGCGCTGTTCGGCCAGACCTGCTTCTCCGAGGGCGAGACCAAGTCCACCTACGGCACCGGCACCTTCATGGTGATGAACACCGGTGAGAAGATCATCAACTCCTACGCGGGCCTGCTGACCACGGTCGGCTACAAGATCGGCGACGCGCCGACGGTCTACGCGCTGGAGGGCTCGATCGCCGTCACCGGCTCGCTGGTGCAGTGGATGCGCGACCAGATGGGGCTGATCTCCACCGCGGCCGAGATCGAGACGCTCGCGCTCTCGGTCGAGGACAACGGCGGCGCGTACTTCGTACCGGCCTTCTCCGGCCTGTTCGCCCCGCACTGGCGCTCCGACGCCCGCGGTGTCATCGCCGGCCTGACCCGGTACGTCACCAAGGCGCACCTGGCCCGCGCCGTCCTGGAGGCCACCGCCTGGCAGACCCGCGAGATCGCGGACGCCATGGTGAAGGACTCCGGCGACGAGCTGGTGGCCCTGAAGGTGGACGGCGGCATGACCGCCAACAACCTGCTGATGCAGCAGCTCGCCGACGTCCTCGACGCACCGGTGGTGCGCCCGATGGTCGCCGAGACCACCTGCCTGGGCGCCGCCTACGCCGCCGGCCTCGCCGTCGGCTTCTGGTCCAGCACCGACGAGCTGCGCGCCAACTGGCGCCGGGCCGCCGAATGGACCCCCCGCATGGACGCGGAGACCCGCGACCGTGAGTACAAGAACTGGCTCAAGGCCGTCGACCGGACCATGGGCTGGATCGACGACGAGAGCTGACGAGAGCGCGCACGCTCTCACGATCGAGCTCTGACGAGGAGTAAGAACCCGACATGACCAGTCAGTCCACCCTGCAGTCCGTGCCTGCCCTGGGAACGCACCCGGCCTCCGGCTCACTGCCGACCCGCGCCGAGACCAGGGAGCAGCTTTCCAAGGCGTCGTACGACCTTCTTGTGATCGGCGGTGGCATCCTGGGCATCTCCACCGCCTGGCACGCCGCGCAGTCCGGTCTCAGGGTGGCCCTGGTCGACGCCGGCGACTTCGCCGGCGCCACCTCCTCCGCCTCCTCCAAGCTCCTCCACGGCGGTCTGCGCTACCTGCAGACCGGCGCGGTGAAGCTGGTGGCGGAGAACCACTTCGAACGCCGTGCGGTCTCCCGCCAGGTGGCCCCCCACCTGGCGAACCCGCTCACGTTCTACCTCCCCGTGTACAAGGGCGGTCCGCACGGCGCGGCGAAGCTCGGGGCGGGCGTCTTCGCCTACTCCGCGCTCTCCGCGTTCGGCGACGGCGTCGGCCACCTGCTCTCGCCCGCCCGGGCCCAGCGGGACGTGCCGGAGCTGCGCACCGAGAACCTCAAGGCCGTGGCCGTGTACGGCGACGACCAGATGAACGACGCCCGCATGGCGCTGATGACGGTCCGCGCGGCCGTCGAGGCGGGCGCGGTCGTCCTCAACCACGCCCAGGTCACCGGCCTGCGCTTCACCAAGGGCCGGGTCACGGGCGCCGACCTGAAGGACGCGGTCTCCGGCGAGGAGTTCGGCGTCAACGCCCGGCTGGTGCTCAACGCGACCGGCCCCTGGGTCGACCACCTGCGCCGCATGGAGGACCCGAACGCGGCCCCGTCCATCCGGCTGTCGAAGGGCGCGCACCTGGTCCTGAAGCGGACGGCTCCGTGGAAGGCCGCCCTGGCGACCCCCATCGACAAGTACCGGATCACCTTCGCCCTCCCCTGGGAGGACATGCTGCTGCTCGGCACCACCGACGAGGAGTACGAGGGCGACCCGGCGGACGTCTCCGTCACCGAGAAGGACACCGCGCAGATCCTGGACGAGGCCGCGTTCTCGGTCCGCGACCAGCAGCTCCGGCGTGACCTGATCACCTACGCCTTCGCGGGCCTGCGGGTGCTGCCGGGCGGTCCCGGCGACACCGCCAAGGCGAAGCGGGAGACCGTGGTGACCGAGGGCCGGGGCGGCATGCTGTCCGTGGCGGGCGGCAAGTGGACCACCTTCCGGCACATCGGCCGGACCGTGATGGAGAAGCTGGAGGCGCTGCCGGGCCACCCGCTGGGCGACGACTTCGAGCCGATCGCCTCGCTGCCGAAGAAGCTGCCGCTGCCCGGTGTCGCCAACCCGCGCGCCGTCGCCCACCGCCTGCTGGTGGACAACCCGGCCCCCGGCCCGCGCATGGCCGCCGACACGGCCAAGCACCTGGCCACCCACTACGGTTCGCTGGCCTTCGACATAGCCCGGATCGCCAACGAGCACCCGGAGCTGGCCGAGCGGGTCCACCCGGACGCCCCGGAGATCTGGGCGCAGGTGGTCTGGGCCCGCGACCACGAGTGGGCCGAGACCACGGACGACGTGCTGCGCCGCCGTACCACGCTGACGATCCGCGGCCTGGCCACGGACGACGTCAAGGCGAAGGTCCAGGACCTGCTCGACAAGAAGTGACCGCGCCCGGCCGCCGGGTTCGGCGGACGAGCGGCGCGCCGGGCACGCCCTGACCGGCCCGGCGCCCCGGAACCCCCGGCCCCGCCGTACCGGTGCCGGGTCCTGAGGGGCGGCTCCCCTCCCCTAGGGAGCCGCCCCTCACCCATGCACGCGCCCCCTCCCCCCTGCACGCGCCCGGGCGTACGCGCGTATGCCGTCGCCTTATGCCCGGGTGAGGTGCCCGACCCCTGCCACCGCGCCACCGGCCGCTCCCCGGACGCTTCCACGCGCTCACTCACACGTGTTTCGAACAGTCCGTTCTCCGCAGCTCCGGCGGCTAAAACGGGTCATTCGGCACAGCAGTCTGCGGTGCGTGACAGGAGGTGAAGCTGCGGATGCGGAGCGGATGGCACACGCCGCGCGGGCGACGGCGCCTGGCGCTGTCCGCGTGTGCGGTGGCGCTGGTGGCGCTGACGGTCGTGCTGCGGTACTGGCGGCACGACGCGGCCACCGCGGGCGTCCTGGTGTCGGCGATCGGCACGCTGGTCTCGGTGGCGGCACTGGTGGCCGACGTGCTGCGCCGTGACGCCGATCCGGCTCCGGCGTCCGCCGAGGAACCGCGGCGGCGGGCTGCCGACGCGCTGGCCGAGGCGGTGCGGGAACAGTGGGCGACGGAGGCCCGGCTGCGCAGGCTCCAGGACCCGGAGCCGATCGACGTCCCGTGGGCCCCCGCGGACCGCCGCCTGGCCGACCATCCGCAGAACATCCGGCGCACCGACGGGGGCGGAGCCACCGGGGCGCCCCGGAACCAGGACCAGAACGCCGACGCGGGCCACTCCTGGGAGGGGCACCACCCGCCGGCCGGCGGCGAGGCCTGGCGGGAGCCCGGGGTACCCGCCCCCCGGACGTCGGTGCCGGCCGGCCTCGCCGACGGGTTCGACGCGCTTCCCTGGCGGCGGCTGGTGGTGCTGGGCGGGCCCGGCTCGGGCAAGAGCGTGCTGGCCCTGCGGTTCGTCCTGGCCAGGCTGTCCGGCCGGCGCACCGGCGACCCGGTACCGGTGATCTTCCCGCTGGCCGGCTGGGACCCGCGGCAGACCGGACTGCGCGACTGGCTCACGGATCGTCTCGCCACCGACTATCCGCCGCTGGCCACGGTCACCGACGGCAACCGCACCCTCGCACGCGACCTGCTGGACGCGGGGCTGGTGGTGCCGGTCCTCGACGGCTTCGACGAGCTGACCCGCCCCGCGCACGTGGACGCCGTGCGGCGCATCAACGCGGAACTCGACGCCGACCTCCCGCTCCTGCTCACCAGCCGCACCACGGCCTGGGCGGCCGCGGTGACCGAGGGCGACGTGCTCACCGGAGCCGAGGTGGTGGAACTGCTGCCCCTCGGTCTCGGCGGGGCCGCCGCCCACCTGGAGCGCACGGCACGGCCGCGGCGGGGTGCCGGCGGGACGTCCGACACCGTGTGGAGCCCGGTCCTGCGGCACCTGGAACGCCACCCCCGCTCGCCCCTCGCCCAGGCGCTCGGCACGCCCCTGATGGTGGCCATGGCCCGCGCGGTGTACGGCGACACCTCACGTGACCCCGCGGAACTCCTGGACCCCGGGCGCTTCGCGTCGCCGGCCGCGGTCGAGGAACATCTGCTCGGGGCGTTCCTGCCCGCCGCCTACGCGGACGCGGATGCCGAGGCGGCGGCGGACGCGGTACGACGGCTGGTCCTGCTGGCCCGGGAGCTGCGCCGTCGGGACACCGCACGGCTTGCCTGGTGGGAGCTGGAGGCGCTGCTGCCGCGCGCCTTGCGGCTCTACGCGCCCGGACTGCTGTCGATGGCCGTGCTGTCCGCCCTGCTGCTGCCGGTGGCCGTGACCCGGGCGGTGCGCGAACTCGCCGGGGTGGAGGACGTGTTGTCGCTCGTCGCCGCACTGGTGGGGCAGACGGCGGGGTTCGCCTTCGGGGTGGCCCGGCTGCTGCCGCACGGCGAGCACGGACCGGACCGGCGGTTCCTGCTCCACCAGGCGCTGACGGTCGTGGGGGTGTGCACGGCCCTGTGGGCGGCCGTCGCGTACGCCGACGATCTGCGGTTCGGCTTCCGTTTCGGCTCGGTGACCGACGGCTGGCTGCCCGACCTGCTCGGCGGGTGTCTGTTCTCCTTGCTGTTCACGCTGTTCTTCGGCATCGCCGGCCTGTCCCGGCGGCCGCTGCCGCTCGGTCTGCCGTGGACCGGTGCCGCCGAGCGGGCCTGGGCGCGGGCGTGCGGCGCGATGCTGGTGCTGGGCGGGTCCGGCGCGGCGGTGAACGGGCTGCTGGACCGCTCGACCGGTCCATGGCCGGTGCTGATGGGCGTGACGGCCGGCGGTGCGGGCACCGCGCTGCTGGTCAGCGGCGCCCGCCGGGCGGCACGGGCGGCCGCGCCGCCGCAGCGGGCCGGGCGGATCGTACGGCGGTTCGCGACCGGCATGGCCAGGGGCACGGCCGTCGCGCTGCTCACCGGAGGCACCGCGTGCGCCCTGGCGGGGTGCGCCGCCGCGGGCGTGACCGTCCTCAAGTCGGGTGCGGCGCCCGACCTCGCCGGGCGGCACGCGGACGGCTGGCGGTACGGGGAGCGCGGGGGCGTCCGTACGGCGTTGGCACGCCGGCCGTCGGAGGGCACGCTGCTGATCCCGGGCGGGAGCGCCCGGCCGGTCGCCTATCCGGCCGGTGCGGTGCCTCCGGACTGCACGATCCCGTTGGTGCGCGGCCGGCACTGTGCCGGGTTCCACACGGATGTCACGGTGTTCGAGTCACGGCGGGGCCGGGTCGTCGTACGGCTGTCGCCGGCCGGCCGGGGGCGCTCGGAGTCGGTCGCGGACGCGGCCAACCTGCGGTCGATGCTGCCGCCGGAGGCCCGCGCCTGGCTGACGGAGACGCCCCCGGCGGTGGTCCTGACGCGTTTCCTGCCGACGTTCGTGGCCGCCGGGGTGCTGCTCGGGGTGGTGGGCGGGTGCGTGTGCGGGGTGTACGCGGCGCTGAGCGTGCCCTCCGACACCATGCGGACGCCCGGTCCCGGTTCGTCCCTGCGCACCGACCGCACGGCCGCGCTGACCCGTGGCGGGGTAGTGGCCCTGCTGGTGGCGCTGGTCTGTGTGCCGGTGACGCTGGTGCCGGGCGACCGGGGCGGCCTGGCGCACGTGGGCACCCAGCTCTGGCTGCCGCTGGGCACGGCCGCACTGGCGCTGAGCGCCTGGGGCCGGCTCGTGGTGGCCCGCGGCTGGCTCGCGCTGACCGGGCGGCTGCCGTGGCATCTGATGGCGTTCCTGGCGGACGCGCACCGGCGGGGCGTGCTGCGGCAGTCCGGCGCGTACTACGAGTTCCGGCATGTGCGGTTGCAGTCGTACCTCGCGGGTCCGGGCGGCGCGTCCGTCGCCCCACCGGGCCCGCGGGAGTCGCCGGAGGTGAGAGCACTGAACGAGCCGCCCCGCTGACCGGGGCCTGACCAGGTCGCATAATGTGGCCCAGACATCGGAGGTCTGAGCCGCGAGGAGGCCCGGTATGGCAGTCACCGACGAGGCGATCGAGAAGATCAAGGACATGATCGTCTCCGGTGCGCTGCGCCCCGGTGACCGGTTGCCGAAGGAGAGCGAACTCGCCGCGGAACTCGGGCTGTCCCGCAACTCGCTGCGGGAGGCGGTACGGGCCCTGTCGCTGATCCGGATCCTGGACGTGCGGCAGGGCGACGGCACCTACGTGACCAGCCTGGACCCGCAGCTGCTCCTGGAGGCGATGAGCTTCGTCGTCGACTTCCACCGCGACGACACGGTCCTGGAGTTCCTCGCGGTGCGCCGGATCCTGGAGCCGGCCGCCACCGCGATGGCCGCGTCCCGGATCAGCGAGGGGCAACTGGACGCCCTGGCTTCCCAGTTGGACGAGCTGGGCGCCGACCCCTCGGTGGAGGAGCTGGTCGCCTGCGATCTGGAGTTCCACCGGGGCATCGTGCAGAGCGCGGGGAACTCCGTGCTCTGCTCGCTCCTTGACGGGCTGTCGGGACCCACCACCCGGGCCCGGATCTGGCGCGGCCTGACCCAGGAGGACGCGGTGGCCCGGACCCTGCGCGAGCACCGGGCGATCCTGGCCGCACTGCGCGACCGGGACGCGGAGGCGGCCCGCTCCTGGGCGACCGTGCACGTCGCGAGCGTGGAGCAGTGGCTGCGCAGCAGCCTGTGAAGCGCTTGCTGCCCGTGATCCGTTCCTCGCCGGTTCGGGGTGTCCGGGGGCGGTGAACGGGGCAGTGATCCGTTCACTCCCCCGTGCAAGGGGGCTGCGGGCGCCCCCGCCGGACGCCGTAAGGTTGGGGCGTAGGCGAGGGTACGTCGGAAGGAGGCGCTGGGTGATCGAGCTGGAGGGGGTACCCGAGCTGATCGACCCAGTCATGGTGGCCGCGTTCGAGGGCTGGAACGATGCCGGCGACGCCGCCTCCACCGCGGTCGCGCATCTGGACCGGGAATGGAAGGGCGAGGTGTTCGCTGCCCTGGACGCCGAGGACTACTACGACTTCCAGGTCAACCGCCCCACGGTGTGGATGGACGCCGGCGTGCGCAAGATCACCTGGCCGACGACGCGGCTGTCGGTGGTCCGGGTGGGCGGCGACAAGCCGCGCGACCTGGTGCTGGTGCGGGGCATCGAACCGTCCATGCGCTGGCGCTCGTTCTGCAACGAGCTGCTCGGCTTCGCCCACGAGCTGGGCGTGGAGCTGGTGGTGGTCCTCGGCGCCCTGCTGGGCGACACACCGCACACGCGTCCGGTGCCGGTCAGCGGCGTCACGTCCGACCCGGACCTCGCGCAGCGGATGGACCTGGAGGAGACCAAGTACGAGGGCCCCACGGGCATCGTGGGCGTCCTCCAGGAGGCGTGCACCCACGCGGGCGTGCCCGCGGTCTCGCTCTGGGCGGCCGTGCCGCACTACGTCTCCCAGCCGCCCAACCCCAAGGCCACGCTGGCGCTCCTGAACCGCCTGGAGGACCTGCTCGACCTGCGGATCCCGCTGGGCGAGCTGCCCGAGGACGCGCGCGCCTGGCAGGTCGGCGTGGACCAGCTGGCGGCCGAGGACACCGAGGTCGCGGAGTACGTGCAGACGCTGGAGGAGGCCCGGGACACCGCCGAGCTGCCGGAGGCGTCGGGCGAGGCGATCGCCCGTGAGTTCGAACGCTACCTGCGGCGCAGGGACGTGAATCCGCCGGGCGGCGGCCACGCCACGGACGGCACCGAGAGCGCGCCCTACCTGCGGGACAACCCGGGCGGTCCCGGCGGGAAGGCCAGGCGGCCACCCAGGCCCGACACGCCCGGGAGCACCGGAAATCCCGGCGACGGGGACCCGGGTCCGGACGGCGAGGACACCTCCGAGGACTGAGAAAGGGGCGGTACGCGTGGCGCGTACCGCCCCTTTCCCGTCGGGTGGGGGTTGAGCCGGTGTGTTCGCTGCGGGTGGGCCGTGGCCGGTCGGGCGGGTGCTCCCCCAGCCTCCGGACGGGGAACCCCGGCGCCCCGGAGAGACGGGGCGCGGGGCCTGCGTGTCCTTAGAGGGCCACGCCCATCAGCGCGTCCACCGCACGTGACACCACGCCGGGCGCGCCGGTGTCCGTGCCGCCCTCGGCCTCCTGGAGCGCCGCCCAGCGGTCCACCGCGGCCAGTGCGGCAGGGGCGTCCAGGTCGTTGCTCAGCGCCTCGCGGATCTCCTCCACCAGGGCCTCGGCCGGCGGGCCGTCGGGGCGGGAGACCGCCGCGCGCCAGCGGTCCAGGCGGGCCACCGCGTCGGCCAGGACCTGGTCGGTCCACTCCCAGTCGGCGCGGTAGTGGTGGGAGAGCAGGGCGAGGCGGATGGCGGCCGGGTCGACGCCGTCGTGGCGCAGCCGGGAGACGAAGACCAGGTTGCCCCGGGACTTCGACATCTTCTCGCCGTCGAGGCCTACCATGCCGGCGTGCACGTACGCCTTGGCCATCGGGAACTCGCCGGTGAGCACCTGGGCGTGCGAGGCGCCCATCTCGTGGTGCGGGAAGGCCAGGTCGGAGCCGCCGCCCTGGACGTCGAAGGTCATCCCGAGGTGGTCGAGGGCGATCGCCACGCACTCGATGTGCCAGCCCGGGCGGCCGTGGCCGAGGGAGCCGCCGTCCCAGCTGGGCTCGCCCTCGCGGGCGGCCATCCACAGCATCGGGTCGAGCGGGTTCTTCTTGCCGGGGCGGTCCGGGTCGCCGCCGCGTTCGGCGGACAGCAGGCGCATGGCGGCGGCGTCCAGGCCCGAGACCTTGCCGAAGTGGGGGTCGGACCCGACGGAGAAGTAGATGTCGCCTTCGAGTTCGTAGGCGGCGCCGAGGTCCCGCAGACGCTCGACGAGCGGCACGATGCCGGGTATCGCCTCGACCGCGCCTATGTAGTGCCGCGGGGGCAGCATCCGCAGGGCGGTCATGTCCTCGCGGAAGAGGGTCGTCTCCTGCTCGGCGAGGGCGACCCAGTCGACGCCGTCGCGCTCGGCGCGCTCCAGCAGCGGGTCGTCGACGTCCGTCACGTTCTGGACGTAGTGCACCTGCCGCTTGGTGTCGAGCCACACGCGCTGAACCAGGTCGAACGCGTTGTAGGTCGCCGCGTGCCCCATGTGGGTGGCGTCGTACGGCGTGATGCCGCAGACGTAGATTCGGGCGACGGGACCGGGGTCGAGGGTGACGAGGCCGCCGGTCGCGGTGTCGTGGATCCTCAGGTCGCGGCCCTGACCAGGCAGGGCGGGGACCTCGGAAGCGGGCCAGGCATGCATGTACATGAGCGTAACCGGACCCGAGTTCGGTATACGAACCGGACCAGGCCAGATGGCCGGGAAGGCCCTCTTGATCTTGCGCCCGGGGTGTGCTGCGGAAAGGTCACACGGGCGGCCAGGGGATGGCCGGCCACTCTCCGCTCGGTTCCGGGTGCCGCCCGGTGGTCAGCAGCGCGTCGACACGCGCGCGCGTGGCCTCCAGCTCGACCGGGGTGATCAGCTCGGCCAGCCGGGCGCCCAGCGCCCCGCCGAGGGCCGCACGGAGCCCCTGGAGGGTCTCCACGGCCTCCGCGGTGAGCGTCTCGCCCGCCCAGCCCCACAGCAGGGTGCGCAGCTTGTTGTCGGCGTTGAAGGTGACCCCGTGGTCGATGCCGTACAGCCGGCCGTCGGCGGTGGGCAGCAGATGGCCGCCCTTGCGGTCGGCGTTGTTGATCACGGCGTCGAGGACGGCGAGCCGGCGCAGCCGTTCGTCGTCGGCGTGCACCAGCAGCGCGGTCTTCCCCTCGCCGACCTCGGCGAACCCGATCGCCTTCCAGCCCGGCTCCGGCTCCTCGGCGTCGACCAGCGCGAGCAGGTCGGCGCTCTGCGGGTCGACGTCGATCCAGAGCTGGCACATGCCCTCGCCGTACGGCCCGTCGCGCAGCACGGTGGGCGGGACCAGGTCCCAGCCGGTGGCCGCGGACACCTCGTAGGCGGCGACCTCGCGCTGGGCGAGGGTGCCGTCGGGGAAGTCCCACAGCGGGCGTTCCCCGGCGACCGGCTTGTAGACGCAGGACACTTCCTCGCCGTCGTACGCGACCGTGCAGAACAGGGCCGCGTTGGAGGCGTCGCGGATGCGTCCGCGTACCTTCAGCTCACCGCGGGCGAGCAGCTCGGCGGCGGTCACGCTCCGCGGCGGTATCCGTTCTGGCGCGGACATACGTGTCCTTCCGGGTCGAGCGGGAGGCTGCACAGCGGGCACGGCGGCCGCCCGGCGTTGACGACGTCCAGGGCGCGCTTGGCGAAGGCCCTGGCCTGCGCGCCGGTGAGCCGGACCCGCAGCATCGGGGGCCCGTTCTCCTCGTCCTGCAGGAGCCGCTCCTCGGCCTCGGCGAGGTCCTCCTCGGAGTCGGCGTCCAGCTCCACGAGCGCCTGCGCCTCGACGATCATGCGCTCTTCGTCGCCGTCCCAGGCGAGGGCCATGGTGCCGACGCGGAACTCCTCGTCGACGGGGGTCTCCAGCGGCGCGCTGTCGGCGATCTCGGTGGGAGCCACGGCGGGTACCGCCGCGTTGCCGCCGCTGCGCCGGACGACCTCGTCGAGGAGTTCGTCCATGCGTTCGGCGAGCGCGGCCACCTGGGTCTTCTCCAGGGCCACGCTGGTCGTCCGGGGGCCGGCCGTGGCCTGGAGGAAGAACGTACGGCGTCCGGGCAGTCCGACCGTGCCCGCGACGAAGCGGTCCGGCGGATCGTAGAGGAACACCTGACGGGACACGTCCTGTCTCCATGGGAATCGAGAGTGCGTGGGCTCGGATGGGCGACTGACCGCGCGGGGTGCCGGTCGGCGACTACGTGGACCGCTTCACCCTACTGCGGCTGACGATCACGGCGCGCCGGCACCGCCACCGACCGGGGCGTCTTCCCCCGCGGGTTCCTCGCGGGGCGCAAGGGAGGCGAAATCCCCGGTGTCCCCGAGACGAACGAGAAAAGGCCTCAGGCGGGTGTAACGGATCGCGGTGACGGAACACGGTTCGACGGAGATCCGCTGGAAGAGGTCGAGATGCAGCCCGAGCGCGTCCGCGACGAGCGACTTGATGATGTCGCCGTGCGAGCACATCAGGTACACGGCGTCGGCGCCGTGGTCGCGCTCCACGCGCGCGTTCCACTCGCGCACGGCCTCGGCGGCGCGGGTCTGCATGGCGCGCATGGACTCCCCGCCCGGGAACGCGGCGGTGGACGGGTGCGCCTGCACCACCTCCATCAGCGGCTCGTCCTTGAGCTCGGCGAGCTTGCGGCCGGACCAGTCGCCGTAGTGGGCCTCCCCGATCCGTTCGTCGGTGTGGGCGGTGAGGCCGGGACGGGCGTCCAGCAGCGGGCGGATCGTCTCCTGACAGCGCTGCAGGGGGCTGGCGACGACCTCGGAGATCGGCAGCCCGGCGAGCCGGCCGGGCAGCGCGGCCGCCTGCGCGGTGCCGCGCTCGTCGAGGGCGATGCCGGGCGTCCAGCCGGCGAGCAGCCCGGAGGTGTTGGCGGTGGACCGTCCGTGCCTTACGAGGATCAGCGTGGGCATGCGGCCCAGGGTAGGCGTTCGCCGAAGTGCGCAGGCGTCCGGGCGACGGGAGAATACGCTCCGTGATCGTGGACTGCGCCATCTACCGGGACGGGGAGCGGACGGAGACACCGCAGGACTTCTCCGACGCCCTCGCGGAGGCACGCGCGCGTGGCGACAGTTTTCTCTGGATCGGCCTGTACGAGCCGACGGAGCACGAGTTCGACCTGGTCACCGACGAGTTCGGGCTGCACCCGCTGGCCGTCGAGGACGCGCTGACCGCCCACCAGCGGCCCAAGCTGGAGGTGTACGACGACTCGCTGTTCGTCGTCCTGAAGCCGGTCACGTACGAGCCGAAGAGCGACACGGTGACCGCCGGCGAGCTGATGCTCTTCATCGGGGACTCGTTCGTGGTGACGGTGCGTCACGGGACGCCCTCGCCGCTCGGGGACATCCGGCGCCATCTGGAGGAGCAGCACGAACTGCTCAGGCACGGGCCGACGGGGGTGCTGTACTCGATCTCCGACGCGGTCGTCGACAACTACCTGGAGGTCTGCACCGAGCTCCAGAACGACCTGGAGGAGCTGGAGGCGGAGGTGTTCTCGCCGAGCGGTGGCGGCTCCCGGCACACCGCGTCCCGAATCTACACCTTCAAGCGGCAGATCCTGGAGTTCCGCCGGGCCACCGTGCCGCTGTCGATGCCCATGACGAAACTGGCGGGGGTCGGCCCGTACGGCGGCGGCACGACGGTGCCCTTCGTACGCGAGGACGCCCGGCCGTTCTTCCGGGACGTCAACGACCACCTCCTGCGCGTGAACGAGGGTGTGGAGGGCCTGGACCGGCTGGTGTCGGACGTCCTCAGCGCCCATCTCGCGCAGATGAGCGTGCGGCAGAACGACGACATGCGGAAGATCTCCGCGTGGGCGGCCATGGCGGCGGTCCCCACACTGATCGCGGGCATCTACGGCATGAACTTCGACCACATGCCCGAGCTGCACTGGATCTGGGCGTACCCGGCGGTGATCCTGCTCATGGCCGCCCTGGAACTGCTGCTCTACCGGACGTTCAAGCGGCGCGGCTGGATGTGAGGCGCCCGGGGCTCAGGCGAACTCGGGGGCGGCGGTGCCCGGGCCGCCGAGGGCGTTCCTGCGCTCCGGCATCCGCAGCGAGACCAGCCGGCGCCAGCCGGCGGCGCGCTCGTAGGCGTAGACGGCGTGGATGCCGCACGCCAGGAGCGCGGACCTGCCCCTTGGCCAGCCGAGGATGCGGCCCATGTGGGCCATGACGGCGAGGCTGACGTCCCGGTAGACGCGGATCTCCGCGAGCGCGCACGCGCGCAGGGTGCGCTGGATCGCGCGGCCGTGTCCGGCGGCGGCGAACCGCAGCAGTTCCTCGTGGCAGTAGGCGAGGTGGTTGTCCTCGTCGTCGGAGATCATCCGCACCGCGCGGCCGAGCTCCGGGTGGTCGGCGAAGCTCCGGCGCAGCAGCTCCATCTGCTCCGAGGCACGCTGCTCGGTGACCCGGCTGTGGGCGAGGTAGGTGACGATGTCCGGCACGGTGAGCGGCCGGTCGGCCCGGAGCCGGTCGTGGGCGAGCCCGATGCCGTGCCGCTCCAGGAGCATCGTGTAGTCGGTGTCGGTCGGCACGGGGACGGGGGCGAGCCCGCGCCTCTTCATGAGGGCGCGGAAGATCCGCCCGTGTTTGTCCTCGTCGGCGCCGTGCCGGGCGATCTTGGGCGCGAGGTGGCGCTCGCTCTCCGGTACCAGTGCGGCGATCCGCGCGTTCTCCCAGCCGCCCTGCGCCTCCCCGCTGGCCGCGATGGAGCAGAAGAGCCGGAAGGACTCGTCGTCGTCGAGGATCTCCAGGAACAGACTCTTGGCCGAAAGCATCGTGGGCACCCCTCCGGAGGACTCACCAGACCCGCAGAGAACGAGTCAAATGCCGCGTCCGGGCGGTTGCAACAGCTGTGCGGACGGACTCGGCCGAAAGGAGGAGCACCGGGGTCGCCCCGAGGGCGTAACCGCGCGGGCGCCGGCGCGTTGTTCTCCGTGACGGCCGTGGCGGGGAAGACCCCCCGAGCCCCCACCACGGCCGCGGACTTCACTCTCGCCGGGGCCCTTACGCGAGTCCCGCGCGCTCCAGGGCCTCGGCGCCGGCCCGCAGCGAGGCGAGCCGCTCCTCCAGGGCGAACCCGGCGGGCGCGAGGGACAGCGTGGTGACCCCGGCGGCCGCGTAGGCCTTCATCCGGTCGGCGATCCGCTCCACGGAGCCGAGCAGGGTGGTCTTGTCGATCAGGTCGTGCGGGACGGCGGCCGCGGCGCCGTTCTTGTCGCCGGACAGGTATTTGTCCTGGATCTCGGCGGCCTCCCGCTCGTACCCCATGCGCTGCGCGAGCTGGTTGTAGAAGTTCTGCTTGCGGCTGCCCATGCCGCCGACGTAGAGCGCGGTGTACGGCCGGAAGGTGTCGGCCAGCGTGGCCACGTCCTTGTCGTCGCCCACGGCCAGCGGAAGCGTCGGGCAGACGTCGAACCCGTCGAGACCCAGGCCCGCCTTCTCGCGCCCCGCGCGCAGGTACTTGACGGCCGTCTCCTCGAGGTGCTCGGCGGAGGGGAAGATCAGCAGCGCGCCGTCGGCGATCTCGCCGGTCTGCTCCAGGTTCTTCGGCCCGATGGCGGCGATGTAGACCGGGATGTGCTCACGCTCGGGGTGCACGGTCAGTTTGATCGGCTTGCCGGGACCGCCCGGCAGCGGGAGCGTCCAGTGCTCGCCCTCGTACGACAGCCGTTCGCGGCTCATCGCCCTGCGCACGATCTCCACGTACTCGCGGGTGCGGGAGAGCGGCTTGTCGAACTTGACGCCGTACCAGCCCTCGGAGACCTGCGGGCCGGAGACGCCGAGACCGAGCCGGAAGCGGCCCTTGGAGAGCGAGTCGAGCGTCGCGGCGGTCATCGCGGTCATCGCCGGCTGCCGGGCCGGGATCTGGAAGATGGCCGAGCCGACGTCGATGCGCTCGGTCTGGGCGGCCACCCAGCTGAGCACGGTGGCGGCGTCGGAGCCGTAGGCCTCGGCGGCCCAGCAGACGGCGTAGCCGAGCCGCTCGGCCTCCTGCGCCACGGCCAGATTGTCCCCGTCCATCCCGGCGCCCCAGTAGCCGAGGTTGATCCCGAGCTTCATGGCCGATCCCCTTACCGATCAGTAACGTCGCTGTCGCGGAGACCTTAGCGCGACAGCGCCCGGCGAACCGGCTCCCGGCCTCCCTCTCCGGTGAAATCGGTTGTCCACAGGCAACCCAACGCACCAGCTCTGGCCAGTAATCTCGCGGGCATGGAGCAGAGGCATCTCGGCCGTACCGGCCTGCGCGTGTCCCGGATCGGGCTCGGCACCCTCACCTGGGGCCGGGACGTCGACGAGCACGACGCCGCGGACATGCTGAAGGCGTTCTGGGAGGCCGGCGGCACGCTCGTCGACACCGCGGACGTCTACGGCGACGGAGAGGCCGAGTACCTGCTCGGACAGCTCATGGAGGGCCTGGTCCCGCGCCGGGACCTGGTCATCTCGACGAAGGCCGGCAGCGTCCCCGACCCCGACCGCCGGTTCAACGGCTCCCGCGGCCACCTGCTCGCCGCGCTCGACGCCTCCCTGGCCCGGCTCGGCACCGACCACGTCGACGTCTGGCACGTGCACGCCTACGACCCCGACACCCCGCTCGAGGAGACGCTCCAGGCCCTGGACCTCGCCGTGAGCAGCGGCCGTGCCCGGTACGCCGGGGTCTCCAACTTCTGCGGCTGGCAGCTCGCGAAGGCGGCGACCTGGCAGCTCGCGGCGCCCGGGAACCGCACCCGGCTGGCCAGCACCCAGCTGGAGTACTCACTGCTCCAGCGGGGGATCGAGCGCGAGGTGCTGCCCGCCGCCCTCGACCTCGGCATCGGCCTGCTGCCGTCCTCCCCGCTGGGCCGGGGCGTGCTGACCGCGAAGTACCGGCACGCCACTCCCCCGGACTCCAGAGGCGCCTCGGAGCACCTGGCGCCGTTCGTCGCGCCGTATCTCGACGACACCGCGACCCGGATCGTGGACGCCGTGCAGACGGCGGCGGACGGGCTCGCCGTGACGCCCCTCCAGGTGGCCCTCGCCTGGGTGCGCGACCGGCCGGGCGTGGCCGCGCCGATCGTCGGCGCGCGCAACGCGCAGCAGCTCGCGGGGGCGTTGTCAGTGGAGGCGCTTACTCTTCCTGACGAGATCTGCCGGGCGCTCGACGACGTGTCGGCGCCCGTGCACCGTTATCCCGATCACGACTGGAGCACGCTGTGAGCACGGAGCCGGGGCTGGGCGCCACGCCCGGGGCCGACGAGGCCGTCGAGGGCGACGAGAGCACGACGGCCGGGAGGGCGACGGGGGCCGGCGGCGCGGCCGCGGCGGACGGGGCGCGGCCCGCCGGTTCCCGTGCGGACGGCACGGACGGAGCGGACTCCGGCCTGGACCCGACCGGGGAGGAACCCGGTGCCACTGCGACGGCCGGCGGGGCACCGGACGGCGACGCGGCGGAGGGCGCGGCGAAGCAGTCCGAGGCCGAGGGGGAGCTGGCCGCGCAGCGGATCGAGCGGGAGCGGATCGAACGTCGTAAGGCGGAGAAGAGGGCCCCGATCAGCAGCGGGGCCGGCCTCAGCGGCAAGGCGGCCGACCTGCTCGCGGCGGTCCGGGCGGTGGAGGGCGGCGGCAGGCCGGCGGCCACCGTGTTCACCGCCCCCGAGCCCGCCGCGCGCCCGGTGCCCGTGGCGGAGCCGGTTCACCGGCCGCAGCCGACACCCGCCACCGCGCCCGCCGCGCCCGCCGCGCCGGCCATGGAGACGATCGCGGCCGCGCGGGCGGTGCTGGCCGAGGGCGGTGCGCCCGAGTCGCTCGCTGCCCAGGCCGCGGCCGTCCTCGGTGAGGGCGCGGACACGCTGCTGCGCGAGGACCCCTGGCAGCTGCTGCGGGTCACGGGCGTCCGGCCGGACCAGGCCGACGGGTTCGCGCGGGCGCTGCTGGGCGCGGAGTGCGCTCCCGACGACGAGCGGCGCGGGCGCGCGGTGACCGGCTGGCTCCTGGAGCAGGCCGCCCTGGCCGGGCACACCGCGCTGGAGATGCCGGCGCTCGTCGCCGCCCTGGCGCAGCGGGCGGTACCCGCACCGGAGTCGGCCGTGCAGGACGCGCTCGCCGAGGGGGAGGCGCTGGTCTTCCAGGACCTCCTGGACCCGGGCGCCCCCGAGCCCGAGGACGACGAGGAGGAGCGGCCGGTCCGGGTCCTGGTCGGTCTGGAGCGGTACGCGCTGGCCGAGGAGAGCCTCGCCGACGGACTGGCCCGGCTGGTCAGCTCACCGTCCAAGGACGCCTCGGAGCCCTGGGAGGCGGCTGCCGCGGCGGCTGCCGGCGGCGCGGCCGAACTGGCGGCCGCGGTCGCCGGTCACGGGCTGGTGCTGCACACGGGCGGCGAGGCGGCCCGCGCCGAACCGGCGGCCCTGCTGGCCGCCGCCCGCGGCGCCGGACTGCGCGCCTTCGCCGCCGTCCACACCCCGGACGCGCGCCGCCGCCTCGCCGCACCGTCGGCGGACGCCGGCGCGGACACGGACGGTACCGAGGACGGCGCCCCGGCCGTCGGCACGCTCGCCGGTCTGCTCTCCGGCGCCGAGGGGCCGGGCCGGGACGCGGAGGGCGCCCTCGACCTCGACCTGCTGATCGTGCTGGACGCGCCCCAGCTGGACGTGGAGGGCGCCGCGATGCTCGTGGAGGCGCTGCCCGACGGCGCTCGGCTGGTCCTCAGCGGAGATCCCTCGGTGCTGTGGTCCGCGGGCCCCGGGCGGGTCTTCGCCGACCTGCTCGCGGCCCGGGTGTGCCCGCAGATCGCCTCGCGCAGGCCCGACCCCGGCCCGCTCGGCGAACTGGTCTCCGGGATCGGTGCCGGCGAACTCGGCCAGGTCGAGGCGCCCGGCAAGGAGATCGTGATCGTGCCGGTGCGGGACGCGGGCGAGGCGGTGCACCGGACGGTGCAGCTGGTCGCCGACTCCGTGCCGCGGGCCATCGGCGTCCCCGCCGAGCAGACCGTGGTGATCACCCCGGGCCACGGCGGCGCGGCCGGCACCCGCGCCCTCAACTCCGTCCTCAAGGAACGGCTCAATCCCGGCCCCGGCCGCTTCGGCGGCTTCGACCCCGGCGACCGGATCGCCTACTCCCCCGCTCCGGGCCGTACGGTCACCGGCGTGGTGGTGAACGCCGACGCCGACGGGTTGCACCTGTCGTGCTCGGGAACGCCCGTGGTCGTCCCGAAGGACCGGGTGGAACAGGCCGTGCGGCACGGCTGGGCGCTCACCGCCCACCAGGCGGTCGGCGGCCGCTGGCCGGCCGCGGTCGTGGTGCTGCCCGGGGACGCCGCCCAGTCCCTGAGCCGTCCCTGGGTGTACACGGCCTTCGGCCGCGCGGACCGGCATCTGTCGGTGGTCCACGGCGTGGAACAGGCCCTGCCGAAGGCGGTGGCCGAGTCCCTGCCGAAGCCCCGGACGACCCGACTGCCGTTCCTGCTCAGAACACAGGTGCCGCCGACGGCCGGGGTCTGAGCCGCCGCCGGTCCGTCCGCCCCACCTGCCGTGCCCGCCGGTCGGCGGTGTCCCTGGACCGCGAGGTCCACGGACACGGCCGACCGGGGTCAGCGCTCGGCGTCGAGCGGCTCCAGGTCCTCGTCCTCGTCGAGGTCGAGGTCGAGGTCGTCGGTGTCCCCGCCGCGCCGGGTGCCGTCGCCGTCCTCGGCGCCCTCACCGTCCTCGTCGTCGAAGACGGCGCTGACGTCGAACCGGCACACGACCCGCTGCGGATCGACGCCCTCGAACGGGGCTTCCAGCCACTCACCGGGCTCGGCGGGCTCGTCGGAAGCGGTCACCCACAGCGTGGAGTCGCCCTCCTCCAGGCCGAACTCCTTGTGCCGGGAGGCGATCTCGTCCGGCTCGTACTCGCCGAACATGATGCCCAGGGCCCCGTGGATCGTGCCGGCGGCGTCCTCGTCCACGCCCAGGCCGTCGCCGTACTCCGCCGCCTCGACCCGCTGGGCCTGTGCCAGCAGCCGCTGCGGTTCCGCCACGGCGTAGTCGCGGCGGATCAGCACACTGATCGCGTTCGGTTCCTCGGGCCCCGCGTACGGCGGCAGCGAGTCCTCGGTACCGGGGATCTCGAAGGGTGTGACCTCGTCGTAGCGGTCGTAGAGCAGCTCGTCGTAGACCTCGGCGGCCGCGGCAAGCTGGTTGAACGCCTCGTAGACAGCCGGGTCGTCCTCCCCCGACCTGCGTTCGACCGCGGCCAGATGGCGGTCGAGCGCGGTCTTGACCGCCTCGGCGGCGGCGCGTACCTCGGCAGCGGTGGGCTGCGCAGCATCAGACATAGTGCAGACGCTATCCGTACCGGGCACCAGCCCGCACAATAGATGCGATGCCGGAATACGAATTTGTCGACGTGTACGTGCCTCGCGGGGTCTCCCGCAAGGAGGCGACGCGTCTGCTGACGGACCATGCCGAGTACGGACACTGGGAGTTGGACCGACTGAGTCTCATGCGCGACGGCAGCCGCAGGGTGCGGTTGCGCCGGCGGATCATCCGCCAGGTGCGTGCCACATGGTGAGACTCTCCGCATGACGGAAGGGGCCCCGCCTGGACGGGGCCCGCTCCGTTTCACCCGCCGTCGCGTGAACGTTACCTTCCGTGTGTCACGCCGAGGCGCGCGCCTTGCGGTACAGCACCGCGCCCGCGAGCAGCGCGCCGGCGCCCGCGGGGAGCGTGAGGCCCAGCGGCAGTCCACTGCCGGTGTGCGCGAGCTGGGCGGCGCCGGGACCGGGCTGGGTCACCGAGCTGTTCCCCAGCGGACTGACGACGGACGAGCTGTGCCCGCCGCTGCCGCCGGGGTGACCGGGGGTACCGGGCCCACCCGGGGTGCCGGGGTGACCGGGGGTGCCGGGGTGACCGGGAGTACCCGGAGTGCCGGGAGTGCCCGGGTTTCCAGGCGTACCAGGGTTACCGGGGTTTCCCGGAGTGCCGGGGTTACCGCCGTGCCCACCACCGTGACCGCCACCGTGACCGCCGTGGCCACCACCGCCGTGACCACCGTGGTGGCCACCGCCACCATGACCGCCATGACCGCCGTGGTCGCCACCGCCACCATGACCGCCGTGACCACCATGGCCACCACCGCCATGACCACCGTGACCGCCGTGGTCGCAGTCGCCACCGTGACCGCCATGGCCACCGCCGCCGTGACCGCCACCGCCGCCGTGACCGCCACCACCGCCATGGCCGCCGTGGCCACCGTGGCCACCGTGGTCGCCGCCACCCCCGTGGCCCCCGGAGCCGCCGTACCCTCCGTCGTCGGCGCAGTCGTTGCCCAGGGCCGGGTTGCCGATGCCGATGATGTCGACGCTGTTGCCGCACACGTTCACCGGGACGTCGACCGGGACCTGAACCGTGTTGCCCGAGCCGACCCCGGGCGAGCCGGCGGTGTGCCCGACGGCTCGCGAACCGCCGTGGCCGCCGCGGCCGCCGGAGTCGCCGTAGCCGCCCGAGTCGCCGTGGCCTCCGGTCGCGCCGCCGCCGCGGTTCGCGCACTTGTTGCCCATCGCCGGGTTGAGGGCGCCGACGACGTTGACGGTGTTGCCGCAGACGTTCACCGGGACGTGCACCGGCGCCTGCACGGTGTTGCCGGACAGCACACCGGGTGAGTCGGTGGCGGAGCCGGTGGCCCCCGAGTCGGCGTGGGCGTAGCCGCCGGCCGCGGCGATCACGCCGGTCGCCGCGGCCATGGTCATGAGGCCCTTACGGGCACCCTGTCGCATTTCTGAATTCCCCCCTGCCTTCGTATCCTGACTCTTGCATTTCCCGCGGAATCAGCCCGCGAAAAACCGGCCGGCCCCGGAGCGCATGGCGCGCACTCCGGGGCCGACGGAAAGACGCCCCCTCAGGGAGTCGGCGTCACTTGTTGATGCAGGTGTTGCCGAAGGCGGGGTTCAGCAGCCCGATCACCGAGATCGTGTTGCCGCAGACGTTCACCGGGACGTGCACCGGAACCTGGATCACGTTGCCGGAGATGACACCCGGGGAACCCACGGCAGCGCCCTGAGCACCCGAGTCGGCGACGGCCAGACCCGCACCCGCGAGAACCAGACCACCGGTGGCAGCCGCAGCGGCGACGACCTTCTTGAGCATTGTTCCTCCTTGTTGGCAATGCGGTCCCAAGTAGCGGATCGCATCATGTGTAACGAGGAGGAAGTAATCGAGCTACGAGCTTATCGTCGCATTCACTCTTCTCAGTCGATCTCGCACAGCCGCCCGATTAGCTAAAGCCACTGCTTCACCGCAGGTACTGGTTCACCACCGGGTATGGGAATCACGACGCGTCGATGAACCGGTCGAGCACCCGCACGCCGAACTGGAGACCGTCCACCGGGACCCGCTCGTCCACCCCGTGGAACATGCCGGCGAAGTCCAGCTCCGGCGGCAGCTTGAGCGGTGCGAAGCCGAAGCCGCGGATGCCGAGGTCGTCGAAGGACTTGGCGTCGGTGCCGCCGGAGAGCATGTACGGGACCGCCTTGGCGGTGGGGTCCTCGGCGAGCAGCGAGGACTGCATGGCCTCCACCAGCGCCCCGTCGAAGGACGTCTCCAGCGCCTTGTCCGAGTGCACGTCCGCGCGGACCACGTGCGGGCCGAGGAGCCGGTCGAGGTCGGCGAGGAACTCGTCCTCGTGGCCGGGCAGGAACCGGCCGTCGATGTGCGCGGTGGCCTCGCCGGGGATGACGTTGACCTTGTAACCGGCGTTCAGCTGGGTGGGGTTGGCGGTGTTGCTGAGCGTCGCGCCGATGAGCTTGGCGATACCCCCGAGCCGGGCCAGCGTGGACTCCATGTCCTCCGGGTCCAGCTCGGTGCCGAGCGCGTCGCCCAGTTCGTCGAGGAAGGCCCGGGTGGTCTTGGTGACCCGCACCGGGAACTTGTGCCTGCCCACGCGCGCGACGGCCTCGGACAGTTCGGTGATCGCGTTGTCGCGGTGGATCATCGAGCCGTGACCGGCGGTGCCGGCCACCTTCAGCTTCATCCAGTGCATGCCCTTCTCGGCCGTCTGGATCAGGTAGAGCCGGCGCTGCTCGTTCACCGTGAAGGAGAACCCGCCCACCTCGCTGATCGCCTCGGTGACGCCCTCGAAGAGCTCCGGGTGGTTGTCGACGAGGTGCCGGGCGCCCCAGGTCCCGCCGGCCTCCTCGTCGGCGAGGAAGGCGAGCACGATGTCCCGGGGCGGCCTGCGGCCGCTGCGCAGCCGGTCCCGTACGACCGCCAGGGTCATCGCGTCCATGTCCTTCATGTCGACCGCGCCGCGGCCCCACACGCAACCGTCCGCGATCTCACCGGAGAACGGGTGGTGGGTCCAGTCGTCGGCGTTGGCCGGTACGACGTCGAGGTGGCCGTGGATCAGCAGGGCGGGCCGGGTCGGGTCCGCGCCCTCGATGCGGGCCACCGTGGAGGCGCGGCCCGGGTGCGATTCGAAGATCTCCGGTTCGAGCCCGACCTCGGCGAGCTTCTCGGCCACCCACTCGGCGGCCTTGCGCTCGCCGGGTCCCGAGTGGTCGCCGTAGTTGCTGGTGTCGAAGCGGATCAGCTCGCGGCAGAGGTCCGCGACCTCGTCCTCGCCGGTGACGCTCCTGGCCGTGTCCGTCTCGCTCACGCTGCTTCCTTCCGCTGTCACTGCCGGCCGGTCCCTGTCATCCTCGTCGTCATCCTCTCTCCCTTCCCGCCCGAGCCCAAGAGCGGGCCCGGCCCGTCACACGCCGTTCACGCCGGCCCGCGCCCGGAACGGGGTGTGATCGGCCACCTCCGAAAGCCTGGTAATGTTTCCTTCGTCGCCGCGAGGGAGGCCTCGCACGACAGACACCTTGTCCGGGTGGCGGAATGGCAGACGCGCTAGCTTGAGGTGCTAGTGCCCTTTATCGGGCGTGGGGGTTCAAGTCCCCCCTCGGACACCACGAAGAAACCCCTGCTGAGCAGGGGTTTCTTGCTTTTCGGGGGGTGCGCGGGTCAGCCGCGGCCGGCTATTCGGCCGTCACGGAGGGCCACCGCTGAGGTGAACGCTCGGAGCGTGGTCCGGCCCAGCAGCAGCGCGGGCCCGTGGGGCCGCTTGCTGTCGCGCACGGCCACCGTCGTCTCGTCGACGATCCCGCATTCCACGCAGTCGGACTGTGATGCGGACGCCGAGGACTTCCACCAGGCAACCGGCAGAGTCGACGCGTCGTCAACGTGCTTCATTAGCTATTCGTTCTTCCTAATCCGGGTGATCAGTTCCACCGACGCCTCGACGGACTCGGCGGCAGACGTGAGGCGTTGCCACGCGGCCCGGTGCGTGGAGACCCGATCACGTTCCTCGATGTACAGGGCGGAGGTCAGCCCTTCCTGGTGGACGACGTCCAGGTCCGCGTGCGGACCGAAGCCCAGGATGCTGAAGGTGCCGGTCAACCCGGCGTGCAGGGGGGCGTCCGAGCGCAACACCTGGATGTTGATGTTCGGGCGCCGCCCCATCGTAAGCAGGCGCCCCAACTGCTCGTACATCAGGGCGGGATCCTCGGTGGTGCAGCGCAGGGCCTGTTCGGAGACGATCGCCCAGAGCGCCAGCGGGTCGCTGTCGCGGGTGAGCACCGCCTGGCGTGCCAGCCGTACCTCGACCAGCGCGTCGACCCGTGCCTCCACCGCCTCGGACATGGCGGTCGCCCGGATGATCTCGCGGGCGTACTCGGCGGTCTGGAGCAGTCCGGGGATCATCCCCAGCTGCCAGGTCGAGACCGTCTCCGCCTCGGCCTCGAGACTGATCAGGTCCTCGTAGACCGGGGTGAGGACACCCCGGTAGGAGTGCCACCAGTCGCGGCGGCCGCCGTCCTTGGTGAGTGTGATCAGGGCCGCGCGCAGTTCGTCGCTCACGTCGCGGCCGAGTGCGGTGTACAGGTCGAGCAGCGCCTGGATGTCCGCTGCCTTGGGAGCCGTCTTGCCGGTCTCCATCCGGGACAGCTTCGAGGAGACGAACGCGCCCGTGGAGTGCTCCGCGACCTCGTCGAGGGTGAGTTCGCCGCGCAGTTCGCGCAGTTTCGCACCGAGTCGTCGCCGGCGCACCGTGGGCGTGCTCACGGATTCCCCCTCCTGTCCGGTGAACTGACCGACAGTCTGCCGTGCCTCCCAGACCCTCGCCACCGGCTGGCGGCTTGTGCCGCAAGTCTCTCGCGAAGGTGCGCAATTTTTCACATCCCGTGGGACGTATTGCTATCGACTGTGCCGTGAAGGCACCATGAATCCGGGAAATACGAAAGTGACCGCACTCGCATGGCGAACCACCGTGCCTGCGTTGGGACATGCCCGTGAGGGGATCCACATGATCGAACGCCAGCGGAGCACCGCGACCGAAAACCGTGCACTGCAAGTCGCCCCGCCGCCCGTCCTGTTACTGGCGAGCGAGCCTCAGTCGGCAAGGGCGGCACGGATGTTCGTGAGCGACTTCATCATCCATCACACCCCGGACGCCTCCCGGGACCACATCGAGGCCGTCGCGCTGATCACCTGCGAGCTGGTCACCAACTCCCTGCGGTACGAGACCGACCCGGACGATCCGGTCCGTCTCCTGATCGACTCGGACGGCACCCGGACCCGGGTCGAGGTGCACGATCCGCTCAACCACCGCCCCCGGCTGCGGCCCATCTCCGTGGAACGCGACCGCGGGCGCGGACTGCTGATCCTGGACGCGCTCTGCTCGGGCCGCTGGGGCGTGGGCAACCTGCCCTGGGGCAAGTCCATCTGGGCCGAGGTCACCGCCGCCTGACCCGTACCGCCCCGCGACGACGGCCGGTTCCGTGGCGCACTCCCCTCCCTGCCACGGCACCGGCCGTCGTCGTGCGCGGCCGGGACGCCCTACTCGGGCCGCCGCACCTCGCGTTGACCGGCCTCACGCCGCGTCGCACCGGCCGGCCTCACGCTGTGTTGAACCGCCTCACGCTGTGTGTCCCATCTCTCGCCACTCCCAGAGAAGACCTGGTCAGAGGTGGCGTAGAATTGAGGCGACTGCTCCGAACGGCCGCCTCCAGGTGGCCGCGAGATGAACGGCAGCCTAGCGTCGTACTAATATTTCCGGCTTGTCACCTAGCCGGAGCCGGACAACCCCAGGCAGACCTGGGGACCCGCCGGCGCCCCGGAGGTTCCGGGAACGAGACGCGAGGACCGGATGGCAGCGATTGACGAGAGCAGCGCTCTCGGCCTGCTCGACGATGAGATCCGCGAGGAGTTCGGGGACACGGCACGCTTCTCGGCGGGAGCGGCCGCCTCGCCGCGCACGCTCGTGGACGTGTTCGAGGCCACGGTACGGACCCACCCCGACGAGCCCGCACTGGACGACGGCACCGCCCAGCTGACCTACCGCGCCCTCGCGGTGGAGGTCGAGCGGCTGCGGCGCCGGCTCCACGAGGCCGGGGTGGGACTCGGCGACCGGGTGGGCGTAAGGGTGCCGTCCGGGACCAACCACCTGTACGTCGCCGTCCTCGGCACACTGGCGGCGGGAGCCGCCTACGTCCCCGTGGACGCCGAGGACCCGGACGAGCGGGCCGCACTGGTGTTCGGCGAGGCCGGGGTCGCGGCCGTGCTCGGCGCGGGGCTCTCGATCGACGTACGGACCACCGAGCCCGAACAGACCACCGAGCCTGTACAGAACGACGCCGTACAGACCGACGCCGTACAGAACCTCGGCGCTCGGGACGACGCCGTACAGAACGTCGGCGCTCGGAACGTCGGCACCGCCCGGCGGCCCGGCGTCGAGGACGACGCCTGGATCATCTTCACCTCCGGGTCCACCGGCAAGCCCAAGGGCGTCGCCGTCACCCACCGCAGCGCCGCCGCCTTCGTGGACGCCGAGTCCGCCCTGTTCCTGACCGAGGACCCGATCGGCCCCGGCGACCGGGTCATGGCGGGCCTCTCGGTGGCCTTCGACGCCTCCTGCGAGGAGATGTGGCTGGCCTGGCGCTACGGCGCCTGCCTGGTCCCGGTGCCCCGCTCCCAGGTCCGCAGCGGCGCCGACCTCGGCCCCTGGCTGGTCGAGCAGGAGATCACCGTCGTCTCGACCGTGCCGACGCTGGCCGCCCTGTGGGAGCCCGAGACCCTCAACGACGTCCGGCTGCTGATCTTCGGTGGCGAGGCCTGCCCGCCGGAGCTGGCCCAGCGCCTGGTCACCGAGGGCCGTGAGGTCTGGAACACCTACGGCCCCACCGAGGCGACCGTCGTCGCCTGCGCGGCCCTGATGAGCGGCGAGGAGCCGATCCGCATCGGGCTGCCGCTCAACGGCTGGGAGCTCGCCGTCGTCGACGACGCGGGCCTGCCCGTGGCGATGGGCGAGAGCGGCCAGCTGGTGATCGGCGGGGTCGGCCTGGCCCGCTACCTCGACGCCGAGAAGGACGCGGAGAAGTACGCGCCCCTGGAGTCGCTGGGCTGGGAGCGGGCGTACCGCAGCGGTGACCTGGTGCGTGCCGACCGCGAGGGGCTCGTGTTCCTCGGGCGCGCGGACGAGCAGATCAAGCTCGGCGGCCGCCGGATCGAACTGGGCGAGGTCGACGCGGCCCTCCAGGCGCTGCCGGGCGTCGCGGGCGCCGCGGCGGCCGTACGGACCGCGCGCAGCGGCAACCAGCTGCTCGTCGGCTATGTCGTCACCCAGGACGGCTGGGACCAGGCGACCGCCGTCGAGAAGCTGCGCGCCGAGCTGCCCGCCGCCCTCGTCCCGCTGCTCGCGCCCGTCGAGGAGCTGCCCACCCGCACGTCCGGCAAGGTCGACCGCAACGCCCTGCCCTGGCCCCTGGAGGGCCTGGAGACGGGCGGCAGAGCCGAGCAACTGTACGGCACCGAGGCGTGGCTCGCCGAGCAGTGGACCGAGGTCCTCGGCATTCCGGTGAGCAGCGCCTCCGACGACTTCTTCGCGATCGGCGGCGGCAGCCTGTCCGCCGCCCAGCTCACCACCCGGCTGCGCACCCGCTACCCGAGCGCGGCCGTGCTCGACATCTACCAGCGTCCGGTGCTGCGCAAGCTCGCCCGGCACCTGGAGGAGTCCGCGCAGGAGGACACCGCACAGCGGGCGATCGCGCCCGTGCCGCGCGCCGCCCGGCTGGTGCAGCTCATGGTGCTGCTTCCGCTGTTCACCCTGCTCGGACTGCGCTGGACGGTCGTCCTGGCCGCGCTCGGGAACGTGCTCGGCGGCTACGGCTGGCTGCCCACCGCCCCCTGGTGGCTGGTCGCCGTCGGTGCCCTGGCCCTCTACACCCCGCCCGGCCGGATCTCCATCGCGGCCGGTGGCGCGCGGCTGCTGCTGCGGGGCGTGAAGCCCGGCCGGTACCCGCGGGGCGGCTCCGTGCACCTGCGGCTGTGGACCGCCGAGCGGCTGGCCGAGTTCACCGGTGCGACCGCGCTGACCGGGTCCTGGCTGGAGCGGTACGCACGGGCGCTCGGCGCCAAGATCGGTCCCGAGGTGGACCTGCACTCGCTGCCGCCGGTCACCGGCCTGCTCAAGGTGGGACGCGGCGCGGCCGTGGAGTCCGAGGTGGACCTGTCCGGCCACTGGCTGGACGGCGACCGGCTGGTGATCGGCCCGGTCCGGATCGGCGCGCACGCGGTGGTCGGCACCCGGAGCATGCTCTTCCCGGGCGCCAGGGTCGGCAAGCGCGCCGAGGTGGCCCCGGGCTCGGCGGTCACCGGGCAGGTCCCGACGGGCCAGCGCTGGGCCGGCGCGCCGGCGGTGAAACTGGGCAAGGCCAAGCGGAACTGGCCCAAGCAGCGGCCGCAGCGCGGCACCTACTGGCGGGTGATGTACGGCCTGACAGGCGTCGGACTCAGCGCGCTGCCAGTGCTCGCGGGTGCCGCCGCGCTGCTGGTCGCCGGTCGTTTCGTGGCTCCCGGGGACGGTCTGGCCGAGGCCCTGCGGGGCGCGGCGGCCGCGCTGGTCCCGGCCACGCTGGCCTTCGGGCTCGCCTACGCGCTGCTGATCCTGGTCTCCGTACGGCTGCTCAGCCTGGGTCTGCGGGTCGGCACGCATCCGACGCACAGCCGGGTCGGCTGGCAGGCGTGGACCGTCTCCCAGCTGATGGACCGCTCCCGGGACACCCTGTTCCCGCTGTACGCCGGTCTGGTCACGCCGGTGTGGCTGCGGCTGCTCGGGATGCGGATCGGCAAGGGCGCCGAGGTCTCGACCGTGCTGGCGCTGCCGAGCCTGACGACGGTCGGCGAGGGCGCGTTCCTGGCCGACGACACGCTCACCGCGCCGTACGAGCTCGGTGGCGGGTACGTGCGGATCGGGCGCGCGGAGATCGGGCGGCGGGCGTTCCTCGGTAACTCCGGGATGACCGCGCCGGGCCGCAGCGTGCCGGACGGCGGTCTGGTGGGCGTGCTGTCGGCGACGCCGAAGAAGGCCAAGAAGGGCACGTCCTACCTGGGGCTGCCGCCGGTGAAGCTGCCGCGCAGCGCCTCCGACGGCGATCAGAGCCGGACCTACGAGCCGCCGGCGCGGATGCTGTGGGCGCGCGGTCTGGTGGAGGCGTGCCGGATCGTCCCGGTGCTGTGTTCGGTGGCACTGGCCGTGCTGACGGTCGCCGCGCTGTGCGCGCTGGGCGGCTGGGCGCCGCTGCTGTCGGGGCTGGTGCTGGTCGCCGCCGGTGCGGCCGCCGGCCTGGTGTCGGTGCTGGCGAAGTGGCTGCTGGTCGGGCGGCACCGCAGCGGGGAGCACCCGCTGTGGAGTTCGTTCGTGTGGCGCAACGAGCTGGCGGACACCTTCGTCGAGGTGCTGGCGGTGCCGTGGCTGGCCGGCTCGGTTCCGGGTACTCCGTTGATGACGGCCTGGCTGCGCGGCCTCGGCGCGCGGATCGGCAGGGGTGTCTGGGTGGAGAGCTACTGGCTTCCGGAGACGGATCTGGTGACCCTGGAGGACGCGGCGACCGTGAACCGCGGCTGTGTCCTGCAGACTCACCTCTTCCACGACCGGATCTTGCGGACGGATACTGTGGTTCTCCGTGAGGGCGCCACACTGGGTCCTGGCGGGATCGTGCTGCCCGGCAGCACGATCGGGGCCCGTACCACCCTGGGTCCCGCGTCGCTCGTCATGGCGGCGGAGTCGGTTCCCGACGACACCCGCTGGCTCGGCAACCCGATCGAGGCATGGCGTCCCTGAGCGCGGGCCGTTCGGTGGCCGCGGGCATCGGTGCGCCGAGAGACGGTTCGAGCACAGCGCAGGGAGCGGACGCGGAAGTGGCAGTACAGCAGTCAGCGGGTCCGGACCCGTACTTCCCGGACAACGGCGACCCCCGGTACCGGGTGCATCGCTATGAGCTCACGCTGGACTACCGGCCCGGCCCCAACCGACTGTCCGGCTCGGTCCGGATCAACGCCATCGCGGGCCGGGCGGCACTGCCCGAGTTCCAGCTGAACCTGGCCGACTTCAAGATCGGCCGGATCCGGGTGGACGGCCGCCAGCCGCACTGGACGCACCGGGGCGGCAGGCTGCGGGTGAAGCCGGCGAAGCCGCTGCGGGCCGGGGCCGCGTTCACGGTGGAGATCCACTGGTCGGGGAATCCCAAGCCGGTGAACAGCCCGTGGGGCGGGATCGGCTGGGAGGAGCTGACGGACGGCGCGCTGGTGGCGAGCCAGCCGGTCGGCGCGCCCTCCTGGTTCCCGTGCAACGACCGGCCGGCCGACAAGGCGTCCTACCTGATCTCGGTCACCTGCCCGTCCGCGTACTCGGTGGTGGCCGGCGGCCGGCTGCTGACCCGCACCACGAAGGCGTCCACGACGACCTGGGTGTACGAGCAGGCGGCGCCGACGTCGAGCTATCTGGTGGGTCTGGCCATCGGCAAGTTCGAGACGGTGCTGCTGGGCGACCCGGGGTTCGGCGGGATCCCGATGCACGGGCACATACCCGCGCAGCTGCTGCCGGAGTTCTCGCGGGACTTCGCCCGGCAGCCCGCGATGATGGACCTGTTCCAACGACTCTTCGGGCCCTACCCGTTCGAGGAGTACGCGGTCGTCGTCACCGACGAGGAGTTCGATGTCCCCGTCGAGGCGCAGGGGTTGTCGCTGTTCGGCGTCAACCACGTGGACGGGGCGCGGGGTTCGGAGCGGCTGGTGGCGCACGAGTTGGCGCACCAGTGGTTCGGCAACAGCGTGTCCATCGCGGACTGGCGGCACATCTGGCTGAACGAGGGACTCGCCAAGTACGCGGAGTGGCTGTGGTCGGAGCGGTCCGGCGGCCGCAGCGCCCAGCAACTGGCGGCCCTCGCGCACCGGTTGCTGTCGGGGCTGCCGCAGGACATCCGGATCGCCGACCCGGGACGCAAGGCGATGTTCGACGACCGGCTCTACGAGCGCGGCGGGGTCGCGATCCACGCGCTGCGCTGTGCGCTGGGCGACGAGCGGTTCTTCCACATGCTGCGGGCGTGGGCGGGGCTGCACCGGGGCGGGACCGTGACGACCGCCCTGTTCGCGGCGCACGTCAACCGGTTCGCCGAGGAGCCGCTGGACGCCCTCCTCGACGCCTGGGTGCACGGCGCGGCACTCCCCGCGCTGCCCGTCCAGACCCTGCCGGCCCGCCCGGTGCAGCCGCCCACCAACGCCGAGTCGGCGTAGCGGGTACGGCCGGCCTGCGGAGGGGCCCACGGAGTCCCGCGCGCGGGACCATACGCGCGCGGGATCAGCCGTGCGCCGGTGCGTGGGGTCCGGCGTGCGCCGGGGTGCGCGGGTCCGCCGCCCGTCGGGTGCAGCAGAATGGGTCCATGTCCCGACGCACCCCGCCGTCCCGCCGGCAGCCCGGCTCCGCCCCGGATCCCGCCCGCCGGTGCCCGTGCGGTCTCCCGGAGCCGTACGAGGGGTGCTGCGGCCGGTTCCACCGGGGCGAGGCGGCGGCGCCCACGGCGGAGCGGCTGATGCGCTCGCGCTACAGCGCCTTCGTCGAGCGCGACGAGCCGTACCTGCTGCGCACCTGGCATCCCCGGACCCGTCCGGTGCGGCTCGACCTGGATCCCGCGATGCGGTGGACCGGCCTGGAGATCCTGGCGGCGGCCGACGGCACGGCCTTCCACGCCACCGGAACGGTGGAGTTCCGGGCGTCGTACCGGGGCGGTTCCCTGCACGAACTCAGCCGGTTCGAGCGGGTCGACGGCGCCTGGGTCTACGTGGACGGCGACTTCCCGGCCTGAGGGCCGTCCCGCACTCCCGGCGGATCACGGGACGGCCCTCAGGGCGCCAGGATGTCCAGTTCCTGGAGGGCGCCCACCGTGATCTCGCGGGTCAGCCGTTCCGCGCGGTCCGGGTCGCCCTCCCGTACCGCCTCGGCCAGCTGGACGTGGAGGGTGACGGCGGCCGGGTCGGGGTCCTCGAACATCACCTCGTGGTGGGTGCGGCCCGTGAGGACCTCCGCGACGACGTCGCCGAGCCGGGCGAACATCTCGTTGCCGGACGCCGTGAGGATCACCCGGTGGAAGGCCATGTCGTGGACCAGGTACTGCTCGAGGCGGTGGCCGCGTGAGTTGGCCACCATGCCGAGCGCGCACTCGGTGAGTTCCGCGCACTGCTCCGCCGTGGCGTTGCGCGCCGCCAGGCGCGCGGCCACCGGCTCGACCGCCGAGCGCAGCACGGTCAGCGAGCGCAGTTGGTGGGGGCGGTCGGCACCGGCCAGCCGCCAGCGGATGACCTGCGGGTCGTAGACGTTCCACTCGGCCTTCGGGCGGACCGTCACGCCGACCCGGCGGCGGGACTCGACCAGGTGCATGGACTCCAGCACCCGGACCGCCTCGCGCATCACGGACCGGGACACCTCGAACCGCTGGGCCAGTTCGTCCGTGCGCAGGACGCTGCCCGGCGGGTACTCGCCTGCGGTGATCGCGGGGCCGAGGGAGTCGAGTACGCGGCCGTGCAGCCCGCGGCCCATGGTGCTCATGCACTCAGCGTACCGAGTGGATCACAGGATCAAAAAGTCAGACTTATTTGTCACAGACTCTTGAATTCGTCGTACCTAATGGGTTTCAGTGAGGCCGACGCCGGATGTCGTGAGCCGGCGCCTCTCGTCGAGGAAAGCGTCGAGGAACGTCGAGGAACACCGAAGAAGACAGCGAGGCAGTGATGCGGACCCCCCACGTCGTCGTCGTGATGGGCGTCGCCGGCACCGGCAAGACCACGATCGGCCCTCTGCTCGCCGCCCGGCTCGGCGTCCCCTACGCCGAGGGTGACGACTTCCACCCGCCGGCCAACATCGCCAAGATGTCCGCCGGGCACCCGCTGGAGGACGCCGACCGGTGGCCCTGGCTGGACGCCATCGGCTCCTGGGCGCACGGCCGTCAGGGCCTGGGCGGAGTGGTCAGCAGCTCGGCGCTGAAGCGGTCCTACCGCGACCGGCTCCGCGCCGCCGCCCCGGGCGTCGTCTTCGTGCACCTCACCGGTGACCGCGGGCTCATCGAGGACCGGATGGCGCACCGTCGGGGCCACTTCATGCCGACCGCGCTGCTGGACTCCCAGTTCGCCACGCTCCAGCCGCTGGCGGCGGACGAGCCCGGCGTCGCGGTGGACGTCACCGGCACCCCCGAGGAGATCACCGAACGGGCCGTCCGCGCCCTGGACGCCCTGCCCGACCGCACCCCGCAGTAACCCCCCGACTCCCCGTCCCCGTATCCCCGTACCCGCAAGGAACCCCCCGTGACCAGACTCAGCGTCGAGATGCTGGCAGCGGACACCGTCGCGCCCATCACCTCGGCCGGACATGCCCAGCTCGGCATCGCCGTCCTGGCGGGCATCGCCGTCATCGTCCTGCTCATCACCAAGTTCAAGCTCCACGCCTTCCTGGCGCTCACCATCGGCTCGCTCGCGCTCGGCGCGTTCGCCGGGGCGCCGCTGGACAAGGTCATCACCAGCTTCACCGCCGGCCTCGGCTCCACGGTCGCCGGCGTGGGTGTCCTGATCGCGCTCGGGGCGATCCTGGGCAAGCTGCTGGCCGACTCCGGCGGTGCCGACCAGATCGTCGACACGATCCTCGCCAAGGCCGGCGGGCGGTCCATGCCGTGGGCGATGGTGCTGATCGCCTCCGTGATCGGTCTGCCGCTGTTCTTCGAGGTCGGCATCGTGCTGCTGATCCCGGTGGTGCTGATGGTCGCCAAGCGCGGCAACTACTCCCTGATGCGGATCGGCATCCCGGCGCTGGCCGGCCTGTCCGTGATGCACGGGCTGGTGCCGCCGCACCCCGGCCCGCTGGTCGCGATCGACGCGGTCGGCGCCAACCTGGGTGTCACCCTCGCCCTCGGCGTGCTGGTCGCCGTCCCGACCGTGATCGTCGCCGGTCCGCTGTTCTCCAAGGTCGCCGCCCGCTGGGTGGACGTCCCGGCCCCCGACCGGATGCTCCCGCAGCGCCCCTCGGAGGAGCTGGAGCGGCGTCCCGGCTTCGGCGCCACCCTCGCCACCATCCTGCTGCCGGTCGTGCTGATGCTGGCCAAGGCACTGGTGGACATCGTGGTCGACGACCCCGCGCACACCGTCCAGCGGGTCTTCGACGTCATCGGCTCCCCGCTGATCGCCCTGCTCGCGGCCGTGATCGTCGGCTTCTTCACGCTCGGCCGCCCGGCCGGGTTCTCCAGGGGCCGGCTCCAGCAGACCGTCGAGAAGGGCCTGATGCCGATCGCGGGCATCCTGCTCATCGTCGGCGCGGGCGGCGGCTTCAAGCAGACGCTGATCGACTGCGGTGTCGGCCAGATGATCCTGGAGATCTCCAAGGACTGGTCGATCCCGGCGCTGCTGCTGGCCTGGCTGATCGCGGTGGCGATCCGGCTGGCGACCGGCTCGGCGACGGTGGCGACCGTCTCGGCGGCCGGCCTGGTGGCCCCGCTGGCGGCGGACATGTCGACCGCCCACACGGCCCTGCTGGTCCTGGCCATCGGCGCCGGCTCGCTCTTCTTCAGCCATGTCAACGACGCCGGCTTCTGGCTGGTCAAGGAGTACTTCGGGCTGAGCGTCGGGCAGACCGTCAAGACCTGGTCGATCATGGAGACGATCATCTCGGTGGTGGCGGGCGGGCTGGTCCTGCTCCTGTCGCTGATCATCTAGGGCCGGACGGACCCACCCTGGACAGGCGGACCATCGCTTTTGCGGTGGTCCGCTACTGTTCGCCCCATGCTGCGGACGCGGTTCACCGACATGTTCGGACTCACCCATCCGATCATGTGCGCCCCCATGGCCCTGCACAGCGGCGGGACGCTCGCCGCGGCGGTCTCCGCCGCCGGCGGGCTCGGCTGCTTCGGGGGCACCCATCCCTGGCGGAAACCCGACTGGATCCGGGCGGAGACGGCGATCGTCCGCGCCGCCACGGACCGACCGTTCGGGGTCGGTTTCATCACGCCGTTCCTGCCCTTCACGGAGGCGCTGTTCGACGCCGCGCTGGAGCAGCGGCCCCCGGTCGTCGCCCTGTCGTTCGCCGATCCGAGACCGTGGCTCGCCCGGGCCAAGGACGCCGGCGCCCGGGTGATGTGCCAGGTCCAGGAGTACGAGGGCGCGGCGGCGGCGGTGGCCGCGGGCACCGACGTCCTGGTGGCCCAGGGCGCCGAGGCCGGCGGTCACACCGGGACGATGGGCCTGCTGCCGTTCCTGGCCGGCCTGGTGCGCAGGTACCCCGACGTCCCGGTACTGGCCGCGGGCGGCATCGGTGACGGACGCACCCTGGCCGCCGTCCTCACCGCCGGGGCGGACGGCGCCTGGCTGGGCACGGCGTTCCTCGCCACGCCGGAGGCGGTCGAGGTGCACGACGTCCACAAACGCCTGATCGTCGGGAGCGACGGCGGCGACACCGTGTGGACGCGGGCCTACGACATCGTGTCGGGGCTGCCGTGGCCGGCCGGCATCGGCGAACGCGTCCGCCGCAACCGGTTCACCGACGAGTGGTCCGGGCGCGAGCCGACGCTGCGCGAGCGCGCGCGGGAACTCCGGGACGCGGCGGGCGGCGAACCCTTCGGGACCCCGCCCGACCCCGACACGGGCGAGATCCTCTACGGCCAGTCGGCGGCCTTCGTCGAGAGCGTGCGCCCCGCCGCCGACGTGGTCCGTTCGATCAGCGCCGAGGCCGAGACGATCCTGGACTCGCGGCCGCGCTCGCTGCTCGGCCGGCCGCCGGCCTGACCGGCGTCCGGCGCGGGATCAGGGCCGCCACAGCGGGTGCTCGCGCTTGGCCCACTCCCTGCTCACCTCGCCGGTGCGCAGCCCGCGTCTCGCCTCCGCGTCGCCCAGGGCCATGCCGATGTGGCCCGCCAGGACCACGCCGATCGTCAGGGCCAGCCAGTCGTGCACGAAGGTGGCCGAGGTCCGCCACATCAGCGGGGTGAGGTGGGTGAACCACATCAGCAGGCCGGTGGCGAGCATGACCAGGGTCGCGCCGGCGATCCAGTTCGCGTAGATCTTCTGGCCGGCGTTGAACTTGCCCGCCGGCCGCGAGGACGGGCGCTTGTCACGGTTCAGGGCGGCCCGCAGCCACAGCCGGTCGTGCGGGCCGAAGCGGTTCAGGAAGCCGAGGTCCCTGCGGAAGGCGCGGGAGGCGAGGCCGAGCAGGACCGGGGCGGGCAGGGCCAGGCCCGCGCACTCGTGGACGCGGACGACCAGTTCACGGCGTCCGACCAGGACCGCGAGCTGCGGGACGTAGAGGCAGGCGGCCGTCAGGACACAGATCCCCATCAGCACGGCCGTCGTGCGGTGGATCCAGCGCTCGGCGGGGGTGAAGCGGTGCAGCCGGTCCGTGGCGGCGGCCGGTGCGTCAGCTCGTAGGGGCATCGTCGCGTCCGTTCGAACGGCCGACCCAGGCGTCGACGTCGTAACCGAGGTGTTCCCAGTAGCCCGGCTGCACCTTGTCGGTCACCGTGATGCCGGAGAGCCACTTGGCCGATTTGTAGAAGTACATGGGGGCGACGTAGAGGCGGACCGGGCCACCGTGGTCGTGCCCGATGTCCTTGTCCTGCATCCGCAGCGCGACCAGGATGTCCGGCCGCCGCGCCTGGTCGAGGGTGAGGCTCTCGGAGTAGGCGCCGTCGAAGCAGGTGAAGCGGATCGCCCGCGCGCTGTCGCGGACCCCCGCCAGCTCCAGAAGGTGCGACAGGCGGACGCCCTCGAACGGGGTGTCCGGCACCCGCCACCCGGTCACGCACTGGACGTCCTTGACCAGTCGGGTCTGCGGCAGGGCACGCAGGTCGGCCAGGCTGAAGGTGCGCGGAGTGTCGACCAGGCCGTCGATCTTCAGCCGGTAGTCGGCGGCGGTCCTGTTCGGCACCGACCCGGTCACCGAGTAGTAGCGGAAGCCGCCGCCGTTCGGGAGCAGGCCGGTCAGGCCCGTGGGGTCCTTGCCGGAGAAGGTGCCGAGGACCGATTCGGTGACGCGTTGCAGCACCGGCGCCGTCACGACACCGAGCGCGCCCAGTCCGATGGTGCCGAGGAACACCCGGCGGCCGACGGGCCTGCCCTCCTCGGGTCGTTCAGAGTTCACGTACTCATTCGAACACTCTCGGGGCGGACCCGGCCAGGAAATGGGGCCGCCGTAAGAAATCCACAACCTCTTCTCATCCACCGTCCGCGCGACGGCCGCTCCCGTCAGCCCCCGAGCGCGCGCTCCCGGGCCGTCCGGAACGCCTCGCACGGGTCGCGGTCCGGGTAGGACCAGGGCGCCCGGGTGGTGTGCGGGCCGATGCGCTGGAACAGGGCCGCGGCCTCGGCGTACCGGCCGGCTCCCGAGGTGGCGTGGGCGAGGTGGTTGAGGTCGACGTGGCCGCGCGGGTGCTCCTCGGTACCCCATTCCAGCCACCAGTCGAAGGCCGCGTTCAGGGCGTGCCGGGCGGCCGGTTCGGCCCAGTGGCCGGCTTCGAGGGCGTCGGCGGATGCCCGGCCGGCCGCGGCGAGCACCCGGTGACGCTCGGTGCACGCGACGACGGGCAGGACGGCGAGCGGGGAGTCGGCCGGGGCCGCGGCGGCCGAGCGCTCCGCGAAGACTCGCAGCTCATGGCCGCCGTCGGTCTCGGTCTCCGCGATCCGGGCGGCCATCAGGTGGTGGGCGTGGTGGTGCTCGGGGTGCCGGTCGCGCACCTCGTCGAACAGGCGGCGCGTCTCGCGGCAGGTGCCCAGGCGGCGGGCGAGCAGCAGGAGGCCCAGCCACGGGGTGGGGTCGGCCGGGGCGAGCGCGGCGGCGCCGGCGCAGGCGTCGCGGACCCGCTCGGGGGGTTCCTTGCCGCGCAGGGCGCGGCGGACCAGGGCCAGGGCGTGGAGGGTGGCGGCGCCCGCGGAGTCCGGCTCGGCGAGCAGCCATTCGCGGGCCCAGGCGACGGCGTAGGGCTCGCGGGCCAGGACGGTGACCCGGTGGCCCCGGCGGTCCCAGTCGTCACCCGTGTGGAGCAGCAGGGAGCGGGCGGCCTGCCAGCGGCCCTGGGCCAACGCGGCTCGCGCCGACATGAGTTCGGCGTCGTCGAGCGCGGCGTCGGGGCAGTGTTCGCACCCGGGGTGCGCCGGCGCGCGGGGCCCTTCGGCGACGGCCCGGCCTGGGCCTAAGAGGGGCGGGGTTGGGGGCACCGCGGAACTTCCTGGTTGTCGGGCTGCCATCGGCCGATCACGCACAGCAAACCCCCAGCCAAGACTTTGCGTCAAGCTGAACAGGACTGGTACTCCGTTCAACTACCCGGAACGCAGCGGAACTTGGCGCGCGCCGGGGTCCGCCTGGCGTACCGTGACCGTGGGGTTCCGGGTTCCGGATGTGGCCCACGCCATGGCGCGGGGCGCCCGGGCATCGGACCATGGCCGTACCGGTCCGTCGCCGCCCCGCTCCACCCGCCGCGTCCGGCTCGGACATCGTGACCGAGTCGACCGCCCGGTTCCGGGTACTCCCGGAACACCACCCGTCCGCGAGCGCTACAGTCGGCCACTACGCACCCCGTAGCCCGGCCGCATGATCGAGGTACGCAGCGTGTCCGTCCTGGTTCTGACTCTCGCCGTGAGTGCGGCCTGTTGCCTCGGCTTCGGGTTCGTGCTCCAGCAGAACGTCGCCCAGAAGGCTCCGCTGAGCGACTTCCTGTCGCCCCGGCTGCTGCTCGACCTGATGAGGGTGCCGCGCTGGCTCGGCGGCATCGGCCTGATGGCGGCGGGCATGATCCTCGGCGCGATCGCCCTCGGCAAGGGCGAGATCTCGCTGGTCGAACCCCTGCTCGCGACCAACCTCCTGTTCGCCCTGGCGCTGTCCCGGCATCAGACCAAGCACCCGCTGAGCCACCAGGGCTGGGCCGGTCTCGGCCTGCTCGCGGGCGGGGTGACCACGTTCATCCTGGCGGGCCAGCCACGCGGCGGCGACGCCATCGCCAACCCGCTGCGCCACTGGCTGATCATCGGCGTGACGGTCGGCATCGCCCTGGTGCTCACCACCTGCGCCAAGCGCTCCCGGCTCAGTGCGGGACCGACCCTGCTCGCCCTCGCCGCCGGCCTCCTGTACGGCGTACAGGACGCCCTGACCAGGGTCACCGGCACCCGGTTCTCCGAGGGCGGCATCATGGAGGTGCTGACCGGCTGGCAGCCCTACGGCGTCCTCGTGCTCGGGGTCAGCGGACTGATCCTCGTGCAGAGCGCCTTCGAGACGGCGGAGCTGCGCATGTCGCTGCCCGCGCTCACCGCGGCCCAGCCGCTCGCCGGGATCCTGTGCGGCGTCGGCTTCCTCGGGGACCGGCTGCGCACCGACACCGGCGCGCTGGCCTGGGAGGCGGCGGGACTGGCCGCGATCGTGGCGGGCATCGTGCTGCTCGGACTCCATCCCGCGATGCCCCGCGGTCCGGCCCCGAAGGAACCTTCGCTGGACCTCCAGCCGCGCTGACGTCCGGGGAACCCCCGCGGGACGTCGGCCGCGCCGACGCACAGGCCTCCGCCTGACTCCGGACCCGCCGACGCACAAGCCTCCACCGCACTCCGGAACCGCCGACGCACAAGCCTCCGCCGCACTCCGGAACCGCCGACGCACAGGCCTCCGCCGCGCTCCGGATGGGTCGGCGTCCGCGGCCGCGGGACTCCGGACGCGCCGACGTCCGGGGCCGTCGGGCTGCTTGGATGGCGGCATGAAGCCTGCTGACGAAATCCTCGACATCGTCGACGAGCACGACCGGGTGATCGGACAGGCGCCCCGCGGTGAGGCGTACGCCAAGGGCCTGCCCCACCGCTGCGCCTTCATCCTGGCCCGGGACGCCGCCGGCCGGATCTTCGTCCACCGCCGCACCTCGACCAAGCTGGTCTTCCCCTCGCTGTACGACATGTTCGTCGGGGGCGTGGTCGGCGCGGGCGAGTCCTACGACGACGCCGCGCTGCGGGAGGCCGAGGAGGAACTGGGCGTGTCCGGGCTGCCGCGCCCGACGTACCTCTTCAAGTTCCGGTACGAGGACGCCCGGGGCCTCAGCTGGTGGTCGGCGGTGTACGAGGTCCGCTGCGAGCTGCCGGTGCGGCCGCAGGTGGAGGAGGTGGCCTGGCACGACTTCCTGACGGAGGAGGAACTGGCGTCGCGGCTCGGGGAGTGGGAGTGGGTGCCGGACGGGCTCGCGGCGTGGGAGCGCCTGCGGGAACGGCGGGGCTGAGGCGGAAGGGTCGCCGGCCGGCGCCCGCCGGGTGCCGGCCGCCGGCCGCCGGGTGCCGGCCGCCGGGTGCCGCCCGCGCCCGCGAGGGGCGTGGGGAACCGGACGGGCACCCCGCCCCCACCCGCACCTGCCCCCGGCCCTCCCCCCGGGTAGGCTCCCGGTACGTGATCGAATTCGCGAGGAACGTCCGTTTGTGGTTCGCGCCCGAAGCGGTGCGTGAAGAGGGGACGACCCCCGACTACCGTTTCTCCCTCGCCAACGAGCGGACCTTCCTGGCCTGGCTGCGTACCGCCCTCGCGCTGATCGGCGGCGGTTTCGCCGTGGACCAGTTCCTGCCCGACCTCCGCTGGGCCTGGCGGGTCGGCCTCGCGCTCGCCCTCCTCGCCGCCGGTGTGCTGTGCTCGCTGCGGGCCGTGAACCACTGGATGCGCTGCGAGCGGGCGATGCGGCGCGGCGAGGACCTGCCGGTCTCCCGGTTCCCGGCCCTGCTCAGCGTGGTCGTCGCCGTGGTCGCCGTCGCGATGGTCGTGGTGGTGCTCGTCGGCTGGGAAGGGTGACCGCGGTGGCGTCGCCCACCCGCGATCCGGGGCTCCAGCCGGAGCGGACCCGGCTGGCCTGGCGTCGTACGACGCTCTCCGCGACGGTCGCCGCCGTGCTCGCCGCGAAGACCGCGCTGCACGGCGGCACCTCGGCCGCCGGCGTGCTCGCCTGCGCGGCCTGCTGCGCCCTGTGGCTGGGCTTCCTGCTGGTCGCCAACCACCGGATCCGGACGCTGGCGGCCACCGATCGCCCTGCGGCGCTCTCTCCCCGGCAGGCGGCCGTGGCGGTGCTGTGCACGGTCGCCGTCGCCCTCTGCGCCGCCGCGCTGGTCGTCTGAGTCGTCCGAGTCGTCCGAGCACCGGTCGTCCGAGCCCCCTCCGCCGCCGGCGAAGTCCCCTGCCCCAGGACGACCCGATGGACGGCCCTGCTAGCCCTCCTCCTCCGGCCACTCCACCGTGACCACGAGCTTGCCCCGGGTGTGGCCCTCCTGGCTGCGCCGGTGCGCGTCGGCCGTGCGTTTCAGGGGGAACGTCTCGTCGACGTGGACGGTCACCGCCCCCTGTTCCGCGAGCGCGGCGAGCCGGTTCAGGTCGCCGGCGTCGGGGCGCGCCCAGCAGTAGCGGCCGCCGAAGTCGACGACGTCCGGGTCGGCGATCGAGGCCATCCGGCCCTCGGGGGCCAGCAGGTTCGCCGAGACGATCAGCGCGTCCCCGCCGACGGTGTCGAAGACGGCGGCCACGCCCTCGGGGGCCAGCCCCCGGACCCGCTCGGCCAGGCCCGGACCGTAGGTCACCGGCTCGCCGCCGATGCCCCGGACGAAGTCGTGGTTGCTTTCGCCGGCCGTGCCGATGACCCGGGCGCCGAGGTGGGCCGCGATCTGGACGGCGAGGGAGCCGACCCCGCCGGCGGCGGCGTGCACCAGCACCGTCTCGCCGCGCCTGACCTCCAGGACGTGGACCAGCACCTGGTAGGCGGTGAGCCCGGCCAGCGGCAGTCCCGCGGCCTCCTCGAAGGAGAGGTTGCGCGGTTTGCGGGCGAGGGTGCGCACCGGGGCGGCGACGTACTCGGCGAAGGTGCCCCGGGACAGGAAGTCCTCGCGGACGTAGCCGATCACCTCGTCGCCGACCGCGAAGTCGGTGACGGCCGGGCCCGGCTGGACGACCACGCCCGAGACGTCCCAGCCGGGGACGACCGGGAAGACGGCGTCCATGATCCCGTGCAGCGCCCCCTCACGGCATTTCCAGTCGACCGGGTTGACGGCCGCCGCCCGGACCTTCACCAGGACCGAGTCGGGGCCGACCTTCGGGTCCTTGACCTCGCCGTACTCCAGCACGTCGGGGCCGCCGTACCGGCTGTAGCTGATGCCCTTCATGGAACCGACCCTCCGGGCTACTCGGACGCCACGCAACCGGGATGCCCGCATATGTGCCGTTCGCGTGGCAGCCTGTCCGTCGGCAGCACGCCACCCTCCCGACCCCGTACCGCCGAAGGCGAACACCATGACAATCCTTCATCAGGAACACACCGCGCACGGCCACAGCCACGGCCCGGACTGCGGCCACGACCAGGTGCCGCACGGTGACCACGTCGACTACGCGCACAACGGGCACCTGCACCGCGAGCACGGCGGCCACTGGGACGAGTGCGAGCCCGACGGGCACGTCACCCACGACGCCCACGACCACCGGCACGGCGACGGCTGCGGCCACACCGGCGTCCTGCACGGCGACCACGTCGACTATCTGCACGACGGCCACCGGCACGCCGAGCACAACGGCCACTGGGACGACCACTGAGGTCTGCCCGACCCCGGTTCGACGGCTCCCCCGCGCGTTCGGGGAGCCGTCGTTCCATGCCCGGGACGGGGGGTGGTCCCGGTCACGTTCGGCTCACCGGCTGGACGACATACCGACTGGTCGGCATCATGTGTGGGGTCCTGTTCACTCGTTCGTAGGAGCGATGCATGAGCCCCGACCACCCGCCCGGACTGGATCTCGACCGGCTGCGCGGACTGCTCGACCGCGAGCGCCCCGGCCTGGCGAACGGTCCGCTGACCGGAAGGCTGATCGAGGGCGGACGGTCGAACCTCACCTACGCGGTCTCCGACGCCACCTCGAAGTGGGTGGTACGGCGGCCGCCGCTGGGTCACGTCCTGGCCACCGCGCACGACATGAAGCGCGAACACCGGGTGATCAGCGCGCTGTACCCGACCGAGGTCCCGGTGCCGCGGCCGGTACTGCTGTGCGAGGACACCGAGGTCCTCGGCGCCCCGTTCTACGTGATGGAGTTCGTGGCGGGCACCCCGTACCGCACCTCCGACCAGCTCGTCCCGCTCGGCCCCGAGCGCACCCGCGACGCCGTGCTGTCCCTCGTCGACACCCTCGTCGAGCTGCACGCCGTGGACCCTGAGGAGGTCGGCCTCGCCGACTTCGGGCGCCCCGAGGGGTTCCTGGACCGGCAGCTGCGCCGCTGGGGCAAGCAGCTGGACGCCTCCCGCAACCGGGAGCTGGCCGGCATCGACGAACTGCACGCCACCCTGGGCCGCCGGCTGCCCGGCTCCCCCGCGCCCACCGTGATCCACGGCGACTACCGGCTCGACAACGTGCTGATCGGCGACGACGACCGGATCAAGGCGATCCTCGACTGGGAGATGTCCACGCTCGGTGACCCGCTCACCGACCTGGGCCTGCTGGTGATGTACAGCAAGCCGCTGGGCACGCCCGACTCCCCCGTGTCGACGACCGCCGAGGCGCCCGGCCACCCGGACCCGCGGGAACTGGTCGAGCGCTACGCGGCCCGCTCCGGGCGGGACGTCTCGCACATCGCCTGGTACACGGCGTTCGCCTGGTTCAAGCTCGCCGTGATCCTGGAGGGCATCCACTACCGGTACACGCAGGGCCAGACACTCGGACAGGGCTTCGACCGCATCGGCGAACTCGTGCCCGTCTTCATCGACCACGGACTGACCACTCTTCAGGAAGGCTGACCGGCCATGGACTTCGCGTTCGACGCGCGCACCGAGGAACTCCGCGCCAAGCTGCTCGCCTTCATGGACGAGTACGTGTACCCGGCCGAGGCGGTCGCCGAGGAGCAGCGCGCCGCGCTCGCCTCGCCGTGGGACACCCCGGCCGTGGTCGGCGAGCTGAAGGCGGAGGCGCGCAGGCAGGGCCTGTGGAACCTCTTCCTCCCCGACGCCGAGTACGGCGCGGGCCTCACCAACCTCCAGTACGCGCCCCTCGCCGAGATCACCGGCCGCTCCCCGCACCTGGCGCCCACCGCGCTGAACTGCGCGGCCCCGGACACCGGCAACATGGAGGTGCTGGCCCAGTTCGCCGACGAGGCGCAGAAGAAGCAGTGGCTGGAGCCGCTGCTCGCCGGTGAGATCCGCTCCGCGTTCGCCATGACCGAGCCGGAGGTGGCCTCCTCCGACGCCACCAACATCACCACGCACATCGAGCGGGACGGCGACGACTACGTCATCACCGGACGCAAGTGGTACATCTCCGGGGCGATGAACCCGGACTGCAGGATCTTCATCGTGATGGGCAAGACCGACCCGGACGGCGCCGACATCCGGCGCCAGCAGTCCATGGTCCTGGTCCCGCGCGACACCCCGGGTGTCACCGTGAAGCGCGCGATGAAGGTCTTCGGCTACGAGGACCACTCGCACGGCGGCCACGCCGAGGTGGTCTTCGACCACGCGCGCGTGCCGGTGTCGAACCTGGTCGGCGAGGAGGGCGGCGGCTTCGCCATCGCCCAGGCCCGGCTCGGCCCGGGCCGGATCCACCACTGCATGCGGCTGATCGGCATGGCCGAGCGGGCGATCGAGCTGATGTGCCGGCGGGCCGTGTCCCGCACCGCCTTCGGCAAGGAGCTGGCGCACCAGGGAGTGGTCCACAACTGGATCGCGGACGCCCGGGTGACCGTCGAGTCGCTGCGGCTGCTGGTCCTGAAGACCGCCTGGCTGATGGACACCGTCGGCAACCGGGGCGCCCACACCGAGATCCAGTCCATCAAGATCGCCACCCCGCGTGCCGTGGTCGGCATCATCGACCGGGCGATCCAGCTGCACGGCGCGGGCGGTGTCAGCCAGGACTTCCCGCTGGCCGACCTGTACGCCGGGGCCCGGACCCTGATGATCGCCGACGGCCCGGACGAGGTCCACCAGCGCTCGCTGGCTCGGCGGGAGCTGAAGAAGTACGTGTAGGCGGACCACGTGGGAGGGGCCCCGGCCGTGCGGCCGGGGCCCCTCCCACGTCACGGTCGCCCGGCTTCCCGGGCCGGTCAGGGCCGCAGGGCCCGCAGCAGCAGGTCGGCGAGCTGGTCGGCGACCTGCTGGGGGGTCATCGGGCCGTCCGGCCGGTACCAGGTGGACAGGTGGTGGATCGAACCGAAGTGGTAGTCCACCACCAGGTCGGCCGGGGTGGCGGTGGAGAAGACGCCCTCGCGCTGGCCCTCCTCGATCAGCGCGCGGAAGCGCTCGTGGTAGCGGCGGCGCTCGGCGCGCACCTGCTTGTTCTTCTCCGGGCTCAGGTGGTGCATGGAGCGGAAGAAGATCGACGCGTCGTCGAGGTTCTCGATGGTCGTGACGACCACGTCCGCCGCCGCGCCCCGCAGCCGCTTCTCGATCGGCTCGTCCGCGTTCGCGAAGGCGTCCAGCCGCTCCTGCTGCACGCGCAGCACGCGCGCGTACACCTCGTGCAGCAGATCGTCCTTGGAGCCGAAGTAGTGGTACAGCGCTCCCTTGGTGACGCCTGCCGCCTCCACGATCTCCTGCACGGAGGTGCGGTCGTAGCCCTGCTCCGCGAAGAGCCGGGTGGCGGCGGCGAGGAGCCGCTGCGGAACAGGTGCTCCGTCGCCGTCCGTCGTCCTTGGCACTGCCGCCACCCGCCTCTCTCGTATGTCTGCTAACCCTGTTGCGGTCGGGAACGAAGTTCCCGTCGGAGGATCTTCCCACTTGCCGTCTTCGGCAGGTCGGGCAGGATCTCCACCAGCCGCGGATATTTGTAGGCGGCCAGCCTCTCCTTGCAATAGAGGGCCAGATCGTCCGCGTCGGTTGCAGCGCCGGGGCGGAGACTGATGTACGCCTTGACGGTCTCCCCACGGTAGCCGTCGGGCACGCCGACGACGGCCGCCTCGCGTACCGCCGGATGGGTGTACAGGACGTCCTCGACCTCGCGCGGCCAGACCTTGAAGCCGGACGCGTTGATCATGTCCTTCTTGCGGTCGACGACGTACAGCCAGCCCTGCGGGTCCATGAAGCCGATGTCGCCGGTGCGCAGTTCGCCGTCCGGGAAGGTCTCGGCGGTGGCCTCGGGCCGCCGCCAGTACCCGGGCACGACCTGCGGCCCGCGGACGAGGATCTCGCCCTGCTCGCCGAACGGCAGCTCGTTGCCCGCGTCGTCGACGATCCGCACGACCGTGTCCGGGCCGGGCACCCCGACGGCGAGGGTCCCGGAGACCGGGTCCACGGGCGCCTCCAGGGACGGCGGCACGGAGGCGCAGGGCGCGGTGCACTCGGTGAGGCCGTAGCCGTTCCTGATGTACGGCCCGTAACCGGCCCGGAACTTCTCCACCAGGGCCGGGGGCAGGGGCGCTCCGCCGGAGGAGATGTTCGCGAAGGAGGCGAAGTGCTCCGGGGTGACGTCCGGGTGGGCGGCCAGGGCCATGAAGGCGGTGGAGGGGCCGACCGTGTAGTGCGGCCGGTGCTCGGCGAACGCCTCCAGGACCAGGCCCGGCTCGAAGCGGTACGTCAGCACCAGCGTGCCCGTGCTGTTCAGACAGGCGCCGAGCTGGCAGACCATGCCGGTGATGTGGAAGAGGGGCGCCAGGGCGTAGTACACGGGCGCGTCCGGCAGGCCGAGCCCGGTCTTCTGCCGCTCGGCGTTGTACATGATGTTGCCGTGCAGGTTGATGGCGCCCTTGGGGGTGCCGCTCGTCCCCGAGGTGTAGCTGATCAGCGCGATGTCGGACGGTACCGGGTCGCGTCCCTCCGGGGCCGTGCCGCCCCGGCGGGCCACCGCCACCAGGTCCTCGGCGTCGGCGGCCTGCGGCAGCCGCTCGAAGGCCAGCACGCGGGTGTCGTCGCGGGTCTGGAAGTCCAGTTCGCTGGCGGTGAGGACGATCCGCACCGTGGAGCCGGCGGCCGTGTCGCGCAGGTACGACTCCCAGGCCCGCTGCGAGCAGACCAGCGCGGCCACCTCGCCGTCCCGCAGGACGTGACCGACCTCGCCCGACTTGTACATCGGGTTGACCGGTACGACGGTCGCGCCGGCCTTCCAGGCGCCGAGCAGCGCGAGCACGAAGTGCGGCGAGTTCTGCAGGATCACGGCGACCCGGTCCCCGCGCTCCAGGCCGCGCTCGGCGAGGTGGGCGGCGACGGAGTCGGTCAGCTCGTCGACCTCGCGGAAGCTGAGCCGGGCGTCGAAGTAGGCGAGGAAGGTGCGGTCGGGCGCCTCGGCGACGGCGGCACGCAGCGCGTGCACCATCGAGGCGGGGGGATCGACCGGGCCGCGCTGGGCCTCGTCGAGGAGCGCCACCCAGGGCTTGGCGGCGTAGAGCGAATCGGTCCGCGACCGGGTCACAGGGTGGCCTCCCACTTCTGCTGGATGTGGTTCATGTTGGTCAGCCAGCGGTCCGGGGCGGCCGCCCGCGCCCGGTAGAACTCGGCGACCTCGGGGTGCGGGAGGATCAGGAAGCGGTCCTCGGCCATCCCCTCGAACAGGGCGTCGGCGACCGCCGCCGGCTCGATCGCGGTCGGCTGGAGCACCAGGTCGCCCGCGCTGCCGGTGGCGGCGAGCATGTCGGTGCGTACGCCCTGCGGGCAGATCGCGTGCACCTTGAGTCCCCGGTGCCGGTAGGTCAGGGAGAGCCATTCGGCGAAGGCGTACGCGCCGTGCTTGGTCACGCTGTACGGCGCGGCGCCGATCATGGTGAGCAGTCCGGCGGCGGACACGGTGGACACGAACCGCCCGGCGCCCCGCTCCAGCCAGTCCGGCACCAGTTCCTGGGCGGCCCGCACATGGGCCATGACGTTGACGTCCCAGGCGGCGGCCCAGACGTCCGCGTCGGCCGCCTCGGAACCGCCGGAGCCGAGCCCGGCGTTGGCGCAGTAGATGTCGACGGTGCCGCCGAGCGCGTCCCGGGCGGCACCGACGATGCCGGACGCGTCACCCGGGAGGGCGATCCCGCCGATCTCCTCGGCGACGGCGGCGGCCCTGTCCCCGTCCAGGTCGTTCACCACGACCCGGGCCCCTTCGGCGGCGAACCGCCGGGCGAGGGCGGCCCCGATGCCGCCTCCCGCCCCGGTGACGACGACTCCGGCATCCTGCACGGCTCCCACCATCGGTCTCCTTCGACACGACGCGAAACAACACGGCCCAGTCACGACACACTAACCGGTCGGTATGTTTGAGGATAGGGCGGCTGTCACACCCCATAGGGGCGTGGGGAACCACGCGACCAGCCATTGCAGGACCCGCACCCGGTCGACGACGGAGGTCTCTCATGCGGCGCCCTTCCAGACGCGGTGTGCTCGCCGCGGCCACGGCGGCGGCCGTGATGCCCATGCCCGCGGCGTCCCCGGCCGACGCACCCGGCCGCCACGAGGCCCGCCTGGAGACCGGCTTCGACCGTCTCTCCGCCGACGGCTACGCCCTGCTCGACGACAGGAAGGTCGGCGTCGTCACCAACCCCACCGGCATCACCACCGACGTCCGGCACATCGTCGACGTCATGCACGCCGACCCCCGGGTCCGGCTGACCGCGGTCTTCGGGCCCGAGCACGGATTCCGCGGCACCGCCCAGGCGGGCGGCTCCGAGGGCCGTTACGACGACCCGGCGACCGGCCTGCCGGTCTACGACACCTACCTCAAGAGCGGACGGCCGCTCGCCGACGTCTTCACCGCCTCCGGCGTGGACACCGTCGTCTTCGACATCCAGGACGTCGGCGCCCGCTTCTACACCTACATCTGGACTCTGTACGACTGCATGGAGGCCGCGCAGCTGGCGGGCAAGCGCTTCGTCGTGCTCGACCGCCCGAACCCGGTGACCGGGCGCGCCGCCCAGGGCCCGGTCCTGCACCGGGAGTTCGCCAGTTTCGTGGGCCGGCAGCCGATCGCGCAGGCGCACGGGATGACGGTCGCCGAGCTCGCGAAGCTGTTCAACGCGGAGTTCCTGACCACCCCGGTCGGGCTGGACGTCGTGCCGATGACGGGCTGGCTGCGCGACCGCTTCCACGACGCCTACGGGCTGCCCTGGGTGCCGCCGAGCCCCAACATGCCCACCCCGGACACCGCCCTCGTGTACTCCGGCACCTGCCTCTTCGAGGGCACGAACCTGTCCGAGGGACGGGGCACGACCCGACCGTTCGAACTGCTCGGCGCGGAGGGCGTCGACGCGCGGTGGGCGGCCGCCGTCAACGCGCTGGGCCTGCCGGGCGTGCGGTTCCGGGAGGCGTACTTCACGCCCACGTTCTCCAAGTTCCAGGGCAGAACGGCGGGCGGGGTGCAGATCCACGTGCACGACCGGGCCGCCTACGACCCCGTCCGCACCGGGATCGCGCTCCTGGTCACGGCCAAGAAGGTGTGGAGCGGCTTCGCCTGGCGGGAGGACCACTGGATCGACACGCTCACCGGGTCCACGACCGTGCGCACCATGACGGACGCGGGCGCCGGCACCGACGAGATCGTCGGCTCCTGGCAGGACGAACTCGCCGCGTTCGGCCGGATCCGAAAGGAATTTCTCCTCTACGGGTGAGGCGCGTCGTATGGCCAACCCTGCCCGGCGGCGGGACGATGCGCCCACATCGCACCGGTTCGGGGCACGAGGAGCCTGGTATGGCCGATCCTGGGATGAGTGTGGCTCCCTACTGGGAGCTGGCCTTCGACGCCGACGGCGACCCGGACGGCACCGAACGCGACCGGCTGCTGGGCGAGGTGGCGGGGCACGGCCTGCGCGATCTGATCGTCTTCGCGCACGGCTGGAACAACGACCGCGGGGAGGCGACCTCCCTGTACCGGCGGTTCTTCGCGCCGATCCCGGAGCTGGTGCCGGACGCGAGGATCGGGTACGTCGGGGTGGTGTGGCCGTCGATGCGGTTCTGCGACGAGCCGATCCCCGACTTCCCGAGGTCCGTGGTGGCCACGGAGGCCCAGGAGGGACCGGCCCCCGTCCTCGACAAGGACACCCGGCACGCGCTCCTGGACACCTTCCCCGGGCGGGCCACCGTGGTCGACCAGATCGCCCGGATGCTGGACCAGCGCCCGGCGAACGAGCTGGCGGAGTTCGGCCGGCTGGTACGGCTGCTCGTGGAGGTCCTGCCGGGCGGCCCCCAGCCGCTGTTCGCGGCGGACACGATCGCCGAGGGCGTCCCGCAGAGCGAGCCGGTGCTGTTCGGCGAGGACACGACGGCTCTGTGCGCACAGTTCGCGCAGGCGCTGGCCGCGCTCCGGCAGGGGCCCCACGCCGAGGGGTTCGCGTTGCCCGACCCCTGGGACGGCGCCAAGGAGCTGCTGCGGCAGGCGACGTACTACGCGATGAAGCGGCGCGCCGGGACCGTCGGTGAGCGCGGGCTCGGACGGGTGGTCGGCCGGCTGGCAGGTGTCGCCCCGTCGCTGCGGGTGCATCTGGTCGGGCACAGCTTCGGCGGCCGGCTGGTGTCGTTCGCGCTGCGCGGGCTGCCGGACGGGGTGCGGACGGTGAAGTCCGTGACGCTGCTGCAAGGCGCCTTCTCGCACTACGCGTTCGCCGCCCGGCTGCCCCACGACGCGCGTGCGGGCGGGGTGCTGCAGGGCCAGGAGAACCGGATCGACGGCCCGCTGGTGTGCTGTCACTCGCGCTTCGACGGCGCGCTCGGCACCATGTACCCGCTGGCCTCGCGGATGGCGGACGACGACGAGTCGCTGCTGGGCGTGGACGTGGGCGGGCTGCTGGGCGCCCGGTGGGGTGCGATGGGGCACGACGGGGTGCAGGCGGTGCCGGGCACCCGGTCGCTGGACCTGGCGGCGGCGCTGCGCGGCCCGCTCGCCGCGTCGGGCTGTGTGAACGTCGACGCGGCGGCGGTCGTCCGCAGGGGCGGCCCGCCGTGCGGGGCGCACAGCGACATCGTGCACCCCGAACTGGCGAGGGTGGTGCTGGCGGCGGGGCGGATCGGCTGACCCCGCCGCCATGGACGCGGCCGGCTCAGCGGTGCGAGGTGAACTCCACGACCTGCTGGAAGGTCGGGCGGTTCTGCCAGCTGATGTTGTAGTGCTTGATGCCGCCCAGGGTGCGCTGGACGATCGAGTCGGCACACCACTGGTCGCCTGCCGAGCACAGGGAGTCCCCGGGGTAGACGGTGGACGCGCTCGTGCCGGCCGCCGTCTTCAGCGTGCTGATCAGGATGTCCCGGCAGGCGCTGAGGCTGCCGCCGCCGCAGTACTTCTCGGCCAGCGGACCCGACACGCTCTGCCCGAGCACCGACCGGATGTCCTTGTCGACATAGCTCCACCAGCCGTACTGGAAGGAGCTTCCCGCGTGCGAGCCGGTGGGCCCGTGGGCGGCCGACGGGGTCTCGTCGATCGGCAGGTTGGCGCCGAGCGCGGTGTACAGGCCGGCGCCGAGGCCGGGCTGGAACTCGGCCTTCACCAGCAGCGGCCACCAGGCGTCCAGGATCCGCACGGCGTCGGCGTCGGCGTAGGTCTTCGAACCGGCCGAGGTCTCGGTGCGTTTGCCGCCCGCGGTCAGCCAGGTCTGCAGCTTGGCGACGGCGGCGGCGGCCGTGGAGTCGGTCACCGTACTGCTGTTGACGACCTTCAGCAGGTCCGGCAGCACGTCCTCGGCCCGCAGGTCGGTGAGCGACGCGTCCGCCATCGCCTTGACGAGGGAGGTGCGGGTGACTCCCCCGGCCGCGACGAGCTTCTTCACCCGGTCGTCGAGCAGGTTGCCGCGGTGCACGGAGCCGTCGCCCCAGCTCGCCGTGGTGTAGTTCAGCGCCTGCTTGTTGTTCCAGGAGACGTAGTAGTCCTGGTCGACGGAGTTGGGGTGCTGGGAGGCCGGGGTGTAGTCGGCGGTGTTGGTGGCCGGGTTCCAGTTCTGCCACTCGTAGGCGGCCTGGCCCCAGACCGGGAACTCGGGGTCGACACCGCTCGGGCGCACCGGGTTGTCGCCGCTGTTGTAGTACGCGGTGTGCGCGGAGTCGGCGTAGAACCAGTTGAAGGTGAAGTTGATGTGCTGCGCCGCGCTCTGGAAGGTCGCGGGGCTCTTCACGTAGTCGGGGTCGTTGAGCATCTGGAAGCCGATGATCGAGTCGGCCTCGTGCATGTAGGAGGAGCGCAGGGTGGTGTAGGCGACCTTCTTCCCGCCGACGGTGGCCCGGTACTGGACGGGGCCGTACTTCGTCTTCCACACGCGCATGGTGTACGAGCCGGCAGCCGTGCCGTCGGCGGTCGTCGGCTTCCAGGAGTTCTTCTGCTCGACCTTGTCCATGGCCGTGCAGGTGCCGTGGAACAGGTAGTGGTAGTCGTCCTGGCAGAGTTCGACGGCGTAGCTGTCGATGATGTCCTGGCCGGATGTGGTGGCGGACCAGGCGTAGTCCTGGCCGCGGCCGAGCTCGACGTACATGCTCAGACCGGCGAAGGAGGCGCCGCGGGCGCTGATGCCGGGGCCCTGGATCTCCTGGAGCATGAGCAGCTGCGGGGCGAAGTAGCCGGTCTGCGGTCCGAAGACGGCGACCGGGTGGCCGCTCGCGGTGTACTTGCCGCTGACCACCAGCGCGTTGGACATCCCGCGCCGGGCCGAGCTGAGGGCGGTCGCGGTGGCGGCGGCCGAGGCGGCGGAGGCGCTCTGGGAGGCGCCGGTGCCGGTGGCGTCGTAGACCAGCGGCTCGGTGGTCACCGAACCGGAGTCCGGCAGCGCCTCGCCCTGGGGGTCGGCGGGCTTGGTGCCGTACGGGAAGCTCTCGCCGTTGTGGACGGTGAGGGCGGCCTCGGGGTCGTTGCGCTCGCGGAACGACTCCCAGACCTTGGTGCCCTGCTCGACGCCGTACTGCTGCTGGGCGGCGAGCAGCGAGACGGCGTTGCTGACCTCGCCGCCGCCGCCCGAACCGAACAGCGAGCCGATGACGGAGGCCAGCGCCACCAGATCGGTGATCTTGAAGTGGTCGATGGTGCCGGCGTTGGTGATCGAGTCCTTGTGACCGGTCAGGACGTACTCGCCGGGGAAGTAGCGGCCGCTGTCGGAGGCGTCTATGTAGGAGTTGATGCCGGCGAGGTAGGCGTTGGCGTCCGCGAGGGCCTGCTGGCCTCGGCTGCCGTTGTTCGCGACGGCGTTGTCGATCTGCGCCTGGAGGTCGGCCTCGGTGTACGGGGCGTTGCGGTAGAACTGCTGCTCGAGGCCCTGGTTGGAGGCGGCGCCGCCGGCGAAGGTGGTGAGCTGGCCGCGGCCGACGTGCCGGAACACGTCCATCAGCCACAGCCGGTCCTCGGCGGCCGCGTAGCCGGCTCCGAACTCGGTGCCGTATCTGGTGGTACCGGTGATGTGCGGCACACCGGTCTTCTTGTCGCGGACGATCGTCACGTCACTGCGGCCCGCCGGGCTCTCCGTGGAGGCGACCTGGTCGGAGGCGACGCCGAACGAGGAGTCGTTGAAGAACGTGTTGATCTTCGCGTCGGTGAGGCCGGAGTAGCCGGTGGCCAGGTTGTTGTAGGGGCCGAGCTGGTCCTCGGCGTGCGCGGGCTGGGTGCCGAAGATCTGGTTGAGGAGAACCTGGGCGAGAGTGGCGTTTCCGTTCTCGCCGGGCGGCAAGATGTCCGAACACTGGCCGCCGCAGTAGTCGTTGGAGGCCGTGGCCGCCGCGGCCGGAGTCGCCTGGGCCAGCGGGGAGAGCAGACCGGCGACGAGGACGCATACAGATGCCGCTTTCAGGAACCCGGGGAGCTTGCGGGGAGTTCTCAGTCTGTCGAACAACGCGTGATGTCTGGTGCGCCGGGGCATGGCGACTCCTCACGACGGGGGTGGTGCCGGACGTTACCGCCGGTATCCCCGAGATTGAAGATGAACATGCGTCAAGTTTTGGAGTGGTCGCCCGAGTCGGTCGCGTCACCGGCCGTCGGTCAAGGCGGGCGGCCTTATGGACGGCATCGGAAATCGGATGGAGCCGATTCGAGTGTCGATACGTCTATACGGCAACGCCGCGCGAAGTCGGTGCGACGCCGCCGAAGTGACCGAAGTACAGGTGCAGGTGTGACGGAGGTGCAGGGCGATGGCAGGTTTCCGGAGTCTGGCGAGACAGGTGCGAGACCCACGGTGTGATCTGGCGCTACGGCGTTATTCGCTGCGCAAGTGCCTGGAGCGGTTCGCTCCCTACGGCCACCGCGCGACCTGGGACCATCTCTGCTCGCGGGCCGGGTTCGATCCCGAGGACCGGTCCCCCGACCCGGCGCGCCTCGTGGGCGCACTGGAGGAGTTGGAAGAGGCGCGCACGGTGTGGCTGGCCTACGAGGTCGAGTTCGCCTCCCGCCGCAAGAAGGAGAAGCACGACGGGCTGCGCCGCCCGGGCAGCGTGGACGACTGGCACCGGCTGACCTGGGGCGGGTTCGGAGTGGCCTGGTGCGACGACCCGAGGGTCCACCCCGACGAACCACTGGCCGAGGTGCTGCGACGGCTGATCGCCGCCCTGGAGCGCGAACCGGGCGCGGTCTGCCCGGTGTGCGCCGGGGAGCACCTCATCTGGAAGTACGACCTGGACCACGAGCCCTCCGCCGGTCCGGTCTGCGCGGACTGCGGAATCCTGGTGCCGCGTCCGGTGCTCACCCCCGAGGCCCTGGCCTATGCCAGGCGCGGGCGTCTGCTCATGTCGGCCTGACCACACGGGGGTGCGCCGGGGATGCCGCACCCCCATCCCACCCGGTGACCGCACCTCCCCATCACCGACGGCCGCGACGCTAAGGGCTGTCCCGTAATCCCCGGTGGGTCGGCGCACGGCGTCAGATGCGGTGCATCGCAAGGCGGAGGGTCGCCCTCATACCGGGCGTATTCGGGCGACCCCGACAACGCCGCGAGGTGCCGTAGCTGTCGTCGTGCGCCCGCCGGGGATTACGGGACAGCCCTTAGCAGGGGGTAATCCGCTGGTTCCACCCGTTTCCCGTCCGGACAGTGGGGGTCGATGACACCCGGCTGAGGGGCCCCGTCCCCGTCCGAGCGAGGAGAACCGATGTCGACGCTGCGCGTCACCGCCGAAGTGCTGACGGTCCATGAACACCCCGATGCCGACGCGTTGGAGCTGGCCCAGGTGGGTCTCTACCGCGCGGTCGTGGCCAAGGGCGCGTACCGCACCGGGGAGGCCGCCGTGTACATCCCCGAGCAGTCGGTGCTGCCGGCCGGGCTGATCGAGGAACTGGGGCTGACCGGACGGCTGGCGGGGAGCAACGCGGACCGGGTGAAGGCGGTTCGGCTGCGCGGTGAGCTGTCGCAGGGGATCGTGTGCCGGCCGAAGGCGCTGGCCGGTGTGGACCTGGGGCGGGCGGCCGCCGACGGCACCGACTTCGCGGAGGCCCTCGGCATCACCAAATGGGTACCGCCGGTGCCGCCGACGATGAGCGGCGACGTCGAGCCGGCCCCCGCTCTGATGCCCTGGGTGGACATCGAGAACATCCAGCGCTACCCGGGTGTCTTCGAGCCCGGTGAGCCGGTGGTCCTCACGGAGAAGATCCACGGTTCGGCGTGCCTGCTCACCTATGTCGCCGAACAGGACCGGGTGCACGTCTCCTCGAAGGGCTTCGGCGCGAAGTCGCTGGCGCTGCGCGAGGATCCTCGCAACCTGTACTGGCGTGCCGTCCGGGGCCACGGTGTGGCCGAGGCTGCCGCCCGCCTCGCCGCGCGGCTCGGAGCGCGGCGGGTCGGGATCTTCGGCGAGGTGTACGGAGCCGGCGTCCAGGACCTGACGTACGGCGCCGACGGCCGCCGCGAGTCGCTCGGGTACGCCGCGTTCGACCTCTCGGCGGAGATCGGCCAGGAGGTGCGATGGCTGGACCCGGCGGAGTTCCTGACGGGTGAACTGCCGCTGGTGCCACGCCTGTTCGTGGGCCCGTACGACGCCGACCGGGTCCTGGAGACCGCCACCGGGCGGGAATCCGTGTCGGGGCGTGCCCTGCACCTGCGGGAGGGCGTGGTGATACGGCCGGTGGTGGAGCGCTACAGCGCGGTGACCGGCGGCCGGGCGATCGCCAAGGCGGTCAGCGGCGCGTATCTGACCCGCAAGGGCGGAACGGAGTTCGAGTAGCCCACCGGGTGCCTCCGCACCCTGGGACCCGCCTGTCGGGTCACCCCGGGGCGCGGGGGTCGCACACCTGCCCACGCGCCCCGGCCGGGAGCGTCCCGCCCCGTGGCCGGTCCGGTCCGGACGACGGTGGTCAGCGGTCCCGGTTCGCCCGCTCCGGCAGCAGCCGGGACCCGGCCGCGCGTTCACCGAAGGCGTCGTCCGGGTTGGACAGTACGCAGGTGTCCAGCGAGAGGCAGCCGCAGCCGATGCAGTCGGTGAGGTGGTCGCGCAACCGGTTGAGCTGCCTGATGCGTTCGTCCAGTTCGGCACGCCACGCCTGCGAGAGACGGGCCCAGTCCTGACGGGTCGGGGTGCGTTCCTCGGGGAGTTCGCCGAGGGCCTCGCGAATGGTGGCCAGGGGGATCCCGACGCGTTGTGCCGCGCGGACGAAGGCCACCCGGCGCAGCGTGTCGCGGCTGTAGCGGCGCTGGTTGCCGGTGGTCCGCCGACTGCTGATGAGCCCCTTGGCCTCGTAGAAGTGGAGCGCGGAGACGGCGGCGCCGCTGCGTGCGGACAACTGGCCGACGCTCAGCTCTTGGATCTTCTCGGGAATCTGCGGCACCCCGCAGAGCCTACCGACCCGGCCGCGTCGCGGTCCGTTGACAGGGAGCACACACACGACCATGCTAAGCAGTCGCTTAGTTTTTGATCAGGCAGGGACGCACGACCGCGAGAGGGCCGGGAACATGGCAGAACCTAGGATCTTCACCTCCCCCGACGAGTTGAGGACGGCCGTGGGCGAACAGCTGGGCCACACCGACTGGGTGGAGATCGACCAGAAGCGGATAGACCTGTTCGCCGAGGCGACCGGCGACCACCAGTGGATCCACGTCGACCCGGAGAGGGCGGCCGCCGGTCCGTTCGGGACGACCATCGCGCACGGGTACCTGACCCTGTCACTGCTCCCGCTCTTCGGCCCCCAGCTGATCGAGGTCGAGGGCGTGAAGATGGGCGTGAACTACGGCACCGAGAAGGTCCGTTTCCCCGCACCCGTCCCGGTCGGCTCCCGGCTGCGCGCCACCGCCACGATCACCGGCGTCACCGACGTCACCGGCGGCGTCCAGGTGAACGTCGCCTTCACCGTGGAGCGCGAGGGCGGCGACAAGCCGGTCTGCGTGGCGGAGTCGGTGTCCCGGTACTACCTGTAGGCCCGGCCGGCTTCCGGGCTCGCCCGGTCCGCCGCGGTCACCCGGCCCCCACCATCCGGAGCACGAGGTCGGCGTAGAGCTCGCCGACCTGCTCGGGTGTGCGGGGGCCGTCCACGTTGAACCAGCGGGCGACGTCGATGCACAGGGAGAGCACCGCGAGCGTGGTGCCGTGGACGTCGATGACGTCGAACTCGCCGGACGCGACGCCGTCCTCGATGATCCCGCGCACCTCGGCGTCGACCTGGCGGCGGAGGTCGAGGATCTCGCCGCGGGCGCCGGGGCCGAGGGCGTCCAGCTCGTACTGCACGACCCGGGCGGTGGTGCGCCGCCCGGCGTGCCAGCGGACGAAGGAGCTGACGCCGTCCGCGAGCCGCTCGGCGGCGGTGCCCTCGCGCCGGGCCGCCGTCTGGAGGATCTCCAGGGCCTTGTCGTGACCGATGCGGCTGATCCGGTGGAGCAGCTCTTCCTTGGTCTTGTAGTGGATGTAGAGCGCGGCAGGGCTCATGCCGGCGCGGCCCGCGATGTCACGCGTGGTGGTGGCGTGGTAGCCGCGCTCGGCGAAGGCCTCCACGGCCGCGACCAGCAGCCGCCGGGCCGCGTCAGGGGTGACCTCGTCCCACGGCTCGACCTCGCCGCCGGTCGTCTCCTCCGCCGTACTCATCGCTCGCTCGCCCCTCTCGGTACCGGAGCTCCACCATACCGCCGAAGCTGAGCGGGCGCTTAGTGTGCCCGCTCAGGGCTTGTCCGGCAGCTCGGGGCGGGTCAGAGCTTGTCGAAGGGGTCGTGCTCGGCGAGCAGCTTCTCCAGCCGGGCCTGGTCGACCCGGCTGACGATCTGCCCGGCCTCCTGGCGGTCGCGGACGACCTTCGCGAGCGTGAAGGCGGAGGTGACCAGGTAGAGGACGGCGATGGCCAGGAAGCCGCGCACCCAGGCGTCGGCGTGCAGCCGGAAGATGCCGATGCAGGTCGCCGTCATGGCGAGGGCGAAGGAGGCGACGGCCTGCCCGTAGAAGGCGGCGGTGTTCTGCTGTCTGACGGGTGTCTCACTCATGGACCGAGCATCGCCGGACGTGGCCCGCGCCACATCCGCCGGAATACTCAGGGACGTACTCAGAACGCCGAAACGCCGGTCAGGGCCCGACCGATGAGCAGCTTCTGGATCTGGCTGGTGCCCTCGTAGAGGGTCATCACCCGGGCGTCCCGCAGGAGTTTGCCGACCGGGTACTCGTCGATGTAGCCGTACCCGCCGAAGACCTGGAGGGCGTTGCTGGCGGCGCGCACGGAGGCCTCGGAGGCGAAGAGCTTGGCCTTGGAGGCCTCGGTGGCGAACGGCAGGCCGCGGTCGACCAGATCGGCGACCCGCCAGGTCAGCAGCCGGGCGGCGTCCACGTCGACGGCGATGTCACTGATGAGTTCCTGGACCAGCTGGTGGCCGGCGATCGGGGTGCCGAACTGTTCGCGCTCGGCCGCGTAGCCCACGGCCGCGTCCAGTGCGGCCTGCGCTATGCCGACACAGCCCGCGGCGACCGACATCCGGCCCTTGGCCAGTGCCGACATGGCGACCGAGAAGCCCTTGCCCTCGGGTCCGAGCATGGCGGCGGCGGGCACCCGGACGTCCTCCAGGACGAGTTCAGCGGTGGCCTGGCCGCGCAGGCCGAGCTTGCCGTGGACCGTGCGGCGGGTCAGTCCGGGGGTGTCGGCCGGCACCAGGAAGGCGGAGACGCCCTTGTGGCCGGGCGCGTCGGTGGAGCGGGCGAAGAGCAGGACCACGTCGGCCCAGGTGCCGTTGGTGATGAACATCTTGGCGCCGTTGACCACGTAGTCGTCGCCGTCGCGGACGGCACGGGTGGTGAGGTTGCCCGCGTCCGAGCCGGTACCGGGCTCGGTCAGGCCGAAGCAGCCGACCAGGTCGCCGGAGGTCAGTCCCGGCAGCCACTGCCGCTTCTGCTCCTCGTCGCCCCAGGCGGCGACGGTCTTGGCGACCAGCCCCAGGGAGACCGAGACGATTCCGCGCACGGAGGAGTCCCCGCGGCCGAGTTCCTCGGTGACCAGGCAGTACGACAGGTGGTCGCCGCCCGAGCCGCCGTACTCCTCGTCGATCGTCAGGCCGAGGAAGCCGACCTCGCCGAGCTTCTTCACGATTCCCCGGTCCACCTCCTCGGCGCGGTCCCAGGCGATGACGTGCGGGGCGATCTCGCGCTCGACGAAGTCCCGGGCGAGCCGGCGTACGGCGGTCTGCTCCTCGCTGAGTCCCAGGTCCACCATGTGATCACCTCACATTTAAATTAGCACTGCTAGTTTATTGGTACAGCCCTACTATGTGCGCCATGGCCCGACCGCGCAAGCCCCTCCTCAGCACCGACCGGATCGTCCGGGTGGCACGGGAACTCGTGGACGCGGAAGGCCTGGCAGCCGTCTCCACCCGTCGGCTCGCGGCCGAGCTCGGGGTGAGCGGGCCCTCGCTCTACAACCACTTCCGCACCAAGGACGAGATCCTGGAGGCGGTGGCGGACTCGGTGAGCGCGCAGGTCGACCTGTCGATGTTCGGGGGCGGTGCCGGCCGGGACTGGCGGACCGCGCTGCACGACTGGGCGGTGTCCTACCGGACCGCGCTCCGCGACCACCCGAACATCGTGCCGGTCCTGGCCCGCGGCCCCGGCCGCCGCCCCGCCGGACTGCGGCTCGCGGACGCGGTCTACGGGGCGATGGTGGACGCGGGCTGGCCGCCGGCCCAGGCGACGTCGATCGGTGCGCTGATGCGGTACTTCGTCATGGGGTCCGCGCTGGGGTCGTTCGCCGGCGGGTTCGTGGACGACGCCGGCGCCTACGATCCGGCCGACTATCCCCACCTCGGCCAGGCGCACCTGCTGGCGGACCAGCAGGAGAAGATCGACGAGCGCGCGTTCGAGACGGGGCTGCGGGCGCTGCTGGACGGGTTGCAGGAGCAATTCTCGGCGGTGGGGCGGAACGCGTAGGGCCGTCCGGGCCCCCGCTCGCCACCACCCCGTCCGAAATCCGCGAGCCCGCGGCCGCCCCCGCTCCCTACTCTCGGTGCCATGAACGATCCCGCCGCCTCCGCCCCCGCCGGCCGCCCGCCGCTCCCCTCCTTCCCCGCCCTCCCGGCCCTCGCCGCCGTCGTCACCGTCGTGCTGTGGGCCTCCGCCTTCGTGGCGATCCGGAGTGCGGGGGACTCCTACTCCCCCGGCGCGCTGGCCCTCGGCCGCCTGCTCTCCGGGTCCCTGGCCCTCGGGCTGCTCTGCCTCGTGCGGCGCGAGGGGCTGCCGCCCCGGTCCGCCTGGCGGGGCATCGCGATATCCGGTGTGCTGTGGTTCGGCTTCTACATGGTGGCCCTGAACTGGGGCGAGCAGCAGGTGGACGCCGGGACCGCCGCCCTCGTGGTGAACGTCGGCCCCCTGCTGATCGCCCTGCTCGGCGCCCGGCTGCTCGGCGACCCGATGCCGCCCCGGCTGCTCGCGGGGATGGCGGTGTCGTTCGCGGGTGCCGTGACCGTGGGACTGTCGATGGCCGGCGGTGGCGGCTCCTCGGTGCTCGGCGTCGTACTGTGCCTGCTCGCGGCGGTCGCCTACGCGGCCGGCGTGGTCTCCCAGAAGCCCGCCCTGGCCCGGGCGAGCGCCCTCCAGGTGACGACGTACGGCTGCCTCGTCGGCACCGTGGCCACTGTGCCGTTCGCCGGGCAGCTGGTCCACCAGGTGGCACACGCACCCCTGTCCGCGACCCTCGACATGGTCTACCTCGGGGTCTTCCCGACCGCGCTCGCCTTCACGACCTGGGCGTACGCCCTCGCCCGGACCACCGCGAGCCGGATGGGCGCGACGACGTACGCGGTGCCGGCGCTGGTCGTGCTGATGTCCTGGCTGGCGCTCGGCGAGGTGCCGGGGCCGGTCACCCTGGTCGGCGGGGTGCTGTGCCTGGCCGGTGTGGCGGTGTCGCGTTCGCGGGCCCGGACGCGGGCTCCCCGTGCCGTGCCGGCGGCCGGGGAGCCGCACTCCGAACAGGTGCCGTGAGGGGGCACCCGGTGCCGCGACCGGAAAGTTCACCGGCCCGCGACGCCGGCTGCGAACCCAGGGGTCAGAACACGACCAGGGCCCGGCCGCCCTTGCCCGCCAGCATGTTCTCGAACGCCGCCGGGATGCCCTCCAGCGTGGTCCGCTCCGTCACCAGCGCGCCGAGGTCCAGGCGGCCGGCCCGGACGTGCTCGGCGAGCACCGGCAGGTCGTGGGCGGGGTCCGAGTTGCCGTAGACGCAGCCGGACAGGGTGCGGCCCCAGTGGAAGAGCTCCAGGGCGTTGAAGGTGACCTGCTCGCTCTTGCCGCCGATGCCGACCACCGTCGTACGACCGCCCCGGCGGGTGGACTCCCAGGCCGCGCGGATGCTGACCGCGCGGCCGGCGCATTCCACGGAGACGTCGACGCCCTGTCGGCCGGTGAGGGCCCGGATCGCCCGGGGCGTGGTGTCGGAGGCGACCACGTAGTCGGTGGCACCGGCCGCCCTGGCCAGTTCCTCCTTGGCCGGGGAGACGTCCACCGCGACGATCCGGGACGCGCCCGCGATCCGGGCCGCCTGCACCGCGGCCAGACCCACCCCGCCGACGCCGAACACCGCGACGGTCTCGCCCTCCCGGACGCGCGCCGAGTTGTGGACGGCGCCGTAGCCGGTGAGCACCGCGCAGCCGAGGAGGGCCGCGTCGGTGAGCGGGATGCCGTCGGGCAGCGGCAGGACGCAGGACTCCGCGACCACCGTCTCCTCGGCGAACGCGGCGACGTTCAGGCCGGGGTGCAGGTCGGTGCCGTCCGCCGCGCGGGCGTACACGCCGGCGGCGCCGGCCAGGGCGTCGACGCACAGCCAGACCTCGCCGAGCGAGCAGGCGTGGCACTTTCCGCAGGAGGGTGCCCAGTTGAGGACGACCGGGTCCCCGGGTGACAGCCGGGTCACCCCCTCGCCCACGGCCAGGACCGTGCCCGCGCCCTCGTGGCCGAGGACCGCCGGGACCGGCACCCGCATGGTGCCGTCGGACAGGGACAGGTCGGAGTGGCAGACACCGGCGGCGGCGAGGCGGATCCGGACCTGGCCGGGGCCGGGGTCCGGGAGTTCGATCTCGGTGACCGTGAGCGGGGCGCCCACGGCGGGCAGTACGGCGGCTCGGACCTTGGCAGGCATCGGAGCGGCCTCCTCAGAACTGGAGGGACTTGGTCTGGAGGTACTCGGCGAGGCCGTGCGCGCCGAGTTCCCGGCCGACGCCCGACTGCTTGTAACCGCCGAACGGGGCCAGGGGGTTGAAACGCCCGCCGTTGATGTCGACCTGTCCGGTCTCCATGCGCCGGGCGAAGGACACCGCCTCCGCCTCGTCCCCGGCCCAGACGGCACCCGCGAGCCCGTAGACCGTGCCGTTGGCGATCCGCAACGCGTCCTCCTCGTCCGTGTACCGCAGGATCGACAGCACCGGGCCGAAGATCTCCTCCTGCGCGATCGTCATCTCGGGAGTGACGTCGGCGAACACGGTCGGGCTGACGAAGTAGCCCCGCTCGCGCGTGGTCTCGGGACCGCCCGCGACCAGCCGGGCGCCTTCCGCGACGCCCTTCTCGATGTAACCGCGCACGCGGGTCCGCTGCCCGGCGCTGACGAGCGGCCCGATGCGGTCCGCGTACTTCGCGGCGGCGGCCGCCGCCAGTTCCACCGCCTGCGCGTACTGGTCGGTGTGCACCAGCATCCGTGTCCAGGCGCTGCACGTCTGACCGGAGTTGGACATCACGTTGGCCACGCCGACGTTGACGGCCTTGGCCAGATCGGCGCTCGGCAGGATGACGTTGGCGGACTTGCCGCCCAGTTCCAGGGCCACCTTCTTCACGGCCGCCCCGGCCGTCGCGCCGATCTGCCTGCCGACGGCGGTGGAGCCGGTGAAGGAGACCAGGTCCACGCCGGGGTGCTCGGCGAGGGCCTGCCCGGCCACCGGTCCGAGGCCGGTGACCAGGTTGAACACACCGGCCGGGAAGCCGGCCTCGGCCACCGTCTCGGCGAACAGCTGGGCGGTGAGCGGGGTGTCCTCGGCGGGTTTGAGCACGACCGTGCAGCCGGCCGCCAGCGCCGGGGCGACCTTGGCGACGATCTGGTGCAACGGGTAGTTCCAGGGGGTGATCGCGCCGACCACGCCGACCGGCTCCTGGTGGACGGTGGAGTTGCCGACCTTCTCCTCGAAGGGGTGGGTCGCGGCCAGTTCGGCGTAGGAACCGGCCACCGCGATCGGCAGCCCGGCGTGCACGGCCTGCGCGAACTGCGGCGGCGCGCCCAGTTCCGCGGTGACCGTCGCGGCGATCTCGTCCTTGCGGGCCGCCAGCGCGTCGCGGAGCGCGCCGAGCCGGGCGGCCCGCTCGGCGGGCGGGGTGGCGGCCCAGGCCGGGAGGGCGGCACGGGCGGCACGCACGGCGGTGTCGACGTCCAGCGCGCCGGCCGCCGGGACCCGGCCGATGACCTGCTCGTCGACCGGGTTCACGACCTCGATCACGTCATCGCTCTCGGCGGCGCGCCAGGCGCCGTCGATGTACAGGCCGTCGTGTGCCTTCATACTGCGTCCTCCCGGCGGGGCTTGGTCTGCGACCACACAAACTAGCGGCGATAGTTTTTCGGCGCCAGAGACCCCGCGGGGCCGCGGACGGGTGGCGACGGGACCATCAGAGGTCGACCCGGGCGCGTTCGTCCACCCGCCCCACGCTCTCCTGGCCGAAAGCCTTCTCGTAGGCCCGCCGGATCTCCTCGATCCTCCGGTCACCGCGCCCGGCCGCCGACTCGGGGTACAGCAGGATCAGTTCGTACGACCGTTCCTTCTCGATCGTGCCGTGCGCGTCCCGCCACTGCCCGCGCCCGCTCTGCACGGTGAGGCCGTCGGGGAAGCCGGGGGTGACCTCCCTGTCGACGAAGGCGGAGAACTGCCGGTCGGTGACGGCGGGTCCGCCGTCCGGCCGGGCGGTGCCGAAGAAGAGCCGGGTCTCGACGTAGGCCTTGCCGCGCGCGGGCACGGCCGCGGGCCGGTCGTCCGCCAGCGCGGTGTAGGCGGCGGGGACGCCGGCGAGCAGGACACCGGCCAGCGCGAGCGCCGACCGGTTGCGAAGCAGATGAGCAGACATGCCCCTTTTTTTAGGGGGTTCGCGCCGGCCGGGTCCCCGATTCCGGCCGGGATTCACCCGTCCAGGCCGAGGGGAAGCGCACCTCCGGGAGCGCGGGGAAGCGCACCTCCGGGGCGCGGGGAACCGCGCGACCGGCCCGCGCGGGCGCGGCGGGGGTGGTGCGGGCAACCGCCCGCACCACCCGGTCACTTGGTCGCGGTGAGATGGGCGAAGACCACGACGTTGCTGGTGTAGCCCGTCGTACGGCTGAAGAGTCCGCCGCAGGTGATGACCCGGAGTTCGGGACGCCGGGTCCGGCCGTACACCTCCTGGCTCGGGAAGCCGACCTTGTCGTAGACCTTCACCCGGTCCACGGTGTACACGGCGGTACGGCCGTCCGCGCGGTCGGCCTCGATCCGCTTGCCGGGTTCGACCTGGGCGAGTGCCGCGAAGACGGCGGGCCCCGTCCTGGTGTCGCGGTGGCCGACGGCGACCGCGAGGCCGGATTCGCCCGGCGTCGCGCCGCCCTCGAACCAGCCGATCAGCTTCGGGTCGTCGACCGGCGGTGTCTCCAACTGCCGTCCGCGGTCCAGCCGGACCCCGGTCACCGGCGCGTCGACGCCCAGGAAGGGGATGCGCATCGACGTCGGCCGGGACCGGGGCAACGGGCGGGGCGGCGGCCCGTCGGCCCCGTTGCGGCCCGCGCCCGGGCCGTCCGCCGCGAGGGCGTCCGACCCGTCCGACCCGTCGGCTCCCCAGCACCGGACCGCCGTCACCAGGACGATCGCCAGCAGGGCTGTCCTCGCGAGGCGGTAGGCGCGGGTCCGGTACCAGGGCCTGCGTCCGCGCCTACGCGGCGCCATGGGGCCGCCGGCGGATCAGCCGGACGTACACCACGCCGCTGGCCGCGACCAGACCCACGGCGGTGGCGGCGGCCAGGGGCGAGAACGCGGCCGCCGTGTCGGCGAGGCCGCCGCCACCCGCGTGCACACCGCCCTGCGGGCCGCCGTGGTCGTCGCCCTGCGTCCAGGAGTCGCCCCGCTGGTTGTCCTCGATCTGCCCGCCCGGGCCGCCGCCCTGGCCGTTCTGATCGTGCTGGCCGCCGGGGCCGTTCGGGCCGCCCTGGCCGTTCGGGCCCTGCGCCCCGTCCGGCTTGACGTCATGGCAGTTGACCCGGAAGACCTTCTCCTTCAGCGCGCCGCCCACGACCCACGCGATCTTGTACTGGCCGTCCGCCAGACCCAGCGGGTCGGTGTGCCCGGCACCGCCCGCGAGTTGGACGGTGCCGGCGACGGTGGCGGCGGTCGGCAGCGGCGGCTGCGGGGTGATGGTGTAGGCGATGGCGGTGAGGACGTCGAAGTTGACGGCGTCGAGGTAGAACCTGCAGACCGCCGGGTCGTCCTTCGAGACGCCGAAGGGCACGCCCACCCGGTGGATCCGGATGTCGCCGTTCTCCCCCTGCGCCATCGCGATCGGCGCCGCCACCCACGACGCGCCGGCCGCGGCGATGGCGGTGAGGACGACGGTGGCGCCCGCGCGGGTACCGGCGGCGCGTGGCATTGTGAGCGTGGGCATGCAAGCTCCTCCGAGTTAGACGATTTTCATACAAATCGACCTTTCGTCTGGACTGTCACCCATGCACTCCGCGACCCGCGGCAACGACATCCGACGCGCCGTCAGATATCGCTCAAGCGGCGCAACGCCGAGCCCCATGCCGAGCCCCCACGCCGCGGCCGCCGCGCCGGTCCGCGGTGCCGGACCGCCGTTCCGGCGCCCTCCGGCCGGCCCCCGTACCTGCCGGGCGCCATGGTGAAGTCCTCCGCGGAGCGGGCCGGACGGTCCCGGACACGATTCCCGCCCCCCCCGCCGACGCCGGGGGGTCAGTCCAGTACCCGCGCCAGGTAGGCCCGCAGCAGCTCCCGGGTCTCCGAGATGATCGTCTCGTCGCCCTCCGGGTCCATCCGGAAGGAGAGGTGGACCAGAGTGTCCGCGGTCTCCACGGCCACCAGGAAGGTGCGGCGCAGAGCCTCGTCCGGGGCCCGGCCGATGTAGCCGGAGAGCAGGTCGGTGAGGCGGTCGGCGACCCTGCGGTTGGGTTCGGCGTGGCGGGCGCCGACCGGGATCTGGTTGCCGAAGTCGACGAGCGAGAAGCCGGGCGCGGTGCGCTTCATCGCCAGGTACTCGTCCAGCACCGCGTCCATGGCACCCCGCCAGTCGCCCTCGGGCGCGTCCTTGAGCCGCTCGGCGACCTGCTCGGTGTAGCGCTCCAGGTTGCGCTGGGCGAGGGCGTCGACCATCTGCCGCTTGTTGCCGAAGAAGCGGTAGACCGAGCCGATGGGCACCCCGGCGCGCACCGCGACGGCCCGGGTGCTCAGCTCCTCGTAGCCCACCTCGTCGAGGAGGTCGGCGCAGGCGTCGAGAATCCTGGTCAGCCGTTCCGCGCTGCGGCGCTGGACGGGAGCTTTGCGAAGCGGGGGCGCTGGGGGCACGGGCTTCATGATGCCTTTCCGCGGGGATCAGGTGAACCTCGCCCCCAGGTACGGAGACGGATGGCCCATGCACTCATCCGGGCGGTGCGCCGCTGCCGCCGTCGGGGTGGCCCGCTCCGCGCCGGACGCCGTGATGTCCGCCGTGCTCTCCACCGGTTCGCCCCGGACCGCCCACACCGTGCCGTCGTCCGCGTAGAGGCGGGCGGTGACGCGGTGGGTGCCGTGCGGGACGAGCCCGGCGGGGAGGTGGTATCCGGGGGTGCGCAGCCGGGTCACCAGGCCGTCGTCCACGAAGAGGTAGGCGAGACCGCGCCCGGCGACCGCCCGCGCCGCGGTGCCGGCCCGGGAGAAGCGGAAGCGGTGCACGTCGAGCCGTACGTCCCAGCCTCCGGCGGCGTCGGGCGTGATCACCGTGTCCACCTCGGGCGCCTGCTTGCCGCCGGCCTCCCGGTAGTGGCGTCCGTCCTCGTCCGTGTCGTCGAGGATCCTGCCCACCGGCGAGGGCGACCCCGTCCCCCGCTCCCCGTGCGCCGCTCCGGACCCGCAACCCGCCGCCGCGACCGGCAGCAGCACGCAGACCGCGAGCGCGCCGGGCAGTCCGCGCGTCCACGACATGCCCGGGAGCGTAGAACAGCGCGCCGGAGACCGGATCCCCCTGGAGTCGGGTTCCCGCCGTCCCCCGCGGGGATGATCCCGGCCCTCTTGCACCTGCCCCGCCGCAATCCTACGGTGATGCATAGGAATCAGGTACGTACCGGTCCAAGGAGCGATCATGAGCGATGGGGGCACCTCCCGCGCGAGCGTGTTCGAGCGTGAGGAAGCGCGCAAAACCGCCGAGGGGCTGACGTACCTCTCGGGGTTCGGCAACGAGCACGCCTCCGAGGCCGTGCCGGGCGCCCTGCCCGAGGGCCGCAACTCCCCGCAGCGCGCCCCGCTCGGCCTGTACGCCGAGCAGCTCAGCGGTACGGCCTTCACCGAACCGCGGGCCGCCAACCGCCGCTCCTGGCTGTACCGGATCCGCCCCTCTGCCGCGCACCCCGCGTTCACCCGGGCCGCCGGTGACGGCGCGCTGCGCACCGGCCCCTTCACCGAGGTGGCGCCGGACCCGAACCGGCTGCGCTGGAACCCGCTGCCGGATCCCACGCCGGGCACGGACTTCCTGGCGGGACTGTGGACGCTCGGCGGCAACGGTGACGCGACCCAGCGGACCGGCATGGCCGTACACCTGTATCACGCCGACTCCTCGATGGAGCGCGTCTTCTCGGACGCGGACGGCGAGCTGCTGATCGTCCCCGAGCGCGGCGGGCTGCTGCTGCGCACGGAGTTCGGGCTGCTGCGTGTGGAGCCGGGACATGTGGCGCTGATCCCCCGTGGGGTCAGGTTCCGTGTGGACCTGCTGGACGCCACCGCCCGCGGTTATGTGTGCGAGAACTACGGCGCGCCCTTCCGCCTGCCCGACCTGGGCCCGATCGGCGCCAACGGCCTCGCCAACGCCCGGGACTTCCAGGCCCCCGTGGCCGCCTACGAGGACCTGGAGGGTCCGGTGGAGGTGGTCAACAAGTTCTGCGGCCACCTGTGGACCGCCACCTACGACCACTCCCCGCTGGATGTCGTCGCATGGCACGGCACACATGTGCCCTACCTCTACGATCTGCGCCGCTTCAATGTGATCGGCAGCATCTCCTACGACCACCCCGACCCGTCGATCTTCACGGTGCTCACCTCCCCGTCGGACACACCCGGCCTGGCGGGGGTCGACTTCGTGGTCTTCGCGCCCCGCTGGCTGGTCGGCGAGAACACCTTCCGGCCGCCGTACTTCCACCGGAACGTGATGAGCGAGTACATGGGTCTGGTCGAGGGCGCCTACGACGCCAAGGCCGAGGGCTTCGTGCCGGGCGGCGGCTCCCTGCACAACATGATGTCGGCGCACGGCCCGGACCGGGAGACGTTCGACCGGGCCAGCACGGCCGAACTGCGTCCGCACAAGATCGACGACGGCCTCGCCTTCATGTTCGAGACCCGCTGGCCGGTGACACTCACCGAGCAGGCGGCGTCCGCCGGGCACCTGCAACAGCGCTACGACGACGTGTGGCAGGGCCTGGAGCGCCATTTCCGGCCCTTGCACTGAAGATCCCCTACCGGTACGGATGGCCCGTGACCTCCTTCGCCCCGGACTCGATCGTCCTGAACCGCAAGCTGCCGCTCTGGTATCAGGTGTCGCAGTCACTGCGCGCCTCGATACTGGGCCGCTCGCCCCGGGACCCGCTGCGGCTGCCCACCGAGGAGCAGCTGGCGGAGCACTACGGCGTGAGCGTGCTGACCATGCGCCAGGCACTGAAGGAGCTGGAGGACGAGGGCCTGATCAGCCGGCACCGGCGCCGGGGCACGTTCATCGAGCCGGACGTCCGGCGGGGCACTCCGGTTCGGCTCCTCGGCTCGGTGGACGCGATCGTGGCCCAGCAGTCCGGCATGACGGCCGAACTGCTGGACCACGGCACGGCACCGGTGTCCGGGGAACTGACCGAGTTCTTCCCGGACCTCGACGAGGTGGCGACGTACCACCGGCTGCGCATCGACGAGCAGACGGGCGAGCCGACCAACCACGCCCGCAACCACGTCCGCCCCGAACTGGCCGCCCGCATCGACCCGGAGGACCTGGCCCGCCGCCCCATGACCAAGGTGCTCCGGGACGTGGTCGGCGCGGACATCAGCCGTATCACGGACACGGTCGAGGCCCGGCTGGCCGACCCGGAGACGGCCCGGCTGCTGCGGGTCCCCCTCCTCAGCCCGATCCTGCACTACACGGGAGTCACCTACGACACCGCCGGCCGGGTCCTGGACCTGGCCGTCATCCACTACCGGGGCGACCGCTTCTCCTTCACGGTCACCCTCGACGCCACCTGAAGTCGTCGTACGATGCCGGGCGTGACGCACGACGACGCTCCGCTGCTGGCGGACCTCATGCCGTGGTCCGTCGCACCACTACGGCTCGGCCGGGGGTGGCCGACGGCCCCCGATCCGGCGACCCTCAAGGCCCGTTGGAGCGCGTTCCTGCGGGCCGAGGGCGCCGAGCGCGAGGCCCTGTTCGAGCCGACGCGCGCCCGGACGGTCCACTCGGCGGTGCCCCAGCTGCCGGGGCAGCCGACCGGCACCGAGCGGCTGGCGCGGGCCTCGGGCCCGTGCGCGGACCCGGTCCGTGTCCTCGCCGCCCCCTTCGACGAACAGTGGCTGATCCCGGACCACCGCCTGATCGACGCGGCCCGGCCCGAGTTGTGGCGGGTCGCCGACGGCCACCAGGTCTTCGCGGTGGAGTCGGCGGAGGGCATGCCGCTGCTGGCGACCTCGCTGCCGCCCACGCTCCGGGCGGGCCGGATCCGCCCGCTGTACCGCCGGCCGGGCGGGGCGGAACCCAACCTGGCGCCGGGCCTGCTGGAACACCTCGCCGGCCGGCTCGGCCACGACCTCGCCGCGCCTGACGTACTGGCCTGGGCGCTGGCGACGGCCCGGCCGGACCACACGGTCCCGCTCACCGCGGACCCCGGTCTGTGGGCCCGGGGCGTCCGGCTGGGCCACCGGGCCCTGTGGCTGCTGCGCCGCGACGGCGAACGCCCGAAACTGCCGGGCGGCCGCCGCCCCTACGTCCGCGCCCCGCTCCCGGCCCGGCCGCTCACCGTCCGCTACGTCCCGGAGGAGGAGGCCCTCCACATCGACGAGGGCCGCGTCTCTCCGGTGCCGCAGGAGGCCTGGGACTTCACGGTGGGGGACGCACGGGTCCTGGAGTCGTGGTTCACCGCGCGGACGGCGGGGCCGGCGGCCCCGGGGACGCTGGCGGCGGTCACCGCCGCGGCCTGGCCCCAGTCCTGGACGTCGGAACTGCTGGAGCTGATCACGGTCCTCGCGCTGCTGGCGGAGGTACGGTCCCAGCAGGCCGGGCTGGAGTTCGACACCGGGATCACGGCGACGGACCTGAGGGCGGCGGACGTGCTCCCGCCGCCGGAGGCGTCCCGCAGGCCGGCCTCGATCCTCGAGCACACCGAGGAGGGACCGGCGGGTCAGCTGACGCTCCTGTGACCCCGGGACCGGCACCGGGAACCCGTGACGAGCCGCCACCCACCGCAGACAAGGACGCCGCCCATGGACCCTCTGCCCCTCCAGGGCATCACAGTGGTAGCCGTCGAACAGGCGGTGGCCGCTCCCTTCGCCACCCGGCAGCTCGCCGACCTCGGCGCCCGGGTCGTCAAGGTCGAGCGGATCGACGGCGGCGACTTCGCGCGCGGCTACGACACCGCCGCCCGGGGACTCGCCTCGCACTTCGTGTGGTGCAACCGGGGCAAGGAGTCCATCGCGCTGGACCTCAAGGACCCGCGCGGACTGGACGTCGTACGACGCCTCGTCGCGGGCGCCGACGTGTTCGTGCAGAACCTCGCCCAGGGGGCCGCGGCCCGGCTCGGCCTCGACGCGGCCACGCTGTGCGCGGCGCACCCCCGTCTGGTCGCCGTGGACGTGTCCGGGTACGGCGCGTCCGGGCCGTACGCCGGCAAACGCGCGTACGACATGCTCGTGCAGTGCGAGGCGGGGCTGGTGTCGGTCACCGGGACGCCGGACGAGCCGGTGAAGGCCGGGATCCCGGCGGCGGACATCGCGGCGGGCATGTACGCCTTCTCGGGTGTCCTCGCGGCCCTGGTGCGGCGCGGGACGACCGGGCGGGGCGGGCCGGTGGAGGTGTCCATGCTGGAGGCGCTGGCCGAGTGGATGGGGCATCCGCTGCACCACACCCTGCACGGCGGCACCGCGCCCGAGCGCACCGGTCTGGCGCACGCGGTGATCGCGCCGTACGACGCCTATCCGACCGGGGACGGCGGGCGGGTGCTGCTGTCGGTGCAGAACGACCGGGAGTGGCGGCGACTGGCCGAACAGGTGTTGGGGAAGCCGGAGTTGGGTTCGGATCCGGCGTTCGCGACGAACGCGGCGCGGGTGGCGAACCGGGCGCGCACCGACGAGCTGGTCGGGGCGGCGCTCGGCACGGTCGGCGCCGACGTGGCGGTGGCGCGGCTGGAGGCGGCGGGCATCGCCTGCGCGCGGCTGCGGGACCTGGCCGAGCTGGCGGAGCACCCGCAGCTGGCGGCCCGGGAGCGGTGGCGGGAGGTGGGTTCGCCGGTCGGGCCGTTGCGGGCGCTGCTGCCCCCCATCACGCTGCCGGGCGGGGACGAGGCGCGGATGGGGGAGGTACCCGCACTCGGACAGCACACCGATGCGCTGCTGCGTGCCGTGGGGATGACGGACGCGGAGACAGCAGCGCTACGCCGGGACGGTGTGGCCGCCTGAGCGCGGGCCCGGAGTCAGTGCTTGCCGCTGCCGCCGAAGAGCGAACGGCGCAGTCGGCGCAGCGGAGCGAAGAGGGAGACACGGCTGACCCGCGCGCCCCGGTCGCTGCGCCGCGCGGGTTCACGCGCGGTCAGCTCACGCATCAGTGACGTCGCCTCGATCGCCTGCTGCTGCGGTATGGCGGGACCCGCCAGCACCGACAGATGGCGGTCGAGACGCGAACTGGTCGCGCTGGTCCCGCAGGTGATCGCAGGAACCCTCGCCCTGCTGCGTGTTATCTGATCCATGTCACTCCCCACCCGTACGAGTCCACCCGGCCCGGGCAGGGTAACCCTATCGCCCCGATGGGGCACTCGTGTATCGCGGTCACAGGATTCACCTTCCCCGCAAGGCTGTTGACGACCCCTCTTTGATTACTCTCCGAATCCAACCGATTTCAGGGCGAGTTGGACAAGTGGCTGGCTGGTGGGCTGCGGAGAGCCGCCCGCGGGCTCCACGGTTACGGCGAGTGACGTCGCGGATTTGTCGAGACCCGTGGCGACCAAGGGCGTGTCGGGCCGGAAGAGCCCGAGGGAGCGCGGTTGCGCGTGGGGGCGCATGAGCCAGAGCTGATGCACGCGCCCCTTCGAAAGAGTGCCGTATCCGCTGAGCGTGACGACGGCCTGCCCCTCCGATGCGGAGGCCACCGCTCCGATACTTCGCCCCTGAGCGTCCCTGCCGCTGACCGCGCGGGCGTCGGTCGCGGCCAGGACGTGGGCGATCTCACGTGACTGGGCCCGCTCGGCGTCCAGCCGGTCCTGGGTCCGGCCGGCCTGCACCGCGAAGAGCGAGGCGACGACCAGCGCGGCGGCCGCGGTGGCGGTGGCGAACGGCACGAACAGCGGGCGCTGCCGTCTGCGCGGCGGCGGGGGCTGCGCGCCCCAGACGTGCGGCGGCAGGTTGGGGACGTGCTCCCGGGCGGGGGCCGGGGCCTGCGGGGTGGCGCGTACGGCGGCCAGCACCCGGTCGCGCATGGCGAGGGGCGGCGGGGCGGCCGTGGACCAGGCCAGCCGTACCGCGTCCTCGGTCAGCGCCCGGACCTCGGCGGCACACCGGTCACAGCCCGCCAGGTGTTTCTCGAAGCGGCGCCGTTCGCCGGGCTCCAGGGCGTCCAGGGCGTACGGCGCGGCCAGCGAGTGCAGGTCCTCGCGGTGCAGCAGACGGCCGACCAGGCTCATGCGGCACCTCCCAGGCAGTCACGCAGCCGGGTGAGTCCGTCACGCATCCGCGTCTTGACCGTGCCCAGCGGGAGTTTGAGCCGCTCGGCCACCTCACGGTAGGTGTAGCCGTCGTAGTAGGCGAGGGTGACCGACTGGCGCTGGAGGGCGGTGAGGCGGTCCAGACAGCGGCGCACCCATTCGCGCTCCAGGCCGGCCTCCACCTCCTCGGCGACCTGGTCGAAGGCCGGTTCGCCCACGCGCAGCGCCTCGCGCTGCTCGCGTTCGCCGGCCGCGCGGGCGCTGCGCACCCGGTCGACGGCGCGACGGTGGGCCAGGGTGAGGATCCAGGACAGGGCGCTGCCCCGGGCCGGATCGAACTTGGGTGCGGAGCGCCAGAGTTCGAGGAGCACCTCCTGGGACACCTCCTCGGACTGGGCGGGGTCGCGGACCACACGTCGTACGAGTCCGAACACCGGGCCGGACACCAGTCCGTAGAGGTCCTCGAACGCCTTCTGGTCGCCGGCCGCGACGAGCACCAGCAGTTCGTCCGCCTCCACCCCGCTCCCCCTCCTGTGGCCGCACCCGGCCCGTCCCCCCACACCAGGCATTCGCAACTGACGCACCTCCGGCAGAAGTACGTACGCGGGGACCGAAAACGCGGGTCGAGCAGGAAGAAAAGAATTTTTTCTTCCGACCAATCCAAACGGCCGCCCCGCTCCGTATACCCGTCCGTCAAGCAAGTTGGGACCGAGGGACGGACGGCATGACACCTCTTATCTCCAGGAGCGGCGCGGGGCGCAAGGGCCTTGTCACGCTCATATGTGGGGCACTGGCCACCGGCGGGATCACAGCCGCCGGCGTCGCCGCGCTGGCTCCGGGAGCGGCCTCCGCCTCCTCCCACCGGGAGGCCCCGCTCATCTCGGGCACTCCCCAGTACGACAACACCGACCTGTACGCGTTCGTCAGCCCGGACAAGCCCGACACGACGACCATCGTGTCGGACTACATCCCCTTCGAGGAACCGGCGGGCGGCCCGAACTTCTACCAGTTCGCGGACGACGCGCAGTACGACATCCACGTCGACAACAACGGTGACGCGAAAGACGACCTGATCTTCCGTTACACCTTCCGCACCCAGATCAAGAACAAGAAGACGTTCCTCTACAACACCGGGGTGGTCGACAACCTGACCGACCCCGACCTGAACGTCACCCAGGCGTACAACCTCGATCTGATCAAGCTCAGGAACGGCCGCCAGCAGCACACGACGAGGATCGCCAGCGACATCCCGGCGGCCCCCTCCGACGTCGGCAAGGCGTCGATGCCGGACTACGGGAAGCTGCGTTCCCAGGCCGTCTACAAGACGGTGGGCGGCGGCGCGACCTTCGCCGGGCAGGCGGACGACCCGTTCTTCGCCGACCTTCGCGTCTTCGACCTGCTGTACGGCGGCAACCTCAGCGAGGTCGGCCGGGACACCCTCAAGGGCTACAACGTCAACACGATCGCCCTCCAGGTGCCGAACTCCCTGATCCGGCAGTCGGCTTCGCGTCCGACCGTCGGCATCTACGCCACGACCCAGCGCAGGAACGCGCAGGGCTACTACACGCAGGTCTCGCGACTCGGCAACCCGCTGGTCAACGAGGTCGTCAACCCGCAGAAGGACAAGGACAAGTTCAACGCGTCCCAGCCCAAGGACGACGCGCAGTTCCTGAAGAACGTGACCAACCCGGAACTGCCCAAGCTCATCGAGGCGATCTACCACATCAAGGCGCCGAAGGAGCCGCGCAACGACCTCGTCGACGTGTTCCTCAAGGGCGTCAAGGGCCTCAACCAGGAGCAGCCGTACGCGACTCCCTCGGAGATGCTCCGCCTGAACACGTCCATCAAGCCCACCGCCGCCCCCAAGCGGCTCGGTGTCCTGGACGGTGACAACGCGGGCTTCCCGAACGGCCGCCGGCTCACCGACGACGTGATCGACGAGGCGCTGCAGGTCGTCGAGGGCGAACTGGTCGGTTCCAAGAACGACCTGGGCGACGCGGTCGACAAGAACGACAAGGGCTTCGAGAAGTACTTCCCCTACGTGGCCGAGCCCACGTCCGGTTCGCGCGGGGCTCTCGCCAAGGCGGCCGGGAGCAGCACGAAGAGCGCGCTGGGCGACGCCCTGACCACCTCCGACAGCAGCAACACGACGCTGATCGCCGGGTCCGCGGCCGCGGGTGCGGCCGGCGTCCTGCTGATCGGTACGGCGTTCGGCTGGTGGCGCCGCCGCATGCAGCGGCCGTACTGAGCGCCGTCGCGGTCGAGGCAGCGGGGTGACTGCGGGCCCGGTCGTGGCTGATCGCGCAGTTCCCCGCGCCCCTTCAGGGCGCTCGACACCCCCCTTTGCCGGCGCGGCCCGCTTCCCACTCAATCCCCCACGGCAGCGGGCCGCGCCACCCGTGCGACAGCTACTAGGAGAGGGCATGGCCCCGGGTACGAACGACAAACAGCCCGCCGATCCCAAGGACGACGAGCGGATCACGGCGCTGCGCCGCTTCGCCGCCGCCGGGCGGAACTGGCGGCGCGCCCAACTAGCGGGCTCCGCGGTGCTGCTGGCCATCGCGCTGACCGGCGGGGCGATCGCCTTCGGGGCGTCCGGGCGGGCCGGGACGCCGATGGCCGCGTCGAGTGCCGTGTCACCCGCGATGCTGGCGAGCGGCGACCTCGACACGACGATCGCCTCCCTCCAGGCCCATCTCCGTACCCAGCCGAAGGACTCCGACAGCTGGGCCACCCTCGGCCTCGCCTACGTCGAACAGGCCCGCACCAAGGGCGATCCGTCGCGCTACCCGCAGGCCGAGAAGTCCCTCGGGCGCGCGCTGCGGATCACGCCGGACAACGACCAGGCGCTGGCCGGCGAGGCCGCGCTCGCCGCGGCCCGGCACCAGTTCGCTCCGGCGCTCAGCTATGCGGACCGGGCGCTGAAGCAGAACCCCTACAACGCCGGCGCCCTGTCCTCCCGTATCGACGCCCTGGTGGAACTCGGCCGGTACGACGACGCCGCGAAGGCGGCCGACCTGGCGGACCGGCGCAAGCCGGGCGTACCGGTGTTCACCCGGTACGCGTACGTACGGGAGCTGCGGGGCGACGTGAAGACGGCCCGGCAGGTGCTCCGGCAGGCGCTGTCCACGGCCACCTCCAAGGGCGACATCGCGTACGTGGCCGCGCAGCTCGGCCTGCTCGCCTGGAACCAGGGCGACTACCGGAGCGCCCTGGACTACTACGCCCGCGCGCTGACCGCCGACGAGAACTACCTCCCCGCGCTGGAGGGCCGGGCCCGTGCCCAGGCGGCGACGGGCGACCGGGCCGACGCCGTCAAGGGCATGGAACTGGTCGTCTCCCGCTACCCCCTGCCCCAGCCCCTGGTCGAACTCGGTGAGCTGTACGAGGACCGGGGCGCCGAAGGCGACAAGGCGAAGGCCGAGGACCAGTACGCGCTCGTCGAGGCCTGGATCGCGCTCGCCCGCGCCAACGGCGTCAACGCCGACCTCGACACCGCCCTCGCGGCCGCCGACCACGGCGACAAGGGCGAGGCCCTGAAGGCCGCCCGCGCCGAGTGGGCCCGCCGCCACACCGTGCACACGGCCGACGCGCTGGCCTGGGCACTGCACGTCAACGGCAAGGACGAGGAGGCGCTGCCGTACGCACGCCGGGCCACCGCGACCGGCTACCGCAACGCCTCCTTCCTGTACCACCAGGGCATGATCGAACTGGCCGACGGCGACCGGACGGCCGGCCGGGCCGCGCTCACCGAGGCCCTCGACCTCAACCCCGGCTTCTCCCCGCTCGGCGCCCGTGCGGCCCGCAAGGCGCTGGAGGCCTCGAAGTGAACCGCCGCCGTGCCGCCGCCCTGTTCACCGTGGTCTGCGGCCTCACGCTCCTGCCGGCCACGGTCGCGAGCGCCCACCCGCTCGGCAACTTCACCGTCAACAAGTACGACGGTCTGGTCGCCGCCCCCGGACACCTCCGCGTCGACCACGTCGAGGACCTGGCCGAGATCCCGGCGACCCAGGCCAAGCCGGACCTGGAGCGGCTGGGCACGGCCGGGTGGGCCGAGCAGCGCTGCGCCACGGCGGCCGGGGGCAGCACCCTGGCCGTGGACGGCAGGGCGACCCCCCTCGCCGTCGCCGCCAGTCACGCGGAACTGCGGCCCGGCCAGGCCGGGTTGAACACCCTCCGGGTCGAGTGCCGGTTCACCGCGCCGCTCCCCGAGGGCGGCACGGCCGCCCTGTCCTTCCACAGCGCGGGCACCGACACCGGTCCCGGCTGGCGGGAGATCACCGCGCGCGGCGACCGGATGACGCTGACCGGCACGGACGTGCCGAAGACGTCCGTCTCCCACGAACTCACCAGCTACCCCAAGGATCTGCTCTCCTCCCCGGCCGACGTCACGACCGCGTCCCTGCGCGTGCGGCCGGGCGGGCCGGCCCTCGCCGAGGAACGGCAGGACGCCCCGGGCGCCGCGATCCTCCCCCGGGGCGTCGACCACTGGACCCAGGCCCTGACCGACCTGGTCGCCCGCAACCACCTCACCGTCGGCTTCGCCGCGCTCGCGCTGTTCATCGCGATCGGCCTCGGCGCGATGCACGCGCTGGCACCCGGCCACGGCAAGACGCTGATGGCGGCGACGGCTGCGGCCCGCGGCGGCCGCGCCCGCCTGCGTGACGTCCTCCCGCTGGCCGCGTCGGTCACGGTCACCCACACGCTGGGCGTGGTGGCCCTGGGCGTCCTGGTGACGGCGGGGTCGGCGGCCACGCCGTCGGTGATCGCCTGGCTGGGCATCGCGAGCGGCCTCATGGTCCTGGCGGCGGGCGCGAACCTGACCCGCAGGGCATGGCGGAACCGCGCGCACGAGCAGACACATTCCCAGGGCCACGACCACGGCCACGGCCACGCCCATGACCACGCCCACGCCCACAGCCATGACCACCACCACGACCACGGTCATCAGCACGCGCACGGCCATCAACACGCGCACGACCACCGGGACGAGCCGGCCGGAGAGCGGGAGCCGGCCCTGGTCGGCGCACCCGAGCACGCCCGGGCCCACTCCCCGGTCCGTCCGGGGTCCGAGGGCAAGGCAGTTCAGGCCGACGGGGGGTCCGGAAGCGCGGCCCCCGACGCCGGCCACTCCGACGTGCCGCACAGTCACGGCGGGTTCACCCACACCCACGCCACGGCCCCCACCCTGCGCGGCACCATCCTCCTCGGCTTCGCCGGGGGCCTGGTCCCGAGCCCCTCCGCGGTCGTCGTGCTCGTCGGAGCCGCCGCCCTCGGGCAGGCCTGGTTCGGACTGCTGCTGGTCGTCGCCTACGGCATCGGTCTCGCACTGACCCTGACCGCCGCCGGATTCGCCGTCGTCAAGCTGGGTACGGGAATGACCCGGGTGCTGGACGGACGCCCGCGGTGGACCACCCACCCCATGGCCACACTGGTCCGCAGGACCACCCCGCTCGCCTCGGCGCTCGTGGTCGTGGCCCTGGGTGCCGGATTGGTGCTCAAGGGCGCCGCATCCGCACTGCTCTGAGTTACGTTTGTGATGAATCAGCGCGAGCTGCCGTGGGGAGCACCCGTGACCGAAGAGCCGGGCCGTGAGCGAGTGATCGCGGGCCGCTACCGACTGTTGGCCCCCCTCGGCGAGGGCGGCATGGGCACCGTGTGGCGGGCCCGGGACGAGGTGCTGGGCCGAGAGGTCGCCGTCAAGGAGGTGCGGGCGCCGGGCGGGTTGCCCGGCGCCGACGTCGAGCGGATGTACGCCCGCCTGGAGCGCGAGGCCTGGGCCGCGGCCCGGGTCGCGAACCGCAACGTGGTGACGGTGTACGACGTGGCGATGGAGGGCGGACGGCCCTGGATCGTCATGGAGCTGATCCGCGGGGTGTCCCTCGCCGACGTCCTGGAGTCCGAGGGCCCGATGTCCCCGCAGCGGGCCGCCGGCGTCGGCGCCGAGGTGCTGTCCGCGCTGCGGGCCGCGCACGCGGCCGGGGTGCTGCACCGGGACGTGAAGCCGGGGAACGTGCTGCTGTCGAACGACGGACGGGTGGTGCTCACCGACTTCGGGATCGCGACCGTCGAGGGCAGTTCGGCGCTGACCATGACCGGCGAGGTGATCGGCTCTCCCGAGTACCTGGCCCCGGAGCGGGCGTTGGGCCGCGCGTTCGGTCCCGAGTCGGACCTCTGGTCCCTCGGGGTGCTGCTGTACGCGGCGGTGGAGGGCACCTCGCCGTTCCGGCTGGACACCCCGCTCAACACGCTCCGGGCCGTGGTGGACGAGGAGTTGCCCCCGCCCTACCGCGCGGGTCCGCTGGCCCCGGTCATCGAGGGGCTGCTGCGCAAGGATCCGGCCCACCGGCTGTCGGCCGAACAGGCGGAGACGGATCTGCGGTCGGTCGCGGCGGGCGGCACGCCCTCGGCCGGGGGCCCGCCCGGCACCGCGGCCACCGTCCCGCTCCCGGGGCGGTACGACTCCCCCACCCGGGTCGCCCCTCTGCAGCAACCTCGGTCGCCCACACCGCCGTTCCCCACGCCCACCACCGCGGACACCAGGCCGCCCGGGTCCGGTCGCGACGGCACCCGCAACGCAGGAACGCTGCTGCTCGTCGGCCTGCTGCTGGTCGTCCTCGCGCTGGGCGGGCTGACGTACGTCCTGCTCGACCAGGGCGGTGGCGACGGCGGCGACGACAACGCGGGCCCGAGTCGGTCCGCGAGCAACCTCAGCTCCCCGGCGCCCGGTCGCAGCGGCGACCACCACTCCACGTCGCCTTCGCCGTCCGCGAGCAGCAGCGCGCCCGCGCAGAGCGTGAAGGTCGACGTGGCCGGATCGCGCACCGACTACTCGGGAAGCTGTCCGCCGCCGAACGCGCAGGCCCCCTCCTTCACGGCGACGTTCACGGTCGGGAGGGTGCCCGCGGAGGTGCAGTACCGATGGGTGCTGAAGAAGGGGTCGCTCGACGACCAGGGATGGAAGACGTTGTCCTTCCCGGACGGCGGCGGCCGGACCCGGCAGACCCGGGTGACGGTGACGACCTGGTCCGACAGCGGGACGCTGAACGACGCGATCGCCGTCGAGGTGCGCAGCCCGGTGACGGGCACGTCCGACCCGGTGCCGTTCTCGGTGACCTGCACCCGGGCGACGGAGACCCCGACCGACGGGGCCTCCTCCTCGCCTTCGCCATCGAGCTCGGGCTGATCCGGCGCGGACTGATCCGGCGCGCACTACCCGGCGCGCGCCGACCGAGCCCGAGTCACGCGTTGCCGGTCAGGACCGGCAGGTAGCCGCCGGAGTGCCCGGACGCGGTGGGGTGGTACGACTCGCCGATGTCCAGCCAGTTGACGCTGTGCAGCCAGGAGTTGCCGGAGCAGATCTCGTGGCCGGTGAACGTGGTGCGGATGTCGCCGAAGACGAAGCCGTGGTCGGCGGCGCGCTTGGCGATCGCGGCGTCGATGTAGTCGGCGGCGTTGTTTATGGCGGAGCGCTTGGTCGCGGAGAGGCCGAGACAGGTCGTGCCCAGCTTGTAGAAGCGGGGATAGCCGAGGACGACGACCCGGGCGTTGGGAGCCTTGGCGCTGATGGCGTCGTACACGCTGTCGAGCCTGCCGGGGAGGGTGGAGTCGACGTACGCCCTGGCGGTGTTGATGCGGGACAGGCAGGTGCTGTCGGAGCTGAGCACACAGGTCGTCATGACGTCGGCGAAACCGGCGTCGTTGCCGCCGATGGTGATGGAGACCAGGGTGGTCGAGGAGCTGAGGGTGCCGAGCTGGCCGGAGAGGACGTCGCTCGTGGTGGCACCCGAACAGGCCAGGAACGAGAAGGTGGACGGGCTGTGGGCGGCGTTCCACAGGTACGGATAGGCCTTCGTGCTGCGGTCGCAGCTGCCGCTCGAACCGATGTAGCTGCCGGCGCCCACACCGGAGGAGTACGAGTCACCGAGCGCCACGTAGCCACCGGTCGCGGCCTGCGCCTCGGTTGCGGCGCCGGCGAGGCCGAGGCCGGTGGCGAGGAGGAGTGAAGTCACGTATGCCGTAATTCGGGAACGTCTCATGGAACCTCCCTTTAGCAGGATCTCTGCCACAACTGTCGTACCAACTACGCATGTTGACGGGAAGTGTCCATGCCAAGACTTTTCCGGGCCTCAACCAGTGCGCACCGGACCGATGTCGTAAAGGAATTGGACGGCTTTTCCCCAGGAGACATCAGGTGTCTCCGGGGAACGGTCAGGTCCGGAGACCCGCTTGACGCCCCGCGTTCGCCTGCGCGACATTGAAGCCCGGCATCCGACGCCTTGGGGGGCAAAGTCGGCCATGCAGACCATACGGCCCAAGACACCACCGCCAGAGGGCGACACACGGGTACGGCCAGGGCCGGGGAGGGACCTGGGACCACTGCTCGCGGGCGCGGCGACCGCCGTCGCCGGGACCGGCGCGCTGCTCGCCCTGACCGACTCGGGCCTGCCGCTGCGCGGCCCGTTCACGCTGCTCTTCCTGATCGTCGCGCCGGCCGCGGCGATCGGTCCGGCGCTGCGCGGGCTCGACCCGTTCGCCCGTGCGCTCACCGCGCTGGCGGGCGCCGTCGCCATCGACATGCTGGTCGCCCAGGGCATGCTCGCCACGCACCGCTGGTCCTGGCGCGGCGGAGTCGTCGCCGTGACCGCGATCAGCGTTCTCCTGCTCCTGCTGGTACGACTGCGGCCAGTGGAACGAATTACCGAGCGAATGTCCCGACGGGCCGGGAAAATCCGTTCGAGTTGAAGTACGGGTGCGGCCAAATGTACGTAAAGGCCGAACCGACAAAAACGTGAGGCGCACTTCCAGGCCTTGCCATACTGGTCCAATCATTAATACCGTCGTACAACTCACTCGCGTCGGAACGTCATCCAGCGGATCCAGGGGAGGGCTCAGGGGCCGCGATGTTCCGGAGTGAGGCGCGGTAGGGGGGTGCCGTGCCCGGTGACCGCAATGACCACTGCCGTTTCGGGTGGGTCCGTTGCCGTCTTCCGGGTCGTGCCGCGCGATCGGTTGCCGTTTTTCCGGTGGGCCGATCAGCTTTGCCAGCTCACCTGGGCATACGGAGACGCCTGTTGTTCCGTGCCGTGGGTGAGAACCCCCCTTTCGAACCGGACACAGAAGCGGGCCGCCCAGGGGCGGGCGGCCCACCGGACGAGAGGGAAAAGACTCGTGAGTTCCGTTCTGCGTCAGCCTGCTTCGGAGCAAGATCCGTTAATGGCTGCCGAATACCGACCGATCTCCTCCCACCTGGCGATCACACCACCGGTGAGCGTGGTGATCCCGGCCATGAACGAGGCGGAGAATCTCCCCTACGTCTTCAAGACACTTCCCGGCTGGATACACGAAGTGGTGCTGGTGGACGGAAATTCCACCGACAACACCGTCGAAGTCGCACGGGAGTTGTGGCCCGGCGTGAAAGTCGTCGAACAGAGCGGCAAGGGCAAGGGGGACGCCCTGATCACCGGGTTCGAGGCGTGCACCGGCGACATCATCGTCATGGTGGACGCGGACGGCTCGGCGGACGGCCAGGAGATCGTGTCGTACGTCTCCGCCCTGGTCTCCGGCGCCGACTTCGCCAAGGGCTCGCGGTTCGCCAACGGCGGCGGCACCGACGACATGACGTTCATCCGCAAGCTCGGCAACTGGGCGCTGTGCACGATCGTCAACCGCAAGTTCGGCGCCCGCTACACCGACCTCTGCTACGGCTACAACGCCTTCTGGCGGCACTGCCTCGACAAGATCGACCTCGACTGCACCGGCTTCGAGATCGAGACCCTGATCAACGTCCGGGTGGTCAAGGCGGGCCTGAGGGTGCAGGAGATCCCCAGCTACGAGTACCTCCGCATCCACGGCACCAGCAACCTGCGCGCCGTGCGGGACGGCCTGCGGGTCCTCGGGGTGATCCTCCGCGAGCGCTCCAACCGGCGGGCGCTGCGCCGGCGGGTGCGGCGGTCCCCGATGCTCGGCACGGGCCAGGGAGAGTCGTCTTGAGCGATCCCGGCATCTCCGTCGTGATCTGCGTGTACACCGAGGACCGCTGGGAGGACATCCTCGCGGCGGTCGCCTCGGTGCGCGCCCAGTCGTATCCGGCGCTGGAGACCCTGCTGGTGGTCGACCACAACCCGGTGCTCCTGGAACGGCTCACGAAGGAGTACGAGGAGTACGAGGAACACGAGGAGTACGAGGAGACCTCCCGGGTGCGGGTGCTCGCGAACACCGGCCCCCGCGGCCTGTCCGCGGGCCGCAACACCGGTATCGCCGCCTCCCGCGCCGAGGTGATCGCGTTCCTCGACGACGACGCCGTGGCCGAACGGGACTGGCTGCGCCGCTTCGCCGAGGGATACGCCGACCCGCGGGTGATGGCGGTCGGCGGCCGGACCGTGCCCGTCTGGGCCTCCGGCCGCCGGCCGCGCTGGTTCCCCGAGGAGTTCGACTGGGTGGTCGGCTGCACCTACCGCGGGCTGCCGCCGGGCCGGGTCCGGGTCCGCAACGTCCTCGGCGGCAACGCTTCCTTCCGGCGCACCGCCTTCGACGCGGCCGGCGGGTTCGCCACCGGCATCGGACGGGACGGCGACCGGCGACCGCTGGGCTGCGAGGAGACCGAGCTGTGCATCCGGCTCACCCGGGCCCGCCCCGAGGCCGTGCTGCTCATCGACGACCGCGCGGTCATCCACCACCGCGTCCCCGAAGCCCGCGAGCACTTCGGCTACTTCCGCAGCCGCGCCTGGGCCGAGGGCCTCTCCAAGGCCCTGGTCGCCCGGAGCGTGGGCGCCGGCAGGGGACTCGAGTCCGAACGCCGGTACACCACGCGGGTGCTGCCCGCGGGGATCGCCCGTGGCCTGCGGGACGCGCTGCTGGCCCGGCCCGGAGGGGCCGGCCGGGCCGGCGCGATCGTCACCGGGGTGCTCACGGCGGCGGGCGGCTACGTGGTGGGGAGCGTGCGGGCGCGACGCGGCGGGGCCGCGTTCCGCGTCGCCGGGATCGGAACGGTACCCACGGCCGCCCCCAAGGAGGGAACCCATGGCTGAGGCGCCGGTACCGATCCTCATGTACCACTCGGTCGCGACCTCGCCGAACAGGGCCACCCGTGCGCTGTCGGTGGCACCGGAGGCGTTCGCCCGGCAGATGGCGCTCGTCGCGGACCTCGGTCTGACCCCCGTCACCACGGCCGCTCTGGCCGCGGGCTGGCGCCTGGGCGGCCCGCTCCCCGACCGGCCCGTCCTGATCACCTTCGACGACGGCTACGAGGGCGTGCACCGGCACGCGCTCCCCGTCCTCGCCAAGCACGGCTTCGCGTCCACCCTGTTCGTCTCGACCGGCTGGATCAGGGGCCCTTACGACACCGGAGGGGGTCTGGACGCCATGCTCGACTGGGACCAGGTCCGCGAACTCGCCGACGCGGACTGCGAGATCGGCGGGCACAGCCACACCCATCCACAGCTCGACCAACTGGACGACGACCGGCTGCGCGCGGAACTGGTGTGGTCCCGGGACATCGTCGCCGAGCAACTGGGCGTGTCACCGGCCTCGTTCGCCTACCCGTACGGCTACTCCAGCCGACGGGTCCGGCAAGCCGTGCGGGACACCGGCTACGCCCAGGCGCTGGCCGTCGAGAACGGTCTCGCCCGCCGCCGCCAGGGTCCCTACGCACTGCGCCGCGTCACCGTGCGCCGCAGCACGGACGCCGCGGAGTTCGCACAGCTGCTCCAGGGCCGCGCGATCGCCCGCACCTTCGCCAGGGACCGTGCCCTCACCAAGGGGTACGCCGTCCTCCGCAGAGCCCGCCAGGTCCGCCGGAAGGCCATCCGTTCCCGTGTCTGACACGACCACCACCACGACCGGGACCGCGACCGGGACCGCGGCCGACGACTCCGCGGCGCCCGGGCGGCCGGGGCGCCGCCTCCGGCTGCCCGGCAGAGGCAGACCGTCCGGCGGCAGCCCGCTGTTCCGCAACGCCTACGCCCTGATGCTCAACACCGGCATCTCCGCGGTGCTGGGCCTGGGCTTCTGGCTGGCCGCGGCCCGCTACTACTCCGAGTCGGCGGTCGGCCAGGGCTCCGCCGCGATCGCCGCCATGAAACTCCTCGCGGGCCTGACGGCGGTGACCCTCACCGGCGCCCTGGCCCGCTTCATCCCGGTGGCGGGCAGCGCCACCGGGCGGCTCATCCTCCGTACCTACGCGGGCAGTTCCCTGATCGTCGCGCTGGCCGCCGGCGTCTTCCTGGCGACCCTCGGGATCTGGGGCCCGTCGTACCGCTTCCTGCACGGGCCGCTGCCCGGACTGGGGTTCGTCGTCGCGGTCGTCGCCTGGAACCTGCTCACCCTCCAGGACGGCGTACTGACCGGACTGCGCAACGCGCCCTGGGTACCGGTGGGCAACACCGTGTTCTCGGCGGTCAAGCTGGGCCTGCTGGTCGCGTTCTCGGTGGCGGTCCCGCTGGCCGGCGTGTTCGTCTCCTGGGTCGCGGCGATCGCCACCTCGGTGGTGCCGCTGGGCTGGCTGGTGTTCCGGCGCCTGGTGCCCCGGCACGTCAGGGCGACCGAGGCGCACGCGAGACCGCCCACGCTGAAGGAGATCGGCAGGTTCCTGGCCGGCGACTATACCGGTTCGCTGTTCTCCCTCGCCGTGGTCTACCTGGTCCCGGTGATCATCGCCGCGCAGGTCAGCTCCGAGGACAACGCGTACTTCTACATCACCACCACCATCGGCGGCACCACCAACCTGCTCGCCATCAACATGGGCGCCTCGCTCACCGTCGAGGGCTCGCACGACCCGGCCCGGCTGGCCGCCAACACCCGGGCCGCGCTCAGGCGGATGGCCCGGATCATGGTGCCGGTCTGCTCGGTGCTGTTCTTCGGGGCGCCCTGGATCCTCGGTGTGTTCGGCGCCGGCTACGCGGACGCGGCGACCCCGCTGCTGCGCTGGTTCGCGGTCGGCGCACTGCTGCGCGTCGTGATGGAGACGTACTTCGCGGTGCTGCGCGCCCAGAGCCGTACCGCCGGACTGGCCTGGCTGCAGGGCCTGTTGTGCGTCCTGGTGCTCGGGCTGACCCTGCTGCTGCTGCCCCGGATGGGACTGACCGGTGCCGGCGTGGCCGAGATCTCCAGCCTCGCGGTGATCGTGACGATCGCGGCACCCAGGCTGTGGCGGACGCTGCGCGCGGCACCGGCCGACGTCCCCGAGGACGCGGCACCCGACGGGGACCTCGCCGACCTGGGGACGCGCGAGGTCCCGCGCGCCGCGGCGGCACCGCGCGGGCGCGGGACGGCCCGGGCGCCGGACTCCGACACCCTCGCCCTCGCCCTCCATGTGGACCTCGACCACGCGGAGCGCCGCCCGGACGTCCGCCCGGGTCCGGGCACCCCGCCCACGGGCACCCCGCCCACGGGCACGCCGCTCGTCCCGCCGGCGGCGGAGCGGGAACCGGGCGCGGAGGCGTCGCTCGGACCGGCCGAGGCCGCGCTGCTGCGGGAGGCGGAGGCCGGTACGCCCGGCGAGGAGGCGGTCGCGCCGGAGGAAGGGCCGGTACCGGAGGAAGGGCCGGTACCGGCCGGTCCCCCGGCGCTCCCGCTCCGGCCGTGGTCGGCCCCGACCCGTCAGGGGGTCGTCCTCGGCTGCCTGCTGACCGCCGCTCTCCTGCTCTACTGGGTGCCGGCCGCCCGGCTAGGCGACGCCGACCTGGACCGGATGGGCGGACTGGGGCTGGTCTCGGTGCTGCCGCTGCCGACGCTGGCCGGGGCGGCGCTGCTGGTCACGGTCTTCGCGGCGCTGCTGTGGCTGCGCCGCGAGCACCGGGCGCTGCTCCTGCTCACCCTGCTGGCGACGGTCCTGTCGCTGCACGCGCTGCCCGCCGTCATCGAGTCGGAACCCCGGTTCCCGACGGCCTGGCAGCACCTCGGGTTCATCGACTACATCGACCGCACCGGGTCGGCCGTGCCCGACCTGGACGCGCGCTGGAGCTGGCCGGGCTTCTTCGCGACGGCGGCGTTCGTCGGCCGGGCCTGCGGGGTGACGGACTTCACCGAGGTCATCCGCTGGTGGCCGACGTTCATCCAGCTCGCCTACCTCGCGCCCATGTTCCTGCTCGTGCGCTCGCTGCGGGCGAGCTGGCGGGCGAAGTGGGCCGGCATCTGGATCTTCGCGCTGTGCGGCTGGGTCGGCCAGGACTACTTCTCCCCGCAGGGGTTCACGTACCTCCTGTACCTGATGTTCGTGGCCGTCCTGCTCGTCTGGTTCCGTGCCCCGCACGTCGTCTGGACGCGGCTGCGACCGGGTGAGGCGGAGGTCGAGCCGGTCGACCGCCGCCGGCAGGCCGTGCTGCTCATGGTGGTGATCGGCCTGTACGCGGCGACCGTCCCGGCGCACCAGCTGACCCCGTTCGTGATGCTGGGCGTGCTGGCGGCCCTGGTCCTGGTCGGCAGGTCCGAACTGCGCGGCCTGCCGCTCCTGTTCGGGGTGGTCGCGGCCGTCTGGCTGGGCTTCATGGCCGAGCCGTACTGGTCGGGGCACTTCGACGACCTGTTCGGCGGGGTCGGCGGGGTCGGCAGCAATGTCTCCACCTCGGTCTCCGGCCGTATCCAGGGCGGCAGTTCGGCCCACAAGCTGGTCCTCTACGTCCGGGTCCTGCTGGCCGGCGGCATGATGGCCTCCGCCGTCTGGGGCTGGTGGCGCCGCCGCTCCAACGCGTACCGCGAGCGGTCCCTGCCGGTCCTGGCCTTCGTGCCCTTCCTGGGCTTCGGCATGCAGTCGTACGGCGGCGAGATGGCCCTTCGGGTCTTCATGTTCGCGCTGCCGGGCGCGGCCCTGCTCGCGGGTCTCGCCCTGTTCCCGCGCACCGGCGCCACCGCGCAGGAGCGCGGCAAGGGCCGGGGCCGACTGGCCCCGGTGGCCGCGCTGCTGACGGGCCTGCTGCTCATGGGCGGTTTCCTGGTGGCCCGCTGGGGCAACGAGCCGTTCGAGCGGGTCCGGCCCGGCGAGGTCGCCGCGATGGACTGGGTCTACGCCCATGACCGGCCGACCGTACGGCTGCTGTGGCTGAGCAACGACACGGTCGACGACGTGACGCCGGCGATGCCGTGGGGCGCCAAGGACATGGAGCGGGTGGACTACGTGCCGACGCTCGCGCCGACCGATCCGGTGCTGGTGTCGGGTCTGGTCGGGAACCTCAGGGACGCCGGCCCGAACTCGTATCTGATCATCAACAGGAGTCAGATGGTCTATCTCCGGATGGACGCCGGTTATCCGGCGGCCTGGGAGAGCCGGCTGATCCGGAACCTGGACGACCGGCAGGATCTGACGAAGGTCCTGGTCAACGACGACGTGACCATGTACGGACTGCGTTCGCGGCCCGCGGGGGCGGTGCCGCGGCCGGATCCCGGACCCGTCGGGCCGCGGATCACCTGGACACCGTGGTCGGTGGTGGGTGCCCTCGCCGCCGTGGTCCTGATCCTGCTGCTGACGGCGCGCGAGGTGGTCCGGATCGCGGTCCGGCCCGGGGTGCGTCAACTGCGGTGGCTGCAGGGCAGCTTCTGGTTCTCGCTGCCCCTGCTCACGGTGGTGGTGGCGTCGCTGGTGCTGCGGTTCCTGACATTCGAGTAGGAGGGTCCCCGAAGCGGCTCGCCCGGCTCACCGGGTGAGCCACTTCACCTCGTACCCCTTCAGGTCGAACCGCTTCCCGTCGACCCGCGCGCTGATGGTCCGGCCGAGGGTGTTGACGACGAGGACGGTCCTGTCGTCGGCGAGGACACGCACGTTCGGCACGTCGTCCTCGGCGACCGGGACCGTCTCGTACCGGGTCCCCGGCGGGAACGCCTTCCCGAACCTGGACAGCAGGTCGTACATGGGCAGTGGCCGTCCGCCGTCCGCGCCGTCGGTGGTGGTCCACAGGCAGCCGGCGCAGGCGCCGCCCTTCTCGGACTCCGGATTCCAGTAGAAGCCGGATTCCGCGCCGCCCTTCACCATGGCGATCATGCCGGTGGCCTGGACCGCGACCCGGTGCGGTTCGGTCCAGCCGTCCCGTTCGTCGCTGCCGTCCGCGGGCTCGACGTAGTACTCCGCCCACCACAGCGGCAGGTCGTGCGTCCGCCCGCGCACCCACCGGCTGACGTAGGTCAGCTTCTGCGTGGCGGCGAACTCGTCCGGCAGCAGGTCGCCGTCGTCGGTATAGCTGGAGCCGTCGACGACCACGAAGTCGGCGCCCGCCTTGTGGGTGTTCCAGTAGTCGAAGGCGTCGACGACCCGCTGGTCCAGCACCCCCCAGGGGCCCTTGAGGGTGGGTGAGGCGTTCTCGGTCCGGCGCGGGTCGAAGCTGTCCATGACGAGGTACGGCCCGCCGACCATGATGTCCTCGTCCACCGCCTTCAACGCCTTGTAGACGAGGTTGTACAGCTCGGTGTAGCCCTCGTAGTCCCAACGGGCCCTGCCGTCGTTCCAGAAGCCCTTGAACTCGTTCCAGACGATGAAGTGCCGCACGTCCGGATAGCGCCGGGCGACCGTCGCCGCGAGGTTCGCGTAGTCCTGGTAGTGACCGGGGGTCGGGGCGGTCTCCAGGGCGGCCCGGCTCCAGTCGGTGTTGTCCACCCCGGGCTCGCCGCCCTTCATCCAGTCCGGTGAACAGCACAGGGTGATCACCGGGGTACCGCCCGACCGGCGCATGAAGTCGACCCGGCGGTCCAGGGCGCCGAAGTCGTAACGGCCCTTCACCGGCTCGGGGTTGTCCGCGCCCCAGCCCATGACGGCCTGGTCCTGGGGCAGCCCGGCGGCACGGGACAGCAGTTTCCCGACCCGGGCGCCGGCGGCGGCGCTGCCCTGGTCGGCGCTGTACTGGGTGTGGGTGAAACCCCAGCCCACCGACGGCTCGACGGTGTCCGGCGGAGTGCCGGGAGTCCCGTGCACCTTGTCGCCGTCGCGGGTCGTGCCCGCGGTGCCGCCGCCTCCGGGCAGCGTCCAGACCAGTGTCACGATCAGGGCGAGTGCGGCCGCGCATGCCCCCGACAGGGCGGTGAGCCGCCACCGCCGAGCCCCCGAATTCCACTCATGACGTCCCATCAAGGACAACAGTAGTGGCGGGAATCGCCCCCGGGGCGGGTATCCGGCATCGCCGGGCGCGCGGCCCGACGGGGGGGTGCACTCCGGACACTCCGGAAACTCGGCACACACCCGACACTCTCCGCCCACTTCGGAAAACGGGTGCGCGCCGGGCCCCGGTGACGGATCATGGCGGCATGTCTGCCAAGCCGCACGAGACGCTGCCGATCCGGCTCAACGTCGACGACTCCGACTCACCGTCCGACGTCGTCGACGCGCTGTTCCTCGGCCGCTTCGCGACGGGCGAGCAGCCGTACTCGCACGCGGCCAACATCGACCGGGTGCGCAGCGGGGCGACCCTGCTGCCGAAGGAGGCGCGGGTGCTGCGGGTGGCCCGCGACGACGACCGCAGCGCGACACTCGCGGAGGGCGACGGCTGGACCCTGCTCGTCTCCCGCTGGAACCGGGGCGCGGACGTCACGGTCACCGCGACCACCGCCGAACTGGCCGCGAAGGTGCTGAACGAGGCGACGGACGGCGCGGCGGACGAGCCGGAGCCCCAGCCGGACAACGTGACCATGGGGTTCTGGTACGTCTCCCCCAGGCGCGGCCCGCACCGAACCACCCGGCAGATCTCCGCCGGCACCTGGGACGAGGTCCGCGCCAACTACACGGCACCGGTGGCGGACGCGATGGACCGCCTGATGAAGACGACCCCCGAGGACATCGCCGGCCGGCTCCTGCTGCTGCACGGCCCGCCGGGCACCGGCAAGACCTCCGCGCTGCGCACGCTCGCCCGGTCCTGGCGGGACTGGTGCCAGGTGGACTGCGTCCTCGACCCGGAGCGGCTCTTCTCGGACGTCGGCTACCTGATGGACATCGCGATCGGCGAGGAGGACGGCGCCGGCAAGGGCCGCTGGCGGCTGCTCCTGCTGGAGGACTGTGACGAGCTGATCCGCGGCGAGGCCAAGCACACCGCGGGCCAGGCGCTGTCGAGGCTGCTGAACCTCACCGACGGGCTGCTCGGACAGGGCCGCAACGTCCTGGTGGGCGTCACCACCAACGAGGACCTGGAGCGCCTGCACCCCGCCGTGGTCCGCCCCGGCCGCTGCCTCGCCCGCATCGAGGTGGGCGCGCTGACCCGCGCCGAGGCGGTGGGCTGGCTCGGCACCGAGGAGGGCGTGGGCCGCGAGGGAGCGACCCTGGCGGAGCTGTACGCACTGCGCCGGGGCACGGCACCGACGTCGGTGCCGGGCGCCCGGGAGGACGCGGACGCGGGGCTGTACCTGTAGTGCTTTGATGGGCTCATGCCCTTGTTCGTCGGAACCTCGGGCTGGCAGTACAGGGACTGGCGGGGCGTCCTGTACCCGCCCGAGGTACCCGTGCGGCGGTGGCTGGAGGAGTACGCGGCGCACTTCGCCACCGTCGAGCTGAACAACGCGTTCTACCGCCTGCCGAGCCGCGGGAACTTCGAGTCCTGGCGGGACCGGGTCCCCGCGGACTTCGTGATCGCGGTCAAGGCGAGCCGGTATCTCACCCACGTCAGGCGCCTGAAGGACCCCGCCGAGCCGGTGCGGCGCCTGATGACGCACGCGGCCGGCCTCGGCGGCCGGCTGGGCCCGGTCCTCCTCCAGCTCCCGCCGACCCTCAGGGCCGACCCCGCCCTGCTGGACGCCTGCCTGGGCTGCTTCCCGCCCGGCACGAGGGTGGCGGTGGAACCCCGGCACGACTCGTGGTGGACACGGGAGACCCGAGAGGTCCTCCGGTCCCGGCGAGCGGCCCTGTGCTGGGCCGACGTCCAGGGCCGTCCCGTGACCCCGCTCTGGCCCACGGCCGACTGGGCCTACGTCCGCTTCCACGAGGGCCGGGCCGCTCCCCGGCCCCGCTACGGCCGGCGCGCGCTGGAGACCTGGATCGACCGCATCGCCACGGCGTACCCCGGGAAGGCGGACGTGTACACGTACTTCAACAACGATCCGGGCGGTGCGGCGGTGCGGGACGCGGTGGCGTTCGGGAGGGCGGCGGCGCGGGCCGGGCTGCCGGTGGCACGGACGCCGCAACCGAGCACCGTCGGCTGACGCCCGTCACCCGCCGTAGGCCGCCCGGAGGGCATCGCGCACCGCGGCCAGCGCGGCCTTCTCCGGCAGCCCCAGCCGGCGCACCCGCTCCGCGTAGGCCTGGGCCGCCGCCGACGCCTCGCGTTCCGCGGCCGAACCGGCGGCGGCCACGAACGTGCCGTTGCGCCCCCGCGTCTCGATCACCCCGTCCGTCTCCAGCGCCCGGTACGCCTTGGCCACCGTGTTCACCGCCAGCCCCAGCGACTCGGCCAGGCCGCGCACCGTCGGCAGCCGGTATCCCACCGGCAGTACCCCGCCCCGCGCCTGCTCGGAGATCTGCGCCCTCACCTGTTCGTACGGCGGCGCGCTGTCATCGATGTGGATCTTCAAGGTCACGGCCCGATTCTCCCGTATCCACCGGAGAACGAACCGGAAAATGAGAGGCATCCCGCATTCGCTCCCGCATAGCGTGCGCCCATGACAGTGATCGTGCGCGATCTACGCCCCGGCGTCCGCGCGGACGCCGAAGGCTTCGCCCTGGTCCGGCAGCTCGCCCTGCCCTACATCCTGTTCACCCCGGAGTCCCTGGTCCACGACCTGACCCGCACCCACCCCGACGCCCGCTTCCGTCAGCTGGTCGCGGAGGAGGACGGCGAGATCATCGGCACGGCCCAGGTCGGGCTCGCCCACGAGAGCACCGAGCCGGGCCAGGGCTTCGCCAACGTGTACGTCCGTCCGGACCGCACCGGCCGGGGCGCCGGCGCGCTCTTGGTCCGTACGGCGGAGGCGCACCTGTCGGACGTCGGCGCGACCACCTCGTACGCCTGGGTCCTGGACGCCCCGTCCCACCGCGCCTTCGCCGAGCGCCGCGGATACCGGGCGAGCCGCTCCGCCCACTTCCTCCGCCTCGACCTCGCGCACGGCACGCTCCCTCCGCACCCCGCTCCCCCGCCCGGAGTCGAACTGCGCACCGCCGCCGACTTCGCCGGCGACCCGCGCCCGCTCTTCGCGCTGGACGCCGAGACGACGCTGGACGAACCGAGCGACATCGGCACCGAGTTCGCCGACTACGAGGCCTGGCTGGAGGGCACCTGGCGGCATCCCCTGTTCAGCCACGAGCTGACCTCGGTGGTCCTGGTCGACGGCCGGCCTGCGGCGTTCAGCGCGGCGCGCACCGACGGCGGCACCCGCTACGGGACCGTCATGACCGGCACCGCCCGCGCCTTCCGCGGCCGGGGCCTGGCCAAACTCGCCAAGAACGACTCCCTGCACCGCGCCCGCGCCGCCGGCTGCACGGAGGCGTTCACGGGCAACGACAGCGGCAACGGCCCGATGCTCGCGATCAACAAGTGGTTCGGGTACGACATCTGCGCGACGGAGGTCAGGTATGTCCGCGAACTCGGCTGAGCCGCCGGCCACGGTGGACGTGGTCCTGGTCAAGGCGGGCCGCACGAAGATCCGTTACCCCGCCGAGCTGCTGCACGACGACGGCACCCGGATCGCCGTTCGCGCGCCGTGGGCCGGTGACACGCCCCGCGACTTCGGCTTCGTCCGCTTCGAACAGGGCGACGTCTTCACGGAGTTCTACTGGCGCGACCGCTGGTACGCGGTCAAGGAGGTCCGCGCCGCCGACGGCACGCCGAAGGGCTGGTACTGCGACATCACCCGTCCGGCGACGCTCACCGCCGGTGAGCTGGTCGTCGAGGACCTCGACCTGGACCTGTGGCGGTCGGCCGACGGGACGGACGTACGACGGCTGGACGAGGACGAGTTCGCCGAGAGCGGGCTCGCCGAGCGGGACCCGGCCGCCGCGGCCGCCGCCGTGACGGCGCTCGACACGCTGGAGACCCTGGCCCGCGAGGGCGGCTTCGACGCCCTGCTGTCGTGACGCCGGTTCCGCCGCCCCCCGTTCCGCCGACCCCCGGTGTCCTGACGTCCCCCGCCCGCCCTCACACCGTCGCCACCACCGCGTACCGCTCGTCGTCCACCTCCTTGCCCCACAGCGCCGGCTGCGACGACAGCGACTCCACGCGCACGTCCACGGTGAGCGGCGCCAGCAGCGCGGTGAGCCGACCGGCGGGCAGGCCGACCGGGGGCACGGTCCCCCACACCCCCTCCACCAGCACGAACCGTCCTCCGGGCCGCAGCAGGCCGCGCCAGTGCCGCAGCACCCGGGCGGGGTCGGGCAGCGCCCACAGCACGTGGCGCACGAGCACGGTGTCGAAGAGCAGCTCGCCCACCGGCGGCGCCGCCGCGTCGCCGAGGAGGAACACCGCGTCACGGCCCGCGAGCTTGGCGCGGGCCCGCTGCACCATCGCCGGGGAGCCGTCGACCCCGGTGACGTGATGGCCCTGCTCTGCGGCGAGGAGGGCCAGGCTGCCGGTGCCGCAGCCGAGGTCGAGGACATCGGCGGGGTGGTCGGGCAGCCACGCCCGCAGCCGCCGCGCCCAGGCCAGACGGACCTCGGGATCACGCAGGCCATGATCGGGTTCGTCGTCGAAGGCGACTGCTTCCGCATCCCAGTCGATACGCACCGCGACACCGCGGTCACTCTCGTTCGTCATGCCCCAAGAGTGACACCCACCACTGACACTCGGCCCATGTGACAGCGACCACTGACAGACCGGCACAGATGAGGAACTCTCCACAAAAGGGTCTACCACCGTGACAGCACGGAAACTCGGTAGGCACTGAAGGAGGCAGCCATGCGCCGCACGACCGTGCAGAAGCCCCTGAAGAGGACGGACAGCCGCCGGATCCGCGAGAAGGCCGACGAGCGCCCCTCCGAACGCCCTGAGGTGCGGAAGGACATCGCACGCACCTGGTGGCCGGACGGCTGAACGAGCCGGTCCGCCGGCACCCTCAGTCACTCCACCAGCCGCTTGCGGTAGTGGACGCGGTCGTAGGCCCCGGCCAGCCGCCGCCCGACGACCTCGTAGCCGTACTTCGGGTAGAGCTCCTGGTTCTCCCACATCAGCGCGTTGGTGTAGAGCCTGACCTCGGACAGGCCGAGAGCACGCGCGTGCGCGTCCACGAACTCCAGCAGCCGCCGTCCCACCCCCTGGCCCCGTGCGTCCGGGTGGACGGCGATGCTGTCGAGGAACAGATGGTCGTCGCGGGCCTCGACGACGACGAGCCCGACCACCGGTTCCCCGACGACGAACACCTTCCCCGCGGCCACGTCGGCCGCGTGGTCCGCCTCCATGGGCTGCGGCACCACCCCGATCCGCGCGATGTAGTGGCGGTAGGCGGCGTCGGTCACCGCCCGCACGGCATCGGTGTCGGCGGCGACGGCCCGCCGGATCTCGTCTCCCATGTGCCGCACGGTACCTACCTGATCCCAGTCTCAGCGCTTCCTTAACGCGAGCGTAAAGGCCCAAGACCGCCCCTGAGCGGCGTTTACACAGCTCAGGGGCGGTCCTTCGGGGGAGCCGATCGATTCAGGGAGCCAAACCGGGAGCCAAGGTCGAAAAATTAGCCCTGCTCGCCGGGCTGGTCTTTAGCCGCTGCTTCGCCCCCGAAGATCTCATCCATGGCCTCCGCCCCCTCGGAGATAACGGGTCGCAATTGCTTGCGGTAGACCTGCTCGGTCGTACCGCTGCCGTTGTGTCCGACCAGCCTTGAGATGACCTCAATGGGGATTCCGTGATCCGAGAGCACGGACACGAAGCTGGTTCGGAGCTCCCGCGGCGTCCACTCGTTCGGGCTACCGAAGCCGGCGTCTTTCAGGAGCGCCCTGAAGTTCCGGCGGACGTTGAGCGCGCTGCGCAGCTCGCCGGCGTCTGTCGGGAAGACGAGCCGGTCTTCGGTCCACTCCTCGCCGGCGGCCACGCACTCCGCCAGCTCACGTCGCTTGTGCGCCCGCATCACGGCCACCGTCTGCTGCGGCATGGCCAGCGAGCGCCTGCTTCGTCGCGTCTTGGTGTCACCGTGGCGCCGCACCGACCGCCATACGTCCACGTGCGGCTTCTCCTTCCCTGAGCGCGATAGGTGCACATGTGACCAGGTCAAAGGGCGCGCTTCCTCCGGCCGAACTCCCACGAGCAGCGAAAGGACCACGTAGGCGTGAATCCAGGTGCCCTGCTTTGCTCGCAGAACGGCCTCCCCCTGCTTCAAGGACAGTGATTTGCTCGGTCGCCCAGCCAGCCCGTCAGGCACTTCGACCAGCTCCGCGACGTTGCGGACCGCCCTGCCTCTCCTCTGCGCGTGACTGATCGAACGGCGAAGGACCGAGTGCACCATCTTCAGAGACTGCGTCGCGAGGATTCTGGCCTCAGCCTCCAGCCATTCGTCCAGGTCGTCGGCTTCCAGGTCTCGAAGCTTGCCCTTTCCCAGGTGCGGAATGATGTGGTTGTCCGCGAGGCTCCTGTACGTGTCAACGCTGGTGACCTCTCTCCCCTTCAATCCTTGGGCAAGCCAGTCCGCCACTGCCTGGGCAACGGTGTAGTTCGCTGGCGCCTTGCTGCCTTCGGCCAACTGCTTCCGCAGCTCACGCAATTTTTCGCGGACTTCGGCCTTCGTCTTGCCCGACACCTTCGGTCGATGCCGCTTGCCACCCGGTGTGTAGCCCAGCGAAACGGCACCGATGTACCTGTTCTTCGACTTGTCCCAGTAGATCGAGTCGTCACCGTGTCCAGCTCTCGTACTCCTCTTGGGAGTCTCACCCATGCGTTCTCGCCTTCACAGATGCAGGGGCCACCCCAGACGGGGTGGCCCCTGCGTGGTTCTTCAGGTCAAGCGGCGGCTTCGGCCTCGCGCTTGAGGAGTTCGACGTACTCGTCAATCCACTCGGTGGGAACAAGCCGCCGGCGGCCGCACCGGACGGTACGAAGCCGCCCCAAGCGGATCTCGTCATACGTCGCTGTACGGCCAATGCCTATGAGCGCGGCTGCGGCTTCCACACTGTGCAGACGGCGCGGCACCGGAGCGCCGGCAGTTGCGGTATCCAAGGGCCTCTCCCGCGTAGGTGGCTCGCTCTCCAGACCCCTCTGGGGGATCCGCAACATCCGCCACGCCGCAACATTGCTGGTCAGCGGCTTGAATCTGTGGCGGATGCCGTTTGTGTTGCGGATAGATGCCGCCGCACGGGATGCGCGGGGGCACCTGGGGGTGTGGCCGGTCAGCCGACGCTGCGGAGGGTGCGTGTGTCGGATTCCGCGAACATGTGGCGGGTCTCGGAAGGGCCTTCCGCCACAACTTCACCCCCGTTGACCTGCGATGTTGCGGCTGTTGCGGCTGTTGCGGACTTTCCGGGGGGAGGGGGGCAGTACCGGGCCCAGGCGTCGCTGAGGTCTTCCGCGTAGTAGCCCTTGGGGGTGTTGCTGCCGACGCGGATTCCCTTGGGCTTGATCGGTTTGTTGTCGGGGCGGACGTACTGGCTCAACAGCTTGGCCAGGGCGCGGGCGTTGAGGGGCTTGATGTACTGCCCGTCCTCGCTCATGTCGGCCCACGGCGCGTCATCGATCCCGTGGAGGACTTCGAGGATCGCGGCGGTGGGCAGCTTGTCGACTCCGCAGAACACGCGGTCGCGCAGGTCGGTCAGCAGCCGCACCCCGAGCGAGGCTTCCTCACCCTCCCCCGCAGCCTTGATGAGCGCGACGCAGGCGGCGCGGGCCCGCTCGGGCCAGTGTCCGCCGGCCGCGTCCGCGACCGCGAGGAGGGGCTCCCACACGTCGGCCGGCCGGTCGGTGATGCCTTCGGGCATGTCCGGCCAGGCGTTCGCAATCTGGTCGTGCAGGGGAGCTGCCCAGTCGGCGAGCCGGTCGCGCAGGGCGTGGCCCTGCTTTTCGTGGACGCGGCGCCGGTAGGGCTCGCACTTTTCGTTGGGTGCCTTCTTGCGCATGCGGATGATGACGGAGCGGGTCAGGATCGTGTCCGGCAGGGAGCCGAGTCCGGCCATGGCGACAGCGCAGAACGAGGGCAGGAACGCGGCTTTCTGGTCGGATCCGTCCCCGATGCAGCGCAGGGACTTGGCGCCACGCCGGTAGCCGGAGTTCAGGAACCCGCGAACTTCCTCGTTGCCGCCGGCCTTCGGCCCGAACACGGTGTCGATCTCGTCGAAGAGCAGGGTTGGGGTGCCTTCGTCTGCGGAGACGAGCCGGAACAGGGCGTTGGCGGAGGCGTTGACGGTGGTCGCGGAGCGCGGGGTGAGGGTCTCGATGATCTCCAGGGCCCGTGACTTGCCCGAGCCCGGTTCAGGGCTGAGGAAGGCGATGCGGGCGGTGCCGTCGAGGGCGTCCATGAGGTGCGCGTGCGCGTCCCACAGGGCGACGGCGACGTAGGCGTGCTCGGTGGGGAAGATGTTGAAGCGGCGGTGGAAGGCTTCCACCTCATCCAGCAGTGCGGCGCCGTCGATGGGGGCTTGGGGCCTGGTCATGCGGCGTTCCTCCTTTCGGTGCGGAGGGCGGGTGCGCCGGTGCAGAGTTTCTTGTGTGCTTCGTACTCGGTGACCAGGTCGGCCACGGCGTCCTGTCCCTTGGCGGTGTCGGACCGGCCGCAGGGGCAGGTGTAGGCGGCGGTGGGGGTGTCGCCGTAGCGCTTGGACCAGCGGGCGCCGTCGTAGTGGTGGCGGTAGACCGGCGGGGCGTAGATGCAGATCCCCGGCCGGTCCGGCGTCGGATCCTCGCGGTCCTGGCGAGGATGGCCGGTCGGGTGCGGGTCAGAACGGAGAGCTGAAAGGACGCCCTTGCGGGCGGCCTTCTTTCGGCCGCTCACGCCGTTCGTGGATCGGGGACCGCTGGCGGCTGAGGGTTGGGGCGTTCCCACTGCTTGGGGTCGCCGGAAGGGGACGGGGTCGGTCATGCTGGATGTCTCCTGATCTCTGCGTGAGGGCAGGGGTGACCGGAGCGACCGCGTGTCTTTGGCGAGATGGGGCGGTCGCTCCGGGAATTTGAGGGGTTACGGCACGACTGGTGGCGCCTCTACCTGCGATGTCCCGTGCGGGGGCGCAGGCTCCAGTTCTTGCCGTTGGAAACGCCGCGGCGCTCGTACCAGATGGTGTTCATGCCGTACATGAGCATGGTGAGCCCACTGCCGTTGAAGACGGTGAGGTAGCCGACGTTGTACTGGCCGAGAAGTCCGTCGATGAAATGGCCCAGGTCGTCCACGCCGTCGCCGGGGAGGTTGCGGTTCCGGACGAAGGGGTCGGGGCACATGAGGACCGGCAGACGTCCGTAGCCGTCCCAGTCGACCATGGAGTAGTCGATGGCCTGGGCGACCCAGCCGATGCGGTCTTTCCTGCTCGCGTCCCCGACGTGGGTTTCCCAGGCCTTGAATTCGACTCCGAGCGCTATCTGTGGGTTCTTCCAGACGTGGGCGTCACGGGGTCTGAGGACGGCGTCTATGCGGCAGGGGTTGCCGGTGGGGTGGGTGCCGGTGACCTCGCGCTGGATGTGGAACCAGGGGGCCAGGCGTCCCAGCACGGCCGTGGCGAGTGCGGCTTCGTCGGCGTAGCCGGCCAGGGGGACCTGTAGACCGGCGAGCGGGTAGCCGGGCGGCTGGCCGAACGGGGAAGGCTCACCGGCGAGCGGCTGAAAGGACGCGGCAGCCTGCTGGAGCAGTAAGGCGGTCTCCACAGGGGCATCTGTCGTCACGGAGGGGCTCTCCCGATGGGTCATGGTCCGCCGGGACCGGCGAAAAGACGGCTGCAACATGGTCGGGGGGATGGCCCCCCAACCATGTTGCAGCCGGTTGGCGCAGCCAACCGTGTCAACTACTCATCCGACGCGGCCGTTTGGCACCCGCCCGCAGGCCTGAGGCGATGGTGGCGCGTGCTTCGCGTTCGCCCTGGCCGACGCTGCTGCTCGCGGTGACAAGCCATTCGGTCACCTCGTGCGCGGCGAGTTCGCCTCCCGCGACCAGCTGTCCCAGAGCCACCGACGCGCGGTAGAGCGCGGTGTTGTGCTGGTTGGGGCCTGAGCGCGTCACACGCTGGAGTTCGTCTTCGACCGCTGCTCGCAGGTAGCGGGCTGAGCGCGAACGACTGGCCAGGGAAACCCGCACGTCCCGCTGCGGCGGCAAGGCTGCCGGCTGGAGGGGGGCGAGCAGCCATGCCGGCAGTTCCGCGACGGACCAGGGGGACGTGACCGTGTAGGGGGCGCCGTTGACGGTGCTGCCAGGGGCGACGACGTAGCCGCCCCAGGCACGGGTGTCGACCAGAGGCGCGAGCTTGCCCGCGGTGTTGGTCAGCCGGGTGCCAGGCGGGGCGGTGAAGTACAGGTGCATGCCGCCGCTCGAAGTCCGCACCGTGAAGGTGGTGGGCCAGGGCTGTCCGGCGCGCTCGCAGAGCGCCAGAAAGAAGGTCACGCCGTCAGGCGTGCCCGCACTGCTCTTCTCCTTCGGCACGTCCAGGTCGACCACGACCAGACCGGACGGCCCGGTCGCGATGGCGACGTTGGCGAGACTGGTCTCCCAGCACGGCACGATGCGCCGCGGGTCGGTGGTGGCCCGCTGCTCCCACTTGAGGTGTCCGCCGACGCAGTCCCCGGTGCTCTGGCACCGGTCGGCGCCGTGCAGGGCCGGTTGCTTGCTGCCGGGACGGAGCGGGAAGACGTGCCAGCCGCGTGCGGCCGCATGGAGCGCGGCATCGCGCAGGGATTGCTGATGGGTCAAGCTGGATACCTCCAACAGGTCTGTTGCGGACTGGTTGGCCGGGGCGGTCGCGTGTCTTTGGCGAGATCGGGCGACCGCCCCGGGCGTCTTCAGGCGATGTCCAGGGCGAGCTGCGACGCCACAGCCGGAGCCGCGGTCTCTGGGGCGAGGGTGGCGAGCAGCGCGCGGTAGGCGTAGTGGGCCTGGTGGATGACGACGCCGTTGCCGAGGATCTTGAGCTGGTCGGAGCGGGACAGCCCCAGCTCCGCATCGGTGACCCAGCCGGGATCGGCGCCCATCATCCATTCCACGAACGCCGGGGACAGCCGACGGTTGCCCTTGGTCCCGGCCTCGGTCGGCTCCGGCGCGGACCGCCCCAGCACGGTTTCCCAGCGGCGGATCGCGGGCCCGTAGTCGGTGCCGTTGGTGGCCACCCACCGGCCGTCCAGACGGACGGCCTGGCCGGGGAGGTAGTAGTTCCCGGCCGTGTCGCGCTGGTTGGGTCCGCCGTGCGGTCCGTCCGAGGCCTTGGGGGTGGGCAGCAGGTTGACCACCACCTCGTTCAGCGGCCGGGAGTTGACGCCGATCAGGTTGGAGGCGCCGGACTTCCAGTCCCGTGCCGCCGGGGTCGGCAGCAAGGTGACGGCGGTCCGCAGGTTCATGCCGCCCTTGCGCTTGGCTGAGATGCCGGGGCCGCCGGTTCCGTCCGCGGCGGCCGGCGTGGGCAGCAGCCTCAAGGCCGCGTCGGGGGCAGCAAGAACACCACTTCGTCCTCCAGCGTGGGCCCGTGCCCGCCCGCCCGGCGTTTGTCCGGGTGCTGCGGTCCGCCGTTCCTGCCGAGCTGGGAGGTGGGGGTCTTCAGCAGCGGGATACGCGACGGCGAACCAGCGGTCGCGGCGGTGGCAGGCTCCGACCTCGGGGTCTCCAGCGCGTAGGCACATCCAGCGTGCGTCATACCCGATCGCGGCCAGGTCGGCGGCGACGACGTCGAGTCCGCGGCTGCGGATGGCTGCGACGTTTTCCAGGAAGACGAGCCGGGGTCGAAGGTGGCGAACGGCTTCGGCGATGGTTTTCCAGAGTCCGGAGCGGTCACCGGCAATCCCTCCCCGAGGTCCGGCGTTGGAAATGTCCTGGCAGGGAAACCCGGCGGTCAGCGACGCCGGTCGCGGCGACTGGGCGGCGAGGGCGGGCCAGTCGACGGTGGTGATGTCTCCGAGGTTGCGGGCGTGGGGCAGGCGCGCGGCCAGCAGCCGGGAGGCGGCCGGGTCCTTCTCACCGACCATGACCGTGGGCAGGCCGGTCGCGGCTTCCACGGCCTGGTCCAGCGCGGCGGAGCCGGTGCACAGGCTGACGTTGCCGCCCTCGGGCAGCGCGGCGGGGGGATGGGGCATGTTCGGGTGCCTCCAGCAGGTCTGTTGTGGACTGGTTGGCCGGGGCGGCCGTGTGTCCTGGCGAGATCGGACGGCCGCCCCGGGCACAGCTAGAACGGCGGTTCGGCGTCCGCGCCGCCCGCGGCCGAACCGCCGGTGGCCCACGGGTCGCCGTCGCCGGCCGGGCCGGACTGGCCGGCGCGCTTGGCGTTGACGGTGACGGTGGTGAAGCGGACGGACGCTCCGATGTCGTCCACCTCGACGGCGAGCATGGAGCGCTTCTCGCCCTGGTCGGTGGTCCAGTCGTGCTGTCGCATCCGGCCGGTGGCCACCACCCGGGATCCCTTGGTCATGGATTCGGTGACGTGTTCGGCGAGGGTGCGCCAGGCGGCGCAGCGGTAGAAGGCGGTAGTGCCGTCCTTCCACTGGCTGGTGGTGCGGTCGAAGGTGCGCGGGGTGACGGCGATGGTGAACTTCGCCAGGGCGGCGCCGCCTTCGGTGAACTTCAGCTCGGGGTCGTCGGTCAGGTTGCCGACGAGGGTGATCGGGGTCTCTCCGAACGACATGGTCACTCGCTCTCAAGGCTGGTGGGCTGGCGGTCGGCGGTGAAGTACAGGCGCACGCGCTGGTGGTCGCGGGTGGGGTACTGGCGTGCCGGGCCGGTGTCGAACACGGCCGTGAGGGCTTGGGTGATGCGGTCGGTGTCGGCCGGCTCGCAGATGACGCGGATCTCGAACACGGTGCTCCTGGTCAGGTGTTGAGGTGGTTGCGGTTGCGGGCGATCAGCCCGTACGCGGGCGCGGTAATGCTGTTGGTCTCCTGCCGGACCGGACCGGCGTAGTGGTGGTGGGTTTCGGTGTGGACGTCCCTCAGGGAGCGCAGCGCGGATCCCACGGCGGCGACGATCCCGGCCACGCCCGCGATGGGCAGGGTGACGAACAGGACGCTGGTCAACGTGACGGCGGCGAAGCCCTGGCAGGCGAGCCAGATCCCGCACCCGATCCCCACACAGGTGGCACCGACCCCGATGCCGGCCACGGCGGTGCCCGCGGCCCACCCCGGGACGATCCGGCGGTCGGGCTGCGGGACGGGCGGGGTGCTGCCGTAGGCGGGCAGCGGGCTGGTGTCGCGGTACGCGGTCGGCATCTGAGGCGCGGGCTGGTAGGCGTCAGCGATGATGCGGCGGGCTTCGGCGGTGGCTTCGGCGTCGGTCATCCGCGGCTGCCAGGCCGCACTCGGGTCGTACTCGGGCATGACGGGAACTCCCGGCGGGTCAGGTGAGGTGGCTGGCGGCTTCGGCGAGCGCCAGGCACATGGCGCGGACGGGTCCGGCGGCGCCGGTGCCGGCGGTGAAGAACCCGAACAGGAAGAGCACAAGCGCGCTGAACGGTCCGAGGTAGCGGCCGCGCAGCAGGACGAAGGCGAGCACCCCGAAGAGGGCGACGGCGGACAGGGAAACGATCACGAGCGGCCTCCCGGAAACGAGGGCGGGCAGCGCCCGGCGTCCGGGTGCTGCCCGCGTGGTGGCTTGTCGCGTTACTTGTCGTCTGTCTTGTCGTGCGGCTTGTCGCTTGTCTTGTCTTGTCGCTTGTCGCCTCCCAGGTCACAAGCCGTTTCCGGCCCTCGCAGAGCCGTCCGGGGGCCTGTGCTGTGTGCCTGCGCGACAGGCGACAAGGGCCGCGCTGCGGGCTCTGTCAGTGGCTCTGGTTACTGTGCGGATGTTGGGCCGGACGGAGATCGTTGGGGACTCGCGGCCATGGGGGGTGGGTAGGAAGGTCCCCGGCATCCAGCCCGGGACTGGAATTGGGATCCGTGCTCCCACCCCCCTTCTCCGTTCACCCTTCGGCACCGGATTCCGGGGCGTGCCGGCGGTGGACGTAGCGGGCTTTGGTGCCCTCCCCGACGCGGACGGCGGTGCCGTCGCTGACCCAGGTCTTGAGCCAGCCGACGACCGTTTGCCGGGTCGTGCCGTGCTCGTCGGCGAGGGCGCGGGCGATGGCGGATGCTCCGGTGCCCTCGGTGCCGGCGGCGAGGAGCAGGGCGAGCGCGGCCTGTTGAGCCGAGTTGTCCTGCTCGCCTCGCAGTGCCGACAGGTTCAGCCCGCCCGGCGCGGCTGGCGGGGCCTGCTCGGTCGGACCCTGCGGGTCCGGGGCGGTCGCGAACTGCGCGTCGATCTCGGCTCGAAAGCGGGCGAGCATCTCGTCTTCCGGCGAGACCGGTCCCGTGCCCTGACTGTCCAGGGCGGACAGCTTCAGCCCGGACGCCGGCCCGTACGCCCCCGCGTCGGTGTCGGTGTCGAGGGTGTGGTCGCGCATCCATGCGGTGCGCTCTGCGTCCCAGCGCCGTGCGTAGGCCGGGCCGGCGGCTTTCACGGACACGTCATCGAGCCGGGGGTGTCGGTTGGAGGTGGCGGCGATGATGTCGCGGATCTGGTTGGGCAGGATCCGCCACGCCTTGAACAGGGCGGCCGGCGACTCCGGGGTGCCCATGAACCCGGCGCCCTTGTAGGGGGCCTGGTCGACGCGCAGGCCGCGGGTGCCGGGGAACATCTTGCTCAGGTCCATGCCCTCGGTCTCACCCCCGGTCAGGGCAACGCGCACCTTGCCCTCGCGACGGATCATCAGATTCCCGAGCACGCTGCCGGTGGCTCCGAGGGCGGTCAGGACGGTGCGCAGGCCCATGGCGCGGGCGATCCGGATGACTTCGAGGATCTTCTCCGCGAGCTTGCGCATCTGCCGGTCCGGGCTGGCCAGGATCTCCGCACCCTCATCGATGACCAGCATGATCTGAGGAATCCGCGCGCTGATCGGCAGCAGGTCGGTGTTGGCCTTGGACAGCAGGTCCTGATAGCCCATCTTCCGGTGCTTGGCGACCTGTACCGCGGTGTCCAGCATCAGCAGGGCCTCATCGAACGTGCCCGCGAGCCAGTCGACCCCGGGCCGCACGGACTTGCCGTCCGGGGTCTCGATCTGCCCGTTCAGTGCGGGCAGCACCCACGGCAGGCCGGCGGATCCGGCGTTGAGGTCGATCACCCACGTCAGGACGTCCTCGGCTCGGGCGAACCCGGCGAGGATCGTGTGGACCATGTTGGTCTTGCCGGATCCAGTGGGGCCGACGACCAGCGCGCACTGTTCGCGTAGGTAGGCGAGGATGTGCTCCGCGTTGGTGCGGTACCCCCACGGGATACCCGTGTGGACCGAGAGCGGGCCGTAGTCGGCGGGGTAGGTGCGTTCCTCTTCCAGGACGTTGACGGTGGTCACGTCGATGATGACCCGGCCCTGGTGGATGCCCGGGGTGGCGACGGCGGTGCAGCCGTGCGGCAGGCGGGCGTCCGCGGACAGGCGCGGCGATTCGGAAGCGATCCTGTTCCAGGTGGCGCCGCCGGGCGGGAGTTCGGCGTCGATGGAGAACCCGGTGCCGGTGGCCCACGTCTCCACCCCGACCACGCGCACGGTGATCGAGCACACCCGTTGGATGCGGTCGACCCATTCCGCTGCGATCGCCCGGCGCTCCGCGGACAAGTCGGCGGCGATCTGCCGTTGTTCGGCGGCGATGGCTTCCTCTTCCCGCGCCTCCTCGAACAGCGCGGCGGAGCGGGCGGCGGCGCCGATCCCGACGCCGATCGTGGCCAGCGATCCGAGCGCAGCCCAGGTGAGAGGGCCGTGAGTCATGGCCCAGGTGGTCCATCCGGCGCCGACGAGCCAGGACGCGGCGCGGGTGGCGAGGGTGCGGCCGGCGTTGCGCACGCGCAGCCCGGCGATGGTGTGGCCCAGCGCGCCGGCGGCGCCGACCGCGATAGCCCATGCGGGGGGCATGTGGGTGGCGGCGCCGGTGGTGGCGACGGCGAAGGCTCCGGTGGTCGCGGACAGGGCGCCGGTCACGGGTCCGTGACCGGCAGCCCAGTCCAGCACCGGGCCACTGCTCGCGTTGTGGCGGGTGGTGGCGGTGCTGCTCATCTCAGACGTTCCAGCCCTTCTCTGCCTCGGTGCCGTTGCGGGGGTCCTCGTGGCGGGCGATGTCCTGCTCGTGGGCCTGCCGGAACAGCGGACCCATGTCTTCGGCGACCGCGACGGCGCTCATCAGGGCGCCGAAGATGTCGTTGAAGCCGTCCGCGACTTCCTTCTCCAGCGGGAACTCGGAGTCGGAGCGCTCCGCGAGGGTCTTCATCACGTTGGCCACGCTGGTCAGCGCGGCCGGGAGCCCCTCGACCATGGCGAGGATCTCCATGGCGCTCTCGGGCTCGTAGGCGTTGGCCGCCTGCTCCATCTCCTCAGCGGCCTCTTCGAACCGGAAACCGGACACGTGCTCTCCTTCACTGACCTCGGATGTGCCGGGGGTGGGGACCTTGGATGCGGGCCGCTCGATGCCGTCCGCGATGCCGTCCGTGCCATCGGTGGCGGCTTCGGCGTCGGCGGCGGCTTCCTGCTCGCGTTGGGTCTGGCGGGTCATCTGGTCGCGTGCGGTGCGCTGCTGGGTGGCGTTGCGGACCTGGCCCCAGAACAGGCGGCGGCCGGGATACATCAGCCACGGAAGGTCGAACTTCCGGCCGATCGGCGTGGTCAGACAGCCCAACAGGCCGACCGGCAGGGCGAGCAGAGCGGCGAGAAGGCGGCGGCCGTGGAAGCGGGCCGCGGACCTGCGCAACGCCTGCCGCGCCGCCTTACGAGCCGGGGCCTTGCGGACCTGCGCCCGCTGCGCGGCCACCGTCCCCGCGTTCCGGGCGTCACGCTTCGCACGCTGCGCGGCCACGGCCGCATCCCGCCCGGCGCGGACCTTACGGACGGTCGCACCGGCCAGGCGGCCGGTCACACCGGGCCGCTTTCCCGAACGCGTCTTGTGGGTGGGGGTGTTGGCGTTGCGGCGGGCATCGGCGACCGCACGCCGCGCGCTGGTGGTCTGCGCCCGCTGCCCGGAACGCGAACCGGCCGCCGCCTTCTGCGCCGCCCGCAGGGCCTTGACCTGCCCGACCCGGCCCGCGGCCGTGCTGCCCGTGGCGTGCTTGGACGCGTGCCGGGCGCCGTTGCGGGGCGTGTTCCCGCTGATGGAGGTGTTGCCGCGGCTACCGGCGCCACCAGCCCTACGGCGGTGCTGGCCGGGCACCGTGCCCGGCCGGCCACCGGAGCGACCGGCGCGTAAACCGGCCGAACGGGTGCCCGAGGGGCTGGTACCGCTGCTGCGCAGTCCGGCGGTGCGGGCGGCGGAACGGCCGGCGGCGCGGGCCGCGGCCCTGCGTACCTCGCGGCGCGAGTTGGGCCTGCGGGAGCGGGCGGCGGCGATGGTGCCGAGGACGACCATGCCGGTTGCGGCGACGGCCGCGGCGATCGGGCCGCCGGCCAGGGACGCGGCGGCGACCGCGCCAATGGTGCTGTTCGCCCCGGTCAGGGCGAGGGGGACGACCGGCCAGCCGCCGGGCGTGTGCTCCACCTCCTTCCCACCCTGCCCGGCGTTCGGCGGGGTGTCGGGCGGCGGAGGCGGTGCGGTGGGGGCAGCCTCAACGGCTACCGGCTCGGTGGTGAGGTCCGTCATGCTGTGAGCACTCCTTAGGGGAGTAGGGCCCGGCCGGTGCTGTAGGAGGCGATTGGCCGGGCCTGCCGAATCAGGCGGGAATGCGCTGTTCAGAAGGGTTGAAGGCGGGCGCCCCGGTACGGTGGACCGTGGGGGTGTGGTCAGCTCGCCGGGTCTGCCTGCGGGTCTGCGAGGGTGCCGCTCGCCGTGGGCTTGCCGGGTCTGCTTCACTGGTGCGGTCGACTGCTCCGGCAGTCGCAACGAAGGCCAGCCCAATTGCCCTGGGCTGGTCTTCATTGATGTGTGCCGGACGCTGGGTCAGGGCTGTGCGTCTTCCGCGTCGATCAGTGCGGCGTACGCCTTGCGCACCCGCTCCTCCTTCGCGGAGAACCCGGCCGCGCGGTAGGCGGTCAGGGCCTTGCGGTAGGACAGCGGCGGGTTGTCGGAGTGCCGCAGCCACCGCAGGACGACCGTGAGCTGTTCCTCGGTCAGCGGCTCGCCCGGCTCCGGGGTTGCGACGCCGGCCACGGCCGCGACTTCGGCGAGCCCGGTCAGGTCGACCGGGGTGTGTCCCGCATCCTGCGGAGCGGTGAGTTCACCGGCCGGGGACACGGGGGCGACCTGCGGGGACACGGGGGACACGCCGTCCTGTGTCCACTGCCCCAGCACACGGGCCAGATCGTCGTCCGAGAACAGCGCCGGGACGTCCTGCGGGTCGGTGTCAACGGGGTGGTCGGTGGTGAGCTTCGCGAGTTCCTCGGCTGCCTCGTGGCGGACCTTCTGGGCCTGGCCGCGGGCCTTGCGCTCCTCGCGCTCCAGCACCGCGGCTGTCTTGTGTCGATCGGCCTTGGCGCGGGTGACGGCGCGGCCGATGGCCACCTGGTCCCGGGTCGCGCTGCGCACCGCGTCGATCTGCTGCTGCGCCCCCGAAGAGATCCGGGTGGACTCCCGTTCCACCGCCATGATGAGCGTGGCTTTCGCGGCGGCCGGTACGACGGCGCCGATGACGGCGACGGCGGGGGTGGCGTACATCAGGCCGTGGGTGAACAGCACCCCGACCGAGGTCACCAGGAACACCCACCCGAGGACGGCGGGCAGGGTGCCCTTGGAGCCCTGGCGGCGGTGCGCGGTCTCCATCGCCAGCGCGTAAAGCCACACCGCGTCGTAGATACCGGCCACCGTCATCGCGAGCGCGGGCGGCGCCTGACGGGAGAGGATCTCCCCCACCGCGTAGACGGTCCACCCGAGGGACATGCCGGTCAGTGCGACCGGCAGGCTCCAGTGAGCCGCCTTCCGCACCACGTACTTGGCTTCCATGTTCTTCACTCCGTTTCTACTGGTCGGGGTAGGCGCAGGGGACACAGACCCCGAGGGACTGGGGGATGACGTATCCGGCGTCGTTGCGGCACTGCGGGCAGGTCCGGCGGGCCCGCATCGCGCACTCCAGCGCCCGCCGCTTGGCCGGCGTCATCGGCCGGACCGGCAGGGCCTTGTCGAGCCGGTACAGGTAGGCGACCAGCGGGCCACGCCGGTAGCGCGGGCGCAGAATCTGCCCGACGACCGGCTGCCCGCCGGGCCGCAGGCCGCGGGCCCGTAACTGCCGGCGGGTCGCCAGTCCGTCCGGGGCGTAGCGCCAGGGATAGGTGGGGATGCCGTGGCGGGCGCCGTTCGGGTCGTAGCACTTGCCCCACGCGGCCATCAGCCTGCGGTCCCGGCCAGCGCGGGGGCGGGTAAGTCGCCGTAGCCGACCAGCTCCAGCACGGCGCCCGCGTAGTCCACAGAGGCCCTCAGCACGCTGGTGGTGCCGCTCTGCTCGCGGTACGCGACGTCGTCCGGGGCGATACCCAACGCGTCCCGCCAGGTCTCGAAGTCGGCCAGGTTCCCGTGGAAGTGCAGTCCCAACCGCTCCGGGAACACCGTCGACACCTCGATGTCCGGCGCGGGCAGGTGCCCGAAGTCCGCGGCGAGCAGGCGCAGCACCCGCACCGGCACGGCCAGACCATCCAGGGTCAGTTCCTGGCTCATGCCGCGGCCCCCCGGCGTGCCGGACGGCGGCGGGCGGGGCGAGGCAGCGGGACCACGTTGAACAGCTCCGGGTGGTCGTCGACCACCTGCGCGGCCAGCCGGATCAGGTTGTCGGGCCCGCTCGCGTACTCGGGGTCGGTCAGGATGTCGCGGGCTGCGTCCAGACGTGCCGCACGCTCCATCTCGCTCTCGCCCTCGACTCCGAGCCAGAGTTCGACCGGGGTGCCGAGGGCGAGTTCGAGGAAATCCTGTGGACTGTCGGCCCGGTGGCCAGACACGAAAGCATGCATGGGAGCTCCCAGCTCGAAGGGAAAGGAGAGAGCCGGAGACCGCGGCGAAGCCGAGGGCGGTCGATCCGGTGGAGGCGGCCGGCGCCGCGAGTGTGGCGGGCCACAGCGCCCCGGCCGGGAGTCGAACCCGGCCTGCGACCATCGGGGCGGTTGAATTCAGCGGCCGTCAGACCGCGTACGGGTGCGGACCACGCGGACGCGGCGGCAGCGGGTCCTTCGTCTTCTCGTGCTCCGAGCCGGCCATCAACGGCCGCCCCGGACACGAGCGTTGTCCTCGCTGCGCTTGTTCGCGCCCGCGGCCTTGCGGGCCAGTTCGTCCCGCTCCGCGTCTGTCAGACTGGTGAACACAGGTTCCTCCACATCAGGTGCCTGTACGCGGTCCCCCGGGTCGCACCCCGAGGGGCCGCACTGGCTTCCTCATCAAACGGGCAGGCCACCGGCGACCGGTGTCCTGCCCGCATGACGAGTGACGGGAAAGCCCGCCACTGTCTCTCGCGGCTCCGTACGCGCCCTGCTCCCTTCCGTTTGGCCGGCGCGCGGTCACCGCGTCACTCAGACGTCACTCGCTGAGTCGATCTCCCTGGAATGGCTACCTGTCATGGACCGGGTGCAGCCCAACCACCGGGATCCCCGCCCATCCGGTCCCCGGGACTACGCCCGAGGGTCAGACCAGCGGCTTAGCCGATGACACCGATCAATCCGTGAAGACGACGGACTTTGACGTCTCCCATGCCGCCCGGACCGCGTGTAAGCGGCTCCAGCGGGGTCTTGCAGCGTCGTGCGTGCTTGCCCACCGCGAATGGGATGCGATCCCGTGAACTGGTGCGCACCAAAAGAATGGCAACTGGTGCGCACCAGAGTCAAGGTGGTTCGCCGTTTTACTTGGCGAGTCCCTCGCGGTGCATCTCCAGAAGACAGCTCGCGACAGGGGCCCTGGTAGCCAACAGGGCTTAACTTCCGTCCTGTTAAGCCCTGTTGACCTGCGGCAATGTGAGGCACCATGGACGGAACATTGATCGGGACTAAGCCGGGCGGTGGTCTGTGAGTTCAGGACTTCGGAGCGCGCGCACGGCGCGCGGCTGGTCGCAGGAGCGACTGGTGCGCGAGATCGAGCAGTACGCCCGGCAGAACCTCACGGACGTCGCTTCAACCGCAAGTTTGCGTGTGTACGTGTCCGAGTGGGAGAACGGCAAGCGCGCCATCTCGGACCGGTACGCGGGGATCCTGCGGAAGCTGCTCGGTGTCACCGATGCGGAGCTGCGAGGGGTCACGACCGGTCAGGCGCCGCCGATGGCCGGCGGTTACGACGAACTGCTCACCAGGATCGATTCAGCCACCAGCATCAGCGAATCCATGGTCACCGCGTTCAACGCTCAGACCGAGCTACTGCGTACCATGGACCGCCAGATGGGGGCTGCCGGTCTCGTAGACCAGATGACTGGGCACCTCGATGCCCTCGAAGAGGCGCTGAACTTCGCCGTACTGCCGTCCGCCCGCCGGCCGGTAGCACTCGCGCTCGCCGGGGCGTCAACCCTTGCGGCGTGGCAGGCAATTGACTCCGGGGCGGTTGAGCGGGCATGGCGGCATTACGAACTTGCGAAACGGGCCGCGCGCGACGCTGAGGCGCCGATGTATCTCGCCCATGCCATGGGGGAGCAGGCGTATGTACTTTGCGAGGCGGGACGGCCAGCGCTTGGGGTCGAATTGGTCCGCGACGCTCAGAACTCTCTTGGGCGGAACGGCTCACCTCGACTCAGGGCGTGGCTGCATGCCACCGAAGCGGAACTGTGCGCACATGCCGAAATGGTTGATGATTGTCGCCGCGCACTGGAAAGGGCTCAGGAGTGCATTCCTGATGGGCCTGAGGATCGTGATCCCGACATGCTGAGTATTTTCCTGAATGGTTCGCACCTTGCCCGCTGGCAGGGGAATGTTCTCGCGCTACTTGGAGATGAGGGGGCCGTAAAGAGCCTCTACGATGCCTTGAAGGTAGCGGACCCTACCTTTGTGCGGGCAAGGGGCGGAATGCACGTGGACTTGGCTCAGGCTCATTTGGCCCGCGCGGAGTACGACGACGCCCAAACCCACTTGAGGCAAGCGCGACTGTTGGCGAGCCGTACCGGTTCGGTACGGCAGCGCCGTCGAGTCGACCTGCTCAGTGAGCGGTTGTAGCCCGCTGCTTGCTCCGGCTGGCAAGGATGTGCAGCAGGGCAACAAGGGTGCCGGACCCCATCAGCTCACCGCGCGCCATAAGCCCAGGAATATCGGCCAACGGTACCCATTCGATGTGTCCCGATTCTTCGAGATCTGTCGGGGAGCCGACTTTTTCGGCGCCATGGGCGACGAAGATTTCATGAGGGGAGTCCACCATGCCAACCATTGGCTGGTAGGTGACTACGTGCTCAATGGAATTCGGACGCCATCCCGTCTCTTCGACGACTTCTCGAAGCGCGGTCTCTGAAGGTTCTTCGCCCCCGTCGACAATCCCGCCGGGAAGTTCCCAACCGAATTGCTGAGGAACGAACCGGTAGCGCCAAAGCATGAGTACGCGGTCCAGGGCGTCAATAACGGCCGTGACTGCCACGCGGTGAAGCTTCACTACGTGGTGCTCGAATCGCTCCACACCGGGTGGCTCCACGTCCCAGACCTGAAGTTTGACCCATTCATTGTCGTAGACGTCACGTTTACCATGGATCTGCCACGGCGCCAGGTCATTGGGGGCCTTCACGCTCACTGCGCCTGGCACCCGGTACGAACTCCGACCGTGAACCTCCAATGCGCCCTCCGCGACGAGACGCGCAAGAACCTGCCGAAGTGCCGTCCGGCCGATGCTCAGTTCCTCAGTCAGCGTTCGCTCAGAAGTGAACTTGTCGCCGGGGGCGTACCGGCCTGAGGTGAGCCGATCGCGGAGCGTCTCATAGACCTTGGTTGTCTTCGGTCCCATGCGCGGGGCACTCCGTTCTGCCGGTGGTGCACACCAGCCTATAGGCTGAGCGTGACAGGGGGACAAGGCGTGGGACGGCGCTTCATCCGGTCACGCTGAGGGATGTGTACCCGGCCTGCGAACGACGACGCGAGAAGGATTCATCGGACGCGCTGTTGTGGCCAAGTACCAAACAGCAGCGAATGCGAGGAAAAGAATCCCAGGCAAAAGCGCCCAAAGGTTTCCCATTACGATCAATGTAATTGTTGCTATTCCTGCGCCGCTTGTTGCGGCTGTAAGGCCAGGCCGCGTACCCGGCAGCGCCGCGTATGCCTCTGCGGTTCTGGCGTCGACCGTCTCGCTTGCTTGTCGAAATGCGTCACCGCGAGTGGTCGCAAATTCGGCAGGAGAATGGAAGCAATCTTCTAGATTTCCGAGCTGCCATGAGAATCCGCTCTCGTCTGGATCGGGACCGGGCCTTCGTGGCGACCTTATGAATCGCCTGGGCAGACTGCTCATACCCGCACTCCTTGTCGTTCCGTCATGACCCTAGCCCGGCGGCGAGCATGTCAGCGTAAATCAGCAGCTCGCGTACGTGGCGTGATGAAAATCCCGCCGAAGATGGAAAAGTTTTCATCTTGGCATCCATAGCCAGAATCCCGATGGTCTTATCGTTGCTGATCACTTGTACTACAACGACAGAGTCGTCGGCGGCTGTTGGAGTTGTAGAGTGGAAAGGCGATGCCGTATTGTGTCGGATTAGCACCTGGCCTGTCGTTGCTGTGATCTCAAGGGCACTGTAGGCGGCGTGAGTTCCGTTCTTTATTTCCCTCTCGGCCGTAGTTGGCCATTGGGATACAAGGGAAAATATGGAGGTGCCAGCATCCCAGCGGTAGAAGATTCCTCGCGCACCTTCCGATATCTCTGAAACTCCTACCACTATGGACTGGTCCAGTCGGCCGCGCCTCACGTCTCGCTCCAATTGGGGGAGTGACACGTCTGCGATGACAGCGGCCTGTTGAGCGCTTGGTGCCAAGTTGGCCACTAGATTTTGGTAGTTTTCTTCTGCCTCTGTTGCTAGGCGTTGCATCCTGTTCCGATATTCCGTCAGGCGCATTTTTTCGCTGTTCCCGACGTATACGGCTAGGGCGGATGATGCGACGCCTGTTGCAATCCAGAGTTGCTGGTGAGGCCCTTCGTTGCTTCCGTAGATACTGGCCAGGAAGGCATAGGCTGTGGCCAGTAGTGTTGCTAATCCGAGGGTGAGATTCACCATCTTGTCTTTAAATTGCGGTGACATTTACCCCCCGACTGCCGCAGATGAGGACCAAGGTACGCCTTACGGTGCGCTTATGTTGGGGCTTCCCTCCAAGACGTCTGGTCAACCGGTCAGCGAGGTCGTGGATGGCGCGCCCTGGCTCCATCGCTGTTGCCCCTGCGGGCTGCTGCGTCCGTGCAACCCGAATGACGGGGGTGAGCGCCACGGTTTGGGTGTTGGGAGGCAAAGATCGCTGCCGCGCAACTCTGGACGAGACGTGGACGGGATCGTCCCGCGAGGACCTCGCCCGTGGCCAAGGCGCAGGTCAAGCGGTATATGGAGTGGCGATTTTGAGAGGACTGTAAAGCTGACCGTCATTGCCTGTGGTCCCCCCACTCGGAGGCGTGAACGTGTCGATGGCCGGGGCGAGCCTGCGCTGCTGGCCGGCCATCGGGCATCACAGGCTGGCGACGCGAATCCTCTGCTGCTCTTGCAATGCCGCGCGGTACAGCGTGCACACATCGCTGTCCCTTAGCTGTGTGGCCTGGGTGCGGCTTCCCGCGGCCTCGCTCAGCGCGCGAACGCGGTCGAGTAGCCCTGTGCCCGGGGTTCCCGGCTTCCAGACGACGATGTGGTCGTCTTGGTTGCGGGTGAGCTCGATGGGCAGGTGGTGCACCCCCCGGCCGCGGAGTATGCCGTAGATGTCCTGCAACGCGACGCCGCGCAGGCTGCGATGCTTCCCGATTTCGCGAAGCTGCCGCATCTGGAAGAGCCCGAGGGCGTCGTTCCCGGCGAACGCGTGGACGATCCGGAATGCTCGGGATTCGGAGAGAAGGCGTTGCTCGGCAGCGGTAGGCATGATCCCCCAGATGTTGTGACAGATCGGCAGCCTATCGATCCGCTCGTATTCCCTTCCAGGGAACGGCCAGCTTCGTCGGGTGGTCCGCGGTGGTGTCTGCGTGCAGAGTGTCAACGGGCCTGTGGGGCCGGTGTGGGGCAGGCGGGAGAATGCACTCGTTTTTCGCTGGTCAGGGCCGCGCGGTCGCGCGGTCTGTAAATCTGCCGTGCTGCTGCAGGGCGGGGCCGTCCCTGGGCCGTCGAAGGGCGGCCCAGGGCAACCGGCAACGACCAATGACAGCCGTCCGATCGCAGGCCAGCGCTGCACCGACGTCGAACGCGTGAGGTCGCTCCGGACAGACGCCACTTCCTGCGCAACAAGTCCGGTCATGCTCCCCCAGGCCGGCAGTCCGCGCACAGGGCGCATACCGACCACGACGCGGGGAGCCAATCTGGGAGCCAACCCAGGCGTCTGACCGCGGACGAACACGAACCCTCACGGACAGCAGCAGCGTTCAGACCCAGGTGAGCCGGGGTCTCCCGACCCCGCTTCCTCAGACGCCGGTTAGCCCCGCCTTAACGCGAGCATAAGGATCTCCCCCAGCCGCTCCCGGCAGGCGATTCCGCGGTGTCGCGGGGCTAGTTTCGAGGTGCCCCCACGGGATCCGCCCCGCGCCGGCGGGCGTGCCGGCGCCGATCCCTCACGGCTCGGGGCCTGACCGGCGGCTCAGGCCGGACAGGCCCCGGCGGCGTTCAGCCGGGCGGGCCGCTCAGCTGAACGCCGACGCGCAGCTGGTGGCGGTGGCGTGTGCCGGGTCGAGCGCGTTGGCCACCTCGTGGAAGGCGATCCGGTCGAAGAGCCCGATCGCCACGTGTTCGGAGAGGTCGAGCGAGCACAGGTCCTGGAGCAGGACGTTGTGGACGTCCGAGCCGCTCAGGTACTGGCTCTGCCAGGGGGTGGCCACCTCGTCGTACTTGGTGGAGATGACCGTGTAGTGCACTCCGGGGACGGTGTCGCCGCCCGCGTTGAGTTTGGTGAGGAACGCGGAGCCGGGGATCTGGTCGGCGAGGCCGGGGGTGGTGGCCTTGATCAGGTCCGAGGCACCGGGGAAGTACGGCAGCAGGTTGGTGAGGCCGCTGAGGGTGGCGCCGTGGTTGTCGGGGGCGAGGCCGACGAGGGCGTTCACCTTGGCGGCGCCGCCGAGGAACCTCAGGTAGTAGCGGGGCATCATGCCGCCCTGGGAGTGGCCGACGAGGTCGGCCTTGGCGGCGCCGGTCGCGGAGAGCACCTTGTCGACATAGGCGGAGAGTTGCTCCGCCGACTTGTCGATGGGGCCGAGGCCGTAGAAGACGGGGACGCCGGACAGCTGGCCGTAGTCGAGGGAGAAGACGCAGTAGCCGCGGTCCTCCAGGTACGGCGCGAGGGAGAGCCAGTTGTCGACGGAGTTGCCCAGCGTGCCGTGGACCAGGATCACGGGACGGGGGTGGGCGGCGGAGGGACGGCAGGAGTAGTCGTTCCAGCCGGTGCTGGGGGCGCTCGACGCGTGGGCGGTGGCTGCGGGGACGGTGGCGACGGCGGCGGCGAGGAGCAGTGCGGTCAGGGGTCTGAGCGCTCGTTTCCAGGGCAGCATCGTGTGATCTCCTTGCGGCTCAAGGGAGGTGCGACGGCCTTACGCCCTGTGATCCGGATCACGAGGATGCTGTTCACCCATCAAGTTACGGACGAGTAGTGCAAGCGTGAAGTTACGCGTCGGTAAAACTTCTGAGTAACCGGTCGCGCACCACTCGCCTGACGGGATGTCACGAGCCGGGCCCGAAGGGGACGATAGGGCGCCGCCCGCGCCGGACCGCCCCGCAACACGCCGCGCCGCAACACGCCACTGCCGGACCCCGCGGCCGGGCACCCGTCGGCAACGTCCGCCACCCGGCCCCCTGGACGGCCGCCGTGCGCCACCAGCACTTCCACCCCTGCAGCCCTTTCGAAAATCGCAGACGCGTTCGAATCAGATGTCGCCGACCGATGCTGATGAGGTTAGAGTAATCGAACGAGCGTACGATGAACATATCGGGCTAGCGCGGCAAAAGGGGTGGACTGATGGAGGTGCGGCATGGCGGGCTTCGCCCACGTGCACGTCGCGTCCGGTTACTCCGCCCGCTACGGCGCCTCCCATCCCGAGCAGCTCGTCCGGCGGGCGGCGGACCGGGGCATCCCCGCGCTCGCGCTCACCGACCGGGACACCGTCACCGGGGCTGTTCGATTCGCGCGGGCCTGTGCGAAGGACGGAGTCCGGCCGGTCTTCGGCATCGATCTCGCGGTGGAGGCCCTCGCCCCCGCGCCGCCCGGCCCGCGGCGCCGCACCCCGGCACACGGCGGCGCGCACGTCGTCGAGCCGCCGCTGCGGTTCGTGCTGCTCGCACAGGACCGGGCGGGGTGGGCCCGGCTGTGCCGGATCACGTCGGCCGCCCACGTCGGCGCCGTGTCCGGCGTCCCGCCGGTGGTGCCGTGGCAGGCGCTGCGCGAGTACGGCGGCCCGGGGCTGACCGTGCTGCTCGGTCCGCTCTCGGAGCCGGTGCGGGCGCTGTCGGTGGGGCGGGAGGACGTGGCGACGAGGCTGCTGGCGCCCTGGCAGGAGATCTTCGGGAGGGACGTCCGATTGGAAGCCGTCGCGCAGAAACGTTTCGGCACGGGACCGGGATCCCTGCGCCTGGCCGCCCGCACCCTCGCGCTCTCCGACCGCACCGGCACCACCGCCGTGCTCTCCAACGCCGTCCGCTACGCCGACCCCGACCAGCACCGCCTCGCCGACGTCCTGGACGCCGCCCGGCTGCTCAGACCGGTCGACCGGCGCCACCTGGACAGCGGACAGCGCTGGCTCAAGGACGAGCGCGGCATGGAGACCGTCGCCCGCATGGTCGTCGAAAGCGCCGGAGGAGACCTCCACCGGGCCCGCCGGCTGCTGGCGGACACCGCCGCCACCGCGGCCGCGTGCACCCTCGACCCGAAGGCGGACCTCGGACTCGGCACCCCGCACCTCCCCGAGCCGGCGCTCTTCGGCGCGGCGCCGGAGGCGGGCGGTGCGGCCCGGCTGCTGCGGCAGAGGTCCGAGGCCGGTCTGGCGCGACGCGGCCTCGACCGCGACCCGGACGCACTCGCCCGGCTGGACGAGGAGCTCGCCGTCATCTCCCACTGGAACTACGACGCGTACTTCCTCGCCGTCGGCCAGGTCGTCGCCGACATCCGGGCCAAGGGCATCCGGGTCGCCGCCCGCGGCTCCGGCGCCGGCTCCCTGGTCTGCCACGCCCTGGACATCGCCACCGCCAACCCGCTCGACCACCACCTGCTGTTCGAACGCTTCCTGAGCAGGCGCCGGGAGTCCCTGCCCGACATCGACATCGACGTGGAGTCCGCCCGCCGACTGGAGTGCTACGACACCATCTTCGAACGGTTCGGGAAGGAGCGGGTCGCGGTCACCGCGATGCCCGAGACCTACCGGGCGCGCAGGGCCCTGCGGGACACCGGCCTCGCGCTCGGCCTCCCGCCCGCCGACGTCGACCGGATCGCCAAGAGCTTCCCGCACCTGCGGGCCTGCGACATCACCCGTGCCCTCGCCGAACTGCCCGAGTTGCGGCAGCTGGCGGGCGAGGCGGACCGGTACGGGCCCCTGTGGGAACTGGCCGAAGGTCTCGACTCCCTGGTCCACGGCATGGCGATGCACCCGTGCGGTGTGGTCATCAGCGACGCGACCCTGCTGGACCGGCTGCCCGTGCAGCCCACGCCGCAGGGCGACTACCCCATGGCGATGGCCGCGAAGGAGGAGATCGAGGCGCTCGGCAACATCAAGCTCGATGTGCTGGGTGTTCGTATGCAGTCCGCGATGGCCCACGCGGTCACCGAGATCGAACGCGCAACCGGGAACCGTATCGACCTGGACGACCCCGGGCAGGTGCCGCTCGACGACGTCTTCGCGTTCAAGCTCATCCAGTCCAGCCAGACCCTCGGCCTGTTCCAGCTGGAGTCCCCCGGCCAGCAGGACCTGCTCTCCCGGCTCCAGCCCCGGGACGTGCAGGACGTCATCGCCGACATCAGCCTCTTCCGTCCCGGCCCGGTCGCCGGCGGCATGCCCGAGCGCTACATCGCCGCCCGGCACGGCGGCACGCCCGGCTACGCCCACCGGGACCTGGAGCAGGTGCTCGCCGACACCTACGGCGTGACCATCTGGCACGAGCAGATCATCGAGACCCTGCGGGTGCTGACCGGCTGCGACCGGGCCTTCGGTGAGATCACCCGGCGGGCGCTCGGTGACAAGGAGCAGCTGCCCAGGATCAGGGACTGGTTCCACGAGCGGGCCGGCGCGCGCGGCTACGGCGCGGCCGTGCGGGAGGAGGTGTGGAAGACCGTCGAGGCCTTCGGGGCGTACGGCTTCTGCCGCGCCCACGCGGTCGCCTTCGCCGTGCCCGCGCTGCAGAGTGCCTGGCTCAAGGCGCACCACCCGGCGTTCCTGCTGGCCGGGCTGCTCGAACACGACCCCGGGATGTGGCCCAAGCGGGTCCTCGTCTCCGACGCCCGCCGTCGCGGGGTTCCCGTCCTGCCCGTCGACGTCAGCCGCTCCCGGGTACGGCACACCGTGGAGAAGGCCGACGGGGACCGGTGGGGCGTGCGGCTCGCGCTGTCCGCGGTGCACGGCATCAGCGGGGACGAGTGCGCGCGCATCGAGGCGGGGCAGCCGTACGGATCGCTGTCGGACTTCTGGCAGCGGGCACACCCCAGCAGGCCGGTCGCCGAACGCCTCGCCGCGATCGGTGCCCTGAACTGTCTGCACGACGGCCGGCTCACCCGCCGCGACCTGCTGCTCCAGATCACCGAACTGCACCGGCAGTCCCGCAACCGGACCGCGCACGAGGGCCAACTGCCCATCGACACCGGCGCGGTCGGCGGGGCCGAGCCGAGCGGGCTGCCGGAGATGACCGGACGCGAGGCGCTGAGCGCGGAGCTGAACACCCTCGGCATCGACGTCTCCCGGCACCTCATGGACCACCACCACCGGCTGCTGCGCGAGATCGGCGCGACCGACGCGGCCCACCTGGCCGGCCTGCGCGCCGGACAGCAGATCCTGGTCGCCGGGGTGCGGGCCTCCACCCAGACCCCGCCGATCGCGAGCGGCAAGCGGATCATCTTCGTCACCCTGGAGGACGGCTCCGGCCTGGTCGACCTCGCCTTCTTCGAGGACTCCCACCCGGCCTGCGCGCACACCGTCTTCCACAGCGGGCTGCTGCTGGTGCGCGGCACGGTCCAGGTGCGCGGCAGCCGTCGTACCGTCGTCGGCACCATGGCCTGGGACCTGGACGAGATCGCCACCGCCCGCCGTGACAACGGCCCCGAGGCCGCGCTCGCCCTCCTCGGCCGGAGCCGCCCGCACCCGACGCCCGCCCAGCCGCGGCGCACCCTGGCCGACGGGACCGCGGGCGCCCGGCTGCATCCGTACGCCGATCTCCAGCCGGCCGGTACCCGCTCGGCGGACCTGAAGAAGTTCGGCCACCGCAGTCCGGGGAGCGCGGGATGAGTGCACGGCAGCGGCGCACCGCCCGCACCGGCGAGGCCGCCACCGCTCCCGGCGAGGGTGTGTGCCGCAGGTCACCACGGCGGGGCCCGCCGGCCGGGAACACCGGCGGCCCGCGGGCCGTTCATCTGTACGTGGCTGCGGAGGGGACAGTGTCCCCGGGCCTCACCTACAGCCCATGGGGACGATCGTCCGGCTGAAGCCCCATGGAGCCCCTCGCCGAGAGGCGACCGCCCTCCGCACGCCACCACGTACCGCTCCGGCTGGTCTCCCCCGTCCAGCCGGGGCTTTCTCGTACGCCCGGCGACGGACCGGACCCCACGGCAGCACGCGACGGCGCCGGCCCCATGGCCGCACGCGACGGCTCCGGGCCCTACGACAGCACGCGACGGCGGGGCGGGGGCGGGAGGGTCTGTTCGGCCCAGACGGTCTTGCCGTCGGCCGTGTGCCGGACACCCCAGTTCTGGGCGAGCTGGGCGACGATGAACAGGCCGCGGCCCCCTTCGTCGGCGGTCTTCGCATGCCGCAGCCGGGGTGCGAGGGCGTTGCTGTCGTGGACCTCGCAGGTGAGGGTGCGGTCCTTGATGAGCTGCAGCCGGACGGGCGGGGTGCCGTAGCGGACGGCATTGGTGACCAGCTCACTGACGATCATCTCGGTGGTGTACGCGGTCTCCTCGTCCACGCCCCACCGGGCGAGCTGGCGATGGGCCTGGCCGCGGGCGGTGGCGACGGCCTTGGGGCGGTGGCCGAGATGCCAGGTGGCGACGTCCTCGGCGGGGAAGGGATGGGTGCGGGCGAGCAGGAGGACGACGTCACTGTGACGGCAGTCGTTGCGCCGCAACCGGTAGAGCACCTCGTCGCACAGGTCCTGCAACGGCCGCCCGGGGTGGGCCAGCACCTGCCGCAGGATGTCCGGGGCCGGTCCGATCTGCGGCAGGGCCGCGGTGTAGAAGGCGAGGACGCTGCCTTCGGCGACGGAGATCGTGGTGGCGGCGAAGGGCGGGCCCGCCGTGCTGCCCAGGGGAGGTCCGCACGGCAGGTCCAGGACCTCGGTGGTCCCGTCGGGGTGGGCGACCACGGGCGCGGGATGCCCGGCCAGGGCGATGGTGCAGGTCTGGGCGAACGGGTCGTGGACCGCGTACAGACAGCTTCCCGTCAGGGGCAGGGGCTCGCCGGGGGGCAGCGTCACGCGTTCCTCGGCGAGGCTGAGGGCCGTGTCGTTGAGGCGGGCGAGGAGTTCGTCGGGCTCCAGGTCCAGCGCGGCCAGGGAGTGCACGGCGGTCCGCATCTGCCCCATCGTGATGGCCGCGTGGACGCCTTCGCCCGCGACTTCGCCGACCACCAGCGCGGTGCGGGCACCGGACAGGGCGAAGGTGTCGAACCCGCCGCCCCCGCCCGCCGCGGAGGGTACGTGCAGGTAGGCGGTCTCGACGGAGCTCCGCGGCGCGGGCTGGGGCGGCAGCAGGTGCCGCTGGACGGTCAGGGCGATGGTGTGTTCGCGGGTGTAGCGGCGGGCGTTGTCGATGCACAGCGCGGTGTGCGCGGCCACTTCGAGGGCGAGGGCGACATCGCCCTTGTCGTAGAAGTCGGCCTGGTCGGTGCGGTACAGGCTCAGCAGTCCCAGCACGGTGCCGCGCACGGTCAGGGGCACCGTGATGAGCAGGCGGGCGCCGGAGGCTCGGATGGCCTCGGCGCGTGGCGGGTCGGCCGCCAGCCAGGGCGTGTCGGGGCCCAGGGCGACGAGGCGGGGCTTGAGGTCGGCCAGTGTCTGGGCGTAGGGAGTGGCGAAGGGCAGGGCGCGCACGTCGCCCACCGGATGCGCCTGGGTCTGCTCCTCGCCGCCGCTGTGGCCGTAGGCGGCACGGCGCAGCGGCACCTCCGGTCCCAGCGGGCTCAGCGGTGGCTCCTCGCCGCGTATCACGGCGTCCACCACCTCCACCACGACGATGTCGGCGAGATCCGGCATCACGGCCTGTGTCAGTTCCTCGCAGGTGGCGACCACGTCCAGGGTCCGTCCCACGTGCTCGCGCACGGCGCCGAGGACCCGCATCCGGCGAGTCACCCGTTCACACTCGGTGACGTCGAGCATCTCCGCGAGCACTCCCCAGGCCTTTCCCCGGGCGTCCTCCAGACGGAACGCCGAGACGGAGAACAGGTACTCCGGCCCCGTACTGCCCTTGCGCCGCACCCCCACGAGCCGCCCCCGCACCGACTCGCCGCCGGCCAGCACCCCGCGCAGCATCGCCTCGACCTCGCCGGGAACGGAGAGGTCGTACACGTCGGTGACGTGCCGGCCCACGATCTGTTCCCGGGCCGCTCCGTGCAGATCCGGCGCGGTGAGGTTGATCCGCAGGATGCGCAGATCCGTGTCCAGGACCAGCAGGCCAGTGGGCGACTGGTGGAACAGTGCTTCCAGCACTGCGGCACCCCTGCCCGGCGAGACGGCTTCGTTGTGCGCCACGGCAACCCACCTCCCTAGTCCAGCCTGCACCGACCCTTGGTGCGGCGCTCCCCCGCGCCGAGTGTCCGGCGCTCCCCGCGCGCACGGCAGCGAGCTGCCCCGCCCCCCGGGACGGGGGCGGGGCAGCTCGGCGATTCGGTGCGGGTCAGCCGATCTGGGTGCCGGTGACCGACAGCGCCTCCGTCACCGGCTGGAAGAACGTCTCCCCGCCGGAGGTGCAGTCGCCGCTGCCGCCGGAGGTCAGCCCGACCGCGTCGCTGCCGGAGAAGAGCGAACCGCCGCTGTCGCCGGGCTCGGCGCACACGTCGGTCTGGATGAGCCCGCTCACCGTGCCCTCCGAGTAGTTCACGGTGGCGTTGAGGCCGGTGACCGTGCCGTCGTGGACCTGGGTGGTGGAGCCGCTGCGGGTCACCTTCATGCCCACGGTCGCCTCGGCGGCACCGGTGATCTTCTGGGTGGAGCCGTTGTAGAGGTCGACCTCGCTCGGGTGGTCCACCTCGGAGGTGTACTTGACCAGACCGAAGTCGTTGCCCGGGAAGCTGGACTGCGCGTTCGAGCCGATCACGCTGCCGGAGGAGTCCGACCAGCTGGAGATGGCGTCGGTGCAGTGGCCCGCGGTCAGGAAGTAGGGCTCGCCGCCCTTGACCACGTTGAAGCCGAGCGAGCAGCGTCCGCCGGACCCGCTGATCGCGTCGCCGCCGGCGATGAAGGGTTTGAACTCACCCTTCGAGCGGCGCAGTTCGGCCTTCTCGCCGAGTCCGTCGACGACCTTGGCGAGCTTGTCCAGCGCGGTGCCGGCGACCGTCCTGTCGGCGGTGACGACGACCCTGTCGGTGACCGGGTCGGTGGCCCAGGAGGTGCCGGGGATGGTGGCGTCCTGCTTCAACGTGGTCCGGGCGCCGTCGAGTTCGGCGAGGGAGTTGGCGACGAGTCTCGCCTTGGCCCCGGCGGCCTCGACGGTCCGCGCCGCGGTGTCGTCGAGCACGTTGACGACCAGGCTCTTCGTCCTGGCGTCGTAGTACGTGCCGGCCGCGCCGGTGCCCAGGTCGGCGGCGAGTGCCGAGGCGAGCTTTCCGGCCGCGGGCACGGACAGTGTCCGTGGTGCGGCGGACTTGGCGGGCTCGCTGGCGTTCGCAGTCTGGAAGGTCACGCCGGCTGCGACGAGCGCGGCCGCGCCCGCGCCGGCGAGGACCGCCCGGCGCCCGGGTATGCGTCGGTGCTTCAACTCATGTCCTCCTGTGGGGGGTCGGCCCTTCAGGTTGTGGGGACCTGGGGGCCGGAAGGCTGGTTGACGGGCGCCTACTATTCCGACTCCCACAGGGAGTACACAAGGTCGACTTCAGGACGCGCGTGCGCGGATGTTGTGCGCCCCCTGTGCCCGAACCGTTCGCAGTCACCCCCGGAGGATTCGCACTGCAAACACTACGGGCGAGTAACCAAGGGCGGAGAGTGACCCCTGCCCCTGGCCGGAATTCAGCCCTCCTGGCGCTGCCGGCTACTCCGCCCCTCGCGGATCTCCCGGCCGCCCCGGCCCGCCGGCCCCGTCCCCCGCGCCGTTCGCCGCGGACCCGTCGGCCACCGCCGGCGGTTGCTGCTGGGCCCGCTCCAGGAACCTCAGGAGTTCCACCGGGAACGGCAGCACCAGCGTCGAGTTCTTCTCGGCGGCGACCGCCACCACGGTCTGCAGCAGCCGCAGTTGGAGCGCGGCCGGCTGCTCGGACATCTCCTTGGCCGCCTCCGCGAGCTTCTTGGAGGCCTGGAGTTCGGCGTCGGCGTTGATGACCCGGGCCCGGCGCTCCCGGTCGGCCTCGGCCTGCCGGGCCATGGACCGCTTCATGGTCTCGGGCAGCGAGACGTCCTTGATCTCGACGCGGTCGATGGTGACGCCCCACTCCACGGCCGGGCTGTCGATCATCAGCTCGAGCCCCTGGTTGAGCTTCTCCCGGTTCGACAGCAGGTCGTCCAGCTCACTCTTGCCGATGATGGAACGCAGTGAGGTCTGCGCCATCTGCGAGACCGCGAACCGGTAGTCCTCGACGCGGACGATCGCCTCGGCGGCCGCGGTCACCTTGAAGTAGACGACGGCGTCGACACGGACGGTCACGTTGTCCCGGGTGATGCCCTCCTGCGCGGGCACGGGCATCGTGACGATCTGCATGTTGACCTTCTGGAGCCGGTCCACGAACGGGACGATCATGGTGAACCCGGGCTCGCGCACCTCCGGCCGCAGCCGGCCGAGGCGGAACACCACGCCTCGCTCGTACTGTCTGACGACCCGCGCCGCGGCCAGCGCGTAGACCGCGCCGACGGACACGAGAGCGGCTCCGGCCGCCACCAGCGCCTCGACCATGCCGACCCCCAGGGGGTGACTCCGATGGTCCTTCGACGGTAACTCCGGCACCCGTCAAAGGGGAGCCCCCGCACGCCGGTTGCGTGCGGGGGCCCACTGGGAGAGCTGATCCGGGAGGACCGTCAGCCGACGCTCACGCCGTAGTAGCTCAGCGCCTCGGTGACCGGCTGGAAGAAGGTCGTACCGCCGGAGGTGCAGTTGCCGCTGCCGCCCGAGGTCAGACCGTAGGCGACGGAACCGCCGTAGAGCGGGCCGCCGCTGTCGCCGCCCTCGGCGCAGACCGTGGTCTGGATCATGCCGTAGACGACGTCACCACTGCCGTAGTTGACGGTGGCGTTGAGCGCGGTGACCCGGCCGCTGTGGGTGCCGGTGGTCGAACCGCGGCGGTACACCGTCGTCCCGACGGACGGGGTGGCCGCGCTGGTGATGGTCTGGCTGCCGACCGCGCTCGGGTGCGCGACGGAGCTGTTGGTGTAGCGGACCAGCGCGAAGTCGTTGGTCGGGAAGCTGTAGCTGACGTTGGTGCCCAGGACCGTGGTGTGGCCGGAGTTGCTGTACCAGGTCGAGGCCACCTCACCGCAGTGCCCGGCGGTCAGGAAGTAGTACGTGCTGCCGCTGTGCACGTTGAAGCCGAGCGAGCAGCGGTAGGAGCCGCCGTAGATGGCGTCGCCGCCGGTGATCAGCTTCTTGAAGGTACCGGGGGTCCGCTTGACGGTGATCGCGCCGGCGTCGGAGCCCGCCTCCTGCTTGATCTTGGCGATCTCGGCGGCGGAGACCGTGGAGTCGGCGGTGACGACGACACGGTTGGTCTTGCTGTCGACGGCCCAGGCCGTGCCGGGGACGTCCGCCTTCAGAACGGAGCTGTTCACGGCCTTCAGTTCACTCGCGCTGAAGGTGTGGACGGTACTCGCGCTCGCGGTGGGGACGGCGAACGCTGCCGCGGCCAGGAAGCCGGTGCCCACGGCGATCAGCCGGGTCCGTCTCGTGATACCGCTGCGGGGGGTCGTGCGCTTGATCCTCACTTTTCGTTCCCTCCCAGGGGAATCAGGGGGCCCGCGTGGGGTCGGGGCCCGTGAGGCGCAGCCGGGGGTGGCGTTCGGGTTCCGAACACGCAATGCCCCTGACAAGCGCTGTGGGGGAGTATTCGGGCGAACGACCGGTACCCGCAAGAGTGCCTTTCGGCCGTGCGACCGTGTTCGAACCATGCCGACTTTGTGGGATCTCGTCGTGGTCCGGGCGGGATGACACCGGGTCACAATTCCCGCCAAACCCTCGGGTCACTGTGTGCTCCCCCGCCTCGATCGCGGAGCCCGGCCCGCGGCCAGGTCGCGGCAAGGGGGCAGCTGAACGGGTCCGCGACGGCCGCACGTCGGCGACGGCGCCCGGGGTGGGGCCGACGGCGTCGGGACCGTCGGCGCCCCGGGCGGCCGAATAGAGAATCCCGAAACGGCGACCACCGGCCCGTCCGATGCGCGGACGGCCCCCCGCGCTGCCGCCCGGCTCAGGGGGTCGCCGACCGGTCGGCGGCCCGGGACAGGCCCAGGTGCTCGCGCAGGGTGCTGCCCGGATAGAAGGTGCGGAACAGCCCGCGGTGCTGGAGCAGTGCCACGGTGCCGTTGACCAGCCGCTCCAGGTCGCGGCGCGGTTCGACGGGGACCAGGTGGAAGCCGTCGGCGGCGCCCTGGCCGTGCCAGCCGGCGATCAGCTCCGCGAGGTCCACCGGACCGCCCCGGTACCGGGGCCCCCGCGCGGTCTGCCGGGGCCCGCCGCCACCGTGCCCCGGCTCGGCCGCGCGCTCCCCGTCCCCCAGGTCCACCAGCAGACTCACCAGCACCCGCAGCACATCCGGATTCCTCCCGAACTCCCGGGCGCGGTGCCGTAGTTCGTCGCGTGCGGCGGCGGCCTGCGCGGAGCTCGCGGCCCGCACCAGGACGACGTCGGCGTACCGGGCCGCGGTCCGCCGGGCGGCCCCCTCGGTGGCGTCGGCCACCCGGACCGGATGCAGGGGCGAGGGTTCCGGCGCCTCGCTCCACCAGCCCGCCCGGCCCCGGCTGGCCCGGTCCAGGGGGACGACGGCGGCCCGCGGGACGGTGACCAGCGGCACCAGGCCGATCCGCCGGGTGGCCGGGGCAACCTGCGACAGCGCGTCGATCGGGTCGCCCTGCGCCTGTCCGGACCGGCCGTCGAGCGTGACGAAGTCCAGGGCCCCGCTCTCGGCGAGCCGCGCGAGTTCGACGTGCCGTTCCGTGTCGAACACGTCGGTCTGGTCCACGGCGGCGGCCAGGTGCAGCAGTCCCCGGCCGTACGAGCCGGTCATGAGGAACCGTCCTCTCCACACATCGCGGGAGCCTGGAAGACGACGACACCGGGGCCGGCGGCCTCCCGGGCGCACCCGCTCTCACGGTTCACCACGGCCGCCGGCTCCCCCCGCCGTGCCGGAGCCCCCGGTCAGGAAGGCCAGGACCGCACGGGCGGTGGCGTCGTTCTGCCGGAACGCGGGCCCTCCGGTGCGCGGCCGGGTGAACGCGCCGGGCGTACGGGCGTCGGTGAACGGACCGAGCGCGAACCGCCGTGGGTGCGGCCGCCCGGCCCCGTCGAGGATCCGCCCGTCCACGGGGTCCACCCTGAGCAGCCCTTCGGGGCTCTCGGCGGCCCCGTCGGTCCGCAGCTCGCGCAGCAGCGCGTCCCGGGTGCGCCCGAGGGCCGGTTCGGGCAGCCGCGCCTCGACCAGCGCCCGCGCCGCGACGGAGTACCCGGGCACGGTGGCCGAGGACGCCCGGAACACCCCGTCGCGCGCCGTGACCGTCATCCCGGCGCCGACGAACCGGACCACCCCGGCCCGGGACAGCGCGAGCAGCTGCCGCAGCCGGGGTCCGGGCGGCCCGGAGGCCAGGTAGCTGAAGAACCCGTGCCACCAGGACCCGATGTCACCTAGCCGCACCAACTGCCCGTAGACGGAGAGCAGTCCGAGGAAGACCGCCAGGTCGGGGCTGTGCCGCGGGTCGTGACGACGGCTCAGGTCCTCGGTCACCCGGGCCCGCAGCGCGTCCTGGAACTCCTCGTGCGATCCGTACCGCACGCCGTCCAGGGGGCGGTCCAGTGCCGCGAGGTCGAGCCGGTCGGCCGGGCCCGGTACGGCGGCGGCCACCAGGGCCCGTATCTCGGCGTCCCCCTCGGCGGCGGCGTACTTCTCCTCGAAGTCCCCCCAGGCGACGGCCGTCCGCTGCGGGTGCGCGGCGAAGAGCCGGTGGTAGTGGGCGAAGCCCAGCTCCTTCTCCACCAGCGGCCACACGTCCCGCCGGAAGTCGAACCCGCCCGGGCGGGCGCGCAGTTCGTCGATCTCGCCGGGTCCGAGGAACCGGGGCAGCGGCGGGCGGTCACCGGTCCAGTCGTAGCCGATCTTCGAGTGGTACGGCACTCCGCGCCGCGACCCGACGTACAGCACCGGTTCCCGTCCGGACGGCAGGTAGGTGTCTTCGTGGTACCGCCCGCCGCGGCCCTCCGTGAGCAGCACCATCAGGTCGACGAAGGCGAGCCCGAAGCCCCGCACCAGGACCGGCTCGCCGGGCCGCAGCGCGGACAGGTCGCTGTCGGCGGTGAAGTCCGGCGGCAGGTGGACCAGGCCGTGCGTGTCGGCGTACGCGGCCAGGGCGGCCTGTTCGGGGTCGGGTTCGGCGTCCAGGTGGCCGAGGGCTAGCACCACGAGGTCGGCGGGGATCGGGCGGGTCCGGCCCTCCAGCCAGACCCGCTGGCGCCCGTCGCGCGGTCCGCTCACCCGCAGGGCACGGTGGGGGTGGTGGTGCACGGTGACGCCCTCGGGCAGGTCGGCCACGGCCCGGTCGTGGACGTGCCGCAGATACCGGCCCTGGATCCGCCGGTCGGCGAAGACCCGGCCGTCCAGTCCCGCCCACTCGTGCAGGGTCGGCCCCGCGCGTACCGGGCCGGTCATCCGCACCGTCTCGTCGGTGAACATGGTGACGTCCTCGGCGTGCGAGTTCATCCACAGCAGCGGTGACTGGGCGGCCCGCCAGATCCGCCCGGCGCCCGGTGGGTGCGGGTCGACCAGGTGGATGTCGAGGCCCGTACCGGCGTACAGCTCGGGCGCGTTGGCGGCGATGCGGTCGAGCAGCCCGGTCCCCCGCGGACCGGCTCCCACGATCACCAGCCGGGGCCTCATCGGGCCGTCCCCGTGCCGCGCGTGTCGTACGTGCCGGGGTGCGGCCGGCCGGTGCGGACCGCGGTGGTCCCGCCGGGCGGGACGATCCGTCTCGGACGCGGCAGGACGGATCGCGGAACGGATCCCGGAACGTCCGCGTACTCGGGTGTGCCGGGGCGGGCGGGGGTTTTGGGAAGGGTGTCGCATGACATGCGAAGGCTCCGTGGCGGATCAATCGAACACGGTGGACGCGCGCACGGTGGTGCGGCGGGTGCCTTCACACGGAACGCCGTCGGACGGCGCTCTCACGGCCGAGCCCCTCAGCAGGGCCGTTCCTCGACTGTACGGGGCCGTTTCCCGTCCCTGTCAAGGCTGTCCAGACTGTGAGCGGCACGTCTCAGGCCTGTTGACGGAAAACCGGAGACCTGTTCCACTTGGCCCATGCGCCCACAGCAGTGGCTGGTCACCCGCTCCCACATCGACTTCGGTCGCGTGTGGTCCTGTTCCTGTTGAGCTGCCCCACTGCGCGCCCCGCCGACGGCGGGAGTTCTGCGCTTCTCCCTCGCGTTCCTCGCCCCGCCTTCACACGTGCGCCCCTCCCCTCGCGCCTCCCCTCGTGGATCTCCCCGTCCGAGCCCGAGAACTGACGACGCGTCAGAGCGGAATGAGCCCTGAGCTGCGTTGTCGTATCGGCCTATTGTCGGTTCGTCACCCGTCGCCGGTTCACCCGAACGCACCGCTCGTCACCCATACGCCCGGAACAATCATATTTCACTCACAGTCAGCAGCCGTGTAGGCGAAGACCCTTGGGGTACCTGGGCTCTCGACGTATGCGCTCTGCACCAGTACCGTCACAAACCCCCCGCGCGGCGTCTATCCACTTGGCGCGCCATCCGCATCATGGACGACCATAGGGGTGCGGAAGCATGAAAGACCGCTGTGAGAGGAGGCGTCCATGGGATCGGTACGCAAGGCGAGTGCCTGGCTTGGCCTCGTCGACGACAACGATGACGAGCGCTACTACGACGACGACTACTCCGAAGGGACCGAGCAGCCCGGGGATGCCTGGGTCACCGACCCCCGGGTCAAGGTGGCCTCGGACACCGCCGAGGAGACGGGCCGCCGGATCGGCACGGTCACCCCGGACAGCTTCCGGGACGCCCGCGCGATCGGCGAGCTGTTCCGCGAGGGCGTGCCGGTCATCGTGAACCTCACCGCCATGGAGGCCGGCGACGCCAAGCGGGTCGTCGACTTCGCGGCCGGGCTGATCTTCGGCCTGCGGGGTTCGATCGACCGGGTGTCGAACCGGGTCTTCCTGCTCTCCCCCGCCAACACCGAGATCGTCAACGGCGAACCGGCCTCGCGCCGGGAGAACGGTTTCTTCAACCAGAGCTGAGGCAGGGCCGCTCGCCGGCCCTGCCCCCGCGCAGGGGTCACCGGAAGGCGTCGAGCCCGGTGAGCGCCTTGCCCAGCACGAGCTGGTGCATCTCGACGGTGCCCTCGTAGGTGAGCACCGACTCCAGGTTGGTCGCGTGCCGCATCACGGGGTACTCCAGCGAGATCCCGTTCGCCCCGAGGATCGTCCGGGCGGTGCGGCAGATCTCGATCGCCTCCCGCACGTTGTTGAGCTTGCCGAAGCTGACCTGCTCGGGACGCAGGCGGCCGGCGTCCATCCGCCGTCCCAAGTGATGGGCGAGCAGGATCCCCTTGTGCAGTTCGACCGCCATGTCGGCGAGTTTGGCCTGGGTGAGCTGGAAGCCGCCGATGGGCCTGCCGAACTGCTCCCGCGACTTCGCGTAGTCGACGGCCGTCTCGAAGCAGGTGCGCGCCGCGCCCATGGCACCCCACACGATCCCGTACCGGGCGTGCGACAGACAGCTGAGCGGTCCCTTGAGCCCGGTCACCCCGGGCAGCACGGCGTCGGCGGGCAGCCGTACGTCGTCCATCACCAGCTCGCTGGTGACGCTGGCCCGCAGCGACCACTTGTGCTTGATCTCCGGCGCCGAGAACCCCGGCGTGTCGGTGGGCACCACGAACCCGCGGATGCCGTTGTCGGTCTGCGCCCACACGACGGCCACGCCGGCCACCGAGCCGTTGGTGATCCACATCTTCCGGCCGTTGAGCACCCAGTCGCCGCCGGCCTCGCGCTTGGCGTGCGTCCGCATGGCGGCCGGGTCGGAGCCGTGGTCGGGCTCGGTGAGGCCGAAGCAGCCGATGACGTCGCCCGCGGCCATGGCGGGCAGCCAGCGCGTCTTCTGCTCCTCGCTGCCGAACCGGTGGATGGCGTACATGGCCAGCGACCCCTGCACGGACACCAGCGAGCGGATGCCCGAGTCGGCGGCCTCCAGCTCCAGGCAGGCCAGCCCGTACTGGACGGCGGACGCGCCGGCGCAGCCGTACCCGGTCAGCGACATCCCGAGGGCTCCGATGCCGCCCAGTTCCCTGGCGAGCTCCCTGATGCCCGGCAGTTCCCCGCTCTCGTACCAGTCGGCGACGAAGGGCAGGACCCGGTCCGCCGCCCAGCCGCGCACGGTCTCCCGGACGGCGAGGTCCTCCGGCTCGAGAAGGTCGTCGATACCGAGCGGATCACCGGTGTCGAACGGCGGCAGCTTTCCGGACGCGGACATGAGAACCTCCTAAAACTAGCACCGCTAGTTGCATCAGACTACGCGCAGTCCCGCCGTTCGCCCAGCCGCGCCGGGGCGGGTCACGCCGAGACGCGGGACATCTGGGGCTCCCTGGGGGCCGGGAGTTCCACCGCCGGCTCCTCGCACTGCATCACCCGGGGCAGGCGAAGCGCCATCACCGCGCCCAGGAGCAGCAGTCCCGCGCTCACCAGCAGCGTCACGTGCAGACCATGCACGAAGGAGTCCCGCGCGGCTCGGCGCAGCGCCGCACCGGCCGGCCCGCCGAGCCGACCGGCGACCTCGTACGCCTCGCCCAGGGAGTGTCCCGCCGCCACGGACGCCGACTCCGGCACCCCGGGCACCCGGGACAGCCCCGGCGCGTACGCCGCGTTCATCACACTGCCGAGCAGCGCGATCCCGATGCCCGCGCCCAGCTGGTACGAGGTCTCGCCGATCGCCGCCGCCCCGCCGGCCTGCGCCGCCGGCGCCTCGCTCAGCATCGACTCGTACGCCCCGAAGAGCGTGGTCTCCAGGCCGAAGCCGAGCAGCACGAAACCGCACAGCAGCAGAGCGGCGTTGTCCGCCCCGCCCATCGCGGTCAGCGTCAGCACCGCCGCCGCGGTCAGGCAGAAGCCGAAGCACACCATCCGGCGTGGCCCGACGCGCCGCAGCAGCCGGGCCCCGGCCAGTCCGGCCGCCATCGCGGCGAGCGTCAGCGGCAGCAGCCGCAGCCCCGTCTGCAGGGGCGACAGCCCCAGCACCAGTTGCAGGTACTGCGCGGCGATCAGTTCGAGGCCCACCAGCGCGAGCATCGCCAGCACGATGCAGCACACCGCGGTGCTGAAGGCCGGGCGCGCGAACATCTTCAGGTCCACCAGGGGGAACGTACGGCGCCGTTGCCGTCGTACGAACAGGAACAGCAGCAGCGCCCCGAGCACCAGCGGCGCCACCGTCAACGCGTCGGCGGCCGGTTCGCCACTGCCGAGCCGCTTCACGGCGAACACCACGCCGAACAGTCCGACGGCCGCCATCAGGGCGCCCACGACGTCCCAGGGGCCGTCGCGGTCGCCGCGCGACTCGGGGAGCAGCAGCCGTCCCACCGGGAGACTGACCAGCATCAGCGGGATGTTGACGAGGAAGACCGAGCCCCACCAGAAGTGTTCGAGAAGGAAGCCGCCCAACAGCGGCCCGACGGCGGCGCCGACCGCCGCCACCGCGCTCCACACGCCGATGGCCAGGGCCCGTTCACGGCGGTCGGGGAAGACCTGCCGGAGGATGGACAGCGTCGCCGGCATGATCATCGCACCGCCGACACCGAGCAGCGCCCGGGCCCCGATCAGTGCCTCGGCGGTGGGCGCGACGGCGGCCAGCGCCGAGGCGACCCCGAACAGGGCGTAACCGAGGAGCAGGACGCGCCGCCGGCCGACACGGTCGCCGAGCGTGCCGAACAGGATCAGCAGCGAGGCGCAGACCAGCGGGTAGACGTCGACGATCCAGAGCAGTTCCATAGCGCCGGGCTTGAGGTCCTCGGTGACGGCCGGCACGGCGACGTGCAGGACGGTCGCGTCGAGGGCGACCAGCAGCAGGCTGACGCAGAGGACGACGAGGACGACCCAGCGGTTGGCACCGGCACCGGTCGCCCGACGGCGCGGCCGTACGGCTGCCGTGGTCGTCCCGGACATGTACGTACCTCCCAGATGATCCCTCGCGTGCGGCGGATCGACGGGCGGGGACTCCCCGTCGTACGGCCGGAGAGGAGCGGGATCTCCGGCCCGCGCATACGAACGCGAGTGACACGTCAGCGTACGCGAGTTCGTTCCGGGGGCACGTGGCGGACCTCTCACACGCTCCACGCAAGTCGTGTGGCGTACGCCACTGACCCCGTTCCCCGTCACGACGCGGTGCGCCGTCCGGTTCCGCGGCCCGTCGATAATCGAGCCCGTGACCGATCTTGAGACGCCCGTGGCCGCGCCACGCGCCCCGGCCCTTCGCCGGGCCGCGCCGGCCCTGCTCGGGTACGCCGCCGTACGCGCCCTCGGCCTGCTCGCGCTGGCCGTGTGGAGCGGGGCGCGCGGCAAGAGCGCGTACACCTTGCTGACGGCGCGCTGGGACTCGCTGTGGTACACCCGCGTCGCCGGGCTGGGATACGGCTACGAGGTGCGGCTGCCGAACGGCGACGTCCACTCCGATCTGGCCTTCTTCCCGCTGCTGCCCTGGCTGGAGCGCCTGCTGCACGCGCTCACCCCCCTGTCCTACGGGGGCGCGGGCTTCACGGTGGGGCTGCTCGCCTCGCTCGCCGCGGCCTGGGGGATCTTCGCGGTCGCCGACTTCGTGTACGGCGCCCGGGTCGGCCTCTGCGCCGTACTTCTGTGGGCCGCGCTGCCGGTCGGAGTCGTGCAGTCGATGGCGTACAGCGAGTCCCTGTTCACGGCGCTGGCCGCCTGGTCGCTGTACGCGGTGCTGACCGGCCGCTGGGTGGGCGCGGGTGCGCTGGCCGCGCTCGCGGGGCTGACCCGGCCGGTGGGGCTCGCGGTCGTGGCGGCGGTGTGGGCGGCGGGCGTGGTCTCGTTCGTGCGGGACCGAAGTGGGGGCGCGCGAGAACGTGGCGAGAAGCACGATCCCGGCGCGCGGATCGACGAGTACGCCCCTGAACCGTCCAGCGCCCCCCACGCCCGGCGCACTCCCCCGACGACCGGCGCACCCGGAACCGCCCACGCCCCGCGCGCGACACGCACCCCGTCCGCCCTGGGCTGCGCGCCCGCCTCCGGCGCACCCCCCTGGCGACGCGCCCTCGGCATGCTCCTCGCCCCTGTCGGCGCCGCCGCCTACGTCCTGTGGGTCGGCCGGCGCACCGGCAGGGGACCGCTCGGCTATCTGGACGTCCAGGCGGGCTGGCGCAACGGCTTCGACGGCGGCTACGCCTTCGCACGTTTCGTGGGCGACAAGTTCACGTCATTTCCGTCCGCTCTGGCCGGCGCGGGTTTGGCCGTCGGCGTGGGCGTGCTGCTGTGGCTCTACGTGACCGGCGTCCGGCAGCGCCAACCGCTTCCCCTGCTGGTCTACACGGGAGTCGTCGTCGCGCTCGCGCTGTGCGCGTCGAGCTACTTCGGCTCCAAGCCGCGCCTGCTGATGCCGGCCTTCCCGGTGCTGCTCCCCCTGGCCAGGGCCCTCGCCCGGGCACGCACCCGACGATCGGTGCTGGTCACGACCGTGTTGGCGGTGGCCTCCGCGGTGTATGGCGCGTTCTGGCTGAACGGGTCGGGGCCACCGTGATCGCCGGCGCGGCGGCGGTGAGCAGCCGGGGGACTCCACACCACGCCCTGGTTAACGAATTCATAAGTGCCATAAAACGGCCGCCCGGCATGATCAAAGGAATTGAAGGACGCGCACGCCGCGGATTACGGAATCCTTAGAATTCGGAGGCCTCCTGAGAGGTTTCCCACATCACATCGTCATCACAAAGCCCCAGTTTCGACCGGGAACAGAGCTCACTCGCTGTAACGTCGATTGGGTGCGTACCGAACGAAACCTCACCCGTCTGGACCGGGTGTTCGCCAGGCTGGACCGTGAGCCGGAACGACCGGCCCACATTGATGTGCCGAAGATGAGCCGGCACCGGGTCGTGTTGTTCACCGCGACCCTCGCCTTCTACCTGGCGATCGTGTGGGCCGTCGTGATCACGTCCTGGCTGGTCCGGCTCGACTGGCAGGTCATGTTCTTCCGGCCGTACCAGCAGTGGTCGGAGATCCACTGGTTCGTCGACTACTACGTGGTCCTCGGCCAGCGCGGTCCGACCGCCGTGATGGTGGCGGCCTGGCTGGGCTGGCGCTCCTGGCGGCAGCACACGCTGCGCCCGCTGCTGACCCTCGGTGCCTCCCTGCTGCTGCTCAACATCACGGTCGGTGCCGCCAAGCTCGGCATGGGGCGTCTCGGACCGCACTACGCGACCGTGATCGGCTCGAACGAGATGGGCCTGGGCGGCGATATATTCCCCAGCGGCCACACCGCCAACGCGGTGGTGACCTGGGGAATTCTGGCATATCTGGCCTCCACCCCGAGGGCCCGCCGGTGGCTCTCCGCCGCTTCCGCGGTCACCTCGCTCGGCGTCGGCATGTCCACCGTCTACCTCGGTACGCACTGGCTGAGCGACGTGTTGCTGGGCTGGGCCGCGGGGCTGCTGATCCTGCTGGCGCTGCCGTGGTGCGAACCGTTCATCGCCCGCGCCGAGACCTGGCTCTTCGACCTGCGCGACCGCTGGCGCACCGGCCGCGGCAGTACGGCGCCCGTACCCGCGCCCGTCCCGGTCTCTCCGGTGGTGCTCAAACCGCGCACGGCGGCCCCCGAGGACGCGCCCGCCCCGGAACGCGAGCCGGTCTCCCCGTCCCGCTCGCCCCGGGCCCCGATCCATCTGGCCCCCGGGCCGCACACGGCCCGCTCCGAGCGCACGCCGGTGACCCCGGCGGGCAGCCGCCGGCCGCCGCACCCGGAGCGCCAGCCGCGCGGCGGCGCCCAGCCGGCCCGCCCGCTGACGGGCGGCTGACGGCCGGACGGACCCGACGGCGCGGGCACCCGGTACGCACGGCCGGCCCGCACTCTGAAGGCCCCGGCCCCCCGACTGCGGGGGCCGGGGCCTTCGCAGTGCCGCGGTCAGCCCTTCCAGGCGCGTGCCACGACGCCGTCGCGTACCTCGAAGTTGAGCCGTCCCGCGCGGTACTCCATGGTGATGATCGCGCCCGGCGGCAGCGGGCGGACCGTGGCCCACCCCCGCCGCCGGGCAAGCCGTTCCGCGTCGCCCGCGTCGAGGCCGACATACCCCTGCGGGCTGTCCTGGGGCTCCTCGGACGGAGCCGGATTCGGTGCCATGCGGCCACGCTAGGCCGCTTCCCGCGGCGGCGGAAGTCGAGAACGGCCGGCGAAGTCAGCCGTCCCCCTCCGGTCACGCTTCTGTCACAGGTTCACGACACGCGTTTCAGTCGAACTCCGTCACACGTATGTGCGGTTCAGTACCTCTTCCCGGCTCATTCCCGCGCAATTCCCTGTTGCCGGTAGGGTCTTCCGAAAAGCCTGCCGGAATGAACCGGAAGCACGGACCGAGGCGGCTCGGCGGAGCCCATTCCATTCCGAATCCGCGGGCCGCCGGGGAAGCTGACACCACATAAGAGTTTCACCGCTTCGACACAGAACCCCCGGCGGGACCGGCCCCGGGGCGGTTCCCGCGGCGCGAACTCGAAGCCGGCCGTCGGCCCGTGAATCCCCCTCACGACGTGCCGCGCCCCGCCCGGAGGGAACCGGGCGGGGCGTGGTGGTACAGGGGCAGGGGCGCGCGTCAGAGCGCGAGGCGCTGCCCGGGCACGATGAGGTTCGGGTCGCCGCCGATGACGGTCCTGTTGGCGGCGTACAGACGCTGCCAGGTGGTGCCGTGGCGCTCGGCGATCTCACTGAGGGTGTCGCCCTCACGGACGGTGTAGTCACCCCGGGCGGAGGAACGGCCGGTGTGGCTCACCGGGCGCTGCTCCTTCTTCCGCGCGGGCGCCGACCCGTTGGACGACCCGGTGGTCGATCGGCCGGTGGACCCGGTCGCCGACCCGGTGCTGCTCCTGGTGGTCGCGGAGGCGTCCTCGGGCGCCGAACCGGCAGCGCCGGCCCGCCCCGAGCAGACCGGCCAGGCGCCCCAGCCCTGAGCCTGCTGAACCTTGGTGGCGACGGCTATCTGCGCTTCCCTGGAGGCCTGGTCGGCCGTCGACGCGTAGGCGGAGCCGCCGTACGCGCGCCAGGTGGAGGCGGAGAACTGGAGTCCGCCGTAGTAGCCGTTGCCGGTGTTGATGTGCCAGTTGCCGCCGCTCTCGCACTGGGCGATGCGGTCCCACACTCCGTTGTCCGCCGCCTCGGCGTTGCCGGTGGCGGCCAGCAGGCCCAGCGGGGCGAGCAGCGCCGCTCCGGCCAGGGCAGCCGTCGTACGGCCCTTGCGGGAGCCGCTCCTGGCTGCGGTCTCACGGGTGGTATCGGCACACTCGGACATGTATTTCCCTCTCCACATACCCGGGTTCCCCCAGGCGGGACGCGGCCCCCCACGCGATGGACGCGGTTCGTCGCGCTCGCCCCGTCCGCCGCGGCCGGTACTGCGATGGCGCTCTGCCTGTGCCGGCCGGCGGACGTACCCGAGCGGTGCTCGTTGCACACGGCGGAGGAATCTAGGGACCGGGAACGCCCGAAATCAACCAACTCCCTGTCCGGGCAGGCCAGTTCGGCGTTACCGTAGGTAGCGGTGACTTTCAGCCACCCACTACATAACTTGATTTCACGATTTTTCGACCATCAGACTGATAGATCTGTGATTCACTTCACCATGTCAAACTCCTTTGGCATGCGAAGAGTTGACGGGGAGTGCCGCATTCCGCACGGCGGGTGACCCTGCGCTACGGATGGTTGGATCCCGATCCCCCCGGGGCGTGACCACCACCACAGATCACCCGTTGTCTTCTTCATGAGCCCGCAACCCCCCGGGGCTCATGGGCCGGGATCCACCCGGGCCTTCACGTACCGCATCCCGAGGGAGCCACCGTGCCGCGCATGCTCGACGTCAGCGACGAGGTACGCGCCGAGATCGGCGACGAAGAAGCCGACCGGCTGCTCGCCGGAGACAACGCCCCAGGCAGTTACGACTGCACCTCCTGCCGCACCCCGGGCGACTCCGAACAGGAGCGCACCAGCACCGTCCTGTTCATCGGGGACGAGACCGCCGTCCTCGCCTTCGCCCACGCCGGCTGCCTGCCCTCGCAGGTCGTCCAGGTCACCGAGGAGCAGTTGCAGGGCGCGGTCCGCTCCATCAACGGGGACAGCGCGCCCGGTGGCGGAGCGCGGAACGTGCCCGAGCAGGCGGTGCTCGGCGTGACCAGCGGACTCGTGCTGATCGCCGGCGAACTGCACCCCGCGCTCGTCGTCGAGCCGACCTCGCCGATCGTGCGGCCCGGCACCGACGGGGTGGGCGACGACTTCCTGCCGCTCCTCATCGAACAGGGCTTCATGCCGGTGACCCAGCTGGCCGCGGTGCCGCCGGTGCTGCACGGCTGGTCGGTGCTGCTGGCGGTGGGCCAGCTGCACGCGGTGCTCCAGCCGGGGAACAACGGCGGGCAGCCGGTGGCCTGGTGGCAGGCGCACCAGCCGCTGCAGGTGACCGACGGCTGGCGTGCCGCCGCCAACAAGCACCAGCAGGTCCTGATGTTCGCGGCACCGGTGGGATCGATCGGGCGCCAGCCGCGCGAGGACCTGCTGCGCGACGCGCTCGACAAGGCCGCGGCGAACGGCAAGCTGGTGGCGGCGGCGCTGCCCCTCGCGGGCGTGTGAGGCCGCCCGCCCGAGCGGTGGCGGATGCCGGGCAGCGCCCACATGGCGGAGCGCACGGGGAATGCGGCGGCGCACCCCCAACGGGGCGCTGCCCGACCGCATCCCTTTGGTGACCGGGTCGTTTGGACATACGTGCACGCATACGACTTTTCGCCCCGCCGGCCTTCGTTCTCCACCGTTCCGTCCGCCCGGGCGGGACAGGAGAGCCTGGGCGCGCTCTCGGCCACGCCCATCTACGACGCGATCTACGCGGAGTGGGTCAAGGCCTTCCGTACGCTGCCGGGTGACCGCAGCGGCGAGGAAGAGCTGGGCTTCGTCGCCTTCGGGACCGCCCCGTTCAGCACCGGCACCCACGGTCTGGGGATGTACGGAGGAAGCTCGTACGGCGCGTACAGCGCGGGCGCCTACAGCGCCCGCAACGGCGGTGACCAGCCGCAGCAGCCGCAGTGGCAGCGGATCGGGACGATCGGGCGGTCCCAGGACACCGGGATGCTCCCCGTGCCGGCGGCCCTTCCGCCGGGACCGCGCCGGGGTCAGTGACGGAGATATGCCCGAGGGGCGGCCACCGATGTCGGTGGCCGCCCCTCGGGCGTGTGGTCACTTCTTCTTGCCGCGCTTCTCGCGCACCCGTACGGACATGTGGATCGGGGTGCCCTCGAAGCCGAACTCCTCGCGCAGCCGGCGTTCGATGAAGCGCCGGTAGCCCGCCTCAATGAAGCCGGAGGCGAAGAGGACGAACCGCGGCGGCTTGGTGCCGGCCTGGGTACCGAAGAGAATGCGGGGCTGCTTGCCGCCCCGGACCGGGTGCGGGTGGGCCGCGACCAGCTCGCCGAGGAAGGCGTTCAGGCGGCCGGTGGGGACACGGGTCTCCCAGCCGGCGAGGGCGGTCTCGATGGCGGGGACCAGCTTCTCCATGTGACGGCCGGTCTGCGCGGAGACGTTGACCCGGGGTGCCCAGGCGACCTGGCCGAGCTCGGTCTCGATCTCGCGTTCCAGGTAGTAGCGGCGCTCCTCGTCGAGCGTGTCCCACTTGTTGAAGGCGACGACGATCGCACGGCCCGCCTCGACCGCCATGGTGACGATCCGCTGGTCCTGGACCGAGATGTTCTCGGAGGCGTCGATCAGGATGACCGCCACCTCGGCCTTCTCGACGGCGGCCGCGGTGCGCAGCGAGGCGTAGTAGTCGGCCCCCTGCTGGAGGTGGACCTTCTTGCGGATACCGGCGGTGTCCACGAACTTCCAGGTGACCCCGCCGAGCTCGATCAGCTCGTCGACCGGGTCGCGGGTGGTGCCGGCGAGTTCGTTGACGACGACCCGCTCCTCGCCCGCCACCTTGTTGAGGAGGGAGGACTTGCCGACGTTCGGGCGGCCGATGAGCGCGATCCGGCGCGGACCGCCGACCGCCGTGCCGAAGGTCTGCTCGGGCGCCTCGGGCAGCGCCTCCAGGACGGCGTCGAGCATGTCGCCGGTGCCGCGGCCGTGCAGGGCGGAGACGGGGTGCGGCTCGCCGAGACCGAGGGACCAGAGGTAGGACGCGTCGGCCTCGCCGCTGGGGCCGTCGACCTTGTTGGCGGCCAGCACCACGGGCTTGCCGGCCTTGCGTAGCAGCCGTACGACCGCCTCGTCGGTGTCGGTGGCGCCGACCTTGGCGTCCACCACGAAGACGACCGCGTCGGCCGCCTCGATCGCGTACTCGGCCTGGGCGGCCACGGAGGCGTCGATGCCGAGGACGTCCTGCTCCCAGCCGCCGGTGTCGACGACCTTGAAGCGGCGGCCGGCCCACTCGGCCTCGTAGGTCACCCGGTCGCGGGTGACGCCGGGCTTGTCCTCGACGACCGCCTCGCGGCGGCCGATGATGCGGTTCACGAGTGTCGACTTGCCGACGTTCGGGCGGCCTACGACGGCGAGCACGGGCAGCGGGCCGTGACCCGCCGCCTCGATGGCACCCTCGACGTCCTCGATGTCGAAGCCCTCTTCGGCGGCGAGCTCCATGAACTCCGCGTACTCGGCGTCGCCGAGCGCCCCGTGGTCGTACTCGTGCTCAGCCGAGTCGCCGGGCTGGCTGTGGTCGTTCATGAAGTCCGTACCTCGTCGTTCATCGTGGTGATCGGTGGACAGGCCCGAACCGGGCCGATCCACTACTTAAGTGTCGCCTGGCGTCCGGTCTGGCGCCTGGCGTTTTCCAGGTGGCTGGTGAGCTGCTTCTGGATGTGCTCGGTGGCCTGGTCCAGGGCGCTGCGGGTGCGCCGCCCGCTGCCGTCGCCCGCCTCGAAGGGGTCGCCGAAGACGACGTCGATACGGGCGCGCAGCGGCGGCAGCCCCTTGACCAGGCGGCCGCTCCGCTCTGAGCTGCCCAGCACGGCCACGGGCACGATCGGCGCCCCCGAGCGGACCGCGAAGTAGGCGAGACCGGCGCGCAGCGAGGCGAAGTCGCCCTCGCCCCGGCTGCCCTCGGGGAATATGCCGAGCACTCCCCCGGCCGCCAGCACGCCGAGCGCGCGGGTGATCGCCGTGCGGTCGGTGGACTGCCGGTCCACCTTCAGCTGGCCGATCCGGTTCAGGAACGGGTCCAGCGGCCCGACGAACGCCTCCTTCTTGATCAGGAAGTGCGTGGGCCGGGGCGACACGCCCATGACCATCGGGCCGTCGATGTTGTGGGAGTGGTTCACCGCGAGGATCGCCGGGCCGTGCGCCGGCATCCGCCAGGCACCCAGCACGCGCGGCTTCCACAGCCCGTTCATGAGGCCGACACCGATGCGCCGCCCCACCTCGGCACCCCGCTGCGAGGGGATCGACGGGCCGCTCACTGCCCCGCCCGCTTCTCCTCGACGAGGGTGACGACACACTCGATGACCTGGGCCAGCGTCAGCTCGGTGGTGTCCACCTCGACCGCGTCGTCCGCCTTGGCGAGCGGCGAGGTCTTGCGCGAGGAGTCCGCCGCGTCCCGCTTGACCAGGGCCTCGCGGGTGGCGTTGACGTCGGCGCCCTTGAGCTCGCCGCTGCGCCGGGCCGCGCGGGCCTCCGCGGACGCGGTGAGGAAGACCTTCAGGTCGGCGTCGGGCAGCACGGTCGTACCGATGTCGCGGCCCTCGACGACGATGCCGGTCTCGGTGCCGGTGGCCAGCGACCGCTGCAGCTCGCTGATCCGGATGCGCACCTCGGGGACGGCGCTGACCGCGCTGACCTTGGAGGTGACCTCCTCGGTGCGGATCGGGCCGGCGACGTCCACACCGTCGACGGTGATCGTCGGGTGGGCCGGGTCGGTTCCGGAGACGATCTCCGGCTTACCGGCGACCGCGGCGATGGCGGTCGGGTCGGTGAGGTCGATGCCGTTGTTCACCATCCACCAGGTGATCGCCCGGTACTGGGCACCGGTGTCCAGGTAGCTCAGGCCCAGCTGCGCGGCCACGGCCTTGGACGTGCTCGACTTGCCGGTGCCCGAGGGGCCGTCGATCGCGACAATCACGGGCTTTACGGCGCCGTTTTCCACGGGGGGACACCTTCCGGGTGCAGGGTGGTGGGTGGTGTGCGGGGCGCCGTCGCGCCCCGCACAAGGTTACCGGCCCCCGCGACCACCTGATTCAGCCTATTGCCGCAGCGCCCAGCCGCGGTCCCGCAGCGCCGCCGTGAGCACCGGCACCGCCTTGGGCTCCACCCAGATCTGGACGTGACCGGCCTGCTGCCCGGTCGCGTGCTCGATGCGCACGTCCTCGATGTTGACCCCGGCCGCGCCGGCGTCCGCGAAGATCTTGGCCAGCTGGCCGGGCTGGTCGTCGATGAGGACCGCCACGACCTCGTAGGCGCGCGGCGCGGACCCGTGCTTGCCGGGCACCCGGACCTGGCCCGCGTTGCCGCGCCGCAGCAGGTCCTCGATGCCGGCCCCGCCCTCGTGCCGCTTGGCGTCGTCCGAGGACTGCAGGGCCCGCAGCGCGCGGACGGTCTCGTCGAGGTCGGCGGAGACGTCGGCGAGCAGGTCGGCGACCGGACCGGGGTTCGCGGAGAGGATGTCGATCCACATCCCGGGATCGGACGCGGCGATCCGGGTCACGTCCCGGATGCCCTGCCCGCACAGCCGTACGGCCGCCTCCTCGGCGTGCTCCAGACGGGCCGCGACCATGCTGGAGACCAGGTGGGGCATGTGGGAGACCAGGGCGACCGCGCGGTCGTGGGCGTCGGCGTCCATGACGACCGGCACGGCACGGCAGTGCGAGACCAGCTCCAGGGCGAGGTTCAGCACCTCGGTGTCGGTGTCCCGGGTGGGCGTGAGCACCCAGGGGCGGCCCTCGAAGAGGTCGGCGGTGGCCGCGAGCGGCCCGGACTTCTCCCGGCCGGACATGGGGTGGGTCCCGATGTACGACGCCAGGTCCAGGCCCCGCGCCTCCAGCTCGCGGCGCGGGCCGCCCTTGACACTGGCCACGTCGATGTAGCCGCGGGCCAGGCCCCGGTCCATCGCGTCGGCGAGGACGGCGGCCACATGGGCGGGCGGGGCGGCGACGATCGCCAGGTCGACGGGGGCCGCCGGGATCTCGTCGGTGCCGGCGCCCAGCGCGGCCGCCGTTCGGGCCTGCTCGGGGTGGTGGTCGGCGAGGTGGACGACGACACCCCGCTGGGACAGGGCGAGGGCGGCGGAGGTACCGATGAGACCGGTGCCGATGACGAGCGCGGTCCTCACTGGGCGATGTCCTTGCGCAGGGCGGCCGCGGCGCCGAGGTAGACGTGGTTGATCTCGGTGCGGGGCCGGTCCGACTCGATGTGCGCGAGGATCCGGACGACCCGGGGCATGGCGCCCTCGATGTCCAGTTCCTGGGCGCAGATCAGGGGCACGTCGACGATGCCGATCTTGCGCGCGGCGGCCGCCGGGAAGTCGCTGTGCAGGTCGGGGGTGGCCGTGAACCAGATGCTGATCAGGTCGTCGGCGGTCAGCCCGTTCCGCTCCAGGACCGCGGTGAGCAGCGCTCCGACCTGCTCGTCCATGTGATCGGCCGTGTCCCGCTCCAGCTGGACGGCCCCCCGGACCGCTCGTACCGCCACGTCGCTGCTCCTGTTCCGGTGTCCGCGTCCTGCGTCCGCGCCTTGGTCCGTCCAGCCTAAGGGCTGTCCCGTAGTCCCCGGTGGATCGGGCCACGGCGTCGGACGCGGTGCACCGCGGGACGGAAGTTCGCCCTCGTACCGGGCTGCGTCCGCCGGGGATCGCGGGACGGCGCCCGGTCAGGCCGGTGCCGGGCCGTTGCGCGGTGCCCGCCCGCCGGGACGCGGCTCACCGGGTCTGCCGGCGGACGAGTTCCTCGATCGAGGCCTTCGGCACCTCGCCCCCGGGGGTGAGCCGGTCGACGACGTCGGGCAGTTCCCTGGCGATCCGGTCCGCGGCCAGCTGCGGACTGACGCCGGCCACCTCGGCGACCTCCCGGAGGGTGTCGTCGGGCAGGGCGTGCCGGATCTCGTCCCCGGTGACGGACTGGTTGGTGCCGGTCCCGACCCAGGAGTCCTTCTGCGCGGTGAGGCCGGATCTGGCCAGGCCGTCGAGGAGGCCGTCCAGCGAGCCGCCGCCCTGGCCGTGGCTCAGGGAGCCGATCAGCGCGCCCAGGAGCCCGGCGTCCTTGCCGTCGCCGCCCAGGAGGCTGCCGAGCATGCTTTCCAGATCGTTGCCTGCCATGGCCGTGACCGTGCCTTTCGGGTCTCCGGGATCACGGGGCGACGCCTGCGGACGCGGGCCGCCCCCTGGCCAATGTCGTCCGAATCACCGTGTCCCGCTACTCGGAGGAAGGGCGGTTCCACGGCAGCGCCGTCCGGACGCGTTGGGCTATCAGGCGTACGGAAAGCGCGTTTTGCCACACTCCGTCACGCCTTGCTTCTTCCTGGGTGGTTTCGGTGCCAAGATGCTGGTGCTCCGCTCGGAGCGACTTCCTGGCGTCCGCCTCCCGGCCCTTCCGGCCCTTCCGGCTCTTCCGCACGTTCGGAGTGACGAACATGACCGAAGGATCCACCCGCCGCACCATCCTCACGACGGGCGCGTCGGCGCTCGCCGTGTGCTGCGTGGGATGCGGCAGCGACAACGGCAGCAGCTCCTCCGGCTCCTCCGAGTCGGCCGCCGCCTCCGGGCCCGCGTCGGCGTCCGCCTCCGGGTCGGCGAGCGCGCCCGCCGGGAAGGCGCTGGCCCAGACCAGCCAGATCCCGGAGGGCGGCGGGGTGATCTTCGCGGAGCAGAAGATCGTGGTGACCCAGCCGACGAAGGGCCAGTACAAGGCCTTCTCGGCGATCTGCACCCACGAGGGCTGCACGGTGGCCCAGGTGGCGGACGGCACCATCGACTGTCCCTGCCACGGCAGCAAGTTCCACATCGCCGACGGCTCGGTCGCGCACGGTCCGGCCACCCGGCCGCTGCCCGCCGAGTCCATCACGGTGAACGGAAATTCGATCACCATGGGATGACCGGCCGCGTACGCTCCCGGTCATGCAGCCCGAGGACCTGGTACGCGACCACACGATCTACAGCTGTGTCATGGGGTCGCGGGCCTTCGGACTGGCCACGGAGGGCAGCGACACCGACCGCCGGGGCGTGTTCCTCGCCCCCACGCCCCTGTTCTGGCGGTTCGAGAAGCCGCCGACGCACGTGGAGGGTCCGGGCGAGGAGCGGTTCTCCTGGGAGCTGGAACGCTTCTGCGAACTCGCGCTGCGGGCCAACCCGAACATCCTGGAGTGCCTGCACTCGCCCCTGGTCGAGCACGTCGACGACACCGGCCACGAGTTGCTGGCGCTGCGTGGCGCCTTCCTGTCCCGGCTGGCGTACGGCACCTTCACCCGCTACGCCCTCGGCCAGCGCAGAAAGCTCGACGCCGACGTGCGTACCCACGGCGCCCCGCGCTGGAAGCACGCGATGCACCTGCTGCGGCTGCTGACGAGCGCCCGCGACCTGCTGCGCACCGGCGAACTGACGATCGACGTCGGCGACCGGCGGGCGGAGTTCCTGGCGGTGAAGCGGGGCGAGGTCTCCTGGGCCGAGGTCGAGTCCCGGATGGCCCGGCTGGGCGAGGAGACCGACCGGGCCCTGGCCGGCAGTCCGCTGCCCGCCGAGCCGGACCACGCACGCGTGGCGGACTTCCTGTTCCGCACCCGGCGCGCCTCAGCCCTCCAGCCGTACCCGGACCAGCAGGTCGTGCAGGGCGTCGTACCCGGCAGGGGTCTCGGGCAGCGCTGAGATCCGCTGCGCGTCGTCGAGGAGGCCGTGCAGCCGTTCGACGTCGGCCGCCACGCGCGCGTGCTCGACATCGGCGCTGCCGTGCTCCCGCTCGGCCTTGGCGGCGATCAGCTCGGGCAGGTAGGCGGGGCTCTCCGCGACCTCCGCGACGAGGCTGGGCAGATGGGCCTGCACCTCGCCGCCGCGCATCAGGTGGATGCCGGTGAGCAGGACCCGGAACGTGTAGAGCAGCGGTTTGAGCTCGCCGGTCTTCTCGAAGAGCCGCCACTGGGTGACCGCGAAACCGCGGTAGTGGTGGGCGTGGTGACTGGTGAGCACGCCCGGGGCCAGGGCGATCAGCTCGCGGTGCGTGTCACCGGTGTGCACGACGAGCGGCGACAGGAGCTGCTCCAGCACGTAGCCGTTGCGGCGCAGCAGCAGGCGGACGAACTTGCGCAGGTCGTGGGTGACCAGGTCCATCTCGACGCCCTGGTCGACCCACATCCGCGACCGGGTCTCCTCCGGCTCCCGCAGTCCGACCAGGTCGGCGGCGGGCAGCAGATGGACACCCCGCAGGTCCACGTCGGAGTCCCGGGACGGGAAGCCGTACAGGTGGGCGCCGGAGACGGTCGCGAACAGCAGGGGGTGGGGCTGCTCCTCGACCACGCGTGTCAGGTCGATGTCCAGGTCGTCGAACATGGGGCTAAGAGTCCCAGAGCGCTCCGAGGGTCAGCAGGTCGCCCCCGTACTCGATCCGGTCGGCCCACTCCGCCGGCCAGGCGTCGGCGCCCAGCCAGGCACCAGCGAAGGCGCCGGTGAGGCAGGCGATCGAGTCCGAGTCGCCGGAGGAGCAGGCGGCGCGGCGCAGCGCCGTCACCGGCTCGTCGGGGAAGAGCAGGAAGCACAGCAGCCCGGTCGCCAGGGCCTCCTCGGCGATCCAGCCGGCGCCGGTGGCCAGGCACGGGTCGGCCTCCGGGTCGGCGGTGCGCGCGGCCTCCCGGAGGCGGTCGAGGACCGCCAGGCACTCGTCCCAGCCGCGCGCGGCGAACGTCTCGGGGCTCGCGTCGTGGCTCCTGGTCCACAGGTCGCCGAGCCAGGCCTGCCGGTAGTGGGTGCGGTTGGCGACCGCGTACGACCGCAGCTGATCGATCAGGGCGCCCGGCTCGGTCCCGGTCGCCAGCAGCCGCACGGCACGCGCGGTCAGGTCGGAGGCGGCCAGGGCGGTGGGGTGGCCGTGGGTGAGGCCGGACTGCAACTGGGCGGCGCCAGCGCGCTGTTCGTCGCTCAGCCCGGGCGCGAGCCCGATGGGCGCGACCCGCATGTTGGCCCCGCACCCCTTGGAGTCGATCTGGCTGGCGTCCTGCCAGAGCCGCCCCTCCTCCTTCAACAGGTTGCAGGCCCGCAGGCAGGTCCGGCCGGGCGCCCGGTTGTTCTCGGGCGACTGGTACCAGTTCACGAACTCCTCGCGCAGCGGCCGTTCCAGCCGCTTGGGCGCGAGGACGCCCCGGTCCATGGCGGTGCGCAGTCCGTGCCCCACCGCGAGGGTCATCTGCGTGTCGTCGGAGACGAAGGCCCGCGCGGGCAGTTCCATCTCCCGCCACGGACCGCACTTGGCGAGGATCGAGGGCACGTCGTTGAACTCGGTCGGGAAGCCGAGCGCGTCCCCGAGGGCGAGGCCGATCAGGGAGCCGCTGGCGGCACGCTTGTACGCGAGGTTCGAGGTCATGCGGGGCGTCCTTCCCGGGACGGGCGGAGCAGGGGCGGGTGGAGCGTGGCGGCGGTGCCCGCGCGGTAGAGCGCGGCGGGCTTGCCACGGCCGCCGGTCAACCGGGCGCCGCCCGGCACCGGTTCGACGAACCCGGGCGTGGCGAGCACCTTGCGGCGGAAGTTGGGGCGGTCCAGTTCGACGCCCCAGACGGTCTCGTAGACGTTCTGCAGCTCGCCGAGGGTGAACTCGGGCGGGCAGAAGGCGGTGGCCAGGCTGCTGTACTCCAGCCTGGCGCCGACGCGTTCCTGGCCGTCGGCCAGGATCCGCTCGTGGTCGAAGGCGAGCGGCCGCGCCGGGTCCCAGGGCAGCCAGCACGCCTTCGCCGCGTCGCCGCCGCCGCGCGGTTCGGGCGCGTCGGGCAGCAGCGCGGTGAAGGCGACGGAGACGACCCGCATCCTCGGGTCGCGGTCCGGCTCGCTGTAGGTGCGCAGCTGCTCCAGGTGCAGCCCCGACACGTCCGACAGTCCGGTCTCCTCGGCGAGTTCCCGCCGGGCCGCCGTCTCGGCCGACTCCCGGGGCAGCACGAAGCCGCCCGGCAGCGCCCACTGTCCGGCGTACGGCTCCTGCCCGCGCTCGACGAGCAGCACGTGCAGGGCCCCCGCGCGGAGGGTGAGGACGGCGAGGTCGACGGTGACGGCGAAGGGTTCGTAGGCGTGCTTGTCGTAGCCCCGCACTGGTCCGTCCACCTCCTCGGTGACAGTTCCCACTAATAGTCGTTACGACTATAAAGAGCGGGAGGGTCACGCGCAAGGCTCCAGCGGCCGCTGGAGCCCCGTTCACGGGAACGACGACGGCCGGTCCCGTCATGCGCGGGACCGGCCGTCAGGGAAGGCACAGGGGCGTCTAGAGGTCGACTTCCTTCATGAGCATCCCGACCTCGGTGTTGGACAGCCGGCGCAGCCAGCCCGACTTCTGGTCGCCGAGGGTGATCGGACCGAAGGACACCCGGACCAGCTTGTCGACCGGGAAGCCGGCCTCCGCCAGCATGCGCCGCACGATGTGCTTGCGGCCCTCGTGCAGGGTGACCTCGACCAGGTAGTTCTTGCCGGTCTGCTCGACGACCCGGAAGTGGTCGGCGCGCGCGTAACCGTCCTCCAGCTGGATGCCGTCCTTGAGCTGCTTGCCCAGGTCGCGCGGGATGGGACCCACGATGTGCGCGAGGTAGGTCTTCTTCACGCCGTACTTGGGGTGGGTCAGCCGGTGCGCGAGCTCACCGTGGTTGGTGAGCAGGATGACGCCCTCGGTCTCGGTGTCCAGGCGCCCCACGTGGAAGAGCCGGGTCTCCCGGTTGGTGACGTAGTCGCCGAGGCACTGCCGCCCGTCCGGGTCCTCCATGGTGGAGACCACACCGGCCGGCTTGTTCAGCGAGAAGAACTGGTACGACTGCGTGGCCACGGTCAGCCCGTCGACGCGGACCTCGTCCTTCTCCGGGTCGACCCGCTTGCCCTGCTCGAGCACGATCTCGCCGTTGACCTCGACCCGGGACTGCTCGATCAGCTCCTCGCAGGCGCGCCGGGAGCCGTAGCCCGCGCGGGCGAGGACCTTCTGCAGCCGCTCGCCCTCCTGCTCGGCGCCCGGGAAGGTCTTGGGGAGCTTCACGTCCGGCTTGCCCGCGTACCGCTCCCGGTTGCGCTCCTCGGCCCGGGCGTCGTACTCACGGGAGCTGGCCGGAGCCGTACGCCCCCGCCCCGTGCCCTGCCCCTGTCTGGGGCCGCCCTTGGCGCCACCGCGGGCCGACGCGCCCCGGCCCGACTTCGGGCCGTCCTGGGTGGCGTTCGGGCCCACGTCGTAGCGCCGCTCCTCCGGGCGCGGCTTCTTCGGCCGCCCGGCACCCTGCTTGTCGTCGCGGGCGTTGCCGGCGCCGCGGTAGTCACCGCGGCCACCGCTGCTCCCGCCGCGGCCGCCGCTGTTGCCACCACGGCTCCCGCCGTTGTTTCCGCTGCTGTTCCTGCCGCTGCTGCTTCGCATCAAATTTCCGTCTAGTCGTCTGCGTCGTCTGCGTCCGGCGCATCGGGTGCGTCCGGATCGAACGACGGCACGCCCTCCTGGGTCTCGGCCTCGATCGCCTCCGCCTCCGGGAGGAAGGGCGCGAGTTCCGGGAGCTCGTCCAGGCCGCGCAGGCCCATCCGCTCCAGGAAGTAGTTCGTCGTCCTGTACAGGATCGCACCTGTTTCGGGTTCCGCGCCCGCCTCCTCGACCAGACCGCGCTGGAGCAGGGTGCGCATCACACCGTCGCAGTTGACTCCCCGCACGGCCGACACGCGGCTGCGGCTGACCGGCTGGCGGTAGGCGACGACCGCCAGGGTCTCCAGCGCGGCCTGCGTGAGCCGGGCCGTCTGCCCCTCCAGGACCAGCCTCTCCACGGCGGGCGCGAACTCGCCCCGGGTGTAGAAGCGCCAGCCGCCCGCGACGAACCGCAGCTCGAAGCCGCGGCCCTGGGCGGTGTACTCCTCGGCCAGGGCCCGCAGCGCCTTGGTGATCGTCTGCCGCGGCCGCTCCAGGATCTTCGCCAGATGCTCGGCGGTGGCGGGCTCGTCCACGACCATGAGGACGGCCTCCAGGGCCGGCTTGAGGTCGAGTTCCGCGACCGGGCGCAGCCCGGCCGGCAGCTCTGTGGTGTCCTCGCTCACGCCTTGTCCTCCTTGGGCGGCTCCGGCGGCCGGTCGAACTCGTCGGTCACCATCGACCCGGGCTCCTCGTCCCCGCCCGTCCACCGCACGATCAGATCACCGAGCGCGGTCTCCTGGTCCAGGGCGACGGCCTTCTCGCGGTACAGCTCCAGGAGGGCCAGGAAGCGGGCGACGACGGTGAGGGTGTCGTCCGTGTCCTCGACGAGCGACTGAAAGCTGGCCTCGCCCAGCTCCCGCAGGCGGGCGACCACGATCCGGGCCTGCTCCTGCACGCTGACCAGCGGGGCGTGGATGTGGTCGACGTACACCTGCGGCTTGGGTCTGGGCTGCATCGCCTTGACCGCGAGCTTGGCGAACCCCTCCGGGCCGATGCTGATGACCACCTCGGGCAGCAGCTCGGCCAGGTGCGGTTCCAGGCCGACGGTGCGTGGCCAGCGGCGGGCCTCCTCGTCCAGGCGCCGGTTGAAGATGTCGGCGATCTGCTTGTACGCGCGGTACTGCAGCAGCCGCGCGAACAGCAGGTCCCGGGCTTCGAGGAGTGCGAGGTCCGCCTCGTCCTCGACCTCGGCGGCGGGCAGCAGCCGGGCGGCCTTGAGGTCGAGCAGGGTGGCGGCGACGACGAGGAACTCGGTCGTCTGGTCCAGGTCCCAGTCCGGCCCCATGGAGCGGATGTGCGCCATGAACTCGTCGGTGACCTTGGAGAGCGCGACCTCGGTGACGTCCATCTTGTGCTTGGAGATCAGCTGGAGGAGGAGGTCGAAGGGACCCTCGAAGTTGGCGAGCCTGACCTTGAAGACACCGTCGGGAACGGGCTCCGGCCCGACGGGCTCCGCGGCCCCGGGTTCCACGGCTGCGGGTTCCGCGGCTGCGGGCTCGGGTTCCACTGCGGCCCTCGCGGGCTCGGGCTCCGCCGTCGTGGGCTCGGGTTCCGCGGCTGCGGGCTCGGGTTCCGCCGCGACCACCGTGCCCTCGGGTTCCGGCGCGGCAGGCTCCGGCTCCGCCTCGGCCGGCCCGGGCGTCGTCTCCGGGTCCGCGGGGGTGGGGGCGGTCGGGGGCACCGTGCCCGGTCCCCGTCCCAGCGCACGCCGACGGCCGCCCGAGGGGCCGGGAACGGGAGCGTCGGTCGAGGTCATGGCCCCCGCAGGCTACCCCTACCGGCCGCGCAGCCGTCGTACGAGGATGCTCGCGTCCCCGCGGGACTCCAGGTCGGCCAGGACCACGGCGACGGCCTCGCGGACGATCCGGCCCCGGTCCACGGCCAGGCCGTGTTCGCCGCGGAGCACCAGGCGCGCGTGCTCCAGGTCCATCAGTTCCTCGGCGGAGACGTAGACGGTGATCTTCTCGTCGTGCCGCTCGCGGCCGCTGGGCCGCCGCGCGGGTGCCCGGCCGCCGCGCTTGCGGGGCTGGGCCTGCTCGGCGGCGCCAGAACCTTCCTGCGCCGCCTGCCGCCGCCCGGACCGGTCCGCCGACGGCGTGATCGTCGCCGAGGCACCGGCCGGCGCCGGGACATGGTTGCGGGACTCGCCGGTGTCGGCCGGCTCGGCGTCCGCCGCCGTGTGCTCCGCGCCCTCGCCGTCGCCGCCCTGGACGGGCACCGACTGCGGCGCGTCGGCGGCCCCCTCCGCCGCCGTGTCGTCGCTCTCCGCGGGACTCGCGGGAGCCGGCACCCGGGCCTCGCCGTTGGCCGGGCGCCTGGGGGTGGACGGCTGCAGTGCCATCCCCCCGGTCGTACGGAACAGTTCGTCGGCCCCCGGCAGACTCACTCGGCGTGACACCGGGCGAGCACCTCCCTGGCGAGCTGGCGGTAGGCGGCGGCACCGACGGAGTTGGAGGCGTACGTGGTGATCGGCTCACCGGCGACCGTGGTCTCCGGGAAGCGGACCGTGCGGCCGATGACCGTGTGGTAGACGTGGTCGTCGAAGGCCTCGACGACACGCGCGAGCACCTCACGGCTGTGCACGGTGCGGGAGTCGTACATCGTGGCGAGGATGCCGTCGAGCTCCAGCTCCGGGTTGAGCCGCTCCTGGACCTTCTCGATGGTCTCGGTCAGCAGGGCGACACCACGCAGCGCGAAGAACTCGCACTCCAGCGGCACGATCACCTTGTGGGCGGCCGTCAGCGCGTTGACCGTGAGCAGGCCGAGCGAGGGCTGACAGTCGATCACGATGTAGTCGTAGTCGGGCAGCAGCGGTTTCAGGGCGCGCTGCAGCGTCGACTCCCGGGCGACCTCGGAGACCAGCTGGACCTCGGCGGCCGACAGGTCGATGTTGGAGGGCAGCAGGTCCATGTTGGGGACCGCTGTCTTCAGGAGCACCTCGTCGGCCGCCATGCCCCGCTCCATGAGCAGGTTGTAGACGGTGAGGTCGAGCTCCATCGGGTTGACGCCCAGACCGACCGAGAGCGCGCCCTGCGGGTCGAAGTCCACGAGCAGGACCCGCCGGCCGTACTCCGCGAGCGCGGCACCCAGGTTGATGGTCGACGTGGTCTTGCCGACGCCGCCCTTCTGGTTGCACATCGCGATGATCGTCGCGGGGCCGTGACTGGTCACCGGCCCCGGGATGGGGAAGTACGGCAGCGGGCGCCCGGTGGGGCCGACGCGCTCGCGGCGCTGTCGGGCCGCGTCGGGCGCGAGTGTGGCCGCGTACTCCGGATCGGGCTCGTACTCGGCGTCGGGGTCGTAGAAGTGCCCGTCGGGCAGTTCGTCGTATTCGGCGAACTGGCCGCGAGACGCGCCACTTCCGTCGCCGGCCATGGCGTTCACGTGATGGCCATCCATGCTCTGGTGTGCTGTCCGCGTGGTCGGCGAACTCTGATGGGCTGCGAAGGTGCGCACCGCGACGGAGCCGACAGCCTCGAACCCCGCGGGACCCTGGTCCCTCACCGGCATTCCTGGTTGACCACCCCCGGGAGAAAATGTCGACTCATTCACAAGTCGTCTTACCTCCTTGGTGACCAGGAAACTTCTAGACAGGTCAGCGTGGCACCATGCCGACAGTCGGCGACTCTATGGCGTGTCGGGCGTTCGCAGCAACACAATCCGCCGGACCCGGCAGGATGTGTCGGCAATGAAACATCTCGCTGTCAAGGGCGTACGGCCGTCGCACAGCAGGTTTCACCGGTGCACGAATCGGTCGAAGGGTTACGTTCGAGGCGAGTTGACCGAGCGTCGCAAAGTGACCATACACACATCCGGCCGGACCTTGTCGACAAGGTCCGGCCGGGTGTGCGCGATTGACGCGGCTTGTTGACGTATCGCCTTTACGAAAAGGTGACTTAGTCACCTACCAGGCGGAACGTTTCAGTCCAGCAGGGTGTCGAGCTCCACGTGCTCCAGGCCGTGGGCCTCGGCGACCTCGCGGTAAACGACCTTGCCGTCATGCGTGTTGAGACCCCGGGCGAGCGCGGCGTCGCGGCGCAGCGCCTCGACCCAGCCGTTGTCCGCGAGCGACACGATGTAGGGCAGCGTGGCGTTGGTGAGCGCGTAGGTGGAGGTGTTGGGCACCGCGCCGGGCATGTTGGCGACGCAGTAGAAGACCGACTCGTGCACCCGGAAGGTCGGTTCGGCGTGCGTGGTGGGGCGGGAGTCCTCGAAGCAGCCGCCCTGGTCGATCGCGATGTCGACAAGGACACTTCCCTGCTTCATCCGGGACACCAGCTCGTTGGTGACCAGCTTCGGGGCCTTGGCGCCCGGGATGAGCACCGCGCCGATCACCAGGTCGGCCTCCAGACAGGCCTTCTCCAGCTCGAAGGCGTTGGAGACGACGGTCTGGATCTTCGTACCGAAGACCTTGTCGGCCTCCTTGAGCTTGTTGATGTCCTTGTCGAGCAGGGTGACGTGGAATCCCATGCCGATGGCGATCTGCGCGGCGTTCCAGCCGGAGACGCCGCCGCCGATGACGACGGCCTTGGCGGCCAGCACGCCGGGGACGCCGCCGGGCAGCACACCGCGGCCGCCGTTGGCGCGCATCAGGTGGTAGGCGCCGACCTGCGGGGCGAGCCGGCCCGCGACCTCGGACATCGGGGCGAGCAGCGGCAGGGCGCGGCTCGGCAGCTCGACGGTCTCGTAGGCGATGGCGGTGGTGCCGGACTCCAGGAGGGCGTCCGTGCACTCCTTGGAGGCGGCCAGGTGCAGGTAGGTGAAGAGCGTCTGGTCCTTGCGGAGGCGGTGGTACTCCTCCGCGATCGGCTCCTTGACCTTCAGCAGCAGGTCGGCGGTGGCCCACACCTCGTCGGCCGTGTCCAGGATCTGCGCTCCGGCGGCGACGTACTCGTCGTCCGGGATCGACGAGCCGACACCGGCGCCGCGCTCGATGACGACCTGGTGGCCGTGGCGCACCAGCTCGTGCACGCCGGCGGGGGTGATGGCCACCCGGAACTCGTTGTTCTTGACCTCGCGGGGGATGCCGACCTTCACGTCGATCACGGTCCTTGGCTCAGAGGGTGTGGGGGCACAACAGCACATACCCGGCATGAAGGAGCACACCAGGAGACACCGCAGGAGAACCGGCGGCAGAGCCAGTTTAATGAAGGCGTTCCGGCTGTCTAGCCTTTCATTGCATCAATCTTCGCCGGACACGCTACGGATTTCGCAGGCGTTATCTCCCTGTTCCGGGCAGGAGTCCTGGTCGAGGGGCTCCTCACCCAGCATGCGCTCGGCGGCGGAGCGGTGCAGGCTCGCGGCGGTGGAGTCGCCCAGGCGCTCCAGCGTGTCGGCGAGCCGCAGCTGCAGCGCGGCCTGCAGCCGGGCGTCCTCGGCGCGGCGCGCCCACTCCACCGCCTCCTGGCAGGTGCGCAGCGACTCGGCGGGCCGGCCGGCGTACTCCTGGACCCGGGCCAGCTCGCTCAACGCCCGTGCCTGCGCGGCCACATCACCGTTCTTGCGATGTCCGGACACGGCGGCCCGCCAGGCCCGCAGCGCCTCCCCGTAGCGGCCCGCGTAGGTGTGCGCGCCGGCGATGCGGCCGTAGAGCCGGGCGGCCTCGGCCCGCTCGTCGCGGGCGAGGCGCTGGGCGAGGGCGCGGCCGAACCAGTCGGCCGCCCGGTCGTAGTCCCCCAGCTCCTGGTACGCGCCGCCTACGGATTCCATCGCGCGACCCGTCGCGTACGGGTCGTTCGCACTGCGACCCGCGTCCAGAGCCGACCGATAGCGCGCCAAGGCGTCCGTGGTGCGTCCGGTCTGCGCGTCCAGGTCGGCCAGGTTCAGCAGCGCGGCGGCCTGCTCACGGGGCAGGTGCCGGCGCTCGGCGACGTCGAGCACGAGCCGGTGGATCCCGTACAGGTCGGGAGCGGCCGCCTGGGTGCCGAAGTGCGCCGCCATGGCCTTGACCAGCTGGGACATCAGCCGGCGGGCCAGCGTGTCCAGCTCGCCGTCGGCGACCGCCGCCCGGGCCGCAGCGAGCAGGGCCGGACGCCGGATCCGCAGCCAGTCGGCGGCGGCCCGGGGGGTCGGGAAGCGCAGCTCACGGGGGAGCGCCTGGAGTTTGTCGCGGGCCTGCGGGTTGTCCGTCTCGGTGATCGCCCGGCAGGACTGCAGCAGCCGTACCGTGCGCTCCAGCATCCGGGCGCGGGCCAGCTGGAGCTCCCCGGCGCGCTCCTGGGTCTCGGCCAGCCCCCGGAGCATCGGGTGCAGACAGCCCGGGACCTCGTACTGGGGCAGCGAGGTGGCCAGGAGGTGCAGCAGGCCGAGACGGACCAGCTCGTCCAGGGTGGTGCGGGCGGTGTCGACCGCGCAGCCGGCCAGCGCGGAGGCCGTGTGCGGGTCGACGAGGCCCGCCGGGGCCAGCGAGAGCAGTCGCAGTATCCGGGCGGTCTGGGCGGGCAGGTCGCCGTGGACGAACCGGAAGACCCGGGCGAGGGCGGTGCCGTCCTCGGGATCGGCGTGCAGGCGCTTGGCGAGTTCGGAGACGGCCACCTGGGGATGTGCCGCCAGCCAGCCGCCGGCCAGGGTGAGCGCGGCGGGCTGCCCCTGGCACACCTCGGCCAGCGCCTCGGCGGACCGCGGGTCGACGGTGACGCGTACCGAGCCGGTGTACCGGGCGAGCAGCTCCACGGCCGACTTGGTGTCCAGGCCGCCCAGGGTGCACGGCCGGACGTCCGAGATCCCGGTGAGCGGGCCGCCGGACACGGTGACGGCCAGACAGCCGGAGGCGTCCGGGAGCAGCACGTCGACATGCTCGGCGCCGGGCGCGTCGTCGAGGAGGAGCAGCATCCGGCGCCCGGCCAGGGCGGTGCGCAGGGCGTGGGTGAGGTCGTCCTCGCAGGCGCCGGCCGGGGTGGGCAGCTTCAGGGCGGTGAGGAGTTCACGGGCAGTGCGCTCGACGGGGACGGGGGTGCCGTCGGGCTCGGCGAGCCGGGCGCGCAGCACCCCGTCCGGGTAGTCGGCGGCGACCCGCCGGACGAGTTCCCCGGCGAGGGCGGTGCGGCCGGATCCGGGTCTGCCCGCGATGAGCAGCACCCGGGCGCGAGGAGCCTTGCGGCCGGCGATGGTGTCCAGGCCCGCGCGCTCGATGTCGGCGCGCAGCTCCTTCAACTCTCTTGTGCGGCCCAGGAATTCGTCCTCCGTGGCCGCTGGAGCCGACACCCGCGCACCGCCTGTGTCCACCGCCTGGTCCGTCACGGGCCACACTCCCGTCCCACCGCACACGCATGCCCGCCGGAACCCCGGTCCGGGCCTTTCGGCTCAATCGCGTCGAGCCTAGTTCACGTGCGGGGACGTTCCGGGCGGAGCACGGCGGGCACATCGCCCGATCGGATCAGGCGATGGTCACACCGGCCCCTTTGACGAGGCGTCGGAAACTGATGGCACGTCAGGAGTCGAACGGGCGGGCCGGCCAGGGCGCGTCCGCCGGGCGCAGCGCGCCGAGGCCGTCGCCGGCGCGGGCGGCCACCAGCGACAGCACGCCCGTCACCAGGCAGTTGTTGTGCACGTCACCGGCGAGCACCAGACGCACCAGCTCGTCGACCGGCACGCGCGCGTACTCCAGGTCGATCTCCTCGTGCTCGGTCTCGAACCGCTCCCCCTCGGCCTCGGACAGGTCGCGGGCGAGGAAGATCCGCACCGCCTCGTCGCAGCCGCCCGGGGTGGTGTAGAGGTCGGTCAGCACCCGCCAGTCCTCGGCCTTGACGTGCGCCTCCTCGTACAGCTCGCGCTGGGCCGCGTGCAGCGGGTTCTCACCGGGGACGTCGAGCAGTCCGGCCGGGATCTCCCAGAGCTTCTGCCGGACCGGATGCCGGTACTGGCGGATGAGCAGCACCCGGTCCTCCTCGTCGAGGGCGAGCACGGCGACCGAACCGGGGTGCACCTGGTAGTCGCGGCGGACCACCGAGCCGTCGGGCATGACCACCTCGTCCGTGCGGACGGAGGTCTTGTTGCCCACGAAGGGGGTCTCCGTCGCCCGGATCTCCCACTCCTCCGGGGTGTCCTTGATCGTCATGCCGTGCCGCCCTTCCACGTGCCTGTCACGTGCGGAGAAGAAAGAACCGGGGTGCATGCCGTTGAAGGTATGCGCCCCGGCCACCGTACAACCGGTGTGCTACTTCGAATTCTCCTGCTCGGCCGCGCCCTGCTGACGGGCGACCGCGGCCTTCACCAGGCCCGCGAAGAGCGGGTGCGGACGGGTCGGGCGGGACCGCAGCTCCGGGTGCGCCTGGGTGGCGACCAGGTAGGGGTGGACCTCGCGCGGGTACTCGACGTACTCCACGAGCTTGCCGTCCGGGGAGGTGCCGGAGAACTGGATGCCGGCCTTCTTCTCCAGCTCCGCGCGGTAGGCGTTGTTCACCTCGTAGCGGTGCCGGTGGCGCTCCTCGACGTACTCCTTGCCGTCGTACACCTCACGCACGATCGAGCCCTCGGCCAGCTTGGCCGGGTACATGCCCAGTCGCATGGTGCCGCCCATGTCGCCCTCGCCGGCGACGATGTCCAGCTGCTCGGCCATCGTGGAGATGACCGGGTGACCGGTGGCGGAGTCGAACTCGGTGGAGTTGGCGTCCGGGATGTCGGCCAGGTTGCGCGCGGCCTCGATCACGATGCACTGCAGGCCCAGGCAGAGACCCAGCAGCGGGATCCGGTTCTCGCGGGCGTACTTGATGGCGCCGACCTTGCCGAGCACACCGCGGTCGCCGAAGCCGCCGGGGATGCAGATGCCGTCGACGTCGGAGAGCTGGGCCGCCGCGCCCGCCGGGGTCCGGCAGTCGTCGGACGTCACCCACTTGATCGTCACGCGGGCCCGGTTGGCGAAGCCGCCGGCCCGCAGGGCCTCGGTGACCGAGAGGTAGGCGTCGGGCAGGTCGATGTACTTGCCGACCAGCGCGAGGGTGATCTCGTGGTCGGGGTTGTGGACGCGGTCGAGCAGGTCGTCCCAGGTCCGCCAGTCCACGTCCCGGAACGGCAGGTCCAGCTTGCGGACGACGTAGGCGTCCAGGCCCTCGCCGTGCACGGTCTTCGGGATGTCGTAGATCGAGCGGGCGTCCGGGCAGGCCACGACCGCGGCCTCGTCGACGTCGCACATCAGCGAGATCTTGCGCTTGATGGCGGTGGGCACCTCGCGGTCACAGCGCAGCACGATCGCGTCCGGCTGGATGCCGATGTTGCGCAGTGCGGCCACCGAGTGCTGGGTGGGCTTGGTCTTCAGCTCGCCCGACGGGCCGATGTACGGAAGGAGTGAGATGTGCACCACGAAGACGTTGTCCCGGCCGACCTCGTGACGGACCTGGCGGACCGTCTCCAGGAACGGCAGCGACTCGATGTCGCCGACCGTGCCGCCGACCTCGGTGATGACGACGTCCACCTCGTCGGTGGCCATCCGGCGGATGCGGTGCTTGATCTCGTTGGTGATGTGCGGGATGACCTGGACGGTGTCGCCCAGGTACTCGCCACGCCGTTCCTTGGCGATCACCGTCGAATAGACCTGACCTGTGGTGACGTTGGCGGAGCCGTCCAGGTCGCGGTCGAGGAAACGCTCGTAGTGGCCGATGTCCAGGTCGGTCTCGGCACCGTCGTTGGTGACGAACACCTCACCGTGCTGGAAGGGGTTCATCGTGCCCGGGTCGACGTTCAGGTACGGGTCGAGCTTCTGCATCACCACACGCAGGCCGCGCGCCTTGAGCAGCATGCCCAGGCTGGAGGCGGTGAGGCCCTTGCCGAGCGAGGAGGCGACACCCCCGGTGACGAAGATGTGCTTGGTCGTCGTAGATTTCGGCGGCATGGCCAAGAGGGTGCTCCCGTGGTCGCGGTCTGTCATGCGGTACGGCCGCCCGCCGGAGTTCCGGGGGTGCCGTCGCTGCGGTTCGGGGGTTTCGTGCCCACCGGTCCACGGGCTACCAGGGTATCAGCGCCGCGGAGAGATGGCTTCCGGCCACGCTCCGTACACATACCGGCACAGACGTGGGGCCTGGCTTACCGGGTTTTCACTCAGGGCTCACCCATTCGGCCCACACAGGTTGCCCGGAGCGGCACGCAGATCATCTACGTGCGTCGTATCCTGCTCGGACACTCGCTGCCGAGCCCGACCGGAAAACACGGCACACCCCCGCCCGTCACCCCCGGAACACGAGAGCTTGGCAGTTCGTTGAGCTATGACTGTCGTTTTGCCTCCGGGCGCGGCGGGCTGCTTTGCTTCACCGCTTAACGACGCACAACAACAACCCCCCTTGACCGCACTAGCGACAGCCCCCTTTTGCCTGGGGGGTGACGTGGCCGTTCGACTGGAGTTGCACGTGGCCGGGCGCATCGAAGACTACGCACTCATCGGAGACATGCAGACCGCCGCATTGGTCTGCCGGGACGGCACGGTGGACTGGCTGTGCCTGCCCCGCTTCGACTCGCATGCCATCTTCGCCGGCCTGCTCGGCACCGAGGAACACGGCTTCTGGCGGCTCGGCCCGGCGCACGCGGCCGACTCCCAGCCGCCGACCGCGGCCCGCCGCACCTACCGCGGCGACTCACTGATCCTGGAGTCCGAGTGGGACACCCCGCGCGGCACCGTCCGGGTCACCGACTTCATGCCGCCGCGTGACGGGGCGCCCCAGCTGATCCGGATCGTCGAGGGCGTCACCGGCCGGGTGCCGATGCGCTCCGTGCTGCGCATGCGGTTCTCCTACGGCCGGGTGGTCCCCTGGGTGCACAAACACGAGGGCCGCACGGTCGCCGTCGCGGGCCCCGACTCGGTGTGGTTCGACACGGAGGCCGAGACCTACGGCAAGTCCCTGACCACCTACGCCGACTTCACGGTGGCCCCGGGCGACCGGATCGCCTTCACGATCTCCTGGGAGCCCTCGCACAAGGAGCCGCCCGCGCTGCCGGAGCCGGAGCAGTCGCTGCAGGCGACGGAGGACTTCTGGCGGGACTGGGTCGAGCACTGCACGTACCACGGCCCCTACCGCGAGGCCGTGGTCCGCTCCCTGATCACGCTCAAGGCGCTGACCTACGCCCCCACCGGCGGCATCGTCGCCGCGCCCACCACCTCACTGCCCGAGGACATCGGCGGGGTGCGCAACTGGGACTACCGCTACACCTGGCTGCGCGACGCGGCCATCACGCTCTCCTCGCTGCTGCGCACCGGCTACCGCGAGGAGGCCCGCGCCTGGCGCGAGTGGCTGCTGCGCGCGGTCGCCGGCGACCCGGAGAACCTGCAGATCATGTACGGCATCGCGGGCGAGCGCGAGCTGGGCGAGGCGGAGCTGGACTGGCTCCCCGGCTACGAGCACTCCGCCCCGGTCCGGGTCGGCAACGGCGCGGCGCACCAGCTCCAGCTGGACGTCTACGGCGAGGTCACCGAGGCCCTGCACCTGGCCCACATGACCGGACTCGCCCGCAACGACTACGCCTCCCTCCTCCAGCTGAAGCTCATCCGCTACCTGGAGGACCACTGGGACGAGCCGGACGAGGGCATCTGGGAGGTGCGCGGCCCGCGCCGGCACTTCGTGCACTCCAAGGTGATGGCCTGGGTCGCGGTGGACCGCACCATCAAGCTGATCGAGTCCGGTGACGCGGACGGCCCGCTGGAGCGCTGGAAGGAACTGCGCGACGACATCCACCGGGACGTCTGCGAGAAGGGCTACGACAAGGAACGGAACACCTTCACGCAGTCGTACGGCTCGCAGGAGCTGGACGCGTCGCTGCTGCTGATCCCCCAGATGGGTTTCCTGCCGCCGGACGACAAACGGGTCATCGGCACCATCGAGGCGATCCAGCGCGAGCTGTCCACCTCGGACGGCTTCATCCTGCGCTACCCGACCTCGGGCGGCGAGGAGGGCGTGGACGGTCTGCCCGGTGACGAGGGGGCGTTCCTGGCCTGCTCGTTCTGGATGGCCGACGACCTCGCGATGATCGGCCGCGTCGACGAGGCCCGCAAGCTGTTCGAGAAGCTCCTCGCGCTGCGCAACGACCTCGGACTGCTGGCGGAGGAGTGGGATCCGCGGCTGCAGCGGCAGGTGGGGAACTTCCCGCAGGCGTTCAGCCATGTGCCGCTGATCGACACGGCGCTTCGCCTTACGGCGTCGGGGGCGTACGGGGGCTGAGGAGCGTCGTTCTTCGGCTGCGGGTGCGTGGGGGCTGGTCGCGCAGTTCCCCGCGCCCCTGCGGGGCGCTCTGCCTAGGCTGGTCGAGAGACTCCTCCTTTTCCGGAAGGGGACGGTCATGGCTTCCCCGTCTAAGGCAGGTACGGCGCTCGTCGAATTGCGTGAGGATCTGGCCGGTGCGGTGTTCGCGCCGGGTGACGTCGGGTACGACGACGCCCGTGCCGTGTTCAACTCCATGATCGACCGGCGGCCCGCGGTCATCGCGCAGTGCGCCGACGAGGCCGACGTGGTCCGTGCGGTGCGGTTCGGCCGCGATCTGGACCTGGCGATCGCGGTGCGCGGCGGCGGCCACAGCGTGGCGGGTTCGGCCGGCGGCGACGGCGCGCTCGTGGTGGACCTGCGCCCCATGCACTCGGTGACCGTCGACCCGGCGGCGCGGGCCGTACGGGTGCAGGGCGGCGCCACGATGAGCGATCTGGACCGGGCGACCGAGCCGTTCGGCCTGGCCACCACCGGCGGCCGGGCCTCCACCACCGGCGTCGGCGGTTTCGTGCTGGGCGGCGGCACCGGCTGGCTGGACCGCGCCTTCGGCCTGGCGGTCGACAACCTGCTCGGCGTCGAACTGGTCACCGCCGACGGACGGCGGGTGCACGTCAGTGCCGACGAGAACCCGGAGCTGTTCTGGGCCCTGCACGGCGGCGGCGGCAACTTCGGCGTCGCCACCGCCCTCACCCTCGAACTGCACGAACTGCCGGCGTTCTCGGTCGCGGCACTGGTGTTCGCGCCGGAGTCGGGACCGGACGTCGTGCGCACCTTCCGCGGGGTGATCGGCGCCGGACCCGACGAGGCGGCCGGCGCGGTGCAGTACCTGACCGGCCCGCCGCTGCCGTTCGTACCGGAGCACCTGGTGGGCACGCTGGTGTGTGTCGCCCTGGTGACCTACGCCGGCCGCGAGGACGACCTGCGGAAGGTCGTCGAGCCGTTGCTGGCGCTGCCGCACGAGGCGGAGATGGTCGGCCCGATGCCGTACACCGTGATGCAGTCCATCCTCGACTTCCCGCACGGGCAGCGGAACTACTGGTCGGCCGAGTACCTGGACGCGCTGCCCGACGAGGCGGTCGACGCCTTCTGCGGCTGCGCGGACGGCGTTCCGGTGCCGTCCGGCACCCAGCACGTGCTGTTCCCGCAGGGCGGGGCGATCGCGGCGGGGCCGCCCGAGTACCCGGTGCCCTACCGGTCCGCGGCCTGGGCCGTGCACCCCTTCGGCATGTGGTCGGAGCCGGCCGACGACACACGGGCCGTCGCCTGGGTGCGGGACGTCCGGGCCGCCGTACGTCCCTGGTCCAACGGCGCGGTCTATCTGAACTTCATCGGTGACGAGGGCGGCGACCGGGTGCGGGCCGGGCTCGGCGCGGGGAACGCGTTGCGGCTCGGCAAGGTCAAGCGGACCTGGGACCCCGACAACGTCTTCCGCTTCAACCACAACATAGAACCCCTGTAGGGGAAGGTGCCGGGAAGGCGTTCGCCCAGGTAGCGTCCGCTCCATGGACAGCGGTACGGGCAGCGGATTCGACACCCAGGGCGGGATCACCGTGCAGCGGGCGCTGGAGCTGCCCGGGCTGCGCAGCGGGCTCCCGGAGATCCTGGCGGGCGCCGACCGGCTGGGGCGGACCGTGCGCTGGGTGCACGCCGGCGAGGTGCCGAACATCGCCTCGCTGCTCAAGGGCGGCGAACTGCTGCTCACCACCGGATACGGGCTGGGCACCCGGCCCGGCGACCAGCGGGCGTTCGTGCGCACCCTCGCCGAGCGGGGCATCGCCGCCCTGGTGGTGGAGCTGGGGGCGCGCTTCTCCCGGCTGCCCGCCACCCTCGTCGACACCGCGCGGGCCACCGGGCTGCCCCTGGTCGTACTCCACCGCGAGGTGCCCTTCGTCACGGTGACGGAGGAGATCCACACCGAGATCGTCAACCACCACTACACGCTCGTCCAGCGCGCCGAGGAGGTGCACCGCCGCTGCACCGAGGCGCTGCTGGACGGTGGCGGGGTCCCGCAGGTCCTCGCGATCCTCGGCGACTTCAGCGGCAACCCGGTCTTCCTGGAGACCCCCGACGGCCAGCTGCTGTACGCCGCCGGCTCCGGGCCCGAGGGCGCGGACCCGCTCCAGGTCTGGGAGGGGCTGCGCGGCCAGCACAAGCACGCCGCCCCGCCGGCCGGGGCCCTCCTGGTGGACGTGCCGGGCGGCGGTCCGGGCAGCTGTTCGGTGCGGGCCCGGCTGGTGCTGCTCCCGGTACGCGGACCGCTCACCCCCGTGCACCGCATCGCCGCCGAACGGGCCGCGGGCATCCTGGCCGTCGTCCTGATGCAGGCCCGCCAGGAGGAGGAGCTGGCGGCCCGCGGCCGCGGCGACTTCCTGACCGACCTGGCCGAGGGGCGTATCACCGCGGCGGACGCCCCGGCCCAGGCCCGGGTGCTCGGCTTCAAGCCCGCCGGCGGCCCGCTGCTGCCGGTGGTCATGCGGGTCGGTGACGCCCTGTCGCCGGGCGGCGGCTGGGCGGTGCTGGCCCGGGCGGTCGGCGAGGAACTGGCGGCCGTGGGCGTGCCCGTGCTGCTCGGCGTGCGGCCGGTGGAGGGCCGGGTGCCGCTCCTGCTGGGCCTGCGCTCGGAGGCGGAGCGGGCCTCGGTCGCGGACCGGGTCGCGGCGGCGCTGCGGGCGGGCGTGGAACGCGCCGGGATGCGGCGCCCCGGGACCGCGCCGCCGGTCGTGGTGGTCGGGGCGGCCGGCGGCTGGGCGGCCGCCTCGGCGGGTCTGCGGCACGCGGCCGAGACGGCGACGGCGGCCCAGGGCCTGTCCGACCGGCCCTGGTACGACGCCCGCCGCCTCGACATCGACCTCCTCCTGTGGCGGCTGCGCGACCACCCGGACCTGGCGGCCTTCGTCGACCGCGCGATCGGCCCGGTCCGGGACCACGACAGCCGTTCCAAGCCGCCGCTGCTGCCCACCCTGGAGACGTACCTGGCGCACGCGGGCCGCAAGGCGGAGACGGCCCGCGAGCTCCACCTCAACCGGCAGACCCTCTACAACCGCCTGGCCCGGATCGGCGAGTTGCTGGGCACCGACCTCGACGACCCGCAGGTGGTGCTGGCGTTGAGCCTCGCGCTACGGGCCCGACGACACGTCCAGTAGCCGCTGGTGCCGCGACCGCGCTAGTGCTGTGACCGGAAAGGTTTGCCGGAAGGCTCGCGGCGTCCGGTGCGGTGCATCGCAAGGCGGAGCATCGCCCGCGTACTGGATGTACTCGGGTGGTGCGACAACGCGGCGAGGTGCCGTGCCGGGCGTCGCGAGCCGGTGAACCTTTCCGGTCGCAGCACTAGAGCGGTCGGGGCTGGGTCAACTCGTCGTAGACGCTCAGCACTTGGGTGACCGTCTCGTCCTCCGTCGGCCAGCCGGCGGCCTGCCGGGCTCCCCGCGCGCGCAACTCCGCACAGCGCGCGGGATCGCCGAGCAGACGCAGCACGGTGCCGGCGAGTGCCACCGAGTCGCCGTAGGGGACGAGTTCGGCCGCGTCTCCGACCAGGTCGGGGATGCCGCCGACGGCGGTCGCGACGAGCGGCACGCCGACGTGCAGGGCCTCCTGGGCGAGCACCGAACGCGGCTCCCAACTGCTGGGCAGCACTGCCAGGTCGGCGGCGGCGAGCAGTTCGGGGACGTCGTCGCGGCTGCCGATGAGCCGGACGGGCAGCTCCTCGTCCTCGATCCGCCGCTGCAGCTCCGCCCGCAGCGGCCCCTCTCCCGCGATGACGAGCAGCGGTACCGGATCGAGCCGGCACCAGGCGCGCGACGCGTCCAGCAGGACGTGATATCCGCGGTGCCGGTCGAGGGAGCCGACCGCGATCAGCAACGGCCGCCCCATGGCGCCCAGTTCGGCCCGCACCTTGGGCGGCGGCCGGTCCGCCTCGTCCGGCTCGACGGACGGTCGCAGTCCGGGCAGTGTGACGGCGGCGAGCCGCGCGTCCCGGGCTCCGGTACGGCGGGCCCGGTCCACCAGGTCGGAGGTGGTGCCCAGCACCACGGAAGCGGCGCGCACCACCCGCCGCTCCAGCATCCGCAGCAGGTGCGCCCGGGCCCCCTCGGCCTCCGCCCGGCTGTGCCAGGTGACGACGAGGGGGGTACGGCGGCCGCCGAGCGCCAGCACGGCGCGGAAGGAGGCGTGCAGTCCGTGCGCGTGCACCAGGTCGGCGCCGGTGCAGGCGGCGCGCAGCGCGGCCACCGACGCCGGGTCGCTGCTGCGCGGTACGTGGACGTGGTCGGCGCCGACACCGGTGAAGTCGTAGGCGTGATCGGCCTCGGCGGGAGCGCACACGGTGACCCGCACGCCCCGTGCGACAAGACCGGCGGCGAGCGAACGCACGTGCGCACTGCTGCCGGCGTTGCCGCCGCCCAGCACCTGCACGGTGCGCAGCGGCGACTGACCGTGCGATGCGTTGCTGCTCACGGTGCTCACGCAGCCGGGCTCCTGTGTTCGGCGTCGGGGCGGTCACGAGGGTACGTACAGACGGTATCGGGCCGAGGGGGGCGGTGCGGGGCTACCGGGAGGGGCATACCGGGGCGGGACGGGGCACGCGCCGGAGTGTGTCACCCGTGAGAGTGACAGTACGGCAAGCCGAGCGGGCGCGGGCGTCGGCTCGCGCGGGGAGGACCGGCTCGTGACGGACGCGGATCGGCCGGGGAGGGGCTTCGGCTCGCACCGGGCCCCCGTAGTGGACGGGCGACGCTCGGGCGCGGGCTTCGGCTCGCGCCGGGAGGACCGCCCCGTAGCGGACGGGAACCGGTCGGGAGCGGGCGTCGGCTCGCGCCGGGTGGCCCCCGTAGCGGACGCGAACCGCCCGGGTGCGGCTCCGGCTCGTACGCGGACGGGAGCCGGTCGGGCGCCGGCGCCGGCCGGCCGGCCGGCACGTGGACGGGCCGGTCCCCGGTGGGCGCCCGCTCGGCGCGGGTCCGGTCCGCCGGCCCCGGTCCCGCGCCTCCCGGAAGGGCACGCGTCAGGCGTCCGCCCGCGCGGTGGCGAGCAGTTCCTCCGCGTGCGCCCGTGCCGTCTCCGAGTCCTCCTGTCCGGCCAGCATCCGGGACAGCTCCCGGACCCGCTCCTCGCCCTCCAGGACCTTCACGCCGGAACGTGTGACCGTGCCGTCGTTCGTCTTCTCGACCAGCAGCTGCCGGTCGGCGAAGGCGGCGACCTGCGGGAGGTGCGTGACCACGACCACCTGGGCCGACTTGGCGAGTTTCGCCAGCCGGCGGCCGATCTCCACCGCCGCCTTGCCGCCGACGCCCGCGTCGACCTCGTCGAAGAGGTAGGTCGGGACCGGGTCGGTGCCCGCGAAGACGACCTCCACCGCGAGCATCACCCGGGACAGCTCACCGCCGGACGCGCCCTTGGCGATCGGACGCGGCGGGGCGCCGGGGTGCGGGGCGAGGAGCAGTTCGACCTCGTCGGCGCCCGAGGGGCCGTAGGCGACCGCACGGCCGCCGACCTCCACGCCCTCAGAGTCCTCGGTCTGCCGGATGTCGAAGGACACGCGCGCGTGCGGCATCGCGAGGGAGCCCAGCTCGGCGGTGACGGCCGCCGCGAAACGTTCGGCGGCCTCCGTACGCGCGTCGGTCAACGCCTGTGCGAGCCCGCCCAGTTCCACTCGCAGGGCGTCCCGCTCGGCGGTCAGTTCGCCGATCCGATCGTCGTCGCCGTCGAGTTCGGTCAGCCGCGCGGCGCCCTGTTCGGCCCACGCCAGCACCGCCCCGACGTCCTCGCCGTACTTGCGGGTGAGCGCGGTGAGCGCGGCGCGCCGCTCCTCCACGGCCGCGAGCCGCAGCGGGTCGGCGTCGAGGTCGTCGGCGTACCCGGCCAGTTCCCCGGCCACGTCACCCAGCAGGATCCCGACCTCGCCGATCCGGTCCGCGAGCGCGGCCAGCGCCGGATCGTGCGACCGCACGGCCTCCAGGGCCCGGTGGGCGCCCGCGACCAGCGTGGCCGCGTCGATGCCCTCGGGGTCCTCGGGGTTGCCCGCGAGCGCGGAGTGCGCGGCGGTCGCGGCCGACGACAGCGCCTCGGCGTGCCCGAGCCGCTCGGCCTCCTCGGCGAGTTCGACGTCCTCACCGGCCCGCGGTTCCACGCCGGCGATCTCGTCGAGGCCGTAGCGGAGCATGTCCGCCTCCTGGGCACGCTCGCGCGCCCGGGTGACGATCTCCTCCAGCTCGACCGCCACGGCCCGCAGCCGCCGGTAGGCCTCGCCGTACTTGGCGAGCGGCACGGTGACCCCGTCGCCCGCGTACCGGTCCAGGGCCTGCCGCTGCCGGGACAGCTTCAGCAGGCCCTGCTGGTCGGTCTGCCCGTGCACGGCCACCAGGTCGTCGGCGAGCTCCGCGAGCAGCCCCACGGGCACGCTGCGGCCGCCGAGGTGCGCCCGGGAGCGGCCCTCGGCGGAAACGGTACGGCTGATCAGCAGCGCGCCGTCGTCCAGCTCGGCGCCGGCCTCCTCGGCCCGTAGGACCGCGGAGGTGCCCGGTGGCACGGTGAGCCGCCCCTCGACGACCGCCTTCTCGGAGCCGATCCGCACGAGGGCGGGATCGGCCCGCCCGCCGAGCAGCAGCCCCAGGCTGGTGACCACCATGGTCTTGCCCGCACCGGTCTCACCGGTGACGGCGGTGAACCCCGGCGACAACTCGACGACCGCGTCGTCGATGACTCCGAGCGACCGTATCCGCATTTCTTCCAGCACGGGGAAGACCTTACGAGGTAGGGCGGGAGAAGCGCGAGGCACCCTGTCACCCGGGCGGGTGGAGATACCAGGGGGCGCGAGGAACCGCGCGACAAGCCCACGATCACCCGCGGCCGCCGGAGCTCCCCAGGCACCCCCACCCACCAACCGCTACTGCGGCGCCCCCCGCCACCCCGACACCGGCAGCGCGAACTTCGCCACCAGCCGGTCCGTGAACGACGCGTGGTGCAGCCGGGCGAGCCGCACCGGCACCGCACCCCGGCGCACCTCCACCCGCGCCCCCGGCGGCAGCTCCACCGTCCGCCGCCCGTCGCACCACAGCACGCCCGGCTGGACGTGCGGCAGCACCTCCACCGCCAGCACCGAGTCCGGCGAGGTCACCAGCGGCTTCGCGAACAGGGCGTGCGCGGAGATCGGCACCATCAGCAGCGCCTCCACCTCCGGCCACACCACCGGCCCGCCCGCGGAGAACGCGTACGCCGTGGACCCGGTCGGAGTCGACAGCACGATCCCGTCGCACCCGAAGCCGGTCACCGGCCGCCCGTCGATCTCCAGGACCACTTCGAGGAGCTTCTCGGCGCCCGCCTTCTGCACGGCCGCCTCGTTCAGCGCCCAGTCGGTGTGCACGATGTCGCCGTTGCGGTGCACGACGACGTCGACGGTCATCCGCTCCTCGACCTCGTACGCCCGGCTCACCACCCGGTCGACGACCCTGTCGAGGTCGTCCCGTTCGGCCTCCGCGAGGAACCCGACGCTGCCGAGGTTGACGCCGAGCATCGGCACCCCGGAGGCCCGGGCGAACTCGGCGCCGCGCAGCAGCGTCCCGTCGCCGCCGAGGACGATCAGCAGCTCACACCCGTCGAGGCTGTGCGGCGACGCCTCCTCGACGAGTTCGACCTCGTCCGGCAGCGGCAGGTCCGCGGCCTCGAAGTCCAGTACCCGTACGCCGACTCCGGCCGCCAGCAGCCCCTTGACCACGAGTTCGGCGCTGCGGATCGCCGCAGGCCGCCCCGTGTGGGCCAGCAGGAAAACAGTACGAGCTCGGTTCTGTGTCAACGCGGCCCCTCCGCCACTGCACGGTCAACGTCGGCCGGGTCCAGTGGGGGTGCCCCGGCCCGCAGCCACAGAAAGTACTCGACATTGCCGGACGGCCCGGGCAGCGGACTGGCGGTGACCCCGTTCACCCCGAGTCCCAGCTCCCACGCCCTCTCGGCGACCCCCCGCACGGCCTCCGCCCGCAGCTGCGGACTCCGTACCACTCCCCCGCTGCCCAGTCGTTCCTTGCCCACCTCGAACTGCGGCTTGACCATCATCACCAGGTCGGCGTCCGGATTCACACATCGCGCCAGGGCAGGCAGCACCAGCCCCAGCGGGATGAAGGACAGATCACCCACGACAAGATCCACAGGCTCCCCATCGATCGCTTCAAGCGTCAACTCGCGTACGTTCGTACGGTCCTTGACGGTGACGCGTTCATCGCTCTGCAGAGACCACGCGAGTTGGCCGTATCCGACGTCGACCGCGACGACGTGCGCGGCGCCCGCGCGCAGCAGCACGTCGGTGAAGCCCCCGGTGGACGCCCCGGCGTCCAGCGCCCGCCGTCCCCCGACCGCGAGCCCCAGCGGTACGAACGCCGCCAGCGCGCCCGCCAGCTTGTGGCCGCCCCGGGACACGTACTCGGGGTCGCCGTCGTCGGACCGCACGACGATGGCCGCGGCGGTCTCCACCTGGGTGGCCGGCTTGGTCGCGAGGGTCTTGCCGACGGTGACCCGCCCGGCGGCGATCAGCTGGCTGGCGTGCTCGCGCGAGCGCGCCAGCTTCCGGCGGACCAGCTCCGCGTCCAGACGGCGGCGTGCGACTCCTGCCACGTTCGGTTCAGCTCCTGCTCTGGTGGTACGACGGCGCGGGCGCCCGGTATGCGCCCGGCGGCGCGGGCGCCGGGGGGCCCGGCGGTGCCGGGCGGGCGTCGAGCTCGGTCAGCGCGTCGCGCAGCCCCCGGTGTACATCCTCGTACACCTCCAGGTGCCCGTCCGTGGCGAGGTGGTCGGCGTCGCCCAGCCGGTCGAGCCGGCCGTCGACGTCGGCGTTGCCGGTGGGGGTGCGGGGGACGTTCAGCGGGGCCGGGGCGGCGGGGTCGTACTCGGGCTCGGCCGGTACCGCTTCCGCCGTCTCCGCGACCCGGCCCTCGGACACAGAGTCGGTCATGCCCCGACGCTACCTCGAACCGCTGGGGTACCGTCGATCGCGATGGCCACGATCGAGGAGTGCCGCGCCGCACTCGACAAGCTCTCCCACACCATGGGCGGCGCCGAGGGCGACGTCCGCGCGGCCGCCGCCATGGACCGCACCGTCAGCTGCCACATCACCGACCTGGACGTCACGTTCGCGGGGCGGCTCACCGGGGGCCGGATCGAGGTGGAGGAGACGTTTCCCGGACCGCCACGGGAGAAGGCCCAGATCGGGCTGGCCATGGCCGGCGACGACCTGGTGGCCCTGGTCGACGGCCAGCTGAACTTCGCCGGGGCCTGGGGGTCGGGCCGGGTGAAGCTGGACGCCAACCTGCTGGACCTGTTCCGGCTCAGGAAGCTGCTGTGAGCCGTGCCTTCCGGGCTGCCGGCACCACCAGCGGGGTCCCCGTCTCCGGATCGTCGATGATCTGACAGCGCAGCCCGAAGACCTCCTCGACCAGCTCCGCTGTGACGATGTCGTTCGGGGCGCCCTCGGCGACCACCTCGCCGCCGCGCAGCGCGATGAGGTGAGTGGCGTACCGGGCCGCGTGGTTGAGGTCGTGCAGCACGGCGACCAGCGTCCTGCCCTGCTCCTCGTGCAGCTCGGCACAGAGGTCCAGGACGTCGATCTGGTGCTGGATGTCCAGGTAGGTGGTCGGCTCGTCGAGGAGCAGCAGCGGGGTCTGCTGGGCGAGCGCCATGGCGATCCACACGCGCTGGCGCTGGCCGCCGGACAGCTCGTCGACGTAGCGGTCGGCGAGTTCGGCGACACCCGTCCGGGCCATCGCCTCCTGGACGACCCGCTCGTCCTCGGCGGACCACTGGCGCAGCAGGCCCTGGTGCGGGTACCGGCCGCGGCCGACCAGGTCGCCGACGGTGATGCCGTCGGGCGCGATGGACGACTGGGGCAGCAGGCCGAGGGTGCGGGCGACCTTCTTCGCCGGCATCGACTGGATGACCTGCCCGTCGAGCAGCACCCGGCCCTCGCTGGGCCTGAGCATCCGCGACAGCGCGCGCAGGAGCGTCGACTTGCCGCAGGCGTTGGGGCCCACGATCACCGTGAAGGAGTTGTCGGGGATCTCCACCGACAACCGCTCGGCGATGACGCGCTGGTCGTAGGCGAGGGTGACGTTCTCGGCGGACAGGCGGTTCACTGTGCTCCTCTTGCTGTCTGGCTGGGGGTCCGCGCTCAGGTCCGGCCCGCCCCGCGCTCTCATATCCGTCCCGCCCTGCGTTCGGTGACCAGGAGCCACAGCAGGTAGACCCCGCCCAGGACTCCGGTGACCACGCCCACGGGCAGCTGGTCGGCGCCGAAGGCACGCTGGGAGGCCCAGTCGGCGGTGACCAGCAGGGTGGCGCCCATGCACAGGGAGGGCAGCAGGTTGGGGCCGGGCGAGCGGGTGAGGCGGCGGGCGAGCTGCGGGGCGGTGAGCGCCACGAAGCTGACCGGGCCCGCGGCGGCGGTGGCGGCCGCGGTCAGCAGCACCGCCGACACCATCAACAGCAGCCGTACCCGCTCCACGCGCACTCCGAGGGCGTTGGACACGTCGTCGCCCATCTCCATCATCCGCAGGCCGCGCGCGTTGGCCAGCGACAGCGGGACGAGGACGGCGCACAGCGCGAGCAGCGGCCAGACCTGGTTCCAGTCCCGGCCGTTGAGGGATCCGGTCATCCACACGACCGCGCGGGTCGCGTCGACGAAGTCGGCCTTGGTGAGCAGGTAGCCGTTGACCGCGGTGACGACCGCGGAGACACCGATGCCGACCAGCACCAGCCGGTAACCGTGCACGCCCTGCTTCCAGGCGAGCAGGTAGATGGCGAGACCGGTCAGCAGACCGCCGGCCAGCGCGCCGAACGTGACCTGGGTGGCGCCCCCGGACGTCAGCACGATGACGACGAGCGCGCCGGACGTCGCGCCCTGGGAGAGGCCGAGGACGTCCGGGCTGCCGAGCGGGTTGCGCGAGATGGCCTGGAACAGCGCGCCGCCGAGGCCGAGCGAGGCGCCGACCAGCAGACCGACCAGGACGCGCGGCAGCCGCAGTTCGTTGACGATGAAGTCCTGGCCCGCCGTGCCGTTGCCGGCCAGCGTCTTCAGCACGTCACCGAAGGAGATCGGGAAGTCGCCGGTGCCGATCAGCACGACGCTGGCGGCACACGCGGTCAGCAGCAGCGCCGTCACGACGACCAGCGCGCGCGTGTCCGTCCGCAGGGAGAGCCCGCCGGGGGTGCGCAGCGTACGCGTTTTCCGCACGGCACTCTTCTCCCCCGCGGCGTTCTTCATGGCAGGTGTCTTCGCGGCGTTGTTCTTCACGACGGTGTTCTTCACAGCTGGGCCGTCCTGCGCCGTCGTACGAGAAGGATGAAGACCGGTCCGCCGATGATCGCGGTGACGATGCCGACCTGGAGTTCGGAGGGGCGGGCGACGATCCGGCCGAGGACGTCGGCGCCGAGCAGCAGCACGGGCGACAGGACCGTCGCGTAGGGCAGGATCCAGCGCAGGTCGGGGCCGGTGAAGGAGCGCACCACGTGCGGGACCATGAGGCCGACGAACGCGATCGGGCCGCAGGCCGCGGTGGCCGCGCCGCACAGCACCACGGCGGCCAGCATCGACAGGGCCCGGGTGCGCCCCAGGTTCGCGCCGAGGGCACGGGCGGTGTCGTCGCCCATGGCCACCGCGTTCAGCGGCCGGGCGAGGCCGAGGGCGAGCAGCGTGCCGGCCACGAGGAACGGCAGCACCTGCCTGATCGTCGAGTCGTTCGCGGCGGCCAGCGAACCGACCGTCCAGAAGCGCCACTTGTTGAGCGCCGCGCCGTCCGTGATCATCACGGCCTGGAGGTAGCCGTAGAGCGCGGCGCTGATCGCCGTGCCGGCCAGCGCGAGCCGCACCGGGGTGGCGCCCCGGCTGCCGCCCAGGAACCAGACCAGCGCGCCCACGGCCGCCGCCCCGAAGAAGGCGAACCACACATAGCCGTTCAGGGTGCTGACACCGAAGTAGGTGATGGCGGTGACGACCGCGGCCGACGCGCCCGCGTTGATGCCGAGCAGCCCGGGATCGGCGAGCGGGTTGCGGGTGAGTGCCTGGAGCACCGCTCCGGACAGGCCGAGGGCGGCACCGGCCAGCAGCCCGAGGACGGTCCGGGACAACCGCTCCCCGACGACCACGTCGCCGTAGGTCCCCGAGTCCTGGAAGAGGCCGTGCCAGACCTGGTCCAGCGGGAGCTCCTTGGCTCCGATCGCGATGCTCGCCAGGGCGACGAGCACCAGGATCACGACGGAACCGAGGAGCCCAAGGGCCCGGATCGCCCGGCGGGTTGGGGGCGCGGGGGCGGTCTCCGCGCGCTGTTCGGGAGGACTGTCGACCAACACCCGGTTAGGTTAGCCTATCCTGCCTGACACTCCCGATGCCCGGTCCCCGAAGGCAGGGGTACCCGGTCCCCCGCGAACCGCCCACGCGCGGCACGGACCGTGCCCGCAACCCCGGTTCACAGTCCGAGCCGCGCCAGCGCCTTGTCCCCGTCCAGCTCGCAGGAGCCGTCCCCGGCCGCCGTCCAGGCCGCGGCGCACAGCGCCCGCAGCCCGTCGAGGGCCTCGCCGTCCCCCTCCAGCTCCAGTCGGTCCGCCCGCGCCGTGGCCGTCCAGCCACCGCACCGGAACCCGCCGTCCGCCGCCGAGACCTCCGGCTGCCCGGTGAGCAGCCCCCGCAGGTCGGCGTCGACATACGTGGGCCGGTGCTGCGGCGGCGCGGCGAGCAGCTGCCGTCCGTCGGTGACACCGGTCAGCACGAGCAGCGAGTCGACCCCGCCGTTGAAAGCGCCCTCGATGTCCGTGTCCAGCCGGTCCCCGACCACCAACGGCCGCTCGGCACCCGTCCGCAGCACCGTCTCCCGGTGCATCGGCGGCAGCGGCTTGCCGGCCACCTGGGGCTCGGCACCCGTCGCGATCCGGACGACTTCCACCGCCGCGCCGTTGCCCGGCGCGATCCCACGGCCGCTCGGAATCGTCAGATCGGTGTTGGAGGCGAACCACGGCACCCCCCGCGCGACGGCGTACGACGCCTCGGCGAACCGCCCCCACGCCAGGTCGGGGCCGCCGTACCCCTGCGCGACGGCCGCCGGGTCGTCGTCGGCGGAGTCCACCGGCTCGAGCCCCCGCTCCCGCAGGGCGACCCGCAGCCCCTCCCCACCGATCACCAGCACCCGCGCCCCCGCCGGTACCTGCTCGCTGATCAGCCTCGCGACCGCCTGCGCCGAGGTGATGACGTCATCGGCGCCGGTCGGGATGCCCAACTCGGTCAGATGGCCCGCCACCGTGTCCGGCGTCCGCAGCGCGTTGTTGGTGACGTAGGCCAAATGCATCCCTCCCGCGCGAGCCGTCGCCAGCGACTCCACAGCGTGTGCGACCGCGCTGCCGCCCGCGTACACCACACCGTCCAGATCGAGCAGCGCCGTGTCATACGCCGTGCTCAGAGCCTGTTCGCTGCCCTCGGGAGCAGTCCTGACACCCTGGCTCATTCCTGATCGCTCCTCGTCACTCTTCGTTGTCCCGCCTTTCCCCGTCGATCATCCCGCACGCCACTGACACACGTACGATGCCGGGATGAACACTGCAGGTCACTCGGAAGCAACGGAGCGCCGAGGCCTGGAACTCAACCCGTTCCGAGGTCTCCGCTACGACCCCGACCGGGTCGGCAGCCTCGCCGCCGTCACCTCCCCGCCGTACGACGTCGTCGTTCGCCCCGACGGCGTACACCACCTCCAGTCCGCCGACCCGCACAACATCGTGCGCCTGATCCTTCCCCAGGCCGGTACCCCGAGCGCCGGTACCGAACAGGCGGCCGACACCCTGAAGCGCTGGCAGGCCGAGGGCATCCTCACCACGGACCCCGTACCCGGCCTGTACGTCTACGAGCAGCAGGACGGCAACGGCCTGCTCCAGCGCGGGGTCATCGGCGCCCTGCGGGTCTCGGAACCGTCGGAAGGCGTGGTGCTCCCGCACGAGGAGGTCATGCCCCCGGTGGTAGCCGACCGCGCGGCCCTGATGCGCGCGACCTCGGCGAACCTCGAACCCCTGCTCCTGACCTACCGGGGCGACGGCGCGGCCGCCGAGATCATCGAAGCGGCGGCCGACCGTCCCCCGCTGCTCGCCACCACCACGGAGGACGGCTTCCACCACCGCCTCTGGTCGGTCACCGACCCCGCCGAGGTCGCCCGTGTCCAGGACGACCTCTCCCACCACCAGGCCCTGATCGCCGACGGACACCACCGCTGGGCCACCTACTTGCGTCTACGCGCGGAGCACGCCTCTCCCAGCCCCTGGGACCACGGCCTGGTCCTGCTCGTCGACACCGCCCGCTATCCGCTGCGTGTCCGCGCCATCCACCGTCTGCTGCACGGTCTGCCGGTCGCGGACGCCGTGGCGGCCGTGCGGGACAACTTCCGCGTCCGGCGGCTCGACGTCGCCCTGCCGAGGGCCCAGGAGGCGCTCGCGGACGCGGCCCGCGACGGCAACGCGTTCCTGCTGGCCGGCGACGGGACCTTCCACCTCATCGACCGCCCGGATCCCGGTCTGCTGGCCCGCACGATCCCCGCCGACCGTCCGGCCGCCTGGCGCACGCTCGACGCCACCGTGCTGCACGCCACGCTGCTCGAACACGTCTGGCGCATCCCCGAGGACTCCAACGCGCACATCGCGTACATCCACGACACGGCGGCGACGGTCGCCAAGGCCGAGGACGCCGGCAGTACGGCCGTCCTCCTGCACCCGGTCCGCGAGGAGGTCGTCCGAGACCTCGCCCGTCAGGGCGTGACCATGCCCCGCAAGTCGACGTCCTTCGGCCCCAAGCCGGCGTCGGGGCTGGTGCTGCGGGCGCTCGACTTCTGACGGTCCGGGTACGACGGAGGGCAGGCCCCCGTGGGAACCTGCCCTCCGTCCGGCACCGCGATCAGTCCTTGTCGGCCTCTGCTTCGGCCGCCGCTTCGGCTTCGGCTCCCGTGACGGGCTCGGTCACGGGCCTGGACTCCGCCTCGGACTCGGACTCGGACTCGGGCTCGGACTCGACGTCTGTGTCGGCGTCCGCGTCCTCCTCCTCGTCGTTCAGCGCGTCCACGAACTCGACCCCGTCCATCTCGGCGAGCCGGTCGGAGGCGTCCGTGCTGCCGTCCCGGTCGGCCTCCACGGCCTTGGCGAACCACTCCCGCGCCTCGTCCACGCGGGCGGCCGCGAGAAGGGCGTCTGCGTAGGCGTACCGCAGCCGCGCGGTCCATGGCTGTACGGAGCTGGACGCCAGCTCGGGGCTCTGCAGCGTCACGATCGCCGCGTCCAGCTGCCCCATGTCACGCCGGGCTCCGGCGGCGACGAGCCTCATCTCGACCTGACCGGCCTTGTCGAGCTTGTGCACCTCGGGGGCACCGGCCATGTCCAGCGCCTTCTCCGGCCGCCCGAGCCCGCGCTCGCAGTCGGCCATGACCGGCCACAGGTCCACGCCACCGGTCATCCGCCGTGCGGCCCGGAACTCGGCGAGCGCCTCGCTGTACTTCTGGTTCGCGTACGCGGCGAAACCGGCGGCCTCGCGCACCGCGGCGACACGGGACGCGAGGCGCAGCGCCACCCTCGAGTAGCCGTAGGCACCCTCGGGGTCCTCGTCGATGAGCCGCGCGACCATCACCAGGTTCCTGGCGACGTCCTCGGCGAGCGTCTTGGGCAGGCTCTGCAGTTCCTGCCGGACGTCCTTGTCGATCTCGTCGCCGGTGACGTCCTCCGGGATGGGCAGCCGCTTGATCGGCTCACGGTCGCGGTCACGCTCGTCCCGGCGCCCGTAGCCGCCGCCTCGGTTGTCGTCGCGCCGGTCGTCACGGCCGCGGTACCCGCCGCCACCGCCGCCGCGGTTGTCGTCACGGCGGAAGCCGCCTCGGTCGTCACGACGGTCGTCGCGACGGGGGGCGCGTCCACGGTCGTCGGTCCGGGGGCCTCGGAAGCCGCCTCGGTTGTCGTCGCGCCGATCGTCACGGCCGCGGTACCCGCCACCGCCACCGCCGCGGTTGTCGTCACGGCGGAAGCCACCACGATCGTCACGGCGGTCGTCACGGCGGTCGTCACGGTCGTCGCGACGGAACGCGGGGCGGTCACCACGGTCATCACGGCGGTCGTCACGGTCGTCGCGACGGAACGCGGGACGGTCACCACGGTCATCACGGCGGTCGTCACGACGATCGTCGCGGCGGAAGCCACCGCGGTCGTCACGGCGGTCATCACGCTGGAACGCCGGACGCGAGCCACGGTTGTCGTCACGCCGGCCGTAGCCACCACCACGGTTGTCGTCACGCCGGTTGTCATCACGGCGGTCGTCACGCCGGTCGTAGCCGCCGCCACCCCGGTTGTCGTCACGACGGGCGTAACCGCTACCACCGCGGTTGTCGTCCCGGCGGCCGCCGTAGCCACCGCCACCGCCTCGGTTGTCATCGCGCCGGTCGTCACGGCCGCGGTACCCACCGCCGCCGCGGTTGTCGTCACGGCGGAAGCCACCACGATCGTCACGGCGGTCGTCACGGCGATCGTCACGGTCGTCGCGACGGAACGCGGGACGGTCACCACGGTCATCGCGGCGGTCGTCACGGCCGCGGTACCCACCGCCGCCACCACCACGGTTGTCGTCGCGGCGGAAGCCACCGCGGTCGTCACGCTGGAACGCCGGGCGCGAGCCTCGGTTGTCGTCACGCCGGCCGTAGCCACCACCACGGTTGTCGTCACGCCGGTTGTCATCACGGCGGTTGTCGTCGCGACGGACATAACCGCCGCGGTCGTCGCCCCGGCGCTCGTCACCGCGTCGGTCGTCCCGACGGCCGTATCCGCCACCGCGGTTGTCGTCTCGGCGGCCGTAGCCGCCGCCACCGCTGCCGCCACGGTTGTCGTCGCGACGGACGTAACCGCCGCGGTCTCCACGGTCGTTGCTGCGGTCGTTGCGGTCTCCGCGGTACCCGCCACGGTCACCGCGGTCACCACTGTCCCGTCGCCGCTGGTCGCGCTCCGGTCGCTCGTCGGGAGAGTTGGTGGACATGGTGACTCCTGTCTTCGGTACCGCAAGCATTGTAAAAACAAAAGGACCCCTGGTCCCAGCTGAACGCTGGTGACCAGGGGTCCTCAAAAATTGTTCGGCGGTGTCCTACTCTCCCACAGGGTCCCCCCTGCAGTACCATCGGCGCTGTAAGGCTTAGCTTCCGGGTTCGGAATGTAACC